>JBBAPM010000007.1:0-91480 GCA_040400835.1 Steroidobacteraceae bacterium
TCACGCGCGGCGGCCACCGCCGCGGCCTGCGGCGTGCCGGGCGCATCGAGCGCCGCGAGCTCGCGGTCGGCGTCGGCGAGCAGCGCCGCCAGCGCGGCACCGCCGTCGCGCGCGACCTTGCGGCCGATGAAATCATTGGCCTGGATGGCGGTGGTGCCTTCGTAGATGGTGGTGATGCGCACGTCGCGGTAGGGCTGCGCCGCGCCCGTCTCCTCGATGAAACCCATGCCGCCGTGCACCTGCACGCCGAGCGAGGCGAGCTCGATGCCGGTCTCGGTGCTGCAGGCCTTGACCACCGGGATCAGCAGATCGCCGCGGACCTGTGCCGCCGCGCGGGTCGCCTCGTCGGCATGCCGCGCACCGAGGTCGAGCTGCAACGCCGCATACAGCGCCGTCGCGCGCAGCGCCTCGATCTGCGACTTCATGGTGAGCAGCATGCGCTTGACGTCGGGATGGTGGATGATCGTCGCCGGCGCACCCGCCGCATCGCGCACCGGCGCACCGACCGGCTTGCCCTGCACGCGCGTGCGCGCCCATTGCGAGGCCTGCTGGAACGCGCGCTCGGCGACCGCATAGCCCTCGAGACCGACGGACAGCCGCGCCGCGTTCATCATGACGAACATGTACTCGAGGCCGCGGTTCGCCTCGCCCACCAGATATCCGACCGCGCCGTCCTTCTGGCCGTAGGCCATGACGCAGGTCGGACTGCCGTGGATGCCGAGCTTGTGCTCGATGGAGATGGCGTGCACATCGTTGCGCGCGCCGAGCGCACCGTCATCGCCCACCAGCACTTTCGGCACGATGAACATCGAGATGCCGCGCACGCCCGGCGGCGCGCCGTCGATGCGCGCCAGCACCATGTGGACGGTGTTGGGCGTGAGGTCGTGCTCGCCCCAGGTGATGAAGATCTTCTGGCCGAAGAGCCGGTAGCGGTCGCCGTCCGGCACCGCACGCGTGCGGATGGCCGCGAGGTCCGACCCGGCCTGCGGCTCGGTGAGGTTCATCGTGCCGGTCCACTCGCCGCTCACCATCTTCTCGAGGAACAGCGCGTTCTGCTGCGGCGTGCCGAAGCGCTCCAACGCCTCGACCGCGCCCTGCGTGAGCATCGGGCAGAGCTTGAACGCGAGGTTCGAGGCCGCCCAGAGCTCCTCGACGGCGACGCCGAGCACGCAGGGCATGCCCTGACCACCGTGCTCGGGCGCGGCGCGCAGCGCGGGCCAGCCGCCGGCGACGTACTGGTCGTAGGCCGACTTGAAGCCTTTCGGTGCGCGTACGCCTTCGGGCGTCCAACGCGCGCCCTCGCGGTCGAAGGCCTTGTAGAGCGGATCGAGCACGGTCTCGGCGAACTTGGCCGCCTCACCGAGCACCGCCCCGGCGGTGTCCAAAGAATAATCGGCGTACGCTGGACAACCCTGCAGCGCGGTCTCGCCGATGAGTTCACGGAGGTCGAAGTCGAGGTCCTTGAGCGGTGCGCGGTACATGCCGGAATTCTAGCCTGACGGCCGTCACTGCGCGGTCGTCTGCGGCGCGGACGGCGACGGCGGCGTAGCCTGCCCCGGCACCGGCTGCCCGGCGAGCGCCGGCACGAGGTTGGCGGCGACGAAGTCGACGAACGCCTTCAGCCGGGCGTCCTCCGCGAGCGTCGCCGGGAAGACGGCGCAGAGCGGCGCCTGCGGCGGCAGCTCCCAATCGGGCAGCACGCGCTTCAGTTTCTGCGCCATGAGACCGGCGCGGCACAGGAATTCGGGCAGCAGTCCGATGCCGAGGCCGGCCGCCACCGAGGCGTGCAACAGCGCGGGGTCGTTGACCGCGAGCTTCGGACGCAGCGTGATCTCGGCACGGCGGTTGCCTTGGGCGAGCCGCAGCACGACCAACGGTCCGGCCGTCGAATCGGGCGTCAACAGCTCGAAGCGGTCGAGGTCCGCGGGTGCCGCGGGGATGCCGGCCTTCTGCAGATAGGCAGGCGTGGCGCACAGGATGGCCGGCGGCGTACCGAGCACGCGGCAGACCGTGTCGGGCAGCGTGCCCTCCAGCGGGGGCGGCGGCGGCTCGGCCGCGCGCAGCACGACATCGCAGGTGGCGAGCGCGTCGGCGCCGACCTCGCCGAGCTCGACCTCCAAGGGGATCTGCGGATGACGTTCGAGGAACCGCGGTACCAGCGGCGCGAGCAGCAGGCGACCATAAGTGGCATCCGCCAAGACCCGCAGCGGCCCCTCGCGGGACGCGCCCAACTCGACGGCACGTTGTCGGACCTGTTCCGTCGCCTCGAGGATCGCGCGACAGAGCGGCAGCAGCTGCTCGCCCACCGGCGTAAGCGTCAGCCGCCGCGTCGTACGCGTCATGAGCGACAGGCCGAGTTCCGCCTCCAGTTCCGAGACCGCTCGGCTGATGCCCGCCTTGGGCACCTTGAGCGCCCGGGCCGCAGCGGTGAAGCCGTTGAGGTCGACCACTTTCGCAAAAATCGCCATCCGGGCCGCAGTCCACATTTGAGACACGGGTGAGCCCTCCTAGGCCTAAATCGCCCTAATTGTTGCATGGGCGAATCAAATTTCCCAGAGATTCTGTTGCGTCAAAAATATGTGTTGCAAAATCGCAACATCAAATTTCGCTATGTTTGCAGGTGACTTATCCCTTGTGGTAGCGTCCGCGACGCGAGGACTCCCACCACGGGATTTTTGTGCCGTGCGGTCGCTACGGTACTGCTTCGGTGACCCTCGTCTTGATCCCAACTCTCCATGGAGAACAATCGATGACAAAGCGTTCCTCAGTGAACGACGCCGTACGGATCGCGCTGTTCAGCGCTGCGATCCCGTTCGCGGTGTCCGGGCCTTTCGCCCAGGCGCAGCAGCCTGAGCAGGGCCTCGATGAAGTGGTGGTGACGGGCACCCGCATCACGACGCCTGGCCTCACCTCTTCCAGCCCCGTCGTCTCGCTGGGCGCGGAGGACATCGACCAGCTGCAGCAGCCGGAAGTCGAGAAGATCTTCCGTGACCTGCCGATCACCTTCCCGTCGGACGGCCAGAACGTCAACAACGGCACGGGCGGTGCGGCCACCATCAACCTGCGCGGCCTCGGCTCGAACCGCAACCTCGTCATGCTCGACGGCAAGCGTCTGACGCCGTTCGGCATCGGCGGCGCGGTCGACACGCAGACCATCCCGACCGCGCTCATCGAGCGCATCGACATCATCACCGGCGGCGCGTCGGCGGTGTACGGTTCGGACGCCATCTCGGGCGCGATCAACTTCATCACCAAGCGTGACTTCGAAGGCATCGCGATCAACACCGACTTCTCGCAGACCAGCGAGAGCGACGGCCGCATCAAGTCCGCCGACATCCTGCTCGGCGCCAACATGGCCGACGGCCGCGGCAACATCGTGCTCGGCTTCAACTACGCGGACCGCGAAGGCGTGCAGCTCGGCGCGCGCCCCCTCGGTCAGCTCGGCATCGTGACCGCCAACGGCTTCGGTCTCGACAACTTCCGCGCCGGCCGCGGCCCGACGCTCGCCACCGGCGGCTGCGACGGCCCGAACTCGGTCGTCGACGGTGGTTCGACCACCACGCTGCCCACCCGCGTCGCCATCGCCGGCGGTCCGGGCCTCGGCCAGTTCCGCAACGACGGCACGCTCGGCACGAACTGCGGCGTCTTCAACTTCAACCCGTACAACTACTACCAGACCCCGCAGGAGCGCTACGGCGCCACCGCGCTCGGTCACGTGGAGTTCAACGACCACGCCGAAGTCTACGGCCGCATGACCTTCACCAACACGAAGGTCCGCCAGCAGATCGCGCCCTCGGGCGTGTTCGGTTCGCCGCTGTGGACCCCGCTCGCCAACCCGTTCCTGTCGGCCCAGGCCCGCGCTGCGATCATCACCGCCGCGAACACGGGCCGCACCGCGGTCAACCCGACCACGGGCGCCCCGGCGCCGACGGTCGTCGCGACCGGCGCGTTCCCCAACTGGCGCGACCTCAACGCCAACGGCGTCGTGGACGCGGCTGACGACCTCAACATCGTCTACCGTCGCCGCACCGTCGAGTTCGGCGAGCGCTCCTCGACCTACGAGAACACGACCTGGCAGATGATGATGGGCGTGCGCGGCGAGATCATGGGCGGTTGGGACTACGATGTGTCGTTCCAGCGCGGCCAGTCCGACCGTGACATCACCTCGGCCGGCTACACCAACGTCGCGAACATCGCGAACGCGGTGAACGCCGTGTCGACCACGAGCTGCCGCACGGGCGGCTCGTCGTGCGTGCCGATCAACCTGTTCGGCGGCTTCGGTGCGATCACCCCGGCGATGGCGGCCTACTCCTCGGCCACGGCGCTCGAGAACCAGATCCGCACCCAGCAGATCATCTCCGCGTCGGTGTCCGGCCCTGTCGAGGCGTTCAAGCTGCCGACCGCCGACAACGCGCTCGCGCTGTCGTTCGGCGCCGAGTACCGCGAAGAGCAGGCCGAGACCGAGCCTGACGAGTGCTTGAAGCTCGCCCCGGCGAGCTGCTTGGGCGGCGCGGGTGGCAACACCCTCCCGGTCAAGGGCAAGTACAACGTGAAGGAGTTCTTCGGCGAGGCCATCCTCCCGCTCGTCAACGGTGTGACCGGCATCCAGTCGCTCGACCTCGAGGTCGGCTTCCGTTCGTCGGACTACAACATCACCGGCTCGAACGAGACCTGGAAGGCGGGCCTGTCCTGGCGTCCGGTCGACTCGATCCTCGTGCGTGCCATGGCGCAGCGCGCGGTCCGTGCGCCGAGCATCGGTGAGCTGTTCGCGCCGCTGACCGCGAGCCTGGCCAACGCGACCCTCGACCCCTGCTCCATCAAGAACGCCACGGCTCTGGCCGGCAACGCCACGCTGCGTACCCGCTGCCAGGCCACCGGCATGACGGCGGCTCAGGTCGGTACGGTCGAGGACATCGTGTCCGGTCAGATCAACACCTTCTCGGGCAGCGACCTCAACAAGCCGCCGGCTCCGGAGAAGGCCGACACGAAGACCTTCGGTATCGTGTGGACCCCGAACTTCGGCGGCGCCATCAGCCGCGCGGTGTTCTCGGTGGACTACTACGACATCGACATCAAGGAGGTCATCGGCACCTTCGGCCCGCAGGAGACCCTCGACGCCTGCTACGGCCTCGGTGACACCGACGCCTGCTCGAAGATCGTCCGCGTCGGCGGCACGCTCACGCTGCCCGGTTCGGGCGTCCAGCTGTACACCACCAACCTCGACTACCTCCGCGCTGAGGGTGTCGAGTTCGGCGGCACGCTGGGCTTCGACCTCGGCAACGCCGGCGAGCTGACCTTCCAGGCCGCCATCAACAAGTACCTGACCCAGGAGAGCCTGAGCTCGGGCGTGTCGAAGGTGATCGACTGCAACGGCTACTACGGCACGCAGTGCGGCAACCCGCTTCCGGAGATGCGCTGGACCCAGCGCACGAGCTGGAACCGCGGTCCGTTCGGTGTGTCGCTGCTGTGGCGTCACATCGGCTCGTCCAAGATCGAGCCGACGCAGGTGTCGTCGACGTTCGCTGAGTTCCGTCAGATCGACTCGTACAACTACTTCGATCTGTCGGCCAGCTGGCAGTACAACGACAACTTCTCGGTGCAGCTGAGCGCCCGCAACGTCACGGACGAGGATCCGCCGGTCCTCGGCAACGAGGCGGGCACCACCTCGGCCAACAACGGCAACACCTTCCCGAGCGTGTACGACACGCTGGGCCGCGTGTACGCCATCGGTGTCAACGTCAAGTTCTGATCCCGATCAGAACCCGGCGATACCGGAAAACGGCGGGCTTCGGTCCGCCGTTTTTTTTCACCTGCAGGTTGCCAAGCGCACTACGACCTCCGCACAATGGGCCATGGAAAGACGATCCCCGCTCGCCCTCGTGGTGCTCGCCTCGCTGTCCCTGTCCGTCCCGATCTCGGCCGCGGAGGGGCAGAGCGCCACGACCAAGGCGCCGGTGACGGCCCCCGCGACCCCTGCACCCGCCTCGACCGCCCCATCGCCGACGACGGCCCCCGCAGCAGCGCCCGCATCGACCGCCACGCCGGAGTCCGCATCCGCTGCCACCGGCGAAAACAGATCGGTGCATGACGAGATGACCTGCCGCATGATGAAGGTCACCGGATCGCGGGTCCGGAAGGAGAAGGTCTGCTCGACGCGCGGCACCACCAGCAACTCGCAGGAGTGGCTGCGCAACCAGCAGGACCGCGGCGCCAACGAAGGCAGCGCCGCCGTCGTCAACGGCGGCTGAGGTCCGCTCCGCCGACCCGCGCACGCCTCCCGTCCCCATGTCCCGCAGCATCGAAGAGCTCGCCCGCGCCGCCACCGCAGCCGCGCGCGAAGGGCGCGGCGCGGACGCCGAACGACTCTGGGGCGAGGTGCTCCTCGCCGACCCGGCGCACCCGCAGGCCTCGTTCAGCCTCGGCGTCCATGCGCTGCAGCGCGGCGACTTCGCGCTCGCGCGCCAGTTCCTCGTCGAGGCGCGACGCCGCGCCCCGAAGGACCTCTTGGTCCTGATGACCCTCGCCTCGGCCTGCCGCTTCGCCAAGGACACCGAGGCCGAGCTCGAGGCCATCGACGCATCCCTCGCCATCGATCCCTACTACCTGCCGGGGCTGCTCGCCCGCGGCTTCTGGTTCGACGCGCGCGGCGACCGCAACGCTGCGGCGACCATCCTGCGCAACGCGCTGAGGGTCGCGCCGCCCGAGCCGCACTGGCCACAGCTGCTGGCCGACCAGCTGCGCCTCGCGCGCGACATCGTCCGCCGCCATTCGGTCGACTACGAACGCCACCTGCTGTCACGCCTCAGCGGACAGCATGAGGCGTTACCGACGGCGCTGCAGCCGCGTTGGCGCGAGGCGATGTCCATCCTGGCGGGCCGCTCCCGCCCCAATGTCTCGGAAAGCAACCAGCTGCACGTACCGCGCCTGCCGGCCATCCCTTTCTTCGAGCGCGGGCTCTTCCTGTGGGCGGCATCGCTCGAGGCGCGCACCGCCGACATCCGCGCCGAGCTCGAGCGCGCGCTGCAGACGCACACCGAAGGCTTCGCGCCCTACATCGGCTACCGGCCCGGCGAACCCGTCAACCAGTGGCAGGAGCTCAACCACTCGCCGCGCTGGAGCGCCTACCACCTGTGGCGCTCCGGACATCGCGTCGAGGAGAACCTCTCACGCTGTCCGGTGACGGATGCGGCGCTCGCCGCCGTGGAGATGGCCGACATCGGCGGCCTCTGCCCGAACGCCATGTTCTCCGCGCTCGCGCCGCGCACCCGCATCCCCCCGCACCACGGCGAGACCAATGCGCGCGTCGTCGTCCACCTGCCGCTGATCGTGCCGCCGGGCTGCCGCTACCGCGTCGGATTCGACGAGTGCGACTGGGAGGTCGGCCGCATCCTCGCCTTCGACGACACCCTCGAGCACGAAGCGCGCAACGACGGCGACGAGCTGCGCGTCGTGCTCATCTTCGACGTCTGGAACCCGCTGCTCACACCCGCCGAGCGCAGCCTCGTCACGTCGCTCGCCGAGGCCGCGCGCAGCTTCGGCGGTTGACCGCAGCGCTCGGGGGAACCCCGGCGGCTCAAGGGGTAGCGGCTTCGCGACCCTTCGCGCCTACTTAGACCCCTTCAGCTCGCGGAAGACACGCTGCGCTTCCTGCCACTCGGCGTCGCCGTCGAAGTACTGGAAGAACGCGACCGCGTGGTCGTCCGGGTCGATGACCGCGAGCTCCATGAAACGCAGCCGCGGCGTGGTGTCGGTGGCCGGGATCTCGTCGAGCGAGGGCTCGACCACGCGGAACCCCGCCTCCTTCGCGCGCCGTCGGATGCCGAGCAGATCGTCGGTCTCGAACAGCACCGTGAACGCGCGCGGCCGCTGCGTGAAGACGACCTCCATGTCCTTGACCTCCTGCAACGTGAGGCCGCGCACCTCATCCGAGGTGTTGAACATCGCCATGCGCTTGCGCGCGCCCGCCGGGATGCCGAACATCTCGTAACCGAGGGACTTGGGATCACGGTTGTAGTACGGCTCCACCGAGTACAGCTCGAGGCCGATCACGTCGGCATAGAACCGCACCGACCGCTCGAGGTCGCGCACGATGAGCAAGGGCCGCTTCACGCGCAGCATGCGGCCTTGCAGCGGCCTCTGGCTGTAGCTGCCCTCGCGGATGGGTGGCGCATCGGGGTAGAGCGCCGGGTCGTACCAGGGCTCCTTCTTCCAGTCGCGCCCTTCCTGCGCCGACGCGGCGGACGCGGAGCAGGCGAGCGCGAGCAGCGCCATCCAGGTCGTCGCTCGGTGCATCCCCGTCATCGGTGAGTCTCCATCATCGGTACATCCCCGTCATCACGGCCTCCCCTCGGCGCGGCGCAGGTGACCACCGTACACCGTGTGCATCATGCCGCCGACGATGTAGTTCCAGCCGACATGCAGCGCGACCGCGGGCCAGACGCTGCCGGTGCCGAGCATGAGCGCAGCGGCCACGAGACCGAACACCGTGGTCCAGAACATCACCCAGCCGCCCTGCCACGCGTGGGCGATGCCGAACAGCAACGCCGACAGGGCGGCCGCCGGCCAGACCACCGCCTCGCCGCCGCCGAGCAGCAACGCGACGCCGCCCGGCACCGCGAGGCGGTAGGTGATCTCCTCCGCGGTGGAGGTCAGCACCGCCATCGCGCGGAACCGCTTCAACTCGTCCCCGGTGCGCGGCGCGATGAGACTCGCGCCGTAGCGGTACACGGCGCGCAACCACGCGCGTTCACGGGCGCTCTGCTGCAAGCGACGCTGCCATCGCTGCAGACCGACGAGCAGCACCGCGACGGCGAGGAACGCCAGCAGACCTTCCGCACCTTCAGGCCAGGCGAAGCCGGACATGCCGAAGGGCGGCGCGTTGCCCAGCACGACCCATAACGCGAGCGCGCCGAGCACCAGCCACTGCAACGCGGCGCTGCGATAGACGGCGGCACGCGGCAGCGCGAGCGACGAGAGCTTCCCCTCGCGCAGCATCCTGCGCTGCATGTGACCGAGCGGCAGCAGCGCCAGCGTCACGGACACCAACACGGCCCACGCGGCGAAGTGCAGGAAGGAGGGGGGCGCGGATCCGGGCATCGACGGATGATGCACCAAGACGCGGCGGCGCATCATCTCCGACGATACGGTCCGACGACCGCGTCAGTCGGCCTGTCCACCGCTTCGTCCGTACCAACCCCGCGTGCGCTCGACGATGGCGACCACCGACAGCATCACCGGCACCTCGACGAGCACGCCGACCACGGTGGCGAGCGCGGCGCCCGAACCGAGACCGAACAGGCTGATCGCGGCGGCCACGGCGAGCTCGAAGAAGTTGCTCGCGCCGATGAGCGCCGAGGGCCCCGCCACCGCATGCGTCTCGCCGACGGCGCGGTTCAACAGATAGGCGAGCCCGGAGTTGAAGTAGACCTGCAGCAGGATCGGCACCGCGAGCAGCGCGATGACGATCGGTTGCGCGACGATGCGCTCGCCCTGGAACGCGAACAGCAGCACCAGCGTCGCGAGCAGCGCGACGAGCCCCACCGGACCGAGGGCGCGCAGCGCGGCCTCCAGGCGTCCGGGCCCCGTCGCGATCAAGCGGCGGCGCCAGAGCTGTGCGACCACCACGGGTACCACGATGTACAGGAGCACCGACAGCAGCAAGGTCTGCCACGGCACCGTGATCGATGCCAACCCGAGCAGCAGCGCCACGAGCGGCGCGAACGCGAACACCATGATGAGGTCGTTGATCGCGACCTGCGAGAGCGTGAAGAGCGGATCCCCACGGCACAGGTTGCTCCATACGAACACCATCGCGGTGCAGGGCGCGGCGGCGAGCAGGATCAGCCCCGCGATGTACGAATCGATCTGGTCGGCGGGCAGCCACGGCCGGAACAGGTAGCCGATGAAGAACGTGCCGAGCAGCGCCATCGAGAACGGCTTCACCGCCCAGTTCACGAACAGCGTCACACCGATGCCGCGCCAATGGCGGCCCACCTCGCCGAGCGCGCCGAAGTCCACCTTCAGCAGCATCGGGATGATCATGGCCCACACCAGCACCGCGACCGGCAGGTTGACCTGCGCGACCTCCGCGGCCGCGACCGCTGCGAACGCGTCAGGGAACGCCTGGCCCAGCAGGACCCCGACGACGATGCAGCCCGCGACCCACGCGGACAGCCAGCGCTCGAAGGTCGACATCAGGCGCCCGCGTCGCGCCGACCGATGGCGTCGAGCGCGCGCTGCAGCGCGGCGCGGTCCATCGTCTCGAGGGGCAGCGCCGCAAAATCTTTGACGCGCGCCTCGAGCTCGCGGTACGCATGCAGGAACGCCGCATCCTGCGCGGGGCCCGCAGGCTCCACCGCCGCCGGGTCGTCGACACCCCAGTGCGCACGCAGCGGCGCACCGGGCCACACCGGGCAGGTCTCGCCCGCGGCGTTGCCGCAGACCGTGAACACGAAGTCGATGGGCGGCGCACCGGGCGCCGCGAACTCGTCCCAGGACTTGCTGCGCAGCCCCTCGGTCGGGAAGCCGAGCCGGGACAGCAACGCGAGCGCCGCCGGGTGGGGCTGCCCCTTCGGTCGGCTGCCAGCGCTGTAGCCCCGGAACCGTACCCGGCCATCGTCCGTACGGCCCCAGCGGTCGATCAGCGCCTCGCCGAGGATGCTGCGGGCCGAGTTGCCGGTACAGAGGATGAGAACGTTGTAGGGGCGGTCGGGGTGTGTCGCAGAGGTCATGCCGCGGAAAATACCACCAGAAATAGGCGGTTGCGTGACAAAACCATGACTTTCTGGGACCCCCACGTTACTAGTTGACTTACTGTATTGTAAGTATTACAGTACCTCCCATGGACGCCCCCGGCATGGACGACATCTCCCGCAAGTTCCAGCGCGACCTGAACGCTGGCCTCGTGGCGCTCGTCCTGCTCGGCGTGCTCGCCGAGACCGACGACGACCTCTACGGCTACGACATCGCCAAGCGCCTGCACCGGGCCCGCGACGGCGACCCGCTCTTCAAGGAGGGCACCATCTACCCCGTGCTGCGCTCGCTCGCCGCTTCCGGGTGGCTGTCTAGCCGCATCGTGCCGTCGTACTCCGGTCCGCCGCGCCGCTACTACCGCATCACCGACGAGGGTCGCTCCGTGCTCGCACAGTGGCGCGCCGTCTGGCGCGACACCCGCGACTTCGTCGACCAGTTCACCGGCCCCACCTCCACCACGGATCCCACGCCATGACCGCCGAACACCGCAGCATCCCGCGCAGCATCGACGACTACCTCGCGGAGCTGCGCCGCGCGCTCGAGGGCGCTGACCCCGCGATGGTCCAGGACGCGCTCAGCGACGCAGAAGAGCATCTGCGCGCCGAATGCGCCGCGCGTCCGGGCGACAGCGAAGAAGCGGTGCTGCGCGCCATCGTCGGCAGCTACGGCTCGCCCGAAGATGTCGCGTCCGCCTACCGCGAGACCGAACGCACCGTGCAGGCCGCGCTGTCGCCGACGCGTCGACCTGCGTTGGGCGCTGCAACCACCGGCGCTGCGACGGGCGCTGCGGCAGCGTCGACCGCTGCGGCAGCGTCGGCCGCTGCGGCCGCTGCGGCCGGCGCGACGGCGGCCGCCTCGGCACGCATCGCCCCGCAGCAGAGCCTCCTACGCCGGTTCTTCAGCGTATGGAGCGACTCGCGCAGCTGGACCTCGCTCTTCTTCATGCTGACGACGCTCGTCACCGGCATGTTCTACTTCACCGTCGTCGTCACCGGCGTGTCGCTCTCGCTCGGCCTCGCGATCCTCATCATCGGCTTCCCGTTCTTCATCGCGTTCCTCAGCTTCACGCGCGTGCTCGCCCTGGTCGAGGGGCGGCTCATCGAAGGCCTGACGGGCGAGCGCATGCCGCGGCGCGCGCCGCCGCCGGCGCCCGGCGGTTGGCTCGCCCGGATCGGCGCGTTGCTCCGCGACCTCCGCACCTGGACGACCCTCGTCTACCAGCTGCTGATGCTGCCGCTCGGCATCGCCTACTTCACGGTCGCCATCACGGTGAGCGCGCTCGGCTTGGGCCTGCTCGGCGGCAGCATCGTCGGACTGCTGCAGGCGCTCGGCTTCGAGGTGGTCGATGGGTGGCAGACGAACGTCGGCAGCGTCCCCCTGACCGGCCTCGAGGCACTGGGTGTCGCGGTCGCCAGCCTCATCGTCGGCGCGCTGCTGCTCACCGCGCTGCTGCACCTCGCCCGGCTCGTCGGCCGCTTCCACGGCCGGCTCGCCAAGCAGTTGCTCGTCGCGCGTTGACCGCGCGACGCGACCGCTTGGAGGACGCAGCACGGGGGTAGAATCGCGGCTCCATCCTCAGGGAGCCGCTCGATGCGCAACCCGATCCCCTCGCTCGTCCTCGTCGCGTCGATCACGGCGCTCGCCGCCCCCGCCCTCGCCGACGACGACCTGCTCGGCCCGGCCGCCACCCGCGAAGGCGATGCGGCGGTCATCTGGAACGCCAAGCTCACCTGCGGTACCACCGAACAGGGCGTCACGCGCTACGGCATGTGGGAAGGCCGCATGTACAGCCGCATCCCCGGCGAGAAGGACCGCCACATCTTCGATGTCGTCGGCATCAACACCCGCCAGTGCGAGCGCCACAAGGACCCGGTGCGCGGCGAGGGCTACCGCAGCGTCTCGCGCGAGATCATGGTCTACCTCGACCCGGCGACGGGCGAGATCATCGACAGGTGGAAGAACCCTTGGACCGGCGAGACGGTGGAGGTCATCCACGTCGCCAACGACCCCGTGAACATGCGCGCGCCCTCGTTCGCACGCGACGCCGACGGCAAGCCCGCCCGCGTCACGCTGCGCCAGTACGGCGACCTGCTCGTGTCCTCGCGCGAAGTGCCGCTCTTCTACGAGAACCCGCTCGCGGGCGCCTACCAGGACTACATCGGCGGCAAGTACCACGCGATGGAGATCTTCAACACCTTCTACACCGCCGCGGACTTCACCGCCCCGAAAGGGCCGCGCATCGGTCCCTCGCGCATCTCGTGGCAGCGCATCTCGGGGCTCTTGCCCTGGATGCGCATGGGCGACCGTCCGGGTGTGATGATCTTCAACGCCACGGGCTTCTCCACCTTCGACCGTGCACAGATCTCCCCGAAGCTCATGCAGATACTGCAGACGCGCTATCCCGAGTACCTGACGCCGCCGCCGCTCGGCGATGCGCGTCCGAACGCCACCACCTGGACCATCACCAAGAAGTGGATCGACGACCAACGCGCCAAAGAGACCCCCAAGGAGCCCAAGAGATGAGCGGATTGACCGTCCACGCCGCGACCGTCGGCGTCTTCGTGCCCATGCTGCAGCAGCTCGACAAGATGCTCGAGAAGGCCGAGGCCTTCGCCGCCGCCAAGAAGATCGACGCCGGCGTCATCGAGGGCCTGCGCCTCGCGCCCGACATGTTCGCGCTGTCGCGCCAGGTGCAGCTGACCTGCGACTTCGCCAAGAACGGCGCCTATCGCCTCGCCGGCATCGACCCCCCGAAGGTCCCCGACGACGAGAAGACGCTCGCCGACCTGCGCGGCCGCGTCGCGCGCACCCTCGCGCTGCTCGAAGCGGTCACGCCGGAGAAGCTCGTGGGTACGGAGCAGCGCCACATCACCGTGCCGCTGCGCACGCGCACCCTCGAGATCGACGGCCTGCCCTACATCCAACGTTGGACGCTGCCGAACTTCTTCTTCCATCTCACCACCGTGTACGCGCTGTTGCGCCAGGCGGGCGTCGAGCTCGGGAAGCAGGACTTCCTCGGGGGCGTTTGACGATGAAGCGGCGCAAGCTCGGCAGCCAAGGCCTCGAGGTCCCGGCCATCGGCCTCGGCACCATGGCGATGACCGGCTTCATGGGCATGGCCGGGGTCTACGGCCCGACCGACGAGACCGAGAGCATCGCGACCATCCATCGCGCGCTCGATCTCGGCATCGATCTCTTCGACACCGCCGAGATCTACGGCCCCTACGCCAACGAAACCCTGCTCGCCAAGGCTCTCGAAGGTCGTCGTGACCGTGCGCTGATCGCCACCAAGTTCGGCTTCAAGATCTCGCCGGAGGGCGGCATCGCAGGCGTCGACGGCCGGCCCGAGAATGTGCGCCGCGCGCTCGACGGCTGCCTGCAGCGCCTCAAGACCGACCACATCGACCTCTGGTACCAGCACCGCCGCGACCGCGAGGTGCCCATCGAGGACACCGTCGGCGCGATGGCCGAGCAGGTGAAGGCGGGCAAGGTGCGCTTCCTCGGCCTCTCCGAGATGTCGGTCGAGACGATCCGCCGCGCCCACGCCGTGCATCCCATCAGCGCGCTGCAGAGCGAGTGGTCCATCTGGGAGCGCAACCTCGAGCAGCGCGCGCCGGACGGCGGACCGAGCATCATCGAGACCTGCCGTGAGCTCGGCATCGGCATCGTGCCCTACTCGCCGCTCGGCCGCGGGTTCCTGGGCGGTCAACTCCCCGACCCGTCGACGCTGCCGGACGACGACTACCGCCGCCACGATCCGCGCTTCCAGGGCGAGAACTACCTGCACAACAAGCGGCTGTTGGACGCCGTCAACGCCGTCGCCGAACGTCACGAGGCGAAGCCCGCGCAGGTCGCCCTCGCGTGGCTGCTCGCGCGCGGCCCGGACGTGGTGCCCATCCCGGGCACCAAGCGCCGCAGCTACCTCGAGGTGAACGCCGGCGCCGCGCACCTGACGCTGACGCCCACCGACCTCGCCGAGCTCGACGCCCTCGGCCCGGCGAGCGGCCCGCGCTACACCGAGCGCGGCATGGCCAGCATCGAGCGCTGAGACAGAACGGCGACCGGCGCGACGCGCTAACGCGCGATCGCGCGCAGTATCTCGTCGGTGACGAGCGCCGGCTGCTCGTGGACGATCCAGTGGCTCGCCTCGGAGACACGTACCACGCGCAGGTCCGGAACCCAGCGTTCGAGGCCGTCGAGCAGACCCGGCAGCAACGCGTGGTCCCGCTCGCCCCACAGCACCGTCGTCGGCACGCGTACCGTGACGCGCTCGTCGGGGATGTCCATCTCACCGACGCCCGGCCGCATCGGTGAGGCGCGGTAATAGTTGAGCCCGCCCTCGAGCCCCAGCGCCCAGTGCGCGCGGTAGCGGTCGCGCAGCGCGGGTGTGAGCCAGCCTGCGCCGCCGCCCATCTTCTCGAAGAACGGCCAGAGCCGCGCGTAGTCGTCGGCCGCGAGCAGCGCTGCCGCGTCCGGCCGGCACAAGAAGTTCATATACGCGCTGGCGTCCTGCTGCACCGGGTTCCGGCGCAGCTCTCGAAGGAAAGTGGCGGGGTGCGGCGAGTTGAGGATCATCAACCGCTTGCAGAGGTCGGGACGCATCATCGCGAAGTTCCACGCCACCGCGCCGCCCCAGTCGTGCGCGACGAGCAGATCGATGGGCGCGTCGGGCTTGCCGGTCAGCCGCTCGATGAGCGCGACGATGTCCTGCACGAGCGCACGCGCTTGATACGCCTCCACCGCGACGGGCGCGGACGAACGCCCGAAGCCGCGCAGATCGGGTGCGACGGCCGCCGCCTTGCCGGCCAGCCGTCCCAGGATGTCGTCCCAGGCGAACGCGCCCTCCGGGAAGCCGTGCAGCAGCAGCACGCGCGGGAGCGCAGAGCGCGCATCGACCGGCGCGTTGCTACGGCAGGCGAGCGTGATGCCGTGCGGCAGCACGGCATCGACGGTATGGAGTCCCGCGGTCATGTCCCGCGCAGCATCGCACCCGTCCCCGGCAGCGACAAGTCGACCTGAAACGGATAGCACCGCGTCCGTCGGGGTGGTCTCATCGCCCCATCGAATCCTGCCTCTGGAGACCGCCATGACCCGCAAGATCCTGCTCGCAGCCGTCCTCGCCGGCACGCTGCTCGGCGTGACCGTCGCCCATGCCCAGCCCGCCTCGCGCCCCGGTGCCGACCGGGAACGCGAGCGCCGCGTCTTGGACGACCGCGACTACGACGGCATCGGCCTGAGCGACGCGCAGCGTGGACGCCTGCGTGCGATGGACGACGAGCACCGCATCGTCATGGACCGCCTCGAGGAGCGCGTGCGCATCGAACAGCGCGCGCTCGACGCGCTGCGGCCGGGCGATGCCGGCTACGAGGCCGCGCGCGGCCGCGTGGAAGAGGCGCGCCGCAACGCGCAGCGGGAGAACGACCGTCACCGTGATCGCCGCGACGGGGTGCTCACCCCGGACCAACGGCGTACCGTCGGGGAGAAGCGCGCCAACCGCGGCGACCGCGGCGTCGGCAACGACCGTCGCGATGACCGCCGGGACGACAGACGCGACAAGCGCTGAACGCGATACCCGACATGACACCACCCGGGCCGCCGCCGGGCTTGGCAATTCTTGTCCTAACTTTGCCGTCGGCGACGGCGGATACGTGGAATCCGGATGTGCTCCGGTGGTCAGATGGCTGTAATGTCCTCTGACCACCGGAGATCGCAGATGAACATCCGCAGACCGCTGATCGCAGCCGCCCTGGCCACCACGCTGATCGGCAGCGCCCTCGCCCAGTCGCACTCCCACACCCAGGCTGCGCCGTCGCAGCCGCAGGCGCCGCAGTCACCCCCGGAACGCCCGATGCGCGGCATGGACCGCGGCGCTGCGATGAGCCCGGAGCGCATGTTCGAGGGACTGGACCTCACCGAGGCGCAGCGCACACAGCTGCGCGGCATGGCGGACGAGCACCGCGCCGCCGTCGAGCCGCTGCGCGACCGCATGCGCGCGGCGCAACAGACCCTGCAGAGCGTGCAGCCCGGCGACCCCGACTACGACACCAAGACCGCCGAGGCGCGCAAGACGCTGCAGGAAACGCGCGGCCAGATGCGCACCGAGATGGAGACGTTCCGCAGCCGCACCGATGCCGTGCTCACGCCGGAGCAGCGCACGCAGGTCGAGGCCCACCGGGGAGAGATGCGCCAACGCATGGGCGAACGCCGTGGTGAGCGCGGCGGGATGGGCGAAGGTCGTCGCGGCATGGAAGGTCGCGGCGGACGACGTCCGCGATCGCCCTGACCGCGGCGGTCACGGTGCGCGGGTCCCGTCCCGGAGCTGCACGAAATCCCAAAGATTGCCGTACAGGTCCTTGAACACCGCCACCGTACCGTAGGGCTGCTCCGCCGGTCCGCGCACGAACTCGATGCCGTGGGCCGTGAACCGCGCATGGTCACGCCAGAAGTCATCGGTGTAGAGGAAGAACCCCACGCGCCCGCCGGTCTGCGAGCCGATGCGTGCCTGCTGCTCCGGGGTCGACGCACGCGCCAGCAGCAGTTGCGCGCCCGCGCCGCTACCCGGCGGCCGCACGACGACCCAACGCTTGCGCTCCTCCGGCATGTCCCGGTTCTCGACCAGGTCGAAACCGAGCTTGCCGACGAAGAAGGCGAGCGCTTCGTCGTAGTCGCCGACCACGAGCGTGACGAGGCCGAGGGAAAGGTTCATGGCGATGATGCCTGCAACAAGGCGCCCTGAAGCCCGAGCTTCCGGATGACATGAGGGGTTTGAGCGGACATGCCGCTTAGGGCGGCTTCGAGGATACCACCGCGAAGAGCCCCCAACCCACCGCGAGCCCCACCAGCGTGGCGACGAGGTCGTCAGGGTCGAAGAACAGCGCACGGCTCAACTGTTGGCCGAACTCCCACAGGATGAGACCGGCACCGGCGGCGAGCGTGATCCCTATGAAGCGTTTGCGCAGCGCCATCGACGAGGACACCGGCGATGACTCGAGCCACATGCCGAGCACCACGAACGGGATGGCGATCGCAGCGGCGAAGTTCGGTAGCACGCCGAGGAGATGGAGCAGCAGCGGCGGGCCTTCGAATTGCTGCTCCCGCGCCCAATGCACTGCACTCAGCAGCGCGAGGGCGCCGATGCCGACGAGGGAGAGACGGATCGAGGTCTTCATCGTAAGGTCCGCTTCTTGGGTCTCTTCGGCTCAGACTTCGGCAGTGCCAGCGCCGTCACGAGCAGCTACGCATGGGGAGCGCCTCTTGTGGATCACTTGACCAGTTCCTGCACTTCGCGGATGCCGCGCTGCGCCCGCAGCGTCAGGGGCGACGGCCTCGCCTGCCAAGCAGCGGCGGCAGATTCGGCCTGCGCGATCTGTGCGGGCGACATGTTGCCGCGGATGGACTCGATGCTGGGCAAGAGCCGCTGACGCATGGGCTCCGGCGTCAGACGCGCCACGATCAGCATGTTCGTCAGCGCCTTGACCGGGTCCCTCGGTACCCCTTGCCCCCGCTGATAGGCGTTCGCGAGGTTGTAGGCCGCCGGTACGTAGCCCTGCTCGGCAGCGGCCGCCCACCACTTTACGGCCTGCGGCCAGTCCGATCGCTTGCCGTAGATGTTCCCCACATCGCCCTGCGCGAGCGAATAGCCGGCTTCCGCAGCGACCGTCTTCGCGGCGAGCGCCTTGGCCTCGTCCACCTCGACCGCGCCGGGGAACTGACCGGCGTAGTAGCAGCCGACCTTGTAGTAGCCGAGCGCATCGCCGCCAGCGGCGGCGCGCTGGAACCAACCGAACGCGGCGCGAGGATCCTCCGCGGTGCCGATGCCGTTGTTGTAGAACATTCCGACGTTGTACTGCGCAGCCGCCGACCCCTGTTCGCCGAGTGCGGTCAGTTTGCGGAGCGTGTCCGCTTCGGAGGTGTCTGCATGCACCGACAACGGCAGCAGGCCGACCGCGAGCAGCGACAGGAACTTGAGGGCATCGCGCATCAAATCATCTCCGTCATCAACCCACCCACACCAGTACAGCCGCGACAACCAGCATGGCGATTCCGGCCGAACTGAGCCAATGTCCTGGACGCCGACCGCTCCATCCGGACGATACCGTCGACTCTACGGTCTCGCGCGCCCGGTGACGCAACAGCAGACCCAGAGCGGCGATGAGCGATCCGGCGCCGGCGACCAAGCGCCATACCTCGCTCTCCGATGCCATCCACCACCTGAGGAGATGGTAGACGCCGAAAGCGACACCGAGAGACGCACTGAACTTCAGGGTCTTTGTTTCCATGGAATCCAAAATATCACCCGGCGACACCGGAAGACCACCCCTCACCTGTGCGGCGTGCGCTGCTTGCACGTGTCACGCGACAACGCACCGCCACCCGTCCCCCTGCACGACCCCGGCGCAAGGCTCCCACCACGCCGCCGGCGCGGCCGGATGCCCCCAGCGCGCGAGTTCGCCCGTCACCAACGGGGCATAGTCGCTTTCGCGCAGCCGTGCGTGCATCGCGAGCGCGGCCGCGCGCGTGGAGGTGACGGTCAACCCCACCGGCAGCGCCACCGCACGCCCATCGGCCCACACGCTGGCGGACTCGGGCGCGCTCGAGTTCGGTCGGTACTCGAGCCGCACCGTCACGCGCTGTCCGAGGCCAGCCTGCACGCACTGCAGCGCGAGGCGCCGGGCGACCATGCCGCCGGCACGGTCGGGCTTGTAGAAGTCCTTGCCGCTCCACGCACCGCCGCCGATCGGCACCGCGGGGCCGTAGGCGTCCATCACGAGCTTCTTGCCGGTGGTGCCGTTGTCGCCCGTCGGGCCGCCGCAGAGGAACATGCCGGCGGCGTTGAGGGTGAGATCGGGCAGCGGCGTGTCGGTAGTGATCGCGCCGCCCGCGTCATCGCCGCACAAGGCCTCGCGCAGCGCCTGCTGCGCGTGGCGGCGCATCTGCAGCCAATCGGCATCCACCGCATGGTGCAGCGACACCGATACGGACTGCGGTACGAAGCGCCCGTCGGGATGCTCCTCGCCGCGCACGATCACCTTGCCGTCGGGACCGATCGGGCCCTGCGGATCGCGCTGCTGCAGCGTGTGCAACGCTCGCGCGATGCGCCGCGCGATCCACAGCGCACCGGGCAGATGGCCGGTCTCGGGCGTCGCCTGCGCATAGCCGATGCAGATGCACTGGTCGTCCGACAGATGCCGCAGTTCCTGCCAATCTTCGCCGCGCTGCTCGACGCGCAACGCGCTGGTGTCGACGTGCAGCGCCTCGGGCAGCGGATCCCAGCGGCCGCCGTAGCCCGCCGAGCGGTAGGTGTCGCGCACCCAGTCCTCGATGCGCGCGCCGATGTCGGGCAGGCGCACGGTGTCGAATCCGATCAGCCCGGTCACGAACACGCGGTCGAAGGCGCAGGCCGCCTCGATACCGACCTGGCCGTAGGGGTCGAGGCGCGCCACCTCGCCGACGATACGGTCGGCGATCGCGTCACAGAGTTTGTCGGGATGGCCGGGCAGCACCCACTCGGCCACAGTCGTGTCAGCGGCGGCGCGTGGGCTGCGGAGCTCGCTCATGTCCTTTTTCGTGCTCATCGTTCTCTTCCTCCTATCGTTTCCGGTCCAAAGGCGGGATACGCGTCACGGGCCAAGCGGGCGCTGCGCAGAAACGCCCGTCGCAGCCGTCGAGCAGCCCCACGCGCACCACCGGGCGCGCGTCGCGCAGTCGACGCAGTTGCCCCTCGGTGAGGCGCTGCACCTCGCCATCGGTGACGATCACCGCGCGCCGGATGCGCTGCTGCAGCAGGTGCTCGGCGACGCAGGCGATGTCGGTGCCGCCGTCGGAGCGCACACGGCCGGCGGCGAGATCGCGGCGGGTGAGCGGATGCACCACGGTCGAGAACCCGTACAGGGGCCAGCGCACGAGCTGCGCGGACTCGTTGACGGCCTGCAGCAGCACCGGCAACCACGCCGCCATCGACCCCGAGACATCGAGGTACACGGCCACCTGCCCCGCCTGCTGCAGCGCGTGGTGCTGCGCCTCGCCGTTCCAGAGCAGGGGCGTCGCACCCATCAGCCGCTGCAGTTGCGCACGCCGATCGCCGCCCTGCGGCAACGGCGTCAGCGACGGTACCGTGACCGTCTCGGGCAGCCACGGTCCGTTGTCGGCGCCGTTCGCCGTGCGTGCGAGCAGCGCGCGGATCGCCTGCCGCGCCGCAGCATGCTTGCGGAGCGGGTTCTGCACCCACTCGAGCGCGCCGCCGTCATCGGTGCCGCCGCGCCGCTCCACCATCGGCCAGCGCGCGACGATGCGCTGGACCTCGCGATGCAGGTCCGGGTCGGCGTGCAACGGATCGCCCGTCGTCGACCCGTCCCGGTGGTCGCCGAGCAGCCGGTGCCCGTCCGAGCCGAGATCGATGACGATGCCGTCGAGCAGCGCGAAGAGTTCGGTCGTGGTCGCGCCCTGGTCGTCGTAGAGGCGACGGTGCACATCGCCCAAGCGCCCCGCGGCGTAGCGGGGCTTGTCGGGCCAACCAGGCGGCGGAGCGATCAGGCTCCACGCCCCCTCAGCAGCGGCCGAGGCCGAGAAGAATGAGGTGAACTCCACCGACGGATGCAGCAGGCAGAGCTGCGCATTGATGATGCAGTCGAAGGCCCAGTTCGCGGCCGGTGTCGAGCGCGCGTACATCCGCGTGTGGCCGAGCAGCACATGGTAGAGCTCGTGCATCACGAGCATCGCGAGATGCGCGTCCGTGCGGCAGCGCGCCGCCACGAAGTCAGGGTTGACGAGCATCACCGACCGCGCGCCGAGCGTGACCGCGGCTGTCGGGATCTCACGCGAGATCTCGATGGCGAGCAGCTGCAGCAGCTTGCCGAAGGCCGGATGCCGCAGCGGTACGCTCTGACGGATGCGGTCGGCGAGCAGACGCTCGCCGAGATCGGCGGGTTCAGCGGCCATACGGTGTCCTCGGGGACCAGAATTCCCAGACGCCCGACGGCGACTCGCCCCGCCACAGGTCGAGCAGCCGCGTGAGCGTCGGCGCCGTATCACGCATGAACACCTTGCCGCGCAGCCCGGAGATGAGCCGCGCCGCGAGCAGCGGACAGGCGAGCGTCGGCGGCGCGGGTGGGCGTCGTTCGTATCGTAGGGCAGTGGCCGGGTCCATGCCGAGGGGCACACCGAAGCCCACCGCCGGCACCCACGCCGGCCAAGGCACGGCCTGCAGGCGCTCGGTCAATTCGCTGACGAGTGCGCCCTCGGGCAGGTCGGCCAAGCGGATGAGTTCGGTGCGCGGAGAGCGGCGCTTGCGTGCCGAGGCAGCGGTCGCGGCCTCGACCCGCGCCACCGCGACCAAGGCCCGCGCGAGACCGAGCGGTGCCACGAGCCGCCCGTACTCATAGCCCATACCGAGGCGCGCGCAGAGCGCCGCAGGGAGATCCACCTGCGCGAAGCACAGCGCGTGCGAGAGCGTCGCACCGCCGCCCGGTCCGATGGCGATCGCGCCGTCAGCGGCGCCCGTTGTTCGGGACGCGCCCGCACCGGGCATCGGCGAAGCAGTCCCCGCTGCGGCCTGCGGCGCAGCGCCCTCCCCGCCCTCACGCTGCCCCAACCTCGGCATCACCACGGTAGAACGCGGGGGCGCGCTCATGTTCCCCCAGACGGCGACGATGTCTGCCGTGCGCAGCGCGGGCGTCAGCAACGCAGGGGATGGCATCGCAGAGGCGCTCGGGTCAGGCGGCATGGGCGTCCGGCGCATCGAGCAGCGCACGCAACCGCGCATGTTGCGCCGTGAGCGCCGCGGGGTCGGCGGCGTTCTCGTCGTCCATGTAGAGCGCGGCGCCGAGGTTGCCGAGCGCCACCTGCGCCGGGTCGCCGGCGTCCAAGCATTCGAGGGTCTTCACGAGCACGTTGAATCCGTCGACGCGGCTGCGTGGGATCTGATGTTGCAGGTTGCTGCGCTCCTCGAACGCGATCTGCGCGAGGAACGGCTCGGAGAGCATCTCCAGCGTCGGCGCATCGACGCAGTCGAGCGCAGCGAGGTCGGGCAGCAGCGCCTGCGACAGCACCCAGCGCGCCTGCTTCGGCTGCGTAGCGAGCGCGTCGGCGACGAGCAGCGACATCGTTTGCCGCGGCACACGGCCCGGCGTCCTCTTCTCGGCCTGCAGCGCGAGGCCGACGCGGCGCACCGGATGCGCTTCGTCGAGGATGCGTGCCAGCTCCGCATCGTCGTGGGCCTGCCCCGCGGCATCGACGGCCTGACGGTGGACCGTCGCGAGCACCCCGGCGTCCACCGCCTTGCCCTGCGCGCGGTGCGGCAGCGACATCCGCAGCGCCGCGAGCGCGGAGTCGGCGAGCGTCACGCCCGCGCCGCGCCCGGCATCGGGCGCGTCGTCCAGCACCCGCCGCGCCGCGTGCACCGCCGCGATGTTGGCCGCGAGCATCGCCGCTCGACGACCCGAGATGCCGAGCCCCGCCTGGCGCAGCGGCACGACGAGCGCCGCCGTGTAGGCCGTGATCCACTCGCCCTGCGCCGCGGCGACGAGCGAGGCGACCTCCCGGCAGCGCTGCACAAGCGTGGGCAGGTGCGGTGCAGGCGCCGTCGTCGCAGGCGCCGCCGCTGCATCCGCCCCCGGCAGCCCGCTGCGGATGACGCTGCGGCGCGCTTCGGGCGACAGATCCTCGAGCGCCGGCAGCGTGATCACGAAGGCGAAACGGTCGGCGAGCGCGGCGTCGAGCGGGAGCGACCCCGCATAGACCTCCGCGTCGTCGTCGGGCGTGCTGTCAGCGGCCGTCGCCGGCGGGTTCATCGCCGACCAGCGGTAACGCAGCCGCTCGAGCGCGAGGCCCTGCACCCGCTTCTCGTGGATGATGGAGAAGAGCTTGTTCTGCACCTCCGGACGGCAGCGGCTGATCTCGTCGAGGAAGACGCTCTCCGCGTCCCACAGCGTCGCCGGCGTGCGCAGGTAACGCAGCCCCTCGCCCTCCGGCACCGGGAAGCCGACGAGGTCGTCGAAGGAGAGCAGGCTCGCGTTGTAGTGCCGGTGCGCGAGGCCGAGCGCCGCTGCCAGCCGCTCGAGCAGCGCGCTCTTGGCGCTGCCGTGCGGGCCGATGAGCAGCATCGGTGATTCCGTGGCGAGCGCCGCGAGCACCGGCGCATCGAGATGAGAAAGCCCGTGAAGCCCAAGGGCCGCCAGAAGGTCCGGACGCGTCGCCATGCCACAACTCCCCACCGTCCACGCGCACGGCGCAGGCGGCGCCGGACGGAAGGGGGCGCTGCCGACGCTTTAGCAGTATTTGTGGATCGCCCTGCAAGTTGTCGCTTAAGGAGGCGATGAAAACAAAACGGCCCTCGAGAACGAGGGCCGTGTGCCTGCTGGTGTTGCGCCTGCTCCTGTGGAGCTGCGCCTCATCCCGGTTGACCCGGTTGCCACCTTGCCGCAGGACGGCAGGTTGGCGACAGGCAGGCGGCCTGTGCTCTCGATGACGATTCAAATAATACGGCAAGCCCTGAGATACTGCAACCTCATCATCAGCGAAGTCATCGCAACCGGCGGATAGGCCTGGAAAATCCCTGTTCGGCCTGCTCCCCTCACGCGACAAGCGTTCCAGACTTTTCGACGCTGTTGCTCCGTGACTCGGACGTCGACTCGCGGTGGACTACAGCGCCGTGATAACGTCGACCCGATGGAGCCTGAGCAGCGCATCGCTCTGCTGGAATCGCGCCTCGCCGCGCTGGAGGCGCACCTAGGCCTTCGCGCGACGCGCGAAGCGGATCCTGAGCCCCCACAAGCCCCCCTCGAAGTGCGGACCGGGTGGGCCGCTCCCCGTCCCGCTGTCACGCCTACGCAGACCGATCAAGCGCCCACCAAGGGGCTCGACATCGCGCGCGTGCTCGGTATCGGCGGCGTCATCGCGCTCTTGCTCGCCGCGAGCTACCTGATCCGTCTCGCGCTCGAATCGGGCTGGCTGACGCCGGCGCGGCAGATCGGCCTCGCGGCGACGCTCGGCGTGGCGATGATCGCCGCGGGCATCGCGCTCCTGAATCAGGAACGTCGCTACGCAAGCCTGCTGCCGGCCGGCGGCCTCGCGATCCTCTACCTCTGCACCTACGGTGCACACTTCGCCTACGCGCTCATCAGCCCCTGGGTCGCAGGTCTGCTCGTGATGGGCCTCAGCCTCTTCGCATTGCCGCTCGGACGAACGCTGCAGACCGACGTCTATGCGCTGCTGTCGGCGGTCACCTCGTACTCCGTCCCCTTGCTGCTGCCGGTGCTGAAGAGCGACCCCCTCGGGCTCGCCCTCTATTTCAGCGCCTGGGGACTGCTCTATTCGGCGTATTCACTGTTCGTACGCAAGCGCGCCGTCTATCTCGTCGCGCTCTATCTCGGACTGGTGTTGTTCGCCGCGCTGCCCAAGCCGGACTCGGCGTGGGTGGCGACCCTGCTGTTCCAGACGCTGCAGCTGCTGGTGTTCGGCGCAGCCGCCGCGATCTTCAGTCTGCGCGAAGGTCGTGCGATGACCTCGGTCGAGGCCGCCGCCCACGCACCCGCGCTGATGATCTTCTATGCGCTTCAATACAGCACACTATCGCGCCATGTCCCCGACTGGGCCCCGGTCGCTGCGATCGCGAGCGCCAGCGCATTGATCGCGATCTACCTCGCTGCACGACGGCGCCTCGGCGACTCGCGGATGGCGAGCCTGCAGCTGGTGGCCGGCTACGCCGCGCTCGTGGCGCTCCACGCGGTCTACCTCGAGCTTGTCGCGGAATGGGCGAAACCCCTCGTTGCGCTCATCATCGGCCCGCTGGCGGCCTACGCCGCTTTCCGCCATGCGCCGCTCCGCCGAGATCTTTGGCCGCTCTTCATCGCTGCGTTGGTCGTGTACGCGATCAATGTCCTCGACCAGTTCCGGCTGTTCGACCCACGGCCGGCGACGCTGCGCGAGGCCATGATGGCCGGCGTGTTCGCGCTCCAGCTGTATGTCGCTTACGGCCAGATCCGCGCGGAGATGACGCGCGAGGTCATGCTGATCGTGCTGTATACGGGGCACGTGATGGCGATGGTCGCTATCCTGTACGCGTGGGACTCCGCGCTGCCGGTCGCTGTCGCGTGGTCCCTGCTCGCCGCCGCGACGCTGTGGCTCGGCATCCGCCGCGGCGATCGGGACCTCGGCCGCTCCGCGCTGCTGATCCTCGCGTTCCTTGCCGGCAAGGTGCTGCTGCACGACCTCTCGGACGCAGGCCCCGTCGCGCGCATCCTCTGCCTGTTGGTGCTCGGCGTCGCGCTGTACGGCAGCGGCCTCGTCTACCAACGCAAGCTGGCAGGCGGGACAGACGCGGGTGGACAGTGACCCGCGTCGCGTCTTGACCTAGCGTGTCGGCAGAGTCTGTCCAGGGCAAGTCCGCAGGATGCGCAGCATCGCCTGCTTCTCGGGCGGGGTCAGCCAAAGACTGTATGCCGCCTTGACTGCGACCTGACGCGCCACGAATTCGCAACGGTACGCTTTGCGCGGCGGCAACCACGTCGCCGCGTCGCCGTCGCCTTTTTGCTGGTTGAGCCAACCCTGCACCGCCAACAGGTTCAGCGGGTCGTTGGCGAAGATCCGGCGCTCTTCGGGTCCGCGTTGGAACATGCCGGTCTGCCACGCGTTCGAAAGCGAGACGACATGATCGATATGGATGAGGTCGCTCGAGTCGCCCTTGATGAATGGGATCTCCTCACCCGAATAGGGGTCCACCAGAACACCCTCTAGTACGACACAGCCACGGGTGCGCGGCTTGAGCACCACATCGACGAGGTCACGCCGGAGCATGTCGTTACGGGTATCGCAGCCGTTGTAGTCGGTGTCAGCCCACGACGGTCCGAACGCCTCTCGCGAGTAGCCGGTTTTTGGGGCACGGCCCTTCACTGGCAGCGTCTCCAAGACGACGACGGCGAGACGGGCCTCTCCTGCGACGGGCTCCTGGGCTTGAGCGACCGCGAAGAAGGACCAGCCAGCGAGGAGCGCGAGCGCGGCAATCAGCGGTCCGTCAACACGGACGACCGGCAGCCGCGGGTGCAACCCCCGGGACACTATCCGCGCCCGCCCACGGCGCTGGACCTACCGTCGACTGCCGTCGCCGGCAGATCCGGCGGCGGCGGATCTGCGTGCATCGATGAACGAGCGGATCATCATCGCCAGCAAGGCGGCGCTCAGCGCCAGCATGCCGACATTGACGCCGAGTGCGAGCGGGCTCATCTGCGCGGCACGGATCGCCAACGCGGCGGCCGGGGCCGCTGCTCCGAGCAGCGCGACGACCGCGGCGACATGCATCAGATGACGGCGCGCGCCGGCGAAGGCCAGTGCGAGCCCAGCCAACACCGCCAATGCGCCGCCGACGAACGCGGGCAGCAGTGCCGTCCGGCTGCCGGAGATCGCAAACGCACCCGCTCCGAGCGCGATAAGCAGAGCGGCAAATACAAGGGTCGCCTTCGGCATCAGTCTCTCCTGGGTGCGGTGATCTTGGGTACGGCGACGAACGGCTTGATGCCGAGACGCGGATACACCTCGGTCGGCAGATAGAACACGCCGTCCTTGGCGACCAGCGATATGGTCTTGACCGCCTTGATGTCGCGGGTCGGGTCACCGGGGATAAGGAAAAAATCCGCCCGTTTGCCGCGCGCGATAGACCCGGTCGCCTGGTCGATGCCGAGGTAGCGCGCCATCTCGAACGTCGCGCGTGCCAATGCCTCAGCAGGCGTGAACCCGGCCTTGACGAGCAGTTCGAGTTCGCGGTGGTAGGTCAGGGATCCGCCGGTGTCGGTCCCGGTCACGATGAATATGCCCTTGGCATGCGCGCGACGCAGCAGATCCATCAATTGGCCGAACGCCGCTTTGGCGCTGGCATCGCCACCGAAAGTGTCGGGGTTCGACCAGGCCTGCTTGAGGTCGCGCTGCACGCCGATCGGCATGTTCGCGAAGTAGTCGGTCGCGCCGGGAGCGACGCTGCCATCGCGGTTGAGCAGCAGGTTCTCGTGGATGCCGATCGTCGGATCGAGGGCGATGCCCTTGTCCTTCATCGCATCGAGCGTCGACTGGACCGCGGCGGAGTCGAGGTCCAGCCCGGACAAACGGCCGAGCGCCGTCAACCGGAACAGCGTCCGGGTGTCTTCACCGGGCTTGATGATCCATCCGAGCGCCAACTGGTTGATGTGCGTGATCTCGTCGTAGCCCGCCGCGATCATCGCGTCGGCGCTGGTGAAGGCGGGGACATGCCCCATGACCCGCAACCCCAGCCGGCGCGCCTCCGCGACCAATGCCGGCACCCACTGCGGGTTGACGCTGTTGTAGATCTTGATCGCCGTGAAGCCGCGCGCGGCGTACCAGCGGACGGCCTCGACCGCACGCGCTTCGCTGTCGACGACGAAACCGTTGTTGGCGCTGAAAGGCGACTTGCCTTCGACGAAGCCGCTGCGCACGATCCTCGGTCCCGCCACCTCGCCGGCGATGATCCGGCGATCGAGCGCATCGAGCACGCTGTTGCTGTTGCCCATGTCGCGGACGCCGGTCACACCCGCGAGCAGGTTGAGCATCGCACCGCTCTCGCCGAGATGGCCGTGCATCTCGAACATCCCGGGGACGAGCGTGCCGCCTGCCCCGTCGATCACGGTCTCACCCGGCGTCGATGGGCTGTCGACCGGCTGCACGCCGCTGATCGTCTGCCCGTTGACGACCACCGATACGGGTGCCGTCAACTGCTTCGCCACCGGATCGAAGAGGCGGACATTGACGATGCGGACGGGTCCGTCGAAGCGTTTCGCGGACTCACGCTGGAGGACCGCCCACCGCGCGCTCTGCCAATCGGCCGCAAGCTTGCGCAGACGCGGATTCTCGCCCTCGAAGCCGGTGCGGACCATGCCACCGCTCGCGGACGGCAGCGCGATGAGGCGGTTGGCGTCGTCCAGCAGCATGATTGTCGGGTTGAGATCGAGCCCGGTCAGGTCGTAGCGTGTGACCGCAAGTTCGCCCGCTGCACCCTTGAGGCTCAGCCGCTCGCCCTTGGTCAGCGCGAGCGTGCCGCCCGGCAGCACATCGATCGGACCCCCTGCTTTGAGGATCGCGCGTGCGTAGAGCTGCAAGGCCCAAGGACTTGCGCTCTGCGCGATGTAGAGCTTCGAAGCCCCCCTCGCGCTGCCCGGACCACCCGAGTCGTTCCAGATCGAGGTGTTTCCACGACGCCGGAAAGCCTCGTCGATCTTGCCGCCGAAGGTCTGCGTACCGGTGATCTTCCAACTGGCCGGCAGACCCTCCGCATCGAGCGTCAGCGTCTCCGCGACCGTCGGACCACGTCCGTTGTCCTTGATGTCGAAGTCGACCTTGGCGGCGTTGCCATCGACCTCCACCACGAGCCGACCGATCTGCGTGTCCTGACGGTAGAAGACGAAACTCTCCGTCTCGGCCGAGGCGGTGGCGCTGAGGGCGATGAGCAGCAGCGCGACGGAGGCACGGCGGATCATCAGGCTTGTCTCGTCGGGTGGTCCGTCCGGAGCTGCTCCGCCCCATACCTTCCCTTCCCCAGCGGCTTCAGCGTGACCCGGTCGATGAGGCGCGGCGCGGTGGCGCGCGAATCATCGGGTTCCGGACGCTCGACGGGACCGCGCCAGCGGCGCGGCACGCGGTCGATGCCGATGGCATGGATGGTGAGCGCGCCCGCGGCGTCGATGCGCAGCCGCAGCCACTGCTTGTAGTCCTGCACGCGCAGCGACGAGAACGCCTCGTTGGCGTGACGGCCGAAGAACCGCAGCGACAGGAAGAGATACCCGCCCATCACCAGCGCGCCGGCGACGGCGCCGACGAGGAAGGTGATGATGCCGGCGATCGCCATCTGGGTGATGCTGCCGAACGGCAGGCCGAGCACCTGCGTCGTGAACCACAGCGACAGCCAGCCGGCGAGGAACGCGGCGGCGAGGTGCGCGCAGGCATGTGCGAAGCCGCCGACGAGGCGGTACCACTTCGAGTGGGTGTCGGTGAAGAAGATGATCGCGGCGACGAACATCAGCAGCCACAGCCCGTTCACCGGCTCGCGCAGCGCGCCCTCGATGGCGGCCTTGAAGGCCTGCGACAGCGAGGAGAGGTCCTCCGGCCCGAAGGTCGCGGAGGCGAACCACGCCGAGAGCAGATAGAAGAGTCCGACGAGGCCCAGGAACCCCGGGTTGAGCCACGGGAAGAGGAGATTCCGCCAGGTCAGGCCGCGCGAGGTATCGGCGTCCGGGAAGGTGGCGCGCAGCTTGTGGCCGGTGCGGAGCGTATCGCCCTCGGGCACATGCGTCGGGTGCAGGAACGCGCCGCCGCCACCGGAGACGATCTTCTGCTGGCCGTCGGCGCTCTCATGGCGCTTGTAGTGGTGCAGGTCGCCCGTGAGGAACACGGCGATCCTGCGGCCGAGCACGCGCTCCTCGAGATCGCGCAAGGAATCGTCCGAGTAACCGGCGATGTCCGGATAGCTCTCGGCGTAGATCCACTGCGGGCTCGGTACGCAGAGGATGATGTGCGCGTCCTCGCCCATCTTGCGCGACACCTCGCGGAAGTAGGCCTCCTGCGGCTCGTCCATCTCGGAGCCGAACTGCAGGTCGACGGCGCAGAGCCACCAGCCGCCGGGCAGCTGCATCGCGAAGTAGCTGCGCGTCTGCCCGGTGGGGCAACCCGCGAAGCCGCGCTCGGGACGGCAGAAGAGCCGCGAGAACGCGACCAGGCTGTCGAACCAGTCGTGGTTGCCGGGCACGGCGAACACCTTGGGCTTGCGGTCGGCCGCGGCGAAGGCCGCGGCGTACGGCGCCTCGGTGCGCTCTTCGTAGGCGCCGCGCGTGGGATACGGGTAGACCTGGTCGCCGCCGAACACGAGCACGCTGCCGGCGCGCGTATGCACGGCCTGGCCATCCGCGCCCTGCACATCGAGCTCCGGTGCGGCGATGCCGCGCGCCACGGTGTAGGTCGGGTTGAAGCCGTCGCCGACATCGCTCACGAAGTCGAGCCAGAGATCGCCCTCGGGCGTGTCGGCCTCGAAACGGAACACGCCCTGCGGCTGGTTGGAGAGCGCCTCGATGAGGCGCGAGTCGGAGTGGCGCCCGAACAGGTTGGCGATGGTCATCATCCACGCCGACTGCGCGAGCACGCCGGCGTCGTACCAGCCGACCATCTTCGCGTGGGTGGTGGGAACGGGTGGTTCGCGCATCGTCAGCCTCCTCGCAAGGTGCTTGCCGGTGGCTGTTTCAGCACCGAGCGCGTGGCGAGCCAGCCGCTGACCGCGACCAACGCACCGCCGCCCAACAGACCCACGAGCCACAGCGTCGCGTCGAAACTGTACTGCACCTCGAGGAACTCGCGGGCGATGAAATACCCGGCTAGCGTCGCGCCGATGGCGGCCAGCAGGCCCGACAGCACCCCGAGCGCGGTGAACTCGGCGAGGATGCCGCGGGCGACGGTGCTGCGGCTCGCGCCGAGAGTGCGCAGCATGGCGCTCTCGTAGCGGCGCTCGTCGCGGGTGGCCTGCACGGCGGCGAGCAGCACCACGATGCCGGCGAACAGCGTGAAGATGAAGACGCTCTGCACCGCGAGCGCGGCCTTGTCGATGACGCTGCGCACCTGCGTGAGGATGTCGTCGAGGTCGAACACCGACACGCTGGGGTAGCGGCGCACGAGCTCGGCCACCACCTGCCCCTCACCGCGGCTGAGGTACGCGCTCGTCATCCAGGTGCCGGCGAGTTCGTCGAGCAGCTTGGGCGGGAACACGAGGAAGAAGTTCGGCTGGAAGCTGTCCCAATCGATCTTGCGTACGCTCGCCACCTGCGCCTCGAGCGTCTCGCCGGCGATGTCGAAGGTCATGCGGTCGCCGATCTTGAGACCGAGCTCCTGCTGGTACTCGTCGGAGATGGAGACCAGCGGCTTGCCGTGGTCGGCCTCCGTCCACCAACGGCCCTCGACCACCTTGTTGTCGTCGCCGAGGTCCGCCTGCCAGGTGATGTTCTGGTCGCGGTTGGCGAAGCCCTCGCCGCGATCGCCCTTGAAGGTGAGCGTCTCGATGGGCTTGCCGTTGAGCTGGGTCAGACGCGCGCGGATCATGGGCAGCGCGCGCGAGGTCTTGGCGCCGCGCGCCTCGAGGTAGGTGCGGAAGTCGGCCTGCACATCGGGCGGGATGTTGATGAAGAAGAAGTTCGGGAGGTCCGCGGGCAGGCTGCGCTTCCAGTCGGCCAACAGGTCGTTGCGCACGACCGCGAGCAGCAGCAGCACCATCAGCCCGAGGCCGAAGGCGACGATCTGCACGATGCTCTCGGCGCGGCGGCGGCTGAGGTTGGCGACGCCGTAGCGCCACGAGACGCCCACCGTGCCGCGCAGCGACCCCGCGAAGCGCACCAAGAGCCAGCCTGCGACCGCGAGCACACCGAGGAAGACCGCAAGTCCGATGATGAAGCCCGCGAAGAGCCGCGGCTCGCGCACCACCCACCAGACGAGGAACGCGACCGCGAGCACAGCGGGGCCGAAGGCGAGCCAGACGAGCGGTGTCGGCGCGCCGACATCGCGGCGCAGCACGCGGATGGCGGGCACGCGCGAGAGCTGCAGCAGCGGCGGCAGCGCGAAGCCCGCGAGCAGCGCGATGGCGGTGAGGAAGCCGAGCCCGAGCGGCGCGAAGCCCGCGGGCGGCAGGTCCGCGCGCAGCAGGCCCTGGAGCGCGCGCAACAGCCACTCCTGCGCCACGAACCCGAGCGCCGCGCCGAGCAGCGAGGCGACGACCGCGATCACGAGCAGCTGCACCAGCGACACCGCGAGCGTGAACATCCGGCTCGCGCCGAGCGTCTTGAGCAGCGCGACCGAGTCGAGATGCCGCTGTACGTAACGGCGCGCGGCCATGGCGACGGCCACCGCGCAGAGCAGCACGGCGACGAGGCTCGCGAGCGACAGGAACCGCCCCGCGCGGTCGGTGGCGGCCTGGATCTGCGGGCTCGCTTCCTCGACGTCGAGCAGGCGCTGCCCGCGCTGCCGTGCGTTGTCGAGCCAGCGCTTGAAGTCGGCGACGGCCTTGGGTTCGCCCGCGAACAGCACCGCTTGGCTCGCGCGCGAGCCGGGCTGCAGGAGCTGGGCGGGCTCGAGGTCGTCGCGGTGGACGAGCATGGAGGGCGCGAGCTCCGCGAAGCCGCCGCCCTGGTCGGGGCGGGTGATGAGCACGCGGCTGATGCGCAGCGACACCTCGCCCACCTGCACGGTGTCGCCCACCTTGCCGCCGAGCGTCGAGAGGAGCTTGGAGTCCGGCCAGGCCTCGCCGCGCGGCGGGCCCGAGGACACGGCGGTCGGCGTGCCGAAGGCGACATCTGAGACGCCCACCGTGCCGCGCAGCGGGTAGCCGTCGCCGACGAAGCGCACATTGGAGAGCTGCGTCGCCTCGCCGAGCTGCGCCATGCTGAGCACCGAGGTGCTGCGCGCGACCGTGAGGCCGCGGCGGCGCGCCTCCTGCTCGTACTCGTCGCCGATCGGGCGCGGCGACTCGAGCCGCAGGTCGGCGGCGAGCACCTCGTTCGCCTGCAGCGCGACCGACTGTTTGATGCGGTCGACCAGGAAGCCGACGCCGGTGAGCGCGGCGACCGCGACCGTCAGCGCGAGCAGCAGGATGCCGAGCTCGCCCGACCTCCATTCGCGGGCGAGCTGCCGCAGCCCGAGCGGGATGGCGTTGACGGCGGCCATGTCAGCCCGGGGCGAGCCGCCCCGCCTCCATGATGCAGACCCGCCCGCAGCGCGCGGCGAGCGTGCGGTCGTGGGTGACGAGCACGATGGTGGTGCCGGAGCTGGCGTTCAGGTCGAACAAGAGGTCGGCGATGCGGCCGCCGGTGACGGTGTCGAGGTTGCCGGTGGGCTCGTCCGCGAACAGCACCGCCGGACGCACCACGAAGGCACGGGCGATGGCGACGCGCTGCTGCTCGCCGCCGGAGAGCTGCCGCGGGTAGTGGCCGACGCGGCTGCCGAGACCCACGCGCTCGAGCGCCTCGCGCGCACCGGCGCGGGCGTCGCGGCGACCGGCGAGCTCGAGCGGCAGCATCACGTTCTCGAGCGCGGTCAACGCCGGCACGAGATGGAAGGACTGGAACACGAAGCCGACACGCTCGGCGCGCAGCCGGGCGCGTCCGTCCTCGTCGAGGGCGTTGAGGTCCTGGCCGGCGAGCAGCACGCGCCCGGTGGTCGGCAGGTCGAGACCGGCGAGCAGCGCGAGCAGGGTGGACTTGCCCGCGCCCGAGGCGCCGACGATGGCGACGGACTCGCCGGCGCGCACCTGGAAGGACACGTCGCGGACGATGGCGAGCGGCCCCTCCGGGCTGCTAACCTCTTTGCCCAACCCCTGTGCCTCGAGGACGATTTCTTTGTCTACCAAGACCTTCACTTCCATGATGCTCGGACTGCTGATGTGGATGGCGGTTCCGTCCACGGATGCCGCCACGCCGGCCGCTGCCACGCCCGCCCCCGCCATCCTGGTGGTGGGCGACAGCATCAGCGCCGGCTACGGATTGGCGGCCGACGAGGGCTGGGTCGCCCTGCTGCAGCGCCGCCTGAAGTCGCAAGGTTACGGGTACCGCGTGGTCAATGCCAGCGTCAGCGGCGAGACCACGACCGGGGGCCTCGCCCGGCTGCCCCGGGCGCTGTCCGTGCACCGCCCGGCCATCGTCATCATCGAGCTGGGGGGCAACGACGGCCTGCGGGGGCTCCCCCTCGAGACCTCCCGGGCCAATCTGGAGCGGATGATCAACCTTTCAAAGGGGGCCGGCGCCCGGGTCCTGCTGCTCGGCATGAAGATCCCGCCCAATTATGGGGCGCGCTATTCCGAGGGCTTCGAGAAGGTGTTCCGCGACCTCGCCCGGCAGCACAAGCTCGCCTTCGAGCCGTTCTTCCTGTCAAAGATCGCGCTCGAACCGGGCATGATCCAGGAGGACGGCCTGCACCCGACCGCCAAAGCACAGCCCATGATGCTCGACACCATGTGGCCGGCCCTGAAGCCGCTGCTGAAGCGCTGACCGTCACCGCGGCGACGTTGCCGCGGCGCCGACCCCCCGCTAGAGTCCACCGCATGACCTACTCCCGCTATTGGATCAACTCCTACCCCCCCGGCGTGCCGGCCGACATCGACCCCACCCAGATCCGCTCGGTCGCGCATCTGGCCGAAGAGAGCTTCACGCGTTACGCCGACCGCGTCGCGTTCATCCAGATGGGGCGCTCGATCACCTACCGAGAGCTCGACGCGCAGACCCGCGCCTTCGGCGCTTGGCTGCAGCAGCACACCGGCCTCAAGCGCGGCGGCCGTGTCGCCATCATGATGCCGAACCTGCTGCAGTACCCCATCGCGCTGTTCGGCGTGCTGCGCGCCGGCGGCACGGTGGTCAACACCAACCCGCTCTACACCGCCCGCGAGCTCGAGCACCAGCTCAAGGATTCCGGCGCCGAGACCGTCGTCATCCTCGAGAACTTCGCCCATGTGCTGCAGGAGGTCATCGGCCGCACGCAGGTGAAGCATGTGGTGGTGACCAGCGTCGGCGAGCTGCTCGGCTTCCCCAAGGGCACGATCGTCGACTTCGTCGTGCGCACGGTGCGCAAGCAGGTGCCGGCGTGGTCGCTGCCGGGCCACCACCGTTTCAGCGACGTGCTCGCGGCGGGCGCGCGCCATGCGCTGCAGCAGGTGGACGTCGGCCACGACGACCTCGCCTTCCTGCAGTACACCGGCGGCACGACCGGCGTCTCCAAGGGCGCGATGCTGAGCCACGGCAACATCGCTGCGAACACCCTGCAATCGACCGCCTGGACCGAACCCGCCTGGCCGCGCGACACGCACGGCATCGCGATCACGGCGCTGCCGCTGTACCACATCTTCGCGCTCACCGGGAACTGCATCGTGTTCCTGCGGCTCGGCTGGACCAACGTCCTCATCACGAACCCGCGCGATTTCCCGGGCTTCGTGAAGGAACTGAAGAAGTACAGGTTCACCTACATCTCGGGCGTGAACACGCTCTTCAACGCGCTGCTGCACACCCCCGGCTTCGAGACGGTGGACTTCAGCGCGCTGCGCTGCACCCTGGGCGGCGGCATGGCCGTGCAGCGCGCGGTCGCCGAACGCTGGAAGCAGGTGACCGGCTGCATCCTGACGCAGGCCTGGGGTCTCACCGAGACCTCGCCCGGCGCCTGCATCAACCCGATCACCGAGGAGTTCAACGACTCCATCGGTCTGCCGATCTCCTCGACCGAGATCGGCATCGCCGACGACGACGGCAACATGCTGCCCATCGGCCAGTCCGGCGAGATCTGCGTGCGCGGACCCCAGGTCATGAAGGGCTACTGGAACCGCCCGGAGGAGACCGCGAAGGTGATGCTGCCCGACGGCTGGCTGCGCACCGGCGACATCGGCCGCATGGACGAGCGCGGCTTCGTCTACATCGAGGACCGCAAGAAGGACATGATCAACGTGTCCGGCTTCAACGTGTACCCGAACGAGGTCGAGAGCGTCGCCGTGACGCATCCCGGCATCCTCGAGGCCGCCGCGGTCGCGCAGCCGAACGAGCACTCCGGCGAGGCCGTCGCGCTGTTCGTGGTCCGCAAGGACCCGTCGCTCACCGAGGAGCAGGTCATCGAGCACTGCCGCACCGCGCTCACCGGCTACAAGCTGCCGAAGCACGTCTATTTCAGGGACGACCTGCCGAAGACCAATGTCGGCAAGATCCTGCGCCGCGAACTGCGCGACGAGGCGGCGAAGCTCTGAGCCGGTGACGCCGCGCGGGCGGCGCCACGGGCGCGCTCACGACCGTGCGTCGGGGTCGAACAGCCGCCGGTGCTCGAGGATGGCGAAGCGGTCCGTCATCCCCGCCACGTAGTCCGCGACGACGCGCGCGCGCGCGGCGTGCCCGCCCGCGGTCTCGGCCGCGGAGGCCGCGCGCCGATGCTCGGCCGGCAGCAGGTCGATGTCCTCCAGCAGCGCCTCGAAGAGCTCCCGCAGCACGCGCCGCGACTTCTCGGTCATGCGCAGCACGCGGCTGTGGCGGTAGAGGTTGGCGTGCAGGAAGCGCTTGAGTTCGGTGTGCTCGGCGTGGACCGCGTCGCTCATCGCCACCAGCGGCGCGGGCTGCGCGCGCACCTCGTCGATGGACGCCGGTGCGGCGGCGGCGATGCGCGCGCCGCTCGCCGAGATCACATCGCCCACCACCCTGCCGATCATGCGGCGGATGGTCTCGTGGATGAGCCGACGGCCGCCGAGACCGGGATGCGCCGCGAGCGTCTCGTCGTGCGCGCGGCCGAACAGCGCCACCTCGCGCAGCGCGTCCACCTCGATGAGCCCGGCACGCAGGCCGTCGTCGACGTCATGGTTGTTGTAGGCGATCGCGTCCGCGAGGTTCGCGAGCTGCGCCTCGAGCGAGGGCTGCCGACGCTGCAGGAACCGCTCGCCGATGTCGCCGAGCGTGCGGGCGTTGGCCGCCGAGCAGTGCTTGAGGATGCCCTCGCGGGTCTCGTAGGTGAGGTTGAGGCCGTCGAAGTCCGCGTAGCGCTCCTCGAGCAGGTCCACCACGCGCAGCGACTGCAGGTTGTGCTCGAAGCCGCCGTAGTCGCGCATGCACTCGTTGAGCGCATCCTGCCCGGCGTGGCCGAAGGGCGTATGACCGAGGTCGTGCGCGAGGCAGATGGCCTCGGTGAGCGCCTCGTGCAGGCCGAGCGCGCGCGCGATGCTGCGGCCGATCTGCGCGACCTCGACCGAATGCGTGAGCCGCGTGCGGTAGAGGTCGCCCTCGTGGTTCACGAACACCTGCGTCTTGTAGACGAGGCGGCGGAAGGCGTTCGAGTGGATGATGCGGTCGCGGTCGCGCTGGAACTCGCCGCGCGTGGCGGGCGGCGGCTCGGGGAAACGGCGGCCGCGGCTGGTCTCGTCCGTCGCGGCATAGGGGGCGAGAGGCGCGTCGTTGCCGGCCGTCATGACAGGTGCGCGTGCAGCGTGGCGTCGAAGGCGTCGGTGGGCCAATCGTCGCTCAGGAAGGCCTGGCCGATGCCCTTCAGCAGCACGAGGCGCACGCGGCCGTCGCGCACCTTCTTGTCGAGCCGCATGGCGGCGCGCGCGGCCTCGGGCGTGACCGCGCCGCGCGCCTCGGTGCGCAGGCCGAGCCGCGACAGCAAGGCATCGAGCCGCGCGGCATCCGCCGCCGCCAGCCAGCCCGCACGCTGCGACATCCCGGCCGCCATCGCGAGGCCGACGCCCACCGCCTCGCCGTGCAGCCAGGGGCCGTAGCCCGTCACGGTCTCGATGGCGTGGCCGAAGGTGTGGCCGAGGTTGAGCAGCGCCCGCTCACCGGTCTCGCGCTCGTCGCGCGCCACGATGCCGGCCTTGATGGCGCAGCAGCGGCGCACCGCATGCGCGAGCGCCGCGGGGTCGAGCGCGAGCAGCGCGTCGGCGTCCGCCTCCAGCCACGCGAACAGGTCCGCGTCGCAGATGAGCGCGTGCTTGACCACCTCGGCGAGGCCCGCGCGCAGTTCGCGCGACGGCAACGTCTCGAGCGTCGCGGTATCGGTGACCACCGCCTGCGGCTGGTGGAAGGCGCCGATGAGGTTCTTGCCGCCCGGATGGTTCACGCCGGTCTTGCCGCCGACCGACGAGTCGACCTGCGCGAGCAGCGTGGTGGGCATCTGCACGAAGCCGATGCCGCGCTGGTAGCAGGCGGCGGCGAAGCCCGCCATGTCGCCGACCACACCGCCGCCCAAGGCGACGATGAGGTCGTCGCGCGCGAAGCGGTTGGCGACCAGCGCGTCGATGATGCGCGAGACGGTGTCGAGCGTCTTGTGCCGCTCGCCGTCGGGCAGCACGATCTCGAGGAGCGGCGCGGCGTCCGCGCCGCGCGCGGTCGCCCAGGCCGCCTGCAGGCGCGGCGCATGCAGCGGCCCGACGATGTCGTTGGTCACCACCGCGATCTTGCGAACGCCCCGCGGACCGGCGAGCAGCCCCCCGAGCAGCGCGGCGTCGCCCAACAGGCCGTCGCCGATGAAGATCGGATAGGAGCGGTCGCCGAGTCCGACCGTGAGCGCAGGCGTCGCGGGGTTCACGGCGGAAGTATACGGTCCGCGGGCACGGGGTGGCCGCAGGCCCGCAGCCCCGCCACGATGCGCCGCACCACCTCTTTGACCTGGCTGCCGTCGGTCTGGACGGTGACGGCGGCGACCTCGGCATAGAGCGGCGCCCGATGCGCCATCAGCTCGGCGAGCCGCGCCGCCGGATCCGCCGCGCCCGCGATCAGCGGCCGCTTGTCGCTGCGGCGCACGCGGCTCGCCTGCTGGGCGACGGAGGTCTCGAGGTACACGGTCGTGCCGCGCTCCCGCAGCAGGGCGCGGTTCTCGGGCGCCAGCACCGCGCCGCCGCCCGTCGACAGCACGATGCCCTCGCGCGCCGTCAGGTCGGCGATCACGCCGCGTTCGCGGACACGGAACCCGGCCTCGCCTTCCTTGTCGAAGATGAGCGGGATGTCGACCCCGGTGCGCCGCTCGATCTCGACGTCGGAATCGACGAACGACAAGCGCAGCAGACGCGCGAGCTGCTTGCCCACAGCCGACTTCCCCGACCCCATGGGACCCACCAGAAAAACGTTCCGGGACGCGGCCTTGCCGTCGCTCATGCCCGCAAGCATAGCCCACCATCGGGCCCGGGCCGTGCACGCCCCTGCCCGGGCATTCCGTTAGACTATCGGCAGCCGTGAACCTGTCCCTCCCGAAATTGGCCGTCTGGGCCGGCGCGGCCCTCGCCGCCGCCGTCCTCGGCATCGCCACGCTGATCTCCGGCGCCTACCTGTTCCTGCAGCCCTCGCTGCCGAGCGTGGAGGCCATGCGGCGCATCGAGCTGCAGGTGCCTCTGCGGGTGTACTCGCGCGACGGCAAGCTGATCGCCCAGATCGGCGAGCAGCGCCGCATCCCGGTGACCTACGACGAGGTGCCGGAGATGGTGCGGCAGGCGTTCATCGCCGCCGAGGACGACCGGTTCTTCCAGCACGCCGGCTTCGACTACGCGGGCATCCTGCGCTCGCTGGTCGTCAACCTGGTGCCGGGCAAGCGCCTGCAGGGCGCGAGCACCATCACCCAGCAGACCGCGCGCAACCTCTTCCTCACGCAGGACCGCACCTGGCGCCGCAAGGTGCAGGAGATGTTCCTCACCCACCGCATCGAGCGCGAGTTCTCCAAGCAGGAGATCCTCGGGCTCTACCTGAACGTCATCAGCTTCGGCAAGCGCACCTACGGCGTGGCGGCCGCGGCCGACCTCTACTACGGCAAGAAGCTCGACGAACTGACGCTGGCCGAGGCCGCGACGCTCGCGCGCGTGCCGCAGGCGCCTTCGCGCTACAACCCGATCTCCAACCCGGAGGCCGCGGCGCAGCGCCGCGCCTACGTGCTGCGCCGCATGCGCGAGATCGGCTACATCGACGAGGCGACGGAGAAGGCCGCCGCCGCCGAGAAGGTGCGCGCGCGCGAACACGCGCAGTCGTTCGACATCGAGGCGCCCTATGTCGCGGAGATGGCGCGGCTCGAGCTGGTGCGCCGCTTCGGTGCGGCCGCGCAGAACGAAGGCTGGCGCATCTTCACCAGCATCGATTCGAAGATGCAGCAGGCGGCCAACGCGGCGCTGCGCGAAGGCCTGCTCGACTACGACCGCCGGCACGGCTGGCGCGGCCCGGTGGCGCGCGTCACCCTGCCCGAGGGCGACGCGGTGGACGCGCTCGAGGAGGCGCTCGAGGGCCGGCCCTCGCCCGGCAAGCTGGTGCCCGCCGTCGTGGTCAAGGTCGGGCCGAAGGACGCGCAGCTCTACACGCGCGATGCAGGCTTGGTGGACCTCGCGTGGGAAGGCATGTCCTGGGCGCGGCCCAAGGTCGGCGTCGGCACCGGGGCCGCGCCCAAGCGCGCCGCCGATGTGCTCGCGCGCGGCGACATCGTGTTCCTCTCGCTGACCAAGCCGACCCCGCCCGCCACGGCGGTCAAGGCGGAGCTCGCGCAGATGCCCGAGGCCGCCGCGGCGCTGGTCGCGCTCGCGCCCAACGACGGCGCGGTGCGCGCGCTCGTCGGCGGCTTCGACTACTTCGACCAGAAGGTCGGCAAGTTCAACCGCGCGACTCAGGCCAAGCGCCAGCCCGGCTCCGGCTTCAAGCCGTTCCTGTATTCGGCCGCGCTCGACAAGGGCTTCACCACCGCCTCGCTCATCCTCGATGCGCCGTTCGTCATCGACGACGCGAGCATGGAGGAGGCCTGGCGCCCCGAGAACTCGAGCGGGGACTTCGCGGGCCCGATGCGCCTGCGCGAAGCGCTGGTGAAGTCGCGCAACCTCGTGTCGATCCGCCTGCTGCAGGCGATCGGCATGTCGCCCGCGATGCAGTACGCCGAACGCTTCGGCTTCGAGCGCTCGACGCTGCCGCGCAACCTGACGCTCGCGCTCGGCACCAACAGCGCCACGCCGCTGCAGGTCGCGGCGGGCTACGCGGTGTTCGCCAACGGCGGCCTGCGCATCCAGCCCTGGTTCATCGATCGCATCGAGGACCCGAAAGGACAGGTGGTGTACCAGGCCGCGCCGCGCCGCGCCTCCTGCGCCACGGGCGATGCCGCGGAGGGCGCGGACGAGGGCGCGGGCTGCCGCCTGCCCGACGAACAGCGCGCGCCGCGCGCGATCAGCGCCGCCAACGCCTGGCTGATGACCGACATGATGCGGGAGGTGATCACGCGCGGCACGGGCCGGCGCGCGCTCGCGCTGGGGCGCAACGACCTCGCCGGCAAGACCGGCACCACGAACGAGGCGCGCGACACCTGGTTCAACGGCTACAACCGCAGCCTCGTCGCGAGCGTCTGGGTCGGCTTCGACCAGTCGCAGCCGCTCGGCGAGGGCGAGGAAGGTTCCCGCACCGCGGTGCCGATCTGGGTGGACTTCATGCGCGGCGCGCTCGCGGGCACGCCGCAGCGCGGCTGGCCGATGCCGGACGGCCTCGTGCAGGCGCGCGTCTCGCCCGCCACCGGCGAGCTCGCGAGCGTCGACGATCCGTCCGGCATCTTCGAGACCTTCCTGGCCGACCGCATGCCGACCGGCGGCATCCTCGGCGGCAACGAGATGGCGTCCTCGCCCGTCGGCACGGGTGTCGGCACCGTCGACCAGGCCACCTCGGAGCCGATCTTTTGAAGAAAGCCTCGCCCCGCGCCGACCATCTGCGGCGCGCGCTGGCGCAGGAGGCGGCTCGGGTGATGGCCGAGCACGGCGTACGCGATTTCCTGCTCGCCAAGCGCAAGGCCGCCGAGCGCTTCGGCGTGGTGGACGGTTCCGTGCTGCCGCGCAACACCGAGATCGAGGAGGCGCTGCAGGAATACCAGCGCCTGTTCGGCGGCGAATCGCATGCCGAGACGCTGCAGGCGCAGCGCGCGGTGGCGCTCGATGTGATGCAGCGGCTGCGCGAGTTCCAGCTGCGGCTCGTGGGACCCGTGCTCGGCGGCACCGCGACCGAGCACGACGATGTGCTGCTGCATGCCTTCGCCGACCGCGCCGAGACCCTCAGCATGCGCCTGATGGATCAGGGCATCCCGTTCGAGGTGGGCGAGCGCCGCGTGCGGCTGACGCCCGAGCGCACGGTGCAGCAGCCCGCGCTTCGGCTCGAGGTGGACGGTCAGCCGGTGGAGATCGTGGTGTTCCCGGTGGACGGCATCCGGCAGTCGCCGGTGTCGCCGGTCGACGGCAAGCCGATGCGCCGCGCCGACGCGGCGGAGGTCGCGGCGCTGCTCGGCGCGGACTGAGCGCGGCCGCGCCGCGCGCCGATCAGCGCTTGGCGATCGGCGTGTAGTCGCGCTTGACCGGACCCGTGTACAGCTGGCGCGGTCGGCCGATCTTCATGGACGGGTCGCTGATCATCTCCTGCCAGTGCGCCACCCAGCCCGCGGTGCGCGCGATCGCGAACATCACCGTGAACATCGAGCGCGGGATGCCGAGCGCGCTGTAGATGATGCCGGAGTAGAAGTCGACGTTCGGGTAGAGCTTGCGCGACACGAAGTACTCGTCCTTGAGGGCGATCTCCTCGAGGCGCTGTGCGAGCTCGAGCAGCGGGTTGTCGGCGCGGCCCATCTTGGCGAGCACCTTGTGGCACATCTCGCGGATGATCTTGGCGCGCGGGTCGAAGTTCTTGTAGACGCGGTGGCCGAAGCCCATCAGGCGCACGTTGCTCGCCTTGTCCTTCACCTGCGCGAGGAACTTCGGGATGTTGTCGACGCTGCCGATCTCCTCGAGCATCTCGAGCACCGCCTCGTTGGCGCCGCCGTGCGCGGGGCCCCAGAGCGCGGACACGCCCGCCGAGATGGCGGCGTAGGGGTTGGCCCCCGTCGAGCCGGCGAGGCGCACCGTCGAGGTGCTCGCGTTCTGCTCGTGGTCGGCGTGCAGGATCAGCAGCAGGTCGAGCGCCTGCGCGGCGAGCGGGTCGACGTGGTACGGCTCGCAGGGCACGGCGTAGAACATGTGCAGCAGGTTGCTGCAGTAGTCGAGATCGTTGCGCGGGTAGATGAACGGCTGCCCGAGCGCCCGCTTGTACGCCGCGGCCGAGATCGTCGGCAGCTTGGCGATGATGCGGTGCATGAAGATCTCGCGATGGCGCGGGTTATGGATGTCCATCGAGTCGTGGTAGAACGCCGACATCGAGGCCACGATCGCGCTGACCATCGCCATCGGGTGCGCGTTGTAGTGGAAGCCGTTGAACATCCGCAGCAACGACTCGTTCACCATCGTATGGCGCGTGATGCTCGCCGTGAAATCCGCGAGCTGCTTCGCGTCGGGCAGCGCGCCGTTGTTCAGCAGGTAGGCGACCTCGATGAACGAGCTCTGCGCGGCCAGCTGCTCGATCGGGTAGCCGCGGTAGAGCAGCACGCCGGCGTCGCCGTCGATGTAGGTGATCCTGCTCTCGGTGCTCGCCGTGGCCATGAACCCCGGGTCGAAGGTGAAGACGCCGTGGTCCTTGGTGACGGCCGCGATGTCGACGACATCGGGTCCGACGGTGCCGGAACGGACGGGCAACGAGGACTTCTTGCCGGTGGAGGTATCGAGCAGTTCGAAGGTCTTGTGGGTCATGGTGCGCGTCGCCGTGTTGACGCCGTCGCGGGAGCGCAACGGCGTGTCGTAAAGTTGACACGGGCGCGTGTCGGAATCAAGGCAGCAGGTCGCAGTTCCCCGCCCTATCGCGTCACTCGACCACCTTGTAGAGCGCGCCCGGCTTGGGGTTGCCGTTCGGGTACAGCCCGTTGATCAGCTGCAGCTGCTCCTTGGCGAACTTGTCCTCGGGCATGGCGGACACGTGGTCCTCGAGCCGGGTGCCGGCCGTGGCGGTCTTGATCCGCAGCCGGAACGGCTCTGCGAGCGGGGCTTCCGCGGGCTTGAGGCCGCGCAAGGTCTGCACCACCGACTGGAACAGACCGTCGGCCTCCGGCACGCCGTTGCGCGAGGCGCGGCTCGCGCCGGCGAAGATGTAGGCGCTGTTGCCGCGGTAGAGCACCGCATAGCGCACCGGTCCCGCGCCGCCGTCGAGCGGCGAACCGTTCGGGACGAGGGTGGCGAAGCCCTGCATGCCGTTCGAGGTGAACGCCTCGCTGCCATAGGTGCGGGCGCCCTTCAGCTGGGTCATCAGGAACTCGCGCGGGCCTTGGGTCGGCGGCACGCCCTGCACCGTGACCTGCATCACCGAGTCCTTCTGCGGCGTATAGAAGATCAGCCGGTCGCGCTGGTTCTCGATGGTCCAGCCGGTGGGCACCGCGAGCGTGATGCCGAGCTCGGCGTGGTAGAAGCGGTTGCCGCGTACGAGGCCCTGCGCGCGGCTCGAGCCGTAGGTCATGCCCTCGATGCGGCGCAGGTAGGACTCGCGGTTCTCGATCCAGCCGCCGGGCGGCGCGCCGCTGATGCCGGCGGAGGCCTTCGCCGCCTGCACCGCGCGCGCGTCGGGCGCCGGGTGCGACGAGAAGAGGCCGTGGTAGATGCGCGGCGGACGGCCTTCCGCGCGGGCGCGGTCGAGCTCGAAGCGCTCGCCGCGCCGGAACATCTCGAACACCTCGCCCATGGCCTCCGGGCGGTAGCCGGCGGCGGTGGAGAACACGAGGCCGACGCGGTCGGCCTCGAGCTCGTTGCCGCGGCCGTAGCCCTGCATCCAGGCCTGGGCGCCGATGTTCGCGAGGTCGGCCACCGCGCCCGAACCGGTGAGGATGGCCGCACCGAGCACGCCGAGCGTGGCGAGCAGACCGCCGGTCTGCCGCTTCTGCGGGTGCTTCTGCGTGACGTGCGCGATCTCGTGGCCGATGACCGAGGCGAGCTCGGCCTCGGAGTTGAGGTTCGCGAGCAGGCCGCGGTGCAGGTAGACGAAGCAGCAGCCGGTGGTGAAGGCGTTGATGGAGTCGTCGTCGAGCAGCACGAAGGTCCACTCGGCGTTCGGCAGCGAGCTGTGCCGCGCGATGCGCTGGCCGAGCTCGTTCACGTAGTCCTGCAGTTCCTGGTTCGCGTACAGGCCGTAGGCCTTGAGGATCTTCTCGTGCGCGTCGCGCGACGCGCGGCTCTCCTTCATCGTGCCGCCGGCGGGCTGCTGCTTGGTGGCCTTGGTCGATGTGGACGCGCTCTGCGGCGTGGCGACGGGCGCGGCGAGGCAGACCGACAGCGCGGCGGCGCAGGAGACGACGAGACGGCGCAGGGATCGCGGGGACATCGGGAAAAGTCTTTCCATCGGTGGGTCAGATGACCCACACGCTAGCAAAGTTCCCGTGCGGCTGACGACCCCGGCACGGGGTCGCCGGAGGACGCTCAGCGCGCGGCGGCGGCGGCGTACTTCTTGCGGAACTTGTCGACGCGACCCGCGGTGTCGAGCATCTTCTGCTTGCCCGTGTAGAACGGGTGGCAGCTCGAGCAGACTTCGACCTGGAGGTCTTGGCCGAGCGTCGAGCGGGTCTTGAAGGTGTTCCCGCAGGAGCAGGACACCGAGATTTCCGTGTATTCGGGATGTACCGACGCTTTCATGGCCAGATTTCCGGGGCGTGGTCGAAAAAGGGCGGCAAGTCTAGCGGCAGGTCGGGGAGGAGACAAGCGGCTTCGGCGTCGGCCCCGCGAGGATCCGCGAAGATTGTGGATAACTCTGTGGAATAGGTGGATGAAATCCGGCTTTTTCGGCGGGGATTTCGGGTTTCCGAACGGAACACCCAAGAATTGAATACGAATTAAATCTATATAAATCAATAATTTACATGTTTCACTTTGATTAACGACTGAAAGATTGCGCCTTTTTGCCCCTCCCGACTGGGTTTTCCGCAAGCTGTGCATGGCTTGCGCCGTTTTCCGGCGGGGAACGCGCTAAGTGCCCGTCCCCGTTGGCAGGAAATCGACCAACAACTCGTTCAGGAACCGCATCCCGAGCGGGGTCGGCCGGAACCGGGCGACGCGGGAACCCGGGTCGCCGTCCTCGCCGGGTGCCGCACCCACCCACTCCAGGGTGCCGGCAGCGACCGCCTTGTCGACGACGGACGCCACCGTCGACCACGGGAGGCCGGTACGGGCCTCGTAGAGCGCGATGTCCACACCCCCGGTGAGCCGCAGGGCGTTCAACATGAACTCGAACGGCCGCTGCGCCGGCGCGACCGGCGTCACCCGCAGCGTCGCGGCCGGATCGCGTTGATATCGGCGCGGTTCGCGCGCCTGTTCGCTGCGGTGGATCGCGCGCACGCGTCCCGCGTCGTCGAGCGCGCTCAGTTTGCCGTGCGCACCGGCGCCGAGCCCGAGGTAATCGCCGAAGCGCCAGTAGACGAGGTTGTGCGCGCACTCGCGGCCCGGGCGCGCCCACGCCGACACCTCGTAGCGCGCATGGCCGGCCGCGGTGAACCGCGCGGCGCAGGCATCCAGCATGCGTTCGGTCGTCTCGTCGTCCGGCAGCGCCTGCGGCGGCCGCGCCGCGAACGCCGTGCCGGGCTCGAGCGTGAGGTTGTAGTGCGAGACCTGCGCGGGCGCGAGCGCGAGCGCGGCCTCGACATCGGCGAGCGCGCCCGCCTCGTCCTGACCGGGCAGCGCATACATGAGATCGAGGTTGAAGTCCGCGAGCCCCGCCGCATGCAGTTCGGCCGCGGCGGCGCGCGTCTCGTCGGCGGCGTGGATGCGGCCGAGCCGGCGCAGCAGCGCATCATCGAAACTTTGGGCGCCGAGCGAGACGCGGTTGACGCCCGCCGCCGCGTACTCGGCGAAGCGGCCGCGCTCGATGGTGCCGGGGTTGGCCTCCATCGTGATCTCGGCGTCCGCCTCGAAGGGCAGCGCGGCGCGCAGCATCGTGAGCACCTCGCCGATCGCCTGCGGCGAGAACAGGCTCGGCGTACCGCCGCCCAGGAACACGGAACGCACGGCGCGAGGTCCCGCGGCGCCCGGTGCCGCTCCGAGCCGCGCGTCCTGCGCCATGGGCGAAGCGAGCTGGTGCGCGAGGTCGCGGCGCAGCGCCTCGAGGTACTGCCGCTCGGGCACGGCATCCTTCACCGCATGCGAGTTGAAGTCGCAGTACGGGCACTTGCTCACGCACCACGGGAAATGGACGTAGACCCCGAGCGGGGGTGCGGTCATCGCGCCTGCCATGCGGCGAGCAGCGCGCGCAGCGCGGCGGCGCGGTGGCTGTGGAGGTTCTTGGATGCGGCGTCGAGCTCGGCGACGCTGCGGCCGCCGAACGCGGGGTCGACGGGCGCGAACACCGGGTCGTAGCCGAAACCGCCGCTGCCGCGCGGCGCCTCGAGGATGCGGCCTTCCCAGGCGCCCTCGCCCACCACCGGCGACGGATCGTCGGCATCGCGCACCAGCACGATGCAGCAGCGGAAGCGCGCGCGGCGCGCGGCCTCGGGCACGCCCGCGAGCGCGGCGAGCAGCTTGCGCCAGTTGGCTTCGTCGCGCGGCATGGCGGCGGTCGCGTCCTCCGCGTAGCGCGCCGAGCGCACGCCGGGCGCGCCGCCGAGCGCATCGACCTCGAGCCCCGAGTCGTCGGCCATCGCCGGCAGGCCGCTGCGCTGCGCTGCGTAGCGCGCCTTGAGCAGCGCGTTGGCGAGGAAGGTGTCGCCCGTCTCCTCCGGCGGCTCGATGCCGAACGCCGACTGGGGCTCGAAGCCGAACCCCGCGGGCGCGAGCAGCGCCGAGTACTCGCGCAGCTTGCCGGCGTTGCCGGTGGCGAGCACGACGCGCCGCGCGGTCATCTTCTCTTCGATGCGGCCGCCGTGCGGCCCGGCAGCGCGAGCGGCGCAGTCAGAGCCTCGGCCTGCGCGGCATGCAGGCGCGCGATGCCCGCGGTGGCGAGCGCGAGCAGCGCATCGAGCTCGTCGCGGCGGAACGCGTGGCCCTCGGCCGTGCCCTGGATCTCGACGAAGGCGGCGCCGTCCTTCATCACCACGTTCATGTCGGTCTCGGCCTGCGAGTCCTCGACGTAGTCGAGGTCGAGCACCGGCGTGCCGCCGCAGATGCCGACCGACACGGCCGCCACCTGCCCGTGCAGCGGCGAGGCGGCGAGCGCGCCGCGCGCGATGAGCGCGGCGCAGGCGTCGGCGAGCGCGACATAGCTGCCGGTGATCGCCGCGGTGCGCGTGCCGCCGTCGGCCTGCAGCACGTCGCAGTCGAGCGTGACGGTGCGTTCGCCGAGCGCGGACATGTCCATCACCGCGCGCAGGCTGCGGCCGATGAGGCGCTGGATCTCCTGCGTGCGGCCCGACTGCTTGCCCTTGGCGGCCTCGCGCGGCGAGCGCGTGTGCGTGGCGCGCGGCAGCATGCCGTATTCGGCCGTCACCCAGCCCTGGCCGCGGCCGCGCAGGAAGCCCGGCACGCCGTCCTCGATGCTCGCGGTGCACAGCACGCGCGTGTCGCCGAACGACACCAGCACCGAGCCTTCCGCGTGGCGGGTGTAGCCGCGCTCGAAGCGGACGGTACGGAGCGCATCTGCGGCACGGCCGCTCGGTCGGGTGAACATGCTGGGGAGGCCTCGGGGCTTGGGGACTTGGGGGCGTGGGACGCGGGGGGCTTGGGCTACACTGCGCGCTTTATACACTCCGCCCCGTATCCGCGCGAGACACACCGATGATCCACAGCATGACCGGATTCGCGCGTCGCGAGGCCAGCGGCCCCTGGGGGCAGCTCGCCTGCGAGCTGCGCAGCGTGAACCACCGCTACCTCGAGCCCGGCTTCCGCCTGCCGGAGGAGCTGCGCGGCCTCGAGGGCGAACTGCGCCAGACCCTCGCCAAGCTGCTGCGACGCGGCAAGGTCGACTGCACGGTGCATCTGCGCAGCGCGCGCGAGGCCGAACGCGAGCTGCGCGTCGACGAAGCGGCGCTCGCGCGCGTGCTGGAGCGCGTCGGCGACATCGCGGGTCGTGTACCGGGCGTCGCGGTCGGCACCACCGGCGTGCAGGTCGACCCGATCGACGTGCTGCGCTGGCCGGGCGTGCTGCAGGACAGCGCGCCCGACACCGATGCCTTGGCGGCGGCCCTGCGCGCGCTGTTCGCCGACACCGCGCGCGACCTCGCCGCCGCGCGCGAGCGCGAGGGCGTCCGGCTGCGCGAGTTCCTGCTGCAGCGGTTGGACGGGCTCGTCGCGCTCGTGGCGACCGGCCGCGCCCGCGCGCCGGAGATGCGCGAGCGCCTGCGCACGCGGCTGCAGACGCGGCTCGCCGAGCTCGGCGCCACCGTCGATCCCGCGCGCTTCGAGCAGGAGGTCGCGCTGCTGCTGCAGCGCGCGGACGTCGACGAGGAGCTCGACCGCCTCGACGCCCACCTCGGCGAGATCCGCCGCGTGGTCGACGGCGACGAGGCCGCCGGCCGGCGGCTGGATTTTTTGATGCAGGAGCTCAACCGCGAGGCCAACACCTTCGCCTCGAAGTCGCAGGAGATCGATTCGACGCGCCTCGCCGTCGACATGAAGGTGCTGATCGAGCAGCTGCGCGAGCAGGTGCAGAACGTCGAATGAGGACGGAGCGACGATGAGCGGCGGCCGCCTGTTCGTGATCGCCGCGCCCTCGGGCGCGGGCAAGACCAGCCTCGTGCGCGAACTGCTCGCGCGCGAGCCCAACCTGCGCGTCTGCGTCTCTCACACCACGCGCAAGCAGCGGCCGAACGAGGTCGACGGCCGCGACTACCACTTCGTCACGGTGCCCGCGTTCGAGGCCTTGGTCGCCGCCGACGGCTTCCTCGAGTGGGCCAAGGTGTTCGACAACTACTACGGCACGAGCCGCGGCGCGCTCGCGGCCGCCTTCGGCGCCGGCCACGACGTCATCCTCGAGATCGACTGGCAGGGCGCGCAGCAGGTGCGCGAGCGCACCCACGACCATGTGACGGGCCTGCCGGGCTGCATCGGCATCTTCATCCTGCCGCCCTCGCGCGCGGCGTTGGCGCAGCGCCTGCGCGGCCGCGGCACCGACGACGCGGCGGTGATCGCCCGGCGGCTCGCCGACGCGGTGGCCGACATGACCCACCACGCGGAGTTCGACTACGTGGTCGTCAACGACGACTTCGGGCAGGCGGTCGCCGAGCTGCAGGAGATCCTCGCCGGGCGGGGCGACGCCTTGCGGGCCGGACGCAAGACGCTCGCGCCGCTGCTCTCGGACCTCTTGGAGGCCCCTCCGGCTGGCGGATGACCCCCTGCTCGGCTATGATGGACGACCTTGTCCGATAGCCCCTGAAAGGCGCATCCATGGCCCGCATCACCGTCGAAGACTGCCTCCAGAACGTCGACAACATCTTCCAGCTCGTCATCCTCGCCTCGAAGCGCGCCCGCCGGCTCGCCAACGGCGCGGAGTCCTTCGTACCGTGGGAGAACGACAAGCCGACGGTGGTCGCGCTGCGCGAGATCGCCGCGGGCCACGTGACGCGCGCGATGCTGCTCGAGCCGGATCCGGAGCCGGAGCCGCCGCCGAGCCTGCTGCCGGACATCACCGAACCCGACCCGGGCTTCCGAGCGCCGCAGTTCGGCCTCGGCGACTGACCGGGACCGCGGCGCCAGACTTCACCCCGTGGACTATGCGCAGGCGCTGCTCGGGCTCCTGCCAGGCTCCCGCCGGACCCCCGGCCTCAAGGAGCTGCTGAGCGCCGCCGCCTACCTGCCGCCCGAGCAGGTCGAGCGCATCCGCGTCGCCGCCGAGTTCGGCGCCGAGGCCCACCGCGGCCAGAAGCGCAAGAGCGGCGAACCCTACATCGCGCACCCGGTCGCCGCGGCCGAGGTCCTCGCCGAACTGCGCGTCGACGCCGACACCATCGTCGCGGCGATCCTGCACGACATCATCGAAGACACGCCGATCGCCAAAGAAGAGCTCGCCGCGCGCTTCGGCACGAGCGTCGCCGAGATCGTCGACGGCGTCACCAAGCTCGACCAGATCCGGTTCAAGAGCCGCGAGGAGGCGCAGGCGGAGTCGTTCCGCAAGATGCTGCTCGCGATGGTGCGCGACCTGCGCGTCATCCTCGTCAAGCTCGCCGACCGGCTGCACAACATGCGCACCATCGGCGCGATGGCGCCCGAGCGGCGCCGCGCCATCGCGCGCGAGACGCTGGACATCTACGCCGCGCTCGCCGAGCGGCTCGGCCTCTACGCGATGAAGCTCGAGCTCGAGGACCTCGGCTTCCGCGCGCTCTACCCGCAGCGCTACCGCGTGCTCGAGCGCGCGCTCAAGCGCGCGCGCGGCAACCAGCGCGAGTTCCTCACCCGCATCTCCGAGCAGCTCACGACCTCCCTGAAGGCCGCCGGCATATCCGCCGAGGTCGAGGCGCGCGAGAAGCACCTCTACAGCATCTACCGCAAGATGCTGCGCAAGCGCGCGCCGCTCTCCGAGATCGTCGACGTCTACGGCCTGCGCGTGGTGGTCGACACGCCGGACGCCTGCTACCGCGCGCTCGGCGTGGTGCACGCGGCCTACCGGCCGATGCCCGGGCGCTTCAAGGACTACATCGCGATCCCGCGCACCAACGGCTACCAGTCGCTGCACACCACGCTCTTCGGCCCGAACGGCCTGCCGATCGAGGCGCAGATCCGCACGCGCGACATGCACCGCATCGCCGAAGCCGGCATCGCCGCGCACTGGAAGTACAAGTCCGGCGACGGCGGCGTGGCCGAGGGGCAGGCACAGGCGCGCGAGTGGCTCGCCAACCTCGTCGCGATGCAGGAGACCGGCTCCTCCGAGGAGTTCCTCGAGAGCGTGCGGGTCGACCTGTTCCCCGACAAGGTCTACGTGTTCACACCGAAGGGCCGCATCCTGCGCCTGCCGCGCGGCGCGACCGTGGTCGACTTCGCGTACGCGGTGCACACGGACGTCGGCAACCGCTGCGTCGCCGCGAAGGTCGACCGCCGGCTCACGCCGCTGCGCAGCGAGCTGCGCAACGGCCAGACCGTCGAGGTCGTCACCTCGCCCAACGCGATCCCGAACCCGTCCTGGGTGAACTTCGTGGTCACGGCCAAGGCGCGCGCCGCGATCCGCCAGTACCTCAAGAGCCTGCGCCGTACGGACGCCATCGAGCTCGGGCAGCGGCTCGTCAACCAGTCGCTGGCGGAGTTCCAGCTCTCGCTCACCGACATCCGCCCCGAGACGCTCGCCGCGGCCGCGGGCGAGCTCGGCATGACCGACGCCGACGAACTGTTCGAGAAGGTCGGGCTCGGCGAGCGTCTGGCGCCGCTGGTGGCGCGGCGCCTGGGGCCCGCCGCACCGCGGCCCGCGGAGCCCGGCGACGCCGGCGGCGGCACCGCGCCCGAGCCGCTCGCGATCGCCGGCACCGAAGGCATGCTGGTGAGCTACGCACGCTGCTGCTTCCCGGTGCCCGGCGACCCGGTGCTCGGTTTCATGTCGGCCGGCCGCGGCCTGATCGTGCACCGCGAGGAGTGCGTCAACACGGACGACTACCTCAAGCATCCCGAGAACTGGCTGCCGGTCGCCTGGGCGCCGAAGATAGAACGGCTGTTCGGCGTCGAACTGCGGCTCGAGGTCGCCAACCGCGTGGGCGTGCTCGCGGCCATCGCCGCCGCCATCGCCAGCACCGACACCAACATCGACAACGTGGACCTGCAGGAGCGCGATCCGCAGACCTCGTCGCTGGCCGTCGAGGTGCGCGTGCGCGACCGCCGTCACCTCGCACGCGTCATGCGCACCGTCCACCGCATGCCCGATGTGCTGCGGCTGTCGCGTACACTGGCGATCCGTACCCGCGACGAGTGAGGCCCGTGACATGACCCGCCAGATCATCAGCACCCCCGACGCCCCGGCCGCCATCGGCACCTACTCGCAGGCCGTGCGCGTCGGCCCGGCCGTCTACATCAGCGGCCAGATCCCGCTCGACCCCGCCACCGGCCAGCTGGTGTCGGGCGACATCGAGGTCGAGATCCGCCGCGTGTTCGACAACCTCCGGGCCGTCGCGGCCGCGGCGGGCGGATCCCTGGCGCATGCCGTGCGCGTCACGATCTATCTCACCGACCTCGGCAACTTCGCCAAGGTCAACGAGATCATGGCGCAGTACCTGCCGCAGCCCTGGCCGTCGCGCGTCACCGTCGGCGTGTCGCAGCTGCCGAAGGGCGCGCGCGTCGAGATCGACTGCATCCTGCACCTCGACTGACCCGCCGGGCGGCGCCCGACCCGCCGGCCCACCGACCTCGCATGAGCGATACGCCATGAGCGATCCGCGCGAACAGCGGCCGGTGACCGCGCTGCGCGGCGTGGGCGAGGCGCTCGCCGCGCGGCTCGCCGTGCTCGGCGTCGAGCAGGTGCAGGACCTGCTGTTCGTGCTGCCCACGCGCTACGAGGACCGCACCCGCGTGCTGCCGGTCGGCGGTCTTCTCGCCGGCACGCGCGCCGTCGTCGAGGGCGAGGTGCAGCTCACGGAGGTGGTGTTCCGGCGGCGGCGGCAGTTGTTGAGCCGGATCGCCGACGGCTCGGGCTTCCTGACGCTGCGGTTCTTCCATTTCAGCGGCGCGCAGCAGCAGAGCCTCGCGCGCGGCACCCGCATCCGCTGCTTCGGCGAGGTGCGCCGCGGGCCGCTCGGGCTCGAGATGGTGCACCCCGAATACCGCCGTGTGTTCCCCGACGAACCGCCGCCCGAGGACGCGCTGACGCCGGTCTATCCGGTGACCGAGGGCGTGACGCAGCCGCGGCTGCGCGCGCTCGTCGGCCAGGCGCTGCGCGAACTCGAGACCTCCGGCGTGCGCGACTGGCTGCCGCCCGAGCTGCTCGCGCCGCTCGGACTGCCGTCGCTGCGCGATGCGCTGCGCATGGTGCACCGACCGCCGCCCGATGCACCGCTCGAGCTGCTCGACGAAGGCCGTCATCCGGCGCAGCGCCGGCTCGCCTTCGAGGAGCTGCTCACGCACCAGGTGGTGATGCGCCGGCTGCGCGCGGCGGCGACCGTCGATCCCGCGTGGCCGCTCGCAGACGCCGCCGGCCTCGAGGCGCGCTTCCTCTCGGGCCTGCCCTATGCGCTGACCGGCGCGCAGCGCCGTGCGCTCACCGACATCGACGCCGACCTCGTGCGCGAGCGGCCGATGGTGCGGCTGGTGCAGGGGGATGTCGGCTGCGGCAAGACCGTGGTGGCGGCCGCCGCGGCGGCGCGCGCGGTGGGCAGCGGCCGGCAGGCCGCGCTGATGGCGCCGACGGAGCTCCTCGCCGAGCAGCACCGCCGCAACCTCGACGCCTGGTTCCGCCCGCTCGACGTCACGGTGGTGCTGGTCAGCGGCTCGCAGCCCGCGCGCACGCGGCGCAGCGCGCTCGAGACCATCGCCTCGGGCGAGGCGCAGGTGGTGGTCGGCACCCACGCGCTGTTCCAGGAAGGCATGGCCTTCCACGACCTCGCGCTCGTCATCGTCGACGAGCAGCACCGCTTCGGCGTGCAGCAGCGGCTGCGCCTCGCACAGAAGGGCGAACGCGAGGGCCGCACCGCGCACCAGCTCATCATGACCGCGACGCCGATCCCGCGGACGCTGGCGATGACCGCCTACGCCGACCTCGATGTCTCGGCCATCGACGAGCTGCCGCCCGGGCGCACGCCCGTCACCACGGTGGTGCTCGCCGAGTCGCGCCGCGACGAGGTGGTGGCGCGCATCGCGGCGGCCTGCCGCGCGGGCCGGCAGGCCTACTGGGTCTGTCCGCTCATCGACGAGTCCGAGGAGCTGCGCTGCCAGGCCGCCGAGGACACCGCGGCCCAGCTGACCGAGGCGCTGCCGCAGCTGAAGGTCGGGCTCGTGCACGGCCGCATGCCGCCGCGGCAGAAGGATGCGACGATGCTGGAGTTCCAGGCCGGACGGATCCAGCTGCTGGTGGCGACCACCGTCATCGAGGTGGGCGTCGATGTGCCGAACGCCACGGTGATGGTGATCGAGAACGCCGAACGCATGGGCCTCGCGCAGCTGCACCAGCTGCGCGGCCGCGTCGGCCGCGGCGCCCACGAGAGCAGCTGCGTGCTGCTCTACCGCGCGCCGCTCGGACCGCTCGCCCGCGCGCGGCTCAACGCCATCCGCGATACCGGCGACGGCTTCGCCATCGCCGAGCGCGACCTCGAGCTGCGCGGACCCGGCGAGCTGCTCGGCACCCGTCAGACCGGCCTCGCGCGCATGCGCGTCGCCGACCTGATGCGCGACGCGGACCTGCTGCCGCGCGTGCAGCAGGCGGCCGAGGTCATGCTCGCCCGCCATCCGGATAGAATCGGACCCCTCACCTCCCGCTGGATCGGCGACGACGACAGATATGGCCGCATCGGATGACATCGCCCCGGCGGCCGCACCCGCCGCCGCGCTCTGGCTGCCGGGCAGCGCGCTCAACTGCTATGAGGGCGACGCCGCGCTGCGCTCCTGGCTGCTGACGCCGGGGCTGCTGACGCAGCGCATCCGCGAAGCGGCGGGCGCGGGGTATTCGATGCGCGTGCTGCACGAGGGTCCGGAAGCCGCCGGGGCGGGCGACGGCGCGTCCGCCGGCGACCACCTGCGCGAGATCGAGATGCGCTGCGGCGCCGCGCTCTGGCTCTACGCACGAACGCGCGTGCCGGCGACCACGCTCGCGGCGCAGCCCTGGCTCGGTCGCGTCGGTGCGCGCACCTTGGGCGAGGCGCTCGGCGAGCATCACGCCGTGCTCGAGCGCGATCCCTTCCTGTACGCGATGCGCGCAGCGGATGCGCCGGTGGTCGCGCGCGCCTGCGCGCTCGCGGACTGCGCGCCGCGTGCGCTGTGGGTGCGGCGCTCGACGTTCCGCGCCGACGGCTCCCCGTTCGAGCTCGAAGAGGTCTTCCTGCCCGATATCGGTCGAGAAGGCATCGGGCGGCCATGAAGCCCGCGCTGCGCCGTCGCCTGCACGATCACGCGCTGCTGATGCGGCTCGACCGGCCGATCGGCATCCTGCTGCTGCTGTGGCCGGCGCTGTGGGCGCTGTGGATCGCGGCGGAAGGCGTGCCCCCGATGCGACTGCTCGCGGTGTTCGTGCTCGGCACGGTGCTGACGCGGTCGGCGGGCTGCATCGTCAACGACCTGCTCGACCGCGACATCGACCCGTTCGTGCACCGCACGCGCGAGCGGCCGCTCGCGGCGCGCCACATCTCGCCGTACGACGCGATCGCGCTGTTCGTGCTGCTGATGCTCGCGGCCCTCGGCCTCACGCTGCTGCTCGACGCCGCCACCGTGCGCATGGCGGTGGTGGCGGCGCTGCTGATGGTGTCGTATCCGCTCTTCAAGCGGTTCTTCCCGGCGCCGCAGGTCTGGCTCGGCCTCGCCTTCGGTTGGGCGATACCGATGGCCTTCGTGGCGACGCAGGGCGAGGTCCCGCGCATCGGCTGGCTGCTGCTGCTCATCACCGTGGTGTGGGCCTGCATCTACGACACGCTCTACGCCATGGCCGACCGCGAGGACGACCGCCGTCTCGGCGTGCGCTCGACCGCGCTGCTGTTCGGCAGCATGGACCTGCTGGCGGTCGGCTCTCTGCAGGCAATCATGCTGTTCGGGCTGTGGCTCGCCGGACGGCAGGCCGGGTTCGGTTCGGCATATCTCGTCGGGCTCGCCGCCGCCGCAGCCCTGTTCGCGTGGCAGCTGTGGATCGCGCGTCGGCGCGAGCCCGCCGCCTGTCTGCGCGCGTTCCGTGCCAACAACCACGTCGGCATGGCGGTGTTCCTCGGCATCGCCGTCGATCACGCGCTGCGCGCCGCCTGATCCGCGGCGCGGTCGGCGGCGCGGTCGGCATCGCGCCGCGGCAGCGCACGCGCCACCGTCCACACCTGCACCGTCGGCACGCCCGCTTCGATGAGGGCCGCGCGCGCGGCGGCGACCGTCGCGCCGGTGGTGAGCACATCGTCGATGAGCACGACACGTTCCGGGGATCGCGGACCCGCGGACGCGCCTGCGGACACGCCTGCGGACACGTCTGCGGACGCGCCTGCGGACGCGCCTGCGCGCTGGGCTGACAGGGCGGCGCGCAAGGCGGGCGTCGCCCGGAACGCATCGACGAGGTTGCGCCGCCGCTCCGCGCCGCGCAGCGCCGTCTGCGGGAGGGTCGCCCGCGCGCGTTGCAACCAATCCGTCCGCACCGGCAGCGCGAGCCAACGGCCCGCATGGCGCGCGATGGCCTCGGCCTGGTTGAAGCCGCGCTCGGCATGTCGTCTGCGATGCAGCGGCACAGGCACCAACGCGAGGACGCGCGTCGCTGCCATGCCGTCGGCGGCATCCCCCGCGACGATGCCCACGGATGCGGCGAGCAGCGCGCCGAACACGCGCGCCGGTCGCAGGTCGCCGCGGAACTTGAGCGCGCGCAGACCGCTGCCCACCGGATCCTCGTAGAGGAACGGCGCGAAGGTCGCTCGCCCGACGGGCGCCGCGCCGTGCGTCGCGGCGTCGGCGAACGGCAGACCCGCGAGGCAGAACCCGCAGAGGTCCACCGCGCCGAGATCGCCCTCGCCGCCGCAGAGCACGCAGCGCGGCGGCAGCAGGACATGCCCCGCCCGCGTCCACCACGGCAGCGACGGGGACCGCGCGCGCAACCACCCGGCGACCGCCGCAGCGGCGGCGGACGGCGCCGGATGCGCCGACGGTGCTGCGGCGATTGTCGACCTCGAAGCGCCCCTCAAGTTGACACCCTCCCCTCACCCGCCCACCATGCCGCCGTGGCGCCCCGCCGTGCACGCGATGGATCGCGCCTGAACGCATAGAAATGGATGAGGACACGCCCATGACCGCAGCCACCCGCCACGACTGGACGCTCGAGGAGGTCGAGGCGCTGTTCGCGCTGCCCTTCCAGGACCTGCTGTTCGAGGCGCAGCGGGTGCACCGGGAGAACCAGGCACCGAACACCGTGCAGATGAGCACGCTGCTGTCGGTCAAGACCGGCGCCTGCCCCGAGGACTGCGCCTACTGCCCGCAGAGCATCCGCTACGACACGGGCCTCGAGCGCGAGACGCTGATGGCCGTCGCCGACGTCGCCGCGCGTGCCAAGGCCGCGCGCGAAGCGGGCGCGACGCGCTTCTGCATGGGCGCCGCGTGGCGCTCGCCCAAGAAGCGCGACATCGAGGTGATGTCGGCGATGATCCGCGAGGTGAAGACGCTCGGCATGGAGAGCTGCGCGACGCTCGGCATGCTGACGCGCGAGCAGGCCAAGGAACTGCGCGACGCCGGGCTCGACTACTACAACCACAACATCGACACCTCGCCCGAGTTCTACGGCGAGATCATCACCACGCGGGAGTTCCAGGACCGCCTCGACACGCTCGAGGCCGTGCGCGAAGCCGGCATGAACGTCTGCTGCGGCGGCATCGTGGGCATGGGCGAGACCGTCCGCGACCGTGCGCGCATGCTGCAGGTGCTGGCGAACCTCGAGCAGCATCCGGAGAGCGTGCCGATCAACCAGCTGGTCGCCGTGCCGGGCACGCCGCTCGCGGGCCAGGCGCCCATCGACCCGTTCGACTTCGTGCGCACCATCGCGGTCGCGCGCATCCTCATGCCGCGGTCGGCGGTGCGGCTCTCGGCCGGACGCGAGCAGATGTCGGACGAGCTGCAGGCGCTCGCGTTCTTCGCCGGCGCCAACTCCATCTTCTACGGCGAGAAGCTGCTCACCACCGGCAACCCCGACGTCGAGCACGACCGCGCGCTGCTCACGCGGCTCGGCATGCGCACCGCCGCCGGAGCGCCCGGTGCGCTGCACGCCTGAGGCCCGCGCCGTCGCGCTGCGCGACATCGACGAGCGGAACCTGCGCCGGCGCCGGACACCGGCGGAGGACGGCCGCATCAACTTCTGCAGCAACGACTATCTCGGCCTCGCGCGCGATCCCGCCGTCGCCGCCGCGATGGCGGAGGCCGCGCAGCGGCACGGCGCGGGTTCCGGGGCATCGCATCTCGTCAGCGGGCACGGCGCCGAGCACGAGGCGCTGGAGCAGGAGCTCGCCGAGTTCACCGGCCGCGCGCGCGCGGTGGTGTTCTCGACCGGCTACATGGCCAATCTCGGCGTGCTGGCGGCGTTCGCCGACAAGCGCGCCCTGCTGCTCGCCGATGCCCTCAACCACGCCTCGCTGATCGACGCGACGCGCCTCGTGCGCAGCCAGCGCAACCTGTGGTATCCGCACGCGGATGCAGCCGCGGCGCGCGCGCTGCTCGACGCCCATGCGCCCGCTGCGGCGGCGGAGGGCGGCGGCGCGTTCCTCGTCACCGACGGCGTGTTCAGCATGGATGGCGACCTCGCGCCGCTGCCGGCGCTCGCCGCAGCGGCCCGCGCGCATGAGGCGTGGCTCGTCGTCGACGATGCGCACGGGATCGGCGTCGTGGGCGCCGACGGCGGCGGTTGCTGCGAGCATTTCGGGCTCGACGCGCAGGCGGTGCCGGTGCTCATCGGCACCTTCGGCAAGGCGCTCGGCACGTTCGGCGCCTTCGTCGCCGGCGACGAGGACGTCATCGAGCTCCTGATCCAGCGTGCGCGCAGCTACATCTATACGACCGCACTGCCGCCGGCGGTGGCGGCGGCGACGCGGCGCGCGTTGCGCATCGTGCGCGAGGAACCATGGCGGCGCGAGGCGCTGCAGGCGCGCATCGCGCAGTTCCGCGAGGGCGCGGCCCGGCGCGGACTGGCGGTGATGCCCTCGACCACACCCATCCAGCCTCTGGTGCTCGGCGGCGAGGCGACCGCGTTGACCGCAAGCGGTCGCCTCGCGGAGGCCGGCTACCGCGTCACCGCGATCCGGCCGCCCACCGTGCCGGCCGGCACCGCGCGGCTGCGCATCACGCTGTCGGCGGCGCATACGCCGCAGCAGGTCGAGGGGCTGCTCGCGGCGCTGGAGGCCGCGGTCGCGTGATGGCACCCGTGCAGGTCGTCTGGTTCAAGCGCGACCTGCGTCTGCACGACCACGCGCCGCTCTGCGCCGCGGCCGAACGCGGTCCCGTGCTGCCGTTGTATGTCGTCGAGCCCGATCTTTGGCGGCAGCATGACGCATCGTTCCGCCATTGGCGCTTCATCCGCGACTCGCTCGTCGACCTCGATACTGCGCTGCGCGGCCTCGGCGGCGCGCTGGTGCTGCACCGCGGCGATATCCTCGCGGTGCTCGAGGCGATCGAGCGGCGGCATGGACGCTTCGCGCTCTGGTCTCACGAGGAGACCGGCAACGGCTGGACCTTCCAGCGCGACCGGCGCGTCGCTGCGTGGTGCCGCGAGCGCGGCGTCGTCTGGACGGAGATGCCGTCGAACGGCGTCGTGCGGCGCCTCGGCAGCCGTGACGGTTGGGCCGCGAAGCGCGACGCCGTGATGCGGGCGCCGCAGCGCGCACTGCCGCAGGCGTTGCGTTCCGTGGCGGCGGCGGCGGACGTCCCGGAGGCCGCCGCGGCGCTCGCGACCGTCGCGCCGGAGGCGCTGCCGGAGCCGTCCCAGGCCTCGGTGCAGCGCGGCGGCCGACGCGAAGGGCTGGCCGTGCTCGGCTCGTTCCTCGCGTCGCGCTCGGACCGCTACATGCGCACCATCTCCAAGCCCGGCGTGTCGGCGCGGCACTGCTCGCGGCTCAGCGCGCACATCGCCTACGGCACGCTGTCGGTGCGCGAGATCGACCAGGCGGCGTCGGTGCGCATCGACGGTCTCTTCGGCGACGGCCGGGACGACTGGGCGCGCCAACTGCAGGCGTTCCGCTCGCGGCTCGCCTGGCGCTGCCACTTCGTGCAGAAGCTCGAGCAGCAGCCGTCGATCGAGTCCCGATGCATGCACCCCGCGTTCGAGGGCATGCGCGAGGCGGATCACCGCGACGACCTGTTCGCGGCCTGGTGCGAGGGCCGCACGGGCTATCCGCTGGTCGACGCGGGCATGCGCTCGCTCGCGGCCAACGGTTGGATCAACTTCCGCATGCGCGCCATGCTGGTCGCGTTCGCGAGCTACCACCTGTGGCTCGACTGGCGTCGGACCGCGCCGGTGCTGGCGCGGCTCTTCACCGATTACGAGCCCGGCATCCACTACAGCCAGTTCCAGATGCAGTCGGGCGTGACCGGCATCAACGCCGTGCGCATCTACAACCCGGTCAAGCAGTCTCTGGACCACGACCCGGAGGGCCGGTTCATCCGCCGCTATCTGCCCGAGCTGCGCGACCTGCCGCTCGAGGCGCTGCATGAACCGTGGCGCGCCGCATCGCCGCCGCCCGGATATCCCGCGCCTATCGTCGAGCACGAGCAGGCGGCGCGCGAGGCGCGGCGGCGCATGACGCCCTACCGCCGCGGCGAGGGCTTCGGCGACGAAGCGCGCGAGGTGTTCCGCAAGCTCGGCAGCCGCGACCGCCGGCGCGAGGGCACGCGCCGCAGGCGCGCGACGCCCGATGCGGCGGCGCCGCAGCTCACGCTCGCACTCGATCCGCCGACGCACGACCGCGCACGCGGTAGTAAGATGAGCTGATGCCGTTGTGGTTTCTTTGGTTGCTCGTGCCCCTCGCGCCGGCGCTCTGCGTCCACGGCGTCGACTGGGCCTTCTGGACGCTCACCGGCCGGGCGGAGCGCTTCCTGCCGCTGTCGCATACGCTGATGCTGCGCGCGATCCTGGTCTCCGTGCCGTTCCTGGTGCTCGCCATGGTCGCCACCTACGCGCGCAAAGCGGCGACCCCGGGCTGGACGGCGGCGGTCGGCCGCGCCGCGCGGCTCGGCATCGCGCTGAACCTGCTGCTGTGGACGGTCTATCTCGCCGTCGGTGCGGGCACCGACGGCGCCCGCGGCGGTGCCGTGGTGGTGGCGCTCGGGATCATCGCGCTGCTGTCGCCGCTGTGGATCGGCTACGCGATGCGGCGCGTCATCAAGAGTCCGCGGGCGGCGGGCTGACATGACCGGGATCGCCGATGCCGCCCGCAGCGAGCTGCTCGAGCGGCTGGCGCACTTCAAGACGACGCCGCACACGGTACTCGATCTCTCGGGCGGCGTGACGGATGCGGCCGCCGACACGCTGCGACGGATCCTGCCCGCCGCGCGCGTCATCGCCACCCGCGGCCCGGTCGATGTAGGTATCGCGGCGGCGCCCGATGCGGGCGTCGTGCGCCGCGCGCTCGGTGCGCTGCGCCGGCTGCTGGCGGGAGCCGCCCCGCACGTGACGCACCTGACCGCGACGCCGGACCGGCTGCCGCTCGACGACGGCAGCATCGACCTCGTGCTCGGCCATTGGCTCGCCCCGGGCGCGGCGGCGCTCGATCCGGTGCTCGCCGAATCGCGCCGCGTGCTCGCGCCCGGCGGACTATTTCTTTGGACGACACCGGGCCGCGGCGGCTCGGCCGAACCGCTCGACATGCACGACCTCGGCAGCGCGCTCACGCGCGCCGGCTTCGTCGAACCCGTGCTCGATGTCGACCGGCACCGCGCGGCCGACGGCGCCGTCGTCGAGGTCATCCACGCCGCGGCGTTCGCCGGCGATGCACGCGGGCGCGGCCCGGGCGCCGCCGTCGCGGCGGAGACCGTCATCCCGCTCGATCGATTCGGCCGTCGTCGCCCATCGAGACGCGGCCCGGACGACCCGCCAGGAGACCAGGACCCATGAACCCCGCACCGCTCGGCCTGTTCGTCACCGGTACCGACACCGAGATCGGCAAGACGTACGTGTCCTGCGCGCTGCTCGCGGCGGCACGCGCGCGCGGCCGGCGTGTCGGCGCGATGAAGCCGATCGCCGCGGGCGCGGAGGCGACGCCGCTCGGCCTGCGCAACGACGACGCGCTGGCGCTCATCGCCGCGGCGCACGGCACCGCCCTCGACGCGCCCGTCCCGGCGGCCGACTACGACGCCGCGAACCCCTACTGCTTCGCGCCGCCCGTCTCGCCGCACATCGCCGCCGCCGAGGCCGGGGTCGAGGTCGATCTGGCCCGGGTCGCGACGATGGTCCGAGAGCGGCTCGCGGGATCCCCCCCGGAAAATGACTGGCTGGTGGTCGAGGGTGCGGGTGGCTGGCTCGCGCCCTTGGGAGACCGGGAGTCGATCGCCGACCTCGCCGTCGCGGTCGGGCTGCCGGTGCTGCTGGTGGTCGGGCTGCGCCTCGGCTGCCTCAACCACGCCGAGCTCACCGCCCGGGAGATCCGCCGGTCAGGCTTGCCTCTGGTCGGCTGGGTGGCGAACGCCGTCGACCCGCAGATGGCCCGCCGTGAGGAAAATGTCAGCACGCTGACAGAACGGTTCGGGGAACCCCCGCTCGCACGCTTCGGGTTCCGGGATCAGCCCGCGGCCCTCGCCACCGCCGGCTTCGCCCTTTTCGACCGCCTGGTGGACAAGTTGACACTCGGCGCGTGAGCGCAAGTGACTGAAAAAATTGGAATTTACACTCTTTGAGGGATAATCCACGGGTGCCCGCCTCCACCCGCATCGAGATCACCCCGAATTGCTCGCTGAGCCCCCGCGGCGCCCGCTGGTTCTTCGCCAGCGCCTGCGTCGCCTCGCTGTCCATCGCCCTGCCGCTCAGCCTCATGGGCTACTGGCCGATCCTGCCGTTCGCCGGGCTCGAGCTCGGCCTGCTCTGGTGGGCGCTGCGCGACAGCATGGCCCGTCGCCACCACATCCAGGTCATCACGATCACCGAGCAGGACATCGAGATCGAGGACTGCGTCCCACCGCGGCATGAGCGCGTCGTGTTCCCGCGACACTGGGCACAAGTTAGAATCCGTGGTGGGGGTTCGCCGCTGCAGCCGACTCGACTGACCGTCGAATCGCACGGGCGCCGGCACGAGATCGGGTCGTTCCTCAACGAGCAGGAACGGCGCGGTCTCGCGCAGCGGCTCATGCAATTGATCGGGCGCTTCGAAGAATCCCCCCCGCTGTCTCCCGGCGGTCCCGTCTGACGGGCCCGCCCAGGTCTGCGGGCGCCGCGACCTCGATCTTTGAACACACGACTGGACGCACGATGACCCGCAACATCCGCACCGCCCTCGGTTCCCTCGCCCTCCTCGCCCTCGCCGCGCTGGCCCCCGCCGCACGCGCCGAGTGGACCGACCTCAACATGCGGGTGGGCGTCACGCCGCTGTCGCGCGACATCTACGCGCTGCACATGACCATCTTCTGGTGGTGCGTCGCGATCGGCGTGTTCGTGTTCGGCTGGATGATCTGGTCGCTGGTGAAGTTCCGTAAATCGCAGGGCGCCAAGCCCGACGTCACCATGACGCACAGCACCAAGGCCGAGATCATCTGGACGGTGATCCCGGTCGTCATCCTCGTGCTGATGGCGATCCCCGCCACGCGCACGCTCATCGCGATCGAGGACACCCGCGGCACCGAACTCAGCATCAAGGTCACGGGCTACCAGTGGAAATGGCACTACGAGTACCTCGGCGAGGACGTGAAGTTCTTCTCCACGCTCGCCCGCTCGAGCGACGAGGCCCGCCAGCTGCAGTCCGGCATCGACCCGAAGTCGGTCCCTGATTACCTGCTCGACGTCGACAACCCGCTGGTGGTCCCCGAGGACACCAAGGTGCGCGTGCTGCTCACCGCCCAGGACGTCATCCACGCCTGGTGGGTGCCCGACTTCGGCATGAAGAAGGACGCCATCCCGGGCAACGTCAACGAACTGTGGTTCAAGGTCGACAAGGGCAAGACCGGCATCTACCGCGGCCAGTGCGCCGAGCTCTGCGGCCGCGACCACGGCTTCATGCCGGTGGTCGTCAAGGTCGTGACCAAGGCCGAGTACGCGCAGTGGCTCGCGCAGCAGAAAGCCCCCGCCGCGCCGGCCGCCGCCGAGACCGCCCCCGCCGAGACCACCACCGACGCGATGCCGCCCGTCGCCGCCGCGGCCCCCGCCGCGCCCGCCGGCTGACCCGCGCACGCCTTCCCCGAAGAATTCCGCATAGAGAGCTGAAGAACATGGCCAACACCGCGACCCACGACCACGCCCACGACGCCCACGACCACAAGCCGCACGGCCTGAAGCGTTGGCTCTATGCGACCAACCACAAGGACATCGGCACGATGTACCTGGTGTTCGCCTGCGCGATGTTCTTCATGGGCGGCGCGATGGCCCTCGTCATCCGCCTCGAGCTCTTCCAGCCGGGCCTGCAGTTCGTCGACCCGGGCTTCTTCAACTCCATGACCACCATGCACGCGCTGCTGATGATCTTCGGCGCCGTGATGCCGGCCTGGACGGGCCTCGCCAACTGGATGGTGCCGATGCAGGTCGGCGCGCCCGACATGGCGCTGCCCCGCCTCAACAACTTCAGCTTCTGGCTGCTGCCCTTCGCGTTCACGCTGCTGCTGCTCACACTGTTCATCCCGGGCGGCGCGCCGGCCGGCGGCTGGACGCTCTACCCGCCGCTCTCGCTGCAGGCCGGTGACAGCTTCCCGCTGACCATCTTCGCGATCCACCTCATGGGCATCTCGTCGATCCTCGGCGCCATCAACGTGGTCGTCACGATCATGAACATGCGCGCCCCGGGGATGGGCCTGCTGAACATGCCGCTCTTCTGCTGGACCTGGCTGATCACCGCCTACCTGCTCATCGCGGTGATGCCGGTGCTCGCGGGCGCGGTCACCATGCTGCTCACCGACCACTTCTTCGGCACCGCGTTCTTCACCGCCGCGGGCGGCGGCGACCCGGTGATGTTCCAGCACATCTTCTGGTTCTTCGGCCACCCAGAGGTCTACATCCTCATCCTGCCGGCGTTCGGCGTGGTGTCCGAGATCATCCCGACCTTCTCGCGCAAGCCGCTGTTCGGTTACGAGTCGATGGTCTTCGCCACGGCGTCCATCGCCTTCCTGTCGTTCATCGTCTGGGCGCACCACATGTTCACGGTGGGCATGCCGCTCGCCGGGCAGCTCTTCTTCATGCTCTCGACGATGCTGATCGCCGTGCCGACCGGCGTGAAGGTCTTCAACTGGTGCGCGACGATGTGGAAGGGCTCGATCAGCTTCGAGACCCCGATGCTGTTCTCGCTGGCGTTCCTGTTCCTCTTCACCCTCGGCGGCTTCTCGGGCCTGATGCTCGCGATCGTGCCGGCCGACTTCCAGTACCACGACACCTACTTCGTCGTGGCGCACTTCCACTACGTGCTGGTGCCGGGCGCGGTGTTCGCCATCATGGCGGGCGTCTACTACTGGCTGCCGAAGTGGACCGGCAAGATGTACGACGAGCGGGTCGGCAAGCTGCACTTCTGGCTGTCGACCATCGGCGTGAACGTGCTGTTCTTCCCGCAGCACTTCCTCGGCCTCGCCGGCATGCCGCGCCGCATCCCCGACTACTCCACGCAGTTCGCCGACTGGAACATGGTGTCCTCGGTCGGCGCCTTCATCTTCGGCTTCTCGCAGCTGCTGTTCGTCTACGTGATCTGGAGCGCGGTCCGCAAGGGCGCGACGGCGCCGCAGCGTCCCTGGGAAGGCGCGCACGGCCTCGAGTGGGAGCTGCCGACGCCCGCCCCGTACCACAGCTGGGAGACGCCGCCGTCGCGCGCCGTCGTCAGCCAGGGCGCGATGCACTGATGGACGCCGAACGCGCCAAGCGCGTGAAGCGCAGCGCCATCCTCCTCGGGTTGGTGGCGCTCGCCTTCTATGCGTCGTTCATCCTGATGGCGGTGCTGGGGTACCGCAGCTGACATGGACACGCCTCAGGACGCACCGCCGGACACCGCGCGCGCCAACACGCGCCTCACGCTGAAGCTGCTCGGCTTCGCGTTGGGCGCGTTCGGCTTCGGCTTCGCGCTGGTGCCCCTCTACGAGGTGCTCTGCGAGGTCACGGGCTTCGGCAACAAGAAGGACCTCGTCGAGGCCGCGGATGTGCAGCGGCAGCTCACGCCCGACGACTCCCGGCTCGTCACGGTGGAGTTCGTCGCCGACCTCCCGTCCGTCGGCAGCTGGCAGTTCCGCCCCAAGGTCGCCGAGATGAAGGTGCACCCCGGCCGGCTGTACCAGGTCGACTACGTCGCCCACAACCTCACCGGCCGCGACACCGTCGCGCAGGCCATCCCCGCGGTCGCGCCGGGCAAGGCCACCGCCTTCTTCCGCAAGACCGAGTGCTTCTGTTTCGTGCCGCAGAAGTTCGCCAAGGGCGAGGAGCGCGTGATGCCCGTGCGCTTCGTCGTCGACCCGAACCTGCCGAAGAGCCTCGACCGGATCACCCTTTCCTATGTGTTCTACGACAACTCGACGCGGGTCGCCGCGCTGAAGGACTGACGCCATGGCAAACGCCCACGCTACCGACCATCCCGCCGACAAGTACTACGTGCCGCACGAGAGCCCGTGGCCGATCTACGGCTCGGCGACGCTGTTCGTGTTCATGATCGGCCTCTGCGGCTGGCTCAACGAATGGTACGGGCCATGGGTGTTCGCCCTCGGCACGCTGATGCTGATCGGTCTGTTCGTCGGCTGGTTCGCGGTGGTCATCAACGAGCACCAGCGCGGCATGTACAACATGCAGGTCGACCGCTCGTTCCGCATGGGGATGATGTGGTTCATCTTCTCCGAGGTGATGTTCTTCGCCGCGTTCTTCGGCGCGTTGTTCTATGCGCGGCAGCTGTCTGTGCCCTGGGCCGGCGGCGAAGGCGTCAAGATCTTCAACAGCCTGCTGCTCTGGAAGGACTACGACGCCGGATGGCCGACCAACGGCCCGATGGCGCTCGGCCCCCGCGACGACGGCAGCTTCGAGACCGTCCCGGCGTTCGGTCTGCCGGCGATCAACACCGCCATCCTGCTGCTGTCGGGCGTGACCATCACCATCGCCCACCATGCGCTGAAGGAAGGCAACCGCCGCATCCTCAACATCTTCCTCGCCGCGACCTTCCTGCTCGGCTTCCTGTTCGTCGGCCTGCAGGCCTACGAGTACGTCCACGCCTACCAGGAGCTCGGCCTGCAGCTCTCGACCGGCATCTACGGCTCGACCTTCTACATGCTGACCGGCTTCCACGGCGTGCATGTGACGCTCGGCGCCATCATGCTCCTCGTGATCTGGTTCCGCACCATGAAAGGCCACTTCACGCCGCAGCGCCACTTCGGTTTCGAAGCGGTCGCGTGGTACTGGCACTTCGTGGACGTGGTCTGGCTGGGACTGTTCGTCTTCGTCTACTGGGTGTGACGGCGGCGGAGCGGCCCGCGCCACCGCGCGGTGCCGCCTCGCGGCGCGCGACGCTCAGCGCGGACCGGTGCCGAGCGGCTGGATGATGCCGGCGGCCCAGGCGGCCATCAGCAGCAGGAACAGCCCTACGGACAAGGCCACGCGCACGGTGAGCGCGCGGACCATCTTCTTGGAGTCTCCCTTGTCGGTCATCAGGTGGTACAGGGCCGAGCCGAGGCTCAGCACGATGCCGATCATCACGACGGCGACGAGGGTGCGGAAGATGTCCATGACGCGGGTAGTATAGGCCAGTGGCGCCGCGCATCGCCGTCGGCCGCAAGGTTTTGGCGCCGTCCTGGACGATGACGGCGCTGACGGTGCTGCTGTTGGCGGCGTTCATCTCGCTCGGCCGCTGGCAATGGGGCCGCGCGGAGCAGAAAGAGGCGCTGGCGCGCGGCTTCGCGGCCGGTGCGGTGCAGGCGCAACCGCTCGCGGCGCGCGGCACGGCGACGCTGCCGCGCTACGCGGCGGTGTCGGTGACGGGCGAGTGGGACGCCGCGCGGCAGTTCCTCCTCGACAACCGCATGCGCGACGGGCGCGCCGGCTACGAGGTGCTGACACCGCTGAGGCTCGTCGACGGTCGCTGGCTGTTGGTGAACCGCGGCTGGGTGCCGTTCGAGGGCCGACGCGACCGTCTGCCCGAGGTGGCGGCGGGGCTGACGGCCGGTACGGTCACGCTGCGCGGCAGGCTGGACGAGCTGCCGACGGCGGGGCTTGCGAGCGGCCGGGCGGCGCCCGCGCTCGGGGGCGCGTGGCCACGGGTGACGAGCTTTCCGCAGCCGTCGGAACTCGCGGCCGCCCTCGGCGGTCGGTCTTTGGAGCCGCGGGTGCTGCTGCTCGACGCGACGGAGCCCGACGGCTACCGGCGCGACTGGCGGCCGTTCGTGAAGGGGCCGGAGCAGAACATCTCCTACGCCGTGCAATGGTGGAGTTTCGGGGTGCTGCTGCTGGTGTTGTTCGTGAAGATGAACCTCAAGGACAGGGACGACGCATGACGACGCCGGACAGCACGACACCCCCGACCGCGACACCCCCGGGCACGTCGGCGGCGCAGACCCACCGCGGACGCGGCGCGCTGATCGGGCTCGCGGCGCTGTTCTTCCTGCCGCTCGCCGGCGCGTTCTGGCTGTACTACGCCGGCGGCTGGCGTCCCGCCGGCAGCACGAACAACGGCGAACTGATCTCGCCGGCGCGGCCGCTGCCCGCCGCCGACGCGCTGCGCGGCAAATGGACGCTGGTCTATGTCGGCGACGGTGCCTGCGCCGCCGATTGCCGCCAGGCGCTCTGGACCATGCGCCAGACGCGTCTGCTGCTCGCCGAGGACATGGACCGCGTGCAGCGCGTGTTCCTCGCCGAAGCGAACTGCTGCGACCGCGCGTTCCTCGACCAGGAGCACCCCGGACTGAGCATCGTCACCCCCGAGGACCCTGCGGCGCAGGCCTGGCTCGGCCTGTTCCCGCGCACGCCCGGTCGCCAGTTCCTCTACATCGTCGATCCGCTCGGCAACCTCATGATGCGCTTCGACGTGGCCCAGAACCCCAAGGGCCTGAAGTCCGACCTCGAGAAATTATTGAAGCTGTCGCACATCGGTTGAGATCCATGACAGACACCACGACGACGTCCTCCTCCGCCTCCGCCGTCCCCGCCGGTGCCGTCATGCTGCGCCGGCTCGCGCTCACCGGCGTGCTGCTCTGCCTGGTGGTGATCGTGCTCGGCGCCTGGGTGCGCCTCACCGACGCGGGCCTCGGTTGCCCGGACTGGCCGGGCTGCTACGGCCATGTCACGCCGGCCGGCGCCGAGAAGAACGAAGGCAAGATCGAGTCCTACTCGCCGGGCTGGGAATACGATTCCGGCAAGGCCTGGCGCGAGATGATCCACCGCTACGCCGCCACCACGCTCGGCTTCATCATCGTGCTGATCGCCGCGATCGCCATCGCCTACCGCCGCGAACGGCCGATGAGCCCGCTGTACGCGGTGGTGCTGCTCGCCACCGTCGTGTTCCAGGGCATCCTCGGCGCCTTCACCGTCTGGTGGCTCGTGAAACCCACCGTGGTGGTGCTGCATCTGGCCGGCGGGTTGACCACGCTCTCGCTGCTGTTCTGGCTGTGGCTCAAGATGCGGCGCACGACACGGGTCGTGCGGCCGGCCGCCGCTGCGACGCGCATCGCGGTCCTCGACGGTGCGCGCCGCGCGGCCATCGTCGCCACCATCGTCGTGGGCATGCAGACCCTGCTCGGCGGCTGGACCAGCACCAACTACGCCGCGGTCGCCTGCCCCGACCTGCCCACCTGCCAGGGCCGGTGGTGGCCCGAGGGCATGGACTACAAGGATGCGTTCGTGCTCTGGCGCGGCCTCGACATCAACTACACGGGCGGCGTGCTCGAGCATCCGGCGCGGGTCGCGATCCACTTCACCCACCGGCTCGGCGCCATCGTCGCCACGCTCGCGGTGCTGTTCGCGGCCTGGCTCGCGGTGCGCAACGCGCCCACCGCGCTGGTGCGCAACGCGGGGTACTGGGCCGCGGGCGCGCTCGGTCTGCAGTTGCTGATCGCCTTCGCGATGATCCTGAAAGCCTTCCCGCTCTGGCTCGCCACCGCGCACAACGCCGGTGCCGCGCTGCTCATCATGGCGCTGCTGGTGCTCAACCGGCGGCTGCGCGAGGCCTGAGGTGACCGTCCCCACCGAGTCCGCACCCCCGGCATCGCCCGCATCCACCTCCGCGGCCACCGCACGCGCACGGCCGCGCTGGACGCTCTACTACGAGCTCACCAAGCCGAAGGTCGTGGCGCTGATCGTGTTCACGGCGATCGTCGGCACGCTGCTCGCGAGCCCGGGCTGGCCGCCGTTCGCCGCGCTCGTCTGGGGCAACCTCGGCATCGCGCTCGCGGCCAGCTGCGCCGCCGCCATCAACCACGTGCTCGACCGCCGCATCGACGAGCAGATGTCGCGCACCCGCAGCCGCCCGCTGCCGACCGGCGGCCTCGAGGCGAAGCAGGCGCTCCTCTTCGCGGGCGTGCTCGGCGTCGCCTCGATGCTCGTGCTCTGGTATCTGGTCAACCCGCTCACCGCGGTGCTCACCTTCGCTTCGCTGATCGGCTACGCGGTCGTCTACACCGTGTACCTGAAGCGCGCGACCTCGCAGAACATCGTCATCGGCGGCGCCGCCGGCGCCGCGCCACCGGTGCTCGGCTGGGCCGCGGTCACCAACTCCATCGACCCGAACGCGCTGCTGCTGTTCCTGATCATCTTCATCTGGACGCCGCCTCACTTCTGGGCGCTCGCCATCGCGCGCAAGGACGAGTACGCGCAGGCCGGCATCCCGATGCTGCCCGTGACCCATGGCGTGCCCTACACGCGCCTGCAGGTGCTGCTCTACACGGTGCTACTGGTGCTGGTGACGCTCATGCCCTGGATCGTGCGCATGAGCGGCCTCGTCTACCTCGTCGCCGTGCTGGTGCTGAACGCGCGGTTCCTCTACTACGCGTTCCAGCTCAAGATGACCGAGCGCGCGGAGCTGCCCATGAAGGTGTTCCGCTTCTCGATCACCTATCTCATGTGGCTGTTCGTGGCGCTGCTGGTCGACCACTACATCCCGACCACGCAGCTGCCGACGCCGCCGCTGTACGGTCCCGAGGTTTTCGGGCCCTGAGTCGCGATGCCCCGCGCTCTGCGCCCCGCGCTGCGCGCGAGGCTAGCGACGCGCGAACAGGCGGTCGGCGACGAAGGGGTTGCTGCGCCGCTCCTCGCCGAAGGTCGAGGTCGGGCCGTGGCCCGGCAGGAAGGTCACATCGTCGCCGAGCGGGAACAGCCGCTCACGGATCGACGCCAGCAGCTGCGCATGGTCGCCGCGCGGGAAATCGGTGCGGCCGATCGACCCCGCGAAGATGACGTCGCCGACGATGGCATAGCGCGCCGCACGCTGGAAGAACACCACATGGCCCGGCGTGTGCCCCGGGCAATGCAGCACCTCGAACTCGAGCTCGCCCACCGTGACCCGGTCGCCCTGATGCAGCCAGCGGTCGGGCGTGAACGCCTCGGCGGGCGGGAAGCCGAACATCTTCGACTGCGCGGGCATCTGCTCGATCCAGAACAGATCGCCCTCGTGCGGCCCCTCGATGGGGACGCCCGCGCGCCGCGCGAGCTCCGCGGTGGCGCCCGCATGGTCGAGATGCGCGTGGGTGACGAGGATCTTCTCGAGCCTGAGACTGTGGCGCTCGAGCACCGCCAGCACCCGCGGCAGCTCACCGCCCGGGTCGACGACGGCCGCGCGGCGCGTGGCCTCGCACCACAGCACCGAGCAGTTCTGCTGGAACGGCGTGACCGGGACGACTTCGAGACGCATGCGCGGATGATACCGCCGCGGCCGTGGCTTGCCACGGCCGAGAGCGCACCTCGGCCTAGACCGTGATCGCGAGGCCGCGGTAGATGCGCGCGCGGTAACGGCTCTCCTGGGCCTCGACGATCGGCGCGGCGGCGAGCAGCACCGCATGCGCGAAGCGTTGGTACTCCTCGGCCTGCTCGGCGGCGTCGCGCGGCTCCTCGCTGCGCATGCGGCGGGTGAGGTTCACCTGGTTCACCGGCACCGAGGTCGGCAGCCGTTCGTTCTCGACGCCGAGCGTCGCCGTGAAGGCGTGCAGCGTCGTCTTGACGAAGTTCGCCATCGCGAACTGCGGCAGTGTGCCGCCCACCGGGACGTCCGGCGAGACGAGGATCAACCGCGCGCCCTGGAACAACGACACCTTGCGCGCCACGCGGAAGTGGTGCGTGAGGTTGGTCTCGACGAGCCCCGCGAAACCCGCCGCGTCGAGATGGTCCTTGCCGGCGACGCCGAACAGCGCCTGGGGGATGGGTGCGAGCGGGGTCGAGATGACCGCGGCCGGCGGTCCGCCGAGCGCGTAGGCCTCGTCCATGCGCGCCTCGAGCGCGTCGTCGTCGATCGTGAGGTAGGACACGCGGTCATGGCCCAACGCACGGCCGAGCGACGATTTCAGGCGTGCGCCGGCCTCCGCGCTGCGCGTCATGACGACGATGCTGCCGACATGGCCTTCGGCCAGGAACAGCTTGGACACCGCCGCGAGCGGTTCGGTCATGTGCTCGCCGATCATCCACACCGTCTCGCCCTCCATGCGCCGCACGCGCTCGGGCTTGGCACGACCGAAGAGCTCGCGCTCGGTGATGGTGCGCTCCTGCTGCAGACCGCCCGAGGGCTCGAAGGTCTCGCCCGAGATCGCACGGTCGGCCATGAAGAACACGGTGGCGAGCGCCACATCGGTCTCGGTCGGCATGCGGTTGAGGTGCAGCATGCCGATGACGCCGTCGCGGATGCGGTTGGATTCCTCGCTGATGCGTGCCGGGTCCACGAACGGCTCGGGCGGCTCGGGCAGCGCCTGCGCCCACTGCTCGGCGCGGTCGCGCAGGGCGGCGTCGGGCAGCAGGCAGCCGTTGCGCAACCGGGCCACGAGCCGCACGGCCATGGTGCGGGTCAGGACGAAGTGCAGCGACGAATGCGTCGCCTCCTCCTTGGCGTGCACCTCGCCCTTGATGCGCGCGCTCACCTCGCGCAGCGGCGTCGGCACGCCCTCGGCGGCGAGCAGGCCGACGTCGTTCGCGGCCAGCGCGGAGAGCGCCTCGTCGACCGTGACGCCCGCGGCGAAGGCGCGCAGCAGCGCGCCATGGACCTGGTTCAGGCGCTTGTTCTCGAGGATCAGCTTGGCACGGCGGTTGAATAGCCCGGCCTTGCCGTCCTTGCCCTTGAGGCGCTGACCCTCGACGGGTCCGGGCGCGATGGCGTTGATCTGGATCTCGGGGCCCACGAAGCGCGCGAGGTTCTCGACCAGCGCGCGCTGCCCGGCCTTCGAGACCGCGTAGTCCGAGCGGTTCGGGTACGGCACGGCGATGTACTTCTCGCCGCCGAAATAGGAGCTGACGTTCAGGATATAGCCCGACCCCTGCCGCTTCATGAGCGGCACGACCTTCTCGATCAGCGAGTAGTTCGAGGTGAGGTTGGCGTTGAGCGTGTTGCGCCAGTCCTCGGGCAGGATGTCCACCGCCATCTGCTCGGCGCCGGCGACGCCGGCGTTGTTGATGAGGTAGTCGATGCGGCCGAAGGCCTCGAGCGTCGCCGCGACCGACTTCGCCAACGCCGCCTCGTCGGCGACGTCGATGTCGGCGAGCAGGCGCACGCGCTCCTTGGCACGGTTGTAGCCGATCTCCTCGAGCTCGCGCACGATCTCGTCGCGCAGCTCCTTGAGCGGCCCTTCACGGCGCGCGGCGAGCATCACGCGCGCTCCGGAGACCGCGAGCAGCCGGGCGAGCTGGCCGCCGATGCCGGCGGAGCCGCCCGTCACCAGCACGCACTTGCCGAGGTGCAGACCCATCAGCGACTCGATCCAGCCGAAATCGGGGCGCGCCGAACCGGTGGCGTCGACCAGCGTAGCGGGCACATAGAGGTTCACCTGCGGCACCCGGCGCTTGGTGAACAGCAGCCGCGCGCCCTGGTTCGCGGCGAAGGCGAGGCTGTGGTCCTCCTCGTTGCTCCAGCGCACGACCTGGTTCGACCAGGTCGCGACGGGGCGCACGCCGGCGCGCCATTGGACCTCGCTCTCGTCGCGCCAGACGCGGATCAGCTGTTCGAGACCGGCGCGCAGGATGTCGGCGTAGACGTTGCCCGCACCGTCCGAGCCGTTGGACATGAACATCACGCGCAGCCACGAATCGGGCTTGGAGCGCTCGCGCCAGAGGCGCGACAGCGCGCGCGCGATGGCGAGACCGCCGGTGAGCTCGGCGCCGAGGAAGGCGTCGACGTCGGCGTCGCTGGCCTCGGCGAGCGGCGCATGGAAACGCCAGGTGCCGAAGGCCGGCAGCACGATCGCACCGTGCAGCGGCTGGTCCTTGGTGATGGTCTGCAGCGCCTGCGCCAGCGTCTCCGGACGCCGACGATCGAAGAGCTCCGGCCGGATGCGCGCATCCACCTCGACGTCCCGCAGCCCCGCGCGCGCGGCCTCGACGGACTCCTCCGAACCCAGACCGAGGATGACCTGCGCGCCGCAACCGGCCTGCGCGCGTGCGATCGCGAGCGCATCGGCGACCTGGTCGCCGGCGGCGACCAGCACCGTGGAGCCCGTGCCGTCGACGGTGCGCAGCTCCGGGCGCGAGGCCCAGGTGGAGCGCGACTCGTGCGGCACCTGCATGCCGTTGGTCACCTCGAAGCCCTGCGCGCTGAAGGCACGGGACTCGTCGCTGCCGAGGAAGACGATGGAGTTGGCGACGTCGTCGATGGTCGGGAAGGTGTAGTCCTCGCCCGAGGCCTCGTCGCGGCGCGACAGCGCCATCACCGACAGGAAGTCGTTGGTGGTGGTGCCCTGCGGCGTGTTGCGCACCTTGTCCATGGCGCTGAACACGTTGCGGATGCGCGGCCCCTCGATCGGCCCGGGGTACACGGTGTTGACGCGGATGCCCTTGGCGCCGAGCTGCAGCGCGAGCTGCTTGGACAGCGCGTTGAGCGCCGCTTTCGGCATCACATAGGCCGAGCGCCCGTAGTACTTGGTGCGCGAGAAGATGGTCGAGACGTTGATGACGCTCGAGCCGCGGCCGAGATGCGGCGCGGCGGCGCGCACCATGTTCCACGCGAGCCCGAGCAGGTTGCCGGCCGCGTCGCGCACCGTCTCGGTGTCGGCCGATCCGGCGGCGCGCTGCGCATCCAGCTCCTCGCGCGTCAGCGGCTGCTCGAAGATCGGCTGCTTGGGGCCGGCGGAGCCGGCGTTGTTCACGAGGATGTCGATGCGGCCGTATCCGCGGATGACGGCGTCGACGCCGAACCGCGCCTGACCGGGGTCCGCGGCGTCGAAGGCGATCGTCATCGCGTTCCCGGCCGGCGCGCCGGTGGCCGCGAGCAGCGTGTCGCGCAGCGCCTCGAGCTTGTCGCGGTTGCGGCCGGTGAGCACCACCTTCGCGCCTTCCTCGAGATAACGGCGTGCGATGACCTGACCGATGCCGCCCGCGGCGCCGGTGACGATCGCGACCTTGCCGATGAGGCGACCGGGACGCAGCACCGCGACCGGCTTCTTGGCGGCCGGCTTCTTGGCGGCAGATTTCTTGGGCGCGGCCGGCTTGGCGCGGCTCGCAGGCTTCTTCGGCGTCATCGGCGCGCTCCCCACTCCTGGAACAGTTCATCGCGGCTGCGGAGCCCCGTGCGGGGCAGCGCGTGGTTGACCACATAGTTGGCGCCGGCGTGGGTGTTGTCCCACATCGACTGGTGGGCCTTCGGCAGGTCCTCCCAGGGCACCACGGTCGGCGGGCTCACCTCGAGCTGGCCCGCGGCGATCATGTCGTTCATCCGCGCGACCTCGTAGGCGTTGCAGAGATGCGTGCCGGCGATGGTGGCGGTGGGCATGAGGATGCGTCGCTGCCGCATCCACACCTGCGGTGCATAGAAGGTGTAGCGCCGCCCCTGCATCGGCTCGCAGTACACGACGCGGCCGGTGAAGGGCTTGACGAGCGAGGTCGACGCGGCGAGCGCATCGTGCCCGGCGCGCTCGATGATGAGGTCCGGGTAGCCGCGCGGGTTGTCGGCCGAGCGCAGCCAACGGCCGATGGCGCTGCCGAAGGGCTTCATCGTGCGGTCCTGGAACTGGCGCACGGATTCCTTGAAGCGACCGGTTTCGCGCTTGGCATCGGGCATCGCCGGCAGCGCGCGCGGCCAGTCGAAATCCGCGCCTTCCTTGCGGCGGATCTCCTCCAGCGACACCACGCCGCGCACCGCATCGCCGAAGCCGAGCGACTGCACGAACTCGCGCTGCGCGTCGCTCATCGTGGCGACCACGAGCCGACCGCCCGCGGCGCGCACCGCCTCGATGGCCTCGAGACCGACCGGGTCGAGCAGCTCGCCCGTACCGATGGTGCCGTCACCGACGCCGGGGCCGACGCCGTAGTAGAGCAGCACCGCTTCGCCGGCGCGCAGGCGCGCACGGCGCAGCATCTCCTCGGGCGGGGCCGTGCCTTGCTTGCCGACGAACGAGAACCAGTAGCCGCTGGTCGCGCCGTAGAAGGTGAGCGTGCCGTGCTCGGCGAGCAGCTGGAACGATCGCGGGAAGGACTCCTGCCCGGCGTGCGACACCGCGTAGTCGGCGAGACGACCGCCCGTCTGGGCGCGCATCGCCTCGAGCAGCGGCTCACCGGCCCGTTCCCAGGCGGCGATGTCGGCGGCGGACTCCGGCACAGGCGTGAAGATGCCCGACCAGCGCGGATCGCGCCGGTTGAGCGCGCCCGCGGCGCCGTTCGAGACCACGAAGCGCGCACGCTCCTCGCTCGAGACGAGGCCGACGGCGGCGAGACCGTTGCGCGCCGCGCTCTTGAGCGCCTCGAAACCGGTGCCGGTGGCGGCGCCTTCGACGAAGATCGTGCGGCCCGAGACGATGCCGAGCGTCGTGAAGAGCGCGCGCACCACCGTGCCGAGGTTGAGCACGTAGGAGCCGGCGGCCTCCAGCGTGAGGTCGGGCGGCACGGTGTGCAGCTGCGGCCCCTGCACCAGCAGGAACTGCTGGTGGCTGCCGGTGTCGGTCTCGTAGCCCTGGATCGAGAAACCGGCGTACATCGGGTCGCGCGCCGCGAGCGGCGAGAGCAGATCGCTCTGGCCCGAGTACACGGTGACGAGATCGCCGACCTTGATGCGGCCTTCGCGCTTGACCTCGCTGCCGAGCGCCGCGACCAGCGCGACGCCGCCGGAGCCCGTCACTTGGTGGTCGAGGTCGTGGTTCTCGAACGGCGACACCGGGATGCCGGTGATGGCCCAGATGTCGTTGAAGTTGACCTCGGAGGCGAGCACGTAGACCACGGCCTCGTTGGGACCGGGCTCGGGCACGGGCAGGACGATCTCGCGCTCCTTGTCCTTGGGCAGCCCGTGGTCGGGCGCACCCGTGGCGGGATCGCGGGTCACCGCGTGGCCGTACTGCCAGCGCGGCATCGGCGTGAGGCCGGGATAGAACGGCGCACCCACCGGCAGCAGCTCGCCGCGGCGCACCAGCGCCGCGCAGGCCTTGGTGTCGGAGGCAGCGGGTGCGGTCGCCGGCCGCACCGGCAGCGGTGCGGCCTGCTTGTCGAGGAACGCGCGGATGCCGGCCTTGCCGCCCTGCGGGTCGATCACGGCTTCGGCGAAGAGCTGTGCCTCGCGCGCGAGGCCGACGGAGACGCCCTGCGTCCAACCGGTGCGCACCGCATCGAGGATGCGTGCGGCGGTGGGGCCGCGGCCGACGCGGGCCGCCTGCGCCTGCAGCGCCTGTACCTGCGGTGTGCCGAGCGCGGCGTCGAGGTCGTCACGGCCGGGCTGCTGCCACGCGGCGTTCGCGGCCTTGCGCGCGGCATAGGCGCGCGCCACGAGGTTGCGCCCCTGCGGCGCCGCGACGTACTCCGCGGCGAGGCGCGTGGCCAGTGCGACCACGTCCTCGCCGCTCCCGCCGGCCGCGAGCGCCTGCAACAAGCCGTCGGCGAGCATCTCGTCCGCCGAGGCCGTACGCCCCCCCATGATGATCTCCAGCGCGCGCGCGAGCGGCGCCGGATGCCCGGCCTGCTCGAGCAGGCGCGGCAATCTTTGCGTACCGCCGTAGCCCGGCAGCAGGTTGAGCCGGACCTCGGGCTGGCCGAAGCTCGCGAGCGGCTCGGCCACGCGCACGTGGCAGGCCATCGCGAACTCCATGCCGCCGCCGAGCGCGACGCCGTTGATGGCGGCGATCACCGGCTTGTCCATCGCCTCGATCTTGCGGAACGCGAGGTGCGCGTTGTTCGGCAGCGGCAGCGCCTCCTCCAGCGAGTGCACGTCCTCGAGCAGCTGGCGGATGTCGGCGCCGGCGACGAACGCCGAGCTGCCCTGCCCCGTGAACACCGCCGCCTTCACGTCCTCGCGGCGCGCCACGTGGTCGATGACGATGTTGAGCTCGTCGAGGGCGCGCTCGTTGAGCGCGTTGACCGGCGGGTTGGAGATGGTGACGAGCGCGATGCGATGGACCGGCTTGCCGCCCTTGCGGCGGCGCGGCACGCCGAGCGCGTGGTAGTGCACGCGGAAGTAGCGGAAGTCCTCGAACAGCTGCTGCTCGTCGGCCACGCGCTGACGTTCCTGCCAGTCGGCGATGGCGCGGCGCAGCTCGTCGATCGACTCCGGGTTGCGCAGCGTCGAGGTGTCGCCGACGTCCTGCCCCTCGACGAGGGCGCGCACCATGCGGCGCATGTACTTGCCGCTGCGCGTCTCCGGGAACTGCGAGACCTCGACGAAGTCCTCGGGGATCGCGACCTGGCCCTTCTCCTGGCGCACGATCTCGATGAGACGGCGGCGGTCCTCGGCCGCGATCTTGCGGCCGGGCGCCGGGCGCACGAACGCGAGCGGTGTCAGGCCCTTCTGCGCGTGCGGCGCGCCGACCACGATGACGTTGCCCACGGGCGAGTCCGGGTTCAGCTGCTTGTCGCGCAGGATCGCGCCTTCGATCTCTTCGGTGCCGAGACGGTGGCCCGAGACGTTGATGACGTCGTCCGAGCGGCCGTGCAGCGAGAAGCCGCCGTCGGCGTACTTCACCGCGAAGTCGCCCTGCGTGTAGGCGTGGCGGCCTTGCCAGCGGGCCCAGTAGGTCTTCTTGAACCGGTCGAAGTCGCCGCGCCACGAGCGCACGACACGCCGGCCCTCGACGCGGAAGCCGCCCTCGTCGCCCCACAACGTACGGCAGAGATAGGGGAACGGCGCGGCGATGACGATCTCGCCCTTCTCGCCGATGTCGGCGGGACGCGCGGCCACCGCGCCCGAGGCGTCGGGCTCGCTGTCCGGCAGCCAGACATCGCCCGCGATCCAGGGCAGCGGATAGGTGTGCGCATCGGCGCGCAACGGGAAATCGCCGTTGCCGAAGAGATGCGTCCAGGCGATGCCGCCGTGCTCGGTGGCCCAGTACGAGTTGATGTACCAGGGCGTGACGAGGTCCATGCCGAACTGCTGCACCGCCGGCGAGGTCGGCTCGGCGCAGAAGGTCGCGACGCGCAGCGAACCGCGCGAGTAGGCGCGGACGTCGGCCTCGTTCTGCGGATCGGTCATCACCGTCTTGAGGAAGGTGACGCCCGCCTTGAAGATGTTGACCTTGTAGCGCTCGATGATGCTCGCGAAGCGCCCCGCGCTCGGGAACACCGGCGCGCCCTCGGCGATGACGGTGGTGACGCGCGTCGTGAGCGCCCCGCAGATCATGTACGACTGGCCGGTGATCCAGCCCGGATCGGCGACCACGTACATCACATCGCCCGGCCGCGCGTCGAAGGCGACGCGCATGGTGTGCGCGACGCCGCTCACATAGCCGCCGTGCACGTGCACCACACCCTTCGGCTTGCCGGTCGACCCGGAGGTGTAGATGAAGAACATCGGGAACTCGGCATCGAGCGGCTCGGGCGCCGACGACGCCCAGATCGCGGCGACGAACTCGGCATCGGGCAGCGCGAGCAGCGCCTGCTCGGAGTCCACCTTGAAGCCCGCGGCGCGCGCTACGGCCAGCATCTCGTCCATCGCCGCGCCGGTGAGCTCGTGCGCCCAACGATCCCGCTCCGGACGCCACAGCAGGTCGGCCTGCGCCGCGTGGCGCACCACGATGACGGTGTCGACGCGCGACGGCGTCGCGACCAGCGCAGAGGCGATGGCGGTGCGGATGCGGCTCGCCTCGGCCGAGCCGATGCCGGACTGCGCCTCGAGCGCGCGGCCGACGCCGCGCATCACGTCCGAGCGCTCGAGCGTGATCTCGGCGGCGGTCGCGGCGCGCGCGCCGGCGAGGATCGCCTCGCTCTGCGCCGGCGCGAGGCCGAGCGTGCGCAGCGCGCCCGCCACGGCTTCGACGGCGACCTCGGCGGCGACATAGCCGTCGAGCGCGGGATCGGTGTAGGCCTCCTTGAAGGCGACGATCTGCGCGTTGCGGTAGCCGCCGTCGGCGGTGATGACCACGCGCGCACCCGCGTTGTGGATGCGGTCGGAGAGCGTCTTGTCGCTGAAGCCGCCGAACACCGGCGTGTACACGATGCCCGAGCGCTTGCAGGCCTCGGTCCAGTACAGCTGCTCGGCGATGTTGGGCATGTTGATGGCGATGCGATCGCCGGCCTTGAGGCCGAGCCGCCGCAGCGCGACCGCGCAGCGCGCCGCCTCGAGCAGCAGCTGCCTGCGCGACACACCGTAGGAGACCACCGGACCGCCGCGGCCGCCGTCGAGCGACTGGTCCCAACGGTCGCCCTCGAAGAAGAACGCGGTCTCGGCGCCGTGCCCGGCGAGCACATGCCGGTCCAATTCATTGAAGCAGGCGTTGGTCAGTGCGCCGTCGAACCAACGGTAGAACGGCGCATCGGCGTCATCGAAGGGTCTGCGCCAGGGCGCGTAGTCGGCGGCGAGCGCGGGCTGCACGGGCGCTGCGCTGCGCGCATCGAAACCGCACCAGCGTCCGGCGACGGCGTCAAAGGTCAGCCAAGCGCCGTGGGCACCGACGGAGGGCTCGAACCAGTGGATCTCCCGCCGCGCGATCTCGCCGTGGTAGGCGCCCGGGTCGCGGGCGCAGGCCTCACGGGCCTGTTGCCACGCCGCGCGGGTGGTGAGGGCATTGACGACGGCCGACGGGGGGGCGACAGCCGCCGACGCCGGAACCTGTTCCTTGGCTCCGCTCGAACTCGACATCCTGATCTCTCCGCCCCCGCGGGAATCCTACACCCCACCCCAGTAAAATACTTCCTGTGAAAATTCACCGGACCGGTCCCAGGCGGGCGACCAACGATAAGATTTCGTTGCGCCACGATATCACCGTAATATCGCCAGGATGATCATCGAGCGCATCTGGCCGGACAACGCCTGGCGGAACTACCACTACCTCGTGGCCTGCGGACGGACCGGCGAGGCGCTGGCCATCGACCCGCTCGATTGGCAGCTGACCCTGCAGACCGCCCGCGCACGCGGGTGGACCATCACCCATATCCTCAACACCCACGAGCATGCCGACCACATCGGCGGCAACGACGGGCTGTGCACCGCTACGGGCGCGAAGGTGCTGGCGCATGCCGGCGCTGCGCCGCGGCTGCGCGCGCTGGACCGTGCGGTGGGCCAGGGCGATGTGATCCGCATCGGCCGCGAGGTCGAGCTCGAATGTCTCGAGACGCCGGGCCATACGCGCGCCCACGTCTGCCTCCTCGCGCACGGCGACCGACCGGCGCTGATCAGCGGTGACACCCTGTTCAACGCCGGGGCCGGCAACTGCCACAACGGCGGCGACCCGGACCTGCTCTACGACACCTTTGAAGGCCGGTTCGCGCGCCTGCCCGACACGGTGACGGTGCATCCGGGGCACGACTATCTCGCGCGCAACCTCGCCTTCACGCTGGATGTGGAGCCGGACAACGCGGCCGCGGCGGCGCTGCTCGCGCAGCTGACGGGCGACGGCGCCGCGGCGCCCGTCACCACGCTCGGCGAGGAGCGGCGCATCAACGCGTTCTTCCGGCTGCAACGGCCGACGATCGTCGACCGGCTGCGGCAAAGATTTCCGGAGCTGCCGGCCGCGCCGACGCCGCGGCAGGTGTTCCTCAAGCTGCGCGAACTGCGCAACGCCTGGTAGGCGCTGCGGCGCTGCGGAGGCTCGGGGTTGGCCTCCGGCACCGACGCGGTGTACCCTCTTCGTCGGACTTGATCCCGAGGACAGGTACCCGATGAAGACCCTCCCGCAGTTCGCCGCGGCCAAGCGCCGTGGCGAGAAGATCGCCGTCGTCACCTGCTACGACGCCCCCACCGCCCGCCTCGTCGCCGGCTCCCAGATCGACGCCGTGCTGGTCGGCGACTCGGTCGCCATGGCCGTGCACGGCCACCGCGATACGGTCGCCGCCGATGTCGCGATGATGGCGCTGCACACCGCCGCGGTCCGTCGCGGCCTCGGCCCGGACGGCTTCGTGGTCGCCGACCTGCCGTTCCTGTCCCACCGCCGCGGCCGCAGCGCGCTGATGCGCGCCGTCGAGCGGCTGATGCGCGCCGGCGCCAACGCCGTGAAGCTCGAGGGCGTGGACGGGTCGGAGGCGGACATCCGTCACATCGTCGAGAGCGGCGTGCCGGTGATGGGCCACATCGGTCTGACGCCGCAGCATGTGCATGCGCTCGGCGGCTTCAACTACCAGGGCAAGGATCCGGAGGCCGCCGCGACGCTGCACGAGCAGGCGCAGCGGCTGCAGGACTGCGGCGTCTTCTCGCTCGTCATCGAATGCGTGCCGCGGGCGGTCGCCGCCGGCATCACCCGTTCGCTCGCGGTGCCGACCATCGGCATCGGCGCCGGCCCCGACTGCGACGGCCAGGTGCTGGTGATCACCGACCTGCTCGGTCTCGACCCCGGCTTCAAGCCGCGCTTCGTGCGCCGCTATCTCGACGGCGCGCAGCAGGTCGGCGCCGCGCTCGACGCCTACGCGCGCGAGGTGAAGAGCGGCCGCTTCCCCGGGCCCGACGAGACCTTCGGCGACGCGGCGGCGGCACCGTCCCAGCCACCCGCGGAGCGCGCCCGCGCGGCCGGCCAGTGATCGTCGCGCAGGGCATCGATGCCTGGCTGACCACCAAACGCGGCCTCGCAGGCCGCTCGCTCGGCTTCGTGCCGACCATGGGCAACCTGCACGCCGGGCACGCCGCGCTGCTCGCGCGCGCGCGGCAGGAGTGCGACACGGTGCTGCTGTCGGTCTTCGTGAACCCCACGCAGTTCGACGATCCGGACGACCTCGCACGCTATCCGCGCACGCTCGAGGCGGACCTCGCGCTCGCGCGATCGGCCGGCGTCGACCATGTGCTGCTGCCGACGGCGGCCGAGCTCTACCCCGACGGCTACACCTACAAGGTGCAGGAGAGCGCCGTGTCGACCGTGCTCTGCGGCGCGTCGCGACCCGGGCATTTCGACGGCGTGCTGTCGGTGGTGATGAAGCTGCTGCAGATCGCGCAGCTCGGCGGCGACCCGGCCGCGCAACGGCTCTACATGGGCGAGAAGGACTGGCAACAGCTCACGCTGGTCCGCGGCATGGTGGACGCGTTCTTCCTGCCCTGGACGGTGGTCGGCTGCCCGACGGTACGCGAAGCGGACGGTCTCGCGATGAGTTCGCGCAACTCGCGCCTCACGGCCGAGCGACGGGCGCTCGCACCGCTGCTCGCGAAGACCCTGCGCGAAGCGCCGGACGCGGACGCCGCGCGCGCCGCGCTCGAGGCCGCCGGCTTCCGCGTCGACTATCTGGAGGACCGCGTGCTCGGCGCCGCTCCGCCGGGCGCGATGCGGCGTTTCGCCGCGGCTTTCCTCGATGATGTGAGGCTGATCGACAATGTCGCCCTCGGCTGACCGTCCGTTGCGCGTGCTGCTGCTGATGAGCGGGTCGATCGCCGCCTTCAAGGTGGTGCAGCTCGTCTCGCGCCTGGTGCAGGCGCCGGTGGGCGCCGAGGTCGAGGTCGTGATGACCCCGGCGGCGCGCGGGTTCATCGGCGAAGCGAGCCTCGAGGGCCTCACCGGTCGTCGTGTGCGCTCGGAGACCTTCGCCGCCGGCGACCATATGGAGCACATCCGGCTCGTGCGCTGGGCGGATGTGGTGCTCGCGGCGCCCTGCACCGCCAACACCCTCAACAAATTGGCGTCCGGCATCGGCGACGACCTCGTCGGCACGCTGTTCCTCGCGCACGACTTCACCAAGCCCTGGCTCATCGCGCCGGCGATGAACACCCGCATGTACGAGCACCCGACGACCCGCGCCTCGCTCGAGCGGCTGCGCGGCATGGGCTGCACGATCGTCGAGCCCGGCAGCGGTGCCTTGGCCTGCGGCGAGGTCGGGGCCGGCCGGCTCGCCGAACCGGAGGCTTTGCTGGCCGCCGTGCTGCAAGCGGCGCAGCGGCAGCCCGGCGCGGCGGGACCGCCGTCCACATCGTCGCGCTCGTCTGCAGGCACGACGGTACCGCTCAAGATATTGGTCACCGCGGGCGGCACGCGCATGCCGCTCGACGCCGTGCGGTCCATCGTCAACAGCTCGACGGGCCGCACCGGTGCGGACCTCGCCGCCGACCTCGCCGCGCTCGGGCATGCGGTGACGCTGCTGACAGCCGTGGACGCGCCGCATGCGGAGGACCTCGAACGCCTCGAGCGCTACGACGACTTCGATTCGTTCGAGCGCAGCCTGCGCGGCCTGCTCGCCGGGGAGACCTACGACCTGCTGGTGCAGGCGGCGGCGGTCAGCGACTGGCGCCCGATGCTGTCGCCGGACGGCGGAGCGCTGACCGGCAAGCTCGATGCGGAGGGCGATACGCTCACGCTGCGTTTCGCGCGCACGCCGAAGCTCATCGCATCGGCACGCGCATGGTCGCGCAACCCGGCGCTGCGCATCGTCGCCTTCAAGCTGACCGCGGGCGCCGACGACGCCGAGCGCCGCCGCAAGGTCGCGCAGGTGCTCGCGAACGACGGCGTCGCGGCCGTCGTCGCCAACGACCTGCGGACATGGCCGCGCTGGGAGTTCTGGACCGACGCGGAGCGCCCCCCGGAGGTCTTCGACGGACGCGAGGGCATCGGCGGGCGCCTCGCCGCGTTCGTGGCTTCCCTGCCCACCCCGGAGACACGCGGATGATCCTGTGCATCGATGTCGGCAACACCACACTGCACGCGGGCCTCTACGGCGAAGCGACCAACGACGCGCCCTTGCTGCTGCAGTTCCGCAAGACCTCGGACTCGCGCGCATCGAGCGACGAGATCGGCGTGTTCCTGCGCGCCGCGATGCGCGAGAACGGCATCGACCCCGGCGCGATCTCCCTCATCGGCATCGCATCGGTGGTGCCCGACGCATTGCATTCCCTGCGCGGCGCCTGCCAGAAGTACTTCGGCAAGGAACCGTTCGTGCTCCAGGCGGGTGCGCGCACCGGGCTGCGGGTGCGCTACCGGAACCCCTTGGAGGTCGGCGCGGACCGCATCGCCAACGCCGTGGCCGCGACGCGGCTGTTCCCCGGCCGTGACCTGCTGATCGCCGACTTCGGCACCGCCACCACCTTCTGCGCGGTGACGGCGGACGCCGATTATCTCGGCGGCGTGATCGTCGCCGGGCTGCGGATCTCGCTCGAAGCGCTGGAGACGCGCACCGCGAAACTGCCCGCCGTCGAGATCCTGCCGATGCACGGTCGGCCCTGCCTCGGCCGCTCGACCGTCGAGAGCATGCAGAGCGGCGCGTACTACGGTCAGTTGGGCACGGTGCGCGAGATCCTGCAGCGTCTCACCGCCGAGAACTTCGGCGCGTCGGAGAGACCCCCGCTCTGCATCGGCACCGGCGGTTTCGCCGCGATGTTCGAGCGGGAGGATGTCTTCGACCGCATCATCCCTGATCTGGTGCTGCGAGGCGTGCTGCTCGCGACGGCCCTCAACGCCCCGACAGCAGCGCCTTGAGGCCGGCCTGCAGCAGGTCGCCCGCGTCCTGACCACCGCCCTGCGGCAGCGCGCCGTCCGGCGTCATCTTGTCGACGAGGCCCGGCAGCACCTGCGAGAGCAGGCCGCTGGCCGCGCCGCTGTCCATGCCGAGCTGGCTGGCGATCTGGCCGATGGAGTCCGAGCCGAGCGCCTGCGTGAGCGCATCGGCCGACACCGGCATGTTGGCGCCCTTGCCGACCCAGGACTGCGCCACATCGCCGAGGCCGCCCTTCTCGAGCGCACCGACGAGGCCGGCGATCCCGCCCTGCTGCTGAAGCAGCGAACCGACCATGCCCATCAGCGCATCGGGCGAGCCCGCACCGCCGCCTTGACCCTGGCCCAGCGCGCCGACGGCGCCCTTCAGAAGATCGTCCAGCATGCTCATCGTCGAACCTCCGTGGAAAGGACGGCAAGGATACCGCAACCGTGGCGGATTCAGCGCTGCACGAGGTCGATGCGCAGCCCGGCGGGCGAAGTGAGCGTCGCCATGCGCGTCGTGCCGAACACGGTGTCGACGACGCCGTGGTCCACGGGCGGCGCACGCATCGTCGCGCCGGCGGCCGCGGTCGTGTCGGTCGCGAGCGCTGCGGCACGGGCGAGCACCGCGCCGACATCCGGTACGAAGAACGTCACCGACAGCAGCCCGCGCGCCGGCGGCCGCGCGCGCGGGTAGAGGTCGGCGCTCTTCACGCCCTCGTACTGCACGATCTCGAGGCGGCCGTAGTCGTAGCCGGCATCGCCGAAGATGCGGATGTCGAGACCGGCGCCCGGCGGCAGACCGATGGTGCGCTCGACCTCGGGTCCCGCGAAGCGGTGGTAGGAGGTCTCGTCGAGGCCCAGCACGCGCTCGAAGAAAGCCTTCTCGAGGCGGTTATCGGGCGAGATCGCGACGATCTGCGGCGCGACGCCGTAGCCCTCGGGGCTCACCGGCTCGGGCTTGCCCTGCTGCTCGAGGAAAACGAGGTTCACGCCGTCGGGCCCCGGCAGGTGCACCTCGTCCACCACCACGCCGTCGGTCTCGAAACGGCCGATCCTGGAGCGGAACCGGTAGCCCGCCGCCTCGAGTTCGGCATGGCGCGCCGGCAGGTCGCGCACCGCGATGTCGACGCTCTTCGGCACGAGGTCGGTGGCCGCGGCGCCCTCCCGGACCGCCGGACCCGGCACCCGGAAACGCACGAGGTGGATGCCGCCCTGCGCCATGCCGGGCGTCAGCAGCAGCGCCTGGTCGATGATCGCGTCCGACTCGACGCCCCACAGCGCGGCGAGCCCGGGATCGCTGCCCTCGCGCCGCACGGCGGTGCGCATGCCGAAACGGACCGACCAGAACGCGAGTGCCTGGTCCATGTCGGCGACGCTGATCACGGCGTAGGCATAGGCCTTGGGGTTGGGGGCGGTGGACGGCACGGGCGAGGACTCCTCGGTGGATCGCGGCCCGCCGCCCGCGCAACCGACCAGACCGAGTCCGGTCACGAGGCAGGACAGCCAAAGGCGGCGCGGGGTGCGCGCGGTGCGCATGGGCAGGGGCATCGGGCCAGTATAATCTCGCGCAGATGGACGACTTCTACCGCCGCGGGTTCATGGTGCTGGCCGTCGCCGTGCTCGGCTACGCGCTGTGGCAGGTGTTGACGCCTTTCTGGAGCGCGCTCGCCTGGTCGATCTGCCTCGCGGTGCTGCTCGCGCCGCTGCAGGACGCGTTGACGCGCCGCTTCGGGGACCGTCCCGGGGCGGCGGCGGGCCTGCTCACCGCGCTGACGCCGTTCGTGGTGTTCGTGCCCATCGCACTGCTCGGCATGGCCTTCGTCGAGCAGGGGCGCTCGCTGGTCTATCAGCTGCAGCGCAGCCCCTGGCGCATCGACGCCGACACGCTGACCCGCATCGAGGAGTATCCGGTGATCGGGCCGCTGCTCAAGCGCGCGGTCGCGCTGCTCGACCTCGACGGCGCACAGGTGTCCGACTGGGTGGTGGGCTTCGGCCAGAGCCTGCTGCGGCTCGCCGCCAACCTCGGCAGCAGCCTGGTCCTCAACGTGCTCAGCACCACGGTCGCGTTCCTGATGATGCTGTTCCTGCTGTTCTTCATGCTGCGCGACGGCCGCGCCATGCTGCGGCGGCTGTCGCATCTGGTGCCGCTCGATGCGCAGCACCGCGAGCGCCTCACAGCCCTGATGGCCAACACCACGCGCGCCGTGGTCTACGGCTCCGGCCTCACCGCGCTCATCCAGGGCGCGCTCACCGCCATCGGCTTCGCGCTCACCGGCCTGCCCTCGCCGATCGTGTTCGGCGTGCTCGCGGCGCTCTTCTCGCTGCTGCCGGCGGGCGGCACGGCCTTCGTGTGGATACCGGCCGTGCTCGCCCTCGCCGGCATGGGGCGCAACGGCGCCGCGCTCTTCATGCTCGCCTGGGGCGCGCTCATCTCGGTGTCCGACAACTTCCTGCGGCCGCTGCTGGTCTCGAAGCAGGCGCACGTCTCGGCGCTCGCGGTGTTCGTCGGCGTGGTCGGCGGCGCGGCGGCCTTCGGCGGTGTCGGGCTGATCGTCGGACCCGTGCTGCTGACGCTGGTCTCGGCGCTGCTGAAGTTCGTCGAGGAGATGCGCCTCGGTCGCGTCGACTAGGTCGCGTAGAATGCGCGGGTGGACATCTCACCCATCCTCAACCCCCTGAACGACGCCCAACGCGAGGCCGTGACCGCGCCCGTCGGTCCCGTGATGGTGCTCGCCGGCGCGGGCAGCGGCAAGACGCGCGTGCTGGTGCACCGCATCGCCTGGCTCGTCCAGGCCGAGGGCGCCTCCCCGCACGGCATCCTCGCCGTCACCTTCACCAACAAGGCCGCCGGTGAGATGCGCGGCCGCATCGAATCGCTCCTCGGCATGCCGGGCGCGGCGCTCTGGATCGGCACCTTCCACGGCATCGCGCACCGCCTGCTGCGCCTGCACTGGCGCGAGGCCGGCCTGCCGCAGGGCTTCCAGATCCTCGACTCCGACGACCAGCTGCGGCTCATCAAGAAGCTGGTCAAGGCGCAGCAGCTCGACGAGACGCGCTGGGTGCCGCGCGAGATCCAGTGGTTCATCAACCAGCAGAAGGACGAGGGCCTGCGGCCGAAAGCGCTCAAGGACGGCAACGACCCGACGCGCCGCCAGTTGATCAAGCTCTACCAGGACTACGAGGAAGCCTGCCGCGTGGCGGGCGTGGTGGATTTCGCCGAGCTGCTGCTGCGCGCCTTCGAGCTGTGGCGCGACCAGCCCGACCTGCTCGCGCACTACCGCCGCCGTTTCCAGCATGTGCTGGTGGACGAGTTCCAGGACACCAACTCGGTGCAGTACGCCTGGACGAAGCTGCTCGTCGGCTCCGAAGGCGCGCCGTTCGCGGTCGGCGACGACGACCAGTCGATCTACCGCTGGCGCGGTGCGCGGGTCGAGAACCTGCGCACCTTCAGCAAGGACTTCCCGCACGCCAAGCTGGTGCGCCTCGAGCAGAACTACCGCTCGACCGGCAACATCCTGCAGGCCGCCAACGCCCTGATCTCCAACAACTCGGGGCGCCTCGGCAAGAACCTGTGGACGTCCGGCGGCGCGGGCGAGCCGATCCGCCTCTACGCCGCCTTCAACGAGCGCGACGAGGCCGAGTTCGTGCTGCACCGCATCCAGGAATGGGTGTCGCAGGGCGGCGCGCGCAGCGAGGTCGCCGTGCTCTACCGCTCGAACGCGCAGTCGCGCGCCTTCGAAGAGGCGTTCATGTCGGCGCGCATGCCGTACAAGGTGTACGGCGGCCTGCGCTTCTTCGAGCGCGCCGAGGTCAAGGACGCGCTCGCCTATCTGCGGCTCATCTCCAACCGCAACGACGACGCCTCCTTCGAGCGCGTGGTCAACCTGCCGACGCGCGGCATCGGCGCCAAGAGCCTCGATGTGGTGCGCAGCGAGGCGCGCACCGCCGGCAGCTCGCTGTGGACCGCGGCGCTCGCCTGCGTCGCCGACGGCCGGCTCGGATCGCGCGGCGGCGCGGCGCTGCAGGGCTTCCTGCAGCTGGTGGATTCTTTGACCTCGGCGACGCAGGGCCTCGCGCTGCACGAGATCGTCGATCAGGTGCTGGAAGGCTCCGGCCTGCTCGAGCACCACCGCAAGGAGAAGCCCGAACGCGGCGAAGGCCGCGCCGAGAACCTGCTCGAACTCGTCTCCGCGGCGCGCGGCTTCTCGCCCGACACCGTCGAGGGCGAGCCGATGCCGCCGCTCGAGTCCTTCCTCGCGCATGCGGTGCTGGAGTCGGGTGAGGGCCAGGCCGAGGCCTGGGAGGACTGCGTGCAGATGATGACGCTGCACACCGCCAAGGGCCTCGAGTTCCCGGTGGTGTTCCTCGCCGGCCTCGAGGACGGTCTGTTCCCGCACCAGCGCTCGCTCAACGACCTCGATAGCCTCGAGGAGGAGCGCCGGCTCGCCTATGTCGGCACGACGCGTGCGATGCGCCGCCTGTACCTCACCTACGCAGAGCAGCGTCGCCTGCACGGCATCGACGGCTACGGCACCCCGTCGCGCTTCATCAAAGAGCTCCCCGAGGAGCTCGTCGAGGAGGTACGGCCCAAGGTGCACGCCGGGCGCGCGGGCGCGTTCGGGGGCGGCTTCGGCAGCGGCGGCGGATATGGCGGCGGATATGGAGGCGGCCGCGCCGGTGGTTACGGCGGCGCGCAGGGGGGCGGTCGCAACGACCCGCGTCCGAGCGCCGCCTCCGGGCTGCGCGCCGAGCCTGCCGCGCCCGGCGTGAAGCTCGGCGCGCGGGTGCGCCACGCGCGCTTCGGCGCCGGCG
>JBBAPM010000008.1:0-48863 GCA_040400835.1 Steroidobacteraceae bacterium
TCGACCAGCACCCCGACGACGGTCGCCAAGGCCGCGCCGCTCGAGAGACCGAAGAGACCGATAGCTACCGCCACGGCGAGCTCGAAGAAATTGGAGGTGCCGATCATCGCGCAGGGGGCTGCGATGTTATGGGGCACTTTCCAGGCGTAGGCCCAGGCGTAGGCCAGCGCGAAGATCCCATAGGACTGGATGACGATCGGGATGGCGATCAACAGGATCAGCCAAGGGTTCGAGAGGATGGTCGGCGCCTGGAAGGCGAACAGCAGGACGACGGTCGCCAACAGGCCGATCACCGACCACGGCTTCAGCCGCGCGGTGAACGCGTCGATCGCGTGTCCCGCGGTGCCGTGTGCGGCGATCAGGCGGCGACGGGTGAGCGCGCCGGCGATCAGCGGGATCACCACATAGAGCGCCACCGACAGGGCCAAGGTCTCCCATGGTACGACGATATCGGTGACGCCCAGCAACAACGCGACGATCGGGGCGAAAGCGACGATCATGACGAGATCGTTCACCGACACCTGAACCAGGGTGTATGCGGGGTCGCCTTTGGTCATCTGCGACCAGACGAAGACCATCGCGGTGCACGGGGCGGCGCCGAGCAGGATCAGGCCTGCGATGTATTGCTGGGCGTCGTCGCGCGGCAGCAGATCCGCATAGAGCCAGTCGAAGAAAAGCAGGGCGATCGCGGCCATGCTGAACGGCTTGATGAGCCAGTTGATGACCAGAGTGATGATGAGGCCGCGGGGCTTGCGGCCGACATCCCGGATGCTGGCGAAGTCGACGCCGACCATCATCGGGTAGATCATCGCCCAGATCAGCACCGCGACGACGAGGTTCACGGAGGCTATCTCTAGCGCGGCGATCCGGGCGACCGCCCCCGGTGCGAGGCTTCCGAGGACGACGCCTCCGAGGATGGCCAGAGCCACCCACAGCGACAGCCAACGTTCGAAGATGCCGAGGGGTGAAGCCACGCGGTCGGGGGCGCTCATGGTGGTGTCAACTCCGGCCGATGCGCACGAGCGCCGTTTCGAGGTCCGCGCGGTCCATCGACTCGAGCGGTAGCTGCAACAGCTGCAGCAGGCGATATCCGATCGCCTGGCGCGTGAGTTCGAAGGCGCGACGCTTCCCCGCATCGCCACCCTCCGCGTTCGACGGGTCCGGATAGCCCCAATGGACCTTGATGGGGAGGTGGTCGAGCTGCCCCATGAACACAGGGCAGGTCTCCGACGCGGCGCTGTCGCACACCGTGATCACGATCGAGAGAGGCGGTGCGCCAGCGCCGGTGAATTCATCCCAGCTCTTGCTGCGGAAGCCCGTGGTGTCGATGCCGGCGCCCTGCAGCGCTTCGAGCGCGAACGGGTTGAGGCGGCCGCTCGGCGTGCTGCCGGCGCTGTGTCCTCGGACATCCCGGGAAAGCCGCTTGGCCAGGTGGTTCAGCATGCCCTCCGCAAGGACGCTCCGCGCGGAGTTGTGGGTGCAGAGGATCAGGATGTGTACGGTCATCTTCGCGCCTTCGTTTTGATGTCGACTTCGCAGGGTTGGCCGCCGCAGCAGTCTTCGGCGAGATAGGCGAGCAGTGCGCCGATCTCCCCGAACGATGCGCGGTAGATCCGATGACGGCCTTGCCGTTCCTGGGTGATGAGCTTCGCTTCCACGAGTTGCTTCAGGTGGAAGGAGAGGGTGGCGTTGGCCACTTTCGCCGCGCGGAGCAGTTCCTGAGGGGTCGACCCGGCGGGTCCTGCTGCGACGAGTCGACGGAACAACTGCAGGCGTCTCGGTTGGGCGAGGGCGCCGAGCGCTCGGGTCGCTGTCTTGGTATCCACATTTCGATGATAATCGAAATGTGTTTCAGAGTCATTGATTCCGCGGACGGCGATCGGTCGCTCGCAGGCCTTTGCGGATCAACCGCCGCAGCGCGTCGTCGTCGACGAGCGCGATGGCCTCGTCGAAACCGAACCAGCCGACCGCCGAGGATTCGTCGGCGTTCAAGCTGAGGCGCTGCGGATCCTCCGCCACCATCAGGAACCGCAGATCGAGGTGTTGGTGGGCAGGCTCATCGCCGCGCGCAGGGATGGGATGGACATCCACATCGAGCAGCATCGGAGTCGGGTCGTACAAGCGGACCTCGCAACCCGTCTCCTCGCGCGCCTCGCGCAGCGCGGTCAGATGCATGAGACCGCCGTCACCCGGCTCCGCATGGCCGCCGGGCTGCAGCCAGCGTCGCAGCTTGGCGTGGTGCAGGAGCGCGATCTTGCCCGCCCCGACATCGACCACGAGCGCGCTCGCGGTGAAGTGCGCTTCGTGCTGATGGCGTGAGAACGGCTGATCGAGACGGGGCAGGAGCCTCCGCATCTCGGCGAGGCTGCGGGCTTCGTCGGTATCCGCCGGCAGATGGGCATCGAGCAGTGTGTGCAGAGCGGACGTCATGGTGGCGACCGCGACTCTAATGCAAAACCCGCGCTATCGCGCGCGACCGTCCTCGAAGACCTCGAGCATCAATGCGGAGGGATGCGAGCCGCCGTGGAAGACGGTCTGGCGGGCGATCCGAGGCGGCGAAGCGTCGGTGGCGATGTCTTCGCCCGTGTTCGGGTTCACGCTGATGAACGGGAACGCGCTGCTGAAGACCGACAGCCGAAGGCGGTGCCCCTCGCGCAATGTATGTCCGATCTCCAACAGGTTGACGCGCAGCAAGGTCATTTCGCCCGGCCTCATGAGGTCGGAACGGGCCGGGCCGTTCCGGTAACGCGTGCGCAGCACGCCGGTCCACCCGGAACCGAGCCGGACGGCGCTGCCGTCGGGTGCCACATCCTCGAGCAGCGCCATGAAATCGGTGTCGGTGACGTCGGTCGCGGCGTAGAGCGACAAGGTCGCGTTGCCGAGGATCGTGAGCGCTTCGCGCAAGGGCGCGGTGGAGTAGGTCAGCACATCGGTCCGCTGCAACTGCTTCGCGATGTCCTGCGGACCGAAGCGCAGGACCTTGCGTCCGTCGACCGCCACGTCCGCCCGGACCGGATCCCGCGGGTCGTGGATGTACCGATCGATGGCGGGTTTGCCGGGCTGCGGCACGAGTGCGCCATCGCTCTGCGGGGCGTTGGCACGGCCCGTTCCACCCAGGAAAAGTGTTCGGCGCGTGATGCCGCGGGCGGGAAGCCGATCGGCCTGCAGCCAACGGTCCCGGCCGGGGACGAACATCTGCACCGGTGACCATGTCGGGCGGGGGGCGGTCCCTTTGAGGCACCAGTCGAAGAATTCGCGCGCCATGCGCTGCCCCGGCAGGAAGCCGCCGGATTCGACAGGCAGCACACCGATGCGGGTCATCGGCTGCCCCGTGTCGCGCGTGTAGCCCCCCTCGGAGGCGCCGGCGTGGTCCCACGGCCCGACGACGAGCCACTGGTCGTCCGCTGACGCGGCGAGCGCGCGCATCGCCCGATAGTTGGCGATGCTGCCCGTCAGCGTCGTGTCGTACCAACCGGAGAAGGCGAGGGCGGGCACCCGGATCCGACGATAGTCCTCGACGCTCAGCTGGGCCTCGGCCCAGAACGCGTCGTAGGTCGGATGGGCCAGCAGTTGCTGGTACACGCGCAGCCCGCGGCCATGCATCGCCACATCCGCGGTCGCGAGCGGACGATGCAGCAGCAGTCGGTCGTGATCGACCTTTCTCGCGAGGCCTTGCCTTTCGATCGGCCGCTCCGCCATGCCGCGGTCGACCAGCGTCGTCCAACTGAGCGCCCAGGCGAGCATCAGTCCGCCGCCGAGGTAGGGCGGGCCGTCGAAGGCGCTCTGGAAGCTGGCGTTGGGGCTGATGCAGGCCAAGCCTTCGGGCGCGGCGGCAGCGGTCTGGATCGGGTAAGTCCCGCTGTAGGAACTGCCGCGCATGCCCACCTTGCCGGTGGACCACGGCTGACGTGCAGCCCAGTCGACGATCTGGGGCCCGTCGCGGCGGGCGTCGGTCATGAAGCTGAACTCTCCACCGCTGTCGCCGATGCCGCGGGCGTCCACGATGAGCAACGCGTAGCCCTGGGCGGTCCAGTAGCCATGCTCGTCGGCCGCGCTGAAGATGCCGCGGCGGCCGTAGGGCGTGACCTCGATCAGGACCGGATGGCGTCCGGTCCCCTTCGGCAGGTAGAGGTCCCCCTTGAGAGCGACGCCGTCGGACAGCCGGATCGACACCACTGTTGCGCCATCGGCGACCGCGCTCGGTGGCGCGGGGGCATCGGGGTGACGCGGTGCGTCGGCCAGGGCCGGCGCGGCGACGAGGATCGTCAGCGCGAGCGATGCGATCGCACGGAACAAGGCAGTACTCATCATCGATGCCGCTCCTCGGTCGTTCAACGCACGGCGAAGGCCTTCTCGACGACGTAGTCACCCGCTTCGCCGATGCCGGGCGAGATGCGGAAACCCGCGGCATCGAGCAGCGTGGAGAGATCTTTGAGCATCGCCGGGCTGCCGCAGATCATCGCGCGGTCGAGCATCGGGTCTAGCGGCGGCAGCCCCAGGTCCGTGAGCAGCCGCCCGCTGCCGAGCAGGTCGGTCAGACGGCCGACATGCTCGAAGTCCTCGCGGGTGACCGTAGGGTAGTAGCGCAGCTTGCCCCTCACGGACTCCCCCAGGAACTCGTGCCGCGGCAGTTCGTGGAGGATGTGGTCGCGGTAGGCGAGCTCGCTCGCGATCCGCACGCCATGCGTCAGGACCACCTGGTCGAAGCGCTCGTAGGTGGCGGGATCCCGGACGATGCTCATGAACGGGGCGAGCCCGGTGCCTGTCGCGAGCAGGAACAGGTTGCGGCCGGGCTTGAGGTCCTCCACCAGCAAGGTGCCGGTGGGTTTGGTCCCGACCAGCACCCGATCGCCGGGCTTGATGTGCTGCAGGCGCGAGGTGAGCGGGCCGTCCGGGACCTTGATGCTCAGGAACTCGAGGAAGTCCTCGTGGTTCGGGCTGACCACGCTGTAGGCGCGCAGCAGCGGCCGGCCGCCCACCTCGAGTCCGAGCATCACGAACTGGCCGTTGTCGAAGCGCAGACCCGGTGCGCGGGTCGTGGTGAAGCTGAACACCCGCTCGTCCCAGTGATGGACACCGAGCACGGTCTCTTCACGCAGGTTGCTCATGAGGTCATCCGAGCAGCATGCCGCCGTCGGCCACGATCGCCTGACCTGTGACGTAGCCCGAGACCGCGTCGTCGCAGAGCGTCAAGGCCAAGGCCGCCATCTCGTCATAGCGGCCCTCGCGGCCCAGCGGCACGAGCGCGGCGGCGGTGCGTGAGCGATCCTCGAGTTCCCGTTCGGAGAGCATCCCGCGACGATCGGCCATGACCGATTCGAGGAACCCTGGACATAGGGCGTTGGCGCGGATGCCTTCGCGCGCATGGTCGAGCGCGATGGCGCGCGCGAGCTGGATGACGCCCGCTTTGGACACGGAGTAGGCGGCCTCGCGCGGGGTCGGCCGCACCCCGGCGACAGAACCGGTGAACAACAGCGTACCCCGGCGTCGTCCGATCATCCCGGGCAGAACGGCGCGTGCGGCGAGGAACGCGGAGGTCAGGTTGACCGACAGGACGGTCTGCCAGTCGAGGAGGCTGGTGCCCGGCACATCCGTCGCGGAGAGCGGGTCGATGCCTGCCGTGTGCACGAGGACATCCACCGCTCCTGCGACCCGTACCGCCTCATCCACCGTCGTCGGATCCGCAGCGTCGCCGCAGAGGGTGGTGCATCGGGGATCCCGTTCGGCATGCCGTGCGAGACCCTGCGCGTCGCGGTCGACGAGGACGAGCCGCGCTCCGTCCCGATGGAAGGCCTCAGCGATCGCGGCACCGAGTCCGGATGCGGCACCGACGATCAGCACCGTCTTTCCTTCGAAGCGCATCATGACCCGGCTCCGAGGTCCTGCTCATGTTCGCGCACGACGAGCCGTTGGAACGCCGAGGTGTGCGCCAGTGTGTCGGCGCGGGTCGGACGATCGGTGCGGGCATAGACGGCGTTGTAGTCCGCCTCGGTCTCGAACCACTGCTCGGCGATGCCGTCCCATTCCGGGTCCGTGGACGGCTTGCCGGCGAGTCCGCTCTCGTCCTCGACCCTCACGTCGATCACATAGCGTTTGAGATAGGGCGCTTGGTCGGCGGCGATGTCCTTGGCATGACGGTTCAGCCACCAATCTGCGAACTCGGCCTGAGTGAGGTGCGGCGCACGTTTCAGGAACCACATGACCTTGATCATCGCGGTACTCCAATAAAAAGCTTAGCGGGCGAGCAAGCCGCCATCGACCGACAGCACGGCGCCCGTGACATACGAGGCGAGCCTCGAGGCGAGGAACACGACCGGCCCGACGAGTTCCGTCGGATCGCCCATGCGCTTCATCGGGGTGCGGCTCTCGAAATAGGCCATGCGGGCCGGGTCGCCGCGTGTGCCTTCGGTCATCGCCGTGAGGAAGAAGCCGGGGGCGACCGCGTTGACGCGGATGCCGTGCGGCGCGACATCGATGGCGAGGGAACGCGTCCACTGGGTCAGCGCCGCCTTGGCGGCCGCATACGCCGCCGCACCGGGTTGATAGGCGATGTGGGCCATCATCGAGGTGATGTTGACGATGCAGCCGCGGCTCGCCTTGAGGTCGGCCATCAGCGCATCCGTGACGCGCGCGGTGCCCGCCATGTTGACATCGAATACGCGCTGCAGCCCCTCGAGGAAGCCCGGCTCGCCGGCATGACCTCCGCCTTCGATGCCCGCGTTGTTGATCAGGATCGACACGGTGCCGAGCTCTGCATGGATACGCTCGAGCGCAGCGCGCGCGGCATCCGCGTCCGTGATGTCCCAGCGGAGCGCGACCGCCCGGCCGCCGGTCTTCAGGATGTGCTCCGCGGTGGCGGTCGCGGAGTCGGGATCGATGTCGGCCACGGCGACCGCGGCCCCCGCGGCCGCGAGCCCGATCGCGATGGCGCGTCCGTTGCCGCGACCGGCGCCCGTCACCACCGCGACGCGGTCCGTCAGCAGCCCGGAGAGCGACAGGGCGGTGTGGAGCCCTTCGGGCAGGTCGCTCACGGTGTCGTCCTTCGGGCAGAGGAACCGGACCGGTCGTCGGGGAAGCGGGTCTTCAGTTCCTCCATCGTCCGCAGCAGTTCCGCGGCGATCGCGGGCTCGCTCGCCATATGGCCGGTCAACGGCAGCAACGCCAGTCGGGAACCGGGCCAAGCCTGGTGGAGACGCACCGCCGACCACGGCGGGCAGACCCAATCGCAACGGCCTTGGACGATGTAGGCGGGGAGGTGATGCACCTTGTGCACATCGCGCACCAGCTGGTCCGGCTCGAGGAAGAAGTCGCCCATGACGTAGTGGCACACCAGACGCGAATACGAGAGCGCGAACTCGGGCGTCAGCTCCTCGTCGATCGCTGCCGCGTCCGGCTCCATGCTGGCGCACAGCCACTCGAACTTGGCGAGACGGCGCGCGGCGTCCACCGCGATGTGGTCGTCCGCACCGAACACGCGACGGTGCATGGTCGAGTGGAGATGCTCCTGTTCGGCCAGCGACAAGCCCTCGACGCAGCGCTGCCACTCGAGCGGGAAGAGCATCCGCATCCCTTGGTTGACCCAATGCATCTCCTCACGGTTGCCGAGGAACACGCCGCGCAGCACCAGCGCGAGACAGCGGTCCGGATGGGCTTGCGCATAGGCGAGCGCGAGCGTCGTCCCCCACGATCCGCCGGACACGATCCAGCGTTCGATGCCGAGATGCTGCCGCAGCCGTTCGATGTCCTCGATCAGCAGCGGTGTGGTGTTGCGCCGGACATCACCGCTCGGCCGCGAGGCGCCGGCGCCGCGCTGGTCGTGTTGGATCAGCCGGTAGTGCGCCGGATCGTGGAAGCAGCGCGCGCCCGGGTCGAGACCCGCCCCGGGTCCGCCGTGGACGCTGAGCACCGGCACGCCGTCCGCTCGACCGGTCTCCTCGTAGTAGAGGTCGTAGCCGTCGCCAAGGTCGAGGCGACCGCTGCGGACCGGGAGATCTTTGGGGTACAGGTGCGGTAGGGTGCTCATGGATTCGCTCCGTCGTGTCCGCAGCGGAAGTCGCCGGCCTGTCCGGGGCTGCCTTGTCCGGTCCAGCGCGCGCGCTTCGGGTAGGCGCAGACGAGGCGGGTCGGCGGTCGCGCGTCGCCTGACGCTGCCACGCGGGGGTCGAGCCACAGGTCATCGCCCCCGCGCGTGGCGACCAAGGTGTCCGGGACCCGTCCCTGCTCGACCCAAGCGATCAGCGCAGCGCGGATGTCCTCTGCAGGTTCGCCCGTGCCGTTGAACCATTGGCCGAAGCTCGAGAACCCGGGGCCATCGCCGCAGTGGGCGACGCCGGGGAACATGAAGAGCCGCATCGATCCCTCCGCCGTCGCGGCGCCCACCGCCGCGCGCGCCGCCTCGTAGTACTCGAGGGTATCGAGGGCGGGGATCGCAGGATCGAGCCAGCCGGTGTACAGGATCAGCTTACCGCCGGCGGCGAAGAACGGCCGAAGATCCGGATCGTCGGCATCGAGCACCGGTGACAGCTCGCGCGCCGCGCGTGCGCTGTCGGCCGCGAGGTCGAAGCGCTCGGCCGTCCATGTCGGATCGCGGTGCAGCACATCCCGGAAGAACGGCGTGCCGAGGTAGTCGTAGCCCGATCTCATCGGCGGCGTGCCGAAGATCCAGGTGTCCCAAGCCTCGCTCTCCGTGCCTGGCGGAAGGCCGGCCAGCCGCGCCGAGGCGGGCGCAGCGATGCCTGCGCGCAGGGCACGGACGGTGTCGAGCTGCGCATCGGTGAGGCAGTCAGCACGGTCCGCCCCCTCGCAGCGAAGCACCGCGTCATCGAACGGACACCGCCGCGGATCGTCTACCATGCCATCCTGAAGACCATCGCGCGCATCGCAGGCGGCAAGTACGGCGCGCCGCAGCAGCTCGACCTTCTCCGGCGGCAGTCGCGACGCCGGGTCGAGCAGGAACCGTCGATGGTGCGACATGAAAGCGCTGTTGAGCCGCGTCCAGCTGCGCGCCGGCGCCCCGGCGACGATCCCGTCGAAGTCCTTCGGATGGCGTTGCGCCGCCATGAGCCCTTGCCGACCGCCGTTGGAGCAGGACACGAAGTACGCGTTTTTGGGCGCGGTGCCGTAGTGCAGGGCCGCGAGCGCCTTGCCGAGCCGCGCCATCTCATGGATCGCGCGATGTCCGAAGTCGAGCAGCTTCCCGCGGTGCACGGCCCAGTCGGCGAGTTTCGGGTCGGCCGGTGTGCTCTCGTGACCGGTATCCGTGGTGGCGATCACCGAGCCGCGCAGGATGCCGTGGGGCAGGGCATCCATCGACAGCATCCCGGCGTAGTTGCCGTTGCCGACCGCCTCGAAGCGCCCGTTCCATCCCGTCGACGGCATCCAGACCTCGATGCGGATGTGCGAGTCCGGGCTCGGCCGTGCGACCAGACTGACGCGGCAATGGGCGGGCAGCGAAGTAGTGCCGACAGCGGCGGGCTCCCGGTCGTCGGCCCGGAGCGGTCCGGCCGGGACAGCGGTGGCATGCAGCACCTCCGCCCCCGACAATGTCGTATCGGCGATCCGCTCACAGGCGGCGACGGCGTCGGCCCGCGCGAGGGGTGTTGCGCACGCCGCGGCGATCAAAAGGACGGGGAGCAGGCGCATGGCCGACACCTCGAGCAGTTCTAGTCGACAATTAGAATACAAGAATACACTATCGCCGGACCGTCGCCATGAAGCCGCAGCCCTCTCCATCCGCCCTGCACGCCTCGATCCGGCATTGGCCGTTGCGTGAACCGTTCGTGATCTCGCGCCGTGTCTTCACGGAGAACATCGCTCTGGAGATCGTGCTGCAGATGGGGGATGCCTGCGGACGGGGTGAGTCCGAGCCGCATGAGCATGACTTACGCGTGACCGAAGCTGCGCGGGACGCGGCGTCGGCGTTGGACCCGCAGGTCTGGACCCACCTCGATCCGGAGCGCTTGAACGCCGTGCTGCCGCGTTCGGCGCTGCGGACCGCGTTGGATTGCGCGCTCTGGGACCTGTGCGCGAAGCGCGCGGGGCGCCGCGCCTGGGAACTGTTGGGGCTCGATCTCGACCCCTCGATGTCGGTGCCCGTGTACGAGACGCTGAGCCTCGACGCACCGGAGCGCATGGCGGCTGCGGCGGCCACGGCGCGTGATGCGCCCGGTCTCAAGCTCAAGCTCGGTCATGCGGACGGCCGCGATGCCGAGCGGCTCGAGGCGGTGCGTGCGGCGGCGCCGGGGACGATGCTGACCATCGATGCGAACGAGGGCTGGTCGCCGGCCGCGCTGCGGCGGATCCTGCCGCTCGCCGCGAGGCTCGATGTCGCGTTCATCGAGCAGCCCCTGCCTGCGGGTGCGGATGAGGCGCTCGCGGAGATGCCGCGTCTCGTCCCGTTCTGCGCCGACGAGAGCTGTCTCGATCGCAGTTCGCTGCCGGCGTTGGTCGGACGCTATCAGTCGATCAACGTGAAGCTCGACAAGACCGGCGGGCTCACCGAGGCCCTGCACCTGATCGCGGCAGCGGGACGCGCAGGTCTCGGGCACATGGTCGGCTGCAACGGCGGATCATCGCTCGCCCAAGCCCCTGCGCTGCTGCTGACGCCCGGCGCGCTGATGGTGGACCTCGGCGTGCACGGGCTCGTCGAAGACCGTCCGCATCCGCTCGCCCGGGCCGACCATCGGCTGTCGCTGCCCGCACCAGATCTTTGGGGCTGAGGGCCGTCCTCAGAACCGTTCGAGATCGCGGGCCACCCGCACCGGACCCTTGAAGTGCCGGTCGATGCCCTTCGTGTAGACGCTCAGGTCGGTCTCGCCGTCGGAGCCGGGCACGAGGTGGTGGAGGATCACCTCCTTGACGCCCGCGCTCGCCGCCAGTTCGCCGACCTGCGTCGGTGTGAGGTGGTCCTCGCGCAGGTGTTCGATGAGCTCCTCGATCGGGAAATCGTCGCGGTCGGCCGAGCGCAGCAAGCGCTCCATCCGTTCCATGTCGATCACCTCGCTCACGAGCACATCCGAGCCGCGCGCAAGCTGGGCGACCCGTTCGGAGGGACCGGTGTCGCCGGTGAAGGTGATCGAGCGGTCCGGCGTGTCGAACCGGAACGCGTAGGAGCGCGCAGCCGCGGCGGCCGCGCTGCCCGGAAGGAAGTGATAATGGTCGTTGAGCACGGCCGAGACGCGCACGTTCGCATCCTGGTAGATGACGGCCGGCGTCTGGAGGTCGCCCGGGATGTCGGTGGCCTCCACCGTCGCGGCGATGCCCGGGATCTCCGTGGTGCCGATGGTGATCGGTGCCAGTTCGGTCGCGCGGAACGCTTTGGCGAGGTGCGTCACCATCTCGCGGGTCATCGGCGGACCGATGACCTTGATCTTGGGCCGCGCGTAATGGAACAGCCAGCGTTGGACCAGGAGGGCGCCCAGATCGCCGTTGTGGTCGAAATGGTGATGGGTGATGAACACCGCCTTGATGCGCTCGACCGGCAGGTCCGCACCGGCCAACTGCCGCAGCACGCCGTCGGCGGAGTCGATGAGGTAGATGTCCTCGCCGATGACGATGGCGCTCGAGGTCTGCGCCCGCTCGAGGCGCACAGACGGACCGCCGCCCGTGCCGAGCGTCACGAGTTCCATGCGCTTGGCGCCCGGGTCGCCGCCCGCCGATGCCGACGGCAGCAGGGTCGAGAGCGCGACCATCGCGGCGCCGACCAGCGTCCACGAAGCGCGTCGAGGCGTGTCGATCATCATCTTGTCGGTCATGGGCGCAGGTCCTCGCAGATGGCAGCGGTCACTTGACGATCGGCAGCATCAAAGCTGCAGGGTGCGCGCGGTCGTGCAGCACCTCGATGCGCGCGATACGCGCCTCCTCGGGCTTCTGCAGATGGACCGCCGTCGCGGAGTTGAGGTTCTTCTGCATGAACGAGCACGCGGTCGCGCGGACCACGAGCCGTATGCGGGAGTGACGCAGCAGCCGGCGCGTGGCGAAGCGGAAGTTGCGGAAGCGGACCTCCGTCGGCGTCGCCGGCGGCATGGGCGTGCCGTCGGTCGAACCGTCGCGGTGCCGCAGGCGCAGCAGGTCGGAGGACAGGAACACGGTCGATCCGTCCTCGAGCACCTCGTAGAGCAGCACGCAGAGGTCGGCATCGGGCGCATCGCAGGAGAGCCACAGGCGCAACTCCGGTTCGCCGACCAGATCGATCGGCGCTTCGAGCGGGGCGGAGTGGTAGATCACGCCCTGGCCGAAGGTGTTGTGGCAGAACACGGCGTTGGTCGGGTCTTCGCCGCCCTGGATGAAGAACAGGCTGTTGTAGGCGCGGGGGAAGACCGCGCCCGAATGCGAATCGAGTTCCGGCGAGCGGCTGAGGCGACTCTCGGTCTCGAGCGGCCGGAAATCGAACGGGTCGCTGACGAAGCTGTCGGCGGGTGTGTCCGCGGCAGCGTCCGCCAGCCAGCCGGAGCGGAAGATGTCCGTCGCATGGCCATCGGAGGCGAGGAACAGCGGCTTCGGTGCGCCGCAGAGCGCGTCCAGAGAGTCCGCGCCGCGCCACTCGTCCGCCTCGCAAAGGTAGTGTTTGACCCGGGCGTCGAGGAACGCAGGCTTGTCGCCCATCCCGAACACCCAGCGATACCACCGGCGCTTGAGCGCGTAGAGGTCGATCTTGGCGGCAGGTCCGAACTGCAGGGCATAGACCCGATCGGTGCCGCGCATCCCGCGGTGATCCCAGGGGCCGATGATGAGGTAGTTCTGGCCCCGGGCCTTCTCGCCGCCATGCTCGTCGTAGCGACGATGGTGGGTGAGGGTGCCGGGCAGGCAGGTGTCATACATGCCGGTCAGCGACAGCACCGGGATGTCGAGCCTGCGCAGCGACTCGGGCGAAGGGCGGCGTGCTTCCCAGAGGGGTCCCCAGCCCGTCGCGACGAGATCGTCCTCCCAACCCGGTGCCTCGAAGCCGATCACACCGGGCACTTCGAGCAGCGAGCCGTGGCGGCGGTAGAGATCCCCCTGGATCCGGTTGAAGATGAGCGTATCGGCGGCGAGGTTCCAGGAGATGTGATGTCCCTTGAGCGTCACGCGCCAACGGTACATGTAGGGTGAGCCGACGCCGCCGTGCGGGATGTCGACACCGCCCATGAAGGCCGCCGAGGGTACGATCGTCTTGAGCGCGGGGGGCAGTTCGCCCGCGATGCGCCACTGGTTCCATCCGGTGTAGGAGCCGCCGAAGAGCCCGACCTGTCCGTCGCACCAAGCCTGCTCCGCGATCCACTGCACCGCATCGAAGCCGTCCGGCCCGTCGTTGCGCCACTGCATGAACTCGCCGCCCGAGCCGCCTCGACCGCGACAGTCGACGGCGACGAACGCCAAGCCCTCGCGCGCGAACTCGACGCCGATCGAGTGGGCGTTGTCGGCGAGGTAGGGCGTCATCTCCATGACGGCCGGGACACGACCAGCGCCCGCCGGCAGGTAGAGCACGGCGCCGAGTTCGATGCCGTCACGCATCGGGATCTGGATGAATCGGGCGGTGTAGTCGCGCATCGAATCCCCCGGGGCGCGTGGCGCGCTCGCCTTGTGACGCGCCGGATGGTACCGTCTTGTATAATCGTTGTCGACAATGGCGACGGGCCGGAACCTGTCGTCACCTGGTGGAGGAATTGCGATGCGAAGAGCCCATCCTTCGGTCGGACTGTCGGCCGTCACGCTGCTCGTGATCGGCGCTTCGTCGAGCATGTCATCCGCGGCGACGCCCGCAGCGGTCGCTGTCGCGCCGCCCGCCCAGGATTGCAGCTCTGCCGCCCATCGGCGTCTCGATTTCAAGATCGGTGAATTCGATGTGACAGGCATCGGCGGCGCCAAGGCCGGCGTGAGCCGGGTCGAATCGCTGCTCGGCGGTTGCTTGCTCCTCGAACATTGGCAGGGCGCCCTGAGCGGCTTCGGCAAGGCGTTCTTCTACTACGACCGTCGCGCCGAACGTTGGCACACCACCTTCGTGACCGATGACGGCGAAGCGCTCGTCTTCGAGGGCGTGTTCGAGGGCGATGCGCTCGTCTTCCGAGGTGAGGGCAAGCTCAGTCCGTTCGAGGGCCTGCACCGCATGGCCTGGTCGCCGTCGCCGAACGGCGGTGTGAAGCAGTTCTGGGAGTTCTCCTCGGACGGCGGCAGCACCTGGAAGACCATCCACATCGGCGACTACGCCCGTCGTCCCTGAGCGACGGGCGCGCCGATGTCGCTGCAGGTCGAGTCGGCGGAATTCGATCACATCGTCATCGGTGCAGGTTCGGCGGGTTGCGTCGTCGCGGCGCGGTTGTCGGAAGACCCCACGGTGTCGGTGCTGCTGATCGAGGCCGGCAGCGACGCCCGCGATTGGCGGTTCCGTATCCCCGGCGCACAGGTCTTCGTCAAAGATTGGGATCCGTTCGCGTGGGACTACGGGACGGAACCGGATCGCTCGCGGCGCGACCGGGTCGAGCGATGGCGCCGGGGCCGCACCTTGGGCGGCAGCAGCACGATCAACGGTCTGATCTACGCCACCGGTCTGCCGCAGGACTACGACCTGTGGGAACAGGCGGGCGCGCACGGCTGGAGCTACGCGGATGTCGAGCCGTACTTCCGGCGCGCCGAGCGCTGCACCGGTCTGCCGGGGCGCGGCACCACCGGCCCGATGTCCGTCGAGCTCTTCCGCTCGCCCCACCCGGGCAATGAGGCGCTGCTCGCGGCCTGTGCCGAGCAGGGCATACCGGTAGTCCATGACATCAACCTCGTGCGCGATGCGGCGGTCGGCGTCGTGCAGACGAACCAGTCGCGCGGACTGCGGCAGGACAGCGCGACGGCCTACCTGTCGCCGATCCGCGACCGGCGGAATCTCACGATCTGGGCGCGGACGCAGGTCGAGCGCGTCCACCTCGAGGGGCGGGTCGCGCGCGGCGTGGTGTGCCTGCGCGGCGCAGAGCGCTCGCTGGTGCGGGCCCGTCGCGAAGTCGTCCTGTGCGCCGGTGCGTTCGCGAGCCCGCAGTTGTTGATGCTCTCCGGGATCGGGCCCGCGACGCAGCTCCGCGAGCTCGGCATCGAGGTGGTCCACGATGCGCCCGGCGTGGGGGAGGGTCTGCAGGAGCATCCCGAGCTCTACCTCGAGTACGAATTCCGTCGCCCGACGTACAGCACCGCGATGCGTTGGCCGAGCCTGCTGCGGGCGGGTCTCGAGTTCCTCCTCGCGCGTCGCGGCCGGGCGACCTCGCCCGCGAGCCACATGCTCGGCTATCTGCGCAGCAGTCCCGTGGAAGCGCTGCCCGACCTGCTGGTGTTCTCCGGGCCGTGGGGATTCCTGGATGACACTGTGGCTTTCGCGCGCGACCGCGATGTGTATTCGTTGTCGCCGTCGATCTGTCACCCGAAGTCGCGAGGCCAGGTCGGCCTGCGCTCGGCCGATCCGCGCGATCCGCCGCGCATCGTGTCCGATCTGCTCGGGGACCCGGATGACGTGGTGCGCTTGATGCGCGGCGTGCGTCTGCTCGACCGGATCGCGCAGACCGAGCCGTTCGCGCGCGATGTGGTGCGGCGCATCTCGCCGGTCTGCGACCTCGACGACGACGTCGCGCTCGAGGCCTTCGTCCGCGAGACGGCAGGCATCTGCTACCACGCCAGCGGCACCTGCCGCATGGGGTCCGACGCGCGCGCGGTGGTCGACCCGCAGCTGCGTGTCCGCGGCATCGAGCGCTTGCGCGTCGCCGATGCGTCGGTGATGCCGGTCATCCCGTCGGGCAACCTCCACGCGCCGACCGTGATGCTCGGCGAGCGCGCCGCAGACCTGATCCGCAACCGAGGAACGACCGATGTCTGATCCCGAACCGACCGCGACCGACTGGTCCGCCGCCGCCGCGGCCCTGCGACCGGATCCGCGCCCTTGGATCGACGGGCGACGGGTCGACGTCGATCCCGGTGGCGGTTTCCGCTCGGAGAACCCCGCCACCGGCACCACCGTCGCCGAACTGCCCTCCTGCGGCGCGGCGGAGATCGACACCGCGGTGCGCAGCGCACGGACGGCGTTCGAGGGCGGCGCGTGGTCGCAGCTCTCGCCGCGTGAGCGTGGCCGCAAAGTGCGCGCTTTCGCCGAGCAGGTCCGCTCGCGCGCCCGCGAGCTCGCGTTGCTCGACACGCTCGAGATGGGCATGCCCATCGCCAACGCCTTAGGCGACATGCAGGAGATCGGCGGCCATGTCGAAGCGACCGCCGAGATGGCGGACAAGCTGCTCGATGAGGTGATCCCGAACGATCCGTCTGCTTGGGTGCTCAACATCCGGGAGCCGCACGGGGTCGTGGGTGCGATCACGCCGTGGAATTTCCCCGCCTACATCGGCATCTCGAAGGTCATGCCGGCGCTCGCGGTGGGCAACTCCGTCGTGCTCAAGCCCTCGGAGATCGCCTCGCTCAGCTGCCTGCGGCTCGGCGAGCTGGCCGCCGCCGCCGGCATCCCGGACGGCGTGCTCAACATCGTGCCGGGGCTGGGCGGTGATGCGGGAGCGGCGCTGGCGCGGCACATGGATGTCGATGTGCTCACATTCACCGGCTCCACCGCCACGGGTCGGCGGCTGCTCGAGTATTCGGGTCAGTCGAACATGAAGCGACTGATCCTGGAATGCGGCGGCAAGTCGCCGCAGATCGTCTTCCCGGATGTGGCGGATCTCGACCGCGTGGCCGAGGCCATCGTCGGCGGGATCACCTTCAACACGGGGCAGGTCTGCGTCGCGGGGTCCAGGCTGTTGGTGCATCGCTCGATCGCGGACGCTCTTGTGTCGCGGGTGGTGGCGAAGGCACGCGCGGTCGAACCCGGTGATCCGCTGCAGGAGTCGACGGCATTCGGCCCGTTGGCGAGCCGCGGCCAGTTCGAGCGCGTCCGCAGCCACGTCGCAGCGGCGACGGAGCAGGGCGCTGCGATGCTGCTCGACGGGACTCCGGCTTCGGCGGGCGGGGCGTGCTTCTGGTCGCCCACGGTGTTCGCCGATGTGACGCCCGGCATGCGCGTCGCCCAGGAGGAGATCTTCGGGCCGGTGCTGTCCGTGATGACTTTCGACAGCGAGGACGAAGCGGTCTCGATCGCCAACGGCACCATCTACGGATTGACGGCGACGGTGTGGACTGCGGATCTGGGACGCGCGCTGCGTCTCGCACGGCGCATCAGCGCCGGCGCCGTCACCATCGGCGCCGATCCGGCACGCGGCCGCGTCGATGCGACGACCGGCGCGTTCGAGCCGCACCGCCAATCGGGCCTGGGTGTGGAGGGCGGTCTCGGCGGACTGCGCAGCTTCACCCGGCTCAAATCGGTGACCTTCAAATCTTGAGCGGCCGAAGCCCGGGCATGGCCCGGAGGGGTTCGACATGAGCGATGACCTGCACAAGGATCGACCGGCGCTCTCCCGCGCAGCGGTGATCGGCTACGGCGCGGCCTCCGGGCCGTTCGAGATGCTGCGGGGGCCGGGCGTCGCGATCCTGCCCGCGCTCTACGCCAAGGAGTTCGGTTTCGCCTTGACGGCGTTGTCGCTGGCCATGCTGCTGCTGCGGCTTTCGGACGGCCTCACCGATGTCGCGGTCGGCGTGCTGTCCGATCGTACGCGCAGCCGCTGGGGTCCGCGCAAACCCTGGCTTCTGGCCAGCATCCCGCTCGCGCTGCTGTCGGCGTGGGGGTTGTTCATCCCGGGCGAGGACCCGGGCATCTGGTACTTCGCCGTCTGCTATTTCTTCTTCTATCTCGCGTGGACATTCTTCGACATCCCTTACACCGCCTGGTCGGCGGAGCTCGGACGCAGTTACGAGGAACGCTCCAGGCTGTCCTTGTCGCGGCAGTTCTGGGGCAACATCGGCCTGATCCTGCTCGCGCTTGCGCCCTTGCTGCCGTTCCTGCCTTCCACCGGCATGAACTTCGACACCTTGGAGGTCATGTTCTGGTTCATCGCCATCGCCTATCCCATCGGCGTCCTTTATGTGGTGTTCCGGGTGCCGAACGGCGATTTCGTGCCGGCGGTACCGCGCTTCAGCCTCAAGGAGACCTTGCGCGCCGTGCGCGCGAACCCGCCGCTGCAGATCTTCCTCGGCGTCGCCTTCCTGTCCGATCTCGCGCTCGGCATCGGCGGTGCGATGTTCTTCCTGTTCCTCGACACCTACCTCGGCATCGGCGCGTCGTTCTCGCTGATCTTCATCACGGCGGTCGCCGTGTCGACCGTGGCGCTCAAGCCCTGGCAGATGTTGCTGCGCAGGACCTCGAAGCGGAACCTGCTGATCGTGAGCACCGGCGGCATGGTGCTCTGGGGCCTGTTGATCTTCTTCCTCGAGCCCGCATCGTGGGCGCTGCCTGCCTACATCGGCTTCATGGCGCTCTACTACACCCTGTCCGCCGGTCGTGATGTCGCGCTCTACGCGATCATCGGCGACATCGTCGACTACGGTGAATGGCGCAGCGGGACCAACCGCGCCGGCGAGTTCACCTCCGCGTGGATGGTCATCCGCAAACTGACCTACGCGATGGGCCCGGCGATCGGCTTCTTCATCGCCGGCATCGCCGGGTACGAGGCGGGGGCGGCCGCGAACGATTCCACCGCCATCCTCGGGCTCAAGGCGGCCAACGGCTACCTTCCGGCGCTGCTGCTCGCCCTCGCGACCTGGTTGGCGCTCCGCTACCCGCTGACCTTTGAGAAGCACCGAGCCATCCAGCGTCGACTCGCGCAGCGTACGGCGCGCGCGGGGCGGGCGCCCACCGCGATCGACGGCGCGCCGGTGCCCTGACCGACAGCGGGGGGAGGGTCCGGGGTGTTGCGGGGCTGCCACGCCAAGGGATCTGTCGGCGACCGACATCGGCGCACTTGAAGTATTTCCTGTGTAGACTTAATGTCGACTTCATTACAACGCCACCCACCGGGGGAGATCGTCATGCGAGACCAATGTCCGACCGCGAAGACTTCTGTGAGCACTTGCGGCGTCCTGCCGCGTCGGGGAGGGGCAGTGGCGGCGGCGGTGGCCGCAGCACTCGGCTTGGCGGTGAACGCGCCCGAAGCTGCCGCGCAACAGTCCTCGGCTAAGGCGGCGACGCTCGAGGAAATCATCGTCACGGCCCGCAAGCGCGATGAGGACGTGCAGTCCGTACCGCAGAGCATCGAGGTGTTGGGCGGCATCGACCTGAGGGAGCTCGGCAAGGTGACCTTCAAGGACCTGCAGTTCGAGGTCCCGGGCTTCTACATCCAGAATTACGAGACCCGTGCCACCATCGCGGTGCGCGGTGTCGGCTCACAGGTGCCTGGCGGCGGTCAGTCGGTCGCCGCGCACATCAACGGCATCTACCAAGCTTCCACGGCGGCATCGCTCGGTTGGATGTTCGATGTCGACCGCGTCGAGGTGCTGAAGGGACCACAGGGCACGCTGTACGGGCGCAATTCGACCGGCGGTGCGGTGAACATCATCACGCGGCGGCCGGGCAAGGAGTTCGGGACCGATGTGAGCGTGGAGATCGGCAACAACAACCTGCGCCGGTTCGAGGCCGCGCTGGACGCGCCCTTGGGAGATGACTGGTCGCTGCGCCTCGCCGGCACCGCGACCCGCGTTGATGGTCGCATCACGAACCGGGTGACCGGCAAGAAGATCGATGGCAACGAGTTCACGGGCGGCCGCCTGACGCTCGCCGGCAAACTGGGTTCCGTGGACGTCGAGATCTTCGGGCAGAAGACCGAAGAAACGGGCGGCGTCGGTGAACTCATCGCCCTCGACGGCTCCGGGCAGCGGGTGCCGAAGCCGCTCTACGGTTGGGATATCGGCAACTACGATGAGCCGACGAAGCCGGAAGGGCAGAGGGACTACTCGGCGCTCGGCCTGTCGCTGTCCGGCGACATCGGCAACGGCTATTCGTGGAAGGCGCTCACGGGCTACCTCGACTACAGCGAGCCGAAGTCCTTCCTGGACGTCAATCCGGTGGTCGCGCCGGTGCGCGTGACCATCCGGTTCCCGCAGTACGCCGAGCAGATCAGCCAGGAGCTGCAGCTGCAGTTCCAGGGCGATCGCGTCGACTGGATCGTCGGTGCGCTCTACATGGACATCGATGAGGGCGAGACGCGAAAGGTCGACATCCTGCCGCCGATCCCCGGAGCGCTCAACAGCGATACCGACAACACGGTGAAGACCACCGCGCTGTTCGGCGACCTCAACTACAAGCTGACCGACGCGATGCGCTTGAACCTCGGCCTGCGCTACAACCGTGACGAGGTCCGCAACAAGTTCGTCGGCCGGGGTCCGTTCGACGGCCAGACCTTCGACCTCTCGAGCACCCAGAGCGAGCCGACCGGCCGCCTCGGCATCGACTACACCACCAGCGCCGGGACCATGTTCTATGCGTCGGTGGCGAAGGGCTTCCAGGCGGGCTATAACACCGTCGGCTTCGACACGGCTGGCAACCCGAGCCCGGCGACGGTGAAGCCCGAGTCCCTGACCGCCTTCGAGGCGGGCATGAAGTCATCGATCGGCGATGGCCGCGGCATCTTCAACCTGGCGGGCTTCTACTACGACTACAAGGACATGCAGATCCGCGTCGGCCGCATCCCGATCGGCGCCGACGGTTCGCCGATCCCCGGTGGTCGTCCGTTCTACACCACGCTCAACGCCGGCAAGGCGGAGATCTACGGTCTCGAGACGGAGTTGTCGACCTACATCACCGACCACCTGCGTTTTGATCTGAACGCCGGCTATCTGCACGCGAAGTTCGATGAGTACAATTCGATCAACGATGCGGGTGCGCGGGTGGACTATTCGGGCAACACCCTGCCGCGCGCGCCGGAGTTCTCCGGCGCCGTGGCCTTGGTGCTCGATGACCTCGCGATCGGCAGCGCCACCGGGTCGGTACGGCTCGAATACCAGTACCGGGGAGATGCGTTCGACAACGCCGACAACCTGTACGTCCTGCCGTCGACGAAGTTCCTCAACCTGCTCGCCAGCGTCGATGTCGGTCAGTGGCGTCTCTGGGCGGGCGGCCGGAACCTCACCAACGAGAAGTACTTCGCCTTCTACGACGGGCGCAACTTCGGCTATCCGGGGCAGTTCCGCTCCTGGAGCGTCGGCGCGAGCTACAGCTTCCGCTGAGGTCCGAACCGGGCGGCCGGACTCCTGCGGGGGTCCGGCCGCTTTTTTTTCGGACGGATGGATCTCCGCGAGGCTAGCCGTAGTCCCGAGCGGCCTGCCTATAATGCGGGCGGGTCCGTCACCCCATGGGAGTTCACATGGCACGCCAGCGCTCATCCGATGCTTCCGGCAAGGCCGTCAGGCCGGCACGCAAGCGGGCGCGCGGCTCGGGTGCCGTCGCGGTCTACGATGAACTGAGGCGGGACATCCTCGAGCTGCGGATGGAGCCCGGGACCCTGCTCGATGAGACCGAGCTCGCCGCCCGGTTCAAGCTCTCCCGCAGTCCGGTCCGCGAGGCCCTGATCCGGCTGTCGGCCGAAGGTTTGGTGCAGACGCTGCGCAATCGCAGCTCCATCGTGGCGCCGTTCGACATCGTCGCCATCCCGAGCTATCTCGACGCCCTGGAGCTGTTCTACCGTCTGACCACCCGTTTGGCGGCGAAGAACCGCTCCGCGGCGCAGCTCGCCGAGATCGAGGCGATCCACCGCGAGCATACGGCGGCCACCCGCCGCGCGGACATGGCCGAGATGATCCGCTTGAACCGCGAGTTCCACCTCGCCATCGCCAAGGCGAGCGGCAACTCCTTCTACGCGAACTGGACCCGGCAGCTGCTCGACCAGGGGCAGCGCATCCTCGGGCTCTACCTGCATGATGTCGGCAAACCCAACGACGAGCTGTCGGGACATTGGACACGCACGCATCTGTCGATCCTGAAGGCCATCGAGGCAAAAGATGCGGACGCCGCGGAGGTCGCGGCGATGCGTGACGCCGAGACGATCGCCAACCAGATGCGCGACAGGTTCGGCGCGCGCCCCTCGAGCGGGCTGGCGTTGACGCCGAAGCCGCGCTGAGCGGCCGCGCTAGGTGGCTGTCGGCGCCGTGACGGTCGTTCCGGCGATGGCGCGTGCGGTCAGATAGCCGAAGGTGAGCGCGGGGCCGAGCATCACGCCGGCCGCCGGATAGGTGCCGCGCATCAGGCTCGAGGCGACCGTGCCGACGGCATGCAGGCCTTCGACCGGGGTGCCGTCGGCGCGCAGCACCCGTGACTCCGCGTCGACCCGGACGCCGAGCATCGTGCCGATGTCACCCGGCAGCATCTTGATGGCGTACCAGGGACCTGCATCGAGCGGTGCGACGCAGGGGTTCGGCTTCACTGCGGGGTCGCCGGCCGCGCGTTGGTAGTGCGTGCTGCCTTTGCCGAAGTCGGGGTCTTCGCCCCGTACGGCATGCGTGTTGAAGCGGCGGACGGTGTTCTCCAATGCATCCGCGTCGACGCCCATCCGTCCGGCGAGTTCGGCGATCGTCCTGCCGTGCAGCAGATAGCCGTTGCGCAGGAACGGGCCGATGCGGCCGGGGGAGGCCGGTACGCGCCCGAGGCCGTACTTGCGCAGCGACCCATGGCTCGCGACCACATAGGCCTCTGCATCGCGGCGTCCGTCGCGCTCGGCCGCGGCCAGCATCGCGCGCAGGAAGTCGTGGTAGTCGGAGGCTTCGTTCACGAAGCGTCGTCCGTCCGGACCGACGACGATCACGCCGGGCTTGGCCCGATCACCGAAGTGGGGGAATACGCCATCGCCATGCCGGCCGAGCGGCACCGCCGACATCGGCGCCCAGGCCGCAGGTTCGGCGATCGTGTCGTCCAACACCCCGCCGCAGGCGAGCGCGAGGTCGAGTCCGGAACCATCGTTGGTCGTGGGCAGCGCGGTCAGATGCGATCGGCCGGCGCGGACATGGGCGAAGTGCCGCTGTCGCATCGCAGCGCTGCCCGAGAAGCTGCCGCTCGCGAGGACCACCGCGCGCCGACACCCGATCCGGCGCGTCGCGCCGTCCACCGCGATCGTCGCGCCGGTGACGCGTCCGTCCTCGATGAGCAGCTGCGTGACCTTGCAGCGGAGCAGCATCGGCACCCGCCGCTCGAGCAGCGAGCAGACCAGGCGTCCTACCAGCGCGTTGCCCATGACCATGCGCGTGCCGCGCGCATGGCCTGTGAGCCGGTCACGCGCGTGTCGCGCGAGCATCTTCGCCACATGCACGAACGAGCGTGGCGAGCGGGCCACGTTGTAGAGGTGGGGGAAGTCCTCGCGGCCGATCGCCATGCCGCCGAAGATCGTGCCGGTGGCCAACGGCGCGCGGATCGAGGCGAAGTGGCGACCGAGCTTGCGACCATCGAAGGGCAGCGCGCCGAGCGTGCGGACGCCGTTCTTGGCGCCGGGTGCACCGCTGCGGTAGTCGACCACATGCGCGAGGGCCTCGTACTCGACCTCGCTGTGGTCCTCGAGGAAGGCGAGCGCCTCGGCGGCGTGTCGGACGAAGGCCTCCGCACGCGGGATCTCCAGACCGGGGCCGATGGCGGCACGCAGGTAGTCGAGCGCTTCGGCGTGGCTGTCCGAGGCGCCGCCGCCGTTCTGGCGGTTGAGGGGGATCCAGACCTCGCCGCCCGAGACGGCGCTGGTACCGCCGAGGACATCGGCGTGCTCGCAGACGACCACATCGAGCCCGAGCGCGGCCGCGGTCAGGGCGGTCGACAGTCCTGCGGCACCCGATCCGACGACCAACACATCACATTCTTCAGGGGCGCTGCGCATCGCGAAGCACTGTATTAATCTTGTCTACATCGTGTCAACATGATTTCGGCGCAGTTTTGCGCCGTGGAGTCCGCAGCGCACGGAGATGGTCGATGGTGAAGGTCGTCTGGTTCCTGAAGAAAGCCGATCATCTCTCCATGGAGGAGTTCCGCCGCTGGTGGCTGGACGGGCACGCGCCGATGATCCGCGAGAAGCTCGGTGATCTGCTCCACCGCTACATCGTCGACATCCGCACCGACCACGACGATCTGCCGGCCGCCGCGGGCACCCCTTGCGAGTGGGACGGCATCGCGGAGGAGTGGTTCGAGAGCGAGGAGATCGCGCGTCGTGCGCTGTCCTTGCCCTCGGCGCCCGAGACCCGCGCGGATGTCATGGCCCATGTGAGCCGCATGGCGCGGATGGTGGTCACCGAGCATCCCATCGTCGATCGCGGCTGACCTCGGCGGCAGGCTCGATGTCCGGTCCGACGCCTGAGATCAACGCGCGCGCCAGCCGTCCCCGATGACGACATCGACGTAGCCGGCGACCTCCGACAGATAGACATCCGTGGCCTCGTCGCCGCTGCCCTCCAGAAGAACGGTCGCGGGGAACAGCTTGAGCGTGCTGCCGGTCTGCCCCTTCTCGGCGAGGAGCGCCACCGGCGTGAGCTCGAGTCCCGTGACGAGCGTCCGGCGCATGCCGCCGAGCATCCCGGTCGACAGCCGCAGACGGGCGACCAGGCTGGCGACGTTCGAGGGATGCGAGATCAGCGAGGTCAGGTTGCCGAGGCTATAGAGGATCGGCACCGTGCGTGAGGGGTCGCTCTCAGGCCGGTAGATCTCGACCGGCTGCGCGACATGGGGATGATGGCCGATCACGGCATCCGCGCCGGCTTCGGCGAAGCGGTGCGCCCAGCGCAGCTGGTCGGGATGCGGGTAGAGCTCGAACTCGAGCCCCCAATGCAGCGAGACGAACACGAGGTCGCAGCCCGTCTCGCGGCAGGCGCACACCTGCGCCTCGATGCCGGAGACATCCGGGTCCGGCATCAGATGCATCGGCGTCATGTTGACGATCCACGGCTTATCCGCCGGGAAAGGCTTGAAGTTGACGCTGAAGGTGTGGGCGACCCAGCCGATCCGCAGCCCCGCGATCTCGGTGATGCGCGGCCGCATCGCGTCGGTCTCGGTCTCGTTCACCCCGACCTGTTCGACCCCGTCTGCGCGCAACTGCGCGATCGTGGTGCGGATGCCTTCTTCGCCGCAATCAAGGATGTGGTTGTTGGCGAGCTGCACGATGTCGTAGCGCCGACCACGATGGCCGATGATCGTCTGGTACTGCCGCGGCGTGAGGTTGATCTTCGGCGTCTCGTCCTCGGTGAAGGTGGTCGCTGCGATCTCGCCCGCGGTGAGCGTCGACTCGAGGTTCGCGTAGGCGATGTCGACCCCGAAGATCAGGTCGGACACCTCTTCGTAGAAGCGGTCCTGGGCATCATCGAGGCCCTTGGTGCACATCAGGTCGCCGGACAGGCTCATGCTGCGCTCCGACATCGGCTCGAAGCCGTCGGGTGTGAGGTCGAAGCGGGTGCGACGGAACGGTTCTAGACGCGCCTCGATGCCGCTGCCGGGCATGGCGCGGACGATCGGGTTCCAGGACTTGTAGGTCCAGTAGGCGAGCGGCAGCGCAGCTTTCGTGATGTGGATGTCCTCCGGCGTGCGCCAACGACCGGCTGCGACCGCTGCCTCGGTGATGCGCTCGATCTCGGCGCCGAGCTCACCTCCGAAGGCGATGAACGACCGCGGATCCGGCGGCAGGGGTGCACGAGCGAGGGTGCGCGGGCGGGGAGCGTTCATCGGAATACCTCGCGCGTCCGCGTCACGAACCCCATCAGGCGATCGACGACGGCCTGTTTCCATGCCGGGTCGTCGACATAGAAGACATCTTTGAGCCGCTGCTTGATGCGGGCGGCCTCGGGCGAGTCCGTCCGACCGCGTGCCACGAGCCAGGTCTCCGCGCGCAGCGCCTCCAGCGTTTCGGGGATGGGGTAGGTGCCGTACTCGAGCCCGATCATCGTCAGCTTCCCCGGGCCGAGTTCCGCGTGCGCCGCGTGCACCAGCGTGCCGCCGATCTGCGCCGAGACGGAGGTCCCTGCGCCGGTCCACTTGATCTGGTCTCCGAACATCGAGACCGCCCGACGGTGCTCGTCCTCCGAAGCGACGCACAGCGCTTCGCCGACGCCCCACGGACCGAGTCCGGTGTGCAGGTCGATGGCGACGATCTCTTCCGCGCGCGCGCAATGCTCGCGCAGGATGCGTCGCCAGGTGAGGTTGGACCAGGCGGGTGCCTGACCACCGTAGAACAGGCCGTCAGGGTGGTTGTACTGCCCGCCGGTCATGGCTTCCTGGAACGCGCGCATGCCGCGTTCCTGCTGGTAGCGCGTGATCTCGCGGTCCGCTTCCTCGCGTGCCGGACCGTCCCAGGACTCGGGCACGAGCCAGCCGTGGATCTCGTCATAGCCGGGATTCGCGGGTGCCCGGCTGTGATCGATGAAATTGCGGTTGAGGTCGATGTTGTCCTCGTTGGTCCGCCGCAGGTGGGCGAAGCCGTAGGGGTTCACGGCATGTACGAGCAGCACCGCGGCGTCCGCCGGCATCCCGTCGAGCGCCCCGGAGGCGAGCAGGGCGGCCTGCGCGCCCGAGCCGCAGAACCCCTCCACGCCGTGCGTGCCGGAGCTGATGATCAGCAATCGGGAGGCGGCGGCCGGACCCGACCATGCGACATCGCAGGCCAGTTCGCCACCGTCCGGCGCCCGGCGCGCCGGGTGTATAAACGAGGTGGTGGAGAAGCCGGCGGCTTGCGTGAGCGCGAGGAATCGGGCTCGCCCGTCGGCGTAGTCGCGCGGGAAAAACTCGTCGACTCGTTGCATACAGTAAGACTAGCGACCGGTGGATGCTCCGTCAAACGGGCGGCGACCTACTAGTCGACATGGTGTACAAAGCAAGTATACTGGAACGGTCGCGCGGGCCCCGGCTCGCGCTCTGGCGGCCGAGGATGATGGGGACCCGATACAGCATCGCAGCGGAGGAGCGGCCCGGCACCGATACGTTCCTGTCGGGTCTCGCGCCGTTGCTGGACGGTCACGGCTTGCTGACCGAACCCGCTTTGCTCGAGCGTCACAGCCGCGATTGGGCCGGCAAGGAGCGTTGCCCACCGATCGCGGTCGCGAGGCCCCGCACCACCGCCGAGGTGGCCGCGGTGCTCAGGTATTGTCACGCCCGAGCATGGCCCGTGGTCGTGCAGGGCGGACTGACCGGCCTCGTGGGCGGTGCGACGCCGCGGCCGGGCGAACTCGCCTTGTCCCTCGAACGGATGACCGGCGTCGAAGAGTTCGATGCCACCGCATCGGTCATGGTCGTCGCCGCGGGGACGACGCTCGCGACGGTGCAGGACACGGCGCTCAGCGAGGGGCTCTGTTTCGCGCTCGACCTGCCGTCGCGCGGCAGCTGCACCATCGGCGGCAACATCGCCACCAACGCGGGCGGCAACCGGGTGATGCGCTACGGGATGACCCGGAACCTCGTCCTCGGTCTCGAGGCGGTGCTTGCCGACGGGACCGTGCTCACTTCGCTCAACACGGTCCTGAAGGACAACGCCGGCTACGACCTCAAGCAGCTCTTCATCGGCACCGAAGGGACTCTCGGTGTGGTGACGCGCGCTTCGCTGCGCCTCCACCCGGAGCCGCGTGAACGCATGACGGCGTTGGTGGCGACTGCGGACTATGCCGACCTGCTGGCGCTGCTCGGCTCGCTGCGGAGGCGCCTCGGGCCGCGCCTTTCGGCGTTCGAGGCGATGTGGGACAGCTATCTCGAGTGCGCGCTGTCAGTGATGGATCTGCCGCGACCGTTCGGCCTCCGTCATCCCTACTACGCGCTCATCGAGGTCGAACTGCTCGACGAGCGGTCCGATCGGGAGGCGACCGAGGCCGTGCTCGCCGAGGCGCTGTCGAACGGTGGTGTCGCCGACGCCATCGTCGCGTCCTCGGGGGGCGAGGCTGCGCGGCTCTGGTACATCCGGGAATCGGCGGGCGAGATGCTCGGCAAGCTGGCGCCCACCGCTGCACATGATGTCTCGTTGCCGATCGGGCTGATGGAGTCCTATGCCGCGACGGTGCGCGATCGTTGCAACGCCGAGCTCGGCGTCCGCGCGTTCAGCGTCTTCGGCCATCTGGGCGACGGCAACCTGCACTTCTTCACGGCGTTGCGCTCGGCGGAGGATGCCGAGGCGCTGGACGCCATCGTCTATGGTGAGCTGCCGCAGGGCGGGTCGGTCTCCGCGGAGCACGGCATCGGCACGGGCAAGAAAAGGTGGTTGGGGGTCACGCGTTCCGACGCCGAGATCCTCACGATGCGCGCCCTGAAACAACATCTCGATCCGCGGGGCATCTTGAACCCCGGTCGGGTCATCTGAACACGGTTCATCCGAGGGTCTGGAAATGCAGGAACACGACAAACTGCCGTTGATGGATTACCGCGAACTGCCGCAGCCGGACATGGTGCGGCGTGCCCAGGAGTTCTACGCAGAGATCCGCCAGCGGCACACGGTCCGCCAGTTCTCGGACCGTCCGGTGCCGCGCGAGGTCATCGAGAGCTGTCTGCTCGCAGCGGGCACGGCGCCGAGCGGCGCCAACCATCAGCCGTGGTTCTTCTCCGTGATCGGTTCGCCGGAGGCCAAGACCCGCGTGCGCGAGGCGGCCGAACGAGAGGAACAGGCGTTCTATGCCGGCAAGGCGGGCGAAGAGTGGTTGGACGCCCTCAAGCCGCTCGGCACCGACGCCAGCAAGCCCTATCTCGAGACCGCGCCCTGGCTGATCGCCATCTTCGCGCAGCGGCAGGGCGGCGTGCGCGCCGGCATCCAGCGCCAGAACTACTATGTGACGGAGTCGGTCGGCATCGCCACGGGCTTCCTGATCGCGGCGCTGCACCACGCGGGGCTCGCGACGCTCACCCATACGCCCAAGCCGATGAACTTCCTCAACGGCATCTGCGAGCGACCGGACACCGAGCGCCCGTACCTGCTGTTGGTGGTCGGCTATCCGGCGACCGACGCGACCGTTCCGGTGCATGCGACCATAAAGAAGCCGCTCACCGAGATCGCCCGGTTCATCTAGGAGCACGCGATGACCTATGCGGTGACGGATCAGTGCATCCGTTGCAAGTACCAGGACTGCGTCGATGTCTGCCCGGTGGATGCCTTCCGCGAGGGGCAGAACATGCTGGTCATCGATCCCGAGGCCTGCATCGACTGCGGCGTCTGCGAGGCGGAGTGTCCCGCAGGCGCGATCCTGCCCGATTCTTTGGTCGAGCCGCGCTGGGTGGCGCTCAACGCGAAGTATGCGCCCGCGTGGCCGGTGATCCGCTCGCGGGGTCGGCCGTTCGCGGACGCCGATGCGTGGTCGGGCGTGCCGGGCAAGTTCGAGGCGCATTTCTCCGAGGAACCGGGCGCGGGCGGCTGAGACCCGACGCGGACCGGACCGGCAGGTGATGGACAAGATCCAGCGGGTCCGCAGCGCGATAGCGGGTCATGAAGTCGACCGGATCCCCGCCGGCTTCTGGACGCATTTCCCGCCCGCCGCCAGCACCGGTCGGGCCATGGCGGATGCCCACATCGATTTCTACCGCCGTTCCGGGGTCGACTTCGTCAAGGTGATGAACGACAACCCCTACCGCTTGGTCGGATTGGACCGGATCGATCGACCGTCCGATTGGCGTCGATTACGCCCCGAGCCGCGCGACTCGAGCGGCCGGCTCGCGTACCTCGATGGCGTGAAGGCGATCCTCGATGCGGTCGGCCACGAGGCATTGGTGATCGTCACGGTGTTCAACCCCTTCGCGACCGCGAACGACAACCGCAGCGGATCGTTGGATTTCAGCGACCTGACCTTCGGCGGCATCAGCGCACATCTGAAGGAAGACCCGGAGTCGACGTCGGTCGGCCTCGAGGTCATCGCGGAGAGCCTGGCCATGCTCGCCGTGGATTGTGTCGAGGCCGGTGCTGCCGGGGTCTTCTTCTCCGCCAACGGGGCGGAGCGGGGCCGGTTCAGCGAAGAGCAGTTCGAACGCCACATCGCTCGGACAGACCGCGTGGTGCTCGATGCCGCGCGTGCGGCGGGTGCGACCTTCAACCTGCTCCATGTCTGCGGTACCGACCAACGGCTGGAGGCCTACGCCGGTCATGCGGTGGATGTCGTGAACTGGGCGCCGCAGATGTCCAACCCATCGCTCATCGAGGGGCGCCGGCTGCTCGGCAAGACCGTGCTCGGCGGACTCGACCAGAGCGGACCGCTGTCCACGGCATCGCGCCCAGCCATCGAGCGCGAGGTGCGCGAGGCGGTCGCCGCTTCCGGTGCGCGCGGCTTCATGTTGGGCGCCGGCTGCGCCGTGACCGGCGAGGTCGATCCCGAGGTGTTCGCGTGGGCGCGCGACGCCGCGACGGCGTGACCGTCGACAGGGCTCCCGTCCCGCGCATGCGCCGGACGCGCCGTCGCGATCAGGGCGTCGCCGGCGTGTAGGTGTAGCTCGAGCCGATGCCGAGGGGCAGCCCGAGGCTCCAGTACACCATCAGGAACAGCGTCCAGCCCACGAGGAAGGTGATCGAGTACGGCAGCATCAGCGCGACCAGGGTGCCGATGCCCGCGCGCTGCACATAGCGGCGGCAGAACACGACGATCAGCGGGAAGTAGGGCAGCAGCGGCGTGATGATGTTGGTCGAGCTGTCGCCGACGCGGTACGCGGCCTGCGTGAGGTCGGGCGAGACGCCGAGCTGCATCAGCATCGGCACCATGATGGAGCCGATGAGCGCCCACTTCGCCGAGGCCGAGCCGATGAGCAGGTTGACGGTGGCGGTCAGCAGGATGATGCCGGTGAGCGTCACGCCGAGCGGCAGCGCGGCGTCCCGCAGGGCGTTGGCGCCCTTGAGCGCGAGCAGCGCGCCGAGGTTCGACTGGCCGAAGGCGTAGATGAACTGCGCGCAGAAGAACGCCATGACGATGTAGTAGCCCATGCCCGACATGGCCTTGGTCATGCCGGCGACGACGTCGCGGTGGGTCTTGATGGTTCCGGCAGCGACGCCGTAGGCGATGCCGGGCACCAGGAACCCGACGAAGATGATCGGCACGATCGACTTCATGAGCGGCGCACCGGAGTCGAGCAGCTTGCGGACGCCCTCGGCGTCCGGGGGCGCCGCCCAGGCCGTATCGCCGGTCAGCGACCAGGCGAAGAGGGCGCCGGCGACGAGCGCAGCGACCAGCGCCGCGCGCAGACCGCGGCGCTCGGCGGCCTGCAGCGGCTCCTGGGTGGGCAGCGTGGAGGGGTCGCCGTCGACGACCGTCGTGCGCAGCCGCGGTTCGATGACGAGGTCGGTGAGCGCCCAGCCGAGCAGGATGATCACCACCGAGGAGGCGGTGGTGAAGTAGAAGTTGTTGAGCGGGGCGATGAGCACCTGCGGATCGACGAGCTGCGCCGCGGTCTGCGTGAGACCGGCGAGCAGCGGGTCGAGGCTCGACGGCACGCCCATGGTGGCGCTGAAGCCGCCCGAGACGCCGGCGAAGGCCGCCGCGATGCCGGCGAGCGGATGGCGGCCGGCGGCGTAGAAGATCACCGCACCGAGCGGGATGACGAGCACATAGCCCGCATCGACCGCGACATGGCTCAGGATGCCGACCGCGATCAGCGCCGGGGTGAGCAGCATGCGCGGGGTCACGGCCATCGCCGCGCGGAGCGCGGCGTTGATGAAGCCGGTGTGTTCGGCGACCCCGAGGCCCAACATCGCGACCAGCACCACGCCGAGCGGCGGGAAGGACGTGAAGGTGGAGACCATCGCCGCCATGAACGCGGTGAGCGACTCGCCGGAGAGCAGGTTGCGGATCTCGATGGGCTTGCCGCTGCGCGGGTCGATCTCCGCGAAGGTCATGTTGGACAGCAGCGCGCTGACCACCCAAGCGAGGACCATCAGCAGCACGAAGAGCACCGCCGGGTCGGGCAGGCGGTTGCCGATGCGCTCCACCGCATCGAGGCTGCGGGCGAACCAGCCGCGCGGCGTCGCAGATCGATCGTTCGTCGGGTCGTTGGGCGCGGGGGCGTTCGACATGTGGGATCCGTCCGTCGGCAGGTCGGCGGGAAGGGAACCGGATGCTAACAGCGGTACGCCACCGCCCGGAACCCCTCCCGCCCGCTGCGGGGCAGAAGCGTATCGGGCGTCCGGAGCCACCTCTGCCGACGACGCGTCTGGGATAATGAAGGTCCACGACCAAAGAGGTCATACGATGCGTCTCTACAGCTACTGGCGCAGTTCCGCGGCGTACCGCGTGCGCATCGCGCTCGCTTTGAAGGGCATCCCCTACGAGTGCGTCCCCGTGCATCTGGTACGCGACGGCGGCCAGCAGCACTCGCCCGAGTACAAGCGCCTCAACCCCGGCGGTCGTGTGCCGACGCTGGAGGTGGATGGGCAGGCCCTCTACCAGTCGATGGCCATCCTGGAGTGGTTGGAGGAGACGCATCCGCGGACGCCGCTGCTGCCGGTGGATCCGATCGGGCGCGCGCGGGTGCGCGGCATCGCGCAGTTGATCGTCTCGGACATCCAGCCGCTGCAGAACATCTCGGTCACGAACTACCTGCGCGACGAGGCGCATTGGGCGTCCGAGCAGACCGCCGCATGGCTGCGCCACTGGATCGGTCGCGGCATGTCGGCGGTCGAACAGGCGCTCGATGACCCCGCCACCGGTGCGTTCTGCCACGGCGACGCACCGACGCTGGCCGATCTCTGTCTCGTGCCGCAGTGCTACGCGTCGCGGCGGTTCGGGGTCGATGTGGCGGCGTATCCGCGCATCGCCGGCATCGAGCGGCGCTGCCTCGAGATGCCGGAGTTCCGCGTCGCCGCGCCCGAGGCGCAGCCTGACGCCGAGGTCGCTGCACGCTGACATCCCCTGCGCTGATGCGCGGCTGCGTACGCCGTCGAACGCACGGTCGGTGATCACCGCAGCCGCTTGCGTCTTCCGCGACTGTCTGCGTCGCGCGGCATCCGCTGCAATCCGTCTGCGACACCGTCGTCGCCTACCGGAAGCCGACCATGTCCCGACACACCCCTTTCTCCTTGCTCGCCGCGGTGCTGATGGCGGGCGTGCTGGTCGCCTGCAGCGGTGACTCCAACGACAGCAGTCCGGTCGCGCAGCGCACGGGCGGGCTCACCATCGGTCTCACCGATGCGCCGGTCGACGACGCCGCCGAAGTGGTGGTGGTGTTCACCGGCATGGAACTGCAGCGCACCAACGGCGAGCGCGTCACCTTGATGCTGCCCGCGCCGCGGTCCATCGACCTCCTGAAGCTCTCCGACGGGCGCACCACGAACCTGGTCGAGAACCTGCAGGTCGAGGCCGGTCAGTACGAGTGGATGCGGCTGATGATCACCGCCGAGCAGAACCTGCAGAGCGGCTCGTACATCAAACTCAAGGACGGCCGGCAGTTCCCGCTCTACATCCCGAGCGGTGCGGAGACCGGTCTCAAGCTGCAGCGCGGCTTCACCGTGGCCCTCGGCAACATCACGCGGCTGATGATCGACTTCGATCTGCGCAAGTCGGTGGTGGCGCCGCCCGGGCAGGCGCCGAACTGGATCCTGCGGCCGTCGCTGCGGCTCTTCGACGACCTGCAGGTCGGGCGCATCACCGGCAGCGTGGACCTCACCGCGCTCGCCGCCGCGCAGGGCACGACGCTCGCCGGCTGCCGTCCGGGTCTCTATCTCTTCGCGGGCGCCGGCGCGACGCCGGATGACATGGACGGCAGCGCCACGGACGGCGCCGATCCCATCACCTACCGCGGTCTGACCAACGACGGCATCGCGACGACCGTCGGCTACACGCTGCACTTCGTCGAGGCGGGTGCCTACACCGTCGCGGCGACCTGCCAGTACGACGTGGATGCGAGCCCCTCGGCGAGCGAGTACGACCCGACCGCGACGCCGCCCGCCGCAGGTCAGCCGCCGCCGCCCGGATTCCAGACCATGAAATGGTCGCGCAAGGACGCCAACGTCGCCGCGGGGCAGGCGACCACGGTCGATCTGCCCTGAGCGCCGGGGCTGCGGCTAAGCGGCGCGGGCCGCGCTGCGCAGCGGTGAGGCAGGCAGCAGGGCGAGGCTCGCGAGCGCCGCGGTCGCGAGCAGAGCCCTCGCCCAGAGCGGTGTGTCCCAACCGAACCAGCCCGAGCCGGTGAGGTCGGGCAGCACCAGCAGCGTCGCGGCGATCGCCCCGACGCGCAGCATCTCGAGGCGGCGCGCGAAGGGGCGCTCCTCGAGCGCCCAGCCGACGCCGACCACCGTGGCCGTGATCACGAGGGCGTAGGCGACACCGCCGGCGGTGCCGATCGTGTCGATGACGAGCAGGAAGTGCATCACCATCGGCGCGAGCAGCAGGTACTGGGCGAGCGCGTAGCGGCGCACCGCCGGACGCGTCCCGGCGTCGTAGCGGCGCACCGTCGAGGTGTCGAGATGCGGCAGCGCCGCGCCGCGGCCCTGCGGCGGGTCGAACCACACGCGCAGCGCGGCGGACGGCGTCGGCGCGGCGAGCGAGGCGCGCAGCACGTCCGCCCAGACGTTCAGGTTGCCCCAGGCGGCGTTGTAGCTCGCGAGCGGCTTGCGCACGCCGTAGACGATGCGCTCGTCGTCGCGCTCCTCGACGAAGGTGCCGAAGATGCGGTCCCATACGATCAGGATGCCGCCGTAGTTGCGGTCGATGCAGTAGTCGTTCTGGCCGTGGTGCACGCGGTGGTTGGAGGGCGTGACGAACACCCGGTCGGCCCACCCGAGCTTGCCGACGAGCTCGGTGTGGACCCAATACTGGTACAGCAGGTCGATGAGGCCGACCACCGCGAACACCATCGGTGGCACGCCGGCGACCGCCATCGCGACGTAGAACGGCCAGCTCGTGAACCCGCCGGTCGCGGTCTGACGCAGTGCGGTGCTGAGGTTGTAATACTCGGACGAGTGGTGGACCTGGTGCGAGGCCCAGAAGAGGTTGACCTCGTGGCCGGCGCGGTGCGCCCAGTAGTAGCAGAGGTCGTAGAACAACAGCGCGAAGACCCAGACCCAGACGCTGTCCGCCGGCAGCGTCGTCACGCGCAGGTGCTCGAACGCGAGCACATAGATGCCGAAGCCGATGACGCGCGTGAACGCGCCCCAGACCTGGCTCAGGATGCCGAAGTGCAGGCTGGTGAGCGCGTCAGGGAAGTCGTAGGCGCCGGGCGCGCGCCGCCGCGCGATCAGGGCCTCGACGACGATGGAGGCCATGAAGACCGGGATGGCGTAGAGCATCGGGTTCATGTCGGACCCGATTCGACCACAGGAGCCGCGGCGCTGTCACCCGCGGCGCACGCGGCGCAGCAGTTGGCTCGGCAGCAGGCCGAAGCGCTGCTCGAAGAGTTGACCGAGTCGGCCGAGGTGCGTGAGGCCCAGGCCGACGGCGAGCCCGGCGACGCTCTCGTCGTCGCCCGCGTGCTGCAACGCCGCATGCAGGCGTCGCAGGCGCTGCTCGCGCAGCCAGCGCATCGGGCTCATGCCGAACCGTGACCGGAACGCGTACTGGAGCGTCCGCGAGGAGGCGCCGGTGACCTGCACCAGGTCGTCGAGCGCGAGCGGTCGGGAGATGTTCATCACCATGAAACCGCAGGCGCGGTCGACGGACACATGCGGGTCGCGCCGCTCGAGCAGCGACGCGTCCTCGCCCGCCAGCACCAGCATGAGGCGGGAGACGGCGCGCGCGACGATGTCGGTCGCATGGGCGGCATGACCGTCCGGCGCATCCGGGTCGGGTGCGCCGGGTGCGCGCAGGAACACGGGCAGCTCCGCGACCGCTTCCCGGATCGGCGCGTGGGTCGCGGTGTGCTGGCCCGGGCGCAGGAACCGCTGCAACAGCGGGTCGTCGGCCCGTGCTGCACCGAGCAGATGCGCAGCGTGGCCGGTCACGGCGGCGGGGTCGAAACGTACGACGATCCCGTCGGAGGGTTCTGCGACGTCGGATCGCGCCGCGCGCAGCAGCACATGTGCGAGGTCGGTGGGAAGGACGAGCAGGTCGGCCTTTGCGCAGGCGCGCGCGTCGTCGTTGTGGTGCGGGATGGTGCCGGGGTCCGCCGCGTGGGGCGCGGGAACGGCGTTGTCCAAGGACTGCATGCCCCCTAAACTTCCATGCATGCGTCCGTCTGACAACCTGCCGAAAGTCACACGGTCGTCCCTTGAGCGGCGGGACGTCGCATGAGAGCGCCCGGCATCGTGCGGCGACGAGCGCCGTTCCTGACACCCTTCTGGGTCGCGGGCCTGATGGGGCTCGGGCTGCTCCTCACCGTCTACCTCGTCGGTCGCGCGACCATCTCGCTCGCGGCGGATACCACCACGGTGATCGTGCTCCGCCATGCGGAGAAGGCGAGCGATGCGGGCGACGATCCGCCGTTGAGCGCGGCGGGCATCGCGCGGGCGGAGCGTCTCGCGGGACTCCTCGGCGCAGCGCCGCTCGCGGCGGTGTATGCGAGCGACACGCGGCGCGCGCAGCAGACCGCCGCGCCGCTCGCGTCGCGACATCGCTTGCCGGTCACCGTGCGCGCCGCGCGGGATGTCCGCGGCCTGATCGACGACATCGGCGCCCGTCATGTCGGCCGCACCGTCGTCGTGGTCGGTCATTCCAACACCGTGCCCGAGATCGTCTCCGTCTTGACCCGTGGGAAGCGGACCGTCGGCATCGACGACGACCAGTTCGACCGCCTCTTCATCGTCACCGTGACGCGGTTCGGGCCGCCCTCGACCACCGAACTGCGCTACTGAGACTGTCCATCCATACAGCTCTCGAGCGCGGAAGTCCTGTCATCGTCCGGTCTCGGTGCTAGAATCGCCGCCCTCGCGTGGGGCGGTAGCTCAGCTGGGAGAGCGTCGCGTTCGCAATGCGAAGGTCGAGGGTTCGATCCCCTTCCGCTCCACCATCTTTTCCCTCCCGGCACCGGTTGCGTCATCGCCCCCGTAGCTCAGTGGATAGAGCGACCGCCTCCTAAGCGGTAGGTCGTCGGTTCAACTCCGGCCGGGGGCGCCAATACCTCCAGCGCCTCCGATACCCGTCGCACTCCATGGTCGTCGGTTCAACTCCGGCCGGGGGCGCCAATACCTCCGGGGGCGCCAATACCTGCCGCGGACCGGACACACCCCGGATACCCCTTTCCGTTAGACTACGCGCCCCTGAAACAGGGTCATCCGGAGTCCTTTCCTGACATGGGCGCCTCGCGCGGCGATCGTCTCGCCACCTCTGCTCTCGACGGCGGCAACGCCGACTACGTCGAATCCCTCTACGAGCAGTTCCTGGCCGACCCGGCCAGCGTCGACCCGCATTGGCGGGAGTACTTCGGTGCGCTGCCACGGCCGGTCGGACCCGAGCGCTCGCATCGCGGCATCCAGACGGCGATCGCGCAGCGGGCGCACGCGGCCCGCGAGGCGGGCGGGGTGGTGGTCCCGGTCGCGGGTGATGCGGACCTCAGCGCCAAGCAGGGCGCCGTGTCGCGACTCGTGCAGATCTACTCCAACCGAGGCCATCTCATCGCGCGCCTCGACCCGCTCGGACTGGAGCGCCGCGAGCGCCCCCGTGTGCTCGACCTCGACTATTTCGGCCTCACCGATGCGGACCTCGAACTGACCTTCCTGACGGGCAGCCGCACCGCCGGCGTGCCGCAGCGTGCCACGCTGCGCGAGATCATCGCCATGCTCGAGCGGGTCTACTGCGGTACGGTGGGCGCCGAGTTCGCGCACGTCTCGAACACCGACGAGCGCTTGTGGCTGCAGGACGAGTTCCAGACCGGCCGCATCGACCATCGGTTCTCGGTGGAGGAGCGGCGCAACATCCTCTGGCAGCTCACCGCGGCCGAGGGCCTCGAGCGCTACCTGCACACGAAGTACGTCGGACAGAAGCGGTTCTCGCTGGAAGGCGGCGATGCGCTGATCCCGCTGCTCGACGACGCGATCCAGACCGGCGGTGCCCTGGGCGCCGAAGAGTTCGTCATCGGCATGGCGCACCGCGGCCGTCTCAACGTGCTCGTCAACGTGCTCGGCAAGGCGCCTTCGGTGCTGTTCTCGGAGTTCGAGGGCAAGTACGACACGGCCCACCTCAAGGGCTCCGGCGACGTGAAGTACCACAAGGGCTTCTCGGCCGACCTGCGCACCCAGGGCGGCAACGTCCACGTCGCGCTCGCCTTCAACCCCTCGCATCTCGAGGTGGTGAACGCGGTGGTCGAAGGCTCCGTGCGTGCGCGCCAGGAGCGGCGCGACGATGTGAAGGGCGAGCGCGTGGTGCCGATCCTCATCCACGGCGATGCGGCCTTCGCGGGGCAGGGCGTCGTCATGGAGACGCTGCAGCTGTCGCAGGCGCGCGGCTACAGCACCGGCGGCACGCTGCACGTGGTGGTCAACAACCAGGTGGGCTTCACCACCTCGCGGCCCGAGGACGCGCGCTCGACGATGTACTGCTCGGACATCGCCAAGATGCTCGAGGCGCCGATCTTCCATGTGAACGCGGACGATCCGGAGGCGGTGGTGTTCGTCACCCGCCTCGCCATGCGCTACCGCATGAAGTTCCACAAGGATGTCGTCATCGACCTCGTCTGCTACCGCCGCCTCGGCCACAACGAGGCCGACGAGCCCGCGGCCACGCAGCCGGTCATGTACTCGACCATCCGCAAGCATCCGACGGCGCGCAAGCTGTACGCCGACCGGCTGGTCGCCGACGGCGCGATGACCTCGTTCGAGGCCGATGGCCTCGTCGAGGAATACCGGGCCGGTCTCGACGAGGGCCGTCCCCAGGCGCGCGCCTCGCTCGGCATGATCGGCAACAAGTACACCGTGGACTGGAGCCCGTACACCGAGATCGACTGGGCGCGCAAACTGCTCACCGGCATCGATGCCAAGCGCCTCGCCGCGCTCGGCGCGCGCATCACGGCAGTGCCCGAGGGCTTCACGCTGCACCCGCGCGTGCAGCAGGTGGTGACCAACCGGCAGAAGATGCTGGCCGGCGACATGCCGCTCGACTGGGGCTGCGCCGAGACCCTGGCCTACGCGAGCCTGCTCGAGGACGGCTACGGCGTGCGTCTGTCGGGCCAGGATTGCGGCCGCGGCACGTTCTTCCATCGCCACGCCGTGTGGCACCACCAGCAGACCGGCGAGACCCACATCCCGCTGCAGCACATCGCCGAGCGCCAGCCGCGCTTCCAGGTGATCGACTCGGTGCTTTCGGAAGAGGCGGTGATGGGCTTCGAGTACGGGTTCTCGACCACCGACCCGTCCGTGCTCGTCATCTGGGAAGGCCAGTTCGGCGACTTCGCCAACGGCGCGCAGGTCATCATCGACCAGTTCATCGTCTCGGGCGAGTCGAAGTGGGGCCGGTACTCCGGTCTCACGCTGTTCCTGCCGCACGGCTACGAAGGCCAGGGTCCGGAGCACTCGTCCGCGCGCCTCGAGCGTTTCCTGCAGCTGTGCGCGGAGCTCAACATGTCGGTCTGCGTGCCGTCGACGCCCGCGCAGATGTTCCACATGCTGCGCCGGCAGATGCTGCGCAGCTTCCGCAAGCCGCTCATCGTCATGACGCCGAAGAGCCTGCTGCGCCACGAGCTGTCGGTCTCGAGCCTCGCCGAGCTGCAGTCGGGCGGTTTCCAGCACCTCATCGACGAGGTCGATGCCGTCGACCCGGCGGCCGCGCGTCGCGTGGTGCTCTCGAGCGGCAAGGTCTACTTCGACCTGCTGAAGGCGCGCCGGGCCGCCGCCCAGACCGATGTCGCGCTGGTGCGCCTCGAGCAGCTCTATCCGTTCCCGGAGGAGGAGTACGCCGCACTGCTGCAGCGCTACCCGCAGGCGCGCGAGGTCGTGTGGTGCCAGGAAGAGCCGCAGAACCAGGGCGCGTGGTACCAGATCCGTCACCAGCTCGAGCGGCCGCTCGCCGGCAAGCGCGAGCTGCTGTACTCCGGTCGCGCGCCCGCCGCGGCGCCCGCCACCGGCATCGCCAAGGTGCACGACGCCGAGCAGGCCGCGATCGTGCGCGCCGCCCTCAGCGCCACCGCGCGCGAGGTCGGGCAGCGCGACACGCCGCGCCTCGCCAACGCCTGAACATCCCACGAACCGACATCCGCAAGGAACCTCCTTCGATGACCATAGAGATCCGAGTCCCGCAGCTCCCCGAGTCCGTCGCCGACGCCACGCTCGTCGCCTGGCGCAAGCAGCCGGGCGAGACCGCCTCCCGCGACGAGAACCTCGCCGACCTAGAGACCGACAAGGTTGTTCTTGAGGTGCCGGCCCCCGCCGCCGGTGTGCTCAAGGAACTGCGGGTGCAGGCCGGTGCCACCGTCAAGAGCGGCGATCTGATCGCGATCTTCGAGGAGGGCGCCGCTGCGGCTGCGCCCGCCAAGACGACCAAGGCCGCGGCGAAGGAGCCCGCGAAGGGCGCCGCCAAGGAGCCGGCCAAGGAGGCCGCCAAGCTCGGACCCGCGGCGCGTCGCGTGGTCGAGGAACACGGCGTCGACCCATCGACGGTCGCGGGCAGCGGCCGTGACGGCCGCGTCACCAAGGGCGATGTCGAGGCGCACGTCGCGAAGCAGGGCGCCGCGCCCGCCGCCGCGCCTGCCGCCGCGGCGACGCCTGCCCCGGTCGCGGCTGCGGGCGGTCCGCGCGCCGAGCAGCGCGTGCCCATGACGCGCCTGCGGCAGCGCATCGCCGAGCGTCTGGTGCAGGCGCAGCGCGATGCGGCGCTGTTGACCACCTTCAACGAGGTCGACCTCTCCGCGGTCGGTGAACTGCGCGCCCGCCACAAGGACCGCTTCGAGAAGGAGCACGGCGTGAAGCTCGGCTTCATGTCCTTCTTCGTCAAGGCGAGCATCGAGGCGCTGCGCAAGTTCCCGGTGATGAACGCGGCCGTCGACGGCACGGACATCATCTACCACGAGTACTACGACATCGGCGTCGCGGTCTCGACCGACCGCGGTCTCGTCGTGCCCGTGCTGCGCGACGCCCAGGCGATGGGCTTCGCCCAGATCGAGAAGCGGATCACGGACTACGGCACGCGCGCCCGCGCGGGCGGCCTCGCGCTCGAGGAGCTGCAGGGCGGCACCTTCACCATCACCAACGGCGGCGTGTTCGGCTCGATGCTCTCGACGCCGATCCTCAACGCGCCGCAGAGCGCCATCCTCGGCATGCACAAGATCCAGGACCGCGCGGTGGTGGTCGGCGGTCAGGTCGTGGTGCGGCCGATGATGTATCTCGCCGTCACCTACGACCATCGCATCATCGACGGCCGCGAGGCGGTGCAGTTCCTGGTCGCGATCAAGGATGCCCTCGAGGATCCGGGTCGCATGCTGCTGGGGGTCTGATCATGAGCGACCAGTTCGACGTCATCGTCATCGGCGGCGGTCCGGCGGGCTACCCGGCGGCGATCCGTGCCGGTCAGAACGGCCTGAAGGTCGCCTGCATCGATGCCTGGAAGAACTACGACGGCAGCGCCACCTTCGGCGGCACCTGCCTCAACGCCGGCTGCATCCCCTCGAAGGCGCTGCTCGAGTCCTCCGAGCTGCTGCACCGTGCGCAGTCGGAGTTCGCGGCGCACGGCATCCGCACGGGCGGCATCGAGTTCGACCTCGCCACGATGCAGAAGCGCAAGGCGGGCATCGTCAAAGGGATGACGGGCGGCATCGTGCAGCTGCTGAAGGCGGCGGGCGTGACCGCGCTGCAGGGCCGCGGCCGTCTGCTGCCCGGCCGCAAGGTCGAGTACACGGCGCACGACGGCGCGAAGCGCACGCTCTCCGCCAAGCATGTGGTGCTCGCGTCCGGTTCGACGCCGACGCCGCTGCGCACGGCGCCCTTCGACGGCGAGCGGATCGTCGACAGCTGGGGTGCGCTCGAGTTCGACGCCGTGCCGAAGCGCCTCGGCGTCATCGGCGCGGGCGTCATCGGTCTCGAGCTCGGCAGCGTATGGCGCCGGCTCGGCGCCGATGTCGTCGTGCTCGAGGCGATGCCGGATTTCCTCGCCATCGCCGACCAGCAGCTCGCGAAGGAAGCGCTCAAGCACTTCAAGAAGCTCGGCCTCGACATCCGGCTCGGCGCCAAGGTCACCGCGGCGACCGCCGGCAAGGACGGCGTGAAGGTCGATTACACCGACGGCGCCGGCGCGTCGCAGTCGCTGAGCGTGGACAAGCTGGTCGTCTGCATCGGACGGCGGCCGTACACCGAGGGGCTGCTCGCCGAGGGCACGGGCGTGAAGACCGACGAGCGCGGCTTCATCGTCGTGGACGAGCACTGCGGCACGGGCGTGGAGAACGTCTGGGCGGTCGGCGATTGCGTGCGCGGGCCGATGCTCGCGCACAAGGCCAAGGAGGAGGGCGTCGCGGTCGCGGACCGCATCGCCGGGCTGTATTCGCACGTCAACTACGAGGTGATCCCGTCGGTCATCTACACCGCGCCCGAGATCGCCTGGGTCGGCAAGACCGAGGAGCAGGTCAAGGCGAGCGGTATCGCCTACAAGGTCGGCAGCTTCCCGTTCCTCGCGAGCGGCCGCGCCCGTGCGATGGAGTCCGGTCAGGGCTTCGCCAAGGTCATCGCCGCCAAGGACGACGACCGCATCCTAGGCGTGCACATCATCGGACCGATGGCCGGAGAGCTGATCGCCGAGGCGGTGCTCGCGATGGAGTATTCGGCGAGCAGCGAGGACCTGCAGCGCACGGTCCACGCGCACCCGACGCTGTCGGAGGCGCTGCACGAGGCGGCGCTCGCCGCCGACAAGCGCGCCATCGACATGCCGAACCGCTGATCCCGGCCGCCGCGCGACGGCCGGCGGACATCAGTCGGCGCGGCGCGCGCTGATCACGTTCGGTACGCGCGCGAGGGCGCGCAGCACCTGCGAGAGCTGACCGAGGTCGCGCACCGCGGTGCGCAGCGTCGTGGTCGCGGTGCCGGCCGCCCGGTCGGTGGTGGTGTTCAGCGACTCGATGCCGAGTCCCGCGCCCGCGACGATCTCCGAGATGTCGCGGACGAGGCCCCGCCTGTCCCAGGCCTCGATGCGCAGCCCGACCGGGATGCCCTCGCCGTCGTCGTCGCGCCAGTCGACCCGCAGCACACGGTCGGGATGGGTCGTGCGCATGCGCGCGAGACCCGCGCACCGGGCCGCATGCACCGTCACGCCGCGACCGACCGTGACGTAGCCCGCCACGGCCTCCGGGCGGACCGGCGCGCAGCAGCGTGCCAAGGTGATCGGCAGGTCGCCGACGCCCTCGATCATCACCGGCCCGACGCCGGTCTTCTTGGCGCGGCCACCGGTCTTGCGCCGCACCGCGACCGCGGGAGGCGCGGCGTTGCGCGGCGCGGCGAGGCGCGTCGCCGCCTGCACGAACTGCGTGACGCCGAGCTCGCCTTCGCCGAGCCACCGGTGCAGCTGCCCGACATCCGCGGCCTTGAGCTCGTGTGCGAGCGCGGGCAGCAGGTCGAGGCCGATGCCGAGCCGCGCGCACTCGCGTTCGGCGATGCTGCGGCCCGCGGCCTCGTTCTCGCCTGCGTCGGCGCGGCGGAACCAGGCGCGCAGCTTGGCCCGACTGCGCGGCGAGGCGAGGTAGCCTTCCAGCACCAACCAATCGCGGCTCGGCGATTCGTGCTTGCCGGTGATGACATCGACCACCTCGCCGTTGGCGAGCGGTTGGGTGAGCGGTACGATGCGGCCGTTGACCTTGGCGCCGCGGCAGCGGTGTCCGAGCGAGGTGTGCACCTGGTAGGCGAAATCGAGCGGTGTCGCGCCGCGGGGCAGGTCGACGACCTCGCCGCGCGGGGTGAGCGCGTAGACGCGGTCCTCGAAGAGCTCGGTGCGGACGCGGTCGATGAAGTCCGACCCCTCGGCGCCGCCGTCCTCGCCGGGTTCCAGCAGCCGGCGCACCCACTCGACCTTGCGCGCGTAGCCGTCGTCGCGCGGACCGCCCTCCTTGTAGCGCCAATGCGCCGCGACGCCGAGCTCCGCCTGGCGGTGCATGTCGCGGGTGCGGATCTGCACCTCGACGCTGCGGTCGGCGGGGCCGATGACGGCGGTGTGGATGGAGCGGTAGAAGTTGTCCTTCGGTGTGGCGATGTAGTCGTCGAACTCGCCGGGCAGGTAGTGCCATCGGCTGTGCACCACGCCGAGCGCCGCATAGCAGGCCGGCAGGTCGGCGACGACGACGCGCACGGCGCGGACATCGGAGAGGCGTCCGAAATCGAGCCCCTTGCGCTGCATCTTCCGGTGGATGCTGTAGATGTGCTTGGCGCGGCCCTGCACCTCGGCGTCGATGCCGGCGGACGCGAGTGCGGCCTGCAGGTCGGCGCAGAAGTCGGTGATGTAGCGCTCGCGGTCGGTGCGCCGCTCGGCGAGCGCGGCGGCGATCCGCTTGTACTCCTGCGGCTCGAGATGCCGGAAGGCGAGGTCCTCGAGCTCCCATTTCACCTGCCAGACGCCGAGTCGGTTGGCGAGCGGCGCGAACACGGCGCGCGCTTCCTGCGCGAGCCGTCGGCGCTCCTCCACCGGCGCGTCGCGCGCGGCGCGCAGCCGCGCGAGCTGGATGGCGATGCGCGCGACCACGAGCCGCGGATCGGCGACGATCGCCAGCAGCATCCTGCGCAGCACCTCGGCCTGGTCGCCCTGCAGGCCGCCGTCGCCGGACCAGCGTGCGGCGCCGCCGAACTCGCCCAGCCGTTCGAGCGCCGCCGCGACGGCGAGGCTGGGCGCCTCGACGGCGCGCGAGGCGGCGGGCGGGAACGCGGCAGCCGCCGCCGCGGCGCTGTGCCGCGCTTCGTTCAACATCACGCCGACGGCGAGCGGCGGGTCGTCGGTGAGCGCGGCGGTCAGGCGCGCGGCGGCGAGACCGCGGGCGAGCGCAGGCTCCGGCGCGCCCGCTGCACGCAGGGCGTCGGCGCTCGAGACGAGCGCTGCGGCGACGCTCTCCGACAGCTTGTCGACGACCTCCAAGCCCGTCTCCCGACCCTGTGACACGAGGGGAATCGGGCTATGATACCGGGGCAAAATGCCGCGGTACCGATCGAAAGCTTGGCGTGACTTCCGACCGGGATCCTCCGGGGCGGGCGCGTCGGCGGCGGATGCCGCGGCACCGGTCCCGAGCGCTCCGCGCGGCGTCGCATCGCGGCCGCTCGAGGAGTCCTGCCGCATCCTCGGGCTCGACCCCGGTTCGCGGCTCACGGGGTGGGGCGTCATCGAGGTGGACGGCAGCGATTGCCGCTGCCTCGCGCACGGGCGCATCGAGGTCGGCAGCCTGCCGATCGCGCAGCGGTTGGCGCGCATCCACGCCGAGCTCGGCGACATCATCGGTCTCTGGCGGCCGACCGAAGCCGCGGTGGAGCGCGTGTTCGTCGGCCGCAACGTCGACAGCGCGCTGAAGCTGGGGCAGGCCCGTGGCGCCGCGCTCGCCGCCATCGGCGTCCTCGAGGTCGCCGAATACGCACCGCGCGCCGTGAAGCTCGCCACGACGGGCTTCGGCGGCGCCGAAAAGCTGCAGGTCGCCCACATGATGCGCGCGCTGCTGAAGGTCGAGGGCCGTCTGACCGCCGACGCGGCGGACGCGCTCGCCGTCGCGCTCTGCCACGCCCAGCACCGGCGTCTCGCCGGCGTGCTGCAGGCGCGGAGCATCGGATGATCGGGTCGCTGCGCGGCCGTCTCGCCGCCAAGTCGCCGCCCCAGCTGTTGTTGGAGGTCGGCGGTGTCGGCTACGAGCTCGAGGCGCCGATGTCCACCTTCTACGACCTGCCGGCCGTCGGCGCGGAAGTGCGGCTGCTCACGCATCTCGTGGTGCGCGAAGACGCCCACGTGCTCTACGGCTTCGCGCGCGAGGACGAGCGTCGTCTCTTCCGCATGCTGCTCAAGGTCTCGGGCGTCGGCCCGAAGATCGCGCTCGCCATCCTCTCGGGCAGCAGCGCCGAGGCGTTCGCGGGCTGCATCGCCGCGCGGGATGTCGCCACGCTCACGCGCATCCCGGGCGTCGGCAAGAAGACGGCCGAGCGGCTCGTGGTGGAGCTGCGCGACCGTCTGGCCGCCGAGGACGCCGGTCTCGGCGGTGCGCTCGATGTCGGCGGCGGTGGTGCACGCTCGGAGGCGCTCGCGGCGCTGGTCGCGCTCGGGTACCGGCCTGCCGAGGCGACGCGTCTCATCGAGACCGCGGAATCGGCGGGCGCAGGCGAGGCGGGCGGCGCAGGGCCGAGCACCGAGGACCTCATCCGGCGTGCGCTGCAGTCCGCGGCGCGGGCGGGCGGCGCATGAGCGGTCCGTCCCCGGGCGACCGCATCATCAGCGCGGCCGGTGGGCGCGAGGATGAAGCGCTCGACCGCGCGATCCGGCCCAAACGCTTCGCCGACTATGTCGGCCAGCGCCCCGTCAAGGAGCAGCTCGGCATCTTCGTCGACGCCGCGCGCGCCCGCAGCGAGGCGCTGGACCATGTGCTCATCTTCGGACCGCCCGGGCTCGGCAAGACCACGCTCGCCAACATCTTGGCGGCCGAGCTCGGCGTGAACCTGCGGCAGACCTCGGGGCCGGTGCTGGAGCGGCCGGGCGACCTCGCCGCGATCCTCACCAACCTGCAGCCGCGCGATGTGCTGTTCGTCGACGAGATCCACCGGCTCTCGCCGATCGTCGAGGAGGCGCTCTATCCCGCGATGGAGGACTACCAGCTCGACATCATGGTGGGCGAGGGTCCTGCGGCGCGGTCGATCAAGCTCGCGCTGGCGCCGTTCACGCTGGTCGGCGCGACCACCCGTGCGGGTCTGCTCACCTCGCCGCTGCGCGACCGTTTCGGGATCGTGCAGCGGCTCGAGTTCTACGACACCGACGAGCTCACGCACATCGTGCGGCGCTCGGCGGGCATACTCGGCGCGCCGATCGACGATGCGGCGGCCGCGCAGATCGCGGGCCGCGCCCGCGGCACGCCGCGCATCGCCAACCGCCTGCTGCGCCGCGTGCGCGACTACGCGCAGGTCCGCGGCGACGGCAGCATCGACGCCGCATGTGCGGTGGCGGCGCTCGACCTGCTCGACGTCGACCCGGCAGGGTTCGACGCCCTCGACCGTCGGCTGCTCTCGATCGTCATCCAGCGCTTCGACGGTGGCCCGGTGGGCATCGACAGCCTCGCCGCCGCCATCGGCGAGGAACGGGGCACCTTGGAGGACGTCATCGAGCCGTTCCTGATCCAGCAGGGTTACCTCGCGCGCACCGCGCGCGGCCGTGTCGCCACGCGCAGCGCGTGGCTGCACCTCGGCCTGACGCCGCCGGCCCGTGCCGGCGAGACCCTGCCGCTCGAGATCCCGGGCGGCGAGGGCACGGGCGGGGGGCAGCGATGAGCGCCGCGGGCGACGGGGCGCCGTTCACCTGGTCCGCGCGGGTGTATTGGGAGGACACCGATGCCGGCGGCGTCGTGTACTACGCGAACTACCTGCGCTTCCTCGAGCGGGCGCGCACCGAGTGGCTGCGTGCGCGCGGCGTCATGCAGCAGCAGCTCGCGGTCGAGCGGGGGGTGCAGTTCATGGTGCTGCGCGTCGCGATCGAGTACAAGGCGGCGGCGCGGCTCGACGACCTGTTGACCATCACCTGCGAGATGCGGCCGGATACGCGCACCACCGCGGTCTTCGAGCAGCACATCTGGCGCGAGCCGGCGTCCCAGGGCGCACCGCGGGAACTTCTGGTGGAGGCCGAGGTCAGGGCGGTGTGCGTGGACGCGAAGACCCTGCGTCCGCGCCGCATCGCGGAGTATCTCTCATGAACGACCTGTCGCTGCTGCAGCTGATCGCGGAAGCCACCATCGTCGTGCAGCTCGTCATGCTGCTGCTGCTCGCCGCTTCGGTGTACGCCTGGGTGATCGTGTTCCGCAAGCGCAGGGTGCTGCGCGCGGCCAAGGCGACGCTCGCCCGCTTCGAGCGCGAGTCCGCGGCGGACGACGACCTCGCCAAGCTCTACCGCACCATCGAGTCGCGCGGCGATGCGGACGGCATCGAGGCCATCTTCCGGTCCGGTCTGCGCGAGTTCGCGCGCCTGCGTCAGCAGGGCGAGGAAGCGCCAGACATGCTGCTCGAGGGCGCGCGGCGCGCCATGAAGGCGCAGCAGATCAAGGAGGTCGAGCATCTGGAGCAGCATCTCTCCACGCTCGCCACGGTCGGCTCGACGAGCCCCTACATCGGCCTGTTCGGTACGGTGTGGGGGATCATGCATGCCTTCGTGGGGCTCGGGTCCGTGCAGCAGGCGACGCTCGCCACGGTGGCGCCCGGCATCGCCGAGGCCTTGATCGCCACCGCGATGGGCCTTCTCGCCGCCATCCCGGCGGTGATCTTCTACAACCGTTTCTCGGACCAGGTGTGGCGCCTCGAGTCGCGCTACGACGCGTTCATCGAGGAGTTCTCCACCATCCTGCAGCGGCGCGCGCCGCGTGCGGGCGGCTGAGGCCGCGCGATGGCGGTCGGCAGCCGTCGCCGGCGACCGATGGGCGAGATCAACGTCGTCCCCTACATCGACGTGATGCTGGTGTTGCTGATCATCTTCATGGTCACCGCGCCGCTGCTCACCCAGGGCGTGAAGGTCGACCTGCCGCAGGCCGCCGCCGAGGCCATCGACCCGAAGGACCTCCAGGACAAGCCGCCCATCGTGCTGTCGATCGACCGCGAAGGTCGCCTGTTCCTGAACCAGGGCGTCGCGCCGGAGTCGCCGCTCGACGATGCCATGATGGAAGCCCGCGTCGCCGCGCTGCTGCGCCGTACGCCGGGCGTACCCGTGTTCGTGAAGGGCGACCGCGCGGTGCCCTACGGTCGTGTGGTCGAGGCGATGACCCTGCTGCAGCGCGCCGGCGCATCGAAGGTCGGCTTCCTCACGGAGCCCGCCGCGCCGACCGGGGAACGCTGAGGCATGGCGCGCCGCGCCACGGCAGGGTGGATCCCGTGGGCGCTGTCCACCGGCCTGCACGGCGTGCTGCTCGCGCTGCTCGCAGGCGGCGTGTTCCTCACCCGGATGCAGCCGCCGACGGACACCGCGCTCGCGCTCGAGGCGGTGGTCGTCGATGCGGCCACGCTCGCCGCCTTGCAGCGCGGTGTCGCACCGCGGCCCGCACCGCC
>JBBAPM010000008.1:48963-90184 GCA_040400835.1 Steroidobacteraceae bacterium
GCACCGCCGCAGCCGGTTCCACAGCAGTCCGCGCCGCCTGCGGAGCCGACTCCGGTCCGCCCGGTCGAGGCCAAGCCGCGGCCGACGCCGACCCCGTCCAAGCCTTCGGTGTCCACCAAGCCTGCGGAGCCTGCGAAGCGCGTGGAACCGACCAAGCCGGTGGAACCGGCGAAGGCCGTGGAACCGGCCAAGCCTGTCGAGCGCAGCAAACCTGCGATGCCGGCCGTCGACCCCGCGCGCGCCGCCGCGGAGGCGGAATTGCAGGCCGCGCTCGACGAGGAGGAGCGCGTGGCGTCGCTGCGCGCGAGCGGTCTTGCGGCGCAGTGGAGCGCTGCCATCCGCGCGCGCATCGAGCGCGCCTGGATCCGTCCGGACTCGGCGCGTCCGGGTCTCGATTGCACCGTGGCGGTGACGCAGGCGCCGGGCGGCACGGTGCTGCGCGTCGCGGTGCGGACCTGCAACGGCGACGAGGCTGTGCGCCAGTCCATCGAGGACGCGGTGCTGCGTGCATCGCCGTTGCCGGCGCCGCCCGACCCGGCGCTCTTCGAACGAGAACTCCTCCTGAGGTTCCGACCCGATGTCTGAATCCCGATCCCTGGCGGGCGCCGTGTGGCGCAGCCTTCCCGCGCTGCTGTTGACGGTCCTCTGCCTCGCGCCGGCGCGCGCGCAACTGCAGATCGACATCACTTCGGGGGTCACCGCGCCGATCCCGATCGCCGTCGAGCCGTTCGCGGGCGAGACCCCGGCGATGAGCCCGGTGATCGCCGCCGACCTCGCGCGCAGCGGCCGGTTCCGGGTGCAGCCGCGGAACGCGGCGGATTATCTGGTCACCGGTCAGGTCGGCGTCGCGACCGACGGCGCCGCGGCGGTCGACTTCGAGCTCCGCAACCTGCTGACCGGTCAGGTGCTGCTCAAGGAGCGCCTGACGATGCCTCCCGCCGCCTTGCGCCAGGGCGCGCATCGCGTCGCGGACCGCATCTACCTGCGCCTGATCGGCCAGCGCAGCGCCTTCGCGACCCGCATCGCCTACATCACGGTCGAGGGCGCGCCGCCGCAGCGGCGTCATCGACTGGTGGTGGCCGACGCGGACGGTGCCGGTGCGCGCGTGGTGCTGGAGTCGCGCCGTCCGCTGATGTCGCCGGCGTGGTCGCCTGACGGCCGATGGTTGGCCTATGTGTCGTTCGAGACGCGCGCGGCGGCGGTGTGGATCCAGGACCTCGCGACGGCGGAGCGGCGCATGGTCTCGGCGCGGCCCGGCGTCAACGGCGCGCCCGCCTGGTCGCCGGACGGCCGACGGCTCGCGCTGACGCTGTCGTCGCCCGGCGGCAACCTCGACATCTTCTTGCTCGACATCGCGGGTGGTGCGCTCGAACGCTTGACGGACGATCCTGCCATCGACACCGAGCCGGTCTGGTCGCCCGATGGCAGCGTCGTCTACTTCACCTCCGACCGCGCCGGCGGTCCGCAGGTCTATCGCATGGCGGCACGGGCTGGGGAGCGGCCCGTGCGCGTGAGCTACGGGGTGCCTTACGCGGCGCGGCCGCGCGTGAGCCCGGACGGTCGCACGCTCGCGATGGTGGTGCGCGACGGCGGGGCGTATCGCGTCGCGGTGCAGGACCTCTCGGGCGGCGGGCTGCGCATGCTGTCGCGCGGCCCGCAGGACGAATCACCCGCTTTCTCGCCGGACGGCGGATCGATCATCTACGGCACGCGTGACGGCGGCCGCGGCGCGCTCGCCACGGTGAGCGTCGACGGCCTCGTCCAGCAGTCTTTGGTGTCGACCGGCGCCGACGTCCGTGAACCGGCATGGGGACCGTTCCCTGCGTCGGCCACGGCGCCCGTGCGATAATCCGCAGCGACGCCCCAAAGATCCACCCGAGTCCCCCGCGGAGCATGCCCATGACCCAGACCCTGCGACTCGCATCCCTCGCCCTCGTGCTGGCCGCGCTGACGGCGTGCGCGACCAGCAAGCCGAAGGGCGGCGATCCCGCATCCACCGCGGTCGCTCCGGCATCGGCCGCGACCGAGCCCGCCGCCGTCGCGACGCCGCTGTCGCCGGATGGCGTCGCGAGCGCCGGTGTCGCGACCGAACCCAACGAGGGCAAGGTCGACCTGCCGCCCGAGCTCGCCTCGCGCCGCGTGGTCTACTTCGCCTACGACAGCGACACGCTCGCGCCTGCGGAGCTCGAGCTCGTCGCGGCGCATGCGAGGTTCCTGACGGCGAACCCGCGCATACGGCTGCGCCTCGAGGGTCACACCGACGAGCGCGGCACGCGCGAGTACAACATCGGTCTCGGCGAGCGCCGCGCGCAGGCGGTGCGCCGCGCGATGGCGCTGCAGGGCGTCGTCGACGGCAACCTCGCCACCGTGAGCTACGGTGAGGAGCAGCCCGCGGTGACGGGCTCCGACGACGCGTCGCTCGCCCGCAACCGCCGCGTCGAACTGGTGTACGTCGCGCCATGATGCGCTGCGGGCCGTGGTTGGTCGCGTTGGCGGTGATGTCGCCCGCGGCATCCGCGCAATCGACCCGCGAGCGCCTCGACGCGCTCGAATCGCGCGTCACGCAGGCCGAGCAGCTGCTGCAGGGCAGCGCGCTCGCCGAACTCTCGACCCGCATCGACCGGTTGGAGGGGCAGTTGCGCGCCCTGCGCGGCGAGCTCGAGACGCAGGCCAACGAACAGGCCGCGCTGCGCAAGCAGTTGACCGACCTCACGGGCGAGCTCGATCGGCGTCTGGCCGCTGCACCGGTGCCCGTGGCCGTCCCCGCACCTGTCGCCGCTGCATCGCCGCCGGCTGCCGATGCACCGGCCGCTGCTGCACCGGCCGCCGCCGCGCCGGTGGCGGCGGCTACCGCGTCGGTGCCTGCGCGCGCGGCACCGGAAGCGGCGCCGGCCGCGACCGGACCCGACCCGCTCGGGCCGGTGCAGCGCTACCAGCTCGCCTTCGAGGCGCTGCGCGCCGCCGACTACCCCAAGGCGACCGCGGGTTTCGACGACATGATCGCGCGCTACCCGGACCACGCGCTCGCGACCAACGCGCGGTACTGGCTCGGCCGCAGCCTCGTGCTGCAGCAGGACCACGCGCGTGCGGTGGACGCGTTCGCGGCGGCGCTCGCCGGTCCGCTCGAGGCGGCCCGCGTGCCCGATGCGATGCTCCGCAAGGCGCAGTCGGAGCTGCAGCTCGGCAGGCGCGATGCGGCGAGCGCCACGCTGCAGCAGCTCGTCGAGCGTTTCCCCGACAGCGAGCCGGCGCGCCAGGCGCGCGGCTTGCTCGCGCAGGCCGGCGCATCGCGGTGAAACGGGCGGTGGTGCTGCTCTCGGGCGGCCTCGACTCGGCGACCACGCTCGCCTGGGCGCGCGCCGAGGGCTACGACTGCCACGCGCTCTCGGTGCATTACGGGCAGCGTCACTCAGCGGAGCTCGCCGCGGCGGCGCGGGTGGCGACGGCGCTCGGGGCCCGCGAGCACCGCGTGATGGGCATCGACCTCGCCGGCATCGGCGGCTCGTCGCTCACCGACCTCTCCATGCCCGTACCGGAGACGCCCGGCGACGGCATCCCGTCCACCTATGTCCCGGCGCGCAACACCCTGCTGCTCTCGCTCGCGCTCGGTTGGGCGGAGGTCCTCGAGGCCGAGGCGGTGGTGGTCGGCGTGAACGCCGTCGACTACTCGGGCTATCCGGACTGCCGGCCGGAGTTCATCGCGGCGTTCCAGGAGGTCGCCCGGGTCGGCACGCGCGCGGGCGTCGAGGGGCGCGGGGTGCGGCTGCTCGCACCGCTCGCGGCGATGTCCAAGCGCGCGATCATCGAGACCGGGCTGCGCCTCGGCGTGGATTATGCGCTGACGGTGTCCTGCTACCAGGCCGACGCCGACGGTGCCGCCTGCGGCATCTGCGATTCCTGCCGTCTGCGCCGCGAGGGCTTCGCCGCGGCGGGCGTACCGGACCCCACGCATTACCGCCGCGGGGTCGTGTAAAATCCCGCTCTCCCCCGAGGGTCCTTAGCTCAGTCGGTAGAGCAGCTGGCTTTTAACCAGTTGGTCGCGCGTTCGAGTCGCGCAGGACCCAGATCCCCTCCACGGACGTCCATCCTGCGGTCCGCCCGCCGCGCGGGCGGGGGAGGGCTAGGTCATGGGGCGCTCCTGCGGCTGCCGGACCACAGTCGACCGCGATCGCGGGTGAGACCCGCCATGCGGCGCGCCAGGGAGGTGCGCCGCCCCATGACCCAACTTGCGGTTCAGACCACCTTCACGTCGATGGCCTTCGGTTTGGCGCTCTCGGTCTTCGGGATGTGGACGGTGAGCGTGCCGTCCTTGGACTCGGCGCTGATCGCCGAGGCATCGGCGCAGTCCGGCAGCGAGAAGCTGCGCGCGAAACTGCCGTGGAAGCGCTCGACCCGGTGGAAGCGCTCCGACTTGTCCTCCTTCTCGTACTGGCGTTCGCCCGACAGCGTCAGCACGCCGTCCTCGACCGTGACCTTCACGTCCTTGCGCTGCACACCGGGCAGTTCCGCGCGCACGATGTACTCGCGGTCGGTCTCGCTGATGTCGGCGGTGGGGGACCATTGCACGGCGTGCCCGTTGCCGTCGATCTCGCCGCGCCAGCGCGTCAGCGCGGGCGCCATGCGGTTGACGAATTCTTCGAGGTCCCGGAAGGGTTCCCAGCTGGTGAGGTTCATGGACGGCTCCTTCGTGAGAGGTCGCGGCCTGATGACCGCACGAGGAGCATTGTTCCCGGCGACGACGGCGTCGCCTATCGTCGTGATTGCCTAGGGCGCTGGGTAGTTCTCGCAGCCACAGTGCGCCAGCACATGCAGCGCGGCCTCGGCGCCGCTGTCGCAGCGGTGCACGAGCGCGGCCTCGGCCGCGCCGATCAGGCCCTGTGCGACGAGGTGGTCGAGGTCGAGCATCCGCGACCAGTAATCGCGGCCGACGAGCACGATGGGCATCGGGTCGATGGTGCGCGTGGAGACGAGGTTCAGCGCCTCGTACACCTCGTCGAGCGTGCCGAAGCCGCCGGGGAACGCGACCAGCGCGCGTGCGCGCAGCAGGAAGTGCATCTTGCGCAGCGCGAAGTAGTGGAACCGGAACGCGAGCCCCGGCGTGATCCAGGGGTTCGGATGCTGTTCGTGCGGCAGCCGGATGTTGAAGCCGATGGACGGTGCACCGGCCTCGCTCGCGCCGCGGTTGGCCGCCGCCATGATGCCGGGGCCGCCGCCGGTCGCGACCACCAGCCGATGACAGGTCTGCGTGTGCGTCGCGCCGCGCGAGAGGTCGTGGGCGAAGCGGCGCGCCTCGTCGTACCACTTCGCGAGCGGATGGCCGTCCCGTGCATCCTCCGGCGCCGGCACCCGCGCGCTGCCGAACACCACCACCGTGCTCTCGATGCCGAACGCGCGCAGGTAGGTGTCCGTGCGATGGAACTCGAGCGCGAGCCGGACGGCGCGGGCACCGTCGCTCTCCAGGAAGTCGAGGTCGTCCTCGGCGAGGCGGTAGCTCGGACTGGCCAGGATGGCCTGCAGGCGGTCGTTGGTCATGGCGGGGGTGGTACAGGGTGGGAGGGCATACAGTCTGTAGGGATTTTACGCAGCCCGATGTCCGGTCTCGTCCCGCGGCCGCGTATTGAATTTATGTGAGGTCCTTGGACCGAGCCTGCAACAAAGTCATATCAGGGAGGGGCGGCGAATGAACACCGAATCCGGCGTGAACATCGACCGGTTTGAGAAGCCGATCATCAGGGCCTATCTGGGCCTCGGTGCCCTGGTCTGCGGCGCGACGACGCTGCTCATCCTCATCGGCAGGACGCCCGTCATGGTCGAGGACAGCCTGCTGGCCGCGCTCTTCTACCTCGCCGGATGCGCCTGTTTTGTGCTGGCCTGGCGCCGACTGGGCGATGGTGTCCGACCGTTGCGCGCGGCGCAGGCGTTCTTCGCCACGGCCATCCCTTACCTCGCGGCCGGGGTGGCCGTCGGGTCGCCCTCGGGGGACACGAGGGTGCCCCTGGTGCTCGTGATGATGCTGCTCGCGGTCTCGTTGCTGCGCGTGTCTCGGCTACAGCTGAAGACGAACTGACCGGCGGCGGCGGGGGCCGGGGAAGGGGATGGCGCTCCTTACGGGATTCGAACCCGTGTTACAGCCTTGAGAGGGCTATGTCCTGGGCCTCTAGACGAAAGGAGCGTCGGTTGGGGTGACCCGAGGCAGGGCGCGGTATTATAGTCGCCCGCCCCGATTGCTCAAGCGGAAACGAGTCACTCTTGAACCTCCCCCCGGCCTCCAACGAGGCGTCTCCCACCTTGGCGCGGATCATCCCGCGCGATTCCCACCCCATCTCGCGCTCGAAGATCTCGCCGGAGGCCCTCAGGGTCCTGTACCGGCTGCGCGAGGCCGGCTTCCAGGCGTTCCTCGTCGGCGGCTGCGTGCGCGACCTGATGCTCGGACTCGAGCCCAAGGATTTCGATGTCGCCACCGATGCGCTGCCCGAACAGGTCAAGCGCCTGTTCCGCAACTGCCGGCTGGTCGGCCGGCGGTTCCGCCTGGCGCATGTCTTCTTCGGCCGCGAGATCATCGAGGTCGCCACCTTCCGCGCCTCGGGCGGACCGCCCGAGGCCGAAGAGCCGATGCCGGACGACGAGGATCGTGAGGCGCTCGAGGAGTTCCGCGACGAGGAGGACGATGACGGTTTCGACGAGAACGGCGACGTCGACGGCAACATCGACCCCGACTACGTGCCGCCGACCGCCGCCGCCGGCAGCGGCGAGCGCGTGTTCGGCGCCGAGGGCCGCATCCTCCGCGACAACGTCTACGGCAGCATCGACGAGGACGTCTGGCGCCGCGACTTCACCTGCAATTCTTTGTACTACAACATCGCCGACTTCTCGGTGTGGGACTACTGCGGCGGCTTCGAGGACGTGCAGGCCAAGCGGCTGCGCCTGATCGGCGATCCGGAGACGCGGTACCGCGAGGATCCGGTGCGCATGCTGCGCGCGGCCCGATTCGAGGCCAAACTCGGCTTCACCTACGACGAGGCGACGGCGGAGCCGATCGGACGCCTGCGCCCGCTGCTCGCCGGCGTGCCGCCGGCGCGGCTCTTCGACGAGACGCTGAAGCTCTTCCTCACCGGGCATGGCGAGCGCAGCTACGAGACGCTGCTCGCGCGCGGCCTGCTCGCGGAGCTGCTGCCCAACGTCGCCGATTTCGCGCGCCGTTTCCCGGGCAGCCCGCCGGAGCGCATGCTGCGCCGCGGCCTCGTCCAGACCGACCAGCGCGTGCGCGAGGACCGCCCGGTCACGCCGGGGTTCCTGTTCGCGCTGCTGATGTACGGACCGATCGGCCTGCGCATCGAGCGGGCGCCGCGCCAGCTGTGGCACGACACCGCGACCATCCTCGACGCCTTCGACCACGTCGCGCGCGAGACCTGCGCCCGGGTCGCCGTGCCGCGCCGCTTCATGCTGGGCGTGCGCGAGATGTTCGTGATGCAGCCGCGTCTCGAGGCGCCGCGCGGCCGCCGCGCGTTGCGCACCCTCGAGCACCCGCGGTTGCGCGCGGCCTTCGACCTGCTGCAGCTGCGCGCCGAGTGCGGCATGGCCGATCCGGCCATCGTCGAGTGGTGGACCCGGCTGCAGGCGGCCGACCCGCAGCAGCGCGCGCAGATGAGCGAGGCTGCAGGACGTGCTGCGCCGGGCGGCGGTGGGCCGTCCGATGACGGCGGCGAGGGCGACGACCGGCGTCCGCGCCGACGGCGTCGCGGTGGCCGCGGTCGGCGCGGCGGACGAGGCGGCGCCCCGGCCTGACCGTGACCGCGCCGGTCTGGCAGCCCGCCTACATCGGGCTCGGCAGCAACCTCGGTGATCCGGCGGCGCGGCTGCGCGCCGCGCTCGATGCGATCGCCGCGCTGCCCGGCGTGACGGCGCTCGTCGCCTCGCCCTTCTACCGCACCGCGCCGTTCGGGCCGGTGGCCCAGCCGGACTTCGTCAACGCCGCGGCGGGCGTGCTGACCACATCGGACCCGGAGGCGCTGCATGCCGCGCTGAAGGCGCTGGAGCAGCGTCTCGGCCGACAGCCGCCGCGCGAGCGTTGGGGACCGCGCGAGATCGACCTCGACCTGTTGGTGCACGGTGCGGCCGTCCGCGACACGCCGGCGCTCTCGCTGCCGCATCCGGGGATACCGCAGCGGGATTTCGTTTTGTATCCTCTGCGTGACATCGCGCCCGACCTCCTCGTGCCCGGTCTCGGCCGCGTGCGCGGGCTCGCGGCGCGGGTGGAGGACCGCGGCGCGACGCGACTCGAGTGAGCATGCAGCAAGCCGTCAAGCACCGCTATGTCGTCGTCGAGGGTCCGATCGGGGTCGGCAAGACCACGCTCGCCAAGCGTCTCGCCGAGACCTGGGGCGCGGAGCCGATGCTCGAGCAGGCCGAAGCCAACCCTTTCCTCGAACGCTTCTACCGCGACCCGGTCGGCGCCGCGCTGCCGACGCAGCTGCACTTCCTGTTCCAGCGCACCCAGCAGCTCGCCGATCTGCGCCAGCAGGACCTCTTCACCTCCGCGGTGCGCGTCGCCGATTACCTCATCGAGAAGGACCGGCTGTTCGCGCGCGTCACGCTCGAGGAGAGCGAGTTCACGCTCTACCAGCAGGTCTACGAGCGGCTCGTCGTCGATCCGCCGAAGCCCGACCTCGTCATCTACCTGCAGGCGCCCGTCGACGTGCTGCTCGAGCGCATCGGTCGCCGCCGCATCCCGATGGAGCAGCTCATCGACCGGGCATACCTCGAGAAGCTGAACGAGGCGTACGCCCGTTTCTTCCATGACTACGACGAGGCGCCGCTGCTGATCGTCAACGCCGCCACGCTCGACCCGCTCGCCAGCGACCTCGACTATGCCGAGCTGCAGGGCGCCATCGCGCGCATGGGCCGCGGCCGCCTCTACTTCAATCCGCTGCGCCACGCGGCGCTTTGACCGCGGCGTCGAGCCGCGCCAGCGCCCACCCGACATGCTCGCGCACCAGCGCTGACGGATGCGCCCGTCGCGCCTCGAGCGCGGCGCGCGCCTCGGCCGTCGGCGGTCCGTTGCCGAGCGCGACCGCGATGTTGCGCAGCCAGCGTTCGTGGCCGATGCGGCGGATCGCCGAACCGCGCATGCGCTCCTCGAACTCCTCCCCGGTCCAGCCGAAGAGCTCGGCGAGCCTCGCGGCATCGAGACCGTGCCGCACCCGCGCGAGGTCGGGATGCGCCGCGGCGCGCGCGAACTTGTTCCAGGGGCACACCAGCTGGCAGTCGTCGCAGCCGTAGATGCGGTTGCCCATCAGCGGGCGCAGCTCCTCGGGGATGCTGCCCGACAGCTCGATGGTGAGGTACGAGATGCAGCGGCGCGCATCGAGCTGGTAGGGCGCGGTGATCGCGCCGGTGGGGCAGGCCGGGATGCAGGCCTCGCAGCTGCCGCAGTGGCTGCCGCCCGCGCCGTCGGCGGGCAGCGGCAGGTCGGTGTAGATCTCGCCGAGGAAGAACCACGAGCCGGCCTCGCTCGCGATCAGGTTGGTGTGCTTGCCGATCCAGCCGAGGCCGGCATCGCGCGCCAGAGGTTTCTCGAGCACCGGGCCGCTGTCGACGAACACGCGGTAGCCGAACGGCCCGATGCGCGCCTCGATGCGGTCGGCCAGCGACTGCAGCGCGTTGCGCATGATCTTGTGGTAGTCGCGCCCGAGCGCGTAGCGCGACACGTAGGCGCCCGCGGGGTCGGCGAGCACCGTCTCCGCGGGAGCGGCGTCGGCAGGCCAGTAGTCGAGCCGCACGCTGATCACCCGCACCGTGCCGGGCTTGATGTCGGCGGGCCGCGCGCGACGGACGCCGTGCCGCGACATGTAGTGCATGTCGCCGTGTCGACCGGCGTCGAGCCAGCGGCGCAGATGGACTTCGTCCTCGGCGAGCGCGATGGCGGCCACGCCGACCGCGGTGAAACCGAGCTCCGCCGCCATGCCGTCGAGTTCGCGCCGCAGCGTCTGCAGGTCCGGGGTCGCGGCCATGCAGCCAGTATACTGGCCGCATGACGCCGTCCGTCGCCTTGCACACCGCCGCCGCCGTGCGCGCGCTCGAGGCGCGCGCGCTCGCCACGTCCGGCCGGGACGGGTCGGTGCTCATGCGCCGCGCAGCTGCGGCGGCGCTCGCGGCGCTGCGGGCCCGTTGGCCCGTGGCCCGCGACATCGTCGTGCTCTGCGGTGCCGGTAACAACGGCGGTGACGGTTGGATGCTCGCCGGCCTCGCGCGCGCCGCCGGTCTCTCCCCGCAGGTGCTCTGGACCACGCCCCCCGAGGCGCTGCGCGGCGAGGCGGCGCAGGCCGCGGCCGAAGCGCTCGCGGCGGGCGTGCCGGCATCGGCCTTCGATGCAGCCGGCGGTGCGACGGCGCAGCTCGCCCGCGCCGATGTCATCGTCGATGCCTTGCTCGGGCTCGGCCTCGTGCAGGCGGTGCGGCCGCCCGTCGCCGCCGCCATCGAGGCCATCAACGCCGCAGGCCGACCGGTGCTCGCGCTCGATCTTCCGTCCGGCCTCTGTGCCGACAGCGGGCGCGTGCAGGGCGTCGCGGTGCGCGCGGACGTCACCATCACCTTCATCGCCCTGAAGGCAGGTCTGCGCCTCGGTGCGGGGCCCGACCATGCAGGTGAGGTGCGGCTCGCCACGCTCGGCATCGTGGATGACCTCGGACCGCCGGCCTGGTCGCTGCTCGGCGCGCCTCAGGTGCGGGCGGCGGTCCCCGCGCGCCGCCGCGATGCCCACAAGGGGCAGGGCGGCCACGTGTTCGTCGTGGGCGGCGGCTCGGGCATGCCGGGCGCGGCGCGTCTCGCGGGCGAGGCGGCGCTGCGCGTCGGTGCGGGTCGGGTCACCGTCGCCTGCGCCGCCGACTCGGCGGCCGCGATCGCCGCAGGACGTCCCGAGTCGATGGTGCGCGGTCTGCCGACGGAGCCTGCCGATGCGGCCACGGCGCTGCGCGGGATGCTCGCCGATGCCGATGTGCTGGTGGTCGGTCCCGGGCTCGGTCGTGATGGATGGGCGAGGGCCGTGCTCGATGCGGCGCTCGATGCGGCGAAGCCGACGGTGGTCGATGCCGATGCCTTGCATCTGCTCGGCACGGCGCCCATCGGTGCGCAGGGTGCGCCGCAGCATGCGCCTCGGGTGTACACGCCGCATCCGGGCGAGGCCGGACGTCTCCTCGGACTCACCGCGGCGGCGGTGCAGACCGACCGACCGGCTGCGCTCGCCGCCTTGGTCGCGCGCCTCGGCGGCGTGGTGGTGCTGAAAGGCGCGGGCACGCTGCTCGCGACGCCGGGCTCGATACCCGTGGTCTGCGATCGCGGCGATCCGGTGCTGGCGGCGCCCGGCACGGGCGATGTGTTGGCCGGAGCGATCGCGGGTCTGCTCGCGCAGTCGGGCGATGCCTGGGGTGCGGCCTGCGCCGCGGTCTGGTCGCACGCGCGCGCCGGCGAGCTCGCAGCGAACGCAGCCTCGCGCGGCGTGTTCGCCGGTGAGGTCGCGGAGCGGTTGCCCGCGGCGCTCGCCGAAGCGATGGGCGCGCCGCCGCGATGAGCGCGCCGCTCCGTGTGCTGCGTCTCGACACGCCGGACGAAGCGGCGACCGAGGCCCTGGGCGCCGCGCTCGCGCGAAGCCTGCCGACCGGCGTCGATCGCGCATTGAGCGTGCACCTGCAGGGGGACCTCGGCGCCGGCAAGACCACGCTGGTGCGCGGGTTCCTGCGGGCGCTCGGTGTGACGGGCGCGGTCCGCAGCCCGACCTACGGTCTGCTCGAGCCCTACGCGGTGGCCGGACGCGCGGTGCTGCATCTCGATCTCTACCGCCTCGCCGAGCCGACGGAGGTCGAGGCGCTGGGTCTGCGCGACCATGACGAGCCGGGTGCGGTGTGGCTGATCGAGTGGCCCGAGCGCGGGGCGGCGGTGTTGGCTCCGCCCGACCTGCGTGTCACGTTGCAGGCGGACCGCGCTCTGCACCGTGTGACCATCGAGGGCTGCTCATCGGTCGGCGTGCGCTGGATGGACGCGGCGCGGCCCGGAAGCCGCGCTTGAGCCTTGCGGCGCAGGTGCTTAATTTCCTTGAAAATGTTCTTGTTCGCGGCGTACAGTACCGGTCCATGATGCCGAACGACGCGACCGCGCTGCGCCACGCCGGCGCAGCCCGCAGCGCTGTCCGCCACGCTCCTCGTCGCGGCGCTCTCCTGCGTCCCGTCCTGCTGCTCGCCGCCGGCCTGGCGGCCGGTCTGCAGGCGCAACCGGCCGGCGAGCCGTCGCGGCTCGACGCCCTGCGCGTGCAGGCGGACGCCGACGTGACGCGGGTGTCCGTCGACCTGTCGCGCGCCACCGATCATCGCTTCTTCGTGCTCGATGCGCCCCGTCGCGCGGTCATCGACATCGAGGGTGCGCGCGACGGCCTCGGCAAGGCGTTGCCGGCGCCGGCGGGCGCCGTCGCGGGCCTGCGGGTCGGCGCGCAACCGGGTGGCGTGCTGCGCATCGTCGTCGAGCTGCGCGCGGATGCGCGCGCCTCGATGGGTACGCCGCTGACGCGCGGCGCCGGAGCCCAAACATTGGTGTTGGAGGTGGTGGGCGGCGACGCGGCCGCAACGCCGCCGCCAGCGGTCGCCACGCTGCCGGTCGCGGCACCGCGTGCGGTGGTCGCCGAGGGGGCGGCGCCCGAGGCGATGCCCGAGGCCTCGGCGCCGGTGCCGCTCAGGCCCATCAAGGCCGCCCACGCGCCTGCGGCGAGCGGTCGCACGGTCGTCGTCGCCATCGACCCGGGGCACGGCGGACAGGATCCGGGCGCGATCGGGCCGGGCGGCACGCGCGAGAAGGACGTCGTGCTCGACATCGCCAAGACGCTCGCCGCACGCATCGACCGCGAGCCCGGCATGCGCGCGTTCCTCACCCGCGACCGCGACCAGTTCATCTCCTTGCGCGACCGCATCCGCCGCGCCCAGGCGGCCGGTGCGATGCTGTTCGTCTCGGTGCATGCCGATGCGGTGCGCGATCCGACCGTCACCGGCTCCTCCGTCTACGTGCTGTCCGACAAGGGCGCGACCGACGAGCAGGCGCGGATGCTCGCCGACCGCGAGAACGCGGCGGACCTCGCGGGCGGCGTCTCCATCGACGACAAGGACTCGGTGCTCGCGTCGGTCCTGGTGGACGTCGCGCAGTCGGCGCAGATCGGCGACAGCATGGCCGCCGCCGAGCGCGTGCTGCGTTCGCTGCGCAACGTCAACGTCGTGCGCAAGCCGCAGGTGCAGCAGGCCGGGTTCGTGGTGCTGAAGAGCCCCGACATCCCCTCGATGCTGGTCGAGACCGCGTTCATCTCGAGCCCGGAGGACGAGCGCCTGCTCGGCCAGCCCGAGCGCCGCGCCGCGCTCGCCGAGGCCATCTTCGAAGGCGTGCAGCAGTATTTCGTCGACCATCCACCCGATGGTTCGCGTTTCGCGCTCGAGCGTCGGTCGGGCCGCGCGGATGCCGATCGCACGGTGATCGCGACGGCGCCGGACGCCGGCGGCACGCCCGCGCGTGCGCCCGGCCGTCTCTGATCCGCGGCCTGCCGGTGCCCATCCGTCTGCTGCCGAGCGCGCTCGTCGACCAGATCGCCGCGGGCGAGGTCATCGAGCGGCCGGCGTCGCTCGTCAAGGAGCTGGTCGAGAACAGCCTCGATGCCGGCGCGCGCCGCATCGAGGTCGACATCGAGGCGGGCGGCACCGCGCTCGTGCGCGTGCTCGACGACGGTCACGGCATCCCCGAGACCGAGCTGCCGCTCGCCGTGCAGCGTCATGCCACCAGCAAGATCGCGAGCGTCGACGACCTCGCGGCGATCGGCACGCTCGGCTTCCGCGGCGAGGCGCTGCCCTCGATCGGCTCGGTGGCGCGGCTGCGGATCGCCTCGCGCGCGAGCGGTGCGGATCGCGGTGCCGAGCTGCGTGTCGAGCACGGCGAGGCCGGTGATCCGGCGCCCGTCGCCCAGCCGCCGGGCACGCTGGTCGAGGTGCGCGACCTCTTCCACAACGTGCCGGCGCGCCGCAAGTTCCTGCGCGCGGAGTCGACCGAGCTCGGCCACATCGCGCGGCTGCTGGAGCGCTTCGCGCTGGCGCGCTTCGATGTCGCGTTCCGGCTGCGGCACGGCGGCCGCGTGCTGCTCGATGCGCCGCTCGCCGATACGCCGGCGCTGCAGCGCGCGCGCATCGCCGCGATCATGGGCGAGGACTTCATCGCCGGCGCGCTGCCCATCGATCGGCGCGCCGGACGGGTCGCGCTCAGCGGCTGGCTCGGTCAGCCGCAGGCCGCACGCGCGGCGAGCGATCAGCAGTTCGCGTACGTCAACGGGCGCGCGGTCCGCGACCGTCTGCTCGCGGCGGCCGTACGGCTCGGCTACCGCGATGTGCTCTACCACGGACGGCAGCCCGCCTATCTGCTCCACCTCGACATCGAACCGGAGTGGGTCGACGTCAACGCGCATCCGCAGAAACTCGAGGTCCGCTTCCGCGACAGCCGGCAGGTCCACGACTTCGTGTTCCGCGCGGTGCACGACGCGCTCGGCGTCGGCGCCGGCGCCGCTGCGCCCACCGCGCCGCCGACCGCGCTCGGCGTCGGCGCGCCGGCAGGCGTGTCGACCGCCGGGACGATCGGCGGTGCAGGGGCAGGGCAGAGCTCCGCCGCGGGAGTGCTGCCGCTCGCCGAGGCCGAGGGCTTCTGGCCGGCCGTGGGTCCCGCCGACGGGCAGGCGGCACCGGCGCCGGCCTGGGTGCGCGAGGGCCTGCCGGACGGTCTCGGCGCGCGTCCCGGTTCGCTCGGCGTCGCGGTCGCACAGCTGCACGGCGTCTATGTGCTGGCGCAGAGCGAGGCGGGGCTGGTGCTGGTCGATGCGCACGCCGCCCATGAGCGCGTGCTGTACGAGCGCATGAAGCGCGAGTTCGGCGCGCGACCCGCGGTGCAGCGGCTGCTCGAGCCGGTCGTGGTCGAGGTCGCGGCGCACGACACCGAGTCCTTCACCGAGCACGCCGAGGATTTCGCGCGCGCCGGCTTCGACATCGGCGTGCTCGCGCCGGGGCGGCTCGCGGTGCGCGCGTTGCCGGCGTTGCTGTCGCGCGCCGACCTCGGGCCGTTGGTGCGCGAGGTGCTCGCCGACCTGCGCGAGGAGCGCGGCGGGCATCATCTCGAGGCCGCGGCGCACTCCTTGCTCGGCAACATCGCCTGCCGCGCCGCGATCAAGGCCAACCGCCGCCTCACGCTGCCGGAGATGAACGCGCTGCTGCGCGACATGGAGACCACCGAGCGCGCGGGGCAGTGCAACCACGGTCGTCCGACCTGGACGCTGCTCACGCTCGCGCAGCTCGACCAGCTGTTCCTGCGCGGCCGCTGAGGCGCATGGCGGACGTGGCGCCCGCGCGGGTCGACGCCATCCTGCTCTGCGGGCCCACCGCGAGCGGCAAGAGCGGGCTCGCGCTCGAACTCGCGCGCCGTGCGCCCGTAGAGATCGTCAGCGTCGACTCGGCGCAGGTGTACCGCGGTTTCGACATCGGCGCCGCCAAGCCGTCGCCCGCGCTGCGCGCCGCGGTCCCGCACCATCTCATCGACCTGCGCGCGCCGCAGCAGACCTACAGCGCCGGCGAGTTCGTCGCCGATGCGCTGCGCGCGATCGCCGACATCCGGGCGCGCGGCCGCATGCCGCTGCTGGTCGGCGGTACCATGCTCTACTTCAACGCGCTGCTGCGCGGGCTCGCGCCCCTACCGCGGGCCGATGCGGCGCTGCGCGCCCGGCTCGACGCCCGCGGCGCGGCGGAGGGTTGGCCGGCGTTGCACGCCGAACTGGCGGGGGTCGACCCCGAGGCGGCGGCGCGCATCCATCCGAACGATCCGCAGCGCATCCAACGGGCGCTGGAGGTCTGGCACGCGAGCGGCCGCCCGATCAGCGCGTGGCAGCGCGATACGGCACCCGGTCACGGCCTCGTGTTCGAGCGCTGGGCCCTGGTGCCCCCGGACCGCGCCGTGCTCCATCAGCGCATCGCCGAGCGCTTCCACGCGATGATGCAGGAGGGGTTCCTCGACGAGGTGCGCGGGCTGCGTCGCCTGCCGGACCTCGACCCGTCGGCGCCGGCGTTGCGTGCGGTGGGCTACCGCCAGCTCTGGCAGTACCTCGATGGCCCGGAGTCGGCGGAGGGGCTCGCGCGGGCGGTGGCGGCGGGCATCGCCGCGACCCGCCAGCTGGCCAAAAGGCAGTTGACCTGGATCAACGCCGACCCCGGCTGGCAACGCTTGGACCCCCTCGACCCCGCCGCCCCGGACCGCTGGCTGGTCGCGCTGCAGGACGTGTGCCAGCGCTTTGGAGCGGGAACCTTCGGCATGGTAAATTTGTCCTTACAGACGGGGAGGGATTGAACCCCGCGCGTCAAGGAGTCGTCATCATGGCCAAGGGCCAGTCCCTGCAGGATCCTTTCCTCAACCAGCTGCGCAAGGAACGCGTGCCGGTCTCGATCTACCTCGTGAACGGCATCAAGTTGCAGGGCCACATCGATTCCTTCGACCAGTTCGTCATCCTGCTGCGCAACACCGTCAACCAGATGGTCTACAAGCACGCCATCTCGACGGTGGTGCCGGCCCGCAACGTCCGTCTGCCCTCGGCCGAAGAGCCGGAGGGCGGTGTGGACGCTGCCCCGCCCGAAGCTTGATGCCCGTACGCCGGTCCCCGGCCCGGTCCACCTGCCGTGTTTGAGCGTCCGCGCGGCGGCGAGCGCGCGGTGCTCGTGCGCTTGGGTCTCGGCATGCCCGTCGAGCAGGAGGACCTGGACGAGTTCACGCAGCTCGCCGAGTCGGCCGGTGTCACGGTGGCCACCACCATCACCGGGCGCCGCGACCGTCCCGACCCGCGGTTCTTCGTCGGCAGCGGCAAGGCCGAGGAGATCCGCCAAGCCGTGGTCGAGACCTGTGCGGAGGTGGTGCTCGTCGACCACGCGCTTTCGCCCAGCCAGGAGCGCAACCTCGAGAAGCTCACCGGCGTGCGGGTCCTCGACCGTGCGGCGCTGATCCTCGACATCTTCTCCCAGCGCGCGCGCAGCCACGAAGGCAAGCTCGAGGTCGAGCTCGCGCAGCTGCGGCACATCGCGAGCCGCTTGGTGCGCGGTTGGACCCACCTCGAGCGCCAGAAGGGCGGCATCGGCCTGCGCGGCCCCGGCGAGACGCAGCTCGAGACCGACCGCCGCCTGCTCGGTGTGCGCGTGAAGGTGCTGTCGAAGCGCCTCGAGAAGCTGCAGCAGCAGCGCGAGACCGGCCGCCAGCGCCGCGTCGAGATCCCGATCCCCTCCGTGGCGCTCGTCGGCTACACCAACGCGGGCAAGTCGACGCTGTTCCGGGCCCTCACCGGCGCGGACGCTTATGTGGCCGACCAGCTGTTCGCGACCCTCGACCCGCTGGTGCGCCGCGTCGACCTGCCGGGCGGCAGTCCGATCGTGGTCGCCGATACGGTCGGTTTCATCCGTGAGCTGCCGCACGAACTGGTCGCCGCGTTCCGCTCGACCCTGACCGAGGCGCGCGAGGCGACGCTGCTGCTGCATGTCGTCGACGCCTCCGACCCGCGTCGGGACGAGCGCATCGCGCAGGTGGATGCCGTGCTCGCCGAAGTGGGCGCGGGCGAGCTGCCGCAGGTGCGGGTGTACAACAAGATCGACCGTCTGGACGAGCCGCCCCGGCTCGACCGCGGCGCATCGGGTGAGCCCACGGCGGTCTGGCTCTCGGCGGCCAAGCGCCAGGGTCTCGACCTGCTGCTCGGGGCGGTCGCGGAGCGCCTGTCGCGCTTCGCGCGCCGGCGTGTGGTCCGGGCCGAGCCGCGCGCCGCCGGGGCGCTGCGCGCCCGTCTGCACGCCGCCGGCGTGGTGCGCAGCGAGATGCCGCTGCCGGACGGCGGTCTCGAGTGGCTCGTGGACCTGCCGGAGGAGCAGGCCCGGGAACTCGTGGCCCGTCCCGGTGTCGAGGTGCTGGACCCGCCCCGCGAGCCGAGCATGCAAACTTGTGCCACGGGGGAGGGGTACCTACAATCCGTTCTCAACCCGAGGGCCTGACCTGATCTATGGCATGGAACGAACCTGGTGGCGGCCAGAACAACCCGTGGGGAAAGCGTCCTGCCAAGGACGGTGACGACGCTTTCCGCAGTTTCCAGCGCAAACTCGAACAGATCCTGAAGGGCACGCCTTCGGGCGGCGGCGCCGCGTCCGACGAGCCGCCGGGCGGGACGCGCTCGCAGCTCTTGATGATCGGTGGCGTGCTGCTGCTCTTCTGGGCGTGGCAGAGCTTCTTCACCATCGACCAGGCGGAGCGCGGCGTCATCCAGCGCTTCGGCAAGTTCGTCGCGGTGCGCGACCCGGGCCTCGGCTTCCACCTCTGGCCGATCGAGCGCATCACCAAGGTCAACACCCAGAAGGTCAGCAGCGTCAACTACACCGCCAAGGTGCTGACCCAGGACATCAACCTCATCGACATGTCGCTCGCCGTGCAGTACCAGCTGCGCGACCCGGTGAAGTACCTCTTCAAGGTCAAGGACCCCGAACAGACCCTGCGCGAGGTCGGCGAGATGGCGATCCGCGAGGTCGTCGGCCGCAGCACCCTCGAGACCATCTTCGTCTCGAACCGCGAACAGGTCACCGCGCGCACCAAGGAGCTCATCCAGCGCACGCTGGACCAGTACGGCACCGGCATCGCCATCACCAGCGTCAACCTCACCGACATCCAGGTGCCGGCCGACGTGCAGGAATCGCAGCGCGACGCCAACAAGGCGCTCGCCGACAAGGAGCGGCTCGTGAAGGAGGCCGAGGCTTACGCGAGCGGCATCCTGCCGGTCGCCGAGGGTGCGGCCTCCCGTCAGTTGCAGGAGGCCGAGGGCTATCGCTCGCAGGTCGTGTCGGTCGCGGAAGGTGAGGCCTCGCGCTTCTCGCAGCTCGTCGGCGAGTACGAGAAGTCGCCGCGCGTGACGCGCGAGCGGCTCTACCTCGAGACGGTCGAGGGCGTGATGTCGCGCTCGCGCAAGGTCGTCGTCGACACCAAGGGCGGCAACAACATGCTCTACCTGCCGCTCGACAAGCTGGTCGAACGCAGCCGCAACGACGAGGTCGCGGTCACCGCGCCGCGCGCCGCGGCGGGGGCGGACCCGGGCGATGCGCAGCCGCCCGCGCAGGACCCGCGCACGCGGACGGAGCGCTGACATGACACAGCAACTGCAACGCATCATCAGCATCGTCATCGCGGCGGGCGTCGCGCTCAGCTTCTGCGTGTTCACGGTCGGCGAGAACGAGGTCGCCATCCGCACCCAGTTCCGCGAGATCGTCGCCACCGGCTACGGTCCCGGCCTGCACTTCAAGTGGCCGATCGACACCGTGCGCAAGTTCGAGAAGCGCATCGTGTCGCGCAGCTTCGAGGGCGAGACCTTCCTCACCAGCGAGAACCGCGGCCTGATCGTCGACTACTTCGTCAAGTGGCGCATCAAGGACGCCGGCCGCTACGCGCAGGCCTTCGGCGTCGACACCGAGGCGGCCGGCCAGCGCCTCGCGGACATCGTCAAGGACGGCATCAAGAACGCGGTCGCGCAGCGCACCTTGCAGCAGATCGTCTCCGCCGAGCGCACGGCGTTCACGGGGGACATGTTCAACCGTGCCAGCAAGAGCGCCGAGAGCCTGGGGCTCGAGCTCGTCGATGCGCGGGTCCAGAAGATCGGGCTGCCGCCCGACGTCGAGTCGCGCGTCTACGCGAGCATGCAGCAGAGCTTCGGCAAGCTCGCGCGCCAGCTGCGCGGCGAGGGCGAGAAGGAAGCGCTGCGCATCCGCGCCGAGGCCGACCGCAAGCGCACCGAGATCCTCGCGGTCGCCGCGCGTGATTCGCTCAAGATCCGCGGCGAGGGCGACGCCAAGGCCGCAGCGCTCTACTCGGCGGCCTACGGGCGCAACCCCGAATTCTACTCGTTCTACCGCAGCCTGCAGGCCTACAAGAACTCGCTCGGCAAGGAGGGCGACATCATGGTCGTCTCGCCGGACAGCGACTTCTTCCGCTACATGCGCGGACCCGGCGGCGCCGGCAACCGCTGACGCCCGGGCGCGCGCGTGTCCTCCGGGCGCTTCGTCGTCGTCATCGGCACCCAGTGGGGTGACGAGGGCAAAGGCAAGATCGTCGACCTGCTGACGGAGCGGGCCTCGGCCGTCGCGCGCTTCCAGGGCGGCCACAACGCGGGCCACACGTTGATCGTCGGCGGCGAGAAGACCGTGCTGTCGCTGATCCCCTCGGGGGTGCTGCGGCCGCAGGTCATGTGCTACATCGGCAACGGCGTCGTGCTCTCCCCGGAGGCGTTGCTGCGCGAGGCGGACATGCTCGCGGCGCGCGGCGTCCCGGTGTTCGACCAGCTGCGCATCGCGGCCAACTGTCCGCTCATCCTGCCCTCGCATGCTGCGGTCGACAAAGCCCGCGAACAGGCGCGCGGCGTCAACGCCATCGGCACCACCGGTCGGGGGATCGGTCCCGCCTACGAGGACAAGGTGTCGCGCCGCGCGCTGCGCGTCGCGGACCTGTTCCAGCCGGAGCGCTTCGCCGCCAAGCTCGCGGAGATCCTCGAGTCCCACAATTTCGAGCTCGAGCGCAAGTTCGGGCTGCCCGCCGTCGACCTGCAGCGCACCCGCGACGAGCACCTCGCGATGGCCGAGCGCATCAAGCCGCTGGTGGTGGACGTCACGCTCGAGCTGCATCGGCTGCGCACGCGCGGCGCGAACGTCATGTTCGAGGGCGCGCAGGGCGCGATGCTCGACGTCGACCTCGGCACCTATCCCTTCGTCACCTCGTCCAACACCACCGCGGGCTACGCCGGCACCGGCACCGGCATCGGGCCGCGCAACTTCGATTACGTGCTCGGCATCGTCAAGGCGTATGCGACGCGCGTCGGTGCCGGTCCGTTCCCGACCGAACTCTTCGACGCCACCGGCGAGCGCCTGCAGCGCGTCGGGCAGGAGTTCGGCGCCGTCACCGGGCGGCGTCGGCGCTGCGGTTGGCTCGATGCGGTGGCGCTGCGGCGCGCCGTCATCCACTCGAGCGTGTCCGGTCTCTGCATGACCAAGCTCGATGTCCTCGACGGCTTCGAGTCCATCAAGCTCTGCACCGGATACCGCGCGGGCGGGGTGGTCTCCTCGGAGCCGCCGCTCTTCGTCGATGCCTTCGCGGACGTCGAGCCCGTCTACGAGGAGTTGCCGGGCTGGACGACGCCGACGCTCGGCGTGACCCGCGAGCAGGACCTGCCCGAGGCCGCGCGCCGTTATCTCGCCCGCATCGAGGGGATCGTCGGCGTGCCCATCGACGTCATCTCGACCGGCCCGGACCGAGACCAGACCATCATCCGCCGCCACCCCTTCGGTTGAGCCTCCCATGAACCGTCTTGCCGTGCGCCTCCTGGCATCGTTCGCGCTGGTCGCCGCGGGGCTCGTCGCGCCTGCGGCGCAGGCCGCCTGCACCCGCAACGAGCCCGGGTATCTGTGGAACTTCGACGGCAGGATCGCCGAGAAGTACCCCGTCCGCATGACGCTCGTCTTCTCCGGCGACACGCTCGACGGCGTCTACACCTACCGGAGCCAGCTGCGCGACATCCGGCTGCGCGGTCGCATCGAGGGCGGCAAGACCGTCGTGCTCGACGAGCTCGATGCCGCCGGTCGCGTCACGGCCCGCTTCGAGGGCGAGTTCGTCACCCGCGACCCCACGGGCCGCTACGGCGACAGCGAGCTCGCCTGCGAAGTGATCATGGGCAGCTGGAGCAAGGTCGGCTCCACCGAACGCCTGTCGGTCTATCTCGCGACCGACGGCGCGACCTCCGGCAGCCTGCGCCATCGTTACGGCGCCATCGGCGTGCGCGACGATGAGGTCGTGCACCGCGGCGCCGCGCGTTTCTGGCGCGGCGTGAAGGCGGGCGACCGCGCCGCCGTCGCCGCGCAGATCCGCTACCCGACCGCGGTGACCCTCGACGGCAAGATCCGTCGGCTGAAGGGGCCCAAGGACCTGCTGGCGGTGTACGACGCGGTGTTCACGCCCAAGTTCGTCGAGGCCATCCTCGACAGCACGCCGCGCTACATGTTCGTGCGCGACGAGGGTGCCATGCTCGGCAGCGGCTGGGTCTGGTTCGGCGCCGACGGCAAGGTCACCGCGCTCAACAACTTCTGATCCTGCCCCGGGAGGGGACCATGCACGACATCGTCGTCTTCGGCGCCACGAGCTTCGTGGGCCAGATCCTCGCGCACCGCATGCTCGAGGAGTTCGGCGTCGAAGGGTCGGGCGGTGCGGGCGGCGCGCTGCGCTGGGCCATCGCGGGTCGCTCGCGCGCCAAGCTCGATGAGCTCAAGGCGGCGCTCGGCCCCGCCGCCGCGGCGCTGCCCGTCATCGTCGCCGATGCCGCCGACGAGGACGCGATGCGCGCGATGTGCCGCGGCACGCGGGTGGTGGTCTCCACGGTCGGCCCCTATGCCCTGTACGGCGAGCCGCTCGTGAAGGCCTGCGTCGAGACCGGCACGGATTACTGCGACCTCACCGGCGAGGTGCAGTGGATCCGGCGCATGGTGACGCGCCACGAGGCGGCGGCGCGCGCGAGCGGCGCCCGCATCGTGCACTGCTGCGGCTTCGATTCCATCCCCTCCGACCTCGGTGTGCATGTGCTGCAGCGCGAGGCGCAACGCCGCTTCGGCGCGCCGCTCACGCGCGTCCGGCTGCGCGTCAAGGCGATGCGCGGCGGCGCCTCGGGCGGCACGGTGGCGAGCCTGCTCAACGTCCTGAAGGAGGTCGGCCGCGACAAGTCGCTGCGCGCCGAGCTCGCCAACCCATATTCGCTCTGCGTCGGGGGCGATGCGCCCACGACGCGCCAGCCGAACGTGGCGGGCGCCGTGCACGATGAGGCGTTCGGATCGTGGGTCGCACCGTTCGTGATGGCCGGCATCAACACCCGCATCGTGCACCGCTCCAACGCGGTCTCGGGCTGGCGCTACGGCCGCGAGTTCCGCTACGACGAGGCGGTGCTGACGGGTCGCGGCCTGCGCGGCCGGCTCGTCGCGCTCGGCACCGCGCTCGGTCTCGGCGGCTTCATGGTGGCGGCGTCGATCGGACCGCTGCGTTCCCTGCTCGAGCGCTTCGTGCTGCCGAAGCCGGGCGAGGGGCCGAGCCCCGAGGCGCAGCGCACCGGCTTCTTCGATCTGCGACTGCACGGCGTCACGGCGGACGGAAAGGCGCTGCGCGCCAAGGTCACGGGCGACCGAGACCCGGGCTACGGCTCGACCGCGCGCATGCTGCTGCAGGCCGCCGCCTGCCTCGCCACCGACACGCCCAAGGACGCTCTTCCGGGCGGGTTCTGGACGCCGGCGACCGCGTTCGGCGACCGGTTGGTGACGCGCCTCGAGGCGCGCGCGGGGCTCGCGTTCAAGGTCGAGGAGGGCAGCTGAGCCGATCTTCGCCCGCGGCGGTGCGTCAGCGCGCCCTCGGGCCTCAGCGCACCTCGGCGCGGCAGGCGGCGCGCAGGTCGGCGTCGCGGATGTACCCGCAGTCGGACGCGCGCGCACCGGTGACCGCTCGGCAGTAGGCGCGCTGGTCCGCGTCCTGCACATACCCGCATTGCGAAGCGTTGCCGGAGGTGCGGGCGCGGCAGACGGCGCGCTGGTCGGCATCCTGCACATAGCCGCACTCCGAGGCTGCGCTGCCCGCCGTCGAGGGGCGCTGTGCGGTCTCGGCGCGGCAGATGTTGCGCAGGTCGCCGTCCCGCACGTAGCCGCATTGCGAGGTCCCGCCTCCCGTCACCGCACGGCAGTAGCTGCGCTTGTCGGCATCGGTGATGTAGCCGCACTGACTGCTCGAGCCGGCGGTCTTCGCGCGGCACAGCGCGCGGTCGTCGGCGTCGCGGATGTAGCCGCACTGGCCCGACTGCGCGTGTGCGACCGGCGGGGCCAGCGCAGCGCCGCCGATGACGACGGACAGCGCAAGGCCGAGCAGGGCGTTGCGGCCGCGGGTGCGCGTGCGGACGGGTCTGCGCGCCACGGCGCTCACATCTCCGGCCGCGCCTGGTCGCGCGGCGTGATGGCGCAGTTGCCGAGCATCCATTTCATGTTGATGGCGATGCGCTCGGCGTCGGGGTCGGTGAAGGCGTAGCCGTGCTCCTTCGTGCTGCCGTCCGGCAGCCGCTCCATCACCGAGAGCACCAGCGAGTTGCGGTTGAAGTAGTCGTTGGCCTCGTTGAGCACATGCCAGGTCACCGAGCGCAGGTAGATGCCGATCTCGCGCGCGACGAGCCCGCGCTCCGGTCGCGCGGTCGACTTCACCCACTGCATCCCGCCCTTGTCGTGCAGCAGGATGTGGTCGAAGCGCTCGAAGGGGATGTCGACGCCGCCGCCGACGCCGGGCACATCGATGTAGCAATGGAAGAACCGCGCGCGCTCGAGCCAGAACGGCTCGCCCGAGGCGACGCCGGTTATCCGCTTGCCGGTCTTGGTCACATATTTGTGGTCGTGGAAGAACAGCGCCGAGCGCGAGATCTCGATGGTGTTGTCGGTGTAGACCTGCTGGCCGTCCCACTCGAAACGGCAGGACTTCGTGCCTTGCACGCCGCGGAACTGGTCGGCGCGCCGCTTGAAGACGTAATCGCAGCCCTCGGTGCGCCGCAGGTCCTGCGGGCGCAGCGTCGCGAGCTCGGCGGCGGTGATCTCGCCCTGCATGCGCAGATATTGGCGCATCGTCACCTCGTCGCCCGCCGGTCCCGCTTCGAGGGTCGCGAGGCGCCATGACGCGGTGGGGCCCTCTGCGCCCTGCGTGCGGTTGACCCACAGGAACACATGCCGACCGAACGCGGGCGCCTCGACGCGCGTGATCGTGGTCGACATCCGCGGATGGCGGTCGTCGGCGGCGAGCTTGCGGCGCCCGTCGAAGTAGTTCTGGTTGACGTTGTCGTAGGTGCCGGGCAGGAGCTCCGCCATGATGCGCAGGTTGCGCTCGCCGGCGGTGGAGTCCTGGCCCTGGGCGAGGGCGGGCTGCGTCAGCAGCGCAGCGGCCTGCAGGAAGGCGAGGGCGAGCAGGGATGGGGCGGGGCGTCGATGCGGGCGATGGGTGTCCATCGCGGCATCATGCCGCGCAGGCACGCGGTCGGGGAAGCGTGCTCGGGGAAGATGGTGCCCGGGAGAGGACTCGAACCTCCACGGTGTTACCCGCTAGTACCTGAAACTAGTGCGTCTACCAATTCCGCCACCCGGGCAGGGAGGGGGCGCGGAATGGTAGCAGCACCGCCCATCCTGTCAACGCGTCAGCCGACTTGTGCCCGCGGGCATGCCTCTGGGACGATGCCGGGATGAAGAACCGTTCCCGCAAAGGCGGCGACCGCAAGGGCGGACGCGGGCCGCAACGCTCCGCCACCAAGCCTCGGAAGGGGCAAGCCAAGACGGGATCCAGCGGGCACCGCCCCGAACCGGCACACGGGCGTTCCGGTCGGCACGGCGGGCCGCAGCTCGCCCGGCGGCCGTCGGGCAGCATGGAAGGCGTGGTCAGCCCGCACCGCTCGGGTTTCGGGTTCGTGAAGGTCGAAGGGCAGGAGCAGAACGTCTTCCTGCCGCCGCCGCAGATGTCGGGGCTCACCGCCGGGGACCGTGTCCGGGTGCGGGTGCGCGAGGACGCGACCGGGCGTCTTTCCGGCGAGGTCGAGGCGGTGCTCGCGCGCGGCGTCAGCGCCTTCCTCGGCACCCTCGAGGCGATGGGACGCACGCTGTTCGTGCACGCCGTCGACCGTCGCTTGAACCTCCGCTGCCTCGTGCCGCCCGGCAAAGCGAACGGCGCACGGCCCGGCGACTGGGTGATCGCGCGCGTGATCCGCTATCCGGACGGGCACAACGGCGCCACCGCCGAGGTGCTCCGCCAGCTCGACCCGGACCGTCCGCTCGAGATGGCCTGTGAAAGCGCCATCGCCCGCCATGGTCTGCCGGTCGACTTCCCCGGCGAGGCCCTCATCGAGGCCGAGCGTTACGGCGAGCGGGTCGACCCGCGCGAGGCGCGCGGGCGCATCGACCTGCGCGAGATGCCGCTCGTCACCATCGACGGCGCCGACGCGCGCGATTTCGACGATGCCGTCTACGCCGAACCGCATCCGCGCGGCTTCCGCTTGGTGGTGGCGATCGCCGATGTGAGCCACTACGTGCGCATCGGTACGGCGCTCGATGCGGCGGCGCGCGAGCGCGGCACCTCGGTCTATTTCCCGCAGCGCGTGCTGCCGATGCTGCCGACCGCGCTCTCCAACCATCTGTGTTCGCTCGAGCCCGAGGTCGACCGTCTGTGCTTCGCCGCCGACATGGTCGTCACCAAGGGCGGCGCGCTGCTCGAGCATCGCTTCTATCCGGCGGTGATGCGCAGCCATCGGCGCCTCACCTACGACCAGGCCTATGCCGCGCTCTTCGAGGGCGACCCGGCGGCGCGCAAGGCGCTCGGGCCGCTGCTGCCGAGGATCACGCCGCTCGTCGACCTCTACAAGGCGCTGCTCAAGGCGCGTCATCGCCGCGGCGCGCTCGATTTCGAGAGCGCCGAGCCGTTCTACGAGTTCGACGCCGGGCAGCGCGTGAAGGCCATCCATCGTTACGCGCGCAACGAGGCGCACAAGCTCATCGAGGAGTGCATGATCCTGGCGAACGTCGCTGCGGCGCGTGCGCTCAAGGAGGCGCGTGCGGGCGGCCTTTACCGCGTGCACGGTACGCCCGAGGAGAAGCGCCTCGACGCGCTGCTCTCGGCGCTGGCCTCGCTCGGCATCGAGGTGGACCTGCCCGAGGAGGTGCAGCCGCGCGACCTGCGCCGCGTCACCGAAAGGCTCGGCAAGTCGCCCGACCGGCCGTTCGTCGAGTCGCTGGTGGTGCGCGCCATGCCGCAGGCGCTCTACGAGCCGCTCAACATCGGGCACTTCGGGCTCGCGCTCGGCGAGTACGCGCATTTCACCTCGCCGATCCGGCGCTACCCCGACCTCGTGGTGCACCGCGCGCTGAAGGCCGTGCTCGATGCGCGCGACGCCAGCGGTCGTCGCCACACGGAGGCCGAGCTCGCGACGCTCGGTCCCGAGCTCTCGAAGCTCGAGCGGCGCGCCGACGAGGCCGACCGCTCGGTCGACAGCTTCCTCAAGTGCAGCTACCTGCGCGAGCGTCTGGGCCAGGTGTTCGAGGGTCTGATCACGACCGTGGTCGAGTACGGCTGCTTCGTGCAGCTGCGCGGCATCGACATCGACGGCCTGCTGCGCCTCGAGGCGATGCGCGACGACGACTACGTCCAGGAGCGCGGCGGTCATGCCTGGGTGGGCCAGCGCAGCAAGCGCCGCCTCGCCATCGGCACGGCGGTGCGCGTCATCGTCACCAACGCCAACCCGGTCGAAGGCCTCATCGACCTCGAACTCGAGCCGTGAGCGCGCAGTGGATGCACGGCCTGCACGCGGTGCAGGCGCTGCTCGAGCGCGACCCGCCCCGTGTGCTGCGGCTGCTCGTCGCGCGGGGCCGCGAGGATGCGCGCGTCGCCGCGTTGCTCGCCGCCGCAACGCGCGTGCGCTGCCCGGTCGAGCGCGTGGATGCGGCGCGGCTGGAACAGTTGGCCGGCGCGGGCGTGCACCAGGGCGTGGTCGCGGAGGTCCGCCCGCTGCCGCCTTGGGACGAGGACCGGCTGACCGCAGAACTCGCCCGTCTGCAGCAGGCGACGGAGGAGGGCGGCGCGCCGTTCCGGCCGCTGCTGCTGGTGCTCGACGGCGTGCAGGATCCGCATAACCTCGGTGCCTGCCTGCGCACCGCCGATGCCTGCGGCGCGCTGGCGGTCGTCATCCCGCGTGACCGCGCCGCGCAGCTCAACGCCACGGTCCGCAAGGTCGCGGCAGGCGCCGCCGAGACCACCCCCGTGGTGGTGGTCACCAACCTCGCGCGCTGCCTGCGCGACCTCAAGGACGCCGGCCTCTGGGTGGTCGGCGCCGCGGGCGAAGCGTCGCAGGCTGCGGCCCAAGCCGACCTCTCGGGTCCGGTCGCCTTGGTGATGGGCGCCGAGGGCACGGGCCTGCGCCAGCTCACCCGCCAGCACTGCGATGTGATGGTCCGGCTGCCCTCGCTCGGCGCCGTCGAGAGCCTCAACGTGTCGGTGGCGGCCGGCATGCTGCTCTACGAGGCCGTGCGCCAACGGGGCGGCCAATCAGGCGGCCGACCGGGCGGCCGACCGAGCAGGTAGACCCGGGCGGGGGCGGGGGCGGTCGGCTTGCCCGTGACCCGCCGTTTGGCTATAGTCCGCGCCCCCATTTGGGGACTTCCTTGCCGCACCGGACATGCTTCTCCGGGCGGCTTACATCCACAAGGAGACGACATGAGGCACTATGAGATCGTGTTTCTGGTCCATCCGGACCAGAGCGAGCAGGTTCCGGCCATGCTCGAGCGCTACAAATCGATGATCACCACGGGCGGCGGCCAGATCCACCGCGTCGAGGACTGGGGTCGTCGTCAGCTGACCTTCCCGATCGCGAAGGTCCACAAGGCGCACTACATCCTGATGAACATCGAGACCGACCAGAAGACCCTGGCCGAGCTCACCGGCGCGTTCCGCTTCAGCGACGCGGTGCTGCGGCACCTCGTGGTGAAGATGGACGGCGCGGTCACCGAGCCTTCGCCGATGGCGCGTGCCGCCGAGGAAGAGGCCGGTGGCGAGGGCGTCGACCGCCCGCGCCGCGGGCGTCGTGACGATTCCGACGAGGATGTGGCCGGCGACGCCGCCTGAGCCGCCAGCGAGAGGACAAGGACATGAGAGACAAGCAAGGCGGCGGTGGCCGCTTCACCCGTCGCAAGAAGTTCTGCCGCTTCACCGCGGACGACGTCAAGCAGATCGACTACAAGGATCTGGCGACGCTCAAGGGTTACATCACCGAGACCGGCAAGATCGTGCCGAGCCGCATCACCGGCACGCGTTCGTTCTACCAGCGCCAGCTCGCCGTGGCCGTGCGCCGCGCGCGTTACCTCGCGCTGCTGCCGTACACCGACCAGCACTGACCGGGGGCACGCCATGGATGTCATCCTGCTGACCAAGGTCGCCAACCTCGGCGACATCGGCGACCGCGTGAAGGTCAAGTCCGGCTACGGCCGCAACTTCCTGCTGCCCGAGGGCAAGGCCACGCTCGCGACCCCTGCGAACGTCGCCAAGTTCGAGGCGCGCCGCTCGGAGCTCGAGAAGATCGCCAAGGACCAGCTCGCCGCCGCGCAGGGCCGTGCCGCTGCGCTCGAGGGCTTCACGCTGCGCATCTCCGCCAAGGCGGGCAGCGAGGGCAAGCTCTTCGGCTCCGTCGGCACCACCGACATCGCCGAGGCCTGCACCGCGCAGGGCCACAAGGTCGCGCGCTCCGAAGTGCGTCTGCCGAACGGTCCGATCCGTACCGTCGGCGACCATCAGGTCGTGCTGCATCTGCACACCGACATCGACGTGCAGCTGCCGGTCACGATCAGCGCCGAGGAGTAAGGCCCGATGAGCGCGCGCGGCGGAGACGTTCGCACGCCGCCGCACTCCATCGAGGCGGAGCAGGCCGTGTTGGGCGGCCTGCTGCTCGACGCCCGTGCCTGGGACGACGTCGCTGACATGCTCAGCGACGTCGACTTCTACCGTCCCGACCATCGCCTCATCTACGAGGCCATCGGTCTCGTCGCGGCGGGCGGCAAGCCCGCCGATGCGGTCACCGTCAGCGGCCAGCTCGAACGCAACGGCAAGCTCGCCGACGCCGGCGGACTCGCCTACCTCGGCGCGCTGGTGCGCGACACGCCCACCGCCGCCAACGTCCGCGCCTACGCCTCCATCGTCCGCGAGCGCTCGCTCTTGCGCCAGCTGCTGCAGGCCGGCGCCGACATCGCGGCCTCGGTGTTCAACAACGAGGGCGAGACCGCGCGCGATCTCGTCGAGATGGCCGAATCCAAGGTCTTCGCCATCGCCGAGCAGGGCGCGGGCGGCAAGCGCGACGGCGCGCTCTCGGTGCAGTCGCTGATGCCGGCGCTCATCGACCAGATCGACGAGTGGCACAACAACCCGAACGGTCTGCGCGGCCTGCCGACCGGCTTCGACGAGTTCGACCGCAAGACCGGCGGGCTGCGCCCCGGCGACCTCGTGGTCGTCGCGGGTCGCCCCTCGATGGGCAAGACCACCTTCGCGGTGAACATGGCCGAGTACGCCGCGCTCAAGGGCGATGTGAAGGCCTCGGTCGCGATCTTCTCCATGGAGATGCCCTCCGAGCAGCTGATGACCCGCATGCTGTCCTCGGTCGGCCGCGTCAGCCTCGGCGACATCCGCAGCGGCCGCATCGGCGATGACGATTGGCCGCGCATCACCGGCGCGGCGGGGCAGCTGTCCGAGGCCAAGATCTTCATCGACGAGACGCCGGCGCTGACGCCGACGCAGCTGCGCGCCCGCGCGCGCCGCGTGTCCCGCGAGCACGGGCTCGGGCTCGTGGTCGTCGACTACCTGCAGCTCATGCAGGTGCCGGGCAACAAGGAGAACCGCGCCACCGAGATCGCCGAGATCTCGCGCAGCCTCAAGGCGCTCGCCAAGGAGCTGCGCGTGCCGGTCATCGCGCTCTCGCAGCTCAACCGCGGCGTCGAGCAGCGCGTCGACAAGAAGCCGGTGATGTCCGACCTGCGTGAGTCGGGCGCGATCGAACAGGACGCGGACATGATCCTGCTGATCTACCGCGAAGAGGTGTACGACAAGAACACCACCAAGAAGGGCATGGCGGAGATCGACCTCGCCAAGCACCGCAACGGTGAGACCGGCACCTTCGTGCTCACCTTCCAGGGCCAGTATTCGCGCTTCGTGAACTACGCGCCCGACTCCTACGCCGAGGGCGTGCTGCGCTAGCGCGGCGCGCGGCGTCCTGGCCATCCGCGCCGTCATCGACCTCGCTGCGCTGCGCGCGAACTTCGCGCTGCTGCGCCGCGCCGCGCCCGGAGCGCGGGCGATGGCCGTCGTGAAGGCCGACGCCTACGGTCACGGTGCGGCGCGGGTCGCCGCGTCGCTCGACGACGCCGATGGCTATGCCGTGGCGCGCCTCGGCGAGGCGCTCGCGCTGCGCGCGGCCGGCATCGACAAGCCCATCCTGCTGCTCGAGGGCGTGTTCTCCGCCGACGAGCTCGCGCAGGCGCTCGCCGCCCGCATCGACCTCGCGGTGCATGATCCCTCGCAGGTCGAGCTGCTCGAGCAGGCCGACGCGTCGGACGCCGTCATCTGGCTGCAGGTCGACACCGGCATGAACCGGCTCGGGTTCCGGCCGGAGCAGGTGCTCGCCGTCCGTGCGCGTCTTCTGGCGGCGCGCGGTGCGGCGCGCGGTGCGCCGCGCGAACTGCGCCTCATGACCCATCTCGCGCGCGCCGACGAGACGGATGCGGCGCCGACGGTGGTGCAGACCGCGCGCTTCGATGCTTTGGTCGCCGAGTGGACCGCGACCGCAGGGGCGCGGCCCAGCGTCAGCATCGGCAACTCCGCGGGCACGCTGCGCGGCGGCAACACGCCGGGCGCGCCGCCGGGCGCGACGCAGGGCGACTGGATCCGGCCCGGCATCGCGCTCTACGGCGCCTCGCCGTTCGCGGACCGCAGCGCTGCGGAGCTCGGCCTCGCGCCCGTGATGACGCTCGAGACGGCGGTGATCGCCGTGCGCGAGGTGCCGGTGGGCGAGGGCGTGGGCTACGGTGCGACATGGCGGGCGACGCGCCCGTCGCGCATCGCGATCCTGGCCGCCGGGTACGCGGACGGCGTGCCGCGGCATCTGCCTTCCGGTGCGCCGGTGCTCATCGGCGGCCAGCGTGCGCCGCTCGCAGGCCGCGTCTCGATGGACATGGTGGCGGTGGACGTCACGGATCTGCCGTCGGTCGCGGTGGGCGAGCGCGCAGTGCTGTGGGGCGCGGGTCTGCCGGTCGATGAGGTCGCCGCGCGAGCGGGGACGATCGCCTACGAACTTCTCTGCGGCGTCGCGCCGCGCGTGCCGCGCTTGGAGCGCTGAGCGACCGACGACCGAGAGGGTCGGCTCAGCCCAGCCGGGCGAGGGCGACGGAGATGTTGTCGCGTCCGCCGCGCTCGTTCGCCTGCGCGACGAGCGATTCCGCCGCCGCGCCGAGCGATGCCGCGTCGCGGATCAGCGACACGATCTCTCCGTCCTCGACCATGTTGGTGAGACCGTCGGAGCAGAGCAGGTAGACATCGCCCGCGGCGGGCGTGTGCGCGGCCGAGTCGATCTCCACACGCGGGTCGGTGCCGAGCGCGCGTGACAGGAAATTCTTCCGCGTCGAGGCCCGCGCCTGGGCGGGCGTCAGGATGCCGCGGTCGACGAGGTCCTGGACCTGGCTGTGGTCGCGGGTGAGCGCCTCGATGGCGCCATCCCGCAGCCGGTAGAGCCGCGAGTCGCCGACATGGGCGACGACGAGGCGGGTGGGGCGCAGCCAGACCGCGACCACGGTCGTGCCCATGCCGGAGCGCTCGTAGTCATCACCGGCGGCGGCGTAGATCGCCGCGTTGGTCTGCCGGACGGCCGCGACCAGCCGGTCGTCGTCCTCGCCCGTCGACCCCTGCATCGCGCCAATCACCCCCTCGATCGCCATGCGGCTCGCGACATCGCCGGCGTTGTGGCCGCCCATGCCATCGGCCACCACCAGCAGGCCGACCCCGGCATCCACGGCGACGCTGTCCTCGTTGCGGGAGCGGACGCGGCCGATGTCGGTGCGCCACGCGTATTCGACCCCCTGCGCTGTCAAAAAATTCGGCATCGGACATATTTTACCGCGAACGGGGGAGCCATTACCCTGCGTGTCCGCACAGAAATCGCCCGCTGCGTCACGATGCGGTCACCTGCGTGCTAGCATCCGGCGCGTCATGGGCCGCAGCAAGACCGCTTTCGTCTGTCGTTCCTGCGGCGCGGAATCGCCCCGTTGGCAGGGCCAGTGCGCCCAATGCGGCGAGTGGAACACGCTGGAGGACGCCGGCTCGGGCGCATCGCGTCCGGCGGGGCGAGGGTCCCGCGCCCCGGCCGCGCGTGCGGTCGCCTTGCTCGAGGCGGGCGCAGACCCGGGCACCGGTCCAGGCGCCGACCCATCGTCAGCCCCGGCAGCGCCGGCCGGTCGCACCACTTCCGGTTCGGCCGAGCTCGACCGCGTGCTCGGCGGCGGCATCGTGGCCGGCAGCGTCACGCTGCTCGGCGGCGATCCGGGCATCGGCAAATCGACCCTGCTGCTGCAGGTGGCGGCGAAGGTCGCCGCCGGCGCGTCCGTGCTCTACGCGACCGGCGAGGAGTCCGCGGCCCAGGTCGGCGCGCGGGCCGCGCGCCTCGGGCTCGCCCCGGGCGGACTGCGCATCGCGCCCGAGGCCGAGCTGCCGCGCATCCTGGCCGCCGCCCGCGAACTGCGCGCGGGGCTGCTCGTCATCGACTCCATCCAGACGGTGTTCGTGCCGGAGCTCGAGGCGGGCGCCGGCGGCGTCGCGCAGCTGCGCGAGTGCGCCGCATCCTTGGTGCGCTTCGCCAAGGACAGCGGCACGCCGGTGTTCATCATCGGCCATGTGACCCGTGAAGGGACGATCGCGGGACCGAAGGTGCTCGAGCACCTCGTCGACACCGTGCTCTATTTCGAGAGCGATGCCGGTTCGCGCCACCGCATCGTGCGCGCCACCAAGAACCGCTTCGGTCCGGTCGGTGAGCTCGCGTTCTTCGCCATGCTCGAGACCGGGCTGCGCGAGGTCGCCAACCCCTCGGCGATCTTCCTCGCGCGGCCGTCGACGATCGCCCCGGGCAGCCTCGTCACCGTCGCCCGCGACGGCGGGCGACCGTTGCTGGTCGAGATCCAAGGGCTCGTCGACCCCATGCGTTTCGGCAACCCGCGCCGCGTCGCACAAGGGCTCGACGCCACGCGGCTCGCGATGCTGCTCGCGGTGCTGCACCGGCACGGCGGGCTGTCGCTGCAGGACCATGACGTGTTCGCGAACGTGGTGGGCGGTCTCGCGCTGCGCGAGACGGCGAGCGACCTGCCGGCGCTGCTCGCGCTCGCCTCGAGCCTGCGCGACCGCGCGCTGCCCGCGGACCTCATCGCCTTCGGCGAGGTGGGGCTCACGGGCGAGGTGCGCCCGGTGGCCTACGGCGAGGAGCGGCTGCGCGAGGCCGCCAAGCAGGGGTTCAAACGGGCGTTGGTCGCCGAGGACAACCTGCCGCGCAAACCCATCGAGGGCCTCGCGGTCCGCGGCGTCTCAAGGCTCTCGGACGCCCTCGCGGCCGCTTTCGGCTGAGCCGCGCGTCGGTCGCTGATCGCGGACGCGCACCGTCCGCACGGTGTTGTCGGCGATCTGCAGCACCTCGAACTGCAACCCGTCGATGCGCAGCACCGTGCCCGCGGCGGGGATGTTCTCCAGCCGCTCGAGCAGCAGGCCGTTCAGGGTCTTCGGGCCGTCGGTCGGCAGCGACCAGCCGAGCCGGCGGTTGAGGTCGCGGATGCTCGCGCCGGCGTTGACGATCAGTGCGCCCGAGGCCTCCCGGTGCACATCGCGCTGCGTCATCGTCCCGGGGTCGGAGGTGAACTCGCCGACGATCTCCTCGAGGATGTCCTCGAGCGTGACGAGACCGAGCACATCGCCGTACTCGTCCACCACGAAGGCCATGCGGCGCCGGTCGCGCTGGAAGTTCGCGAGCTGCACCGTGAGCGGCGTGCTCTCCGGCACGTAGTACGGTTCGCGCTGCCGCGCGACCTCCTCGAGCCGGTCGCGGTCGAGCGAGCCGCGCGCGAGCTCCTGCGCGACGCGCTTCATGTGCAGCAGCCCGACCATGTCCTCGATGCCGCCGCGGTAGACGGGCAGGCGGGTGTGCGGCGTCTGCCGCAGCTGATCCAGGATCCGCTCCCAGTCGTCCTCGAGGTCGATGCCCGCGATGTCCTGGCGCGGGATCATGATGTCGTCCACCGTGATGCGCTCGAGGTCGATGATGCCGAGCAGCATCTGCTGGTGGCTGCGCGGGATCATCACGCCCGCCTCGGCGACCACCGTGCGCAGCTCCTCGCGCGAGAGCGTGCTTTGCTGGGTGCTGCGGTCGACCGTGAGGCCGACCAAGCGCAGCGCGCCGTTGGTCACCCAGGAGATGGCGTAGACCAGCGGACGCAGCAGCCACTGCAGCCCGGTGTAGACGTAGGACGAGGTGGTCGCGAGCCGGCGCGGGTGCAGCGCGCCGTAGGTCTTGGGGCCGACCTCGCAGAAGATCAGCATCAGCAGGGTCAGCGCGCCGGCGCCGACCGCGATCCATTCGTCGCCGTAGAGACGCAGCACGATGACCGTGACCAGCATCGCGGCGAAGTTGTTGACGAGGTTGTTGCCGAGCAGGATGAGCCCGATCAGGCGGTCGGGTCGCTCGAGGAGCCGCTCGGCCAGGATCGCCCCGCGGTGGCCGGCGTTGGCCATGGTGCGCAGCTGGTAGCGGTTGAAGCTCATCAACGCCGTCTCGGTGCCCGAGAAGAAGGCGGAGAGGGCGAGACAGAGGCCGAGCAGCCCGAGCAGCACCGATAACGGGACATCACTCACGCGTATAATCATGCGGTGTTCGAAAACCTGAGTCAAAAGCTCGCCCGGACCGTGCAGAACCTGCGCGGCAAGGGGCGCATCAGCGAGGACAACATCGCCGAGACCCTGCGCGAAGTGCGCATGGCGCTCATCGAGGCGGATGTGGCCCTGCCGGTCATCAAGACCTTCATCGACGGGGTCAAGGTCAAGGCGCAGGGCGCCGAGGTCGCCACCAGCCTCACCCCGGGGCAGGTGTTCGTCTCCATCCTGCACCGGGAGCTCGTCGAGCTCATGGGCGGTCCGCAGGCGGGCTTCGAGCTGCGGGCGCAGCCGCCCTATGTGGTGCTGCTCGCCGGCCTGCAGGGCGCGGGCAAGACCACCACCGCCGCCAAGCTCGCGCGTTGGCTCATCGAGTCCCGCCGCAAGAAGGTGCTGCTGGTCAGCACCGATGTGCGCCGTCCCGCCGCCATCCTCCAGCTGCAGCGCCTCGCCGAGCAGGTGGGCGCGGGTTTCCATCCGGCCGACACGGGCGGCGATCCGGTCGCCATCGCGCGCGCCGCGCTCGAGTCGGCGCGCACCGGCGTGTACGACGTCCTCATCGTCGACACCGCGGGCCGCCTGCACATCGACGCCGACCTCATGGACGAGGCGAAGGCCATCGACCGCGCCGTCGGCGCGCACGAGCGGCTGTTCGTGGTCGATGCGATGGCGGGTCAAGATGCGCTCAAGTCGGCGAGCGCGTTCAGCGCTGCGCTCGACCTCACCGGCATCATCCTCACCAAGGCGGACGGCGACGCGCGCGGCGGTGCGGCGCTCTCGGTGCGTCAGGTCACGGGCAAGCCGATCGTCTTCTTGGGCGTCGGCGAGAAGACCGATGCGCTGCAGCCCTTCGACCCCGAGCGCATGGCGGGGCGCATCCTCGGCATGGGCGACGTGGTCGCGCTCGTCGAGCAGGTGCAGGGCAAGGTCGACGCGGCCGAGGCCGAGCGCCTCGCCAAGAAGGTCGTCTCGGGCGAGCGCTTCGACTTCTACGACCTGCGCGGCCAGCTGCAGCAGTTGCAGGGCATGGGCGGCCTCGGCGCATTGATGGACAAGCTGCCCGCGCAGATGGCGCGCGGCGCGATGCCGGCCGACCAGGGCGATGCGCAGCTGCGCCGCCAGATCGCCATCATCAACTCCATGACCCATCGGGAACGCCGCCGCCCGGAGATCATCGACGGCTCACGCCGCCGCCGCATCGCCGCGGGGTCCGGGACCCAGGTCCAGGACGTCAACCGGCTGCTCAAGCAGTTCACCGAGATGCAGCGGATGATGAAATCCATGAAGGGCGGCAAGCTGCGGCGGATGCTGGGCGCCTTCAAGGGCGGCCTGCCGCCGGGTGGCATGCCACCCGGGGGGTTGCCGCCGGGGTTCGGGGGCCGCTGAGCCGCGGCTGGGCGGGGTCGGCTGGCGTCGGTCGGGGTCAGCCCGGGGGCACTCCGGGGGGGCTCAAACCGCTTCCATCAAGTCCCTGATTTCTGTAGACTCCGCGCTCTTTTTCGGCCCTGACCTAAGGACATACCGGGCATATGGTGACGATCCGTTTGACGCGCCGCGGCGCCAAGAATTCGCCGTTCTATCACGTCGTGGTGACCGACAGCCGCAAGCGGCAGGGCGGTCTGAGCCTCGAAAACGTGGGCTTTTTCAACCCCGTGGCGCGCAAGAGCGAGCCGCGCCTGAAGCTCGACCTCGCTCGCATCGAGTACTGGCTGAGCCAGGGCGCGCAGCAGTCCGACCGCGTGAAATCGCTGGTCAGCGACTACCGCAAGCTCGCAGCGCAGGCGGCGGCCTGACGGACGGCGGTCTGACGGACGGGACCCTGACCGACGGCGGATGGGTCGAGTTGGGCCGCCTCGGGCGGCCCCAGGGACTCAAGGGCTGGATGCACCTCGAGTCCTGGACGGACCCTCCGGAAGCCTTGTTCGACTACCCCGGCTGGCAGCTGCGGAGCCCCTCAGGGGCGCGCACAGCGGCGGCGGTGGCGGACTCGAGGGCCGGGTCGGGCGGGTTGACCGTCCGGCTGGAGGGGGTGGAGACACGCGAGCAGGCCGAACCTTGGGTCGGCTGCCGCATCGAGGTGCCGCGGGAGGCTTTGCCGCCCACGGCGCCGGGTGAACACTACCGGCACGACCTCATGGGGTTCCGGGTGTTCAACCTCGAGGGCGCCGACTTCGGCGTGCTCGAGCGCTTCGAGGACCTGCCGGCGAGCGCCGTCATGGTCGTGAAGGGCGAGCGCGAGCGCTGGCTGCCGGTGACGGCCCAGCACCTGCGCCAGATCGACCCGGCGGCTCGCCGCATCGTGGTCGATTGGCCCGAGGATTTTTGATGCGCCCGGCGCGGCGCCGAGGGGGCTGACCATGCGCATCGCGGTGGTCACGCTGTTCCCCGGCCTCATGCAGGGCGCGCTCGAGCACGGCGTGCTCGGCCGCGCGCAGGCGCGGGGGCTCGCCGCGGTCGGTTGCGTCGACCCACGGCAGTACGCCGGGGACGCGCACCGGACGGTGGACGACCGCCCGTACGGCGGGGGTCCGGGCATGGTGGGCACACCGCCGCCCTGGGCGCTGGCGATCGACGCCGCGCGGGGGCAGGTCGGACCCGACGCGCCGCGGATCCACCTGTCCGCGCAGGGCGAACGGTTCGATGAAGGCACGGCGCGGGAACTCGCGGCCATGCCGGGTTTTGTGCTGGTGGCGAGCCGCTACGAGGGGCTCGACCAGCGGGTGATCGATGACCGCATCGATCGCGAACTGTCGATCGGGGACTATGTGCTCTCCGGCGGCGAGTTCGCGGCGCTGGTGGTCATCGACGCGGTGGTGAGGTTGCTGCCCGGGGTGCTCGGCGACGAGCGTTCCAGCGAGCAGGAGTCCTACACCGCAGGCAGGCTCGATTGGCCGCATTACACGCGGCCCGTCGAGTGGGAAGGCCGGGCGGTGCCGAAGGTGCTGCAGGGCGGCGACCACGCCGCCATCCGGCGCTGGCGCCTGAAGCAGGCGGTCGGCCGCACCTATCTGCGGCGGCCCGATCTGCTGCAGGACGCGCCGCAGGGCGCAGGTTTGGGCAGGGCGCTCTCCGAGGAGGAGCGCGCTCTTTTGAAGGAATTTCTCGCCGAGCGAGAGGAAGAAGGAAATGGCCAACGTAATCGCTGAGATGGAATCCCGCCGCATCGTCCGCCAGTTGCCGGACTTCAAGCCGGGCGACACCGTGGTCGTCAACGTGAAGGTGGTCGAAGGCGACCGCGAGCGCGTGCAGGCCTACGAAGGCGTCGTCATCGCGCGCAGCAACCGCGGCTTCAACTCCTCGTTCACCGTGCGCAAGATCTCGCACGGCGAGGGCGTCGAGCGCACCTTCCAGTCGCACAGCCCGACCATCGTCGATGTCAGCGTGAAGCGCCGCGGCAACGTCCGCCGCGCCAAGCTGTACTACCTGCGCGACCTGTCGGGCAAGGCGGCGCGCATCGAAGAGAAGGTCTGATCAACCAGCATCGGCAGGCGGGGGTCCCCGCAGGAGTGAGTTCGTGAGGAAGTTCTTCAGCGGTCTGTTCCGTGGCCTCGACGGGCTGCGCAAGGTCCTCCACCTCCTGCTGCTGCTCGTCATCTTCGGCTTCATCTTCGGCGCGATGGGCGCTGCGGGTCCCAAGGCGCCGTCCGACGCGGCCCTGGTGCTGCGCCCCGAAGGCGAGATCGTCGAGCAGGTGGCGGGCGATCCGATCGAGCTCGCCATCGCCGAGGCGCGCGGTCTCGGCCGCAACGAGACGCTGCTGCGCGACCTGACGGACGCCATCCGTGCCGCCAAGGACGACGCGCGCATCAAGACCCTCGTCATCGACTTCGACCGCATGGGCGGCGCAGGTCAGCCCACCCTCGACGAGTTCGCGCGCGCCGTCACCGACTTCCGCAAGTCGGGCAAGAAGGTCATCGCGCAGGCCAACTCGTACGGCCGCGACACCTACTACGTCGCCGCCCACGCCGATGAGATCTACCTCGACCCGATGGGGCTGCTGGTGCTCGAGGGCTACGAGCGCTACCGCAACTACTACAAGGAAGCGCTCGACAAGGTCGGCGTCGACGTCAACGTCTTCCGCGTCGGCACCTACAAGAGCGCGGTCGAGCCCTGGCTGCGCTCCGACATGTCGCCCGAGGACCGCGAGGCGAGCCAGGCCTTCGTCAACGCGCTGTGGGAGACGTACATCGCCGCGGTCGCCAAGGCGCGCGGGCTCACCCCCGAGGCCGTGACGTCCTACGTCACCACGCTCTCGCCGACGGTGCAGGCCGCCAAGGGCGACACCGCCAAGGTCGCGCTCCAGGCCAAGCTCGTCACGGCGCTCAAGACGCCGCGCGAGGTCGAGCAGCGCGTGATGGAGCTCGCCGCCAAGGACGAGGACGAGGACAGCTACCGCGGCGTCTCGCTCAACGAATACCTCAAGGTCGCGCGCGCCGAGAAGCGTCTCGGCAAGGACGCCGACCAGCGCATCGCTGTGCTCGTCGGTTCCGGCGAGATCGTCGACGGCGGCGGCACGGGCGGCGTGATCTCGGGCGACAAGATGTCCGGACTCGTCCGCAAGGCCCGTCTCGACAAGGACGTGAAGGCTCTCGTGCTGCGCGTCGACAGCCCGGGCGGCAGCGTGCTCGCCTCCGAGCAGATCTACCGCGAGGTGCAGGCCTTCAAGGCCACCGGTCGTCCGGTCATCGTCTCGATGGGCGATCTCGCCGCCTCGGGCGGCTACTACATCGCGGCGCCGGCCGATGAGATCTGGGCGAGCCCGGCGACCATCACCGGTTCCATCGGCATCTTCGGACTGTTCCCGACCGCGCCGCGCACCTTCGACAAGCTCGGGGTGGGCACGGACGGCGTGGGCACCACGCCGCTCTCCGGCGAGCTGCGGCTCGACCGCCCGGTGGGCCCCGCCGCGGCGACGCTGCTGCAGTCGACCATCGAGCGCGGCTACGAGGATTTCCTCTCCCGCGTCTCCAAGGGCCGCAACAAGACCCGCGACCAGGTGGACGCCATCGCGCAGGGCCGCGTGTGGTCGGGCCGCGATGCGAAGCGTCTGGGTCTGGTCGACAGCCTCGGTTCGCTCGACGACGCCGTGAACGCCGCTGCCAAGCGCGCCAAGCTCAAGGACGGCGAGTGGTCGCGCGACTATCTCGAGCCCGAGAAGAGCTTCGCCCAGCAGCTGCTGTCGTCGGTCCAGGTCTGGGCGGCCCGTACGCTGCTGAAGGGCGTGTCGCTCGGCGACGGTGGCGTGGACGTCGAGAAGCTGGCGGCGCTGCGCGCCGTGCGCAGCGAGTTCTCGCCGCTCGAGCGCGAGGCGCTGCGCATGCGTGCCGGGGCGATCCCCGGCCGGCTCTACGCGCACTGCTTCTGCACGCCGTACTGACCGCGCCATCCATCGGACCGCCGCGGGCCGGCCTGCAGAAGTGCGCACCACCGACGCCAAGGCCAACCGGCTGTTCATCGTCCTCGCCGGGTTCTTCCTGACGAACGCGCTGCTCGCGAACTTCGTCGGCGCCAAGATCTTCTCGCTCGAGGACACCCTCGGCATCGCGCCCGTCGAGTGGTCGCTGCTCGGCGTCTCGGGCAACCTCAGCTTCACCGCGGGCGTGCTGCTGTGGCCGTTCGTGTTCGTGATGACCGA
>JBBAPM010000009.1:0-75463 GCA_040400835.1 Steroidobacteraceae bacterium
ACATCACCGCCGTGCGCCCGATGAAGGACGGCGTGATCGCCGACTTCACCTACACCGAGAAGATGCTGCAGTACTTCATCGGCAAGGTGCACGACAACCGCATGCTCAAGCCCTCGCCGCGCGTGCTGGTCTGCGTGCCGGTGGGCTCGACCCAGGTCGAGCGCCGCGCCATCCGCGAGTCCGCCGAGGGGGCGGGCGCACGCACCGTCGCCATCGTCAGCGAGCCGATGGCCGCGGCGGTCGGCGCGGGCCTGCCCGTGCAGGAGGCCCGCGGTTCGATGGTGCTCGACATCGGCGGCGGCACCTCCGAGGTCGCGGTGATATCTTTGAACGGCATCGTCTACGCGCAGTCGGCCCGCATCGGCGGCGACCGCTTCGACGAGGCCATCATGAACTACGTGCGCCGCAACTACGGCATCCTCATCGGCGAGACGACCGCCGAGCGCATCAAGATCGAGATCGGCTCGGCCTATCCCGGCCAGACGGTGCGCGAACTGTCCGTGAAGGGCCGCAACCTCTCCGAAGGCGTGCCGCGCGCGTTCACGCTCAACAGCAACGAGATCCTCGAGGCGCTGCAGGAACCGCTGCAGGGCATCGTCGGCGCCGTGAAGCAGGCGCTCGAGCAGACGCCGCCCGAGCTCGGCTCGGACGTCGCGGATCGCGGCATCGTCGTCACGGGCGGCGGCGCGCTGCTGCGCGACATCGACAAGCTCATCACCGAGGAGACCGGCGTGCCCACCGTGATCGCCGAGGACCCGCTCACCTGCGTCGCGCGCGGCGGCGGTCGCATCCTCGAACTGATGGACGAGCTCGGGCCCGGCAACTTCGGGCTTGAATAGCCTCTCCGCCAGCCGCGACCGGCCGCAGCGCGGCGCATCGCCAGGGCTGCGGTTCCTCGGATACGCGCTGCTCGCGCTCGGACTCATGTACCTCGACCAGCGCGGCGGCGTCCTGGACCGCGTCCGCTACGGCCTCGAGGCCGCCGCCTACCCGTTGCGCATCGCGCTGCAGTCGCCCGCCGCGGCGTGGCGCTGGACGCGGGAGATCTTCGAGAGCCGCGCCGCGCTGCAGGACGAGAACCGCCGCCTGCGCGAGGCGCTGCGCGCCCAGCAACTGCTGTCGATGCGCCGCGAATCCCTGGAACGCGAGAACGCGGAGCTGCGCGGCCTGCGCGCCGAGCTGCCGGCCGTCGCCGAGCGCTGGCTGCCCGCACAGGTCATCGCGTACGACTCCGACGGCCAACGCCAACGCATCGTCGTGGACCGCGGGGCCCGCAACGGCGTGTTCAAAGGCCAGGCGATCGTCGCCGGCGACGGCATCATCGGCCAGAGCCTGCGCGTCGGACCGTGGAGCACGGAGATCATCCTGCTGTCCGACCCCGAGCACGGCATCCCCGTGCAGGTGGCGCGCAACGGTCTGCGCACGCTCGCCATCGGCGCCGGCACGCCCGATGCGCTGACCCTGCCGTACCTGCCGATGCAGTCGGACATCAAGGTCGGCGACCGGTTGGTGTCGTCGGGCCTCGGCGGCGTGTTCCCGGCCGGTTTCCCGGTCGCCGAGGTCGTCGAGGTGCGGCGCGACGGCAGCTCGCCTCTGGCCCAGGTCAGGGCGCGGGTGCGCGCGGGCATCGACCGCGACCGCATCGTCGGCTTCGTCTGGTTCGATCCGGCACACCCGGCGAAACCGGTCGACCCGGCGGCCGCCGAGGGCGGCGATCCGAAGGCCGCACCCATGCCCGCCGTGGCGCCCGCCGTGGCGCCTACCGTCGCAACCGCGAGGACCCCGCCGTGAACCGGGTCCGTCTGACGCTCACACTGATCGTCGCTTTCCTGCTGCAGGTGGCGCCGTTGCCTGCGGGGCTGGCGTTGTTCCGTCCGCCCTTCCTCGTGCTGGCCGTGGCCTGGTGGTCGCTGGTGACGCCGCGCCTCGGCGGCATCGGCGCGGGCTTCATCGCCGGCCTCGCGCTCGATGTGGTTCGCGGCGCCGTGCTCGGCCAGCATGCGCTCGCCACGGCGCTGGTCGCCTTCGTCGCCGTGCGGCAGCATCTGCTGGTGCGCCACAAGCCCGCGCTCGAGCAATCTTTGTTCATGCTGGGTCTGCTCGCCCTCTGGCAGGGCGTGGTGTGGCTCATCGAGCTGTGGACCGGCCAGAGCGGCGACGGCTGGCGCGCCTGGGTGCCGGTCGCGGTCGGCGCCGCGCTGTGGCCCGTCGCCGCCCATGTGATGGACCGGTTCGCACCGCCCTCGCGCTGACATGGGCGCGCGCGGCCGCATCAAGGACCTCTGGCGCGAGCAGCGCCTGTTCGAGCAGCGTTCCATCGCGGCGGTGGTCGTCATCTGCCTGCTGGCGGCGGTGCTGGTCGCGCGGCTCGGCTGGTTGCAGGTCAAGAAACACGATGAATACACGGCGCTCGCACAGGGCAACCGCGTCCGCACCGAACCCCTGCCGGCGGCGCGCGGCGCCATCTACGACCGCGCGGGCGTGATCCTCGCCGAGAACCGGCCTGCCTATCAGCTGGAGCTCGTCCGCGAACAGGTCTCCGACCTCGAGGCGACCCTGCGCGGGCTGGTGCGCATCGGTCTGCTGCAGCAGGACGACCTCGACGCCGTGCGGCGCACGATCCGCTCGCGGCGCCCGTTCGACGGCGTGCCGATCCGGCTGCGGCTCGACGAGGAGGACATGGCGCGCTTCGCGCTGCACCGTTTCGACTTCCCGGGCGTCGACATCCGCACGCGCCTCGCACGCCGCTACCCGCAGGGCGAAACCGCGGTCCATGCGCTCGGCTATGTGGGCACGATCTCGGAGGCGGACCTCGCGCGCATCGACCGCGAGGAGTACGCCGGCACCTCGACCATCGGCAAGACGGGCGTCGAGTACGCGTTCGAGGACGCGCTGCGCGGCAGGAACGGCGCGCGCGAGATCATGGTCAACGCGCAGGGACGCTCGGTGGAGCGGCTCGGGACGCTGCAGACCGCGTTGCGCAACAGGCCGGGGCGGCCCGGCGCGGACCTGTTCCTCACCCTCGACATCGAGGTGCAACGCGCCGCCGAGCAACTGGTGCGCGGCCAGCGCGCAGCCGTGGTCGCGCTCGACCCGCGCAACGGCGATGTCATCGCGCTCGTCAGCACGCCGGGCTTCGACCCCAACGGATTCGCCCGCGGGCTGACGCGCGCCGAGTTCGCGGCGCTCAACGAAAGCATCGACCGCCCGCTCTTCAACCGCGCGCTGCGCGGCACCTACCCGCCCGGGTCGACCATCAAGCCCGTGGTGGCGCTCGCCGGACTCGAGTACGGCGTCACCACGCCGGACACCGCCATCGCCTGCCAAGGCTGGTTCTCGCTGCCCGGCAGCTCGCACCGCTTCCGCGATTGGCGACGCAGCGGTCATGGCCGCGTCTCGATGGAGCAGGCGGTGGCCCAGTCCTGCGACGTCTACTTCTACGACCTCGCGCGCGACCTCGGGGTGCAGCGGCTGCACGACTTCCTGGCGCGCTTCGGCCTCGGCGCCCCGACGGGCATCGACATCGGCGGTGAGCGGTCGGGCATCCTGCCGTCGCCCGGATGGAAGAAGGGCGCGTTCAAGCGCGCCTCGCAGCAGGTCTGGTTCCCCGGCGAGACGGTGATCTTCGGCATCGGGCAGGGCTACATGACGAGCACGCCGCTGCAGCTCGCGCACATGACGGCGGTGCTCGCGATGCGCGGCGAGAACTACCGGCCGCGTCTCGTCCGTGCGCTGCGCGATCCCGCCACCCAGTCCGTGACGACGATCCCGCCCGCGCCGTTGCCGTCGGCGACGGTGGCGGATGCATCGCACTGGGACGAGGCGATAGGGAGCATGGTCGCCGTGATGCAGGGCGGCACGGCGTCGCGCTCGGCGCTCGGCGCACCCTACTCCATCGCCGGCAAGACCGGCACGGCGCAGGTGTTCACGGTGGCCCAGGACGCGCGCTACGACGAATCGACCATCAGCGAGCGGTTGCGCGACCACGCCTGGTTCATCGCCTTCGCGCCGGTCGAGGACCCGCGCATCGCCATCGCGGTGTTGGTCGAGAACGGGCGCAGCGGCAGCGGCACCGCGGCGCCGATCGCGCGCGCGGTGATGGACGCCTATCTGCTGCGGCAGTTCCCGCCCCCGCCGGGCGGGGACGGCGCGGTCGCAGCGCCGCCGACGACCGTGGGGGGCGGCGAGTGATCCGCGAAGACGTCGACGGCACCGCGCGGCGCACGCTGACGCGCAGCGCGCAGCTGCTCACGACCCTCAAACTCGACGGGCCGCTGCTGCTCGGGCTCGCCCTGATCGCGCTCTACGGACAGGTCGTGCTCTACAGCGCCTCGGGCGGCGACTGGGGCGCGGTGGCGCGCGGCACGACGCGGTTGGCGATCGGCGCGGCGCTGATGCTGGTCTGCGCGCAGCTCAAGCCCGGCTTCCTGCGGCGCATGTCGCCCTGGCTCTTCGTGCTCGGCTTCGTGCTGCTGGTCATCGTCGACCTCGTCGGCTACATCGGCAAGGGCGCGCAGCGTTGGCTGGACCTCGGCGTCGTGCGCTTCCAGCCCTCCGAGATCATGAAGCTCGCGGTGCCCATGGCCTGCGCGTGGTACCTGCACGAGAGGCCGCTGCCGCCCGACTGGCGCACCCTGCTGGCGCTCGCCGCGATGATCCTGCTGCCGACGGCGCTGACCATCGTCCAGCCCGACCTCGGCACGGGCCTGCTGATCCTGATGGCCGGCGCGCTGGTGGTGCTGTTCGCCGGGCTGCAGACGTGGGTCATCGGGCTGCTCGGCGTCGCCGGAGCGGCCGCCGCCTGGGGCGGCTGGTACCTGCTGCACGACTACCAGCGGCAGCGCGTGCTCACCTTCCTCGACCCGCAGGCCGACCCGCTCGGCGCCGGCTACCACATCATCCAGTCGACGATCGCCATCGGCTCCGGCGGCGTCACCGGCAAAGGCTACCTGCGCGGCACGCAGGGTCAGCTCGAGTTCCTGCCCGAGCGCACGACCGACTTCGTGTTCGCCGTCATCGGCGAGGAGTTCGGCCTGCTCGGCGCGCTGGTGCTGATCGGCCTCTATCTCTTCGTCGTGCTGCGCGCGCTGCATCTGGCGACGCAGATGCGCGACACCTTCGCGCGCCTGCTCTCCGGCAGCCTCGCCGCGATCTTCTTCGTCTACGTGTTCATCAACGCCGGCATGGTGAGCGGCCTGCTGCCGGTGGTCGGCGTGCCGCTGCCGCTCGTCAGCTACGGCGGCACCTCGATGGTGACCCTGTTGGCGGGCTTCGGTATGCTCATGTCGCTGCACGCCAACCGGAAACTCGCCGCCTGATGAAGGTCCGTCCCCGCCTGCTGTCCGCCGCTCCGCTCGCCGTCGCGTTCGCCATCGGTCTCGCCGCCTGCGCCTCGGGCAGGGGCATCGCGCAGTCGTCCTCCGTCGGCGTCCGGCCCGCGGCGGCGGCACCTGCCGTACCTGCCACATCTGCCACACCCGCAGCATCTGCCACACCGGCCGCGACCGCCGCGACCCCGACACCGCCCGTCGCGCCTCCGACCCCGTTCGATCTGTCGCGACCGGACATCGACGGCTGGATCGTGGAGATCTCGGCACGGCACGGCATCCCGTCGGGCGAGGTCCGCGCGCTGCTCGCCGAGGGCCGCAGCCAGCCGCGCATCATCGCTGCGATCAGCCGTCCCGCCGAGAACGTGCTCACGTGGTGGCAGTACTCCGAGCGTCTGGTCAGCGAGACCCGCATCGCGCAGGGCGTGCAGTTCTGGCGGGAACACCGCGCGCGGCTCGAAGCCATCGGCGCGCGCACCGGCGTCGACCCGGCCTATCTCGTCGCCATCGTCGGCATCGAGACCTCCTACGGCCGGGGCGCCGGGACCTGGCGCGTGCTCGATGCGCTGATGACGCTGGGGTTCGACTACCCGCCGCGCGCGAACTTCTTCCGCGGCGAACTCGAACAGTTCGTGCTGCTCGCCCGCGAGGAGAAGCTGGATCCGCGCGGCACGCTCGGCTCGTACGCCGGTGCGATGGGCGCGCCGCAGTTCATCCCCTCGAGCTACCGGAGACTGGCGGTGGACGGTTCCGGCGACGGCCGGCGCGACCTGTTCACCGATTGGGATGACGTGCTCGCCAGCGTCGCCAACTACTTCGTGGCGAGCGGCTGGCAGCGCGGCGGCCGCGTGCTCGCCGAGGCGACGGCCCCCCTCGAGGTCATCGCCGGGCTGGACCGCCGCAACCTCGACCTGAACTCGACGGCCGGCGTGCTGCGCGGGCGCGGCGTGCAGTTCGATGCCGCCGTCCCCGCCGACGAGCGCGTGCTGCTGATCCCCGCCGAGCGTCGCGACGGGCCGGGCGTACGGCTCGGCTTCGCCAACTTCCGCGTCATCACCCGATACAACCGCAGCATCCTCTACGCGATGGCGGTGCACGACATCGCCGAAGCGGTGCGCGCGCGGGTGGCCGCCGAGCCGCGCTGATGAGCGCCGCCCGGCTGCTGCTGCTCGCGGCGCTGCTCGCGCTGCCGGGCTGCAGCCTGCTGCGACGGGCGCCGGAGGCGCCCTCGCCCGGCACCGGCCTGCCGCTGCCGCCCCGCGACCTCGCCGCCATCCCGGACGCCGTCCCGCGCGATGAACCGCGCAGCCGTTACGGCAACCCCGAGACCTACGAGGTCTTCGGCAAGCGCTACAAGGTCATGAAGTCGGCCAAGGGCCATGTCGAACGCGGCCTCGCGTCATGGTACGGCCCGGGCTTCCATGCGGAGCGGACCTCGAGCGGCGAACCCTACGACATGTACGCCATGACGGCCGCCCACAAGTCGTTGCCGATCCCCTGCTTCGTGCGCGTCACCAACCTCGAGAACGGGCGGTCGGTGGTCGTGCGGGTGAACGACCGCGGACCGTTCGTCGGCGATCGCATCATCGACCTCTCCTACACCGCCGCATGGAAGCTCGACATGCTGCGCGCCGGCACCGCCAAGGTGGAGATCCGCGTGCTCCAACCCGGGCGCAGCGCGCCGCCGCCGCCGATGGTCGCGGCCACGATCCCCGCAGCGCCCGTCGCCGCACCCGTCGCCGCGCCGGTCCCGGCGGGCGGCGGCCGCATGCTGCAGGTCGGCGCCTTCGGTTCGCGCGCCAACGCCGAAGCGCTCGTCACCCGGCTGCAGGCCTCAGGCATCGGCGGTGCCTCGGTCAGCGAGGCCAACGTGAGCGGCCGCACCGTGTTCCGCGTGCGCGTCGGTCCCGTGACCGACGCAGAACAGGCGACGCAGCTCGCCGACCGTCTCCGGGCGGCCGGCATCCCGGACGCGCGCCCCGCGCTCGATTGACGCGCGCCGCAGCCTCGTCGCGAGCGGCTACAATGCACGTCCCGCAGCGTTCGATGTGCGGCGCTGCATCTGCACACCCCTCGGAGCCTCGATGACGATCCATCACCGCTGCGGTCTCGCGGCGCTGCTCGCCCTCCTCACGCTGCCCTCCTACGCGGCGACGCCGGCCACATCCGCCGCGTCCACCCTGCCCGCGACCCCGGCGCTCCCGGGACCGGTCGCGGCGCGCCAGTTCATCCTCGTCGACCAGGCCACCGGCCGGACGCTCGCCGCGCAGGGCGAGGACCAGCGCGCCGAACCGGCGAGCATCACCAAGCTGATGACGGCGTACGTCGTGTTCAAGGCGTTGGCCGAGAAGCGTCTGCGGCTCGAGGAGCCGGTCACGATCAGCGAGCGCGCATGGCGCGCCGAAGGGTCGCGGACCTTCGTCGAGGTCGGCAAGCAGGTCCCGGTGGAGGTGCTCATCAAGGGCATGATCGTGCAGTCGGGCAACGACGCCGCCATCGCGCTCGCCGAACGCGTCGCGGGTTCGGAGCCGGCCTTCGCCGAGCTCATGAACGCCGAAGCGCAGCGGCTCGGGATGCGGGGCTCGCGCTTCGCCAACGCCACGGGCCTTCCGGACCCGGGGCTCTACAGCACGGCGCGCGACATCGCGACGCTGTCGCGCGCGATCATCCGCGACTACCCGCAGTTCTACTCCTGGTATTCGCTGCGCGAGTACGAGTTCGACGGCATCCGCCAACCGAACCGCAACGGCCTGTTGGCGCGCGATGCCGGCGTCGACGGCCTCAAGACGGGCCATACGGCGAGCGCCGGCTACTGCCTCGCGAGCTCGGCGATGCGTGCGGGCACCCGCTTCGTCTCGGTGGTGCTCGGCGCCGAGTCGCCGAGGAAGCGCGAGGAGGCGAGCATGCTGCTGCTCGAGCACGGCTTCCGGAACTTCGAGACCGTGCGGCTGCGCAAGGCGGGCGATACGGTGCTGCGGCCGCGGGTCTTCAAGGGTGCCGTGGAGCGGATCGAGATCGTGCCGGCGACGGATGTCGCGACGACGGTGCAGCGCGGACGCGCGGGTGCGCTGCGCACCGCCACCACCGTCGGCGCGCCGCTGGTGGCGCCGCTCAAGGCCGGGCAACGCGTCGGCGAGATCCAGGTGCTCGACGGCGATCGCGTGGTGCAGCGCGTCCCGTTGGTCGCGAAGTCGGCCGTCCCTGAGGGCGGCCTCTGGGCGCGGTTGCGCGACACCGTGCTGCTCTGGTTCCAGTGAGGTAGACCGATGGCGGCTCCCCTTCCCGTCTGCCACCTGAACGGCGAGTTCCTGCCGCTGACCGAGGCGCGCATCTCGCCGCTCGACCGCAGCTTCCTGTTCGGCGACGGCGTCTACGAGGTCGTACCCGTGTTCGAGGGGCGACCGTTCCGATTCGCGGAGCACTTCGACCGCCTCTCGCGCAGCCTCGCCGCGGTGCGCATGCGCGACCCGCACACCCGCGACGGCTGGCGGGCGTTGGTGCGCGAACTGATGGCGCGCAACGGCGGCGGCCGCATGTATGTCTACGTGCAGGTGTCGCGCGGTGCCGAGCACGGCCGCAACCACGCACCGTTGCCGGACGTCCCGCCGACGGTATTCGCGTTCTGCGCGCCCCTGCCGCCGCCCGCACCGGAGCTGCTCGCGCAGGGCCTGTCCTGCGTCACCGCCGCCGATACGCGCTGGGCGCGCTGCGACATCAAGTCCACCGCGCTGCTCGCCAACGTGCTGCTGCGCCAGCTGTCGGTGGATGCCGGGGGCCACGAGACCATCCTGCTGCGCGACGGCTGGCTGATGGAGGCGAGCGCCTCGACGGTGCACATCGTCAAGGACGGGCGGTTGGTCACGCCGCCCGACTCGACGCGGATCCTGCCGGGCACCACGCGCACCGCGGTGGAGGAGCTGGCCGACCGCATCGGTCTGCCGCGCGAGACGCGCGCGGTGACCGAAGCCGAGCTGCGCGCCGCCGACGAGATCTGGCTCGCCTCGGCGACCCGCAACGTCTCGTCGGTCACGCGCATCGACGGCGCGCCGGTCGGCACCGGCGTGCCGGGCCCGCAGTGGAAGCGCATGTGGCAGGCCTTCAGCGACCTGCAGGTCGAGCTCGCCGGGCAGCCGTGGTGAACGACGGCGGCATCGATCCGGCGCAGAGCCCGCTGCAGTTCCCGACCGACTACCCCATCAAGGTGGTCGGGCGGACGAGCCGTGAGCTGCGGCCGCGCGTCGACCTCGTGGTGCGGGGGCATGTGCCCGATCTGGACCCGGCGCGGATCAGCGAGCGGGCGAGCGGCGCCGGCAACTTCACCGCCATCACCTACACCATCGTCGCGCGGAGCCGCGAGCAGGTCACCGCGCTGGTGGGCGCGCTCGCCGCCACGGAAGGCGTGCTGATGGTGATCTGAAGGTCAGCGTCCGATCAGCGAGAGGAACTCGCGCCGCGTATCCGCGTTCGCCTTGATGCTGCCGCGCAGCGCGGAGGTCACGGTGGCGGTGCCGGTGTGCCGCACGCCGCGCGATTCCATGCACATGTGGCGGCACTCGATGACCACCGCGACGCCGAGCGGCTTGAGATGGGTGTCGAGCGCATCGGCGATCTGGTTGGTCAACCGCTCCTGCACCTGCAGCCGGCGGCCGTAGATCTCGACCAGGCGCGATATCTTCGACAGGCCCAGGATGCGCTTGTGCGGCACATAGCCGACATAAGCCCTGCCGAAGAACGGCGCGAGGTGGTGCTCGCAGAGCGAGTACACGGGGATGTCGCGCACGATGACCATCTCGTCGACCGCCTGCGCGCCGTCCTCGAAAGACTTGAGGATCTCCTCCGGGTTCATCCGATAGCCGCGGGTGTATTCCTCCCAGGCCTTCAGGAAGCGCACCGGGGTCTCGAGCAGGCCCTCACGGTCGGGGTCCTCGCCGATGTAGGCGAGCAGGCGGCGGACCGCCGCCACATCCTCAGGCGAGTGGGCGGGTGCTGCCGGCAGCGGGTTCGGGGTCTTGGGTCTGTTCATGGGCATGGGTCTCCAAAGATCGGCGCAGTTCCGGGATGAGCACCCCCGCCACGGCTCCGACCCCGCGCGGCCCGCCGAGAGCCGCGAGCTGGGTCATCGCCAGGCCCTCGTAGCCGCAGGGGTTGATGCGCCCGAACGGTGCGAGGTCCATGTCGACATTGACTGACAGCCCATGATAGCTCGCGCCGCGGCGGACCCGTATGCCCACGCTCGCCAATTTAGCGCCGTCGACGTACACGCCCGGTGCGCCCGGCCGCGTAGCGGCCGTGATGCCGAAACGGGCCGCCATGGCGATGACCGACCGCTCGAGCGCCGTGACGAGGTCGCGTACGCCGAGCCCGGCGCGGCGCAGATCGACCAGCGGGTAGACCACGAGCTGGCCCGGCCCGTGGTAGGTGACCTGCCCCCCGCGGTCGACCTTCACCACCGGGATGTCGCCCGGATCGCGCAGATGCGCGGCATCAGCGTTCATGCCGAGCGTGAACACGGGATCGTGTTCCAGCACCCACAGCTCGTCCGGCGTCGCGGCATCGCGCCGGTCGGTGAAGTCCTGCATCGCGCGCCAGGTCTCGAGGTACCCGACGCGGCCGAGGTCACGGACGAGGATGGCCGGCTCCCGCCGCGAGGGCGCGGTTGTCGAGACCGGCGTTGTCGCCGGCCAGCGCCTGTTCGGCGCGGTAGCTCGACCGCACGAGCGGGCCCGATACGCATTCGCGGAACCCGCGCTCGAGCGCCCAGGCTCGGTAGCGGTCGAACTCCTCGGGCGTCACGAAACGCTCCACCGGCAGGTGGTTGACCGTCGGTCGCAGGTACTGGCCGAGGGTCAGCAGGTCGACCTCATGCGCGCGCAGGTCGTCCATGGTCTCCCTGATCTCATCCTCGGTCTCGCCGAGACCGAGCATCAGGCTCGACTTGGTCAGCACATCCGGACGGTGGCGCTTGGCATGCGCCAGCACATGCAGCGTCCGCTCGTAGCCCGCGCGTGCGTCGCGCACCGGATGCGTGAGCCGGCGCACCGTCTCCACGTTCTGCGCGAAGACCTCGAGCCCGGAGTCCACCACGGTCTCGATGTCGGCCGCGACACCCTGGAAATCGGGCACGAGCGCCTCGACCGCGGTCTGCGGCATCAGGTCCTTGATCGCGCGCACCGTGGCCGCGAAATGGGAAGCGCCGCCGTCCGGCAGGTCATCGCGGTTGACGGAGGTCAGCACGACGTAGCGCAGGCCCATCAACTGCACCGTGCGCGCGGCGTTGCGCGGCTCCTCGGGATCGAGCCAGCCGCGCGGGTTGCCGGTGTCGACCGCGCAGAAACGGCAGGCGCGGGTGCAGACCTCGCCCATCAGCATCAGCGTGGCGGTGCCGGCGCTCCAGCACTCGCCGATGTTCGGACACTTGGCCTCCTCGCAGACGGTGGCGAGCCGATGCTCGCGCACCATGCGGCGCACCGCTTCGTAGTTCGCGCCGCCGGCGAGCGGCGCCTTCAGCCAGCGCGGCTTGCCGCCCGGCACGCGCACGGGCGCGGTCGCGGCCGCCTTGATGCCGTCGCGGATCGCCGTGAATCCCTGCGGGGTGCGGTACTTCTGGCCGCTGGCGGGCTTCCCGCCCGGCGTCTGGTCGTCCATGGCGCCAGTATACGCGCCGCAGCCCGGGCTCAGCCCAAGGCGCCGCCGGCCAGACGGTCGTCGAGTTCCCGCAGCCGCTCGGGGGTGCCTACATCCGACCAGAGCCCCTGGTAGAGCGTGCCGCGCAGCCGTCCGGCCGCGCCCGCGCGGCGCAGCAGCGGCAGCAGCGGGAAGCGTCCGTCGACGCAGCCTTCGAAGAATTCCGGCCGGTAGACGCCGATGCCGGAATAGGTGTGCCGCGGCGGTGCGTCCGGCGCCTCGAGCAGCGCCGGGTCGGTGATGACGTCGACGACCGGAGCGACGGCGGCAGCCGCGCGCGGCCGCAGCGCGAAATCGCCGCGCGGATGCTGCGGCGGATTGGGCACCAGCACCAGGGCGGCGAGCGCGGCGGCGGCGAGCGCCGGGCGCTGCGCGAAGTCGAAGTCGGTCCAGACATCGCCGTTGACCACGAGGAACGGCCCGGCGCCGAGCAGCGGCAGCGCACGGAAGATGCCGCCGCCGGTCTCGAGCGCGACCGGACCCTCGTCGCTGTAGCGCAGATCCACCCCGAAACGCGAACCGTCGCCGAGCGCCTCGGGGATGCGCTGGCCCTGCCACGACAGGTTGACCACGATGTCGGTGATGCCGGCGCGCGCGAGCGCGAGCAGATGCCACTCGATGAGCGGGCGGCCGCCGACCTCGAGCAGGGGCTTCGGCAAGCGGTCGGTGAGCGGACGCATGCGCTCGCCGCGGCCGGCGGCGAGGATCATCGCCCTCGTCGGCTGCGTCATCGCGGCGCGCCCGCGGCGCGCGCCCGGGCGTTCGCCGCCGCGAGGCGGGGCGCGGCCTCGCGCCGCAACCACCCGCCGAGCCCGGCGAGTTCCGGCAGGCGCTCGCAGGCATCGAGCAGGTACTCGAGGGTGAGCGGCAGGTCGTCGAGATAGCCCGGCTTGCCGTCGCGCCACCAGAGCCGCGCGAAGATGCCGAGCACCTTCAGGTGGCGCTGCGCGCCGACCAGATCGAACCAGCGCAGGAACTCGCGCTCGCTCGCGCCCGCGAGCGCCGCGGCGCCGGAGGCGCGCAGCAGGTCGCGGTAGCCGCGCAGCCAGGACTCGACCTGCGCACGCGGCCAGCGGATGTAACAATCTTTGAGGAGCGAGACGGGATCGTAGGCGACCGGTCCGGCGAGCGCGTCCTGGAAATCGATGATGCCGGGACCGCCCTCCGGCAGGACCATGAGGTTGCGCGAGTGGTAGTCGCGGTGCACGAACACCACCGGCTGCTCGAGCACCGCGTCGCAGAGCCGCGTGGACGCGTCCTCGATGAGTCCGCGGTCCGCGTCGGAGAGCATGAGACCGAGATGCCGCTCCGCGAACCACTCCGGCATGAGCGACATCTCGCGCCGCAGCACCGCCGCGTCGTAGGGGGCGAGCTCGGCGGCGGCCGCGGCGCCGCGCGACTGGATGCGGGCGAGCGCCCGCAGCGCATCGCCGTACAGCGGATCGGCACGCCCCGCCTCGCGCAGCACGCCGAGATAGGGCGTCGAACCGAGGTCCTCGAGCAGGATGAACCCGCGCCCCAGGTCGACGGCGTGGACCTCGGGGACATGCACGCCGATGTCCTGCAGCAGGCCCGCGACGCGCAGATAGGGCCCGATGTCCTCGTGCTCCGGGGGCGCGTCCATCACGATCCGCGTGCCGCCGTCCGGCAGGGACGCCCGGAAATAGCGGCGGAAACTGGCGTCCGCCGAGGCCACCGAGACCCGCTGCGGGCGCAGGCCGAGATCCTCGGCCAGCCAGCGCGTGAGCGATTCCAGACGCGGGTCGGGCAGTGTCATGCTGAACGCAGGGCGCGGGGAGGGGCGGCCATTATAATGGCTGCAACCATGTCGCCGTCGCCCCGCCCCGCGAGTCCGCGCGCGCTGCTGCTCATCGCATGCCTGGCGACCCTGCCGATGCGGCTCGCTGCGCAGGATGCGGCCCAGACCACGCAGGGCGCGCAGACCTCACCACCCGCACCATCCGCACCATCCGCACCATCCGCACCGCCCGCGACGCCGGCGCCGCTGCGCTGTCCTGCGCCGAGCTCGGTGCGCGATGCCCTGCTCGCCGAGGACCCCTCCGCCGCGCGTCGGCCGGTGCCGCGGGCCGACGTCGCGACCGCGACCGAGCCCACCGCGGAACCCACCGTGGAGATGAGCAGCGACTCCGCGACGCTCGGCGTCGACGGCGATGCCGTGCTCGAGGGCGACGTGCGGATCACCCAAGGCGACCGCACGCTGTCGGCCCAGGACGTGAAGTACGACTCGCGGACCGGCGTGTTCGAGGTCAAGGGCGAGGTGCGCTACGCCGATCCCACGCTGCAGGTGTCCGGACGCGGCGGCAACTTCGAGCCGAAAGGCGGCGCGGCCTTCGAGGACGCCGCTTTCGAGCTGCCCGAGCGCCCGGCGCGCGGCGCGGCGGAACGGTTGACGCTGTCGTCTGACGGCCGACTCGGTCTCGAGGGCGTGTGGTTCAGCACCTGCCCCGCCGCCGAACCCGACTGGCGCATCCGCGCACGCAGCATCGAACTCGACCCCGCGACCCGCAACGGCACCGCACGCGACGCCGCGGTGGAGTTCATGGGCGTGCCCATCCTCTACTCGCCGTGGCTCTCGTTCCCGGTCGGCTCGCAGCGCAAGAGCGGGTTCCTGTTCCCGAACGTCGGCTACGGCTCTCGCAGCGGCCTGCAGATCGAGGTGCCCTATTACCTCGACCTCGCGCCCAACTACGACCTGACCCTGGAGCCGGTGCTGTACGGACGGCGCGGCATCGAGCTGGGCGGGCGTTTCCGTTACCTGACCCAGGCCCATCGCGGCGAGTTGCAGGCGCGCGTGCTGCCCGATGACTCGCTGAAAGGCGCCGAACGGCACTGGTTGCGCGTCGCGCATCGCGGCGGCTTCGGGACGGGTTGGCGCGTCGAGCTCGACGCGCAGGATGTCAGCGACGCCGAGTACTTCGAGGACTTCGGCAGCGGCGTCTCGGACGCCAGCACCACCTTCCTGCAGCGGCTCGCCCGCGCGTCGTGGGCCGACGAGCATTGGCTGCTGCGCGGCGAACTGCGCGACTTCCAGGTCATCGACCGGGCGCTCGCCGACGAGGACCGTCCCTACGCGACCCTGCCGCGCCTCGAACTGCGCGGCGACTTCGGGCGCGGCGCGGCGCGGAGCCTGCGTCTCGGGGTCGATGCGGAGCTCGCACGCTTCGACCGCGAGGTCGGGGTCACGGGTTGGCGCTTCGACGCCGCGCCGCGCGTGGCGCTCGAGGTCGACCGCGCGGGCTGGTACGTCAAGCCCGGCGCATCCTGGCGCTACACCCGCTACGACCTCTCGGGCACCACCGGCCCGGCGGAACCGAGCCGCTCGCTGCCCTCGGCGTGGATGGACGCGGGGCTGCGTCTCGAGCGCTCCACCGCGTCGGGCGGCGCTGCACGCGTCACGCTCGAGCCGCGGCTGCTCTATCTTTGGACGCCGTACCGCGACCAGGACGCCCTGCCGGTGTTCGACACGGCGGTGCCCGACCTCGACTACGTGCAGCTGTTCCGCACCACGCGCTACGTCGGCGCCGACCGCGTCGCCGACGCCGACCAGTTGAGCCTCGGCGTGACGGGGCGCGTCTACGACGCGGCCGGTCGCCAGCTGCTGTGGGCCACCGTCGGCCAGACGCGCTACTTCGCGCAGCCGCGCGTCCGCCTGCCCTGGGAGCCGGCCGAGCGGCGACGCGAGTCCGATCTCGTGGCGCAACTCGGCGTGTCCGCGTGGCAGGACTGGACCGTCGATCTCGGCCTGCAGTGGAACACCCGCGACGAGCGGCGCGAACGCAGCGATGTCAGGCTGCGCTGGCGGCCCGACGCCGGACGCGCGCTGAACCTCGGCTGGAACTTCCAGCGCGACGGCATCGACCAGGCGGAGTTCTCCGGCGCGTGGCCGATCGGCCAGCGTTGGGGCGTGTTCGGCAAGATGGTCTACGACCTCGAGGGCGGCGAAGGGCTGGAGCGCTTCGCCGGACTCGAGTACAAGGCCTGTTGCTGGCGGCTGCGGGCGGTGGCGAGACGCTTCGTCTCCGACCGCACCGGCGCCCAGGACACGCAGTTCTACCTGCAATTGGAACTCAACGGCCTTTCGAGTGTCGGTAGCGGTGCCGACGCTTTCCTCGAGGAAGCAATTCGGGGATACTCCCGTGTCGGCGCAAGCCGCTGACTTTCCACCGGTTTTCGGATACCGATGCCCATGAAACCCCTGTCCCGTGCCCCGTCCGCCCCGTCCGCCCCGACCGCAGCGGTCGCCCTCGCCCTGGTCTGCGCCGCGCTCGGCGGTACGGCCCACACGCAGACGCGCTCGCTCTCCGACCGCGGCGAGATGCTCGACCGGGTGGCCGCCGTGGTGAACGACGGCGTGGTGCTGCGCAGCGAACTCGACGAGCAGGTCGCCGAGATCGCCGGACGCATGAAGGCGCAGAACATGGAGATGCCGCCCGAGCAGGTGCTGCGCCAGCAGGTGCTCGAGCGGCTCATCGTGCAGGAGATCCAGATGCAGCGCGCCCAGCGCGCCGGCATCCGCATCAACGACGAGGCCCTCAACCAGGCGCTCTCCGACGTCGCGCAACGCAACAACCTGACGCTCGCCGCACTGCCGCAGGCGCTCGCCGCGCAGGGCGTCGACTATCCCGCCTACCGCGAGAGCATGCGGCGCGAGATGACCATGCAGGTGCTGCGGCAGCGCGACGTTCTGCAGCGCATCAACGTCTCGCCGCGCGAGATCGAGCAGTTCCTCGCCAAGCAGAAGAACCGCCCCTCCGAATCGAGCGAGTACAACATCTCGCACATCCTCATCGCCGTGCCGCAGGACCCGACGCCGCGGCAGCTCGAGGAGGCCGCGCGCCGCGCCGAGGACGTCAGCCGCCGCGCGCGCGCCGGCGAGGACTTCGCGCAGCTCGCGATCGCCAACTCCAACAGCCAGACGGCGCTCGAGGGCGGCACGCTCGGTTGGCGTCGCGGCCCGGAGATCCCGACCGTGCTCGCCGACATCGTGGTGCGCCTCAAAGCCGGCGAGACCAGCGAGCCGCTGCGCACGCCCACCGGTTACCACATCGTGCGCCTCAACGAGATGCGCGGCGAGGCCGGCCAGGGCGTCGTCGAGCAGACCAACGCGCGCCACATCCTGCTCAAGCCCACCGAGGTGCAGGACGACGCCACCGTGGAGCAGCGCCTGCGCGACGTCCGCGCGCGCATCCTCAAGGGCGAGGACTTCGCGGGCCTCGCCAAGACGCTGTCGGAGGATCCGGGCTCGGCGGTCGACGGCGGCGATCTCGGCTGGACGACGCCCGGCACCTTCGTGCCCGAGTTCGACAAGGCGCTCGCCGCCCTCAAGGAGAACGAGATCAGCCAGCCGTTCCGCACGCAGTTCGGTTGGCACATCGTACAGCTGCTCGGCCGGCGCCAGTTCGACAACACCGAGGAGCTGCAGCGTCAACGCGCCTTCATGCAGCTGCGCGAGAGCAAGGCCGACGAAGAGGTCGAGCTCTGGCTGCGGCGGCTGCGCGACGAGGCGTATGTCGACGTCAAGACCTGAGCCCGTCCGGCTCGTCGTCACCTCGGGCGAACCGGCGGGCATCGGCCCGGAGATCTGCGCCCTCCTCGTCGCCGACGCCCCCGCGGACTGCGAACTCACCCTGCTCGGCGACCGCGGCCTCATCGCCGATCGTGCACGCGCCGCAGGCGTCGACCCTTCCACCGCGACCGTCGAGCATCAAGCCCTGCATGCGCCCTGCATCGCCGGGCGTCCCGACCCGCGCAACGCGCCCTATGTGCTCGGCCTGCTCGATACGGCGCTCGACGGCGTACTCGCGGGCCGCTGGGACGCGATGGTCACGGCGCCGGTGCAGAAATCCACCATCGCCGCGTCGGGCGTGGAGTTCAGCGGCCACACCGAATATCTCGCCGAGCGCAGCGGCGCGCCGCTGCCGGTGATGATGCTGGTGGCCGGGGGACTGCGGGTCGCGCTCGCCACCACGCATCTGCCGTTGCGCGCCGTGCCGGACGCCGTGACGACCCGCGGGCTGCTCGACATCCTGCGCATCATGCACGCCGATCTGCGCGACAAGTTCGCCATCGCCGCCCCGCGCATCGCGGTCTGCGGCCTGAACCCCCACGCCGGCGAGGACGGACTGCTCGGCCACGAGGACGATGCGGTGATCGCGCCGGCCATCGACGCCGCACGCGCCGAAGGCATCCTCGCGCACGGACCCGTGCCCGCCGACACCGCCTTCACGCCGCGCGCGCTCGAGGGCGCCGATGCCGTGCTCGCGATGTACCACGACCAGGGCCTGCCGGTGCTGAAACACGCGGGTTTCGGGCATGCGGTCAACATCACCCTCGGGCTGCCGCTGCTGCGCACCTCGGTCGACCACGGCACCGCGCTCACGCTCGCCGGTACGGGGCGCGCCGACCCCGGCAGCCTGCGTGCCGCCGTCGCGCTCGCCGCCGACCTCGTGCGACGGCGCAGACGGTCCGCCGACATCGCCGGCGCGGACGACCGGCACGGCCGCGTCGGCCGCGGCGGCTGACCGTCGATGGTGTTCGCCCGCAAACGCTTCGGTCAGCATTTCCTGCACGACGCGCGGATCATCGACCGCATCGTCGAAGCCATCGGGCCGCGGCCCGGCGACGCGCTCGTCGAGATCGGTCCCGGCCACGGCGCGCTCACCGCACCGCTGCTCGCGGCCGTGGACCACCTCGATGCCATCGAGATCGACCGCGACCTCGCCGCGGCGCTCCGTGAGCGGTACACGCCGCAGCGCCTGACGCTGCACGGCACCGATGCGCTGCGCTTCGACTTCGCCGCGCTCGCCGCCGCCCGCGGGCAGCGGCTGCGCGTGGTGGGGAACCTGCCCTACAACATCTCGACGCCGCTGCTGTTCCACCTGCTCGCGACGCCGGCCGCGATCCGCGACCTGCACATCATGCTGCAGAAGGAGGTCATCGACCGCATCTGCGCCGCGCCGGGCAGCGACGACTACGGCCGGCTCACCGTGATGCTCGCGCCGTGGACGCGCGCCGAGCACCTGTTCGACGTCGGGCCGGGCGCGTTCAACCCGCCGCCGCGCGTCTGGTCGGCGGTGGCGCGGCTGACGATGCGCGAGACGCCGGCGTTCCCGGTCGACGCGCGCTACGGCCGCGTGGTCGCGGCGGCCTTCTCGCAGCGCCGCAAGACCTTGCGCAACGCGCTGCGCAGCCTGCTCGACGCGGCCGCCATCGAGGCCTGCGGCATCGACCCCGGCGCGCGCGCCGAGACGCTGCCGCCGTCGGCCTATGCCGCGCTCGCGCAGGCGGTGCCGCCGCCGGAAGGGACGTGAGCGATGACCCGCATCGCCATCGGCGACATACAAGGCTGCCATGACGGCTTGCGTGAGCTGCTGCGCACGGCGCGGTTCTCCGCGGACCGCGACGAACTGTGGTTCGTCGGCGACCTCGTCAACCGCGGACCCGATTCGCTCGGGGTGCTGCGCTTCGTGCGCGCGCTCGGCGCCAACGCCCGCGTCGTGCTCGGCAACCACGACCTGCACCTGCTCGCCGTGGCGCGCAGCGCCGGCGCACGGCGTCAGCGCAAGGACGACACGCTGGACGAGGTGCTCGCGGCGCCCGACCGCGAGGCCCTGCTCGACTGGCTGCAGTCGCAGGCGCTCGCGGTGCTCGCGCCGGGCCGCGACGGCGCGCGCGACGACCTCATGGTGCACGCCGGGCTGCCGCCGCAGTGGAGCGTCGCCGACACGATGCGGATCGCGGGCGAGGTGGAGGCGGCGCTGCGCAGCGACGCGCCGGGACTCTTCGCGGCGATGTACGGCGACCTGCCGGACCGCTGGGACGACACGCTCGAGGGCCACGACCGGCTGCGCTTCGCCATCAATGCGCTGACGCGGATGCGCTTCGTCGACCGCGAGGGCCGCGTGGACCTGAAGCTCAAGGGTACGCCCGACGCGGCGCCGCGCGGCTGGCTGCCGTGGTTCGACGCACCGGGCCGCCGCAGCGCCGCAGCGCGCGTCGTCATGGGCCATTGGTCGACCTTGGGGCTCGTCGTCCGCGAGGACCTGCTCGCGCTCGACACCGGTTGTGTGTGGGGCGGCGCGCTCACGGCCGTCGCGCTCGACGAGCCGGGACGCCGTTGGCAGGTCGCCTGCGCCGGACACCGCGCACCCGGGTAAGATGGCGCCATGACCGTCATCACCCAAGAACACTTCGTCCAGAGCGTCGCCGACGCGCTGCAGTACATCTCGTACTACCACCCGATGGACTACATCGAGTCCCTCGGCCGCGCCTACGAGCTCGAAGAATCGCCGGCGGCGAAGGATGCGATCGCGCAGATCCTCACCAACTCGCGCATGTGCGCCGAGGGGCACCGCCCGATCTGCCAGGACACCGGCATCGTCGTGGCCTTCGTGAAGGTCGGCATGGGCGTGCGCTGGGACGCGGAGCTCACGCTGCAGCAGATGGTCGACGAGGGCGTGCGCCGCGCCTACCTCGATCCGGACAACAAGCTGCGCGCCAGCATCGTCGCCGACCCCGCCTTCACGCGCCGCAACACCCGCGACAACACGCCCGCGGTGGTGCATGTCGAGATGGTCGAGGGCGACGAGGTCGAGGTCGACGTCTCGGCCAAGGGCGGCGGCTCAGAGAACAAGGCCAAGTTCGCGATGCTCAACCCCTCCGACTCCATCGTCGATTGGGTGCTGAAGACCGTGCCCACCATGGGCGCCGGCTGGTGCCCGCCCGGCATGCTCGGCATCGGCATCGGCGGCTCCGCCGAGAAGGCGATGGTGCTCGCCAAAGAATCCCTGATGCAGACCATCGACATGGCGGAGCTCAAGGCGCGCGGCCCCAAGGACAAACTCGAGGAGCTGCGCATCGAGCTCTACGACAAGGTCAACGCGCTCGGCATCGGCGCGCAGGGCCTCGGCGGCCTCTCGACCGTGCTCGACGTCAAGATCCTCGACTTCCCGACCCACGCGGCCTCGAAGCCCATCGCCATGATCCCGAACTGCGCGGCCACCCGGCATGTGCACTTCGCGCTCGACGGCAGCGGACCGGCGCGGCTCGAGCCGCCCGACCTCTCGCGCTGGCCCAAGGTCGACTGGAAGCCCTCGCCCGAGGCGCGCCGCATCGACCTCGATGCCCTCACGCCGGAGCAGGTGGCGTCGTGGAAGCCCGGCGAGCGGCTGCTGCTCTCGGGGCGCATGCTCACCGGCCGCGACGCCGCCCACAAGCGCATCGCCGACCTGTTCGCGCGCGGCGAAGGCCTGCCGCCCGGTGTCGACCTGCGCAACCGCGTGATCTACTACGTCGGCCCGGTCGATCCGGTGCGCGACGAGGTCGTGGGACCGGCGGGTCCCACCACCGCCACGCGCATGGACAAGTTCACCGAGATGATGCTCGAGAAGACCGGTCTCATCGCCATGATCGGCAAGGCCGAGCGCGGGCCCGTCGGCATCGAGGCCATCCGCAAGCACAAGGCCGCTTACCTGATGGCGGTGGGCGGTGCGGCCTACCTCGTGTCGAAGGCGATCCGTGCTTCGCGCGTGGTGGCCTTCGAGGACCTCGGCATGGAGGCCATCTACGAGTTCACCGTGCAGGACATGCCGGTGACGGTGGCCGTGGACTCGCGCGGCGAGTCGGTGCACCAGACCGGCCCCGCCGAGTGGGGCGCGAAGATCGCCGCGAGGATTCCCGTACGCGCGCGCTGAGCGCGCGACCCCGTACGCGCGCGCTGAGCCGCTACTTCACCGGTGCAGGCTTGGCGCGAGTCGCGTAGTGCTCGAGGCTCGAGAGGCTCGGGCCCGCCGTCCACTCGGTCGGCGCATCGAAGTACTTGGAGTAGTTCTTCTGCGCGTAGTCGAGCACCGGCTTGGACAGCACCGACTCGAGGTCCTTGGTGGTGCCCATGAAGCAGGCGTACTGGCACTGCCCGGGGCGCTGCCCCATCAACATCCACGGCAACCAGGGCGTGATGCGGTTCCAGGTGCCGGTGTAGTCCAGCGTCGTCAGCTTCGGGTTCTGCAGGTCCGCGACCTTGATGTTGTGCGCGAAGAACTCCGACACCTGCACCATCGGGCCCGCGGACTCGCGCGGCCACTTGTCCGGCTGCAACGCGCTCGGGTAAGCGAGATGGATGTGGATCTCCATCGCCGCCATGTCGCCGTGCTGGTACCACGGCAGGATGAACGGCACGCGCGGCGGCGGCGGTCCCTGGTTCAGGCCGCCGAACTTCGGCGGCGCCGGGAACCATTCCTCGATGAGGTAGTTGAAGGGGTCGTTGTCGACATGCATGACCTTGACGGTCTCACCGCCGTTCAGCGGGTTCTTCCACTCGTCCAGCACCTCGCCGGTGCGCAGGTCGGTGTAGACGATGATCTCGCGGCACATGCGACGGATCGAGCCGTCCGGCCCCGGTGCGAGGCGGATCACGCCGAAGCCCGAAGCGCCCACGAGGTTGACGACCTTCTTCATCGGCTCGACGGCGTACACATACCCCTTGAACCAGAAGTACTTCTGCTTGCCGTAGTCGAGGTCGCCCTGGATGCGCGCGTAGGCGAGCTGGTTGCCCTTGCCGGTCGAGAGGTCGAGGTAAGGCCCCTTGAGGCCGGGACCCGCGCCGTACTGGGAGGTCAGCAGCGATGCGGCGGCGGCGGCCGAGGCGGTCGGGCCGAAGCTCATCGACGCAAGACCCGCGCCGCCGAGCGCGAGCGCGCCGCCGGCGGTGGTCAGGAAACCGCGGCGCTCGGGCCGCACGAGATCATCGGAACCGGACATGGGCACCCCCGTGCTTCGTGGAAAGCGTTCGATGTCCGAGGATGCTGCCGCAGCGCCATGCAGGGCAACGGCGGCGCGCGGCGCTGTCCATTTTCAAACGGGCGAACGCCCGATACGGCCGGACGCGACCGACCGTCAGCCGGCTTTCGGCGCGGCCGCCTTGAGACGACGGATCTCCGCCAGTACGAGCTCGGCATGACCCTCCGCATCCACCTTCTCGAAATGCCGGGCGACGCGGCCTTGCGGGTCGATGATGAAGGTGTCGCGCCGCGAGTGCTCCCAGACGCCGAGCATGCTGGTCAGGACGCCGTAGGACTTGGTGACGGCTTTGCCGGAGTCAGCCAGCACCTGGAACGGCAGGCTGTGTTCCTTGGCGAACGCCTTCTTGGAGGCGACGTCGTCGACGCTCACACCGAGGATCACCGCGTTCTCGCGGCGGAAGGCGAAGATGTTGTCGCGCAGGCCGCAGGCCTGGGTGGTGCAGCCCGGTGTGTTGTCCTTCGGATAGAAATACAGCACCACCCACTTGCCGCGCTGCGACTGCAGCGTGACCCATTCGCCGTTCTGGTCCTGCAGCCGGAAATCGGGCGCCGGCGCACCCACTTTCGGGGAGTCGGCGAACGCGGGCAGCGCGGAGAACAGCCAACCGGACAGGGCGGCGACCGACAGGGCGAGCGACAGACGACGGAAGGACATGACGGGGGCTCCGGGCGGGGGGAACGATGACGACATCTTGGACATGACGCCCCCTGCGGCACAATAGGGCGATGTCCGACCTGCCCACCCCTGTCCCGACCCGCTCCGCCTCGGCGGCGACGCCCGGTCGAGTCGCCCTTGTGCTCTCGGGCGGCGGCGCGCGCACCGCCTGGCAGGTCGGTGCGCTCGAGGCCTTGGCCGACACCTGGCCGGAGGAGCGCTGCCCCTGGGACATCCTGGTCGGCACGTCGGCGGGCGCGGTCTGCGCCGCCGTGCTCGCCGCCCATGCCGATGACTGGCGCCTCGGGGTGCGGCGCCTCGCCGAAGTGTGGGGGAACTTCACGGTCTCGCAGGTGTTCCGCAGCGACATCCCGGCGATGCTCGGCGCGGGCGGACGCTGGTTCGCCTCTGCGGTGTCGGGCGGGCGCTTGGCCGAGGCGCCGCGGGCGCTGCTCGACAACGCACCGCTGCGTGAGCTGCTGCGCGCCAGCGTCGACTGGGACGCCATCAGCGATCATGTCGCGGCGGGGCGGCTGCACGCGCTGGCGCTGGCGGCCACCACCTACGCAGGCGGTCAGCATCGCGTCTTCTTCGAGGCCGCGCCCGGCGTGCGCGGGTGGCAGAGCGTGCGGCGCGGCGGCACGCGGACGCGGCTCGGTCTCGATCACCTCATGGCGAGCGCCGCGATCCCGTTCCTGTTCCCGGCGGTGAAGCTCGACGGCGCGTACTACGGCGACGGCGCGATGCGGCAGCTCGCGCCGATCTCGCCCGCGATCCATCTCGGCGCGGACCGGGTGCTGGTGCTCGGCGTGCGCGCGCCGGGCGCGGCGGGCATGCCGGTCGGGGTCGGACGCGAACGCGCGCCCTCGGCCGGCGAGATCTTCGGCTTCATGCTCGACACGCTGTTCAGCGACCAGCTCGATGCCGATCTCGACCAGCTGCGCCGCACCAACGAGTTCCTGGCCGCCGCCGGCGCGCCGGTGACGGGGCTGCGACGCATCGCGGCGCTGCGGCTCGCGCCGCAGGCCGATCCGCGCCACGCCGCGGCGCGGCATGTCGATGCGCTGCCGCGCGCCCTGCGCGCGCTGCTCGGGGTGATCGGCGCACGCGGCGAAGCGGGCGGACTCCTGGCGAGCTACCTGCTGTTCGAGGCGCCCTACACGCGCGAGATGATGGCGGCGGGCCGCGCCGAGACGGCAGCCCGCGCCGCGGAGATCACCGCCCTGCTGAAGGGCGCGACGGCGACGGACTGAAGGGGCCTGAGGGCCCGCCGCCGCCGGGTCCGCCGCCCGGACCGCCACCCGGCGGCCCACCGACGGGCGCCGCCGCGCCGGCGCGGCGCAGCGAGGTCGTCGCGCGGTCCAGCCCTTCGAGCGTCAGCGGGAACATCCTGCCGCCCACGAGCTCGCGCATCATCCCCACCGACGGCGTCCACTCCCAGCGCTCCTCGGGCTCCGGGTTGAGCCAGCAGAGGCGCGGGAATCGGGCGGTGAGCCGCTGCATCCATGCGGTGCCCGCTTCGTCGTTCCAGTGCTCGACGCTGCCGCCCGGCTGCACGATCTCGTGCGGGCTCATGGTGGCATCGCCCACCATCACCACGCGCCAGTCGGGGTTGAAGGTGCGCAGCAGCTCCAGCGTGGAGGTGCGCGCCGAGTGCCGACGGCGGTTGTCCTGCCACAGCGACTCGTAGACGCAGTTGTGGAAGTAGAAGGTCTTGAGGTGCTTGAACTCGCTGCGCGCGGCCGAGAACAATCCCTCGCAGGCGCGCACGTGGTCGTCCATCGAACCGCCGATGTCGAGCAGCAGCAGCACCTTGACGGCGTTGCGCCGCTCCGCGACGAGCTTGAGGTCGAGCCAGCCGGCGTTGCGCGCCGTGGCGTCGATGGTGCCGTCGAGGTCGAGCTGGTCGGCCGCGCCCTCGCGCGCGAAACGCCGCAGGCGCCGCAGCGCCATCTTGAGGTTGCGCGTGCCGAGCTCGCGGCGGTCGTCGAGGTTGCGGTACTCGCGCGCCTCCCACACCTTGACCGCACGGCGCTGGCGCTGGCCCTGCGAGCCGATGCGCACGCCCTCCGGGTTGTAGCCGCCGGAGCCGAACGGCGAGGTTCCGTTGGTGCCGATCCACTTGTTGCCGCCCTCATGCCGGTCCTTCTGCTCGCGCAGGCGTTCGCGCAGCGTCTCGAGCAGCTTGTCCCAGCCGCCCAAGGACTCCACCTTGCGCCGCTCCTCCTCGGTGAAGAGCCGCTCCGCGAGCGACCTGAGCCACTCGGGCGGCACATCGGCCATCAGCGCGGCGAAGGCCCGCTCGGCGCCCGCGAAGTGCTCGGCGAACACGCGGTCGTAGCGGTCGAAGTGGCGCTCGTCCTTGACGAGCGCCATGCGCCCGAGCCAGTAGAACTCCTGCGCCGAGAGCGAGGCGACGCGCGCCTCGAGCGCGCGCAGCAGCGACAGGAACTCGGTCACCGAAGCCGGCACCCCCGCCTCGCGCAGCCCGAGGAAGAAGCGCACCAGCACCGTCAGCGCGTCCGGCGGCTGAGGAACACGAGCTGCTCGAAGAGGTGCACGTCCTGCTCGTTCTTGATGAGCGCGCCGTAGAGCGGCGGGATGGACTTCTTCGGATCGTCGCTGCGCAACGCCTCGGGCGGGATGTCCTCGGCGAGCAGCAGCTTGATCCAGTCGAGCAGCTCGGAGGTCGAGGGCTTCTTCTTGAGGCCCGGCGTCTCGCGCACGCGGTAGAACGCGCCGAGCGCCTCGGCCAGCAGCTCGCGCTTCAGGCCCGGATGGTGCACCTCGACGATGCGCTGCATCGTCTCGGCGTCGGGGAAGCGGATGTAATGGAAGAAACAGCGGCGCAGGAAGGCGTCCGGCAGCTCCTTCTCGTTGTTGCTGGTGATGATGATGACCGGCCGGTGCCGCGCCTGCACCAGTTCGCGCGTCTCATGGACGTAGAACTCCATGCGGTCGAGCTCGCGGAGCAGGTCGTTCGGGAACTCGATGTCGGCCTTGTCGATCTCGTCGATGAGCAGCACGGGCTGCACCTCGGACGCGAAGGCCTCCCAGAGCTTGCCGCGGACGATGTAGTTGCGGATGTCGGCGACGCGCGCGTCGCCGAGCTGCGAGTCGCGCAGGCGCGAAACCGCGTCGTATTCGTAGAGGCCTTGCTGCGCCTTGCTGGTGGACTTCACATGCCACTCGAAGATCGGCCGGCCGAGCGAGCGCGCGACCTCGAGCGCGAGCTGGGTCTTGCCGGTGCCGGGTTCGCCCTTGATCAGCAGCGGTCTGCCGAGCGTGACCGAGGCGTTGACCGCCATCTCGAGGTCGGGCGTGGCGATGTAGCGGTCGGTGCCGCCGAAACGGTCGGTCATGGGGTGTCCTCGGTGGCGTCCAGCGTGAGCGTGTGGGCCGTCGTACCGGGCAGCAGCGGCGTGGGACGACCGACGACCCAGTCGTCGAAGCCCTTGCGGTAGAAGGGCGAGAGCGGATGACCGCTCTGGCCGCCCGGGAGGTGCAGGTAGGCCTCGGCCTCGCGGCCGGGCGAGATCGCGAAACGCTGCGACGCACCGAACGACGGCGCCGCGACGCGGGGCATGTCGTCGTCGCCCGGGACCGGCACCGCGGGCATGTCGAGGTGGCGGCCGAGGCCGCCGAGCGCGGCCGACAGCGGATGGCGGATGCGCGCCGTGTTGCGCTCGCCCCAGGTGCAGCGCTCGAGACCGCCGCACTCGGTCTGCGCCGACGCGATCACGGCATCGGCCTGCGCCAGCAGGAACGCGCGCCAGTCGGCGTATCCGGCCGTCAGCAGGTGCGGCGGCTGCTCGGTGACCATCCGCCACAGCGATCCCTCGAACAACGCGACGGGGCTCGAGCCCACGCCGGCGTCGAGCGCGCCGGTGATCATCCCCCACACCGCGTCGCGGGTGCCGTTGCGGAAGCTGCGCACCATGCGATAGCCGACCGCATCGGTCGCGGCGCGCGGCGACCACCCCGCCACCAGACGCTTGAGCTCCGCGCGCCTCGGATGGTCGCGCAGCGCCTCCTCGTCCAATGTCGCGAGCAGCAGACGCTGCCAGCGCTCCAGGAACACCGCACGGTCGTCGAGCTGGATGGCGAGCATGTCCGCCGGCGTCGCAGGCCGGTCGAGCGCGAGCAGGCCGTCGCGGATCTGCCGGACGCGCGAGCCGTGCTCGTAGCCCATGCCGCTCTCCGCCTCGTCGTTGCCGAGCACGCGCTCGAGCGCGCCGTCGACCTGGCGGGCGTTGCCGCTCCACAGACGCCCGACCTCGGGATCGACGATGCGCGGCGCCTCCGCGGCGCTGCGCCACTCGACGGGCCGCGGCGTCTCGGGTCCGCGCTCGCCGAGCGGGATGCGTCCCGCGATCGTCCACGCGATGCGGCCGCTGCGGTCGCCGACCAGCATGTTCTGGTGCGGGATGCCGAGCGACGGCGCAAGCGCGAGGACCGCGTCGAGGCTGCGCGCGCGCTGCAGGTCGAAGCTCGTGAGCGTGGTGGCGCCCGGCTCCACCGCGAGCCAGCGCGCGAGCCAGCAGATCTCGCCGGTGCCCGCCGGGCCGGGCTCGCGCTCGACCACCACGCCGAGCGGCGATTCGAGGACCGGCTCGGCGACAGGGTCGCCGCGCAGCACCTCGATGCGCTCGCGGCCCGCCTTGAAACGCTGCTCGCCCGCGCCGGTGTAGTAGACGCCCGCGTCGACATCGCAGCTCACGCCGCGCACATCGATCCAGTCGCCGTAGCTGTTGGTGAACGCCCAGGCCACGCTGCCGTTGCTGCCGGCCACCATCGAGGGCACACCGGGCAAGGTGACGCCGTTGAGCTCCAGCGGCTCGCCGTCCGTGACCTGCAGACGCGCGCGATACCATACGGCCGGCACGCGCAGGCCGAGGTGCATGTCGCCTGCGACCAACGCGCCGCCGCCCGACGCATGGGCGCCGGCGACCACCCAGGCGTTGCTGCCCGGCTTGCCCGGCGCGGCGGGTGCGGGCGCACCGGCACGCGCCGTACGCAGGTCGAGGAGCTCAGGCGGCGGTACCGACGGCGCATCGGGCGCCGCGTCGCCGCCGGCGGCCGTCGCCGCCGCGCGCGTCGGGAAGTTCGGGGCGTCCCAATCGTCGCCGTGCGGGAACAGGAAGCGCATGACCTCGCCCGCCTGGCTGGCATCGGCCTGCTCGCGCGAGGCCGCGGCGACCCGCTCCTCGACACGCGCGCCGATCGCGCGCCGCGCGATCTCCTGCCGCAGCTCGTAGTACTGCAGCTGCCACCACATCGAATGCACCACCAGCACCGAGTCCTCGGGGCGCCAGGGCTGCGGCGTGGCGCGCAGCAGGATGTACTCCCAAGGCCGCACCCGCAGCGAATCGAGGCCGCGGTTCACGCCGCGGGCATACGCCTCGAGCACCGCGCGCTGCGCCGGTGTCGCGTCGGCGACGACGCGGCGCGCCACCTGCCGGAAGCGGAACAACCGCGCCTTGCGGTCCTGCGCGGTCATCCGCTCGCCCAGCAGCGCCGCGAGCTCTCCCGCCGCGAGGCGGCGCGACAGGTCCATCTGGAAGAAGCGGTCTTGGGCGTGCAGGAAGCCGAGCCCGTAGGCGACGTCCGCCTCGCTGCGGCCGCGCACGGTGGGCGAACCGTCCGCGTCGCGCTCGAGCGTCACCGCCGCGGTCGGCGCGCCTTCGCCCGCCGCCACCTCGCCGTCGAGCTGCGGCAGCGAACCGCGCAGCAGGAAAGCACCGGCGAGCAGGCCGAGCAGCGCCAGCGTGGCGAGCCCGATGACGAGCCCCGCGGTCCAGCCGAGCAGCCTCTTCATGGACGCCGCACCTGGACGATCTGCAGCGAGTTGGTGCCGCCCTGCACGCCCGTGAGCTCGCCCTTGGTGAGGATCACGAGATCGCCCTCCTCCACGAGCCCGAGGTCGAGGAGCATCGAGAACACGCGCTCGTGCAGCACCGCGGCGTCACCGGGGGCCACGTCGAAATCGACCGGCTGCACGCCCCGGTAGAGCATGACGCGCCGCCGCGTGGCCGCGTGGCGCGTGAAGGCGTAGATCGGGATGTCGCTGCGCAGGCGCGACATCCACAGCGTCGTCGCGCCGCTCTCGGTGAGCGCGACGATGGCCCGGACGTTCATGTGGTTGGCGGTGTACATCACCGCATGCGCGATCGCTTCCTCGGTCTGGGTGAAGGTCACGCCCGAGCGTTCGCGCGGCCGGTGCTGCGACAGGTGGTAGGTCTCGGCGCCGACGATGACCTCGGCCATCGCCGCGACCGCCTTCACCGGGTGCTTGCCGGTCGCGGTCTCGGCCGAGAGCATCACGGCGTCGGTGCCGTCCATCACCGCGTTGGCGACATCGCTCACCTCGGCGCGCGTCGGCACCGGGCTCGTGATCATCGACTCCATCATCTGCGTCGCGGTGATGACCACGCGGTTGCGGTGCCGCGCCTGACGGATGATGCTCTTCTGCAGCCCGGTGAGGGCCGCGTAGCCCATCTCCACGCCGAGGTCGCCGCGCGCGACCATCAGCACGTCGGCGGCGTCGATGATGCCGGTGAGCTGCGCCACCGCCTCGTGGCGCTCGATCTTCGCCACGATGCGCACCGAGCGCCCGCCGGCCTCGTGCAGCAGCCGGCGCGCGAGGTTCACGTCGTCGGCATCGCGCACGAACGACAGCGCGAGGTAGTCCGCGCCCTGCGCCGCCGCGAAGCGGATGTCGTCGCGGTCCTTGTCGGTGAGCGCGGGGGCCGAGATGCCGCCGCCCTTGCGGTTGAGGCCCTTGCGGTTCGAGAGCTCGCCGCCGGCGACCACGCGGGTGCGGACGCGCGTGCCCTCGACGGCGTCCACCTGCAGCACGATGAGCCCGTCGTTGAGCAGCAGGGTGTCGCCCGCGGCGACGTCGGCGGTCAGCTCCTTGTAGGCGACGCCGACCGTCTCGACCGTGCCCGCCGACGGGTCGAGCGCGGTGTCGAGGGTGAACGGCGCGCCGTCGACGAGCTCGACCTTGCCGTCGCGGAAGCTCTCGATGCGGATCTTCGGGCCCGCGAGGTCGCAGAGGACGGCGACATGCCGCCCGGTGCGGCGCGCGGCCTCGCGCAGCGCCTCGATGCGGCGCAGGTGGTCGGCGTGCTTGCCGTGGGAGAAGTTGACGCGCGCGACATCGAGGCCGGCGCGGCACATCTCGGTGAGGGTCTCGAGGTCGTCGGTGGCCGGCCCGAGGGTGGCCACGATCTTGGTACGTCGTTGCATCAGGTCATTGTGCGGCCACGGGCCGCGGCGCTCAACCTGAGGCTTGGACCGAGGCGCGTGCCGTCCTCATCCCGTGGCACGGGCCTCGAGCGCCGCCACCGCCGGCAGGGTCTTGCCCTCGACGAACTCGAGGAAGGCGCCGCCTCCCGTCGAGATGTAGGAGATGCCGTCCTCGACGCCGTACTTCTCGATGGCCGCGAGCGTATCGCCGCCGCCGGCGAGCGAGAACGCGGGGCTCGCGGCGATGGCCTTGGCCAGCGTCTCGGTGCCGCGCCCGAAGGCGTCGAACTCGAACACGCCGACCGGACCGTTCCAGAGGATGGTGCCCGCGTCGGCGAGCAGCGCCGCGAAGCGCTGCGCGGTGGCGGGGCCGATGTCGAGGATGAGCTCGTGCGGACGCACCTCGCCCGCCGCGCGCACGACCGGGACGGCGGCCGGCGAGAACTCCTCGGCGACCACCACATCGGTGGGCAGCGGGATCTCGGCGCCCCGCCCCGACGCCTGGGCGAGCAGCGCGCGCGCGGTGTCGAGCATGTCGGGCTCGTGCAGCGACTTGCCGACCGGCGCGCCGGTGGCGGCGAGGAAGGTGTTGGCGATGCCGCCGCCGACGATCAGTTTGTCGACCTTGGCGAGCAGCGATTCGAGCACCGTGAGCTTGGTCGAGACCTTGGAGCCGGCGACGATGGCGACCAACGGGCGCTTCGGGTGCGCCAGCGCGCGCGACAGCGCGTCGAGCTCGGCGACCAGCAGCGGACCCGCACAGGCCACGGGCGCGAAACGCGCGACGCCATGGGTGCTGGCCTCGGCGCGGTGCGCGGTGCCGAACGCGTCCATGACGAACACGTCGCAGAGCGCCGCCATGCGCCTCGAGAGCGCCTCGTCGTCCTTCTTCTCGCCCTTGTTGAAACGGACGTTCTCGCAGAGCACGACCTCGCCCGGCGCACACTCCACACCGTCCAGCCAGTCGCGCTCGAGACGTACCGGACGGCCGAGCAGCTCGCCGAGCCGTACCGCCACCGGTGCGAGCGAGTTCTCGGCAGAGTGCTCGCCCTCGGTCGGGCGACCGAGATGCGACATCACGATGACGCGGGCGCCGGCATCGGCGGCCGCACGCAGCGAGGGCACCGCCGCACGGATGCGGGCGTCGCTGGTGATGACGCCGTCCTCGACCGGGACGTTGAGGTCCTCACGGATGAGGACCCGCTTGCCCCGCAGGTCGAGGTCGGCCATGCGCAGCACGGTCATGCGCGCCGCCTCAGGAGGCCTTGGACCAGGCGAGCGTGGTGTCGAGCATCCGGTTCGAGAAGCCCCACTCGTTGTCGTACCAGGCGCAGACCTTGACCAGGGTGCCGCCCGTGACCTTGGTCATCGTGGCGTCGTAGGTCGACGAATGCGCATCGTGGTTGTAGTCGATGGAGACCAGCGGCGCATCGGTGTAGGCGAGCACGCGGGCGAGCGGACCGGAGGCCGCCGCGGCCTTCATCAGGCCGTCGATCTCGGCGACGGTGGTCGCACGCGCGGCGGTGAAGGTGAGGTCGACCAGCGAGACGTTGATGGTCGGCACGCGCACCGCGAAGCCGTCGAACTTGCCCTTGAGCGCGGGCAGCACGAGGCCGACGGCCGCCGCGGCGCCCGTCTTGGTGGGGATCATGGACATCGTCGCCGAGCGCGCACGGCGCAGGTCGGAGTGGTAGACGTCCGTGAGCACCTGGTCGTTGGTGTAGGCGTGGATGGTGGTCATCAGGCCGCCGACGATGCCGATGTGCTCGTGCAGCACCTTGGCCACCGGCGCGAGGCAGTTGGTGGTGCAGGAGGCGTTGGAGATGACGGTGTGCGAAGCGCGCAGAACGTCGTGGTTCACGCCGTAGACCACCGTCGCGTCGACATCGTCGCCACCGGGCGCCGAGATGACGACCTTCTTGGCGCCGCCCGCGAGGTGCGCGGAGGCCTTGGCCTTGCTCGTGAAGAGACCAGTGCACTCCAGCACGGTGTCCACCCCGAGCTCGCCCCAGGGCAGCTTCGAGGGGTCGCGCTGCGCCAGCACCTTGATGCGGTCGCCGTTGACGACCATCGAGTCGCCGTCGACCGCGACCGTGCCGGGGAACTTGCCGTGGGCGGTGTCGTAGCGGGTCAGGTGGGCGTTGGTCGCCGCGTCACCGAGGTCGTTGATCGCCACGATCTGCAGCTCGCCGGTGCGGCCCGACTCGTAGAGCGCGCGCAGCACGTTGCGTCCGATGCGGCCGTAGCCGTTGATGCCCACCTTGATCGTCATCCGTATATCCCCTTTCTTTGGTCTTGCTTGGGTCAGCTTGCGAGCAGGCTCTCGAGCGCGCGCGTGATGTGCGCGGTCGTGATGCCGTAGTGATCGAAAAGATCGGCCGCCTTGCCCGACGCGCCGAAGCGGTCGATGCCGATGACGCAACCGCCGCCGGCGACGTACCGCCACCAGCTCTGCGACGCGGCGGCCTCGACGGCGAGCCGACGGCGCACCGCCTTCGGCAGCACAGATTCGCGCCAGGCCTCGTCCTGCCTCTCGAACACGTCGGTCGAGGGCATGGAGACGAGGCGCAGCCGGCGACCGGCCGCGTTCAGCGCGCGGACCGCCTCGGCGCAGGGCGCGACCTCGGAACCGGTGGCGATCACGATGGCCTCCGGCAGATCCGCGCCCGACGGTTCGATGAGCACGTAGCCGCCGCGCCCGACGGCGGCGAGCTGCGCGGCGTCGCGGGGCTGCTGCGGCAGGGCCTGACGCGTGAAGACGAGGCTGGTCGGGCCGTCGCGACGCTCGATGGCGGCGCACCAGGCGGCCGCGGTCTCGGTCGCGTCGCAGGGCCGCCAGAGGCTGAGGTTCGGCATGGCGCGCAACGAGGCCAGATGCTCGATGGGCTGGTGCGTCGGGCCGTCCTCGCCGAGGCCGATGGAGTCGTGCGTGTAGACCAGCAGCACGCGCTGGTGCATGAGCGCCGCGAGGCGCACCGCGTTGCGTGCGTAGTCCGAGAAGACGAGGAAGGTACCGGCATAGGGCGCGAAACCGCCGTGCAGCGCGAGGCCGTTCATCATCGCGGTCATCGCGAACTCGCGCACTCCGTAGTACACGTAATTGCCGCCGCCCTCGTGGCCCGCCACGGCGACCGAGTCCTTGCGGAAGGTGTTGACCGAGCCGGTGAGGTCCGCCGAGCCGCCGAGCAGCTCGCCCATGCCGGGACCGATCGCGTTGAGCACCGTCTGGGAGGAAGCGCGCGTGGCCTGCGGCGCGGTGACGGCGGCGGCGGCGGCGAACGCCGCCTCGCGCAACCGCGCCCAATCGGCCGGCAGTTCGCCCTTCATGCGGCGCGTGAACTCGGCCGCCAGCTCGGGGAACTCGCGGCGGTAGCGGTTGAAGCGGCGCTTCCATGCGCGTTCGGCGCGCTCGCCGCGCGCGCGCTGGTCCCAGGCGGCGCGGATGTCGTCGGGCACCACGAAGGGCGCGGCATCCCAACCGAGCGCGGCGCGGGCGGCGGCGATCTCGGCGGCGCCGAGCGGTTCGCCGTGGGTCGACTTGCTGCCCTGCTTGTTGGGGGCGCCCCAGCCGATGACGGTCTTGGTGCAGATGAGCGTCGGCTGGCGGCGGTTCGCCTTGGCGCGGCGCAACGCCTTCAGCACGGCCTCGCCGTCGTGGCCGTCGATATCTTTGATGACCTGCCAGCCGCAGGCGGCGAAACGCTTCGGCGTGTCGTCGGCCATCCAGCCCGTGACCGCGCCGTCGATGGAGATGCCGTTGTCGTCGTAGACGCAGATGAGCTTGCCGAGGCCGAGCGTGCCCGCGAGCGACACCGCCTCGTGCGAGATGCCCTCCATGAGACAGCCGTCGCCGACGAAGACGTAGGTGTGGTGGTCGACGACGTCGTGGCCGGGGCGGTTGAACTCCGCGGCGAGCAGGCGCTCGGCGAGCGCCATGCCGACCGCCGTGGCGAGACCCTGGCCGAGCGGACCGGTGGTGGTCTCGACGCCGATGTCGAGGTCGTTCTCGGGGTGGCCCGGCGTGCGCGAGCCGAGCTGCCGGAACGCGCGCAGGTCGTCCATCGAGAGTGGATAGCCCGACAGATGCAGCGCCGAGTAGAGCAGCATCGAGGCGTGGCCGTTCGAGAGCACGAAGCGGTCGCGGTCGAACCAGCGCGGGTTCGCGGGGTTGAGATCCATGACCTCCCGCCACAGCACCTCGGCGATGTCCGCCATGCCCATGGGCGCGCCGGGGTGGCCGGAGGCCGCCTGCTGCACCGCATCCATGGAGAGGGCGCGGATGGCGTTCGCGAGGCGGCGGCGCTGGCTCATGGTCGTGTCCGGGGGAAGACGCTTGCGCGGAGCCGCAATTGTCCCCCACGCGACCCCGGTTTTTCAACGAAAAAACACCTCGCGACCGTCACTTGGGCCGCGAGCGCCGTTATAATCCGCGCCCCTGAAAACCTGCCGTCACGGGAAAGCCATGTCCAACAACTACCTCTTCACCTCCGAGTCCGTCTCCGAAGGCCACCCGGACAAGGTCGCCGACCAGATCTCGGACGCCGTCCTCGACGCCATCCTCGAGAAGGACAAGGCCGCGCGCGTCGCCTGCGAGACGCTGGTCAAGACCGGCGTCGTGATCGTCGCCGGCGAGGTCACCACCAACGCCTGGATCGACATCGAGGCGCTGGTCCGCAAGACGGTGCTCGACATCGGCTACAACTCGTCGGACATGGGCTTCGACGGCGCCTCCTGCGGCGTGCTCAACGTCATCGGCAAGCAGTCGGGCGACATCGCCCAGGGCGTCGACAGGAAGGACCCGCGCAAGCAGGGCGCCGGCGACCAGGGCCTGATGTTCGGCTTCGCCACGCGCGAGACCGACGTGCTGATGCCGGCCGCCATCACCCTCTCGCACCGCCTCGTCGAGCGTCAGGCGAAGGTGCGCAAGTCGGGCAAGCTCGCCTGGCTGCGCCCGGACGCCAAGAGCCAGGTCACGCTGCGCTACGAGGACGACCAGCCGGTCGCCATCGACGCGGTCGTGCTCTCCACCCAGCACTCGGACGACATCTCCACCAAGGCGCTGCGCGAGGCGGTCATGGAGGAGGTCCTGCTGCCCGTGCTGCCCAAGAAGTGGCTGCACAAGGGCACCAAGTTCCACATCAACCCGACCGGTCGCTTCGTCATCGGCGGCCCGGTGGGCGACTGCGGCCTCACCGGCCGCAAGATCATCGTCGACACCTACGGCGGCTTCGCACGCCACGGCGGCGGCGCGTTCTCGGGCAAGGACCCCTCGAAGGTCGACCGTTCGGCGGCCTACGCGGCGCGCTACGTCGCCAAGAACATCGTCGCGGCCGGCCTCGCCGACCGCTGCGAGGTGCAGGTCTCCTACGCGATCGGCGTCGCCGAACCGACCTCGATCATGGTCGAGACCTTCGGCACGGGGAAGCTGCCGCGCGAGAAGCTGACCGCGCTCGTGCGCCGGCACTTCGACCTGACGCCCTACGGTCTGCGCGAGATGCTGGACCTCGCCCGCCCGATCTACCTGAAGACCGCCGCCTACGGCCACTTCGGCCGTAAGGACCCGGACTTCACCTGGGAGCGCACCGACAAGGCCGCCGCGCTCGCCGCCGACGCGGGCCTCAAGGCGCGCGCCTGACACCGCTATAATCCACGGACTGCCCGGTCGCCCGCGAGGGCGGTCGGGCCCGTGACGCGAGGGGCGCTGCAGCATCCAGGGGATGCCAGGCTCGCGGCACGGCAGGATGCACAACGGCGCCCGTTCATCTACAAAGATAACGGAGCCGACCATGACCGCCACCACCGCGCGCGACTTCCACGTCGCCGACCTCGCCCTTGCCGATTGGGGCCGCAAAGAGATCCGCATCGCCGAGACCGAGATGCCGGGTCTCATGGCCATCCGCGACGAGTTCGCCCCCACCCAGCCGCTGCGCGGCGCCCGCATCACCGGGTCGCTGCACATGACCATCCAGACGGCCGTGCTCATCGAGACGCTGCAGGCGCTCGGCGCGCAGGTCCGCTGGGCCTCCTGCAACATCTTCTCCACCCAGGACCATGCCGCCGCGGCGATCGCCGCCAAGGGCACGCCGGTGTTCGCCTACAAGGGCGAGTCGCTCAAGGAATACTGGGACTTCACGCACCGCATCTTCGAGTGGCCGGACGGCGGCTTCTCCAACATGATCCTCGACGACGGCGGCGACGCCACGCTGCTGCTGCACCTCGGCACCAAGGCCGAGACCGACGCCTCGGTGCTCACCAACCCGGGCAGCGAGGAGGAGGTGTGCCTCTTCGACTCGATCCGCGAGACGCTCAAGCGCGACCCGAAGTGGTACTCGACGCGCATCAAGCACATCCGCGGCGTCACCGAGGAGACCACCACCGGCGTCAAGCGCCTCTACCAGATGGCCAAGGACGGCGCGCTCGCCTTCCCCGCCATCAACGTCAACGACGCGGTCACCAAGTCGAAGTTCGACAACCTCTACGGCTGCCGCGAGTCGCTGGTCGACGCCATCAAGCGCGCCACCGACGTCATGATCGCCGGCAAGGTCGCGGTGGTCTGCGGCTACGGCGATGTCGGCAAGGGCTCCGCGCAGGCGCTGCGCGCGCTGTCGGCGCAGGTGTGGATCACCGAGATCGACCCGATCTGCGCGCTGCAGGCGGCGATGGAAGGCTACCGCGTGGTCACGATGGAGTACGCGGCCGACAAGGCCGACATCTTCGTCACCGCCACCGGCAACTTCCATGTGATCACCCACGACCACATGAAGGCGATGAAGGACCAGGCGATCGTCTGCAACATCGGCCACTTCGACAACGAGATCGACTGCGCCTCCCTCAAGCAGTACCAGTGGGAGAACATCAAGCCGCAGGTCGACCACATCATCTTCCCGGACGGCAAGCGCATCACGCTGCTCGCGGAAGGCCGGCTCGTGAACCTCGGCTGCGGCACCGGCCATCCGTCCTACGTGATGTCCTCGTCGTTCGCGAACCAGACCATCGCGCAGATCGAGCTCTGGTCGAACCACAACAAGTACCCGGTCGGCGTCCATGTGCTGCCCAAGCACCTCGACGAGAAGGTCGCGCGGCTGCAGCTCAAGAAGCTCAGCGCCCAGCTCACCGAGCTCTCCGACCAGCAGGCGCGCTACATCGGGGTGACCCCGCAGGGCCCCTACAAGCCGGACGCCTACCGGTACTGACCGACCGCAGGACAGGACGGCGGCCGTGGCGTTAGGATGTCGCCATGGCTGCCGTGCGCCTGCTTCAGGTCACCGATACCCATCTGATGGGCGACGCCGCCGCCGCCATGCGCGGCGTGGTGACGCTCGCTTCGCTGCGGCGCGTGCTGCGCGCCGTGCAGCGCGAGCTCGAGGCGGCCGACGCGGTGCTGCTCACCGGCGACGTGGTGCACGACGACGCCGATGGCTACGCCTGGATCCGCGCCGAGCTCGGCGCGCTGGGCAAGCCCGTGCTGTGCATCCCGGGCAACCACGACGACCCTGACCTGATGCGCGCGGCGCTGTCCGATGCGCCGTTCCGGCATTGCGGGCACCACGACTTCGGCGGCTGGCGCGTCGTCATGCTCGACAGCTCGGTGCGCGGCGACGCCGCCGGCGAGGTCGCGCCCGCCGAACTGCGGCGCCTGGAGACGGCGCTCGGCGCCGGCAGCCCGCCGCACGCCCTCGTGGTGCTGCATCACCAGCCGGTGCCGATCGGCAGCCCCGGGCTCGACAGCGTCGGGCTGCGCAACGGTCCCGCGCTGCTCGCGACCCTCGCCCGTCTGCCGACGGCGCGCGCGCTGCTCTGCGGCCACGTCCACCAGGAATCAGAGCGGCTCGCGGGCGGGCTGCCGGCGTTCTCCACGCCCTCGACCTGCGTGCAGTTCCTGCCCGGCTCGGCGAACTTCGCCTACGACACCCGTGGCCCGGGTTGCCGCATGCTGGAACTGCACCCCGACGGCCGCATCGATACGCGCGTCATCTGGGTCGACTGAGCGCTCCGCGCCGCCGCTCCGCCACCATGCGCGCCTTCCTCTGGTTCATCGGTCTCTTCATCGCCGGGTTCACGGTGATCGCGCTGCTCGCGTGGCCGGCCTATGAGTGGCTGTCACCGATGATGGACGTGAAGTTCCACCGGCTCGCCAACCGCATCGGCCAGCTGTCGCTGCTGGTCGGGTTCGTGCTCGTGGCGCGTCGTCTCGCGCTCGCCGACCGGCGGAGCCTCGGCTTCGGGCTGCCACGGAGCGCCTTCCTGCGCGAGCTCGCGGTCGGGCTCGCGCTCGGCGTCGCGACCATGCTGCCCGTCGCGTTCGTGATGGTCGGACTCGACCTGCGCACGCTGCGCGCCGGCGTGACGCTCGATGCCGCGCTCTTCGCGCAGCTCGCCGTGTCGGGGCTCGCCACCGGCCTGGTGGTGGGCCTCGTGGAGGAGACGTTCCTGCGCGGTGCGATGCACACCGCCATCGCCCGCGAATCCGGCGTGCGCACCGCGATCGTGCTGACCGCGCTGCTCTATTCGGCCGTGCACTTCGTGGGGCGCTACCGCATCCCGGTCGAGGAGCTCGGCCCGGACTCCGGCCTGCGGCACATCTCGGGGACGCTCGCCGCGTTCGCGGACCCGATGGGCATCCTCGACGCCTTCCTCGCGCTCGCCGCGGTCGGCGTGCTGCTCGGCATGGTGCGCGCGCTCACCGGGAACATCGCCGCCTGCATCGGCCTGCACGCCGGCTGGGTATGGGTGATCGCGTTCCTGCGCGAGACCTCGGTGCCGGACGAGACCGCGCCGCTGCGCTTCCTGTTGTCGCGCTTCGACGGCGTGGTGGGTTGGCTGGTGCTCGGTTGGACGCTGGTCATCGGCGTCGTCGTGCACCGCTTCTATGCGCGCCGCGCCGCCGCGCGCGCGGCGGACGCGCCGTCTCAGGCGTCCTGAGGACCGTCCTCGGCGCGACGGATGAGCGGCGACAGCAGGGCGAGCCGCTCGAGCGGGTCCTCCATCTCGAGGAACGACTGCTTGTCGCCGAGGCCGATGGGCAGGATCTCCACCAACCGGGCACCCACCCAATCGGCGTCCTCGAAACGCGGCTCGACGCCGGCATAGACCTCGCCGAGCTCGGGCAGCACGCGCCGCAGCAGGTCGGCGAGATGGCGGTGCTCGGGCGGCACCGCGACCGCGGCGGCGGCCGACATCGCCGGATCGAGCCACTCGACCTCGCCCATGTTCAGCCCGTCGTCCTGCCGCCAGAGGCGCAGCACCCGGAAGCGCCGTTCGCCGCGGCAGCTGATGCCGAGCAGACCGTCCTTGAGCAGGTTGAAGTCGACGATGCGCGCACTGGTGCCCACCGACGCCACGCCCGACACCGGCCCGGTCTCGCCGCCGCCCTGCAGCAGGACCACGCCGAAACAGGACCCCTCGCGCATGCAGCGGCGCACCATGTCGACATAGCGCGTCTCGAAGATGCGCAGCGGCAGCGGGCCGCGCGGGAACAGCACGGTGTTGAGCGGGAACAGCGGCAGTCCGACGCCCGACATCGTTCAGCCGTCGTGGCCCCAGCGGCGCGACAGCCGGTGCGCGACGCCGAGCTGGTCGAGGACGCGCGCGACGATGAAATCCACCAGATCGTCCACCGTCGTCGGTCGGTTGTAGAAGCCGGGGTTGGCGGGGAGGATGCTGACGCCGAGGCGCGCGAGCTTGAGCATGTTCTCGAGGTGGATCGCGCTGAACGGCGTCTCGCGCGGCACGATCACGAGGTCGCCGCGCTCCTTGATGACGACATCCGCGGCGCGTTCGAGCAGGTTCTCGCTGGCGCCGTTGGCGATGGCGGACAGCGTCGCCATGGTGGCGGGGCACACCACCATCCGGCGCGGTGCGCCGGAACCGCTGGCGAGCGGCGAGGTCCATTCCTCGTCGCCGAACACCCGCAGCTGCCCCTTGCGCGCCTTGAAGAGCGCGGAGAGGTGCCGCGTCTGCTCGGCGGTGCGTCCCGGCAGACGGCAATCGGTCTCGGAGCCGATGACGATCTGCGCGGCGCGCGTGAAGGTCAGGTAGACGGTCCAGTCGGCCTGCAGCAGGCACTCGACGAGCCGCAGTCCGTACTGCGCGCCCGAGGCGCCGGTCATGCCGACGGTGACGGTGCGTTCGAGGTCAGTCGCCATGGCGGTCCTCCGCTTGTGCCAACGCCGCCAACAGTCTGCCATGCAGGCCACCGAACCCGCCGTTGGACATGATCAGCACGTGGTCGCCCGGCCGCGATGCGCGCGCGAGGTCGGCGGCGAGCGCATCGATGTCGGCGGCGACATGGCCGCGCCCGCCGAGGCCGGCGACCACGCCGCCCGCGTCCCAACCGAGGTCGGGCGGCGCGTAGAGCCAGACCTCGTCCGCCCCGGCGAGCGAGGCCGCGAGCGTCCCGCGGTGCACGCCGAGACGCATGGTGTTGGAGCGCGGCTCGAGCACGGCGATGATGCGGCCCGCGCCGTCGCGCGGATCCCCCGCCCGCGCGCCCTCGACCCGCCGCCGCAGGCCCTCGAGGGTCGTGGCGATGGCGGTCGGATGGTGCGCGAAGTCGTCGTAGACGCGCACGCCGCGCGCTTCGCCGCGCAGCTCCATGCGCCGCTTGATGCCGCGGAACTCGCCGAGCGCGCCGCAGGCCACCTCGACCGGGACGCCGGCATGGCGCGCCGCGGCGATGGCGGCCAGCGCGTTGTCGACGTTGTGGCCGCCGATGAGCGCCCAACGCACCCGCCCGACGACGACGCCCTCGTGCAGCACCTCGAAGTCAGAACCGTCCTGCGCGCCGGCCGCGGCGCGCGCCGACCACGGCGCACCGCCCTCGCGCGCGAAGGCCGCGCGTGCGCTCCAGCAGCCCATCGCGAGCGCGCGGTCGAGATGCGCGTCATGCGCGCGGTGCACGATGAGCCCGGACCCGGGCACGGTGCGCACGAGATGGTGGAACTGCCGCTCGATGGACTCCACGTCGGGATAGATGTCGGCGTGGTCGTATTCGAGGTTGTTGAGGATGCAGGTGCGCGGACGGTAATGGACGAACTTGGCGCGCTTGTCGAAGAACGCCGTGTCGTATTCGTCGGCCTCGATGACGAAGAAAGGCGCCTCGCCGAGCCGCGCGCTGACGCCGAAATCGAGGGGTACGCCGCCGATCAGGAACCCGGGCGACAGGCCCGCGTACTCGAGGATCCAGGCGAGCATGCTGCTGGTGGTGGTCTTGCCGTGCGTGCCCGCCACGGCGAGCACCCAGCGCTCGCGCAGCACCTCGCGCGCGAGCCACTCGGGGCCGGACGTGTACGGGATGCCGCGCTCGAGCAGCGCCTCGATCACCGGCTGACCGCGCGTCATGACGTTGCCGACCACCACCACATCCGGCGCCGGATCGAGCTGCGCGGCGTCGAAGCCGGGGACGATGTCGATGCCGAGCGCCTCGAGCTGCGTGCTCATCGGCGGGTAGACGTTGCGGTCGGAGCCGGTGACGCGATGGCCCGCCGCGCGCGCGATGGCGGCGATGCCGCCCATGAACGTGCCGCAGATGCCGAGGATATGGACGTGCATGGTGCGGCGGACGGTCAGGCAGGCGCCGCAGCCGGGCCCGGGGACGGGGGCACGAGGCCGATGGAGAAGGCGACGGTGGCGACGAGGAACTCGCCGGCGAGCACCAGCAGGGCGCAGAGGAACGCCGGCTGCTCGATGGCGTCGGCGAGGATGCGCGACTCGATCACCAGCAGGTAGAACGCGGCCGCCACGAACAACAGCAAGGGCAGCGAGAACTTGATGTCGGGCGGGGCGGCGCCCGCGCCCGCACCGAGCACGCTCGCCGCGAGCGGGATCAGCACCGGCGTGGTGAGCAGCGTCACGCCGAGGAAAGCGGTGGCGGTCTGCAGGAAGCGCGCCGGGTGGCCGTAGGCGCGGGTGAGGAACCAGATCCAGCCGAGCAGCAGCGCACCCGACACCAGCGCGCGCGGCAGCATCTCGGCCGGGGACTCGCCGAGCAGCGAGGCGAGCGCGCCCTGCACGGCGAGCAGCACCGCAAAAGTGCCCGCCAACAGCCGCGGGGAGGCCGGCAGGTCGGACGGCCCGGCCCGCCGCAGCAGCAGATCGAGGAACTGGCGCAGCGTCGACAACATTTCTCACCCCTGTGGCCGGGATTCTTGCATAGTCCGGAGGTGTCGTCGCACGCCGCCATCATCAGCACGCCCGCCGGTCTCGAGGACCTGATCGCAGACCTCGACGGCGAGGACGCCATCGGGCTCGACACCGAGTTCATGCGCGAGCGCACCTACCGCGCCGAGCTCTGCCTGCTGCAGCTCACCACGCGCCGCGGGCCGGTCTGCGTCGATCCGATCGCGCTCGAGGACCTGCGGCCGCTCGGCAGCGCCTTGGGCACGGCAGGGCCGGCCAAAGTGCTGCACGCCGGCCGGCAGGACCTCGAGGTGCTCGCGCCGCTGCTCGGGCCGGTGGCCCCGCTCTTCGATACGCAGATCGCCGCCGCCCTCGCCGGCCATCCGGCGCAGGTCGGCTACGCGGAACTCGTGCGGCGCCTGCTCGACCGGGAGGTGCCGAAAGGGCAGACCCGCACCGACTGGTCGCGCCGTCCTTTGAGCGAGGCGCAGGTCGAGTACGCGCTCGACGATGTGCGGCACCTGCTGCCGCTGCGCGAGCTGCTGCTCGCCGAACTCGAGCGTCTCGGGCGGCGCGGTTGGCTTGCCGAGGAACTCGCCACGCTCGAATCCCTCGATGTGACCGCGGTCGACGCCGACCGCGCATGGCTGCGCTTCCGCGGCGTCGAAGGCTGGGACGAGGGCCGGCTGCGGCTGCTGCGCACGCTCGCCGCCTGGCGTGAACGGCGCGCCGTGGCGCGCAACAAACCGCGCGGCTGGATCCTGGACGATGCGGTGCTGCGCGAGATGGTGCTACGGGTGCCGCGCGACCGTACGGCGCTCGCCGCGCTCGAGGGCATGCCCGAGGGCGTGGTCAAGAACTCCGGCGACGAACTGCTCGCGCTGATCGAAGCGGCCGCGGTGCCCGACCCGCCGCCGCCCCTGCCGCGCCGCGAACGACCGGACCCGATGCTGGTGGCGCGCACCAAGCGCCTCGCCGAAGCCGCTCAAGGGGTGGCGCAGGGATTGGGGATCGCCCCTGAAGTGCTGGCGACGCGGCGCGTGCTCGAGGAGGTCGCCGCCGGCAAGGACCCCGCGCAGGCCTTCACCGGTTGGCGCGCGACGATGTTGGTCGACCGGCTGCGCTCGGTCGGCTGAGGGCGTCAGCCGCGCGGCGCGAGCGCCGCTTCCAGCCGCGCGGTCACGGTGGGCAGATCGCCCTCGGCGTCGATGCTGCGCAGCAGGCCGCGCTGCTCGTAGAAACCCACCAGCGGACGGGTCTGCTCGTCGTAGACCGCGAGGCGGCGCGCGACCGTCTCCTCCTTGTCGTCCGGTCGCTGCACCAGCCGCGGGGTCTCGCACTGTCCGCCGCAGGGCGGCGGAGACGGCGGCGGCGCGGTGTGCACGTTGAACACGCGGCCGCAGTCCTGGCAGGTGCGGCGGCCCGAGATCCGCTTCACGAGCAGCCCCGAGTCCACGTTGAACAGCACCGCCGCGTCGAGCGGCTGGCCGATCGCCGCGAGCATCTGCTCGAGGCCTTCGGCCTGCGGCACGGTGCGCGGGAAACCGTCGAGGATGAAACCGCGGGCCGCATCGGGCGCCGCGAGGCGCTCACGCACCATGCCGAGGATGGTGGCGTCGTCGACCAGCTGGCCGGCGTCCATGACGGACTTGGCGCGGCGGCCGAGCTCCGTGCCGTCGCGCACATGCGCACGCAGCAGGTCGCCGGTCGACACCTGAGGGATGCCATGACGCTCGACGAGGCGCTGCGACTGGGTGCCCTTGCCGGAGCCCGGAGCGCCGAGGAAGACGATTCTCATGGATGGCGGGACCTCAGGCGTCCTTGCTTGGGTGAGAGGGCGCACGGTACCCGCCCGTTCCCGACAGGTCAAATGCTGCGCTATCCTGCCGCCCCATGAAAAAGCCCCGCCGCAAGGCCTCGCCGCAGGCCAAGACACCCGCCCCCCGCAACGCCTTCTACGCCCAGTCGGGCGGCGTCACCGCCGTCATCAACGCCTCGGCGGCGGGGGTCATCCAGACCGCGGCCCGGTACCCCAAGCACATCGGCAAGGTCTACGCCGGCCGCCACGGCATCGTCGGCGCGCTGCACGAGGACCTCATCGACTGCTCGAAGGAGGACAAGGCGACGATCGAGGGCCTCAAGCACACGCCCGCCGGCGCTTTCGGCTCGGCGCGCTTCAAGCTCAAGGGTCTCGACAAGAACCGTGCGGAGTACGAGCGGCTGATCGAGGTCTTCAAGGCCCACGACATCGGCTACTTCTTCTACAACGGCGGCAACGACTCGATGGACACCGCGCACAAGGTCGCGGAGATGGGCAAGCAGCTCGGCTACCCCATCACCTGCATCGGCGTGCCGAAGACCGTCGACAACGACCTGCCCTACACCGACTGCTGCCCCGGCTTCGGCTCGGTGGCGAAGTACGTCGCCATCTCGACGCTCGAGGCCTCGCTGGACGTCGCCTCGATGGCCAGGACCTCCACCAAGGTGTTCGTGATGGAGGTGATGGGACGCCACGCCGGCTGGATCGCCGCGGCGGGCGGGCTCGCCGGCAAGGGCCGCGATGCGCCGCCGCACGTCATCCTGTTCCCCGAGATCGCCTTCGACCAAGCCGCCTTCCTGGCGCGCGTCAAAGAGACCGTCGAGCGCGTCGGCTACTGCGTGATCGTCGTCTCCGAGGGCACGGCCTACGCCGACGGCCGCTTCCTCGCCGACGCGGGCACCAAGGACGCCTTCGGCCACACGCAGCTGGGCGGCGTGGGGCCGGTGGTGGCGAACATGGTGCGCGAGGCGCACGGCTACAAGTACCACTGGGCGGTGGCCGATTACCTGCAGCGCGCGGCGCGCCACATCGCCTCCAAGACCGATGTCGAACAGGCCTATGCGATGGGCAAGGCCGCGGTGGAGCTCGCCGTGAAGGGTCACGATGCGGTGATGCCGATCGTGGTGCGCAAGTCGTCTCGGCCCTACCGCTGGGCCGTGGGTCATGTCGAACTCGCCAAGGTGGCCAACGTCGAGAAGAAGCTGCCGCGCGATTTCGTCACGCCGGACGGCTTCGGCATCACCGAGAGGTGCCGTCGCTACCTCCTGCCGCTGATCGGCGGCGGCGACCCGCCGCCCTACAAGGACGGCCTGCCGGTGTACGTGAAGATCCGCGGCGTCGCGGTGCGCAAGAAGCTGCCGCCGTTCAAGCCGGGCGGCTGACACCGACCGCCTCCATGCTCTGGACCCGCCACGGCGGGTCGCGCGGCCCCAGGCAGGGGCTGTGCTACAATTCGGCGCCTTTTTTCAGGGGGGTTTCTCACTCATGGATGCCAATCTCTGGCTGTGGGTCGCGATCGCGGCCGGTGTTCTCGCAATCATCTACGGCGCCGTCGCGGCGGCCGCCATCAACCGCCTGCCGGCCGGCAATGCCCGGATGCAGGAGATCGCCGGGGCCATCCAGGCCGGCGCCAAGGCCTACCTCAACCGCCAGTACTCCACCATCGCCGTCGTCGGCGCGGTGCTGTGCGTGCTGCTCGGCCTCGCCCTCGACTGGGCGACGGCGGGCGGCTTCGCGGTCGGTGCCATCCTCTCGGGCATCGCCGGCTACATCGGCATGAACGTCTCGGTGCGCGCCAATGTGCGCACCGCGGAGGCGGCCAACAACGGCCTCAACGCCGCGCTGCAGGTCGCGTTCAAGGGCGGCGCCATCACCGGCATGCTGGTGGTCGGCCTCGGCCTGATCGGCGTTGCGGGCTACTACCTCGCGATGCGCGGCGTGGTGGGCGATGACCACGCGCTGCGCTCGTTGGTCGGCCTCGCCTTCGGCGGCTCGCTGATCTCGATCTTCGCGCGTCTCGGCGGCGGCATCTTCACCAAGGGCGCCGATGTCGGCGCCGACCTCGTCGGCAAGGTCGAGGCGGGCATCCCCGAGGACGACCCGCGCAACCCGGCCGTGATCGCGGACAACGTCGGCGACAACGTCGGCGACTGCGCCGGCATGGCCGCGGACCTCTTCGAGACCTATGCGGTGACGCTGGTCGCCACCATGCTGCTCGGCGGCCTGATGCTGGCGACGCCGGACGGCGCGTCGGTCATGTACCCGCTCGCGCTCGGCGCAGCCTCGATCGTCGCCTCCATCGTCGGCACCTTCTTCGTGAAGGTCTCCGACGGCGGCAAGATCATGAACGCGCTCTACAAGGGCGTGATCGTGTCGGGCGTGGTCTCCGCGATCGCGTTCTGGTTCATCACCCAGTCGCTCATGCCCGACAACTTCGTGGCGATGTTCGGCTGCACGCTGATCGGCCTCGCGCTGACGGCGGCGATGATCGTCATCACCGAGTACTACACCGCCACGGAGTTCAGCCCGGTGCGCAAGGTGGCGGAGGCCTCGCAGACGGGCCACGCGACCAACATGATCGCGGGCCTCGGCGTGTCGATGAAGTCGACCGCGCTGCCGGTGCTCGCGGTCTGCGCCGCGATCTGGGGCGCGTACACGCTCGGCGGCCTCTACGGCATCGCCATCGCGGCGACCTCGATGCTGTCGCTCACCGGCATGATCGTGGCGCTCGACGCCTACGGTCCGATCACCGACAACGCCGGCGGCATCGCCGAGATGGCGGGGCTCGACAAGAAGGTGCGCAACATCACCGATCCGCTCGACGCCGTGGGCAACACCACCAAGGCCGTCACCAAGGGCTACGCGATCGGCTCGGCCGGTCTCGCGGCGCTGGTGCTGTTCGCCGACTACACCCACAAGCTCGAGGACGCGGGCAAGCTCGTGTCGTTCGAGCTGTCGGATCCGGCGGTCATCATCGGCCTGTTCATCGGCGGTCTCGTGCCGTACCTGTTCGGTGCGATGGCGATGGAGGCCGTGGGCCGCGCGGCGGGTTCCGTGGTCACCGAGGTGCGGCGCCAGTTCCGCGAGATCCCGGGCATCATGGATGGCACCGGCAAGCCGGACTACTCCAAGGCCGTCGACCTGCTGACGAAGGCCGCCATCAAGGAGATGGTGGTCCCCTCGCTGCTGCCGATCCTCGTGCCCGTGGTGGTCGCCTTCGGCATCAACGCGCTGATGGGCCCCGGTGAGGGCATCAAGGCGCTCGGCGGTCTGCTCATCGGCACCATCGTGACGGGCCTCTTCGTCGCGATCTCGATGTGCACGGGCGGCGGCGCCTGGGACAACGCCAAGAAGTACATCGAGGAAGGTCACTTCGGCGGCAAGGGTTCCGAGGCCCACAAGGCCGCGGTCACCGGCGATACCGTCGGCGACCCGTACAAGGACACGGCGGGTCCGGCCATCAACCCGCTGATCAAGATCATCAACATCGTGGCGCTGCTGCTGGTGCCGCTGCTCTGAGCGGCCCCTCAACAGGCTGACGGAAAAGGCCCCGGAGACGGGGCCTTTTTCTTTGTCTCAGAAGATGCGGCCCGGCTCGCCGATGCGCGTACGGTAGGCACCGGGCGGCGGCTGCGGGTCGTCGGGGGAGCGCAGCGGCGCCGCAGGAGCGTTGGGGTCGGGCACGAACAGGCGCCATGACTGCGTCGGGTTGCGGACGCCCCAGACCAGACCGCCGAGCCCGGCGGGCACCGCCCGCCGCTCGGGCAGGTCCGGCGGCTCCCGCCGGGGGCGGATCACGACCTCGTCGAGATCCGTCGTCCACGGCGCATAGAGGTCCTCGGCGGACACGAAGCGCCGGAGGTCGCCCAGACGCAGGTCGAGCTTGGGGGCGGCGGACACCGCGGCCGGCGGCACGGGCGGCGGCGGTGCCGGCCGGGCCGGCAGCGGCGCGACGGCGCCGAGCACGGCGCAGACGGCGCCAAGCATGGCGAGCACGCGCACGCAAGGACTTGCGCGACCCTGCACAACGTATACATTTGTGCCTTCCCCTGCCCTGCCGGAGCGCTTCACGTGAGCCATCGTCCTCGTCTCGCCACCGCCCTGATCGCCCTCGCCGCCGTCACCGTCGGCCTCGCGGCGGCACCCGCCCCCGCCGCCGCTCCGTCCGCCACCGGCAAGACGTCCAAATCCGCGCGGCCGGCGCCGCAACGGATCACGTCCGTCGAAGGCATCACCGAATACCGTCTCGCCAACGGCCTGACCGTACTCCTCTTCCCCGACGCATCCAAGTCCACCATCACCGTGAACATCACGTATCTCGTGGGGTCGCGCCACGAGGGCTACGGCGAGAGCGGCATGGCGCACCTGCTCGAGCACATGGTGTTCAAGGGCACACCGCGGCATCCGAACATCCCGCAGGAGCTGACGGCGCGCGGCGCACGGCCGAACGGCACCACCTGGTACGACCGCACCAACTATTTCGAGACCTTCGCGGCGAGCGACGACAATCTGCGCTGGGCGCTCGACCTCGAGGCCGACCGCATGATCAACTCCTTCATCAAGGAGGAGGACCTGCGCAGCGAGTTCTCGGTGGTGCGCAACGAGTTCGAGCGCGGCGAGAACAGCCCGTCGCGGGTGCTCTCGCAGCGCGTGATGTCGACCGCCTATCTGTGGCACAACTACGGCAAATCGACCATCGGCTCGCGCGAGGACATCGAGCGCGTCCCGGTGGACAACCTGCGCGCGTTCTACCGGAAGTACTACCAGCCCGACAACGCGGTGCTCACCATCGCCGGCAAGTTCGACGAGGCGAAGACCCTGCAGTGGGTCGACGAGTTCTTCGGACCGATACCGCGTCCCGAGCGCAAGCTGCAGCCGACCTACACCGTCGAGCCGGTGCAGGACGGCGAGCGTCACGTGGTGCTGCGGCGCGTCGGCGATGTGCAGGCCACTTCGGCGGGCTACCACATCCCCGCCGGCTCGCACCCGGACTTCGCGGCCGTCAACGTGCTGGCCGAGGTGCTCACCAACGAGCCCTCGGGGCGGCTCTACAAGGCCTTGGTCGAGACCGGCAAGGCGAGCAGCATCGGCGGCTTCGCCTACGAACTGAAGGACCCGGGGTACCTGTACCTCACCGCCGAGGTGCTGAAGGACAAGCCGGTGACGGACGCCACGAAGACGATGCTCGACCTGCTCGACACGCTCGGCTCGCAGCCCATCACGGACGCCGAGGTGCAGCGCGCCAAGAACACGCTGTTGAAGGGGTTCGAGCTCGCCTACAACAACAGCGAGCGGGTCGGCCTCGGCCTCTCCGAGTACATCTCCAAGGGCGATTGGCGGCTGTGGTTCCTGTCGCGCGACATGACCGAGAAGGTCACCGCGGCCGACGTCAACCGCGTCGCGAAGGCCTACCTCAGGCCTTCCAACCGCACGACGGGACTGTTCGTCCCCGAGGCGGCACCGGAACGCGCCGTCATCCCGCCGGCGCCCGAACCGGCGACGCTGCTCGCCGGTTACACCGGTCGCGCTGCGCTCAAGCAGGCCGAGGCGTTCGACCCGTCGCCGGCCAACATCGCGTCACGCAGCCGCAGCGAGACGCTGCCGGGCGGCGCGAAGTACACCTTCCTGCCGAAGTCGACGCGCGGCGGCGCAGTCACCGCGAACATCGTGCTGCGCGTCGGCAGCACCGCCTCGCTCAAGGACCAGGCGACGGTGTCCCAGTTGACGGCGCAGATGCTGCGACGCGGCACGAAGACGCGCACGCTGCAGCAGATCAACGACGAACTCGACCGCCTGAAGTCGAGCGTGGGCATCGGCGGCGGCGGCCAGACCGTCAACATCTCGGTGGTGTCGACCCGCGACAACCTCGCCGCGACGCTGGACATCGTCACCGACATCCTGCGCAACCCGGCGTTCCCGGACGCGGAGCTCACCAAGCTGCGTGACGAGGCGTTGGCCGCCATCCAGCAGCAGCGCGGCGAACCGCAGGCCATCGCCTTCCTCGAGGGCCAGCGCACCACCACGCCCTGGCCGTCCAGCGACTTCCGGCGCGTGCTCGGCTTCGACGAGCAGGCGGCGGCGGTGCGCGGCGTGACCACCGAACAGCTGCGCCGCTTCCATGCGGACCTCTACGGCGCGGCGCAGGCGACCGCCGCGGTGGTCGGCGACTTCGACGAGACCAGCACGCGCGCGGCGCTCGGCGGCATGCTCGCCGGCTGGACCGCCAAGGTCCCCTTCGAGCGCGCCGTCGGCCGCGCCTTCGAGGTGCCCGGCAGCTCGCGCAAGGTGGAGACGCCCGACAAGGCGAACGCGGTGCTGTTCGCGCGGCTCAACCTGCCGCTGCGCGACGACCACCCGGACTATCCGGCGCTCACGCTCGCCAACTACATGCTCGGCGGCGGCTTCCTCAACTCGCGGCTCGCCACGCGCATCCGCCAGAAGGAAGGCATCAGCTACGGCGTGAACTCGGGCCTGTCGGCGTCCTCGCTCGATCCGGACGGCGCGTTCACCACCTTCGCCATCTACAACCCGGAGAACTCGGCCCGGCTGCTCGCGGCCTACCGCGAAGAGCTCGGCAAGATGCTGGGTGAGGGCTTCACCGAGGCCGAACTCAAGGACGCCCGCAACGGCTGGCTGCAGGGCCGCAACGTCAGCCGTTCGCAGGACCGCGAGCTCGTCGGGCGGCTGCAGAGCTACCTGTACCTCGACCGCTCGATCGAGTGGGACGCCGCGTTCGAGGACAAGGTCGCGAAGCTCAGCCTCGCCGACGTCAACGCCGCGGTGAAGCGCTGGATCAAGCCCGCCGACCTCACCATCGTCGAGGCGGGCGATTTCGCGGGGAAGAAGGCGCCCTGACGGACCTTACGCTGCCGGTCGGGAGCGGCACGCTGCGGCCGCTCCCGGCTTGGCAGTCACGCCGAAAACCATTACCTTCGCGGCCCATGCAGACCGACATCGCCCGCGAACAGATGATCCACCAGCAGCTGCGCGCCTGGCACGTGCTCGACCAGTCCGTGCTCGACACCTTCGCGCGCGTGCCGCGCGAGCGCTTCGTGCCGCCGGCCTATGCCGAGGTCGCGTTCGCCGACACCGAGATCCCGCTGGGCGGCGGCGATCACATGCTCGCGCCCAAGGTGGCGGGGCGAATCGTGCAGTCCGTGGCGCCGCAGCCCACCGACCGCGTGCTCGAGATCGGCACCGGCTCGGGATATCTCAGCGCCTGCCTCGCCGCCCACGCCTGCAGCGTGCGTTCGCTGGAGATCCGCGAGGACCTCGCCCAGCGCGCCGCCGACAACCTGCGCGCGGCCGGCGCGCGCAACGCCGCCGTCGAGCACCGCGACGCCTATGCCTCCGAGGCGCTCGGCAACGGCGCCTACGAGGTCATCGTGCTCACCGGTTCGCTGCCGGCGCGTGACGCGCGCTTCGAGGAGCGCCTCGCCCCGGGCGGCCGCATGTTCGTCGTGCTCGGCTCCGGCCCGGTGATGGAGGCCAGCCTCGTCACGCGCGCGGCCGACGGTTCCCTCACCTGCACAGGCCTCTTCGAGACCGTGCTCAGGCCGTTGGTCGGCGCGCCCCGGCCGCCCTCGTTCCGCTTCTGATGCGCGGCCCGGTCCTCGGGCGCGGGAGTCCTGCGATATGGTCGACGAGATCAGCGTCGAAGAATTGAAGGCCTTGGTGGACGCGGGGCGCACGCCGCGCGTCATCGACGTGCGCGAGGCGTACGAGCTCGGGATCTCGAGCCTGCCGTTCGCGGAGCACATACCGATGGGCGAAGTGCCGGCGCGGTTCACCGAACTCGACGCGGCGGCGCCGCTCGTCGTCATGTGCCGCTCCGGCGGACGCAGCATGCAGGTCGCCCGGTTCCTCGAAGCGCGCGGATTTCGGTCGGTGAGCAATCTGGCCGGCGGGATTCTGGCTTGGGGGGAACGAATCGACCCCTCTTTGCGTCCATACTAGCGGTCCGGCTGTCCTGACGGACCGCCGACTGTTATACTCGCATATAACACCATTCGAGGTTCTGGTCCCATGAAGCGCGCGTTCGTGCTGTCGCTCGGCATGCTGATACTCGCCTCCGCCGCCCGTGCGGAGGACCTGAAGGCCGTCTACGAACGCGCCCTGGCCAACGACCCGCAGATCCGCGAGGCCGACGCCCTGCGCCGCGCATCGCGCGAATCCAAGCCGCAGGCGCTCGCGGCGCTGCTGCCGCAGGTCTCCGGGTCGGCGAGCCGCAGCAAGTCCGATACGAGCACCAAGGGCCAGTTCCCGCAGGAGATCGAGCAGCCGACCGGCTCCGGCAACCGGGTGGTCGTCAACTTCATCTCGTCGAGCGACTCCGAGCCCGAGACCGACCGCTGGAGCCTCGATCTGCGCCAGAGCGTGTTCGCCTGGGACAACTGGGTGGCGCTGAAGCGCGCGGACCGGCAGGTCGCGCAGGCGGAGGCCGACTACGCGGCCGCCCAGCAGTCGCTGATCCTCCGCGTGTCCGAGGCCTACTTCAACGTGCTCGCCGCGCAGGACGCCGTCAGCGCGCAGCAGTCGGCGCTGGAGGCGATCTCGCGCCAGCTCGAGCAGGCGGAGAAGCGCTTCGAGGTCGGGCTGATCGCCATCACCGATGTGCAGGAAGCCAAGGCCGCGCGTGACAGCGCCGCCGCCGCGGTGATCGCCTCCAAGCGCCAGCTCGCGAGCACCGAGGAGCTGCTGCGTGAGATCACGGCCGAGAAGTACGCCTCGCTCGCGCGGCCCGTCGATGCCATGCCGCTCAAGAGCCCCGATCCGGCCGACGAGGCGCAGTGGATCGAGCGCGCGATGGACCAGAACCTCGCGCTCGTCTCGAGCCGTCTCGCCGCCGACATCGCCCGCGACAACGTCCGCGCGGCGTTCGGCGGCCACCTGCCCGAGCTCGACCTCGTGGCGAGCCGCAGCAACAGCGACCAGACGAGCCCCATCGACTTCTCGAGCGGCAACAAGGGCGTGCGCACCAACGACACGGACGACACCACCTACTCGCTGCAGCTCTCCGTGCCGATCTTCTCGGGCGGCGGCACGCAGTCCCGGGTGCGTCAGAGCGAGTTCCAGTGGCAGGCGGCGCGCGAACGCCTCAACCGCGTCTCGCGCCAGACCGAGCGCCAGACCCGCGACGCCTACCTCGGCGTGCTGAGCGAGATGTCGCGCGTCACCGCGCTGCGTCAAGCGCTCGAATCCAGCCAGACCGCGCTGAAGGCGACCGAGGCCGGCTACGAGGTCGGCACGCGCACCGCGGTCGATGTGCTCGAGGCACGCCGCGCGCTGGTGCAGGCCGAGACCAACTTCTCGCGCAGCCGCTACGACTACATCCTCAACGTGCTGCGCCTGCGCTTCGCGTCGGGCTCGCTCGACACCGCGGCGTTGGAGGAGGTCAACGGCTGGTTGACCGAGGCTCCGGCGTCGAAGCCGGCCCCTTAGGCGCCGGCAGCGTCCCCGCGACCAGCGGCTCGAGCAGCGCCATGAGGCGTTGCAGGGTGCCGCGGTTGCGCTCAACCAGAGCCTGACCCAGCGCGCCGCGTCTCGCGCGCTCCGCGGGATCGCGCGCCAGCCGCAGCAGCGCGTCCGCGAGCCCGGCCGCGTCCTCCACCTTCTCCACCGCGCCCTCGGCGACCAGCGCGTCGGCGATCTCCTGCGCGTTGAACACCTGGGGACCGGTGATCGTCGCCACCGCGAGCGCGGCCGGCTCGAGCAGGTTGTGCCCGCCCACGGGCACCAGGCTGCCGCCCACGAAGGCCGCGTCGGCCGCCGCGTACCAGCCGATCAGTTCGCCGAGCGTGTCGAGCAGCAGCACCTGCGTGTCGGGCGCGGCGGTGCCGCCCGCCGAGCGCCGGACGGCGCGCACCCCGCGCGAGGCCAGCATCCCGGCGACGGCGTCGAACCGCGCCGGATGCCGCGGTGCGATCACCAACAGGTTCGGGATGCCTGCCGCCTCGAGGGCGCGCTGCGCGTCCACCGTGGCCGCCTCCTCGCCCTCGTGCGTGCTGCCGGCCACCCACAGGAAGCGGCCCGACGCCGCATGCGCCGAACGCCACCGCGCGCCGCGCTCGCGGATGTCGGCGGGCAGGGACAGGTCGAACTTGATGTTGCCGACCACATGCGTCTTCGCCGGGTTCGCGCCGATGGCGCGGAACCGCTCCGCATCGCCCTCGCCCTGCGCCGCGATCACGATGCCGTGGGAGAGCGTCTCGCGGAACAGGCTGGCGAGCATGCGGTAGCGGCCCACGGAGCGCGGCGAGATGCGCGCGCTCGCCAGCACGAGCGGGATGCCCCGTCTGCCGCAGCCGCGGTAGAGGTTCGGCCAGAGCTCGGTCTCCAGGATCACCGCCACCCGCGGCTTGACCCGCGCGAAGAAGCGGCTGACGCTGCCGGGCAGGTCGTAGGGCACATACCGTACATCCACCGTGTCGCCGAACAGCGCGCGGGCGCGTCCGGCGCCGGTCGGCGTGACGGTCGTCAGCGTGAGCGGGATGTCGGGGAACCGCACGCGCAGGGCCTGCACCAGCGAAGCGGCCGCCTGCACCTCGCCGACCGACACGGCATGCACCCAGATCGACGGCGCGGCGCTGGCGGGTCCGAAACCGAAGCGCTGCGTGAGACCCTCGCGGTAGCTCGGATCGCGCAGGCCGCGCCAGACGAGCGCCGACCACGCGAGCGGCGCCAGCAGGTAGATGGCGACCAGATAGACGATGCGCATCATGCGTTCAGGGGATCGGCCGACGCGGCGGACGGACGTCGCGGTAGCCCGCGAGCAAGGCGGTCCACAGGGTCTCGTTGAAGCGCCCTGCAGGCAGTCCGTCGCAGACCTTGAGGATGGAGCGGCGCAGCCGTGCGAGGTTGGCGTCGCACCAGAGACCGGGCTCGCGCAGCGCGCCGCGGTCGAAGTCGATGAGCCACACACGACGGGATCCGTCGAGCAGGATGTTGTGCGCGTTGAGGTCGGCGTGGAACACGCCGTGGTGGTGGAACCGGGCGATGGTGCGGCCGACCTCCAGCCATTCCTGGACGGGCACCATGCCGAGCGCGAGGTCCTCCGCGAGCGTGCGCGCTCCCGGGATCAGGGCGGTGATCAGGTCGCCGCGGTAGAACCAGCCCTCGCGCCGCAGCCGGGCGGCGATCGGCGCGGGCACCGGCAGGTCGTTGGCATGCAGGTGGACGGTGAGCAGGAACTCGCTCAGCGGGCGCGACCCGAGCTCGCGGCCGTACCAGAAACGGTCCTCCGACAACCGCGCGGCGAGACCGCCGCGACGGTAGTGGCGCAGCGCGAAGCTGCGCCCGCCCTCATCGATGAACCATGTGCTGCCGCGGCCGTGGCCCGCGCCGCGGAGCGCGCCGCGCGCGGCCCACCAGGTCGGCTCGAACCACAGCGCGCTGAAATTGTCGGCCGCCAGGGGCTCATATAGGATGACGTCGGCGCCGGATTCCTCGCGTCGGATGCCGGGACCGATCACGCGCCAGTCATACATCCCGTAGTCGCCTCCCGCCCGCCCATGAAATCGATATCGCAGCCCGACACCGTGTGCCTGTTGCGCCTCTCGGCCATCGGCGACACCTGCCATGTGGTGCCGCTGCTGCGCACGCTGCAGCGCGCTTGGCCGCGGACGCGCTTCACCTGGGTGATCGGCCGCCTCGAAGCGCGGCTGATGGGCCTGCTGCCCGGGGTGGAGTTTATCACCGTCGACAAGCGGGCCGGGTTCGGCGGACTGCGGGCGCTGCGCCGCGCCCTGGCGGGCCGGCGCTTCGACCTCTTGATGCACCTGCAGCTGTCCTTGCGCGCCAGCCTCGTCTCGGCGGCCATCCCGGCGCGGCGCCGGCTCGGCTTCGACCGGGCCCGCGCCCGCGAACTCCAATGGCTGTTCACCGACGAGCGCGTCGCGCCTCGGCAGCGCGAGCATGTGCTCGACAGCTTCATGGGTTTCGCCGAGGCCTGCGGCGTCACCGAGCGCGTGCTCGCCTGGGACATCCCCCTGCCGCAGGACGCGCTCGATTACGCACGGACGCTGGTGCCGGAGGGCCGCCGTACGTTGGTGATCAGCGCCTGCTCCAGCCACGGCCTGCGCAACTGGCTGCCGGAGCGCTACGCGGCGGTGGCCGCGCATGCCGTCCGCCGCCACGGACTGCAGGTGATCCTCGCGGGCGGTCCGGGACCCGTGGAGCGCGCCATGGCCGACGCCATCCGCAGCGCCTGCGCGGAGCCGCTCGTCGACCAGGTGGGCAAGGACACCTTGCCGCAGATGCTGGCGCTGCTTTCGCGCGCGAGCGCGCTCCTCGCGCCCGACACGGGCCCCGCACACATGGCGACCATGGTCGGCACGCCCGTGGTCGGGCTCTACGCCGCCACGAACCCGGCGCGCAGCGGACCGTATCTGTCGCGCGAGTGGTGCGTCGACGCCTTCGGCCGCGCCGCCGCCGAGTTCCGCCGCAGCAGCCCGGAACGGCTGCCCTGGGCCACCAAGATCGAGGAGCCCGGGGTCATGGCCCTCATCGGCGTCGAGGAGGTCTGCAACCGGCTCGACGCCCTGCTAGCATCGCGCCCATGAAAGACATCCTCGTGCCCATCTCGCCCGGCGAGCTGCTCGACAAGATCACCATCCTGCGCATCAAATCCGCGCGCATGACCGACGAGGCCAAGCTGCGCAACGTGCGCGTCGAGCTCGACGCGCTCGAGCGGACCTGGCGCGACAGCGGCAGCGCGATCCCCGAGGTCGCAGCCGATGAGGCCGCGCTGCAGCGGGTCAATGAAGAGCTCTGGGACATCGAGGACCGCATCCGCGACAAGGAGCGGGCCCAGGAGTTCGACGCGGTGTTCATCGAACTCGCGCGTGCGGTCTATGTGACCAACGACGAGCGCGCCCGCCTCAAGAAGAACATCAATGTGGCGCTCGGCTCGCGCCTCGTCGAAGAGAAGTCCTACCAGCCCTACCGCTAGGGCCCAGCCCTACCGCCAGGGCGATGCGCACCGGCCGAGGCGAGGCCGCGGCTCAGCGCCGCAAAGTGTACTCGGCCCCGCAGTAGGGACACTTCGCCTCGCCCGTCTGCTCGACCGGCAGATAGACCCGCGGGTGCGAGTTCCAGAGGTACATCTGCGGCATCGGACAGGCGAGCGGCAGGTCCTCCGCCGTGACTTCGTAGCGGTTCTGCGCGTTCGGCTGCAGCAAGGTCTTTCCGGCCATGGACGCGATTATACGCCGCCCGTGCCGCCGGTCGGGAAGGCGGCATCCCACACCGCCGTCACCGCGGCACGCTCGGCGCGGAACTCGCTGCCGTCCACCACCGCAGCCTCGCCGCGCAGCGAACGCTGGTGCCCGCGCGCGCGGTAGAGACGGTACGCGCCGGTCAGGATGTCGACGGTAGCCTGCGGCACGAGGTCGCCCGAGGCCAGCGTCTCGAGCTGGCGGATGGTGTCCGAGAACATCGCCACCGCCGGATGACGGCCCGCCTCGCGCAGCGCCCAATACTGCGCGAGGAACTCGATGTCGGCGATGCCGCCCTTGCCTTGCTTGAGGTCGAAGCCGTCGGCGCCCGAGCGGTCGAGTTCACGGCGCATGCGCTCGCGCATGTTGCGCACCTCGTCCTGCAGGCTGTCGCGCCGCACATGGTGCGTCAGCAGCTCCAGGCGCAGCGCCTCGAACGCGGACCGCAGCGCGGGGGCGCCGGCCACCGCGCGCGCATGCAGCAACGCCTGATGCTCCCAGGTCCACGCCTCGCCGCGCTGGTAATCGCCGAAGGCGTCGATGCCGGTCACCAGCATGCCGCCCTTGCCGCTCGGCCGCAGCCGTGTGTCGACCTCGTAGAGCCGGCCGGCGCGCGACTGCACGGTGAGGATGTGCACGATGCGCTGCGCGAGCCGCACGAAGAACAGCTGGTTGTCGATGGGCCGCAGGGCGTCGGTCTCCTGCACAGGGCCGCGCGAGTCGTGCAGGAACACGAGGTCGAGGTCGGAGCCGTAGCCGAGCTCGATGCCGCCGAGCTTGCCGTAGCCGATGGCGCAGACCTGCACCGCGGTCGGCACGCCGTCCTCCTGCGCACGCCATGTCGGCGCCCCGAACTGGGCGGTCAACTGCGCGAGCGCCTGCTGCAGCGCCCGCTCGACCACGAGCTCGGCGATGTCGGTGAGGCGGTCGGAGACGCGCATCAGCGGCAACCGGCCGGTGAGGTCCGCGATCGCGACGCGGAACACCGCGGCATGCTTGAACTGCGCCAGCACCTCGACGAGATGCTCGGGATCGTCGCCCGACACGCGCGCCAGACGGTCCTCGAGGTCGGCGGCGAGCTCGGCTCGGCCCGGCGGCTCGGTGATGGTGCGCTCATCGAGCAGCTCATCGAGCAGCAGCGGATGCGACGCCAGCTGCGAGACGAGGAAATCCCCGCCCCGGCAGACCGCGACGAAGCGGTTGCGCGCCGCGGGGTTCTCGACCAGCAGCGCGAAATACGAGGAGCGGCCGCCGATGGCCTCGAGGACGCGCAGCATGCGACGCGTCATGGTCAGCGCATCGTCGTCCGGCCCGAGCGCGCCGAGCAGCGACGGCAGCAAGGTCTGCAGACGCCGCAGGCCCGCGGCATCGAGCCGGCGCAGCAGGGCGCTCTCGCGGAAATCGAGCAGCAGCCGCGCGAGCTCGGCGGCGGGCTCGAGGTCGCGCGCCGCGAGCAGTTCGCGCAGCCCTTCGAGGCCGACGGTCTCGTCCCACAGCGACGACAGCGACGACGCGGCGCCGGTGGCCGGGCCGCCGCCGCCGGCGGTGCCCTGCGCGGTCTCCGCGCCGTCCGTCGAGCCGCCCGTCGGGCTGAACACCAGCGACTGGAACTCGCGCTGCACCCGACGCAGATGGCCGTCGAGCGCCTGCCGCAGCGCCGCCCAGTCGGCGACGCCCATCGCCCGCGAGAGCTTGGCGCGCGATCCCTCGTCCTGCGGCAGCGCGTGCACCTGCGCATCGCGCATCATCTGCAAGCGGTTCTCGAGGCTGCGCAGGAAGCGGTAGGCGGCGTCGAGCTCCTCCACGGCCTGCGGCCGCAGCAGACGTTGACGTCCGAGCAGCCGCAGCACCTCGAGCAGACGCGGGTTCTGCAGGCGACGGTCCTGCCCGCCGCGGATGAGCTGCATGGCCTGCACGATGAACTCGATCTCGCGGATGCCGCCCGGACCGAGCTTGAGATGGTCGACGAGGTCGCGCCGCGCGACCTGCTTCTCGATCAGCGCCTTCATCTCGCGCAGGCTCTCGAACACGCCGAAGTCGAGATAGCGGCGGTAGACGAACGGCCGCACCGCCTCGCCGTAGAGCCCGGCGTAGGCCTCGGCGCCCGTCACGGCGCGCGCCTTGACCCAGGCATAGCGCTCCCAGTCCCGCCCGTGCTGCAGCAGGTAGTCCTCGAAGGACGCGAAGCTGCAGGCGAGCGGCCCCGAATCGCCGAAGGGACGCAGCCGCATGTCGACACGGAACACGAAGCCGTCCGGCGTGACGGCCGACAGCAGCCGGATCAGCGCCTGCCCGAGCCGCAGGAAGAACTCCTCGTGGCTGACGGGCGCCGCGTGCTGCGTCTCGCCGTGACCCGGGAACAGGAACACGAGATCGATGTCGGACGAGAAGTTGAGCTCGCGGCCGCCGAGCTTGCCCATCGCCACCACCACGAGCGGCATCGGCTCGCCGTCCGCGAACACCGGCTCGCCGTAGCGTGCGCTGGTGAGCGCCGCGGCCTGCCGCAGCGCGAGCGCGATGGCATCGTCCGCGAAGGCCGAGAGGTCCTCGAGCGTCTCCTCCAACGAGGCGAGGCCGGTCAGGTCGCGCCACGCGATGCGCACCATCTCGCGGCGGCGCCAGCGCCGCAACCACGCCTGCCACTCGGGCTCGGGCGCCGCGGCGTCGGGCGGACGCCCCTCCGGCCAGCAGGCCTCACCGCCGGCCGCACGCAGGTGCGTCAGGGCGTCGCGGCGCGCGAAGTCCGGCCACAGCAGCGCATCCCGCGCGAAGGACTCGGCGATGAAGTCGCTGCAGGCGAAGGCGTGTTGTGCAGCGGCGCGCAGGGGTTCCGGGAAATCTTCAGGTCGCATGCGGGGTCCCGACGCGGCGGCGGCGGCTCGGCCCAAGGATACAAAAAAAGCCCCGCACGGGGCGGGGCTTCATGGTGACGCGACGCCTTGGGAGGGGGGGAACAGGCGTCGTGTCGGGATCGAGACTACGCCCCCGCACCGGGACGGTCTGTAAGGACTTGTACTCACGGCTGTACGCACGCCGCAGACGGCGGCCGCGGCATCCGCAGCAGACGCTCCTGGACGGCCGCGATGCGCAGCAGCGTCCCTTCGGCGAACGGTCGAGCAGCGTACTGGACGCCCATCGGCAAGCCGCGCGCATCGAGCCCCGCGGGCACGCTGATCGCCGGCAGCCCGAGGTAGTTGAAGGGCGCCGTGCAGTGCACCAGCTTGGCGAGGATGGCCCACATCGCCTCACCCGACCCGACGTCCGTCTCGTCGCGGCGCGGCACCGGGATGGGCAGCGTCGGCGAGACGAGCGCATCGCAGCGCGAGAACACCTCACCGACGAAGCGCTCGAGCAAGGGGAGCCGCAGCTGCAGCGCCGCCAGATAGGCCGGCGCCGGGATGCCGAGGCCTGTGCTCGCGCGCACACGGACCTGCGGCGTGTAGCGGTCGCCGCGGGCGCGCAGCCAGGGCGCGTGCAGCGCGGTCGCCTCCGAATAGACCACCGCGCGGCTGAGCTCGGACATCGCAGCGACATCGGGCACATCCACCTCGACCACCCGCGCCCCCGCGCCCTCGAGCGCCGCGACGCAGCGTTCCACCGCACCGCGCAGCTCGGCGGTGGCGACATCGAAGAAATGGTTGCGCGGGATGCCGAGACGCAGCCCCTCGATGCCGCGCCGCAGCGCAGCGGCGTAGTCCGGTACCGGTCGGCGGGAAGCGAGCGGATCGCGGCCATCGGCGCCGGCGATCGCCTGCAGCACGCAGGCCATGTCGTCGGCGCTGCGGGTGATCGGTCCCAGCACATCGATGGACGGCGCGAGCTTCATGCTGCCGGTGCGCGGCAGAAGGCCATACGTCGGCTTCAGTCCGAGCACGCCGTTGGCGGACGCCGGGATGCGCACCGAGCCGCCCGTATCCGAGCCGAGGCTCGCGAAGGTCGCGCCGCAGGCGACGGCCGCACCCGAACCGCTCGAGGAGCCGCCCGAGACATGGTCCGGGTTCCAGGCGTTCCGGCAATCGCCGAACGCCGCGTTGTGCCCCGTGGCGCCGAGCGCGAATTCGGCCATGTTGAGCGTGCCGATCGGGTGCGCGCCCGCGGCCTGCAGACGTGCGATGAGCGTCGCATCCTCGCTCGGTCCCGCCGGGCTGCGATCCGCCGGGGCGCGACCGTCGGACGGTGCCCCCACGCCCGCGACGCGCGAACCGTAGGTCGGCCGACGCCCCGCCCGATGGAACATGTCCTTGTGCGCGAGCGGCACGCCGAGCAGCGGCGGCGTCGACGTCCGCGACCTGCCATCGCCACCGGCTCTGCGCGCTTCGGCAAGACGCTGGTCGGCACGGCGGGCGGCGGCGAGCGCGGCCTCGGGCTCGAGGGCGATGAAGCAGTTCGTGCGGGCCTGCGCCTGCGCAGCGCGGGCGAGCACAGCCTCGGTCAGGGCGACGCTGCTGAGCGCACCGTCGCGCAGCCGCGCGGCGACCGCCACCAGACCGAGGTCGCAAGGATCTTCGCCGCGGGATGCCCCTCCGGGTACGGTCATCGCGGATCCTTCGGCGGCTCGGCCAACGCTTCGAGCAGCGCGAGATACTCCGCGGGCTCGCGTTCGAAGAGCGCGTCGGGGTCATCGACCCGTGAGAGGGCCTCGCGTACCGCGGCGACCGCAGCGCCGGCACCGGCTGCGATGCGCGCCGCCACAGCCTCGTCCTCGAGCGGCAGCCCCGCGACCGCCGCCGACCCGCGCACGGTCGAGGAAGAGACCTCGGCAGCACCGTCCATCGGCGGCTTGCCCAACGCGTCGTCGTGCATCGTCACGGTCCGTGGCCCGCGCTCAACGCGCGCGGAAGTGCGGCAATACCTCGGTGGCGTAGAGCCGCGCCTGCTCGACCATCGCCTCCTGGCGCGCGCCGTGCGGATGCGCGACCGGCGAGCCGCCGAGCTGGTAGACATGGTCGAGGCCCATGTCGAGGAGTTCACCGAGCCGCGCGCGGCACTTGGCCGGCGGACCGCAGATCGAGAACCAGTCGACGAAGTCGTCGGGCACCACGTCCAGGTGGCCGCCCTCCTCCTGCGCATGGCGCTTCATGTCGTAGCCCGACTGCATGTGCGCGGCGATCGACTTCAGGCGCTCGGGCAGGTGGTCGAGCGGCGCGTCCTTCATGCCCGCGAAATGCGCGACCATGCCGGAGATCATGCGGCCGAGGCCGATGGCGCGCTGCTCGTCCGGGTCGCAGACGAGGTTGACGTAGGCGCCGATGCGCAGCGAGTCACGCGGCCGACCGGTCTCCTTGAGACGTTCGAGCGCGACGTCCATCGCCCAGCGGATGCGCTCAGGCGCGCTGCCCACCGCGAAGCTCACCCGGTCGCCCACATCGACGGCCATGCGGATGGTCTGCGGACCGGTGCAGGCGACGTCCATCACCACCGGGTCCGGCCGCAGCGAGTCGAACCAGCGCATGCGCGAGGGCGTACCGTTGCGGTCGACGGTGTCGCCGCGGGTGTAGGCCTGCACGCGCTGCACGAACTCGCGCAGCTGCGCCGTGGTGCCGTTCTTGATGCCGATGTGCGCGGCCGAGGAGTCGCCGCGGCCGATGCCGCAGATCACCCGGCCCTGCGACTCGGCCTGCAAGGTGGCGAGCGCGCACGCCGTCACCGCCGCGTCGCGGGTCACCGGGTTGGTGACCCCGGTGCCGAGCTTGAGGCGCGTCGTCGCATGGGCCGCGAGCGCGAGCTGACCGAAAGGATCGGGGCTCAGGTTCTGCGTGTCGGGGCACAGGAGCACGTCGAAGCCGAGCGCTTCGATGTCGCGCGCGAGCCGCGCCGTACAGCCCGGCGAAGCCTCCATCACGATGCCGAATTCAGTCATGTCGCGGAACCTGCGCACGGAGCATGCGGTCGAAGACGATGTCCGAGTGTAACCCGCCTCGCAAACGCGCTAGCATTCCGCCCGTCCCGCACCCCGGAACAGAACTCAGGAGCGATGCCATGACCCATGCCTTCCGCGCGCTGTTGATCACGCTGGTCTCGTCCTTCGCCCTCGCGGCGAGCGCGGCCGCGGACGACTACGCCGACACCGTGCAGCTCTTCAAGAACGCGGGCCAGAGCGGCACCTTCTTCGAGAGGGCCTACGGCTACGCGGTGTTCCCCACGATCGGCAAGGGTGCGCTCGGCATCGGCGGCGCGCGTGGCAAGGGCCGCGTGTACGCGAAGGGCGTCTATGTCGGCGACACCACGCTCACGCAGCTGAGCATCGGTTTCCAGGCCGGTGGCCAGGCCTACAGCCAGATCGTGTTCTTCGAGGACGAGCGCGCGTTCCGCGAGTTCACCTCGGGCGAGTTCGGCTTCGGCGCGGGCGTGAGCGCAGTGGCCATCACGGCGGCGGCGAGCGCGAGCGCGAGCACCACGGGTTCGAGCGCGGGCATCAGCGGCGGCAAGAAGGACGCCACGACGACCGGCGAGTACTACAAGGGGATGGCGGTGTTCACCATCGCCAAGGGCGGCCTCATGTACGAGGCCGCGCTGGCGGGTCAAAAATTCAGTTATCGGGCCAAGAAGGCCCAGTGAGCGTCAGGCTTCCCTGTCCGTCCGGTCAGAATACGGCGATGGCTCCCATCAACGAGATCGCCGTATAGAACAGGTACAGGACGCCCAGGAACGCCGCGATCATCAGCACCAACCTCATACGTCACCTCCGAGCCGGGGGCACTGGGCGAGTGCCCGAAAGTCCGTTCCGCGGGGAGGGACTTTAGTTGCAAGGCGGAGTGCGGCGGTAGATGACTAAAGTCACGAAATACGAGGTCGAAACCGGACATTTGTCCAACAGCCGGACAGGGAATTATATTCTGCTTTGTCCGCCTGGCGGATAAGCCTCAGTTCATCGTCCGGCCGTCGTCGGCGCAGCGTCCTTCGACAGCACCCTCACCTCGACCGCCCGGGCCGGGTCGAAGAGCCCGGCGGCGGCCTTCTTGACCTCGTCGAGCATGATCGACTCGTAGTCGCTGCGCAGCGTGCGCGTCCACTCGAGCCAGTCGGGGCGCGACTGCGCCTGCGAAGCGGTCTCGAGCCAGAAGCCGTTGTTCTCGAAGCGCTGCTTCAGGTTCTCGATGACCGGCTTGCGCGCGCGCTCGAACTCATCGGCGCTGATGCGACCGGCGCGCACCTCGGCGGCCACCGCCTTCACCGCCGCGAGCGCCTGGTCCATCTCGGCGGGCTTCACATCGAGGCTTGTGTAGATCGCGCCGTAGCCGCGATGGACATCCGATGCGTCCACCGCGACGCCCGGCGAATAGGTCGCACCGAGCTTCTCGCGCAGCACCTCGGTCATCTTGATCTGCAGCACCTCGCCCACCAGGAACTGCACGCGCGAGCGGCGCCGCTCGAAGCTGTCCTCGGCGGGCCAGGCGAGCGCGAGCAGCGCCTTGTCCGCCTCGCCCTCGTGGCGCAGCACGATGGGGGCCTTCGGCGCCGCCGGGAAGCGGATGTCGCCCGTACCGCGTGCGCGGTCGAAGCTGCCGCTGCGCGGCGGCAGCGTACCGAGCGTCGCGGCGGCGAGCGCGATCGCGCGCTGCGGATCGATGTCGCCGACGATCGCGACCTCCATCGCGCCGTCGCGCATCGCAGGGTCGAGCACCGCGCGGATCTCGGCCGGCTGGCGCGCCTGCAGCTCCTCGAGCGTCGGGATGCCGAAGCGCGGGTCGCCGCTGCGCAGGATGCGGCCGAGGTCGCGGTTGAGCACGCCCTGCGGCGTGGCGTCCACGGTCTTGCGCCACACGGCGAGCAGCTCACGGAACTGCTCGAAAGCCTCCGGCCGATAACCGGGGTCGCTCAGCAGCGCCGTGATGAGCTGCAGCTGCAGTTCGAGGTCGGCAGGCGGCACGGTGGCGGCGCTCACGAAGGCGTCCTCGTCGACGCCGACGCCCAGCGTCCAGTTGCGGCCCGCGAGCACGCGCTGCAGCTCGTCCACCGAATGCTTGCCCAGGCCGGCGTTGCCGAGCGCGTTGCCGATCCAGATCTCGAGACCGGGCTGCGTCTTCGGCAGCGCGCGCTGGCCGTCGCCGAAGCGCACCTGCACGGAAACGCGGTCCTTCTGGTAGGGCGTGCGCTTGACGTTCACCAGCAGGCCGTTGGCGAGCTTCGCGGTGACGATGCCGAGGTCGGCCGCCTCGCCGCGCGCGACCACCTCGGCCGCGGCGCCGGGGCTCGCGTAGGCGAACTTCGCATCCTGCGTCGCGGCAGGGGCTGCGACCGCGACCGCACGGCTCGCGGTGTAGGCCGCGAGGATCTGCTGCTCGGGGTTCTCGAGCACAGCCGCGCTGCTCATGAAGATGCGCGGCGGATCCTCCCCCCAAGCCGCGCGGAAGGCGGCCTCGACCTCGGCGCGGGTGATGCCGGCCACCGCCGCCTCGAAGAGCCGGAGGTCATCGCCGGGCGTGGTGAACACCACTCGGCCGTCGAAGTTCGAGACCAGTTCACCGGCGAGCGCGCGGTTGCGGCGCGTGGCCGCGCCCTCGGCGGCGTTGCGGTAGGCGGTCTGCAGGTTGCTCAGCTGTTCCTTGAGTTCCGCGTCGCTGAAGCCGTGCTGCAGCGCGCGCCGCAGCTCCTGCTCGCCGATGGCGAGCGCCGCCTGCCAGTTCTCGGGCTTCGAGACCACGCTGACGGTCGGCCCTTCGGCGAAATCGAAGGAATCGTCGTAGCCGGCGGCGCCGTTGATGAGCACCGTGCCCGGCTGCCGCGTCAAAGTATCGAAGCGGCGCCCGAGCATGTAGAAGCCCAACAGCCGAACCAGCTCGGCGCGGCGCTCGGCCGCGGTGTCGGCGCGCAGCACCGCCGGGCGCGGCGGACCGAAGCTGATGATCGTGGGGACGGACGGGTCCCGGAAATAGCCCGCCGCCAGCGCAGGCGGCGACACCTTGCCGAGATCCGGCGGGACGATCGGCGTCGAGGGCCGCTGCCAGTCGCCGAACTTCTCGCGGATGCGGGCCTCGACGGCAGCCGGGTCGAGGTCGCCCACCACCACGATCAGCGCGTTATCGGGACGGTACCAGCCCTTGTAGAGGTCCAGGAAGCGCTCGCGCGGCGCGCCTTGGATGACCTCCTGTGTGCCGATCGGCGGACGCTTGCCGACGAGGCCTTCCGGGTAGAAGAAGTTCAGGCGTGCGACCACCGAGCGGTACTGCGGCGAATCGCGCGAACGCTTCTCCGAGAGGATCACGCCGCGCTCGCGGTCGATGGCGGTCGGCGAGAGCAGCAGCCGGTCGGCCGTCTCGCGCATCAGCATCAGCGCCGTATCGACGAGTTCATCACGCGTGTCGGGGAGATCGAGCTGGTAGACCGTCTCCAGGAAGCTCGTGTAGGCGTTGGTGTCCGGCCCGAACGCGAGTCCGTAACGCTCGAGGAGCTTGACCATCTCGCCCTCGGGCACGTTCTGGCTGCCGTTGAACACCATGTGCTCGAGGAAGTGCGCGAGGCCCTGCTGGTCGTCGGCCTCCATCAGGGAGCCCACGCCGAAGCGCAGACGCACCGCGGCGGTCTTGCTCGGCAACGGATTACGCATGAGCGCGTAGCGCAGTCCGTTCGGCAGCTGCCCGTAGATGACCGCCGGATCCGGCTTGAGATCCGAGGCTTCGTGCGCCCAGATGCGCCGCTCGCGCAGCGCGGCGGCCGTGGCCGGCGCGAGCGCCGTGACGGCGGGCGCAGCGGCGGCCGGCGCGCCCTGCGTCGATGCACAGCCGGCGGCCAGCAGCGACAGCACGCAGGTGACCGCCGAAGAGGCGGGGCGGGAGAAACGGGCGCGGATGGGGATGCTCATGCGGCAAAGATACCGCATCCCGACGCCGGGGGCGGGGCGACCGCTCGGCGGGACCCCGCCGCCCCGATCCCGCCGCCCTTATCCGTAGGGCGGCGGGATGCAGGTCATACCGGATCTACTCCGACATGATCGACATCAGGTCGATCACGACGCCGCGATCCTTGGGGGATCCCGCTCGCCTGACCGTCGCCGGCGAAACGAGTTCGTCGGCCGCTTTGCGCAGGGCATCGGCGAGCGTCGCCGCGCTCCTCGAGGAGAGGCTGGGGATGGTCAGCGACAGGGCGACGATCGCGGCATCATCGGCGCTGCACTGCAGATACACGCTGTTTGGGTAGACCGGGGGTGGGGGTCGTCTGGCGGCGGTCACGTTCATGGCGCCGCTCTCGTCGATCTGCACGGTCAAGTCTTTCATTCGGTTACCTCAGATGGTCGGTGGACTCAAAGATTCAGGGGACGAACACGTCGGGCAGCGGTCTGGACGGCGCACGAGCGGCCATACGGATGGCATCTCTCTCGCTGCGGACTGGGCCGCCCAGCCCTTCGAGATAGCGGGACATCGGGTGCGGGGCGGGAAACGCGCTCCGCAGCACCGGGTCCACCTTGCGCCACAGCGCCACCGCTTCCCCGTCGGGCATCCCGCGTGCTGCCCGGCCGCGCGCGATCGCCAGGGCGGCGCCGATGCGCGCCAGATCGGGGTGCAGCGGTCCGAGCTCGGCTCGCGCGCGGCGAGACGCCTCGGCCAGTTCCTCCACCGCCGCGTCGTCGCGTCCTATGCCCATCTCGGACAGCCCCCTCAGCCAAGGCCATCGATGGGTCGCGCCTGCTGCCGGACCGGTCGGGTCATCAAGGCCGCTGAGCAACGAGGAGACCCGCTCGCGCGACCGATCGACCGCGCCTTGCCTGAGCACCAGCGAGGCCTCGGCGATGACCAGTTGCTGCCTCGTATGCTGGTCCGTCGACGACATCCTGACGATCGGCGACCCCAACTGCGCGCGTGCCGATGCCAATCGAAGCCGCGCGCCTTCCCAGTCGCGGTCGGCGGAGAGCACCTCCGCCACACCCAGGTGCCACGCCGGATCGCGTTCGAAATGACGGAGGACATGGGCAAGCGCAGGCCGCTCGAACTCGCGCAACCATCGTCGGGCGAGCTCCGGCCGACCGACCTCAACGCAATACCGCAGCCACGACCGGTGCGCCTGCCTCGATAGGTAATCGGTCCTCCCGAAGCTGGCGCCGTGGTCAGCCATGTAGCGCAGCATCTCCACCCATCCCTCTTGATAGGCGCCGATCTGCAGCAGTGCGGTGATGAGCAACATGTGGTTCTCGGCCCTGCCCGACTCCGGGAGACGCCCCAACAGATCGCGGACCTCCTGGAGCCGACGGTCGCGGTCCGTACCTCCCTCGAGATCGCTGTCCACCCGCATCCGATCGACCAAGCCGGCGAACACCGACATGTCGTCCTGCGCCTCGCGGGCGGCGACGATCTTCATCCGAAACTGGCGGGATGCCTCACGCCGATCGCCGGTCGCCGCCGACCAGTGTCCCTGGAGATCATGCAATGACGCGCGCTCCGAAGGCGGGCGCTGCGAAAGGTCCACGAGCGCGCGGATCTCGTCGATCTTCCGCCGCGTCGCGGCGAGGTCGTCCCGGGAGATCGCGTAGTAGCCCTCCTGGATCAGCATCCGCATCGCGCCGTCCACATCGCCCTTATCGAGGGCGGCACGGGAGAGTCGTGCACTCGCGGCACCGGCGCCGATGAGATCACCCTCGTCGGCGTAGACCGTCAACAGTTGGTCGAGGATCTCTTCGCGCAGCGCGGGTTGCCGGGCCAGACGCGCATCCAGTTGTGCGGTGACGATCTCGCGGATGCTCATCTGCGGATTCTTCTCCCGCGCAGCATCAGCGCCCCGCATCACCGACAAGATGATGTCCTTGCTCGTCTCGCTGCGCCCGGCCGCCGTCCGCGCCTCCGCGGCACTCCGCGTCGCCCGCTGCGCCTGCACCACGGCGACCACGCTCACCGCGACGAGCGCGAGCGCGGCGGCGGCCGAGGCGCCGACAGCGAGGCGGTTCCGGGCCACGAACTTGCGCAGCGTGTGCAGGCGCGACGGCGGCAGCGCGGCGACCGGTCTGCCCTCGAGCCAACGCTCGAGGTCGTCGCGGAACGCGGCAGCGGAGGCGTAACGCGCCGCCGGCGCCCGCGCGAGCGCACGCAGCAGCACGGCATCGAGGTCGCCGCGCAGGTCACGCCCGATGCGCTCGGGGGTGGTCGTACGCGCAGCAGCGGCCTCGGCGCCGACCTTCAGCCGGCTCGGCACGCGCAGGTCGGCATCGAGGATGGCCTGCTCGAGCTCCGCGCGGCTTGCGCGGCGCAGCAGATAGGGCGTCTCGCCCGTCAGCAGCTCGTGCAACACCACGCCCAGCGAATAGAGGTCCGAGGCGACGGTGAGGCGCGCACCCTGCACCTGTTCGGGGCTCGCGTAGCGCGGCGTCATGGCCGACACGCCGGTGCGGGTGAGGTCCGGGCCGGCATCGGCGGTGCCCTCCTCCAACCGCGCGATGCCGAAGTCGAGCAGCCGCGCCTCGCCGCGCGGCGTGACGAGGATGTTGGCGGGCTTGATGTCGCGGTGGATGACGAGGCTTGCGTGCGCGTACTGCACGGCGTCGAGCACCTGCATGAACAGCCGCACGCGCGCGCGCAGACCGAGCCGCTCCGCGTCGCAATAGGCCGTGAGGTCGCGGCCCTCGACGAACTCCAGCGCGAGCCAGGGACGCCCCTGGGCATCGAGACCCGCATCGTAGAGCCGTGCGATGTTCGGATGCTCGAGCCCGGCGAGGATGTCGCGCTCTCGCGCCATGCGCGCGGCGAGGTCCTGCGCCCAGGCGAGCCGCGGCAGCTTGAGCGCCACCTTGCGCTTCAGCGTGCCGTCGGCGCGCTCGGCGAGCCACACGGCGCCCATGCCGCCCTCGCCGATCGGTCGCAGCAGGCGGTACGGCCCGACCTCGGTGCCGACCGCGAGACCGCCGGCCCCCGCCACGCCCCGCGCAGCGCCGACGGCGCCGACCTCGGCCGGGTCGGTGACGCCGGGGAACACCGGCAGGTCGTCCATGAAATCTTCGGTCTCGACCTCGGCCTGCAAGGCGAGCAGTTCGCGCAGCGTGTCGGCGAGCCGATCGTCGGGCGGCGGCAGCGCGGTGATGTAGGTCTCGCGCGAGACGGGCGGCAGCTCCATCAGCTTGTCGAGCAGTCCGCTGATGCGCGGCCAGTCGGCCTCGATGTCCTCGAGCGGTCGCATGACACCGTGCACGGCGCTACTTCAGCACCCGCGCCAGCAGCACGCGTGCCTTGTCCCAGTCGCGGCGCACGGTGCGGTCGGTGATGCCCAGCGCCTCGCCGATCTCGGCGTCGTCCATGCCGCCGAAGTAGCGCATCTCGACGACCTTCGCGAGCCGCTCGTCGAGCCGCGCGAGGTGCTCCAGCGCGTCGTGGATGTCGAGCACCTCCTGCTCCGGCATGCCGTCGCCGACCACGCCGTCGCCGAGGTCGGTATCGAGCGTGAGGTCGCGCTGCTCGCCGCCGCGGCGTGCGGCGAGCCGGCGGCGCGCGAGGTCGACGATGATGGAGCGCATGACCTGCGAGCCGTAGGCCATGAAGTGGTTGCGGTCCTCGGGTGCGACACGGCCGGCGTCGCGGAAACGCAGATAGCATTCATTGACGAGCGCGGTGGTCTGCAGCAACCCCTTCTCGCGGTGCGGGGCGAGACGCTGGTGCGCGACCTTGCGGAGTTCCGGGTACATGGCCTGGAACACGGCATCGAGCGCATCAGCGTCACCGCTGCGCGCGCGACCGAGGAGCTGCGTCACATCCCCCATGCGACATAAGCATACCCCCGAACTTTGACTTCAAGAAGAAACCGTGCAGCGCGCCGCCACCACCTGCGGATCGCGCTCCCCGGCCGCGGCCTCACGGGCCGCGCAGGCGACGAGCGCAGCGATGGGATCGGAGGTGGCCTCGGCATCGCCCGAGGCGTCGTCGCCACCGGCCGGCAGCGCGTCGATCATGCGGCGGGCGGCGGCGCCGACCACGTCGCCGATGCCGCAGGCACTGCCGCGGCAGTGGGTGTCGGCGAAGGCCTCGTTGAACCAGGTGCCGGACTGCGCCCCGTCGGCCGCCCAGCAGCCCTCGGTCCAGCCGCGGTCGCGGCGGGCGGTCTCGAGGTCCGCCGGGGGGGCGCGCTCGGGATCCGTCCCCTGCAGCATCTCGTTGAAGCGTCGGCAGACCGCGAGGTCGATGCCCGCCACCTCGATGACCTGCCCCACCGTCTCGGCCCAAGCGACGCTGCCCGCGCCCTCGACGCCCTCGACCAGCAGGCCGGCGGGCCACTGCGGGCTGCGGCCGTAGCCGAGCTCGCGGTCGAACAGGGCGACCTGCGAGCCTCTGCGGGCGCCGCTGTCGAGGGCGATCGTCCGCTGCACCGCGCCGCGCGACAGGCCGTTGTCGATCGCCGCCCGCGTCAGGGCGCTCTCGAGGTCGGCACCGACCTTCATCAGGTAAGAGGCGTGGGCATGGGCGATCTGCGCGGCGGCCTGCTCGCGGGCCCCCTCGAGGGAGATGGCCGTGGCGCCGACGATCGTCGAGACCAACGCGAGGGTGATCTGGGCGGCGCTGGCGACGAAGCCCTTCTGGGCGCGGCGGGCGCCGGTGTTGCGGGGGCGGCGGGGCGGGGTCTGGCGGGGGGTCATGTCCGTTCTCCGTATCGGGTACACCCGCCTTACGCAGGTTCCCCTGGATCCCGGACATCTCTTTTCCGGCCCGCCTCAGACCGGGGGCGCCCCCGAGCCGCGGCCGCCCCGCAGCAGGTACTCCTGTGTCCCCCGGTGGTAGATGTGGTCGGTGTCGAGGGCGGCCGAGCGGGCGTATTGGAAGGCCGGGGCCAGCGACTCGTAGATCGGCTCGAAGCCGCGCTGCTCGGTCATGTGGAAGAGTTCGGCGAAGGACTCGATCACGAAGTAGGTCGACTGCAGGTCCGAGATCTCGTAGTCGGTGCGCATGACGCGGTCGACGTTGAGGTGGATGCGGTGCGGCGAGCGGCCCTCGAGCGCGAACACGGTCTCGGTGGGACCGGAGAGGATGCCCGCGCCGTAGATGCGCAGCGCGCCCTCCTCCAGCATCAGCCCGAACTCCACCGTGTACCAGTAGAGCGCGGACAGCGCCTTCAGGCGGTTGTAGCGCAGCGCTTTCCAGCCGGCGCGACCGTATGCCGCCAGATACTCGGCGAACACCGGGTCGGTGAGCAGCGGCACATGCCCGAAGACATCGTGGAAGACATCGGGCTCCTGGATGTAGTCGAACTGCTCGCGTGTGCGGATGAAGTTGCCGGCGGGGAAGCGGCGGTTGGCGAGGTGGTAGAAGAAAACCTGGTCCGGGATCAGCATCGGCACCGGGACGACGGTCCAGCCGGTGAGCGCGCGGAGTTTTTCATTGAGCAGGCCGAGTTCCGGGATGCCGCCGCGCCCGAGATCGAGCCGCTCGAGCCCCTGCATGAACCCCCGGCACGCCCGCCCCGGCAGCAGCGCCATCTGCCGGGCGTAGAGCTCGTCCCAGATGCGGTGCTCGGCAGCGGAATAGTCGCGCTGCGCGGGCTCCAACCAATCCTCACCCAACCCCGCCGGCTTGCGCAGCGGCGCGACGAACACCTCCGGCGGCAACGCCGGGATGCGCGAATAGTCGAAGCCGCCCATCACTGCCGCCCCCGCCGCGGCCGCTCAGCGCGGCTCCATCCAGCGCGGCACCTCCGCGACGAAAGGCTTGATGCCGAGCTCGCCGTAGACCGCCGAGGGGTCGATGCTGCGGCCCTGCGTCACGACCAGCGCGATGCGCTTCAGCGCGGTGATGTCCCGGGTCGGATCGCCGTCGACGAGCACGAGATCGGCGACCTTGCCGACCTCGATGCTGCCGCGGTCGGCGAGCGTGCGCGTGTACTTGGCGCCGTTCCAGGTGGCGATGCGCAGCACCTCACCCGCCGGGATGCCGGCCATGGTGTAGAGCTCGAGCTCTCGGTGCAGCGTGAAGCCCTCGATCTCGTCGGTGCCCGCCACCAGCGGGATGCCCGCCCGGTGCAGCCGGCCGACGAACTCGATCATGCGCGAGTAGGACTTGTCGTAGAGCGCCTGCACGCGGTCGTTCGGGATGTCCATGCCACCGCTCATGCGCGAACGCTGGAACGAGGCCGGCATGTTCGGGAGGATCGCCTTGAAGGCCTCCGAAGCCTGACCGTCGCGCTGGCGCAGGAAATCGAAGGTGGTGAGCGTCGGGTCGACCACGGTGCCCCGGTCCTTCAGCAGCTGGATGAAGGCCTGCACCTTCGGGCCGTCGAAATCGAGCCCTGCCGTGCGCTCGGCCGGCAGATAGAAGCGCTGCAGCGTGCGCGTGTCGGTCTTGTCGTCGACCAGGAAGTTGAGCATCACCTGGTTGATGTGGTTGACCTCGTCGAAGCCGGCCTCGACCACCTCGGCGGCGCGCAGGAACGCCGGCACATGGCCGCTCACCCGCAGGCCGCGCGAGTGCGCGTAGGCGACGGTCTCGCGCAGGTGCTGGCGCGGGAAGCTGTTGTAGACCTTGATCTGGATGTAGCCGTGCGCGGCGTACCAGTCGACCGCACGCTTCGCCTCCTCCAGCGTGCTCACCACGATGCCGCTGCGCGCGCTGTAGGGGCTCTCGCCCTCCAGGAACCCTGCGGCGACGATCTGCGGGCCGAAGACGCGTCCGTCGGCCGTCTCATCGATGATCTGCTGCAGCGTGGCATTGTCGTTGCCCACGTCGCGCGTGGTGGTCACACCCGCCGCGAGGTTGAGTCCGCCGCCCCAACGGCCGACATGGCCGTGCATGTCGTAGAGGCCGGGCAGCAGCACGCGGCCAGCGGCGTCGAGCTGGCGGGTCGGCGTGAAGCCCTCGAGCGGCGCATCGGAACGCGTGATGGCGATGATGCGGCCGCGCTGGATGTAGACATCGCGCAGACCGTCGTGCAGACGGGCGTTCTCCGAGTCGAAGACCTTGGCGTTGCGGATCACGCTGAGCCCCGTCATCGGCCGCGCGAGCCGCGCGGTCATGGTGCCGAGCAGCGCCGCCTCGGCCGCCTTCTGCAGGTCGACGAGCTTCGCCTCCTCGTCCTGATACCCCTCGGGCAGCGCAGCGAGATAGCCCGGCACCACGACGCCGAAGAGCTCCGGCCGCTCGCCGGGCGTCGCCCACACGAACTCCGGCGTCATGCCGAGGCCGGTGAACGCGACGAGCTCCACCTCGCGGCGCGCCGCGCCCTGCCCCACCGTGGCGCGGGTGAGGGTCTGGCGCTTGACGGTGCCGACGGGCAGCGTATCGAGCGTGCGGTCGCCGGTGGTGAGCCGCAGCATGTTCTCGTAGACGATCGCCGAGCCGCTGAGCGGCAGGTAGAGCTTGCCGAGGGCGTCGTCGCTGCCGCCCTTCTCGGTGGTCGAGCGCCAAGCGCCGCCGCGCCCCTTGCCCTCGTAACGCTCGTCGACGACCGAACCGAAGGTGGTCTTGCCCTTGGCCTCGTAGCGCGCATAGGTGCCGTCGCCGGCGTATCGGTAGCGCTCGGTGATCTCCGGTCCGCGGCCGTTGTCCTTGAAGATGTAGCGGGTATCGCAGTCGCCGCGCTTGTCGCAGCGCTCCACCAGCTCACCCGCGGGCTTGCCGTTGTCGACCGTGAACACCCAGCGGCGCTGGGTCGGGGCGTCCCCGCCCGCCGGAGCGGCG
>JBBAPM010000010.1:0-20856 GCA_040400835.1 Steroidobacteraceae bacterium
CTCTATCCAGCTGAGCTACGGGCGCCCTGCTGACGAGTATCGTACCTACAAAACCCTCAGATCCCACGATGACCCGGGCTGGTCGGGGCAGAGGGATTTGAACCCCCGACCCTCTGCTCCCAAAGCAGATGCGCTACCAGACTGCGCCATGCCCCGCGCCCGAAGTCCATCGCCCGGGAGGCCGGCAAGGCCACTCACGCGACCGTCGCGGGGCCGCGAATCATACGGAAAGCCCGGGCGGGTGGTCAAACCGGGTTGCCGACCCGGTCAGGGAGCCGGCCGGCTCAGGCCGCGGCGGGCCGCCGGCGCTCGCGGATGGCCTTGCGCAGGAACACCGCCAGCAGGCCGAGGAAGCCGCCGGCGAGCGTCGCCACGATGGCGATCAGCGCGCGCTTGGGGGCGTCGCGCAGCTTCGGGGGCGTCGCGGGGTCGATGACCTTGAAGGCGAACTGCTCGTTGCCGCGGGCCAGCATGAGCTTCTGCATCTCGCCCTCGAGCACGCGGCCCATGGACTGCTGCAGCGAGACGACGCTGGTGGCGGCCATCTCCTTCTGCAGGAAGTCGACGTTGCGCTGGGACTCCGCCAACGCCTGCGCGCGCAGGCGCGAGTTCAGGCGCTGCACCATGAGGTTCGCCCAGCTGGCGGCGGTCTCGGGATCTTTCCAGCGGATGCCGAGCGTGACGAGGCCGGTCTTCTTGTCGTCGCTGACGGTGCGGACCTTCTCGAACTGACGCAACGCGTCGCGGATGTCGAGCGGCTTACCGTCCGAAGATTTCACATCCTTGAGCAGCACCGGCATCAGGTTCTGCTCGGTGATGAACTCGCGCGCGAAGCCCTTGGACCGGAGCACCGCCAGCGGCTCCTGGTCGCCGCCCGCGCCGATGTTCACGCCGGCGAGGCTCGCGAGGCCGCCCAACTGCGACAGTGCACCGGGGATCGCCTTCTTGTCGGCCGGCGCGAGCACGACCTCGGCGCGCCACCACTCCTGGGCGAGGAGCGCGTAGGTGACACCGCCCACGGCGAACAGCGCGGTGATCGCGATGATGAGCCACCGCCCCGACCAGACCGTGTCCCAGAGTTCCCAGAGGTCGATCTCGTCGTCGTAGGCCTGCGGCAGGCTGTTCGGCGCGTCGTTCATGCTGCGGATGATAGCAGACGCCCCGCCAAATCCCGTCGCTTTGAGGCATGCCGGGCCTCCGGCCGCCGTGCGAGAATCCGCGCCCATGAACACGCGGACCGCGCAGATCATCGACGGCAAGGCCATCTCCAAGCGGGTACGCGCCGAGGTCAGAGCCACCGTCGACGGCATGGTCGCCGCCGGCCGTCGGCCGCCGGGGCTCGCGGTCGTCATGGTGGGCGACAACCCCGCCTCGGCGGTCTATGTGCGCAACAAGCGCCTCGCCTGCGCCGACTGCGGCATCCGTTCGGTCGATGTCGACCTGCCCCAGTCGACCAGCGAGCTCGAGCTGCTCGCCGTCATCGACCGCCTGAACGCCGACCCCGAGATCGACGGCATCCTCGTGCAGCTGCCGCTGCCCGAGCAGATCCGCCAGTCCGAGGTCGTCGAGCGCATCGACCCGCGCAAGGATGTCGACGGCTTCCATCCGTACAACATCGGGCGGCTCGCCGAGCGCTCCCCGCTCATCCGACCCTGCACGCCCTACGGCGTGGTGCGGATGCTCGAGCACATCGGCGTCTCTGTGAAGGGGCGGCACTGCGTGGTGGTCGGGGCGTCGAACATCGTCGGCCGGCCGATGTCGCTGGAGCTCTTGTTGATGGGCGCGACCACGACCGTCACCCACCGTTTCACGCCCGACCTCGAGCACTACGTGCGCGAGGCCGAGGTGCTGATCGCCGCCGCCGGCAAGCCCGGCCTCGTGCGCGGCGAGTGGATCCGCCCCGGCGCCGTGGTGGTCGATGTCGGCATCAACCGGCGCGACGACGGCTCGCTCACCGGCGATGTGGAGTTCGAGGCCGCGGCGCAGCGCGCGTCCTGGATCTCGCCCGTGCCGGGCGGCGTCGGCCCCATGACCGTCGCCATGCTCATGAAGAACACCCTCGAGGCGGCGCTGCGGCAGCGGGGGCGGTAGGCCCTTGCTGGACAAAGCCGCCAGATATGCGGCTGGACTTCTACCCCGGAAGTATTACCATAAATCATTCGGTAATACTTCTAGGGGCAACCCATGTCCACCACGCTGACCGTCAAGGGGCAGGTCACCATCCCAAAGCATGTCAGGGACGCCGTCGGCCTGAAGCCGGGGCACCGCGTCGAATTCGCGGTCACCGATGACGGGCAGGTCATCCTCCGTAAAGCCGGACCGGCCAAGCCTGCCCAGCCCGACCGGTTCGATCGGGCGACAGGCACCGCGGACATCCGATGGCGTACCGACGAGTTGATGGCCCTGCTGCGCGGCTGAGGGGCATCGCGGACTCGACGCCGGGGGACTCAGTGCTGCTCGTCGACTCCAATGTGATCCTTGACGTGCTCTGCGACGATCCGACATGGGCGCAGTGGTCTAGGGAGCAACTGCGCGCGCAAGCCTTGGTGCATCCGCTGGCCATCAATCCGGTGATCTACTCCGAGATATCGATCGCGTTCGATTCCGTCTCGAAGCTGGAGCGTTCGATCGATGACCTTGGCCTACGAGTGCTCGAGATCCCCCGCCCCGCCCTTTTCCTTGCGGGCAAGGCGTTCGTCCAGTACCGAAGACGTGGCGGCGCGAAGCAATCCATCCTCGCGGACTTCTTCGTCGGTGCACATGCCGCGGTCGTCGACCTGCCCGTGCTGACCCGGGACGGGCAGCGCTATCGCAGCTACTTCCCGACGGTCGAAGTCATCTCGCCCGACAGGGCGAACTGACCCTGCATCGGCGCCTGGATATAATCAACGATATGAAGTGCGTGACCCTAGAGATCGACGACGAGACCGACCGCTTGGCGCGCGCCGCCGCGGAGGCGGCAGGGGTTTCCTACGCCCGTTGGCTGCACGAGCGGCTCTTCGGCGTGCTGCAGAAACAGCTCGCTGAGGAATGGCCGCCCCATGTCCGTCGGTTGATCGGCAGCGCGCCCGACTTGCCGCTGCGCGACCCGTCTTTCCAGTGACCGGCTGACTACTGCCGCCGCCAGACGGTGACCCCGCCCGGCTTGTCCTCGAGCACGATGCCGGCCGCCGCGAGTTCGTCGCGGATCTCATCGGAACGCTTGAAGTCCTTGGCCTGACGCGCGGCGCGGCGCGCGGCGATGGCGGCCTCGATACGCGCGTCGTCCCAGGCGTCGGATGTGGCCACGATGCCGATGGACGTACCCGCCTCCGGTCCGCGACCTGCAACTATCAGCCCGGTCGCGCGGAACCAGTCCTCCGCAGGCAGCGCCAGCACGCCGAGCACGGCGCCCATCGCGCGCAGCGTGCGTGCGACGCCCGTGGCGCGCGCGGTGTCACCCGCAGCGGTCGCGCGGTTGATCTCGCCGGCGAGGCCCTGCAGCACGGCGAGCGCCTCGGGGGTGTTGAAGTCGTCGTCCATGGCGGCGTGGAAGACCTGCCAGGCCGCGGCGGTGGTGTCGGCGGCCGCAACCTCCCCCACCGGCATCACAGGCGCCGCGACCGGCGGCGCGTCGATCCCGCGCAGCGCGGTGTAGAGCCGGCCCAGGGCGGCGTCGGCCTGCTGGATCTGCGTCAAAGAATAGTTGATCGGACCGCGGTACTGGCTGCCGATCAGGAAGTAGCGCAGCACCTCGGGGTGGCGCACCTTGCCGGAGTCTAGCACCGTGCGGATGGTGAAGAAGTTGCCGAGCGACTTCGACATCTTCTCGTCGTCGACGTTGACGAAGCCGTTGTGCATCCAGAGGTGCGCGAAGTGCGCGCCGGTCGCCGCGCAGGACTGCGCGATCTCGTTCTCGTGGTGCGGGAACTTGAGGTCCATGCCGCCGGCGTGGATGTCGAACTCATCGCCCAGGATGTCCGCCGACATCACCGAGCACTCGATGTGCCAGCCGGGCCGCCCCGGGCCCCAGGGCGAGTCCCAGGACGGCTCGCCGGGCTTGGCGCGCTTCCAGAGCACGAAGTCGAGCGGGTCGCGCTTAGCGGCATCGACCTCGATGCGCGCGCCGGCGCGCAGGTCCGCGAGCTTCTTGCCCGAGAGCTGCCCGTAGGGCGCGAAGGACGACACCGAGTACATGACATCGCCGTCGTCGGCGACATACGCATGGCCGCGTTCGATCAGCCGCTCGGCCAGCTTGATCATGCCGGGCACGTACTGCGTCGCGCGCGGCTCGTGGTCGGGACGCAGGATGCCGAGGCGGTCGTAGTCCTCGTGCATGGCGGCGATGTAGCGCTCGGTGAAGACGTCGATCGGTTCGCCGAGCTCCGCCGCACGGCGGATGATCTTGTCGTCGATGTCGGTGATGTTGCGCACGAACACGACGCGGTAGCCGCGGTGCGCGAGATGCCGCCGCACCACATCGAAAGCGACCTTCGAGCGCGCGTGGCCGATGTGGCAGAAGTCGTACACCGTATCGCCGCAGAGGTACATGCGCACCTCGCCGGGACGGATGGGGCGCAGGTCCTGCTTCTGGCCGGTGAGCGAGTCGTGGATGCGGATCATGGCGGGGCCGTCGGGCGCAGTAGCGACATCAAGGGGCCGCGGATGATAACCGTTCGAGGCGGGCGATGGCGCGGGCCGGGGACATGAGCGCGACGAGCGGCGCGAGCTCCGGGCCCTGCAGCTGGCCGGTGAGCGCGAGGCGCAAAGGCTTGAAGAGCGCCGGACCCTTGCGCCCCGTAGCGGCGGCGACCGCGGCGGTGACGGCCTTCCAGTCGGTGCCGTGGGCGCGCAGCGCATCGGCCGCGGCACCAAAGAATGCCGGCCCGGCCTCGGCGAGGAGCGCCGCCTCGGCGGGCGCGGGCGGCGGCAACTCGCCGAACACGACCGCGGACCAGGCCGCGACCTCGGTAGGCAGCGTGAGGTTGTGGCGGATGACATCGACGAAACCCTGCGCCGCGGCGGGGTCGAGCCCGGCGGGCAGCGCCGGCCGCAGCCACTCGAGCGCGGCGACGGGCGTGAGCGACTGCACCGCCGCCTTCTGCCAGGACTCGAGCTGCGCGGGGTCGAAGCGCGCGGGCGAGCGCACCAACCGCGTGGTATCGAAGCTGCGCGCGAGCGCATCGAGGTCCTGCAGTCCCTCGGCCTCGCCGGAATGTCCCAACCGATAGAGATGGTTCACGAGCGCGATCGGCAGATAGCCCGTCTCGCGCAGCTCGCGCAGCGTCTTGGCGCCGAGACGCTTCGAGAGCGGTGAGCCATCGGCGCCCGTGATCAGCGACAGGTGGCCATAGGCGGGCGCAGGCAGGCCGAGCGCCTCGGCGATCAGCAGCTGCCGCGGGGTGTTGGACAGATGGTCCTCACCACGCAGCACCACGGTGACGCCGCTCTCGACGTCGTCGAGGATGTTCGAGAAGAAGAACGCCGCGCTGCCGTCGGCGCGCCGCAGCACGAAGTCGCCGATGTCGGCGCACTCGAACACCTGATCGCCGTGCACGAGATCGGTGAACGCGACGCGACCGCGGTCCGGCACACGGAACCGCAGCGTCGGCTGGCGGCCCTCGGCGAGCCGCGCGGCGCGCTGGTGCGCGTCGAGTCCACGGCAGGTGCCTGCATAGCGCGGCGGCCGACCGGCGGCGAGCTGGCTGCGGCGGCTGACCTCGATCTCGAGCGGCGTGCAGTAGCAGGGATAGGCGCGGCCGGCGTCCTCGAGCTTCGCGAGCGCCGCGGCGTAGTCGGGGCCGCGCGCCGACTGCACGACGATGTCGCCGTCCCAGTCGAGGCCGAGCCAGCGCAGGTCGTCGAGGATCTGCGTCGCGAACCCGGTGCGGCTGCGGGCGGCGTCCGTGTCCTCGATGCGCAGCAGGAAGCGACCGCCGCGTCCGCGCGCCAGCAGCCAGTTGAAGAGGGCCGTACGCGCGTTGCCGAGGTGCAGCTCGCCGGTCGGGGACGGCGCGAAGCGCGTGATGGGGGTGACCGGGGCCGGAGCGCCGGCCTGCGGGAGGGACATGGAGCCGCCGTAGAGCGCGAATTACGGCCGAAAAATTACCATACAATCGTCGGGTGAAGTACCTGTTCGTTTCGGACCTGCACCTCGAAGCCGCCGCGCCGCGTGCCATCGAGGCGTTCGTCGGACTGCTGCGCGGCGAGGCGCGCGAGGCGGCGGCGCTCTACATCCTCGGCGACCTGTTCGAGTCCTGGGTCGGCGACGACGACCCCGACCCGGCGCGCGACCGCGTCTGCCGCGAGATCGCGGCGCTGACCGCGACCGGCGTGCCGGTGTTCGTGATGCACGGCAACCGCGACTTCCTCTACGGCGCGGGTTTCGAGACCCGCACCGGCGCGACGCTGCTGCCCGACCCTTGCGTCGCGACGCTCTTCGGCGGCCGCGTGCTGCTCACCCACGGCGACCTGCTCTGCACGGGCGATGCGGCCTACCAGGAGCTGCGCAGCACGGTGCGCACGGTGTCCTTCCGGGAACGGGTGCTGGCGCTGCCGCTCGAGGCGCGGCAGACGCTCGCCGATGCGGCCCGCGCCGGCAGCAAGGCGCATGTGGCGGCGCAGCGGGCGGAGATCATGGATGTCACGCCGGAGGCGGTGGTCGCGGCGTTCCGCGCCACCGGCACCCGGGTGATGGTGCACGGCCACACCCACCGCCCCGCCGAACATGGACATGTGGTGGATGGCGAGCAGGCCCTGCGCGTCGTGCTCGACGCCTGGTACGACGGGGGCAGCGTGCTGACGCTCGACGCCTCAGGCTTCGCGCGGCGTCCGCTCCCCTTCGACTGACGACACGGCGGCCCGGCTTGCGGCGCGGCCGGTCGGTTCGCCGGAGTGGAAACGGAAGTCCTCGTCCGGCGCGGTGGCGGCCTCGGCCTCGACGGCCGCTAATTCTTTGAGTCGCTGCGCCACGACGCCGCGCGGATCGTCGATCTCCGCCGCCTGCGCATGCCGCTCGGCGAGCTTCAGGTACAGCTGGAAGTGCCGTGCCTCGGAGGCCTCGAGCGCGGCGTAGAGCTCGGCGACGGGCGCCGGCAGCGCCGTGCCGCCTGCCGCGCCGTCCGCCGGACGCGCCGCGAGCAGCCGGAAGCGCTCGCAGGAACGCGCCTCGATCAGCACGCCGCAGAGCAGCAGGTCGAGCTTGCGCCAGGGCTCGTGGGTGCGCATCGCGGCGCGCAACCGCGCGGCGTAGCGGCCCGGTTTCACGCGCAGATACGGTACGCCCTGCGCCTGCATCAGCCGGTCGACCTGCTCGAAGTGCCGCAGCTCTTCGCGGGCGAGGCGCGAGAGCCGCGAGGCGAGCTCGCGGTCCTCGGGGTAGGCGAACATCATCGCGAGCGCCGTCGAGGCGGCCTTCTTCTCGCAGTTGGCGTGGTCGGAGAGCAGCTCCGGCCAACGGCGCACGGCCTCGTCGACCCAGGCCGACGGCGTCGGCGCTTGCAGCGGGGTGGTCTCCACGGTGGACGCGACGCGGGCGGTGTCGGCGGGTGCCGCGGTCAGACGCCGCGCACCACCTTGAGGTTGCTCGGGCCGCGGCGGCTCGCCTTGGCCGCATCGGAGCGGTTCTGCTGCAGCCGCGCGAGGTACTCGGGCGTCACATCACCCGTGACGTACTGCCCGGAGAAGCAGGAGGTGTCGAACTCGTGGACCCTCGCGTCGTCGTGGCGGCAGGCCTGGATGAGGTCGGTGAGGTCCTGGTAGATGAGCCAATCGGCGCCGATCTCCTGCCGGACCTCTTCCTCGGTGCGCCCCGCCGCGACCAGCTCGTCGGCCGCAGGCATGTCGATGCCGTAGACGTTGGGGTAGCGCACCGGCGGCGCCGCCGAGGCGAAGTACACCTTGCGGGCACCGGCCTCGCGGGCGACCTCGATGATCTGCGCCGAGGTCGTGCCGCGCACGATCGAGTCGTCGACCAGCAGCACGTTCTTGTTGCGGAACTCGAGGTCGATGGCGTTGAGCTTGGAGCGCACCGACTTCTTGCGCTGCTCCTGGCCCGGCATGATGAAGGTGCGACCGATGTAGCGGTTCTTGATGAACCCCTCGCGGTACTTGATGCCGAGGTGCTGCGCGACCTGCAGCGCGGCGGTGCGGCTGGTGTCGGGGATGGGGATCACGACCTCGATGTCGTGGTCCGGGCGCTCGCGGCGGATCTTCTCGGCGAGACGGTCGCCCATGCGCATGCGCGCGCGCTGCACCGAGACGTTGTCGATGATGCTGTCGGGGCGCGCGAAATAGACGTACTCGAAGATGCAGGGCGCGTGGTTCGTGGTGGCGACGCACTGCTGGCTGTGCAGCCTGCCCTGCTCGTCGATGAACACCGCCTCGCCCGGCGCGATGTCGCGCACGCTGCCGAAGCCGAGCATGTCGAGCGCCACCGACTCGGAGGCGAGCATGTATTCGGGGCCCTTGGCGGTGTCGCGGCGACCGAGCACCAGCGGCCGGATGCCGTTCGGGTCGCGGAAACCGAGGATGCCGTGGCCGATGACCATCGCGACCACCGCGTAGCCGCCGCGGCAGCGGCGGTAGAGCGCGGTCACCGCGGCGAACACGTCGGCTGCGGTGATGCGCGGCGTGCCGACGCGCTGCAGCTCGGAGGCGAGCACGTTGAGCAGCACCTCCGAGTCGGAGGTGGTGTTGAGGTGCCGCCGCTCCTCGCGCATCAGCACGTCGGCGAGCTCGGCGGCGTTGGTCAGGTTGCCGTTGTGGCCGAGCACGATGCCGTAGGGCGCGTTCACGTAGAACGGCTGCGCCTCGGAGGCGCTGTCGCAGCCGGCGGTCGGGTAGCGCACGTGGCCGATGCCGATGTCGCCGCGCAGCTCGAGCATGTCCTGCTGGTCGAAGACGTCGCGCACGAGGCCCTTGCCCTTGCGCATGCTGACGAGCCCGTCGACCGCGGTGACGATGCCGGCGGCGTCCTGACCGCGGTGCTGCAGCACCGTCAGCGCGTCATAGAGACGCTGGTTGACGGGGGAGGTGCCGACGATGCCTGCGATGCCGCACATGGGTCACTCCTCCGGAAGGCGCTGAGGCCTTGTGACTTCATCGAGCCGCTGCATCTGCTGCAGGAGCTCGCGCGCCTGCTCTTCGGTCTTCGTCACGGCGTCGGGCATCTCGAACGGGCGCCCGTCCTTGATGAGCGACCGGAAATCGACCACGCCGTCGAGCAGCGTCGCCGCCTGCAACGCGACCGGCGCGAGGTGGGACTTCTTCCACCAGTCCTGCTTGGCCATGCCGAACTGCAGACCGACGAAGGTCAGCGCGCCGATGATGATGAGCGCTTTGGCGGCGCCGAACAGGAGGCCCAGCATGCGGTTGATGGGACCGAGAAGGACCGCGCTGACCGCGCCGCTCACAAGACGCCCGATCAGCACCACCGCGATGTAGGCGATGAACCCCACAATCAGGCTGGCGACGAGCCAACGAAGCTGTGGTTGTTCGGTGAAGGAGTGGACGAAGGGCTCGAACGCCTCTCCCAGCCTCACCGCCGCCCAGACGGCGGCGAACGAGGCCATGATGCCGAACACCTCCCGCACCAGACCTCTCGACAGTCCACCGACCGCGAAGAACAGCAGGATCGCGATGAACGCGTAGTCGAACGCCGTCACGTCAGGACTCCGGCTGGACCGCGGACGCCGATTCTACCCCAAGCTCCGGAGCGGCAGCGACGCGGACCGTCAGAAGCCGCCATCAGGGCACCGCCACGATCGCCCGATCGGGCGCCAGCGGCCGCAGCCGGACCTCGAGCGCCTCCGCCGCCTTGCGGTCGGCGACGGGGCCGACGCGCACGCGATAGAAGCGCTTCGTGTCGCGCGCGGTCTCGTTGATGGAGACCTCGAAGCGGCGGCGCGCCAGGTCGCTGCGCAGCACCTCCGCGCGCTCACGTGTTGCGAAGGTGCCGACCTGGACGAAGTACTTGCGGCCGTCGGGCGCGGCCTCCTGCGACGCAGCGGGCGCAACCGCAGGCGCGCGCGCGATCGCCGGTGGGGACGCCAGCTGCGGCGTCGCGGGTTGCGGCGTCGCCGGCTTGGGCGTCACCTGCGCGGGTACAGACGCCGTAGCGGGCGGGGCAGCCTCCGGCGCGGGTTCGACGGGCTTGGAGGCGACCGCGGCGGGCGCGGACGGCACGGGCAACTCCACCGGCACGTCGTTCAGACCAGGTGTCGGGACGGGGACGGCGGCGGCGGTGGCGCCGGCGGGCGCCGTGGCGTCGCCGGAGAGGTCGACCTGATAGGTCTGGCGCGGCGGCCCCGAACCGGAGTCGGCCACCGGAGCAGGTGCCGGGTTACGGCCGGAGCCGGTCAGCAGTTCGGGCAGCAGCAGCACCGCGAGCAGCACCAGGATGACGGCGCCGGTGAGTCGATTGCGCAGTGCGGTATCCAAGCGCGGATTATAACCCAAGCCAATCGAGCGCCGGTCCGACCGTCAGGAAGGAACCGAGCACGACGATACGGTCGCCGGGCCGCGCCAAGGCGAGCGCCGCGCCGCAGCCGTGCTCGACATCGGGCGCGAGCGCGAGGCTGCGGCAGGACTCCGGCAGACGGCGACGCAGGGCCTCGGGGTCGCCGCCCCGCTCGCCCGGCAAGCCGACCAGCACCCAGCCGTCGATGACGCCTTGCAGCGCCGCACCGATCGCGGCGGCGTCCTTGTCCTGCAGGATACCGGCGACGGCATAGGTGCACCCGGTCGCCGGCTGCGCCGACAAGGCCTGCGCCAGCACCTGCGCCGCCTCGGCGTTGTGTGCGACGTCCAGGATCCACTCGGGGCCGCCGGTCGGCCATCCGGCGATGCGCTGGAAGCGGCCCCGCAGGTGCGCGGTGCGCAGCGCGGTGGCGATCGGCCCGTCCGCGACGGCGGACGACCCGGTCGGCATCGCGCCCGCGAGCTCGGCTCGACGGCGACAGAGCGCCGCGAACGCCGCGATCGCGGCGGCGGCGTTGTGGTACTGGATCGGCCCGGGCAGCACGGGCGCGGGCAGATCGTGCAGCGTCAGACCGGCGAGCGAGGCCCCGCTGCCGCGCCAACGCCAGCGGCCCTGCACCGCCGGCGCGGTCGGTTCGATCGGCTCGATCGGCTCGACGTGGAAATCGCGGCCGGGCCACAGCGCCTCGCAGCCGAGCGCCGCCGATGCCTCGCCGACGCTCTGCGGCATGTCCGCGCTGCCGAGCACCACCGGCCGCCCGGCGCGGAAGATGCCCGCTTTCTCGCGGCCGATGTGCTCGCGCGTCGGCCCGAGCCAGTCGGTGTGGTCGAGTCCGACCGAGCAGAGCACGGCGACATCGGCGTCGACGATGTTGGTGGCGTCGAGACGCCCGCCGAGCCCGACCTCGAGCACGACGAAGCCGCAGCGGTGCGCGCGGAACGCCAGCAGCGCGGCGAGCGTGCCGTATTCAAAGAATGTGAGCGGCACGCCGTCGCGCGCCGCCTCGATGCGCTCGAACGCGTCCACCAGCGTCGCGTCGTCGACCGGCTCGCCGTCGACCGACACGCGCTCGTTGTAGCGCTGCAGATGCGGCGAGTTGTAGGTGCCGGTCTGCAGCCCTGCGGCGCACCCGAGCGCGGTGAGGAAGGCGGTGGTCGATCCCTTGCCGTTGGTGCCGCCCACGATGACGGTCGGCGGCGTCCACGGCAGCAGACCGAGACGCTGCGCCACGGCGCCGACCCTATCGAGGCCGAGGTCGATGTCGCGGGGGTGCTGCGCCTGTTGGTAGGCGAGCCAGTCGTCCAGCGTACGCATCGGCGTGCGGTGGACTAGGCGGACGGTGCGACCGGCGGCACGACCGGCGGCACGGCCGCAGGCCGGCGCATGAGCATGCGCAGCGACTGCGCCAGGCGCTCGCGCATCTCGCGGCGGTCGACGATCATGTCGATGACGCCGTGCTCGAGCAGGAACTCGCTGCGTTGGAAGCCCTCCGGCAGCGTCTCGCGCACGGTCTGCTGGATGACGCGCGGCCCGGCGAAGCCGATCAGCGCGCGCGGCTCGGCGACGTTGAGGTCGCCCAACATGGCGAGGCTCGCCGACACGCCGCCCGTGGTCGGGTCGGTGAGCACGGAGATGAACGGCAGGCCCGCCTCCGCGAGGTCGGTGAGCGCCGCGCTCGTCTTCGCCATCTGCAGCAGCGACAGCAGCGCCTCCTGCATGCGCGCGCCGCCGCTCGCCGAGAAGCAGATGAGCGGGCAGCGCTCGCGGATCGCATGGTCGGCGGCGCGCTTGAAACGCTCGCCCACCACCGACCCCATCGAGCCGCCGAGGAACTGGAACTCGAAGGCGCAGGCGACGACCGTCATGCCCTCGAGCCGCCCCGCCATCGCGATCAGCGCGTCCTTCTCGCCGGTGCTCTTCTGCGCGGCGCCGAGACGGTCCTTGTAGCGCTTGGAGTCGCGGAAGCGCAGCGGGTCCTCGGGACGAACGCCGGCGCCGATCTCGGCGCCGGTGTCGGGGTCGAGGAAGCGGGTCAGGCGCTCGCGCGCACCGATCCGCATGTGGTGGCCGCATTTGGGGCAGACATGCAGGTTGCGTTCGAGCTCGGCGCGGTAGAGCGGCGAGTCGCAGGCGGCGCACTTGATCCACAGCCCCTCGGGGACCGTGCGCGAGCGGCGCTCGGTCTTGATGCGCGAGGGGACGATCTTCTCGAACCAGGCCATGGGCGGGGACTATACCGGATGCGGCAGGCGGAAGGCCGGGGGGTAGTCCACGGCCTGCAGACAGAGGCCCTCGGCGGGGGCGGTCGGTGCGTTGGCGCGCCGGTCACGGCCGAGCAGCAGCCTGCCGACATCCTCGGGCGGGCGCGTTCCGCGTCCGACCTCGATCAGCAATCCCGCGATGTTGCGCACCATGTGGTGCAGGAAGGCGTTGGCCGCGACATCGATGTGGACGAGGTCGCCGTCGCGGTGCACCTCGAGGCTGTCGAGCCGCCGCACCGGCGAACGCGACTGGCACTCGGCGGCGCGGAACGCGCTGAAGTCGTGTTCACCCAGCAGATGCGCGCCGCCCTGCTGCATGCGGGCCGCGTCGAGCGGCCGCTGCACCCAGGCGGTGCGCCCGCCGAGCAGCGCCGAGCGCGCCGAGCGGTTGAAGATGCTGTAGCGGTAGCGACGTCGGACCGCGCTGAAGCGCGCGTGGAAAAAATCGGGCACGGGCCGCGCCCACGCGACGCTCAACTGCTGCCCGAGCCGGGCGTTGATGCCGAGCACCCAGGCGCGCGGCGAGCGCAGGGCCGTGGTGTCGAAGTGCACCACCTGTCCGCGCGCATGCACGCCGGCATCGGTACGGCCGCCGCAGGCGAGCGCGACGACGTGGTCGGCGACGCCCGAGACCGCCTCGGTGAGCTCGCCCTCCACGGTGTGCAGACCGGGCTGCTGCTGCCAGCCGCAGAAATGCGTGCCGACATATTCGACGCCGAGCGCCCAACGGCGGGTGCGGACGGTATCGCCGGCGACAACGGACCGCAGAGGTCCCACGGGCGGCTCAGGTCAAAGAATCGAGCAGACGCCGCGCTGCCTCGCGCTGCGCGTCGTTGCCGATGCGCAGCACATCCTCGAGCTCGGCGCGCGCCCCGGCATGCTCGCCCATCTCGATGAACGCACGCGCGAGGTCGATCTTGCTGTCGACCTCGTCGATGGCCGGTGGATCGCCCTCCCGCTCTTCCTGCTCTTCCTGCTCTTCCTGCTCTTCCTGCACGACCGGCGTGTCCTCCGGTGTCGCGGGGAAGGTCTCGACCGGCGCGGCCGCTGGTGGATCCACCGACCACTCCCGACGCGGCGCCTGCGTCCAAGCTTGCAGCTGCGCCTCAACGGCCGCCGCGCGGCGACGCACGCCGAGCAGCATGCCGACCAAGGCGAGCACGACGAGCAGGAGCACGCCCCACAACCACCAGACCTTGCCGAACATGGCCTGCAGCGTCGTCACCAGACCACGCTGCGCGTCCTGCGGAACGGCCGCGGCCTTGGCCTGCAGTTCGGCGAGCTGCGCTGAGGTCACCTCGAGCATCCGCTGCTTCTCGAGGAGCTGCTGCTCGATGCGCGCGAGACGCTGTTCGACGCTCTCGCCGGCCGCCACCGCGGCAGTCGCGGGTCCGGCGGCGACCTTGGTCTTCGGTGCGGCAGCGGGCTTCGGCACCGCCGCGTCAGCGGCGCTCGCGTCGCCGCCCGGACCCACCGAGACCTCGGACGGAGCGACGAGCCGCAACCGGCCCGTCGTGTCGGTGGCCTGCGTCGTCGTACCCGAGCGGCCGCGCCACTGCGACACCGCGCGGTCGACCTCGCCCGAGACCAGTTGCTCAGGCAGCGCGGCGAGCGCCGCCGCGTCGGGGATGCGCAGCACCGCGCCCGAGCGCAGATCGTTCATCGAGGCGCCGAAGGCCTCGCGGTTGGCCTCGAAGATGCCCACCATCGCCTGCGGCGCGGTGACGCCCGCGCGCCGCGCCACCGATGCCGCGATGCGACCCAAGGTGTCCCCGGGGCGCACGGTGACATCGGCCGACGGAGAACGCTCCGCGGGTCGCGGAGCGGTCGGCGGCGCGCGGTCCGTCTGCGCCTGCGATACGGCCGCATCCCGCGCATCGGGCTCGCGCCCCGATGTACGGTCGACGGTGCCGCTCCGACCCTGGTCCACGCCGGGTTCCTGCACCTCGATCGGCGTGAGCGGCTCGGCGGTCGCGGAAGGGCGGTCGACCAGCAGGTTGAACTCGCGCAGCACGCGACCACGGCCCCAGTTGGCGGCGACGAGCACGGTGACGAAGGGTTCGGAGACGGCCTGTTCGGTGCGCAGCACCAGCACCGGCTCCCCGGCCGCGGAGTTGCGCAGCGTGACCGAGGCGGTGGCGAGGAACGCCGGCCGATCGAGACCGTAGCGGGTGAAGATGTCGCGGCCCGGGATCTCGGCGCGCAACGCGGCGAGCTCCGCGGGCGTGGCGTCGACCACGGCGATCTCGGCGACCAGCGGCGCGTTGAGACCGGAGATGACGCGCGCCTCGCCGAGACCGAGCGCCTGCGCCTGCGCTGCGACGCCGACGGACGCCAGCGCCGCGAGGATGCGCAGCAGCTGCGCGGTGCGCGGTGCGGTGGACGACCCCGGGGACGATGCGACGTTCAAAGATGGTCCCTCACGAGGAGCTCCGCGATCTGGATGCTGTTGGTGGCGGCGCCCTTGCGGATGTTGTCGGCGACGACCCAGAGGTCGAGGCCGCGCTCGTGCGAGATGTCCTCGCGGATGCGGCCGACGAACACCTCGTCCTGGCCCGTGGCGTCGACGGCGGCGGTCGGGTAGCCGCCCGGCTTGCGGGTGTCGATGACCTTCACGCCCGGCGCCTTCTCGAGCAGCGCGCGCGCCTCGGGCACGGAGAGCTTGCGGCGGGTCTCGATGTGCACGGCCTCGGAGTGGCCGAAGAACACGGGCACCCGCACCGTGGTGGCGTTCACCCGGATGGAGGGGTCGCCGAGGATCTTCCGGGTCTCCCACACCATCTTCATCTCCTCTTTCGTGTACCCGTTGTCGAGGAACTTGTCGATTTGGGGCACGACATTGAAGGCGATCTGGGCGGCGACCACCTTGGGCTTGACCGGCCCCTTGCCGCTCATCAACGCCACCGCCTGCGCGGCGAGCTCGTCCACCGCTTCCTTGCCGGCGCCGGACACCGACTGGTAGGTCGCGACGTTGATGCGCTCGATGCCGGCGGCGTCGTGCAGGGGCTTCAGGGCGACGAGCATCTGGATGGTCGAGCAGTTCGGGTTGGCGATGATGCGCCGCTTCTTGAACTGCGCGATGGCCTCGGGGTTGACCTCGGGCACGACCAGCGGGATGTCGTCCTCGTAGCGGAACTCGGAGGTGTTGTCGATGACGACGCAGCCTGCGGCGGCGGCCTTCGGCGCGTAGACCTTCGAGACCTCGCCGCCCGCCGAGAAGAGGCCGATCTGGGCCTTCGCGAAGTCGAAGGTGTCGACGTCGATCACCGGGATGTCGCGGCCGCGGAACTCGACGCCCTTGCCGACCGAGCGGCTGCTCGCGAGCGGATAGAGCTCACCGACGGGGAAGCCGCGTTCCTCGAGCACCCTGATGAGCGTTTCGCCCACGAGCCCGGTGGCTCCGAGCACGGCGACGTTCCAGCGACGGGTCATGGGATGCGGTCCTTCGCGTCCGGCGCGCGCGCCGGGATGACGGGGGTGGCGGCTCGCACGTCGGCGTTCTGGCCGCGATGGCGCAGGTAGTGGTCCATGAGGACGATGGCGAGCATCGCCTCGGCGATCGGCGTCGCGCGGATGCCGACGCAGGGGTCGTGGCGGCCGGTGGTCACGACCTCGACGGGCTCGCCGTCGATGTCGATGGAGCGGCCCGGCACCTGGATGCTGGAGGTGGGCTTCAGCGAGGCGTGCACGACGATGTCCTGCCCGCTCGAGATGCCGCCCAGCACGCCGCCGGAATTGTTGGAGAGGAAACCGGCCGGCGTCAGTTCGTCGCGGTGCTCGCTGCCGCGCTGCGCGGCGACGCGCACGCCGGCGCCGATCTCGACGGCCTTCACGGCGTTGATGCCCATCATCGCGTACGCGAGGTCGGCGTCGAGGCGGTCGAACACCGGCTCGCCGAGCCCCGGCGGCACGCCGCGGGCCACCACGGTGACGCGCGCGCCCACGGAGTCGCCCTCCTCGCGCAGCTTCCAGATGAGGTCTTCCAGTTCTTCGACACGCGACGGGTCCGGGCAGAAGAACGGGTTGTCGTAGGCGGTCTCCGGCGCGACCGGGTCGAGTTCCAGGGCGCCGATGCGGCTCAGGTAGCCGTGGATGCGGATGCCGGCGTGCTGCGCCAGCCACTTGCGGGCGATGACGCCGGCCGCGACGCGCACGACGGTCTCGCGCGCCGAGGAGCGGCCGCCGCCGCGGAAGTCGCGGAAGCCGTACTTGTGCTGGTAGGTGTAGTCGGCGTGGCCCGGACGGAAGCGGTCCTTGATCTTGTCGTAGTCGCGCGAGCGCGCGTCGGTGTTCTCGACCAGCAGGCCGATGGCCGTGCCCGTGGTGCGTCCCTCGAAGACGCCTGAGAGGATGCGTACGGCGTCGGCTTCCTTGCGCTGGCTGACGAACTTCGAGGTGCCGGTGCGGCGACGGTCGATGTCGCGCGCGAAGTCGGCCTCGGAGAGCTCGAGGCCCGGCGGACAGCCGTCGACCACGCAGCCGAGCGCCGGACCGTGGCTCTCGCCGAAGGTCGTGACCTGGAAAAGGCGACCGATGGTGTTACCGGACATGGGCCAGAAGCTGCTCGCGCGTCAACAAAAAAACACCCCCGCCGCCGCGCTCGAACCCGAGCCAGGTGAACGGCAGGCGCGGCCAGCGGCGACGGACCGCCGTCTCGGTGTTGCCCACCTCGACGACCAGGAGGCCGCCCGGGGTCAGGCGCCGCGCGGCCTCCTTGAGGACGACGCGCACCGAATCGAGCCCCTCCCGTCCCGCCGCCAACCCGAGGCGTGGTTCGTGCCCGTACTCCGGGGGCAACGAGCGCATCTCGTCGGCCCCGACGTAAGGGGGGTTCGACACGATGATATCGTACCGACGCCCGCCGAGGGCCGAGAAATGGTCGGATTCCGTCAGCCGCACGCGGCGCGAAAGCCCGAGCCGACGGCGGTTCTCGCGCGCGAGCGCCAAGGCGTCACGGGAGATGTCCGCCCCCTCGACCCGCGTCCATGGCAGGTGATGTGCGCACGCGAGCGCGATGCAGCCGCCCCCGGTGCAGAGGTCGAGGATGCGCCGCACGCGTGCGGGGTCGATCCAGGGCCGGAACTGGCCCTCGATGAGCTCGGCGAGCGGCGAGCGCGGCACGAGGGCGCGCGGGTCGACCCGCATCGGCAGGCCCGCAAAGAAGGTCTCTCCGGTGAGGTAGGCCGCCGGCAGGCGCGTGTCGATGCGCCGCTGCAGCAGCGCGTCGTAGCGCAGCAGCTGCGCGGGCCGCAGGCGGCGGCGCAAGGCGGCCTCGGTGACCGGCCAGGAGAGCCCGAGCGTGCTCCAGAGCAGGGCCGCTGCCTCGTCGCCGGCGTTGTCGGTGCCGTGCCCGAAGAAAACCCCGGCGCGCGCCAGCCGCCGCGCACCGCGGTACAGCGCATCGGCGACGATCGGCGGGGCCGGGGGCTGCGGTCGACGGGAAAGCGTCCGCGACGGGGCCCGCGCCGGCCTTTGCAAGGGCTTGCGGGCCGGCTTGCGCGCCGGCTTATGGGATAATTTCGCCATGGACGCCCATTCTGCCTCGCCCAGCCTCGGCGCGCGCGCCTTCGTCGCGCTGCAGCACGTGTTGCCGCAGCACGGCATCTCGCGCCTCGTGCACGCCGCGGCGCGCAGCCAGACCCCGTGGTTCAAGGACTTCCTGATCGACGCCTTCATGCGCGGCTTCGCACCGGACCTCTCGGACGCGGTGCGCACCGACCCGCACAGCTACGAGTCCTTCAACGCGTTCTTCACGCGGGCGCTGCAGCCCGGCGCGCGACCGCTGCCCGCGGACCCCGCCGCCCTCGCCTGCCCGGTCGACGGCACGGTCAGCGAGCTCGGCGACATCGACGGCGACCGTCTGCTGCAGGCCAAGGGCCGGCACTACACGCTCGATGCGCTGCTCGCCGGCCGCAGCGACTGGGCGGAGCGTTTCCGCGGCGGCCGCTTCGCCACGATCTACCTCGCACCGTACAACTACCACCGCATCCACATGACGTGGTCCGGCGCGCTGCGGGACGCGTGGTTCGTGCCGGGGCGCCTCTTCAGCGTCAACCGCACCACCGCAGAGGGCGTGGCGAACCTCTTCGCACGCAACGAGCGCGTGAACCTGCTGTTCGAGGACAGCGGCGCGGACGCGGGCGCACAAGGGTCGGCGCTGCACCACGCGCTGCTGCTGATCGGCGCGCTCAACGTCGGCAGCATGGAGACCGTGTGGCATGGCGAGGTCGCGCCGCGCCGTCCGCGCCGTCTCGAGCGCCTGCCGGTCGCCCCCTCGGCGGGCGGCGAAGCCTTCGCCGCGGCGCGCGGCGAGGAGATCGCACGCTTCAACATGGGCTCCACCGTGATCCTGCTGTTCCCGCCGGGCGCGGTGGAATGGCGCACCGACCTCGCGTCCGGCACGACCGTGCGGATGGGCGAGCCCATCGGTCGCCGCCTCGGCGTCGGCCGGCCCGGCGCGGCCTGAGCCGCGACAGACAGGTGGTGCATATGGACGACTGGCGTCCCCGGGCCACGCGCGCGCGGCTCGCCGAGCGCGCCGCGCTGCTCGCCGCCACACGGGATTTCTTCGGCGCCCGCGGACTGCTCGAGGTCGAGACGCCGATGCTGGTCGGCGCGGCCGTCACCGACACCCACCTCGGGTCCGTGCCCGCCCGCGTCGGCGCGCGCACGATGTACCTGCACACCTCGCCCGAGTACGCGATGAAGCGGCTGCTCGCCGCGGGCAGCGGCGACATCTGGCAGCTCTGCCGCGTGGCGCGCGGCGACGAGCGCAGCCGGCTGCACAACCCGGAGTTCACGCTGCTCGAGTGGTACCGCTGCGGCTGGCCGATGGCGCAGCTCGTCGCCGAGGTGGCGGCGCTGCTCGACGCGCTGTGCGCACGCGCCGGCACGGCGCCGCGGCCGCTCGTCGTGCGCCGCTATGACGACGCGTTCCGCGGTCTGTTCGGGCTCGACCCGCTGACCGCTTCCGATGCGGCGCTCAGGTCGCTGGCGCGCGATGCCGGGCTCGAGATGCCCGGGCTTGAGATGCCGAGCGGCACCGCGAACCACGCCGGCGCGCCGACGCGCGACGACCTGCTGGATTTTTTGGTCGGCGCGAAGCTCGGTCCGACGCTCGGTCGCGGCGAGTGGCTCGCGTTGACGCACTGGCCCGCCTCGCAGGCGGCGCTCGCACGCCTCGATCCTGACGACCCGCGCACCGCGCTGCGTTTCGAGGTCTACGCCGACGGCATCGAGCTCGCCAACGGTTTCGAGGAGCTCGCGGATCCCCGCGAGCAGGCCGCACGCTTCGCGGCGGACAACGCGGCGCGGCGCCTGCGCGGGCTGCCCGAGCATGCCCCCGACGAGCGGCTGCTCGCGGCGCTGGCTGCGGGGCTGCCGCCCTGTTCGGGCGTCGCGGTGGGGTTCGACCGCGCGGTGATGGTCGCCACCGGCGCGCGCAGCATCGACGAAGTGATCGCTTTCACCACGGAGCAGGCATGAGCACGCATTTCCCCGTCCCCGACTTCAGCGACAAGGCCGCGGGCTACCGCGAGCTCGACGCGCAGCTTGCGGCCTTGCTCTCGGGTGAGCACGACCTCATCGCCAACACCGCGAACGCCGCGGCGCTGCTCTACGGCGCGCTGCCGGACCTCAACTGGGCGGGGTTCTATCTGCTGCGGCCGTCCGCGAGCGGCGGCCACGCCGAGGGGAAGGACGGCGGCGCGCAGGAGCTCGTGCTCGGACCGTTCCAGGGCAAACCCGCCTGCGTGCGCATCGCGCTCGGCCGCGGCGTCTGCGGCACGGCAGCCGCGGAGCGGCGGACGATGCTGGTGCCCGATGTCCACGCCTTCCCGGGCCACATCGCCTGCGATGCGGCCTCGAACTCGGAGATCGTGGTGCCGATGATCCGCGGCGCGCGCGACGGCGCGGGCGGCGGCGAACTGCTCGGTGTGCTGGACCTCGACAGCCCGAAGTTCGGCCGCTTCGATGCGGTCGACCAGGCGGGCCTCGAGAGGATCGTGGCGACGTTGGTCGCGTCGCTCACCTGACGCGCCCGTCGGCGCGTCGCTCACCTGACGCGCCCGTCGGCGCGTCGTTCACCTGACGCGCCCGTCGGCGCGTCGTTCACCTGACGCGCCCGTCGGCGCGTCG
>JBBAPM010000010.1:20956-74404 GCA_040400835.1 Steroidobacteraceae bacterium
TCATCGATCCGACGCGCTTACTGCTTGGCGCGCGAGATGTACTCGCCGGTGCGCGTGTCGACCTTGATGACTTCGCCCTGGTTGATGAAGAGCGGCACGCGCACGACCGCGCCCGTCTCCAGCTTCGCGGGCTTCTGACCGCCGGTGGCGGTGTCGCCGCGCACGCCCGGATCGGTCTCGACGATGGTCGCCTCGATGTGCGCCGGCGGCGTGACGACGAGCGGCACGCCGTTCCAGAGCGTCACGATGCAGACCACGCCGTCCTTCAGCCACTGCGCGCCATCGCCCACGGCTTCCTTGCTGGCGGTGTGCTGCTCGAAGTTGTCGGGCACCATGAAGTGGAAGAAGTCGCCGTCCTGGTAGAGGTACTGCATGTCGACGTCCATGACGTCGGCGGCCTCGACCGAATCACCGGACTTCCAGGTCTTCTCGACGGTGCGACCGGTCTTGAGGTTGCGCACGCGCACGCGGTTGAAGGCCTGACCCTTGCCGGGCTTGACCATCTCGTTCTCGACGATGACGAACGGGTCGCCGTCGATGAGGATCTTGAGGCCCGACTTGAATTCGCTGGTGTTGTAGCTGCCCATGGCTTGGAATCCCGTGCGCTGTGACCCAGAATGCCGGGCCCGAAAAAGGGCGCACATGATAGCCGCAACCCCCCTCACCCGCCAGCCGACCGCCGCACCCTCCCCGCGGCCGGGTCCGTCTTGGCAGACGGATTTCGCCGCGGCCGTGACCGACCCCTCGGAGCTCGCGGCGCTGCTCGACCTTCCGGAGTCCTGGGTCGGCCCCGCGCGCGAGGCCGCACGGTCCTTCCCGCTGCGCGTGCCGCGCAGCTTCGTCGCGCGCATGCGCCGCGGCGACCCGACCGACCCGCTGCTGCGACAGGTGCTGCCGGTGGCCGAGGAACTCGAGCCCGCCAGCGGTCGCAGCAGCGACCCGCTGCAGGAGAACGAGGCGCGCCGTGCGCCGGGGCTGCTCCACAAGTACCGCGGTCGTGCCTTGCTGGTCGCGACCGGGGCCTGCGCGATGCATTGTCGCTACTGCTTCCGCCGGGAGTTCCCGTACGACGAGCAAGGGGACACGCGCCGTTGGCAGGAAGCCATCGCCACCCTCGCCGCGGACCCGTCGATCGAGGAGCTGATCCTGAGCGGCGGCGATCCGCTGTCGCTCGGCAATGCACGCCTGCAGGCGCTCAGCCATGCGCTCGCGGACATCCCGCATCTGCGGTCGCTGCGCCTGCACACCCGCAACGCGGTCGTGCTGCCCTCGCGTGTCGACGACGCACTCGTGGACTGGATCAAGGGTCTGCCGTGGCGCGTCACCGTGGTGCTGCACGTGAACCACGCACAGGAACTCGAGGGCGACGCCGTCGAAGCGATCGCTCGGCTGCGCGGCACGGGCGCGCTGCTGCTCAACCAGAGCGTGCTGCTGCGCGGCATCAACGACGATGCGGCGACGCTCACCGCGCTCTCGAAGCGGCTGCATGCGCTCGGCGTGCTGCCCTATTACCTGCATCTGACGGACGCCGTGAACGGCACGGCGCACTTCGACGTGGACGAGGGGCGCGGCCGCGCGCTCGTCGACGCGCTCGCCCGCGAGCTGCCGGGTTATCTCGTGCCGCGCCTCGTGCGCGAGGTGCCGGGTGAGGACGCCAAAGTGGTGCTGGCGGCGGGCTTGGACGCAGGCTGAAGCAGCTTCTCCTGCAACCAGACCTTGATGAGGGACTGGTACGGGACATCCCGGGAATGGGCGGCGGTCTTGATGGCCTCCAACAGGTGCCGCGGCAACCTCAACGAGATCGTCTTCGTGGAGGGCTTGAGGTTGGGGAACACGGCGCGGGTCGCCTGACTCCAATCGAGGTACTCGGAGGAATCGCGGGCGCCGGTCTCCCAGAACGCGCGCTCCTGGCCTTCGTCGTCGAACTTCGGCACGCGTTTCAGGCGCTTGCCGGCCCGCTTATCCGTCGTTCGCTTGTCCATAGATGGTCCGCTCCTTGCGGTGCATGTCACGCGCCGAGATGACCCTCACCCTCGTGCTGCGTTCGCGCAGCGTGAAGGTGATGTGCAACAGACGCCCCGCGTGGGTGGCGCCCAATGCGTGGAACCTCGGCTCGGCCTCGCTGTGCCGGTGATCGGCGAGCAGCAGCAGGGGTTGGTTGAAGAAGACCTCCTCGGCCTCGAACGCGCCCACGCCATGCCGGTCGTTCTTGCGGCTGTTCCCGTCATCCCAATCGAAGGCGAGCGGCTCGGGCAATTCGATCATCCGTGTATATGTCCACAATATACATTTTCCCGTCCATCTCCATAACTCGGCGGTATTCGGGAAATGCCCGACACCGACTGCTAAGAACACCAGCAAATTAGCGATTGCTAACAGCGCGACCGCCTCATCCGTTAGCGGTTGATTAAAAATCTGCTAACGGCTACCCTTCCGACCGTCGCAGGGGTACTGCGCGGTGGCGTCATGCAAGACATCCTCTCGAGGCGCGTGCAGAACCTGCGGGTGCTGGTCAGCCAGCACGGCGGCACGAGTTCGCTGGCCAAGAAAGTGCAGCTGTCAGGCCCCTCCTACATCAGCCAGATCCTCTCGGGCGTCCGACCCCTGACCGAGAAGACCGCCCGCAAGTTCGAGGCCCAGCTCGGGCTCGCCCTGGGCTGGTTGGACGATGAACACATCGGATCACAGGCCGCACGCCCGCCCTACACCGACCACGCCCCCGTCACGATCAAGGAAGACCGGTCCATCCCCATGAACACCTCCCTCGTCCTCGTCCTGCGCTGCCCCGATGCCAAGGGCATCGTCGCCGCCGTCGCCACCTGCCTCGCCGACCACGACGCGTCCATCGTCGAATCGGCGCAGTTCAACGACCCCGAGACCGACATGTTCTACATGCGCGTGGTGTTCGGCGCCGCGGGCGCGCGCTTCCCGGACCTCGAGGGTCTGCGCGCCGCGTTCGCGCCGGTGGCGTCGCGCTTCGCGATGAAATGGCAGCTGCATGACATGGCGCGCCGGCCGAAGGTGCTGGTCGCGGTCTCGAAGTTCGGGCACTGCCTCTACGACCTCATCCACCGCTGGCGCGGCGGCCAGCTGCCGGCGGACATCGTCGGCGTGGTCTCGAACCACGAGGACATGCGCGAGTTCGTGGAGTTCAACCGTCTGCCCTACCACCACCTGCCGGTGAGCGCGGCGAACCGCGTGGCGCAGGAAGGGCGGATCGAGACGATCATGCAGGACGCGGGCGCGGAGCTGCTCGTGCTCGCGCGCTACATGCAGATCCTGACGCCCGCCTTCAGCGCGCGGCTCGCGGGACGCTGCATCAACATCCACCACTCGTTCCTGCCGGGCTTCAAGGGCGCCAAGCCCTACGCGCAGGCGCATGCGCGCGGCGTGAAGATCATCGGCGCCACCGCGCACTACGTGACGGACGACCTCGACGAAGGCCCGATCATCGAGCAGTCGGTGGAACGCGTGACGCACGCGCATTCGCCGGCGGCGCTGGAGGCCATCGGCCGCGACATCGAGAGCGCGGTGCTGTCGCGGGCGGTCACCTGGCACGTCGAGCACCGCGTGGTGCTCAACGACAACAAGACCGTCGTCTTCAACTGACCTCGAGCCGGGTCACCGCGCGCCAGCCACGGGTGAGCACGGCGCCGCGCTGCGCGCGCGCGCCGGTCCAGTCCTTGAGCTCCGTGAAGCTGTAGTCGCGGGCCTTGTCGCCGTTCCAGACCTTGAGCGTGCCGCCGGGCGGCACCACGGCGATGCCCGCCACCACCTCGGCGCGCTCCTTGGCGAGCCCCGAGGGGATGTTGAAGAGCTTGTTGCCCTTGCCGCGCGGCATCTCGGGCACCTCGGACACCGGGAACGCGAGCAGCCGGCCGTTCTCGCCGTCGCCGTCGACCACCGCGATGCAGACCAGCGCCTTCTCGGAGGTCACCGCCGCGGGCGGCAGCGCCAGCGCGCCGTCCGGCACGCTGAGCACCGCCTTGCCGGCCTTGCGGTCGGTGATGAGGTCCTCGAGCCGGGCCGTGAAGCCGTAGGCGGCATCCGAGGCGAGCAGCCAGAGGCTCTTCGGTTCGCCCATCATCAGGCCGGTGAACTTGGCGCCATCGGGCGGGTTGAGCCGCCCCGAGAGCGGCTCGCCGAGCCCGCGCGCCGAAGGCAGCGAGTGGGCGGGCAGGCTGTAGGTGCGGCCCGTGGTGTCGAGGAAGGTGGCGAGCTGCAACGATTGGCCGCGCGCCGACGCCTGCAAGGCATCGCCGGTCTTGTACTGCAGCGAACGCGGGTCGATCTCGTGGCCCTTCGCGCTGCGCACCCAGCCACCCGAGGAGAGCACCACGGTGACCGGCTCGTTGGCGATGAGCGCGGTCTCGTCGATGGCCTGCGCGGCCTCGCGCTCGACGATGCGCGAGCGGCGCGGGTCGCCGTACTTCTCGGCGTCGGCGGCGATCTCGGTGCCGACCAGCTTGCGCAGCTTGGTCTCGCTGCGCAGCACGCCCTGCAGCTCGTCGCGCTCGGCGGCGAGCTCGGCCTGCTCGCCGCGGATCTTCATCTCCTCGAGCTTGGCGAGGTGGCGCAGCTTGGTCTCGAGGATGGCCTCGGCCTGGATCTCGCTGAGCGAGAAGCGCTTCATGAGGACGGGCTTCGGCTCGTCCTCGCGACGGATGATGCGGATCACCTCGTCGAGGTTGAGGTAGGCCGCGAGCAGGCCCTCGAGGATGTGCAGGCGGCGTTCGACCTTCTCGAGCCGCCACTCGAGGCGGCGCTTGACGGTGCCGATGCGGAACTCGAGCCACTGCGAGAGGATCTCGCGCAGGCCCATGACGCGCGGCCGGCCGTCGAGCGCGATGACGTTGAGGTTGACGCGGTAGTTGCGCTCGAGGTCGGTGGTGGCGAAGAGATGCGCCATCAGCTGCTCGACGTCGACCTTGCGGCCCTTCGGCACGATGACGAGGCGCGTCGGGTTCTCGTGGTCGGACTCGTCGCGCAGGTCCTCGACCATCGGCAGCTTCTTGGCGCGCATCTGCTCGGCGATCTGCTCGAGCACCTTGGAGCCGGACGCCTGCCAGGGCAGCGCCGTGATGACGATGCTGTCGTCCTCCATCTCGTACACGGCGCGCGCCTTGAAGCTGCCCGTGCCCTTGTCGTAGAACTCGGCGAGGTCGGCGCGCGGCGAGATGATCTCGGCGCCGGTCGGCAGGTCGGGCCCCTTCACGAACTTCATGAGCGCGCGCGAGCTCGCGTCCGGCTGTTCGAGCAGGTGCAGGCAGGCGGCGGCGACCTCGCGCAGGTTGTGCGGCGGGATGTCGGTCGCCATGCCGACCGCGATGCCGGTGGTGCCGTTCAGCAGCAGGTTGGGCAGGCGCGCCGGCAGCACGGCGGGTTCTTCGAGCGTGCCGTCGAAGTTCGGCTGCCAATCGACCGTGCCCTCGCCGAGCTCGCGCAGCAGCACCTCGGCGTAGCGCGTGAGCTTGGACTCGGTGTAGCGCATGGCGGCGAAGGACTTCGGGTCGTCCTGCGAACCCCAGTTGCCCTGGCCGTCGACGATCGGGTAGCGGTAGGCGAAGGGCTGCGCCATCAGCACCATCGCCTCGTAGCAGGCCGAGTCGCCGTGCGGATGGAACTTGCCGATGACATCGCCGACGGTGCGCGCGGATTTCTTGTGCTTCGAGACGGCCGACAGGCCGAGCTCGCTCATCGCGTAGATGATGCGGCGCTGCACGGGCTTGAGTCCGTCGCCGACCGCGGGCAAGGCGCGGTCGAGGATGACGTACATCGAGTACTCGAGGTACGCCTTCTCGGTGAAGGTGCGCAGCGCCTGGCGCTCGACGCCCTCGAAGGGCAGCTCCTGCCCGGCCATCAGACGATCACCTGCACGAGGTTCCCCTTCTGCTCGAGCCATTCACGGCGGTCGGCGGCGCGCTTCTTGGCGAGCAGCATGTCCATGAGGCTGTCGGTCTGGTCGGCGGCGTCGAGCGTGAGCTGCACCAGCCGACGGGTGCGCGGGTCCATGGTGGTCTCGCGCAGCTGCGACGGGTTCATCTCGCCCAAGCCCTTGAAGCGCGTCACCTGCGGCTTGGCGCGCACCTTCTCGTCCTCGAGGCGGTGCAGGAAGGCGTCGCGCTCGGCTTCGTCGAGGGCGTAGAACACCTGCTTGCCGGCGTCGATGCGGTAGAGCGGCGGCATGGCGACGAAGATATGGCCCTGCGCGACGAGCGGCCGGAAATGCCGCAGGAAGAGCGCGCAGAGGAGCGTGGCGATGTGCTGGCCGTCGGAGTCGGCGTCGGCGAGGATGCAGACCTTGTGGTAGCGCAGGCCGCTGATGTCGGCGGACCCGGGGTCGACGCCGAGCGCGACGCTGATGTCGTGGACCTCCTGCGAGGAGCCGATCTCGCCCGGCTCGAGCTCCCAGGTGTTCAGGATCTTGCCGCGCAGCGGCATGATGGCCTGGAAGTCCTTGTCGCGGGCCTGCTTGGCCGAGCCGCCCGCCGAATCGCCCTCGACCAGGAAGAGCTCGGAGCGCGCAGGGTCGTCGCCGGCGCAGTCGGCCAGCTTGCCGGGCAGCGCCGGGCCGCTCGCCACGCGCTTGCGCTGCACCTTCTGTGCGGCCTTCACGCGGTCCTGGGCGTTCTGGATGGCGAGCTGCGCGATGCGCTCACCTGCGTCCGGATGCTGCGCCAGCCACAGCCCGAGCGCATCCTTGGCGTAGCCCTCGACAAGCTGGGCAGCGTCGCGCGAGGCGAGGCGCTCCTTCGTCTGGCCGGCGAACTGCGGCTCGCGGATCTTGATGGAGAGCACGTAGCGTGCGCCGTCCCAGACGTCCTCGGGGGCGAGCTTGATGCCGCGCGGCAGGAGGTTGCGGAACTCGCAGAACTCGCGCACCGCGGCGGCGGCGCCCGAGCGCAGGCCGTTCACGTGGGTGCCGCCCTCGGGCGTCGGGATGAGGTTGACGTAGCTCTCGGCGATGGCGTTCTCGGCGCCGGGCGCCCAGCACAGCGCGAACTCGACCACATCACGGTCCTGCTCGCGCTTGCCGGTGATGGGCTCGGCGGGCACGCGCTCGGTGCGGCCGAGCTCGTCGGCGAGATAGGCGCCGAGGTCGCCCGCGAAGAACCATTCGTCCTTCTCGCCGGTCGCCTCCTGCGTGAAGCTGATGCGCAGCCCCGGGCAGAGCACGGCCTTCGCCTTCAGCGAGTGGCGCAGCTGCGGCACGGAGAACTTGTCGGAGTCGAAGAACTTGCCGTCCGGCCAGAAGCGCAAGCTGGTGCCGGTGTTGCGTTGGCCGACGCTGCCGACGACCTGCAGCTTGGAGGCGAGCTTGCCGTCGCGGAAACCGATGGCGTACTCCTGGCCACCGCGGCGCACGCGGCACTCGAGGCGGCTCGAGAGCGCGTTCACCACCGAGACACCGACGCCGTGCAGTCCGCCCGAGAAGCCGTAGCTGCCGCTGTCGAACTTGCCGCCCGCGTGCAGCCGCGTGAGGATGAGCTCGACGCCGCTCACCTTCTCCTTGGGGTGGATGTCGACCGGCATGCCGCGGCCGTCGTCGGCGACCTCGACGGAGCCGTCGCGGAAGAGCGTGACGTCGATGCGTCCGGCGTGCCCGGACAGCGCCTCGTCGACGCTGTTGTCGATCACCTCATGGGCGAGGTGGTTGGGCCGCGTGGTGTCGGTGTACATCCCCGGCCGGCGCCGCACCGGTTCGAGCCCGGAGAGCACCTCGATCGCCGAGGCATCGTAGTCTTTCGCCATCCGCGGATTGTACCGCGAAGGGTCAGGCGAAGTCGGAGAGCAGCGCGGCGCGCGCGGCGGCGGGCAGCGACTCGACCGCGTGCGTGTAGTTCGGGTGGTCGATGCCGATGGCGAGGGCAGCGCCCGCGCGCAGCGCCGCCACCATGGCGTCGCTGAACTCGAAGCGCAGGAAGTGCACGGACGAGGTCTTCTGCTCGTTCTCGCGCTCGAGGTCCTCGTCGGCGATGGCGTACACGCGCGCGAAATCGGCGACCTGCACGTAGCAGCGGTCCTCGATGCCCTTCAGGCGCGCGAGGTGGCCCGGGCGCGTGGTCGGGTCGGGGTACTCGATGAGCAGCGTCACCTTCCAGTTGCGGCCGTCCGGGATCAGCGGGTTGTAGGCCTCGAGCTCCTCCTCGATGCCCTCGGGCTCGAAGATCTTCTCGGTGCGCAGGATCTCCTGCACCTGGTACTGGATGGTCAGGCGGTCCTCGAACAACCAGGTGGTGTTCGGACCGACGCCGAGCTTGCGGGTCTTCTTGTGCGCGATCACGCGGGTGCGGAAGTCCTGGCGCTCGCGCGCGTAGCGCTCGAGGGTCATGAGGTCGGCGGGGGTGAGCTTTTGCATGGCTTTTTCCGTGGGGTCAGATGCCGTAGGCCTGCCGCAGCAGCTTGAGGGGATGGGAGGGTTCCTTCGGGTCCTTGAGACCGGTCTCGATCTGGTGGCCGGCCATCGGACAGTCGGAGGTGTAGTGGTCGGGAGCGGCCTTCTCGACGCGGTTCATCACCGGCTTGCCGATCTTGACCGAGGCCGGGCGGAACTCCTTCTTCACGGCGTAGGTGCCGTTGTGGCCGGAGCAGCGCTCGATGACATCGATGGCGGTGTTCGGCACGAGGTTCAGCACATCGCGGGTCTTGAGGCCGATGTTCTGCACGCGCAGGTGGCAGGGCACGTGGTAGCTCACCTTGCCGAGCTCGGTGGCGAAGTCGGTGCGCAGCATGCCGGCCTTGTGGCGCAGCATCAGGTACTCGAAGGGGTCGAAGATGCGCCCCTTCACGGCCTGCACATCCGCGTCCTCGGGGAACATCAGCGGCAGCTCCTGCTTGAACATCAGCACGCAGGACGGGATGGGCGCGACGATGTCGTAGCCCTCGTCGATGGCCTGCTTGAGCGCCGGGATGTTGGTCTCCTTGTGGCGCGCGACGGTCTCGAGGTCGCCGAGCTCGAGCTTCGGCATGCCGCAGCACTTCTCCTGGGAGACGATCTTGACCGGGATGCCGTTGTGCTCGAAGACCTTGACGAGGTCGAGGTTGAGGTCGGGCTCGTTGCGGTTGCCGTAGCAGGTGGTGAACAGCACCACCTTGCCGCGCGTCTCGGCGGTCGGGCGCACCTCGAGTTCGGCCTCGTGGCCGGCGAGGCGCTTACGCGCGGTGTTGGAGTGGTAGTCGGGGACCGGCGCATCGACGGCGACGCCGAGCGTCGCATCGAGCAGCTTGCGGCCGACCTCGGTCTTGTTGACCGCGTTGACGGCCTGCGCCACCACCGGGATGCCGGCGATGCTGCCGACCAGGTCGGTGGCCGAGAGGATCTTGTCGCGCAGCCGCACCTCGCCCTTCTTGGCCTTGACGGCCTTGGCGCGCAGCATCAGGTGCGGGAAGTCGAGGTTCCAGGGGTGCGGCGGCACATAGGGACACTTCGTCATGTAGCACATGTCACAGAGGTAACAGTGGTCGACGACGTCCCAGTAGACCTTCTTGTCGACGGTGTCGAGCTCGGACGAGGGCGCCTCGTCGATGGCGTCGAACAGGGTCGGGAACGAGTTGCAGAGCGAGAAGCAGCGGCGGCATCCGTGGCAGATGTCGAACACGCGCTCCAATTCTTTGTCGAGCGCCGCCTCATCGTAGAACGCGGGGTTGCGCCAGTCGAGGGGGTGCCGGGTCGGCGCTTCGAGCGATCCTTCGCGGCCGGCCGGGATATGGCTTTGACTCATGCTTCCCACTCCTTGGGACGACGCGGTGCCGCAGCCGGTCGGCCGCGGCACCGCGCCCTGTAGAGCCTTAGATGGACTCCAGCGCCTTCGTGAAGCGGTTGGCGTGCGAGCGCTCGGCCTTGGCCAGCGTCTCGAACCAGTCCGCGATCTCGTCGAAGCCCTCGTCCCGCGCGGTCTTCGCCATGCCCGGGTACATGTCGGTGTACTCGTGCGTCTCGCCGGCGATCGACGCCTTGAGGTTCAGCTTCGTGTCGCCGATCGGCAGGCCCGTGGCCGGGTCGCCCGAGGCCTCGAGGTACTCGAGGTGACCGTGCGCGTGGCCGGTCTCACCTTCGGCGGTGGAACGGAACACGGCCGACACGTCGTTGAAGCCCTCGACGTCAGCCTTGGCTGCGAAGTAGAGGTAACGGCGGTTGGCCTGCGACTCGCCGGCGAACGCGTCCTTGAGGTTCTGCTCGGTCTTGCTGCCCTTCAGCTGCATGCGTGCTCTCCTTGGTGGGTTGGAGCGGATGGACCCGGGTCGTTTAGACTTGGTCTAACCGCGGCGGCTGACTGTAGACGCGGCATCCGACACCGTCAACCCGTACTCGCCGGCGCTTTCCCAGCTGTTGTATAAGCACCCCATGAGCAAGAGCAAACGCCCCCCGGATTTCGAGAGGTCCCTGGCCGAACTCGAGGCGCTGGTCGAGCGCTTGGAGGGCGGCGAGCTGCCCCTCGAGGAGTCCCTCAAGTCCTTCGAGCGGGGCGTCGCCCTGACCCGCGAGTGCCAGGTGGCCCTGCAGGCCGCGCAGGCGCGGGTCGACATCCTGCTGAAGCGGGACGGTCAGGAGGTCGTCGAGCCCCTCGAGACGGAGGGTGACGAGGACGACGAGGACGCGTTGGACTGATGGCGCCGCCCGTGACCGATTGGCCGACGCGCATCGAGCAGGTGCTCGACCGCGCCCTGACGCTGCCGGAGGCTGGCTCCACCCGGCTGCGCGAAGCCATGCGCTACAGCGCGCTGGGCGGCGGCAAGCGCCTGCGGCCCACCCTGGTCTATCTGGCGGGCACGGCCCTCGGGGCATCTCCGGAGGCCTTGGACGACCCCGCAGCCGCGGTCGAGTTGATCCATGTGTACAGCCTCGTCCACGACGACCTGCCGGCCATGGACGACGACGACCTGCGGCGCGGACGACCGTCCTGCCACCGGGCCTTCGACGAGGCCACCGCGATCCTCGCGGGCGACGCCCTGCAGGCGCTCGCCTTCGAGCTGCTGGCGGGCAAGGCGGTCGATGGCCGAGGCCGCGCCGCGGTGCGGGACCCCGACGAGGCGCAGCGCCGGCTCGCCATGTGCCGCCTGCTCGCCCAAGGCATCGGCACGGCAGGCATGGCCGGGGGCCAGGCGATCGACCTCGAGGCGGTGGGCCGACGGCTCGACCTCGCCGCCCTGCAGGACATGCACCGCCGCAAGACCGGGGCCCTGATCGAGACCAGCGTGCTGATGGGCGCGGCCGCGGCCGGGGTGTTCGAGGGTCCGGTGCATGCCGCGCTGCGCGAGTACGGCGCTGCGATCGGCCTCGCCTTCCAGATCCAGGACGACATCCTCGATGTGACCGGCACCACCGCCTCGATCGGCAAGATCGCCGGCGCCGATGCCGCCCACGACAAACCGACCTACACCAGCCTGATGGGCCTGGAGGCCGCTCGGACCGAGGCCGCCGCCCAGCACGCCCGGGCGCTCGCCGCCCTCGCCCCCTTGGGCCCCGCGGGCGCCGAACTCGCGCGGCTCGCGGGCTTCGTCATCGGTCGGGCGAGCTGACCGCCGCCGACCGTCCCGCTGCGGCGGGTCGCACGGTAATATCGCGCGTTCCATGACCGCGTCCGACCCCCGCTGGCCCCTGCTCTCGCGCATCGAGTCGCCCGCCGACCTGCGCGCGCTCGCGCCTGCGCAGCTCGGACAGGTCTGCGCGGAGCTGCGCGACTACCTCATCCAGACGGTCGCCACGCGCGGCGGGCACTTCGCGGCCGGGCTCGGGACGGTGGAGCTCACGGTCGCGCTGCACTACGTCTACGACACGCCCGAGGACCGCCTGGTCTGGGACGTCGGCCATCAGGCCTACCCGCACAAGGTGCTCACCGGTCGGCGCGACCGGTTGGCGACGATCAAGCAGAAGGACGGGCTCGCGCCCTTCCCGGCGCGCAGCGAGAGCCCCTACGACACCTTCGGTGTCGGCCATTCGAGCACCTCGATCAGCGCCGCGCTCGGCATGGCGGTCGGCGCGGCGCAGCAGGGCGTCGCGCGGCGCGTGGTGGCGGTGATCGGCGACGGCGCGATGACCGCCGGGCAGGCCTTCGAGGCGCTCAACAACGCCGGCTCCCTGAAGTCCGACCTGCTCGTCGTGCTCAACGACAACGACATGTCGATCTCGGAGAACGTCGGCGCGCTGTCCAACTATTTCGCGCGCATCCTCTCGTCGCGCAAGTACGCGGCACTGCGCGAGACCGGCAAGAAAGCGCTGCGCCGCATGCCCTCGATGTGGGAGCTGGCGCGGCGCTCCGAGGCCTACGTCAAGGGCATGGTCCTGCCGGGCACGCTGTTCGAGGAGCTGGGCTTCAACTACATCGGTCCCATCGACGGCCATGACATCGGCGCGCTGGTGCAGACGCTGCGCAACCAGCGGCGCCTGCCGGGACCGCAGTTCCTCCACGTAGTGACGCGCAAGGGCAAGGGCTACGCACCCGCCGAGGCCGATCCCATCACCTGGCACGGCCCCGGCCCCTTCGACCCGGCGAGCGGAACCATCTTCAAGGAGAAGTCGGGCGGTCCGACCTTCTCGCAGGTGTTCGGCGACTGGCTCTGCGACATGGCCGAGCGCGACCCGAAGATCATCGGCATCACCCCGGCGATGCGCGAGGGGTCGGGTCTCGTCGAGTTCTCGCGCCGCTTCCCGGAGCGTTACTTCGACGTCGCGATCGCCGAGCAGCATGCCGTCACCTTCGCGGCGGGGCTCGCCTGCGAGGGCTTGAAGCCCGTGGTCGCGATCTACTCGACCTTCCTGCAGCGCGGCTACGACCAGCTCGTGCACGACGTGGCGCTGCAGGACCTGCCGGTGGTGTTCGCGCTCGACCGTGCCGGTCTCGTCGGCAGCGACGGCGCCACGCACCAAGGCGCCTACGACATCTCGTTCTTGCGCTGCATCCCGAACATGACGCTGATGGCACCGGCCGACGAGGACGAGTGCCGCCAGATGCTCTACACGGCCACCACGCTGCCCGGCCCTTCGGCCGTGCGCTACCCGCGCGGTGCGGGCGACGGCACCACGCCGCGCAAGGAGATGACCGCGCTGCCCGTCGGCTGCGGCGAGATCCGCCGTGAGGGCGGCAGCGGTCTTGCGGTGCTGGTGTTCGGCTCGCTGCTCGCGGGCGTGCTTAAGGTCGCCGAGCGGCTCGATGCGACGGTCGTCAACATGCGCTTCATCAAGCCGCTCGACACGGCGCTGCTCGCGCAGGTCGCGGCCCGCCACACCGCGCTCGTCACCGTGGAGGAGAACGCGGTCGCGGGCGGCGCCGGCGCCGCCGTCGCCGAGGCGCTCGCCGCCGCCGGCATCGAGCGCCCGCTGCACATGGTCGGCATCCCCGACCGGTTCATCGAACACGGCAGCCGCAACGACTGCCTCGCCGCCGCCGGGCTCGACCCGGCCGGCATCGCCCGCCAGGTCGAGACCTGGTGGCAGGAACAGCGCGGCACGCCGCGCCGCGCCGCCGGCGCGTAAGGAGACCCATGACCCCGTCGAACACCAGCGCCGCGGCCATCGCGGACGTGCAGTCCCACCGTGACGAGCGCCGCATCGCGATCAGCAAGGTCGGCATCAAGGACATCCTGCATCCCGTGCGGCTGCGCGACCGCTCGAGCGGAGAGCAGCACAGCGTCGCGTCGTTCAACATGTTCGTCGACCTGCCGCACCATCTCAAAGGCACGCACATGTCGCGGTTCGTGGAGATCCTGCACCGCGAGCGCGAGATCTCGGTGGCCGACCACGGAAGGATGCTCGAGGAGATGACGACGCGGCTCGAGGCGGACTCGGGGCATATCGACCTCAGCTTCCCGTTCTTCGTCATGAAGCGCGCACCGGTGTCGGGCGTCGAGAGCCTGATGGACTACCGCGTGACGCTGATCGGCGAGCGGCGCGACGGCCGCAACCTCACCTCCATCAAGGTGGTGGTGCCCGTCACCAGCCTCTGCCCCTGCAGCAAGCGGATCTCGGAGCGCGGCGCGCACAACCAGCGCTCGCACGTGACGATCACGGTGCGGCTGCGCGAGCACCTGTGGATCGAGGAGCTGATCGACATCGCGGAGTCGGAGGCCTCGAGCCAGCTCTACGGGCTGCTCAAGCGTCCCGACGAGAAGTTCGTCACCGAGCGCGCCTACGACAACCCGAAGTTCGTCGAGGATCTGGTGCGCGACATCGCGCTGCGGCTCAACGCCGAACCGCGCGTCGCCGCGTACTCGGTCGAGGCCGAGAACTTCGAGTCCATCCACAACCACTCGGCCTACGCGCTGGTCGAGCGCGACAAGGACCTCGAGCCGGACCCGGCTGGGGGCCCGGCCGCGGGCCCGGCCGCGGACGCTCAGCCCGCGAAGTGATCGAAACCGGCCCCTGCGGCCGGCGTCTCCGTGAGGGTCCCGTCCGCGACGCACCGGCGCAGCGTCACCCCGGTGCCGGCGCGCAGTTCGCCGATGCGCGTCAGGCCCGGCATCGCGGCGACGCGCGCGAGGTGCGCGGACGGCACCGCGAGCAGCAGTTCGTAGTCGTCACCGCCCTCGAGCGTGCAACGCAGCGCCTCCTCGGGCGTGAAGCCCGCGGCGAGCGCCGCCGAGCGCGGCAGCGCATCGACGTCGAGCACCGCCGCGCAGCGGCTCGCCGCCGCGAGCTTGCCGAGATCGCCGACGAGGCCGTCGGAGACGTCGATGCAGGCGCTCGCGAGACCGCGCAGGGCCTCGCCCTCGGTGAGCCTCGGCGTGGGGTACAGGAATCGCTGCCGCAGCGCCTCGAGGGTGTCCGCCGAGGCGTCGGCGCGCAGACCCGCCATGGCGTGATACGCAGCCGCTCCGGGCGCGCCGGCTGCACCGGCCGCCGCCATGATGACGGCGAGTCCCGCCGCGGCATCGCCCGGCGTGCCGGTGACGAACAGCGCGTCGCCGGGCCGCCCACCGCTGCGGCGCAGACCCTCGCCCGCGGGCACCGTGCCGAGCACCTGCACGCCGAGGGTGAGCGGACCGCGCGTGGTATCGCCACCGACCAGCGCCACGCCGTGCTCGCGCGCGAGCGCACCGAAGCCGCGCGCGAACCCGGCTAGCCAGGACTCCTCGACCTGCGGCAGCGTGAGCGACAGCAAGGCCCAGCGCGGCGTCGCGCCCATCGCGGCGATGTCGCTCAGATTGACCGCAAGGGCGCGATGGCCGATGGACTCCGCGGGACTGCCCACAGGGAAATGCACGCCCTCGACGAGGGTGTCGCTGACGGCGACGAGGTCGGCACCGGGCGGCGGCCGCAACAGCGCGCCGTCGTCGCCGACGCCGAGCACGACATCGGCGCGCGGCGTGCCGCAGTCGCGGAAGAAGCGGTCGATCAGCTCGAACTCGCCGAGCGCCATGGTCGCGCGGTCAGTGTTCGTGCGGACGCAACGCGCGCGCCGCACGGTCGAGCACGGCGTTCACGAACTTGTGGCCGTCGGTGGCGCCGAAACGCTTGGTGAGCGTCACGGCCTCGGTGATCACCACGCGCCACGGGACCTCGGGGCGGTGCGCGAGCTCGTGCACGCCGACGAGCAGCACCGCGTGCTCGACGGGGTCGAGCGACTCGGGCTTGCGGTCGAGCCAGGGCTCGAGCGTCGCGTCGAGCGCGTCGCGGCCCTCGCAGCAGGCCTGCACGAGGGCGTTGAAGTACTCGCCGTCGGCGCGGGCCATGTCCGGTTCCGAGGCGAACTCGTTCACCAGGTCCTGCCAGGGGCCGGCGTTGATCTGCACGCGGTAGAGCGCCTGCACGGCGAGGCGACGCGCGACGGAACGCGCGCCCGACGCAGGATCGCGGCGTGGACGGCTGCCCGCCATGTCAGCCCTGCCCTGCGGCGATCGCCGCCAAGGTGCGCGCGGTCTCGATGGCCGACTCGACGGCCTCGCCGCCCTTGTCGAGCCGCGCCGGATCGGCGCGCTCGAGGGCCTGCGGCTCGTTCTCCACGGTCAGCACGCCGAACACGACCGGGATGCCGGTGTCGAGCCCGGCCTGCATGAGGCCGTGGGCGCTCTGACCGGCGACGTAGTCGAAGTGCGGCGTATCGCCGCGGATGACGCAACCCAGCGCCACCACCGCCGCGTAGCGGCCGGTGTACGCCGCCTGCCGACAGGCGAGCGGCAGCTCGAAGGCGCCGGGCACGCGGAACACGTCGAGGTCCGCCGGATCGCCGCCGTGGCGTGCCCATGCGGCGCGTGCACCGGCGAGCATGCGGTCGACGAGCGGCGCGTTGAAGCGGGCGGCGACGAGGGCGACGCGCAGTCCGTGGGCGTCGAGCCCGGCCGCGCCCTCGCGGGTGTCGGTGTCAACGCGCATCGCCGTCCTCCGCAGCCGTCCGTTCCGGGCCGATGTACTCGAGCACTTCGAGGTCGAAGGCCGACAGGCCCTGCATCTGCTTGGGCGAGGACAGGACGCGCATGCGGCGTACGCCGAGGTCCTGGAGGATCTGCGCGCCGATGCCGTAGGTGCGCCACACGGGCGCGGCCTCGGGCGCGGCCTCGGGCGCGGCGTCCTGCGACACGGGCACCATCGCCCGCTCGGCTCCGCGCACCGCGTCCGCGAGCGCGCGCGGCGACTCCTGCTCGCGCAGGAGCACCACCACGCCGTGCCCGTGCTGCGCGACGCGCGCCAGCGCCGCATCGAGCGTCCAGCGGACCGGGACCTCACGCACGCCGACGAGGTCGCGCAGCGTCTCGGCGAGGTGCACGCGCACCAGCGGCGGCGTGGCGCCGTCGATGTCGCCGCGCACCAGCGCCAGATGCACGTCGCGGTGGGTGTGGTCCTGGTAGGCGAACAACCGGAAGTCGCCGTGCGCGGTGGTCACGGCACGCTCGGCGATGCGCTCCACCGAGCGCTCGGTGCGCAGTCGATAGCGGATGAGGTCGGCGATGGTGCCGATGCGCAGACCGTGCTCGCGCGCGAAGCGGCGCAGCTCCGGCTGGCGCGCCATCGTGCCATCGTCGCTCATGATCTCGACGATGAGCGCGGCGGGCTCGAGGCCCGCGAGACGCGCGAGGTCGCAGCCCGCTTCCGTGTGGCCCGCGCGGGTCAGCACGCCGCCCGGCTGCGCCATCAGCGGGAAGATGTGGCCGGGCTGGCGCAGGTGCTCGGGCCGCGCGTCCTCCGCCACCGCGGTGCGCACGGTGTGCGCGCGGTCGAAGGCGGAGATGCCGGTGGTCACGCCCTCGGCCGCCTCGATGGACACGGTGAAGTTGGTGCGGTGCTCGCGGTCGGTGCCGCTGACCATCAACGGCAGCCGCAGCTGGCGGCAGCGCTCCGGCGTCAGCGTGAGGCAGATGAGGCCGCGGCCGTAGCGGGCCATGAAGTTCACGTCCTCGGGCCGCACCTTGGCGGCGGCCATGATGAGGTCGCCCTCGTTCTCGCGGCGCTCGTCGTCGAGGATGACGACCATGCGGCCGGCGGCGAGGTCGGCGAGGATGTCCTCGATGCGGTCGAAACCGTCGACCGGCGCGGGATCGGGCACCACGCGCAACGTCATGCCGCCGCTCCCGCGGCGAGCAGCCGCTCCACATAACGCGCGATCGGGTCGATCTCGAGGTTCACGCGGCGGCCCGGTGCGTAGCCGCCGATGGTCGTGACCTGCCAGGTGTGCGGGATGATGTTGATGCCGAACTCGCGGCCCTCGACCTCGTTGACCGTGAGGCTCACGCCGTCGATGGCGATGGAGCCTTTGCGGGCCACATAGCGCGCGAGGTCCGGCGGGGTCTCGAAGCGGATGCGCCACGAGCGCGCGTCCTGCGCGAGCGACACCACACGGCCCACGCCGTCGACATGCCCCGAGACCAGATGCCCGCCGAGCGGATCACCGGCGCGCAGCGCGGGCTCGAGGTTGACGTGGGACCCGGGGGCGAGATCGCCGAGCGTGGTGAGCGACAGCGTCTCGTTGGAGACATCGGCCGCGAACCCGCGGGCGTCGTGCTCGACCACCGTGAGACAGACGCCGCTGACGGCGATGCTGTCGCCGGTGCGCACGGCGTCGAGCGGCAGCCGGTCGACCGCGACGCGTACGCGCACATCGCCGGCACGCGGCTCCAACGCGACGATGCGTCCCATGTCCTGCACGATGCCGGTGAACACGCTTGGCGACTCCTCAGGTCGGACCGATGCCGGGGCGGTCAGGCGCCCGGGCGCAGCATGATACGGATATCCGGACCGATCGGCCGCATATCCTGCACGCGCCAAGGCGCCGCGTCGGCGAGGCGCGCGAGCGGCGGCAGATGGGCGAGCGGTCGGGCATCGGGGCCCAACAGCCGCGGCGCCATGTACACGACGAGCTCGTCGACGAGACCGGCCGCGAGCAGTGCGCCGCCCAGGGTGGGGCCGGCCTCGGTCCACACCTCGTTGACCCCCTCCCCGCCGAGCCAAGCGAGTACCGCGGGCAGCGACAAGCGGCCTGCCGGATCGGTCGCGATACGTTCGATGCGATGAGCGGCCACTTGCCCGGCCCCCGTCGCCACCGATGGCGCTGCGGGCGGGACCCGCGCGGCCGGGGCGATCAGCCGGACGACCCCGCCCGGTGCACCGAACAGACGTGCGGTGGTCGGGATGCGCGCATGGGTGTCGAGGAGCACGCGCAGCGGCTGCCGCAGCGGGTGCGCGGTGCCCGCCGCGCCCCCGTCCACCGTCGCCGTCGGCCGTGCGGTGAGTTCCGGGTCGTCGGCGAGCACGGTGGCGCTGCTGCTGAGCACCGCCGCGCTCTCGGCGCGCCAGGCATGCACATCGGCGCGCGCCTCGGGCGAGGTGATCCAGCGGCTCTCGCCGTGCGCGAGCGCGGTGCGACCATCGAGGCTCGCGGCCATCTTGAGGCGCAACCACGGCCGACCGCGGCGCATGCGGCTGAAGAACCCGAGATTGAGCTCCTCGCCCTCGGCGGCCATCAAGCCGGTCGAGACCTCGATGCCCGCGGCGCGCAGCCGCGCGGCACCCGTGCCGTCGACCCGCGGATTGGGATCGCCGCAGGCGTAGACGACGCGCGCGACATCCGCCGCGATCAGCGCCTCGCTGCAGGGCGGCGTGCGTCCGTGGTGGTTGCAGGGCTCGAGCGTGACGAAGGCGGTGGCACCGCGCGCCGCGGCGCCCGCCTGACGCAGCGCGAACACCTCGGCGTGCGGCTCGCCCGCGCGCTGGTGCCAGCCCTCGCCGATGATGCGGTCGCCCTGCGCGATGACGCAGCCGACGCGCGGGTTGGGCTGTGTGCTGCGACGACCGAGCGCAGCGAGCTCGAGGGCGCGCGCCATCGCCTGTCTTTCGAAGGGGGTGCCATCCATGGTGTGCGATGCCGTCGTATGGTGCGATCGCGCGGCGCGCTAGTGGCTGCGGCGCGGCGGCTTGCCGGGCGCCTTGCCGCCCGCAGCGCCGGGCGTCTCCGGCTCGCCGCCGAGCAGCGACATCTGCCCCGCGAGCGGCTCGCGACGGCGGCGCGTGCGCAGTTTGTCGACCTCGTCGCGGAAGGCCTCGATGTCCTGGAAGCTGCGGTACACCGAGGCGAAGCGCACATAGGCGACCTCGTCGAGGTGGCGCAGCTCGTCCATCACGAACTCGCCGACCTGCCGCGAGGGCACCTCGCGTTCGCCGAGCGCGCGCAGCCGGTGCGTGATGCGCTCGATGGCCTCCTCGACCTTCTCCTGCGGCACCGGGCGCTTCTGCAATGCGCGCAGGATGCCCGAGCGCAGCTTCTGCACATCGAAGGGCTCGCGGTCGCCCTTGCTCTTGACCACGAGCGGCATCACGAGCTCGGCCGACTCGAAGGTGGTGAAGCGCTCGCCGCAGGCGAGGCACTCGCGGCGACGACGGATCTGCCGCCCTTCGGCGGCGAGCCGCGAGTCGTTCACCTTGGTCTCCTCGTGGCCGCAGAAGGGACAGTGCATGCGTCGGTCCCCGTGATGCCTGGTCGGCGGCTCAGCGCCGCGCCGACTCGTAGACCGGGAAGCGGCGGCAGAGCGCCGTGACCTTCGCGCGCACGGTCGCCACGGCCTCCGGGGCGCCCTCGGCGTCGAGCACGTCGGCGATGAGGTCCGCGACCTGCTCGACCTCGGGCTCCTTGAAGCCGCGGGTGGTCGAGGCCGGCGTGCCGATGCGGATGCCGCTCGTGACCATCGGCGGCCGCGGATCGTTCGGCACGGCGTTCTTGTTGACCGTGATGTGCGCGGCGCCGAGCGCGGCGTCGGCCTCCTTGCCGTTGATCCGCTTGTCGGAGAGGTCGATGAGGAACAGGTGGTTGTCGGTGCCGCCCGAGACGATGCGGTAGCCGCGCTGCTGCAGCCGCGCGCACATGGCGCGGGCGTTCGCCACCACCTGCTTCTGGTAGTCCTTGAACTCGGGCTGCAGGGCCTCGAGGAAGGCGACCGCCTTGGCGGCGATGACGTGCATCAGCGGACCGCCCTGCGTGCCCGGGAACACGAGCGAGTTGAACTTCTTGGTCAGCTCGTCGTTGGCGCGCGCGAGGATGATGCCGCCGCGCGGTCCGCGCAGCGTCTTGTGCGTGGTGCTGGTGACGACGTCGGCGTAGGGCACGGGGTTCGGGTAGACCCCGGCGGCCGCGAGCCCCGCGAAGTGCGCCATGTCGACGTGCAGCAGCGCGCCCGCCTTGTCGGCGATGGCGCGGAAACGCGGGAAATCGAGGAAGCGCGAGTAGGCCGAGAAGCCGGCGATGATGAGCTTGGGCTTGACCTCGAGCGCCTGGCGCTCGAGCGCGTCGTAGTCGATCTCGCCGTTGTCGGGACGGATGCCGTACTGCGCGGCGTTGAAGAGCTTGCCCGAGAAGTTGACCTTGGCCCCGTGCGTCAGGTGTCCGCCGTGGTCGAGGCTCATGCCGAGGATGGTGTCGCCGGGCTTGAGCAGCGCGAGGTAGACGGCGGCGTTGGCCTGCGACCCGGAGTGCGGCTGCACGTTGGCGTAGTCGGCGCCGAAGAGCTGCTTGGCGCGGTCGATGGCGAGCTGCTCGGCGATGTCGACGAACTCGCAACCACCGTAGTAGCGCTTGCCGGGATAGCCCTCGGCGTACTTGTTCGTGAGCACCGAACCCTGGGCCTCGAGCACGCGGGGGCTCGCGTAGTTCTCGGAGGCGATGAGCTCGATGTGGTCTTCCTGGCGCACCGACTCGGCACCCATCGCGCGTGCGAGCTCGGGGTCGAATCCTTCGATGGTCATGCTCTTAGGGAACATCAGCGGGCCTCGCGCAGGTTGACGGCGCATTCTAGCCCAACAAGCCCTCCACCACGGCGCACCAGCCGAGGCCGATGTTGCCGCGGTTGTAGCCGCCGCCGCCGAGCGCCAGCACGCGGCCGTGGCCGAGACGCTCGGCGAGCCGTCCCAGGTCGCGCGCGGCGCGGCCGTGGGCCGCCGGCGTGAAGGCGAGGTGCGTGAGCGGGTCGCCGGCGATGCTGTCGGTGCCGCATTGGAGCAGGATGAACTCCGGCCGTTGTGCCTCGAGGACCTCGAGCGCCGGTCCCCAGGCCGCATCGAAGGCCGCATCGTCGGCCCCGGGCGGCAACGGCGCGTTGTACTTGGTGCCCGCCGCCGCGCCCTTGCCGGTCTCGGTCGCCGCGCCCGTGCCCGGGTAGAGATAGCGGCCGTCCTCGTGCAGGTCGGCGATGGCGATGTCGGGGTCGCCCTCGAAGGCGTAGAACACGCCGTCGCCATGGTGCGCGTCGATGTCGACGTAGGCGACGCGCTGCAGGCCGCGCCGGCTGCGCAGCCACTCGATCACCACCCCGCAATCGTTGAGCGCGCAGAACCCCGCGGCGCCGGTGCGCGAGGCGTGGTGCAGACCCGCGATCGGCACGAAGGCACGGCGGGCGCGCCCGTCCATGATCGCCTCGGCGGCGGTCAGCGCCCCGCCGACCACATCCGCCACGGCCTCGTAGATGCCGCGGAAGGCCGGGGTGTCGCCGGCGTCGAGCCAGCCCTCGCCGGTCGCGGACCGCGTGCGCACCTGCGCGACATGCGCCGGGTCGTGGAACAGCAGCAGCTCCTCGGGCGTGGCGGCGCGGGTGCCCTCCACGGCGCATCGACCGTCGAGGCCCCGGGCGCGGAACTCGCGCAGGAACGCGGCGTGGCGGTCGGGGCCGAACGGATGGCCGCCCGGGAAGCCGTAGCGGCCGAGCCTGTCGTCGGAGATGACAAGCAGACCTTCCATGTCGCGGCGGGCCATGATGCGGCCGAGCCTAGCACAGGCGATAATGCGCGCATGGCCCAGTACGTCTACACCATGAACCGGGTGGGCAAGATCGTGCCCCCCAAGCGTCACATCCTGCGCGACATCAGCCTGTCGTTCTTCCCGGGCGCCAAGATCGGCGTGCTGGGTCTCAACGGCTCGGGCAAGTCGACCCTGCTCAAGATCATGGCGGGCCTCGACACCAACATCGAGGGCGAGGCCCGGCCGCAGAGCGGCATCAAGGTCGGCTACCTGCCGCAGGAACCGGAGCTCGACCCCAAGAAGACCGTGCGCGAAGAGGTCGTGCAGGGGATCGGCGGCCTGTTCGCCAAGCTCGAGCGCTTCAACGCCATCAGCGAGAAGTTCGCCGAGCCGATGTCCGACGACGAGATGAACGCGCTGCTCGAGGAGCAGGCGAAGCTGCAGGACGCGCTCGATGCCGCCGGCGGCTGGGAGCTCGACCGCAAGCTCGAGATCGCCGCCGACGCGCTGCGCCTGCCGCCCTGGGATGCGGTCATCGAGAAGCTCTCGGGCGGTGAGAAGCGCCGTGTCGCGCTCTGCCGTCTGCTGCTCTCCGCACCCGACATGCTCCTGCTCGATGAACCCACCAACCACCTCGACGCCGAGTCGATCGCGTGGCTCGAGAAATACCTCGAGGAATACCCGAGCACCGTCATCGCGGTGACCCACGACCGCTACTTCCTCGACAACGTCGCCGAGTGGATCCTCGAGCTCGACCGCGGGCACGGCATCCCCTACCACGGCAACTACTCGTCGTGGCTCGAACAGAAGGAGAAGCGGCTGGCGCAGGAGGAGCGCGAGCGCGAAGCGCTGCGCAAGACCCTCGAGCGCGAGCTCGAGTGGGTGCGACAGAACCCCAAGGCCCGCCAGGCCAAGAGCAAGGCGCGCATGCAGCGCTACGAGGAGCTGGCGTCGCGCGAGTTCCAGGAGCGCAACGAGACCAACGAGATCTACATCCCGCCGGGCGAGCGGCTCGGCGATCTCGTCATCGAGGCCAAGGGCCTGCGCAAGGCCTTCGGCGACCGTCTGCTCATCGACGACCTCAACTTCAGCCTGCCGAAGGGCGGCATCGTCGGCATCATCGGCCCGAACGGCGCCGGCAAGACCACCCTCTTCCGCATGCTGACGGGCGCCGAGCAACCGGACGCCGGCGAGCTGCGCATCGGGCCTTCGGTCAAGCTCGCCTACGTCGACCAGTCGCGCCAGGCGCTCAACGACAAGAACACCGTCTGGCAGGAGCTCTCGAACGGCCTCGACATGATCAAGGTCGGCAACTACGAGACGCCCTCACGCAGCTATGTCGGCCGCTTCAACTTCAAGGGCACGCAGCAGCAGCAGCTGATCGGCGAACTGTCGGGCGGCGAGCGCAACCGCGTGCACCTCGCGAAGGTGCTGAAGTCGGGCGGCAACGTGCTGCTGCTCGACGAGCCGACCAACGACCTCGACGTCGAGACGCTGCGCGCGCTGGAGGAAGGTCTGCTCGCCTACCCGGGCTGCGCGGTGGTCATCTCGCACGACCGCTGGTTCCTCGACCGCATCGCCACCCACATCCTCGCCTTCGAGGGCAACTCGGAGGTGGTGTGGTTCGAGGGGAACTACCAGGAGTACGTCGAGGACTACCGCAAGCGCCGCGGCGAGGACGCGATGCAGCCGCATCGCATCCGCTACAAGCCGCTGACGCGCTGAGGGGTCTTACTGACCGTTGACGATGGCCGAGGCGCCGATGGCGCCGCGGGCCTGCTGCTCGCGCACCCAATCGGCCGAGCCCTTCTGCGAATCCGGCGTGGAGCAGACCTTCCGCTTCTGCAGCCGCGACCCGGTCTTCTTCTCGTCGCGACACACGACCTGCGCGGCAGCCTTGGGCTTGTCGCCGGCAGCGGGCGCGGCGGTCGTGGCGGGCGCTTCGACGGCGACCGGGGCAGCCTGTGCCGCAGCGGGCGCCGTCGTGGGCTGGGCCACGGTCGGCTGAGCGGCGGGCGGATCGCCCGCCAGCGCAGCGCCTGCGAGCAGGGCTGCCGCGGCGATCAGGGCGGCGGAACGGAGTGTGTATCGCGACATGGCGGTATCTCCCGGCAGAGGGTCGGCATGGCCGACGGCGGATGGCGTTATTATGCTTTCCAACCCATGGTGACGCCAACCGACCCCGGCGCGACGCCCGTCCCCGCCCCCGCGGACGACGCGCAGACCCTGCTGCGGGCCGGGCTTGCGCTCGGCACCGCCCGGCAGGGCGAACGCGCCGTTCCGACCCTCGAACGCGCGGTGGCGCTCGACCCCGATCTCGCCGAAGGCTGGCGCGCCCTGCACGGGCATCTGACCACCATGGGTGAACTCGACCGTGCCCGCCGTGCGCAGGCCCGCTGGCTACGGGCGCTCGCCACCGATCCGTCGCTGCGCCGCGCCGCCGATGCGCTCTGCGAGGAGCGCTTCCCGGAAGCGGAGTTCCTGCTCAAGAACCAGCTGCGAAAGCACCCCGACCAACCGCTCGCCCTGCGGTTGCTCGCCGAGGCGGCGTTCTGCCGTCAGCGCGACGAGGATGCGATCCGTCATCTGTCCCGCTGCCTCGAGGTCGACCCGGACATGCCCGGCCTGCGTTTCGCGCGCGCCCTCGCCTGCTATCGGGCGGGACAGCCCGTGACCGCCCAGGCCGACCTCGAGGCGGAGCTCGCGCTGCGCCCCGACGATGCCGCGTGCCGCGCGCTGCTCGCGGCCGTGCTGAGCAAGACCAGCGAGATCGAGCGCACGGTGCGCCTCTACGAGGACCTCGCGCCGGAGTACCCCTCGCAGCCGAAGCTCTGGACGAGCTACGGGCATGTGCTGAAGGCCTCGGGACGGCAGCCGGACAGCATCGCCGCCTATCGCCGCGCGATCGAGCTGGACCCCGGCCTCGGCGAGGCCTGGTGGAGCCTCGCCAACCTCAAGACCGTGAAGTTCGGCACCGCCGACATCGATGCCATGAAGGCGCAGCTCGCGCGCACCGACCTCGGCGAGGACGACCGGCTGCACTTCGAGTTCGCGCTCGGCAAGGCGCTCGAGGACGCGCGCCGCTACGAGGAATCGTTCGTGCACTACGACCGCGGCAACCGGTTGCGGCTCGAGACGGCGCACTACGACCCCGAGAGCTCGACCGTGAACCTGCGGCGCAGCCAGCGCCTGCTGACGAAGGGGTTCTTCGCGGCGCGCGCCGGGCTCGGCTGCCCCGCGCCCGATCCCATCTTCATCGTCGGCCTGCCGCGCGCGGGATCGACGCTGCTCGAACAGATCCTCGCCAGCCACTCCATGGTCGAGGGCACGATGGAGCTGCCCGACATCACCAACATCGCGCGCAGCATCGCCGACCGACGGCGCGACGATGCCGACTACGACTATCTGCCGCTGCTCGGCGAGGTCCGCCCCGAGGAGTGGCGCGCGTTCGGCGAGAGCTACCTCGAGACGACGCGCGTGCACCGCAAGCTCGGCCGGCCGTTCTTCATCGACAAGATGCCGAACAACTTCACGCATCTCGGCCTCATCCACCTGATCCTGCCGAACGCGCGCATCATCGATGCGCGGCGACACCCGCTCGCCTCCTGCTTCTCGAACTTCAAGCAGCACTTCGCGCTCGGCCAGCTGTTCTCGTACGGGCTCGACAACATCGGCCGCTTCTACCGCGACTACGTCGAGCTGATGGCGCACTACGACGCGGTGTTGCCGGGGCGCATGCACCGCGTGTTCTACGAACGGATGGTGGACGACACCGAGACCGAGGTGCGGCGCCTGCTCGAGTACTGCGGGCTGCCGTTCGAGGAGTCCTGTCTGCGCTTCTACGAGAACGACCGCATCGTGCGCACGGCGAGCTCCGAGCAGGTACGGCGGCCGATCTACCGCGAGGGCGTCGACCACTGGCGCCATTACGAGCCCTGGCTCGGGCCGCTGAAGGCCGCGCTCGGCCCGGTGCTCACGGCCTACCCCGCAGTGCCGGAGTTCCCGCCGCCCTGACGGCGCGGTGCCGACGGGCGGCCGTCAGTCGCCGAAGGCGTAGCCGAAGCGCGCCACGTCGTCGCGGTAGCGCTCGCCCACGGCGCGCACGAGCTCGTCGTCGTAGTGCTCGGCATACGGCTTGTGCTGCGAGGCGTTGCGCACCTCGAGCGCGGACGGCACCAGCCCGAACCCGGCGCAGACCGCGTCGTAGTCGGCCTGCAGCCGTTCGGCGCGGCAGAGCCGGGTCACCATCACGCGGCCCTCGTCGTCGCAGACGAAGTCCGACTGCGGCCGGAAGTGCACGAAGGACTGGTTGTGCGGGTTCTCGAGCACGCGCCGCATCGCACCGCGCGGGTCGCGCTCGAACGCCCCGTTCATGCGCATCATGAACGCCACATAGGACACGAAGCGCGCCCAGGGGTTGCGCACCACCGCGAACGAGCGGTAGCCGGACCAGGCCTCGGCGCCGAGCGCGTCGCGCAACTCGAGCGCGGTCTGATGGCCGTGCTCGACGCGGTCGAAGGGCGGGCGGTCGATGCGTCTGCGGACGAACAGCGACACCTGCTCCTCGTCGCCCGGCGCGAGCTGCGCGCGCAGCGCGAAGCGGACGGCATGGCTCGCGCTCTTCGGCACCGCGATGAACACCACGCGGTGATGGTGCGAGAGGATGGTCACGCGGCGACCGCCGGCTCCTCGAGGTAGTCGACGATCAGGTGGATGCGCCGCACCGGCGAGAGGTTCTGCACGTAGTGCAGCCGCATGTTGTCGAGCTCGTAGGCCTCGCCCACCGTGAGCGCCACGGGTTTGCCCTCCACGACGAACTGCACCTCGGGATGCGTCTCGAGCGGGACATGCACGCGGTGGGTCGCCTCGAGCGTGGGCCCGTAGTCGGCGTGCTCGGGGATGTCGTCGCCCGGCGCGAGCAGCGCGACCTGCGCGTTGAGCGCGCGGCCCGGGCGTGGATAGAAAGAGCCGATGCGGCGCAGCACCGGCTCGAAGGCCTCGCGCAGCGGCTCCCAACCGGCGAGGTGGCGCGTCGGCGCCTGCGGACCGCCGAGCGTCATCATGAGATAGATGCTGCGGGACTTGCGGTAGGGCGCGAGACGCTTCTGGAACTCGGCATCGGCGTCCCAGATCGCCTCGGGTTGGCGCGCCAACGCGGCCGCGAAGGGCGCGATGTCGACGGTGCCCAGATGCCGCATCGGTTCGGCGCAACGCATCGTGTCGTCCCCTCTCTGCTGCCGCGGCGCGGCCCGATGCCGATGCTAGCGGATTCCACGAGTTCGGTTAAAGTCGCGGCATGACCGGCGCCGCCACCACCGCCCTCGCCGAGGCCCATCGGGCCTTCAGCACCGGCGACCTCGACACCGCCGGCGCGAAGCTCGACGCGCTGCTGCGCAGCCATCCCAAGTGGCCGTCCGCGGTGCATCTGGCGGGTCTCGTGGCCCGCGACCGGGGCGACCTGTCGCGGGCCGAGGACCTCATGCGCGAGTCGCTGGACCTGCCGGGCGTCACCGGGCGCACCCGCGCCGAATTCGCCAACAACCTCGGCAATCTGTTGCTCGGCGCCGGCTACACGCCCTCGGCCGAGGTGATGTACCAGCACTCGCTCGCGGCGCACGAGCTGTCGCAGGCGCGGCTCGGGCTGGCGCGCGCCGCGCTCGAACTGCTGCGCCCGGACGACGCGCTCGGACAGCTCGACCGCATGCCGGCCGATGCCGTCGGCCCGTCGGCGGTGCTGCTGCGCGCCGAGGCGCTGTCGCAGGTCGGCGAGCGCAAGGCCGCGCTCGACCTGCTGACGACGGCGGGCCCCGAAGTGCGGGCACGGACCGAGTACTGGCTGGCGCTCGGCGCGCGGCTCGGCGACCTCGGGCTCTTCGAGGACGCGCTGACGGCGCTGCGACCGCTGCTGCGCGGCACCGACGCCGCGCGCGCGCGGCTCGGGATCGTCGACCTGTGCGTGGCGCGGCGGGATTGGGAGGGCGCGTTAGCCATCCTGCGCGAGGGCCTCGCCGCCGAACCCCGTCACGTCGAGATGCTGAGCCGCAGCGCGGCGCTCGCGTGGATGCAGGGCGACGACGCGCGGTTCGCCGACGGTTTCCGCAGCGCGCTCGCCGCGGCGCCCGACGACCCCGCGCTGCGTCTCGCGTTCGTCACCACGCTGCGGAACGCCGCGCGCCACGACGAGGCCGAGCGCGTGCTGCGCGGAGGCCTCGAGCGCCGGCCCGAGGACGAATACGCGCTCGCGCTGCTCGCGCTGCGCTGCGCAGAGACGGGACGCCAGGACGAGGCGCAGCGCGCCATCGACGCCGCGCTCGGCCGTGCGCCGCAGCTCGAGCTCGTGCGCGAGAACGCGGCGATCGTCGCGCTCACCGGTCTGCGCGCGGACGACGCCAGGACGCACACGGACTGGCTCATCGAGCGCCGTCCGCGCGGCCAGACGGGCTGGGCGCTGCGCGCCCTGGCGCTGCGCGTCGCCGGCGACGAGGCGTGGCGTGCGCTCGCCGAGCCGGAGCGCGTGTGCCGCGTCGCGACGCTCGCACCGCCCCAGGGCTTCGCGACGATCGCCGACTACAACGCCGAGCTCGCGCTGCGCCTTCGTCAACGCCACACGCTGCAGGCGCACCCGCTCGTCAACTCGGTGCGGGGCGGCACGCAGGTCGAGATCCACATGGGCTCGGAGACGGACGCCGTGGTGCGCGCGTTCTTCGACGTCATCCACCCGGCGATCCAGGACTTCATGACCGCGATGCCGAGGGTGCCGGGACATCCGCTGTTCGGGCGCGCGCCGACCGGCTATCGCATCAGCGGCTGTTGGACGGTGCGCCTGTCCGGCGGCGGCGGCAGCCATGTCGGCCACATCCACCCGCGCGGCTGGCTGAGTTCGGCGTACTACCTCACGGTGCCCCCGGAGGTCGCGGCGGACCCGCAGCGCGGCGGCTGGCTGCATTTCGGGCGACCGCCCTATCCGATCCCCGGCATCGGCCCGACAGGCTGGGTGCGGCCGGAGAACGGGCGGCTCGCGCTGTTCCCGTCGTACCAGTGGCACGGCGTGGAGCCCTTCCCCGGCCAAGGCGAGCGCATGACCGTCGCCTTCGACGTGGTGCCGACGGGCGGCTGATCGTGCGTCAGGCGCCGAGCCGGAAGGCGCGTTCGGCCTCCGCCATGCGCTGCACGATCGCGCGCTCCTCGAGGCTCAGCAGCGGGTTCCAGACGTCGAAGATCATCACCACGCGGATCTCGTCGCTGTCGTTCCAGGCCTCGTGCTCGATGGTGTCGTCGAAGACCAGCACCTCGCCCTCCTTCCAGCGGCGGTTGTCGTAGCCGACACGGAAGAGACAATCAGGGGGCACCACGAGCGGCAGATGCGCGACGAGCCGCGCGTTAGATTCACCGTGATGGGGCGGGATGTGGGCCTTCGGCGCGAGCACCGAGAACATGGCGTTCGGGCAGGTGCCGGCGAGGTGCACGGCGTCGATGAGCTTGAGCGCCTCGGCGGTGCGCGGGCAGCGCGCGAGGTTCTCCTCCACCGGCTTGCCGCCGCGGTAGAGATGGAAGCTGGTCCAGGCGCGTGAATGGTTGAGCTCCGCCCACTGGTTCACGGGCTCGCCCGGGCGGTACTGGATGTAGGGCTGGAACTCCGCGCCGGCCTCAGCGAGCGCGGCGATCATCTCCTCGCGGATGGCATCGGTGTGCTGCTCGAGCTGCGGCACCCAATCGAACATCTCGCGGCGGAAGAAGGGCTGTGCGGGCAACCGCGGCACCGTGAGCTGGTTGCAGTCCGCGTTGAAGGGACGGGTGCGGCCCGACATGATGGACACCGCCTCGCGCCACTTCTGGCTCATGCCGGGCAGCTCGCCGACCGCCTGCAGCAGCGTGGTCTCGAGGGCCTCGGCGTACATCGCCACCATGCGCTCGGCGTGGGCCAGCGGCTTGGCGAAGGCTTCCGGGCGATATCCGGCCGGCGGCGAGATGCGCAGCACATCGCGGTACATGACCGCCGCCGCCTTGAGCTCGCCCTTCTTCTCGAGGATGTCGGCCTTCTGCAGCAGCGCGGGCCAGCAATACGGGTCGTGGGCGAGCGCGGTCTGCAGCGCCGTCGCCTCGTCATCGGCGCGGCCCAGCATGCGGCAGGCGGCCGCCCGCATCAGGAACAGCTCCGTGCGCGGCCCCGGCTCGAGCTCCGCGGGCACCAGCCCGTCCATCCGCGCCAGCGCCTCCGCCGCACGGCCCGCCGCGAGGTCGGCGCGCGCCGCCTGCAGGGCTTCAGACTCGGTCTTCATCCGCTCGCTCTCCGGCACCCTTCGCCCCGGACTCGGGGCCAAAAAAAACTGGGGTGCCGCTTCCGCGACACCCCAGTCGTTTCAAGCATCGCCCGTGGACGGTATCAGAACTTGTACGACACGCCGAGGCTGTACTTGGGGCCCAGCGGATCGTAGTAGTCGACGTAGGTGTTCGGAGCCGTGTTGGCGCCCGGGATGTTGCCCACGATGGTCGGATCCTCGTCCAGGATGTTCTGGGCGGCGAGGGTGACCTTGAGGGCATCGTTCCAACGCCACTGCAGCGACAGGTCGAGATACTGGTACGAGGGGATCTTCTCGACCAGGTAGATGCTGCGACCGGTCTGGTCCGGATCATCCACGCGCGCCTGCACATCGACCGCCGACAGGTGACGCACGAAGAGCGTCGCCGACAGCGACTTCCAGCCCACCGTGGCCGACAGGTTGATGCGGTCCTCGGAGGTCGGGTTGCCGCAGGTGTCGCCGTAGAGGCCCTGGCACTCGATCAACGGCGACGCCGGGCTCGACTTGAACGAGCTGTCGAGCGTGTGCGTGCCCGACAGACCGAGGCCGATGTCGAATTCGCCGATGTCGAAGTCGTAGGCCAGCGAGTAGTCGACGCCCTCGGCCTTGATGATCGCCAGGTTGCGGATCTCCTGGACGATGCCGAAGCCGTCGCCCTCGAGTTCGCCCACCGAGTTGCGCTTCACCAGACTGCAGAAGCTGGTCAGGTTGTTGTTGAAGCAGTTGTCGAGGATCTCCTGGGCACCGAACGAGCCGATGCCGCCGTCGATCTCGATCTTGTAGTAGTCGACCGAGGCCGAGAACCCGGGCAGCCAGTCCGGCGACATCTGGAAGCCGACCGTGAAGGTGTCGGCTTCCTCAGGTGCCAACTGGACACCGAGCGCGATGGCACCACCGCCGATGCTGGCGGCCTGCTGGGCAGCCGGCGGCGAGATCAGACCGATCTGCGAGGCCGGAGCGCCCTGCGCGATGCACTTCGCACGGAGCGCGGTGTTCGTGACCGGCGCGGAACCCGCGCAAGGATCCGAACGCACCTCGGTGAGACCGAAGGACAGCGGCGCGTACTGCTCGCCGATGTTCGGCGCGCGGACCGCGCGCTGCAGCATGGCGCGGAAGCGGTAGCCCTCCACCGGGGTGTACTCGAGACCCGCCTTCCAGGTCTCGAAGGACCCGGCGAGGTTGGTGTCCGAGAAACGCGCGCCGAGGTCGAGCGCGAGGTTCTGGATCCCGGCCTTGCCCTGCACGAGGGGCAGGTAGGCTTCGACGAAGAACTCGGTGCTGTCGACGCGACCGGACAGCGGCGGCGAGGTGCCGCCCTGACCCATCGCACCACCGAACTGGGTGAGGTCATCCGGACGATAGACCGAGGTGAACTCGTTCCAGTCGATACCGGCGGCGAGACCGAGCGAGTCGTCGGCCGTGGGCAGCTTGAAGGACGCCACCTCACCCGCGACGCTGGCCGAGGCCGAGTGCGCCTCGGTGTCCTGCGACGAGTAGTAGTTGGCACGGACGTAGTCGAGACCCGCCTTCGAGATGGCACCGGTCATCGGCACACCGCTGTCGCGGTAAGGGGCACCGTTGCCCGAGAAGATGTTCACCGGGGCGCAGGGCGGACCCGACACGCACTGGATGCCATCGGGTGTCTGGATCGCGATCAGCGAGTTACGGGCGCGGATGATGCTGACATCGTTCTCGAGACCATCGAAGCGCGACACGCGGCCCCACTGGGCCGACACATCCCAAGTCCAGCCGGACGCTCCGATGTCACCGCGGACGCCGCCGGTGAGCTGCAGCGTCTTGGACTCCGAGATGCCGACGCGGGGCCCGAGCTCGATGAGGCGGCGACGGATGCCGTTCACCGTGACGAGCTGCGTGCCCGCCGGCGCGGCCGCGTTGTAGGGACCGTGGGCCGCCTCGCCCGGGATCGGGAACGCGGCCTCGTTGTTGTACGCCGCGATCAGCGCGGTGCGCTGCGCCGCCGTCAGGTACGGGTTGTCGAGGTTGACCTTGAAGGTCGCGGTCGAGCCGCCGAAGAACGCCGACGAGGCGAGCTGCGTGGGCACGCTCGAGTTGACGGCGAACACGCGGCCGTAGACCTCGACCGAGTCGTTGATGTCGTAGTCGACCGACGCGAAGGCCTGCCACCGCTCCTGCGGGACCTGGAAGTAGTTGTACGGGTTGTAGTTGAACGAGGCGTTCGGCGCGTACTGGCCGAGACCGCCGCTGCTGACGAGGTTGCCGTCCGGCGTGAAGAAGCGGGTCAGGAAGCCGCCGGTCCCGCTGCGCACACGCGCGCGGGTGACGCCCGCGTTCGAGGAGCCGAGACGACGGTCCGCGCCGAAGATGTCCGAGGAGTACTGGTACCAGTTGCCCGCGTAACGGTAGCCGTCCGAGGCGAACAGGTTGAAGTTCGAGTAGGGGCGGTCGCCCTGCAGCACTTCGTCACGCTTGGTGTAGCCGAACGAGACGATGGCGCTGCCGCGGTCGTCGGCGAACGAGGAGCCGCCGGTGATCGAGGCGCTGACCACCTGGCCGTCGCCCTCGCCGTACTGCGAGATGTTGCCGCCGACCTCGACGCCGTCGAAGTCCTTCTTGGTGATGAAGTTCACGACGCCCGAGATCGCGTCCGAACCGTACACCGCCGAGGCACCGCCCGTGACGATGTCGACGCGGTCGATGAGCGGCGCCGGGATGAGGTTGATGTCGACGGCGCCCGAGGTGCCGAACGGCGGCAGACGCTTGCCATCCATCAGCACGAGGGTGCGGTTGGAACCGAGGCCGCGCAGGTTGATGGTGGCCGCGCCCGGGTTGCCGTTGTTGATGAACTCCGTAGCGCCCGGCAGGAACTGCGGCAGCTGACGGAGCTGGGATTCGAGGTTGACCGTGTTCAGCTGCTCGAGCGTCTCGGCCGTGACGGTGGCGATCGGGCTGTTCGAGACGAGGTCCGGCTTCGCGATGCGCGTACCGGTGACGGTGACCTCCTCGAGCTGCGCGTTCTGCGCGACGGCGGGTGCGGCGGCGACCAGCACGGCGGCGCCGTACAAGGCCTGCGCGACACTGCGCTGGACCACGGGATTGAAGTTCTTCATGCCTCGTCTCCTCCTCTCCTGAATGAAGTTCGGCACATCAAAAATAGGATTTTTCGGACGCGACGCCGTTGCGGCGTTGCTACTGACCCCGCGACACCTTATTACCTTAAGGAAAGGGGTGTCAATCCCAGATGACTGTTGCTTGATTGATACAATTTTGATGTCGGACCGTTGGAGGGCGGTCCTTACGCTCAACGGATGATGGCGAGACGCGCTCCGTCCGTGACTTCGGCCGACGGGAACAGCACCACCCGGTCGCCCTCAGCAAGACCCGCCGTGACCACGCGATGTGTCGCATCTTGGCCACCCACCTGCACCGGCACGACCTGCGCCCGCCCGCCGCGCTCGCGGTAGACCGCCCAACCGCCGTCGCGACGGAAGAGCGCGCCGAGCGGCACGCGGATGGCGCCCTGCGACTCGGCGACCACCACCCGCGCATCGACACGGAAGTCGTGGGCGCGCAGCGGCGCGGGCGGCGGCGCCGCGAAGCGCAGCACGACGTTCGCCCGCTGCTCCTCGATGCCGAGCGCCGAGACCTTGGTGCGCGCCACCGGCTCGACGCGGTGGACCACGGCGGCCACCGGCGGACCGCCCCAGTTCTCGAGGCTGGCGCGTGCACCGGGCGCGAGACGCACCGCGTCCTGCGACAGGAACTCCGCGACCACCTCGACCTCGGTCGGATCGCCGATCACGACCAAGGGGGTCCCCGCCGCGACCACCGCTTCGCTCTCCTGCGCGACGCGCAGCACCACACCCCCGGCCGGCGCCGCGACGGCGAAGGTGCTCGTCACCGCCTCCGCGCCGACGCCCGCCGAGAGCAGCGCGCTGCGTGCCCGCCGTTCATCGGCGATCGCGGCCTCCTCGGACGCGTGGGCGGCGCGCAGCCGGGTCTTGGCGGCGTCCACGGTGGTGGTGGCGATCAGCCGGTCGCGGGCCAACGTCGTGGCGCGCTCCGCCTCGGTCGCCGCCAACTCGCGCTCGGCGGTCGCCGCGCCGCGCCGCGCGGTCGCCGCCGCGAGCGCAGCGCGCGCTTCCGCTTCGATGCGTGCGTCCAGGAAGCCGGTCGCGCCGCGGGTCATGCGTGCGACGCCCTCGCCGGCACGGACCGCATCGCCCGGCTCCACCGCGACACGCAGCAGCCGACCGGACACCGGCGCCGCGACGACATAGACCTCGCGCATCCGCGTGCGGCCTTCGTCGACGAGTTCCTCGCGCACCGTGCCGCGGTCGACCGTCCCCAGCTCGACCTCGACGGCGCGCGGCCAGAACGCGACGGCGAGGACCGCCGACAACGCGATCGCGACCGCGCCCCACAGCAGCAGTCGGCGGCGGGCAACGCGGGCGGTGGCGGAGGCGGCGGCGCTCATTCGCGTGATTTCAGCACGGACACGAGGTCCAGTCGATCGACGTCGCGGCGCACCCAGAGCGCCGCCGCGACGACGGCCGCCACCACGAACAGCACGGCACGCGCGTAGGTCGGCGGGTCGAAGACGAACGGGAAGCTGAAGATCTCGGTCTCGAACTCGGACATCAGCCACTGCGACAACGCGAAGCCGAGCACCAGCCCGATCGGGATGGCGACGGCGAGCAGGACCCCGAGCTCGCCGAGCAGCACCCACGAGGCCTCGCTGCGACGGAAGCCGAGCACACGGAGCGTGGCGAGGTCGCGCTCCTGCTCGCCGAGCGTGACGCGCGCCGCCGAGAACGCGACGCCGGCCGCCATCACCAGCGAGAACGACAGGAACATGAAGGCGAAGAACCCGGTGCCCTGGTCGAACAGCTGGCGCAGCGACGCCTCGGCGTTGTCGGCGAAGGTGACGCCGACGATGGCGGGGATCCCCTTGAGGCGCGCCGCCAGCACATCGCGCGCCGCAGGGTCGATCAGCAGATACGCCGAGTCGATGCGCTCGGGCTCGCGCAGCAAGCGACCGAGGGCGCGCTGGTCCATGTAGGCGGCGCCGCCGATGAACGGCTTGATGAGGGCCACCATCGGGACCTCCGCGACCACGCGCCGGCCGTCGGTGGCCTCGATGCGCACCCGGTCGCCGATGCCGACCCCGAGCTTGAGGGCGAGTCCCTCGGACAGGGTCACGCCGTCGGCGCGCGGCTGCACGGGGCGCTCGTCCTGGCCGATGATGCGGTTGAGCCAGGCGCCTTCCGGCACGCCGATCAGCGCGTCGCGCTGGCGGCGCGGGCCCGCGGACAGGATCACCTCGGCGGTGCGCAGGGGCTCGACGGCCTCGACGCCGGGCAGGCGACCGAGCTCGCGCAGCACGCGCTCGTGCTGGCGCTCGGCGAAGGTCACGCTGACGTCCATGCGCTGCGCCTGACCGAAGTTGACGTCGATGATGCGGTCCACCACGGCCGGGAAATTGTCCGACAGGATGAGCAGCGCGAGCGCGAAGGCGATGCCGGCGACGGTGGTCGCGGAGCGCCGCGGGAAGCGCACGATGCGCCGCACCAACATGCGTGCGCGCGCGTCGAGCCGGCGTGCGGCGCGCTCCACGCCCGCGCCCAAGCGGCCGAAGTGGGTCGGCGCAGGCGGCGACAGCGCCGTCGCCGGCGGTAGCGCCACGGCGCGCCCGACCGCGACCGCGGCGCCGAGCACGGCCGCGAGCAGCGCGACCCCGAGCGCACCGAGCCAGGTCGCTGAGCCCGCCTCGAACTCGAGCACGGGCAGCCGGTACACCGCGCGGTAGATGTCGGCCATGTACCCGCCGACGAAGCCGCCGAGCACGAGGCCGAGCACCGCCGCCAGCGCGCAGAACACCAGCGCGAACTCCGCGTAGTGCAGCGCGATGGCGCTGTTGCGGTAACCGAAGGCCTTCAGCAGGCCGATGTTCGCGCGCTCGGTGGCGACGAGGCGCGACAGCGTGACGTTGATCAGGAACACCGCCACCAGCAGGAACACCGGCGGCAGCACGCTCGCCATGGTCCGCAGCTGCGAGAGCTCGTCGGAGAGGTAGCGCGCCGAGAGCATGCGGTCGCGGCCGTAGACGCCACGGCCGCCGTGCGGCGCGAGCGTCCGGTCCACCTCCGCCGATACTGCGCGCGCCGAGGCGCCGGGTGCGAGCCGCAGCACCACGTCGTTGAACGCGCCGTCGAGGTCGAGCGCACGACCGAGCGCCTCGCGCCCCATCCACACCACGCCGAAGCGCCGTGGCTCGGGGAGGATGTCGCCCGGCGCCACGGCGAAGACGAACTCGGGGCTGCTCGCGATGCCGCTGATGCGCAGCACGCGCCGATTGCCGCGCAGCAGCATGTCGAGCGGGTCGCCGGGCCGCAGGCCGTGCACCTCGGCGAAGGCCTCGTTGACCAGCACCTCGTCGCTGCGCTGCGCATCGGGCCAGGCGCCGTCGCGCAGCACGAGGTCGTTCACCGACGGCCGTCTGCCGGCGGGCAGCGAGACGAGACGCGCGCTCACCGGCTCCACGACCTCGGTCAGGCTGATGAGACCGATGCCCGTCACCCGCGCCTCGACGGCATCGATGCCGGGCAGCGCCGCGAGCTCGCGTGCGACGCGGTCGGGGGCGCGCACCAGCGCGCTCGCGAGGTCGGCCATGTGCGAGCGGTCGTAGTAGCGGTCACGCGCGCGCTCGAGCGAGCCGTACATGCCGGTCGACATCACGAAGAGCGCGATGCCGCTGCCGAGCACGAGCCCCACCGCGAGCGCCTGAAGCCAGAGCCGCCGCAGGTCGCGCCAGAGCTTGCGGTCGAGCGGCTTCACCAGCGCAGCTCCGAAGGTGCGACCCGGGTCGGGTTGGCCTCGTCGCTGCGCACCCTGCCGTCGGCGAAGCGCACCACGCGGTCGCCGATGCGGGCGATGTCGGCGTTGTGGGTGATGAGCAGCGTCGTGGTGCCGAGCGTCTCGTTGATGCGCACCAGCGACTCGAGCACGCGCACGCCCGTCGCGACGTCGAGCGCGCCCGTCGGCTCGTCGCAGAGCAGCACGGTCGGCCGCTTGGCGATGGCGCGCGCGATGGCGACGCGCTGCTGCTCGCCGCCGGAGAGCTGCGCCGGGAAATGCGTCAGCCGCTCGCCGAGTCCGACGAGGCGCAACGCCTCGTCGGCGGGCATCGGGTCATCGGCCACCTCGGTCACGAGCTCGACGTTCTCGCGCGCCGTGAGGCTCGCGATCAGGTTGTAGAACTGGAACACGAAGCCGACGTGGTGGCGGCGGTAGTCGGTGAGCGCTGCGTCGTCGGCCGCGCCGAGGTCGAGCTCGCCGAAGCGCACCGACCCTGCCGTGGGGCGGTCGAGTCCGCCCAGGATGTTGAGCAGCGTCGATTTGCCCGATCCGGAAGGTCCGAGCAGCACGAGCAGCTCGCCGGGGTCGATGTGCAGGTCGATGCCGCGCAGCGCGTGCACCGCCGCGGTCCCCTCTCCATAGGTCCGCTCTAGCCCCCGCACCTCGAAGACGGGCGGGCGCGCGGGGGTCATCCGAGCCAGACCCGCGCGTTGCGGAACATGCGCATCCACCCCGAATGCTCGCCGTCGGCGTCCGCACCGGCGGGCCGCCAGGAGAGCTGGGCGTTGCGGGACGCGCGCTCGGGATGGGGCATGGCGATGGTGACGCGCCCGTCCTGGTTGCTGAGCGCGGCGAGTCCGTCCGGTGAACCGTTGGGGTTCAGAGGGTAGCGCGCGGCGACCACACCCTTGCGTTCGACATAGCGCAGACCGACCGTGCCCGAGGCCGCGCAGGCCGCCTGCTGTGCAGCGTCGCGGAACTCGGCGCGGCCCTCGCCGTGCGACACCACGATCGGCAGCACCGACCCGGCCATGCCCGCGAGCAGCACCGACGACGACGGCAGCACCTCGACCAAGCTGAGGCGCCCCTCGAACTGCTCGACGCGGTTGCGCACGAAGCGCGGCCAGTGGGCGGCGCCCGGGATGATGGGCGCGAGCTGCGCCATCATCTGGCAACCGTTGCAGACGCCGAGCGCGAACGCGTCGGTGCGCGCGAAGTGCGCGGCGAACATCTCGCGCAGACGCGGATTGAACAGGATGGACTTCGCCCAGCCCTCGCCCGCGCCGAGCACATCGCCGTAGGAGAAGCCGCCGCAGGCGACGAGGCCGTGGAAGCCCTCGAGCGTGACGCGACCGGCGATGAGGTCGGTCATGTGCAGGTCGTGCGCCTCGAATCCGGCGCGGTGGAACACCGCCGCCATCTCCGACTGGCTGTTGACGCCCTGCTCGCGCAGCACGGCGATGCGCGGTCGCGCACCGCGCGCGAGGTAGGGCGCGGCGACGTCGTCCTGCGCATCGAAGGTGAGTTCCACGGTGAGCGGCGGCGCATCGAACGCGGTCACGACCGCGGCTTCCTCGCAGGCACAGTCGGGGTCGTCGCGCAGCGCACGCATGCGGGAGGAGGTCTCGGACCACTCGCGCTTGAGCGCTTCCCAGGAGTCGTCGATGCGGGTGCTGCCGGCGTTCAAGCGGATGCGGTCGGAACCGATGAGCGGGCGGCCGATGACGGCGCTGCAGCGCTGCACGCCGTGGGCGTCGAGCACGCCGAGCGCATGCGGCGCGTCGACCGCGCGCACCTGCAGCACCACGCCCGGCTCTTCGGCGAAGAGCGCCGCGAGACCGTCGCCCTTCGCGCCCATGAGGTCGACCTCGAGACCGCAATGGCCGGCGAAGGCCATCTCGAGCAGCGTCACCGCGAGGCCGCCGTCCGACCTGTCGTGGTACGCGAGCACCCTGCCCTCCTCGCGCAGCCGCGCGAGCGCGGCGGCGAGGCCCTTGAGCAGCTGCGGGTCGTCGAGATCGGGCGGCGCCGCACCGGGCGCGCCGCCGATGAGCCCGGAGGTCTGCGCCAGCACCGACCCGCCGAGCCGGTCCCGGCCGCGCGCGAGGTCGACGAGCACCAGCACGGTGTCGCCCTGGTCGGTGCGCAGCTGCGGCGTCCAGCTGCGACGTACATCGCCGACCGGCGCGAACGCCGAGACGATGAGCGACACGGGCGCGACCACGGACTTCGGCGCACCGTCCGCCGCGTCACCCTCGCGCCACGCGGTGCGCATCGACAAAGAATCCTTGCCGACGGGGATGGCGATGCCGAGCGCGGGACAGAGCTCCTCGCCGACCGCCTGGACCGCGGCGAAGAGCGCGGCGTCCTCGCCGGGTTCACCGCAGGCCGCCATCCAGTTGGCGGAGAGCCGCACATCGCCGAGCGCGCGGACATCGGCCGCGAGGATGTTGGTGACGGCCTCGGCGACCGCGAGCCGCGCCGCGGCCGGCGGGTCGAGCAGCGCGACCGGGGTGCGCTCGCCCATCGCCATCGCCTCGCCGGCGTGGCCGAAGTGGTCGGCCGTGGTGACGCCGCAGTCCGCCACCGGCACCTGCCAGGGCCCGACCATCTGGTCGCGCGAGATCATGCCGCCGACCGTACGGTCGCCGATGGTGACGAGGAAGGTCTTGTCGGCCACCGCCGGGAACCGCAGCACGCGGCGCAACGCCTCGCGCGGCTCGAGGCCCGCGGTGTCGAAGGTCTGCCCCGCCGGTTTGAGCCGCTGCACATCGCGGGTCATGCGCGGCGCCTTGCCGAGCAGCACCTCGATGGGCATGTCGACCGGCGTATCGCCGAGCAGCGCATCGCGCACCAGCAACCGACCGTCGTCGGTGAGCGTGCCGATGACCGCGAACGGGCAGCGCTCGCGTGCGCAGAGCGCCGCGAAGCCGTCGATGGCCTCGGCGGCCACCACGAGCACATAGCGCTCCTGCGACTCGTTGCACCAGAGCTCCATCGGCGACATGCCGGGCTCGTCGTTGAGGATGGCACGCAGGTCGATGACGGCACCGCGGCCGCTGTGCGCGACCGCCTCGGGTACGGCGTTCGAAAGACCGCCTGCGCCGACATCGTGGATGAGCAGGATGGGGTTGGCCACGCCCTGCGCCCAGCAGCGGTCGATGACCTCCTGCGCGCGCCGTTGCATCTCGGGGTTGCCGCGCTGCACCGACGCGAAATCGAGGTCGGCCGAGGAGGTGCCCGCGCCGACCGAAGACGCCGCACCGCCGCCGAGCCCGATGAGCATCGAGGGGCCGCCGAGCACGACGACCTTGGCGCCCGGCGGACAGTCGCGCTTCTCGACATGGTCGCGGCGCACGTTGCCCATGCCGCCCGCGATCATGATGGGCTTGTGGTAACCGCGCACGCGGCCCGGCGGATCGCCGGGCGCGTGGACCTCGAGCGTGCGGAAATAGCCGCAGATCGAGGGGCGGCCGAATTCATTGTTGAAGGCGGCCGCGCCGATCGGCCCCTCCAGCATGATGTCGAGCGCCGAGGCGATGCGGCCCGGCTTGCCGAGGTCGGCGACGCCGGGCGCGCGCTCCCAGGGCTGCGGGAAGTCCGGGATGCGCAGGTGCGAGACCGAGAAGCCGACGAGCCCCGCCTTCGGCTTGGCGCCGATACCGGTCGCACCCTCGTCGCGGATCTCGCCACCGGAGCCGGTGGACGCGCCCGGGAACGGCGAGATCGCCGTCGGGTGGTTGTGCGTCTCCACCTTCATCAGGATGTCGATGGCTTCCGCATGTGCACCGTAGACGCCCGTCGCCGGGTCCGGGAACCAGCGCAGTCCCTCGCTGCCCTCGATGACCGCGGCGTTGTCGCGGTAGGCGCTCAGCACGCCCTGCGGCGCGCGCGCGTGGGTGTTGCGGATCATGGCGAACAGCGACTTCGGCTGGCGCTCGCCGTCGACGATCCAGTCGGCGTTGAAGATCTTGTGACGGCAGTGCTCGGAGTTCGCCTGGGCGAACATCATGAGCTCGACGTCGCTCGGGTCGCGGCCGAGCGTGCGGAACGCGGCCAGCAGGTAGTCGATCTCGTCGGCGGAGAGCGCGAGGCCGAGCTCGGCGTCGGCGCGCAGCAGCGCCTCGCGTCCCGCGGCGAGCGACACGCGGCGCAGCGGCCGCGCCGCCTCGCGCGTGAACAGCGCCGTGGCGGCACCCTCCTCGTGCAGCACGGCCTCGGTCATGCGGTCGTGCAGCAGCGATGCCGCAGCGGCCAGCGCCGACGGGGCGAGCGTCCCCGCATGGCGCAGCCGGTACTCGACGCCGCGCTCGATGCGGCGCACCGCGTCGAGCCCGCAGACCTGCGCGATGTCGGTGGCCTTGCTGGCCCACGGCGAGATGGTCCCGAAGCGCGGCACGACCCAGAGCGAGGTGCCCTCGCCGCCCGCGACGCCGGGACCGCCGGTACCCTCAGCGGTGTCGCGCGGCCCGTAGGTCAGCAGCGCGTCGAGGCGCGCGCGCTCGTCGGCCGTCAGGTCGCGCTCGAGGTCGACGAAGTGGACGAAGGTCGCCGCCACGCCGTCGATGGCGGGTGCGACCTCCCGCAGCCGGGCGAGGAGTTTGGCGATCCGGAAGGGGGACAGCGCGGCGGACCCGCGGATGGCGTCCACGAAGTCGCGGCCTATTTCTTGGAGGCGTCGCCCGCGGGCGGCGTGTACACGGGACCCGGGAACTGCGCGACGTTGCCGCCCTCCCAGGCGCTGATCTTGCTGACGCCCTGCTGCGGCACCTCGTCGATGCGCAGCACGGAATGCATGGGCAGGAAGCTGCGCTTCACGCCCGCGAACTCCGACTTGATGCGCTCCTCGGAGGGGTCGACGACCACGCTCGAGCGCTCGCCGAACACGAGCTGCTCGACCTCGATGAAGCCGAACATCTCGCCTTGACCGACCTTGCGGGCGTAGATCTCGTAGACCTTGCCCTGGTTGACGAAGACGACCTTGTAGATGTGCTTCGTGGCCATGCGTTGGGGGCGGGGAAAGTGGCGGAGAGGGTGAGATTCGAACTCACGTGCCGGGATTAACCGACCATCCGATTTCGAGTCGGCGCCGTTATGACCGCTTCGGTACCTCTCCGGGGGCGCGCATTCTACCCTGCCCGGGGGCCGTGGGGAATCAGGACCCGGCGGCGCCCGTCGCGGCGGGCCCCATGCGGGCTTTCCGCCAGGATCCGTGCAGGTAATAGGCCGTCGAAAGCAGGGCCGCCACGATGGCGGAGACCGAAAAGCTCCACCAGACGCCATCCGCGCCCCAGTGGTCGACGCTGTACCAGGCGAGCGGCGCGCGGACGACCAGCAGGGCCAGCGCCAGGATGGCGAGCGGCGCCATCACGGCGCCCGCCGCCCGCACCACCCCAGACAGCACCATCGACACGCCGAACAGGGGGAACGACCAGAGGATGATGTGGTTCACGTGCACGGCGATGTCGACCGCCGGGCTGCCGGGGGGCAGGAAGATCCCCACGCCCCGCCGCTCCGCCAGGTAGAGCAGCACGACCAGGCCGCCCGTCAGCAGGAAGTTGAAGACCACGCCGACCTTGGCGATCGCGCCCACGCGGTCCCAATGGCCCGCGCCGATGTTCTGCGCCGCCATCGAGGACACGGCGGCTCCGAGCGCGAGCGCCGGCATCTGCACGTAGTTCCAGAGCTGCATGTCGGCGGCGAACGCGGCGGCGGTGGTCGAACCGAAGCCGTTGACGATGCCGAGGAACAGCACCGCGCTGACCGAGAGCACCATCATCTGCAGGCCCATCGGGATGCCCTTGCCGACCAGCGTGCGCACGATGCCCGGATCGATGCGCAGCAACCGCCGCTCGTCGGCATGAAGCGCGAGGGGGTGCTGCACGCGGTAGACATGGCGCAGCAGCAGGCCGAGCGCCACGCACTGCGCGACCAGCGTGGCGAGCGCCGATCCGGCGATGCCGAGCGGCGGCAGCGGCCCCCAGCCGAAGATGAACAGCGGGTTGAGCACGATGTCGAGCGCCACCGACACGGCGAGGAAACGGAACGGCGTGCGCGAGTCGCCCGCACCGCGCAGCGCCGCGCTCACGAAGAAGAAGGCGTTCGAGGCGGGCAGCGCGAGGAACAGCACGCGCAGGTAGTCGATGCCGTAGGCGCGCGCATCCTCGGGCGTGCCCATCCAGTGCAGGATGGTGGGCGCGAGCAGGAACCCGAGCGCCGCGAGCAGCAGCGAGACCACGAAGAAGAACGTGGCGCTCGTGCCCACCACGCGCTTCGCCTCGGCCGTCTCGCCGGCGCCCACCGCGCGACCGATCATGATCGTCGCGGCCATGGTGATGCCGAACACCGCGCCGAACAGCAGGAACACCACCATGTTGCCGTTGTTCGCCCCGGTGAGCGCCGCGGACCCGAGGAACTTGCCGATCCAGACGGCGTTGATGGAGCCGTTGACCGATTGCATCACGTTGCCGAGCAGGATCGGCAACGCGAACGCGAACAGCGTGCGCGGGATCGAGCCGGTGGTGAGCTTCGCGTGGTCTTTCAAGTGCGGCGCTGGCGGAAGAAATCGGAGAGCAGCGTACCGCACTCCTCCGCCATCACGCCGCCGAAGACATCCACCCGGTGGTTGAGACCGGCGATGTTGAAGACATCGGTGAGGCTGCCGGCCGCACCGGCCTTCGGGTCCCAGGCGCCGAACACGACGCGCGACACCCGTGCGTGGACGAGCGCCGAGGCGCACATGATGCAGGGCTCTAGCGTCACGTAGAGCGTGGTGCCGGGCAAGCGGTAGTCGCCGACACGCGCACCTGCGGCGCGCAACGCATGGATCTCGGCGTGCGCCGTCGGGTCGTGCGTGCCGATCGGGCAGTTGGCCCCCTCGCCCAGCACCTCGTCGCCGCGCACGAGCAGCGCGCCCACCGGCACCTCGCCGCGCGCGGCGGCGGCGCGCGCGAGCTCGAGCGCACGGCGCATGAATTCGGCGTCAGTGGGCATGGTCCCGTCCCTGGGGGGTGCTGCAGGCAGGCTCAGCGCGGCTGCAGCGCTGCGAGCGCCGGGTCGTCGGGGCTGACGGCATACCAGAGGGACAGCGCCTCGCGCGCACCCGTCTCGTCGCCGCCCTCGCTGCGCCACTGCGCGAGCGTGAGCAGCAGGTCGCGGTCGGGTGTGCGGCGCGCGGCCTCGGCGAGCACCCGCTTCGCTTCGTCGCGTCGACCGGCATCATGCAGCGCAAGCGCATGCAGATAAGCATAGCGCGCCTCGGTGGGGGCGGCGCGCGCCGCGGCCGCGAACTCGACGAGGGCGTCGGACTTGCGGCCCTGCCGCACCAAAGACAGCCCCAAGCCCTCGTGCAGCGCCGGTGCGCCGGGCGCCGCCCGCAGACCGTCGCGCAGGATCCGGTCCGCCTCGCCCTCCCGGCCCTGACCGCGGTAGAGGTCGGCGAGGTTCACGCGCGCCGGCACGAAGCGCGGGTCGGCGTCGATGGCGCGCTTGAACGACGCCTCGGCGCCCGTCGCATCGCCGCGCTGCAGCAACAGGTTGCCGAGGTTGAGACGCGCCTCGGGACGGCTGAGATCGTGGCGCAGCGACGCTTCGTACTCCCTGATCGCGGCATCGAACGCCGGACGCGCCGCGGGATCGAGCTGTGCGGCCGCCGGCAGCAGCAGGCGCGCGGCCTCCATGCGTACGGCTCGCACGCGGTCGGTGAGCCGCGGCGCGAGCAGCGCCGGGCGCGCCTCGACCGGCAAGGACTCGAGCCGCGTGACGGCGACATGGCGCGTCAGATCGTCGGCGTCGCCCAACGCGCGCTGCAGCGCGGCGTCGGCGAGCGGGCTCGGGTAACGCGCGAGCAGCTCGAGCGCCGTGGCGCGCACTTGGGCCGGCTGCTTCGGATCGTCCACCAAGCCCTGCAGGCCCCGCGCCGCACCGGGCGACCCGCGCCGCGCGGCGTGCAGCGTCGGTGCGATGCTCGGCCGCGAGCGCCAAGCCGTGCCATGCCAGCGGTCGAGCGCCGCGCTGGCCCAGGCCGCACCCTCGCGCTCGTGGCAGCTGCCGCAGGCGTTCGGCGCTCCCGTCGATGTCGTCAGGTCCGGCCGCGGCACCTTGAAGCCGTGGTCGCGACGCGGATCGTTGACCATGTAGGTGGTCGCGGGCATGTGGCAATCGACGCACTGCGATCCTGCCTTGCCGGCCTCATGGCGATGGTGCTCGACGACGGCGTACTTCGCCGGCGCATGGCATTGCGCGCAGGTGGCATCGCCCGGCAGCCGCATCTTCTGGGTGTGCGGATCGTGGCAGTCGCTGCAGGTGACGCCCGCCTCGTGCATCTTGCTCTGCCGGAACGAACCCCAGATGAAGACCTCGTCCTGCTGCTGCCCGTCGGGGTGATAGAGACCCTCGCGCAGCGTCACCGGCAGGAAGTGGTCGAGCAACCGGTCGCCGGCCCGCCACCCTTCGGCGAACTGGCTGCGCCGCGAGTGACAGCGTGCGCAGGTCTCCATCTCGTCGTCGGTGGTGCGCGGCGTGCTGCGGCGCGCGTTGCCTGTGGCGGGATCGATGACCCACGCGACATCGCGGCGCTCGAGCAGGGCGACCGTCAGGCCATGCACAGCGCCGGCTGTGTCGCCCTTGCCGCCGCCCTTGCCGCCACCCTTGCCGCCGGGCTTGCCACCGCGTCGGGACGCCACATGCGCCGAACCGGGTCCGTGGCAGGATTCGCAGCCGACCGATACCTCGGCGTAGCGGGTGTCGTAGGTACCTTCGGCGTCGTCGTAGCCCTTGCGGACGTCCGTCGAATGGCAGTCCGCGCACATGAAGTTCCAGTTCTGCGTCCGCTGCGTCCAGTGCAGTTCGTCGCGATGGTCGAGCACCTCTTTGGGGTACTGGCGGAACCAGCGCTGTCCGCCGGCCTCTTTCGTCCGCGTGTCCCAGGTGACCGACACCGCCTGCAGGCGGCCGCCCGGCAACTCGACGAGGTACTGCTGCTGCGGCTCCACGCCGAACGTGTACCTCACCTCGAAGTCGGTGAGCTTGCCGCCGGGTCCGTCGGTGCGCATGAAGAACTTGCCGTCGCGCTGGAAGAACGTCGAGGTGACGCCGTCGCGGGTGTAGGTCGCACCCGAGAAATCGCCCAGCACCGTCTGCGGCGTGGCGTGCTGCATGGCGCGCTCGTGCTGTGAGCCCTTCCAGGCGGCGTGCTCGGCGCGGTGGCAGTCCGCGCAGGCGGCGCTGCCGACGTAGGTCGCGGAGGCGCGCAGCGCGGCGAGGTCGGCCGCGGCGGCATGACCGGCCGCCGCGGAGGCGCTGCCCGCGCCCGCGACGCCGTCACGCCGCGACGCGAGCCACCCCCACGCGCCCGCTGCCAGCGCGAGCACGAGGACACCGACCGCGATGAGCCGCGGCGTCCGGGAGCGGGTCTCAGCGCTTGGGGGCGGGATAGACGGCGTTCCAGTCGTTCTTGATGCTGAGGATCAGCCAGCCCCGCTGCGGGCCCTCGTCGAGGCCGCGGCGCAGCTTGCCGATGTGCGAGTCCCGATCATACGCGAACTCCCGGGCAGCGTCGTCGTGGTGGACGATCGCCGCGAGGCGCGGACCCGCACCCGCGGTGGTCCACTCCAGCATCTCGAAGTCGCCGTCGGAATTGCCGAAGGCCGCGATCGGCCGCCGGCCGATGAATTTGTTGATGGCGAGCGGCTTGCCCGCCTTGTCGTCGATGAAGTCGAGCTTCGGCTCGCGGACGATCACCGGCTTGCCGTCGCGCAGCTCGTACTTCGTGGCGATGGTCGAGCCGATCACCTGCTCGGGCGGCACGCCGTAGACCTCCTCGGCGAACACGCGCATGAACTCGATGCCGCCGCCCGAGACGATGTAGGTCTTGAAGCCGTTGGCGCGCAGGTAGGCGAGCAGTTCCAGCATCGGCTGGAACACGAGCTCGGTGTAGGGACGCTTGAGCGTCGGATGTCGCGCCGTCCTCACCCACTGCCGCACGCTCGCCGCGAACTCCTCGGTGGTGCTGCCGGCGTGCGTCGCCATGACGAGCTCCATGAGCCCGCGCTCGCCGGTGGCGGCCACCGCCTTGATGTCGCCTTCGAGGACGCCCTTGAAGGGCTGACGGTCCTTCCAGTCCGGGTGCTGCGGCGCGAGCGCCTTGACGCGGTCGATGGCGAAGGCGAGCTGGAAGTAGGCCGGCTGCTCCGACCACAGCGTGCCGTCGTTGTCGAACACCGCGATGCGCTCGGCGGGGGCGACATAGCTGCGGCTGCGCGGGTCGGTGACGCCCTGCACGAACGCGACGATGCGCGCCTTGGCGGCGCCGTCGTTCCAGGACGCCAGCGCCTCGGAAGCCGGTGCGGCCGGTGCGGCGAGGCCGAGCGCCAGCAGCAGCGCGCCGGTCAGGGCACCGAACATGTTCATGGTCTTCATCGGAACGATCCTCCAAAAAAAGGGGCCGCGACCTTCATCAGGACGCGGCCCCGCACACCGGAACAGGTGTCCCGATGGGCGCGTCAGCGCCCGCTGCTGCTCATCACCGCTTCCATGACGCGGTCGAGGTTGAAGCTGCCCGGCTTCTGGCGCGGCGGGAAGTCGCGGAAGCTCTGCAGCCACTTGGCGACATAGGCACCGGACGGCGCGATCATGTACATCCGCTCGAGGTACCAACGCTGGTAGCCGATGGCGTTCTCCTCCTCGGCGCGCTCGAAGGGATCCATGCGCAGGTTGGTGATCTTCGGGGCGCGCAGCGGCACGAACGGCTCCTGCCACACCTTGAGGCCCTCGGCCTGCTGCTCGAGGAAGGTGATCTTCCAGTTCTCGTAGCGCAGAGCGGCCACCGAACCATCGTCGGTCCAGTAGATGAACTCCTTGCGCGGCCAGGCGCCCTCGCCGCGCAGCGCGGGGCCGAGGTCGTAGCCATCGAGGTGTACCTTGTAGGCCATGCCGCCGATCTTGCGGCCCTTCAGCAGGTCCGCGCCGACATTGGCATCGCCCGCCGCAGCAAGCAGCGTCGGCAGCATGTCCTCGTGCGCGCCGATGTCGTTGATCACGGTGCCCGGCTTGATGACGCCCGGCCAGCGGATCATCGTGGGGACGCGGTAGCCGCCCTCCCACTGCGTGTTCTTCTCGCCGCGGAACATCGTCGTGCCGCCGTCCGGCCACGTGAAGGTCTCGGCACCGTTGTCGGTCGAGTACATCACGATGGTGTTCTCGTCGAGACCCATCTCCTTGAGGGCCGCGAGCAGCTGGCCCACATGGCCGTCATGCTCGACCATGCCGTCGGCGTAGACGCCGAGACCGGTCTTGCCCGCCGAGGCGGCCTTGAGGTGGGTGAAGATGTGCATGCGGGTGGAGTTCCACCAGAGGAAGAACGGCTTGTCGTCGTTCTTGGCGCGACGCATGAAGTCCAGGCTCTTGGCCATCACCTCGTCGTCGATGGTCTCCATGCGCTTGCGCGTCAGCGGACCGGTGTCCTGGATGCGGCCATCGGCGAAGCTGTGGATGACGCCGCGCGGACCGAAGTTCTTCTTGAAGTTGGGGTCCTTCGGATAGTCCGGGCTCTCCGGCTCTTCCTCGGCGTTCAGGTGGTACAGGTTGCCGAAGAACTCGTCGAAGCCGTGCTTCGTCGGCAGCATGTCGTCGCGATCACCGAGGTGGTTCTTGCCGAACTGACCCGTGCGGTAACCCTGGGCGCGCAGCAGCGTCGCGATCGTCGGGTCTTCCTTGCGCATGCCCTCCGGCGTGCCCGGGAGGCCGACCTTGGTGAGACCCGTGCGGATGGGCGACTGGCCCGTCACGAACGCCGCGCGACCGGCGGTGCAGCTCTGCTGGCCGTACCAGTCGGTGAACAGCGCGCCACCCTTGGCGATGCTGTCGATGTTCGGGGTGCGGTAGCCCATCATGCCTTGGTTGTAGGCGCTGATGTTGAAGCCGCCGATGTCGTCGCCCCAGATCACCAGGATGTTGGGCTTCTTGGCGGGGCTGGCGGTCTGCGCCTGCGCAGGCAGGGCAAGCGCCAGGAAGACAAGCGCCAGAGCGCTGCGGATGAGGGTCATAGATACTCCCGGGACATGGCCGTGATGCGGCCCCTACATCCACGGTACCCCCCGGGAGCCGGGTGTCACATTGGACGAAGGTTCAAGACGCCGTTCCGGTGGGGGTGACCCCGAGCCGCTGCGCCACGGACACCAACGCGGCCACGGAGCGGATACCAAGCTTTTCCATGACCCGCGAGCGGTGCACCTTGATGGTCTGCTCGGTGGTGCCGAGGTCCATGGCGATCATCTTGTTGAGGCGGCCGGCGATCACATGCCGCATGACCTCCCGCTCGCGCGGGGTGAGGGAGGCGAACCGTTGGCGCAGCTCCGCCGCCTCGCGCACCTGCGCCGCACCGCTGCGCACGGCCGCGAGCAGCTCGCCCGCCTTGACCGGCTTGGTGAGGAAGTCCACCGCGCCCGCCTTCATGGCCTGCACGCTGCTGCGGATGTCGCCGTGGCCGGTGAGGAAGACGATCGGCCAGCGCGTGGCGGCCGTGACCAACCGCTGTTGGGCCTCGAGGCCGTCGAGCCCCGGCATCGCGAGATCCATGACCACGCAGCCATCGGCCTCGGCGGGCAGACGCGCCAGGAAATCGAGCGCCGAGGCGTGGCTCTCGACCTTGAAGCCCTCGGTCTGCAGCAGCCGCTCGAGCGCGCGGCGCAGATCGGGTTCGTCGTCGACGAGGTAGACCTTGTCGGTCATCCCGCCTCCGCCTGGCCCTGCGCGGGCTGGTGGGCAGGGAAACGGAGCTCGAAGACCGTACCCCCGGCGGGATCGTCCCGCACCGAGATACGACCCTCGTGCGCTTGCACGATGGAGCGCGAGATCGCGAGTCCCATGCCGAGTCCCTCGGTCTTGGTGGTGAAGAACGGCGCAAAGATCTCCTCGGCGCCGGCCTTGAGGCCTGCACCATTGTCGCAGACCTCGACGCACAGTTCAGCGCCCTCCTGCCGCGTCCGCAGCACCAGCCGGCGCATGCCGGCATCCCGCACGGCCAGCGCATCGCAGGCGTTGTTGATGAGGTTGATGAGCACCTGTTCGAGCGACACGCGGTCGCCCCAAAGGCGCGCGCCGGGCGCGCCGAGCTCGATCCGGGGCGCGACGCCGCGGCGTCGCAGCTCACCCGCCATGAATCCGAGGACCCCCGCCACGAGCGCGTCCATCTCGAGCGGTTCGCGCATCGCAGGACCGCGGCGCAGCATCGCGCGCAGCCGCTTGACCACCGCATCGGCGCGCTCATCGGCGGCGAGGATGTCGCCCATGATGGCGCGCAGCTCATCGAGGTCGGGGTGTGGTGATGCCAACAGACGCTGCGCGGCTTCGGTGTTGCTCATGATGGTCGCGAGCGGCTGGTTGATCTCATGCGCGAGCGTGCCGGAGAGCTCGGCGAGCGTGTTGACCCGCGCCAAGTGCTCGAGCTCCACGCGCTGCAGCGCGCGCTCGTCCTCGGCCTGTTTGCGGGCGCTGATGTCCATGATCACGCCGCTGATGACCCGCGAGCCGGCTTCGCGCCCCGTGCAGGAACTGCCGCGCGACGATACCCAGCGGATGCCGCCGGACCGGTCGCGGATGCGGTAATCGAGGTTGCTCACGCCGTCTTCCTTGCGTGCCGCCTGCAGCACCCGTTCGACGCGGCGGCGGTCGTGGGGATGGATGACGGCGAGCAGATCGTCGACCGAGGCGTCGGGGCGGATCGGCAGGTCCAGGATCGCGTAGGCGCGCGGCGTCGCCCAGAAGCGGCCGGTCACGGCATCGAGGCTCCAAAGACCGGCGTCGGCAGCGTCGGCCGCGAGCGACAGCCGACGCTCCGATTCCTGCAGGTCCTGCTTCAGCTCGGCGCTGCGCAGCAGGTCGATGCCGAGATAGGCGCCCATGACGAAGACCATCGGCAGGAAGAACACGATGCCCATCATCGGCAGACGCAGGAACCCCCAATAGCTGGCGATCGCCAACACCGAGTTGACGCCGACGTAGAGCAGCAATCCGCCGCTGATGGTGAGGGCGCGGACGCGGTCCCCCCGCCGCCACAGCTGGCGCGTGGCGTCGGCCAAGAACAGCGCGAGCAGCAAGAGCGCCGACTGCGCAAGCAGCAGCACCGGGCTCGGCGAGGCCTCCACGACCATCACCACCGGGTCGCCCAACAGATCGAAGGTCCCGAGCGCCTCGATGCGCTGGTAGTTCATCGCCCCGCCCGTCAGGACCCCGACGATCAGCGCGACCGTCCGCAACCCGATGGCGGCGAGGCCCAGCCATAGCCGTCCGGCGTCGAGGTAGAAATGCGTGAAGGCGACGACAGCCGCGAACCCCGACCAGACGGGGAAGTGGTACCAGAAGAGCAGCCGCTTGAACTCTTCGACGTCGGCGGCGCGGAACAGCTGCAGCTCCAGCACGCCCATCAACACCACCGACAGGGCGAGCACCGCGAACGCCAGATTGGCACGGGTGACGATCGCCTCGCGCCGTCGCAGCCAGACATGGGCGTGGATGCCGCCCAGCACGAGGCAGGCCACGGACATGGTCACCCAGAGGACATCGATCAGGCGCAAGACGGCCCCCGTTGCATCGACCGGATTGTAACCACGGTCCGGGGCCGTAACATCGGGTCCATCAGCCCATCCTGCAACACCGTCATAGAGAGCCCCGCCATGAAGAAGACCGCCCGGTTCATCAAGGACACCTTGGTCGGCGGAGTGCTGTTCCTGCTGCCCGGCGCCCTGCTGCTGTGGCTCGCCGACAAAGTGCTGCCGCTCGCGCGCCAACTCATGAAGCCCGTGGAGAACCTGTTCCCGGGACACCTCGTCGCGCAGTTCGCGCTCGGCACCCTGCTCGCCGCCCTCGCGCTGCTGCTGGTCGCGTTCATCGCCGGGATGCTGGCGCGCACGGCGCCCGGCCAGAAACTCATCGGCTGGATCGAAGAATCGATCGTCGGCAGCCTCCCGCAGTACCGGATGGCGAAGTCCGTGCTCGAGGGCCGGGGCGCGGGCGATGGCGTACCGGATGTGCGGCCGGTGCTGGTGCCCGCCGGCGAGGGCTGGCGGATCGGGATGAAGTTCGATTCCATCGACGGCGGCTGGGCGAGCGTCTTCCTGCCCAACTCGCCGAAAGCCCGGACGGGCAGCATCGTGCTGCTGCCCGAGTCCTCGCTGCGGCCGCTCGACCTGCCGATCGGCGAGACGACGCTGCTGCTGTCCCGACTCGGCGGCGGCGCGGGCGCGGCGCTGCGCGGCGTGAAGCTCGACTAGAAGCCGAGGACCTTGTAGCCGATCTCGATGCCCCAGTCGGCCGGCCGGTCACCGCCGGCGAACAGGCTCGGCTTCACCGTGACGATGCCGACGCCGCCCAAGGCGGGGCCGGTGACGCGCCCGAAGGTGACGGCGAGGCTCAAAAATTCCTTGTCGTTCTCCCAATCGAAGTTGACCGCCGGGTCCACGGTGATGAGGTTGCGCGGGTCGGCGAGCTTCGGGACGTAGTAGAAGTCGAAGGTGGTGGTGTTGACGTCGGCCCGCCGCGCCTGCCCCGACACGCTGTTGCTCTGCACCACCGCCGGCGCGAAGATCGCGCCCGTCGGCAGGAAGCGCGCGTAGATGAGCGTGCCCTTCAGCACGTTCTTGCCGGTGCCGAGCTCCGGACGCGCGGCCGTGTCGAACACCGCCTCGCCCTGGAACACCCAGCCGTGGGTGCGGGTCAGACCGAAGACATGCGTCAGCATCAACGAGGCATCACCCAGATCGTGCCCGGAGTTCCCGCGCACATCGTTCATCTGCACCGGCACGCGCAGCCGCAGGCTGTAGTCGCTCTTGGCGCCGAACGGTTGCGTGTAATTGAGACGGAGCACCCCGCTCTCGAACCCTCCGACGAGATCGAGGTACTCGTAGGTCGGCTGCAGGATGGTCGTGAGCTTGGTGGGGTCCGTGCCGTTGTTGACGGGCTTGTCCTGCGCCTGCGCTGCGCAGCCCAAACCCGCCAACACGGCCAGGCCGATCTCAGTCCGTCGCCCGGTCATCGGATCTCTTCGATGTCCGGCAGGGCCCACTCCTTCTTGAAGTACGGCTCGGTCGGCGCGTACAGACGGAAGTATGTGAACCAGCCCTTGCCCGGCACGGTCTGCACGAAGTTCGTGTTCGCACCCGCGG
>JBBAPM010000011.1:0-72305 GCA_040400835.1 Steroidobacteraceae bacterium
GCAAGCAGGCGGTCAAGCTCAACGCGCCCCCGGGCAAGGCATAAGGCAGCAGGCAGGATATGGCAGACAACAAGCAGCAGGGCGCCGGCGGCGCGAAGAAGCCCAAGAAGGCGCGCAAGAACGTGCTCGACGGCATCGCGCACGTGCACGCGTCCTTCAACAACACGATCATCACGATCACCGACCGCCAGGGCAACACGCTCTCGTGGGCGACCTCGGGCGGCTGCGGCTTCCGCGGTTCGCGCAAGTCGACCCCGTTCGCCGCGCAGGTCGCCGCCGAGAAGGCCGGCGTCGCGGCGCAGGAGCATGGCCTGCGCAACGTGGAAGTGCGCGTCGCGGGCCCGGGCCCGGGTCGCGAGTCGGCGGTCCGCGCGCTCAACGCCTGCGGCCTGAAGATCACCAGCATCTTCGACGTCACGCCGATCCCGCATAACGGCTGCCGCCCCCCCAAGAAGCGCCGCGTCTGACGCCGGCCCGAAGAGGACATCACGCATGGCTCGTTACATCGGTCCCAAGTGCAAGCTCGCTCGTCGCGAGGGCACTGACCTCTTCCTGAAGAGCGGCGTCAAGCCGCTCGAGTCCAAGTGCAAGCTGCAGGTGCCGCCGGGCGGCGTCAAGAGCGAGCGCAAGACCCGTCTGTCCGAGTACGGCAGCCAGCTGCGCGAGAAGCAGAAGCTGCGCCGCATGTACGGCGTGCTCGAGCGCCAGTTCTCGAACTACTACACCGAGGCGGCGCGCCGTCCGGGCGCCACGGGCGAGAACCTGCTCAAGCTCCTCGAGTGCCGTCTCGACAACGTGGTGTACCGCATGGGCTTCGCCGCGACCCGCTCCGAGGCCCGCCAGCTGGTGAGCCACAAGGGCGTCGAGGTCAACGGCGGCGCCGTCACCATCGCGTCCTATCAGGTGCGTCCGGGCGACGTCGTCCAGATCCGCGAGAAGGCCCGTAAGCAGCTGCGCATCCAGAACGCCATGCAGATCGCCTCGCAGGTCGGCCTCCCCGAGTGGGTGCAGGTGGACGACAAGGAGATGAAGGGCGTCTTCAAGCAGGTGCCGGGACGGGACGAGATCCTGCCCGACATCAACGAGAACCTGGTCGTCGAGTTGTACTCGAAGTGATCTCCTGAGCGACCGGACAGAGGGACGAAACATGCAAGGATCCGTCAGCGAATTCCTCAAGCCGCGCGTGGTGAAGGTGAGCCCGCTCGCACCTCGTCAGGCGCGGGTCGTCATCGAGCCGTTCGAGCGGGGCTTCGGCCACACGCTCGGCAACGCGCTGCGCCGCGTGCTGCTCTCCTCCATGCCCGGCGCCGCCATCACGGAAGCCGAGATCGAGGGCGTGCTCCACGAGTACACCTCCATCGAGGGCGTGCAGGAGGACGTGGTCGACATCCTGCTCAACCTGAAGCAGGTCGCGATCCGCATGCACTCGCGCGACTCCGCCGAGCTGCGCCTGTCGAAGAAGGGCCCCGGCCCGGTCACCGCCGGCGACATCCAGACGGACCACGACGTCGAGGTGGTGAACCCCGAGCTCGTGATCGCCAACCTGACGAAGGCCGGCGAGCTCACGATGACGCTGCGCGTCGAGCGCGGCCGCGGTTACCGCCCGGCCTCGCAGCGCGTCGCGTTCGAGGAGGCGACCCGCCCGATCGGCCGCCTGCAGCTCGACGCCTCGTTCAGCCCGATCCGCCGCGTGACCTACTCGGTCGACGCCGCGCGCGTCGAGCAGCGCACCGACCTCGACAAGCTGGTGCTCGACATCGAGACCAACGGCACGATCGACGCGGAAGAAGCCATCCGTCGCGCCGGCAGCATCCTCAAGGACCAGCTGTCGGTGTTCGTGGACCTGCAGGGCGAGGAGGAGGCCGGCGGCAAGGCCGAGTCGGCGCAGTTCGACCCCATCCTGCTGCGTCCGGTGGACGAGCTCGAGCTCACGGTGCGCAGCGCGAACTGCCTCAAGGCCGAGAACATCCACTACATCGGCGATCTGGTGCAGCGCACCGAGGTCGAGCTGCTGCGCACCCCGAACCTCGGCAAGAAGTCGCTGACCGAGATCAAGGAAGTGCTGCAGAGCCACGGATTGATGCTCGGCATGCGTCTCGACGGCTGGCCGCCCTCCGGGCTGCGCCACGACGAAGAGCGCTCGGGGCTGATGTGACGGCCCGGCGCGGCCCGCGGGGTCGCGCCACCCAAGGATTTGTGAGGTTCAGACATGCGTCATAGACTTTCCGGGCGACAGCTGTCGCGCAACGCTCCGCACCGCCACGCGCTGATGCGCAACCTCAGCGTCGCGCTGCTGCGTCACGAGACCATCCGCACCACCGTGCCGAAGGCCAAGGAACTGCGTCGGGTGGTCGAGCCCCTGATCACCCTCGGCAAGACCGACAGCGAGGCGCGCCGTCGGCTCGCGTTCGCCCGTCTGCGCGATGCGGCGATCGTCGCGAAGCTCTTCGACGACCTCGGCCCCCGTTTCAAGGCGCGCGCCGGCGGCTACACCCGCATCCTGCACATGATGCCGCGGCCCGGTGATTCGGCGCCGATGGCGCTGATGCAGCTCGTCGACCGTCCGGCGGCCGCCGCCGAGGGCGCCGAGGCGGGCGAGGACAAGGCTCCCGCCAAGAAGGCCAAGGGCAAGTCGAAGGCCAAGGCCGCCGCCAAGCCGCGCGCGCGCAAGGCCGCCGCGGCCTGACCGCCCGCCCGGGCCGACCGGGCGTCCCGCAGACCGGACCGAGGGCCGGCGTCTCCGCAAGGGGCGCCGGCCTTCTGCTTTGGCGCTGCTGCTTTGGTACAGGTGGCTTCGCCGGGCCTGCCGTATAGACTTCCCACCGTCATGCACAACAGGAGGGGTACCCCATGAGCATCGTCAAGGAATTCCGTGAGTTCGCCATGCGCGGCAACGTCATCGACCTCGCGGTCGGCGTCGTGATCGGCGGCGCGTTCGGCAAGATCGTCTCGTCGCTGGTGGGCGACATCGTGATGCCGCTGCTCGGCAAGGCGGTGGGCGGGGTGTCGTTCAACGAGCTCGGCACCACGCTCGGCACCGCGCCGGACGGCTCGGAGGTGGTGCTGAAGTGGGGCGCCTTCGTGCAGACCATCTTCGACTTCACGGTGATCGCGTTCGCGCTGTTCCTCGCCATCAAGGCCATCAACCGCATGAAGCGCCCCGAGGCGCCGCCCGCCGCGCCGCCGGCGCCGCCGCGCAACGAGGTATTGCTGGAGGAGATCCGCGACCTCCTGAAGAAGGGCTGACCGGAGCGGCGGCCGCCCGGCGCGATCCGCCCGGGCGGCCCCTGGCTCCTGGGCCGCGTCAGGCCGCGAAAGCGGCCCGGGTGAGGTTCTCGCAGCCGTCCGCCGTCACGGCGAGGTCGTCCTCGATGCGGATGCCGCCGAAGGGCCGCAGCTGCTCGACGCGCTGCCAGTCGATGTGCCTGCCCTGCGGGCCGGTGCGTGCGGGTCCGAGCAGCGCCTCGATGAAATAGAGGCCGGGCTCCATCGTCACCACGAAGCCGGGTTCGAGGACGCGGGTCATGCGCAGGGCGGGGTCCAGCGGCGGACGCGGCAGCGCCGTGTTGCCGCTCTCGTCCGCGAAGAAGCCCGCGACGTCGTGCACCTGCAGCCCGAGCGGGTGACCGATGCCGTGCGGGAAGAAGAGCCGGGCGACGCCGTTCTCCAGCGACTCGGCTACGCGGCAGCGGATCACGCCCGCCTCGTGCAGCAGACCGGCGATGCGCTCGACGGCGGCCAGATGGATGTCGCGCCAGTCGACCCCGGGGCGGACCATCGCGCACAGCCCCTGCTGCACCCGGTCCATCCCGGCCACGAGGTCCGTGAAGCCCGCGTCCGAGCGGGCGGCAGCGGCGTGGACATGGGTGCGGGTGATGTCGCTGCCGTAGCCGGCGAAGGTCGCGCCGGCGTCGAGCAGCAGGGTGCGCGGCGCCGTGGGGCGCTCGCGGCGCAGCACCTGGTAATGCAGCACCGCAGCCGCCTCGTCGAGCGCGACGATGGCGTTGTACGGCAGCTCCTGTTCGCGCTGGCCGCAGGCCGAGGCGTAGGCCTGATGGATCTCGTACTCGCTGCCGCCGGCGTGGAAGCAGGCCTCGGCGGCGCGGTGGCCGCGCGCGCCGATGCGGTTGGCCTCGCGCAGGCAGGCGATCTCGTAGGCCGTCTTGCGGCTGCGCTGGAAGTCGAGCCGCCGCAGCAGTGCCGGTGGGTTGACCGCGCCGAAGCCCCAGCCGGCGAGTTCGGGCAGGGCATCACCGATCCAGGCCATGCGACGGAGGTCGGCGGGCAGCGCCGCACGGACGGCCTCACGGGAGCGGGCCTCGACCACCTCGAAGGCGCCCGGCCACCAGGCGTCGGGCAGGGCGGCAGGCTGGTACCAGAAGTCGGTCTCGACGCGGAACACCAGCCGCGGCCGCTCGCCTGGGCGGAACACCACCAACGAGCCCGGGGCGTCGGTCAAGGGCGCCCACCAGCGGAAGGGCGCGTGGGCCTTGAACGGGTAGTGCTGGTCGTCCTCGAACACCCCGAGCGGCTCCCCGGCGTGCAGCACGACCCCATCGTAGCCGGTGGCCGCCAGCACGGCGGTGGTGCGGCGGGCGATCTCGGCGAGGTGGTCCTGGAAGAGGGGGGCGAGGGGGTGGTCGGCCATCGGGGGGTCCTGCGGTGGGGCGTTCGGGGCGGTCACCGGATTCTAGGGCAACCGGCCTGCCCGGGCGGCGGGTGTTGCGTGGCCCTGACACCCGGCCAGCCGCCCGACAGCAGGTCGTTCACAAACGTCGACAAAACCTGTACGATTCGCGCGCGATTCACGTCGCCAGACAAACTAGCTAGGTTGTTTGATTTATCAACTGTCTCTACTTTTGGGGTATATCCACTCATGAAGACGAAGCTCGCTCTCGCCGCCCTCGTCGCGGCGTTCGCCCTGACCGCTTGCGGCAAGCCCGCCGAGGCTCCGGCTGAGGCCGCTGCTCCGGCTGCTGACGCCGCTGCTGCCGCCACGGACGCCGCCGCTGCCGCTGCGACCGACGCCGCTGCCGCTGCGACCGACGCCGCTGCTGCTGCGACGGACGCCGCCGCCGCCACGACGGACGCCGCCGCCGCTGCGACGGACGCCGCTGCCACGGCCGCCACGGACGCTGCTGCTGCCGTGACGGACGCCGCTGCCGCCGCGACGGAGGCCAAGAAGTAATCCTTTAGGGGATACGCTTCTTGGGGACCGCAAGGTCCCGAAAAGGACCCGGGCCGGTGGAGACACCCCCGGGTTCTTTTTTTGCCTGAATTCTTTGAGCGCTGCGGCGCGGCGCAGGGGACGACGATGGGCGTGAGCCTTCGCGATGCCAGGACCGATGCGGCGGACCGCCGCTGGTTCATCGACGCCTACGTCGGGTGGATCGAGGAGGTGGGTCGCGAGGCCGCTTCCGCCGCCGCGGCTCTGGGTGCACCGTCGGCGCGCGCCGAGGCCGCAGCCCGGCTGGCGCCGCGGGACGTCGAGGTGCTGTTGATCGCGCACGACGGCGCGGCCGCCGGCTTCGCCGTCGTCGAGCGGCGGGGCGCGTCGCGTCGGCTCATGGAGTTCTGGATCGCGCGCGGCATGCGCGGGCTCGGCGTGGGCAGCGCCGCGGTGCCGCTCATCCTCGACCGCCACGACGGCGAGTGGGAGACCGCGGCGCTCGCGGGCGATGCGGCCGCGGTGCGCTTCTGGCGCGCCGCGGTGACGCGTTACACGGGCGGGCGCCACACGGAGCGCCTGCAGGACGGCGAGGTGCGTCAGCGCTTCTTCGCGCGGGCCGCCTCGCGGCCGAGCAGCGGCGCGAGATAGCGCCCGGTGTGCGAGGCCGCGACGTGCGCCACCTGCTCGGGCGTGCCGGCCGCGACCAGGGCGCCGCCGCCCGCGCCGCCCTCGGGGCCGAGATCGACCACCCAGTCGGCGGTCTTGATGACATCGAGGTTGTGCTCGATCACCACCACGGTGTTGCCCTCGTCGCGCAGCCGCCGCAGCACGCCGAGCAGCTGCGCCACGTCGTGGAAGTGCAGCCCGGTGGTCGGTTCGTCGAGCACATAGAGCGTGCGGCCCGTCGCCCGTTTGGCGAGCTCGCGGGCGAGCTTCACGCGTTGCGCCTCGCCGCCCGAGAGCGTGGTCGCGTTCTGTCCGAGTTTGAGATAGCCGAGCCCCACATCGAGCAGCGTCTGCAGCTTCGGCTGCACCGCGGGGATCGCCTGGAAGAAGCGCAGCGCGTCCTCGACCGTCATCTCGAGCACGTCGTGGATGCTCTTGCCGCGGTAGAGGACCTCCAGCGTCTCGCGGTTGTAGCGTCGCCCGCCGCAGGCGTCGCAGGGCACGTAGACGTCGGGCAGGAAGTGCATCTCGACGCGCATCACGCCGTCGCCCTGGCAGGCCTCGCAGCGCCCGCCCTTGACGTTGAAGCTGAAGCGGCCGACGTCGTAGCCGCGGCTGCGCGCCTCGGGCACCTGCGCGAAGAGCTCGCGCAGCGCGCCGAACACGCCCGTGTAGGTGGCCGGGTTGGAGCGCGGCGTGCGGCCGAGCGGGTCCTGGTCGATCTCGATGACGCGGTCGATGTGCTCCAGGCCGTCGATGCCGTCGCAGGGCTCGGCGTCCGACGGGCCGCCGCCGAGCTGCGCCGTGGCGCGGCGCAGCAGCGTGTCGTTGACGAGCGTGCTCTTGCCCGAGCCCGATACGCCCGTCACGCAGGTGAAGAGCCCGACCGGGATGCCGACCGTGAGGCCCCGCAGGTTGTTGCCGCGGGCGTTGCGGATGACGAGCTCGCGGCCGGGTTGGCGCGGCGTGCGCAGCGTCGGCACGGCGATGCGCTGCTTGCCCGAGAGGTACTGGCCGGTGAGCGACCCGGGCGCGGCGCGGACCTCCTCGGGCGTGCCCTGCGCCACGATGCGTCCGCCGTGCACGCCGGCGCCCGGACCGAGGTCGATGACATGGTCGGCGGCGAGGATCGCGTCCTCGTCGTGCTCGACGACGATGACGCTGTTCTCGAGGTCGCGCAGCCGGCGCAGCGTCGCGAGCAGCCGCGCGTTGTCGCGCTGGTGCAGGCCGATGGACGGTTCGTCGAGCACGTACATGACGCCGGTGAGGCCGGAGCCGACCTGGCTCGCGAGCCGGATGCGCTGCGCCTCGCCGCCCGAGAGCGTGTCGGCGCCGCGCTCGAGCGTCAGGTAGTCGAGCCCGACGTCGACCAGGAAGCGCAGCCGCTCGCCGATCTCGTGCACCACCTTGGCGGCGACCTCGCCGCGCCAGCCGGGCAGGGTCAGGCCCGCGAATAGCTGCGCGGCGTCGCCCACCGCGAGCCGCGTGACCTCGGGCAGCGTGCGGCCGCCGACGCGCACGCAGCGCGCGTCGCGGTTGAGTCGGCTGCCCTCGCAGTCGGGACAGGGGCGCAGGCCGCGGAAGCGCGCGAGCTCTTCACGGACCGACGGCGAGTCGGTCTCTTCCCAGCGCCGCTCGATGTTGCGCAGCATACCCTCGAAGGCGTGGCGGCGCGTCAGCGGCTTGCCGCGCGTCCCGCCATACGTGAAGTCGATCTCCTCGCCGCCGCTGCCGTAGAGCAGGATCCCCTGCACGCGCTCGGGCAGCTCCTGCCACGGCTCCTCGATGTCGAAGCCGTAGTGTGCGGCGAGCGTGCTGATGAGCTGCAGATAATGCGCGTTGTGGCGGTCCCAGCCGCGTACCGCGCCGCCTGCGAGCGAGAGGTGCGGGAAGGCGACGAGCCGCGCCGGGTCGAAGAACGGCTGCTGGCCGAGTCCGTCGCAGGACGGGCAGGCACCCGCGGGGCTGTTGAACGAGAACATCTTCGGTTCCAGCGTCGGCACCGCGTGGCCGCACTCCGGGCAGGCATGCCGGTCGGAGAACAGCAGGCCGGTCTCCTCGCCCTCCATCGTCAGCACGCGCGCCGTGCCGCCCGACAGCTTGAGGGCCGTCTCGAAGGATTCGGCGAGGCGCTGCGCGGCATCGGCGCGCAGCCGCAGCCGGTCGACCACGGCCTCGATGCTGTGCTTGCGCCGTGCGTCGAGCTCCGGCGGCGCATCGAGCTCGACCACGCGTCCGTCGATGCGCGCGCGCACGAAGCCCCGCGTCTGCAGGTCGCGCAGCACGGTGTCGTGCGCGCCCTTGCGGTCCTGCACCAGCGGCGCGAGCACCATCACCGCCGTGCCTTCGCCGAGCCGCAGCGCCTGGTCGACCATCTGGCTCACGGTCTGCGCCTCGAGCGCGGTGCCGTGCTCGGGGCAGTGCGGCACGCCGGCGCGCGCGTAGAGCAGGCGCAGGTAGTCGTGGATCTCGGTGACCGTGCCCACCGTCGAACGCGGATTGTGCGAGGCCGCCTTCTGCTCGATGGCGATGGCCGGCGACAGCCCGTCGATGTGGTCGACATCGGGCTTGTCCATCATCGACAGGAACTGCCGGGCATAGGCCGACAGCGACTCGACGTAGCGCCGCTGGCCCTCGGCGTAGAGGGTGTCGAAGGCGAGCGAGGACTTGCCCGACCCGGACAGCCCGGTGACCACGACCAGGCGGTGGCGGGGGATGTCGAGGTCGAGGCCGCGCAGGTTGTGGGTGCGCGCCCCCCGGATCCGGATCGGGTTCATGGCGGTCGGGATGGGTGCGTGCGGGACGCGTTGTGCAGGAAAAACAGCCGGTTAGTGTACCCCGGCGGGCCCTCGGGGGCCAAAGAGGCCGCGGGGCCGCCTGAAGGGGGGGCATTCCGGTGCGTTTTGCCCGGATATAGGCGGTGCAGGGGGGGCGGGGCGCGCTTAATATAGCCATCCCCCGTCTATCTCGGTCGGCGCCCCGGGCGCCGGCCCTCAACAGAAGGATTTCCCATGGCTCGCGGCATCAACAAGGTCATCCTCGTCGGCAACCTCGGACAAGACCCCGAGACCAAGGCCATGCCTTCCGGCATGACGGTCTGCAACCTGCGCCTCGCCACCTCCGAGTCCTGGAAGGACAAGCAGACGGGCGAGATGAAGGAGCAGACCGAGTGGCACAGCGTGGCGATGTTCGGCCGCCTCGCCGAGATCGCCGGCGAGTACCTGCGCAAGGGCTCGCAGGTCTACATCGAAGGCCGGCTGCGCACCCGCAAGTGGCAGGACAAGGAAGGCCGCGACCGCTACACCACCGAGATCGTCGCCAACGAGATGCAGATGCTCGGCAGCCGCGGCGGCGGCATGGGCGGCGAGGGTCGCGGCGAGCCCCGCGGCGAGTCGCGCGCGTCGGGCGGCGGCGGTCGTGGCGGCGAGGGCGGCTACGCCGATGCGCCGCGCGGCGGCGGCAGCGACCAGTTCGACGACGACGACATCCCGTTCTGAGGACCCGCGCCGCGCGCATGCCTGGCCGCTATTTCATCAAGTCCTTCGGTTGTCAGATGAACGAGTACGACTCCGCCCGCATGGGCGACGTGCTCGCGGATTCGCTCGGCCTCGCGCCGACGGACGATCCCCGGCAGGCCGACGTGCTGCTCATGAACACCTGTTCGGTGCGCGAAAAGGCGCAGGAGAAGGTGTTCTCGCTGCTCGGCGAATGGAAGCTGCTCAAGGACCAGCGGCCGGGCGTGATCATCGGTGTCGGTGGTTGCGTGGCGAGCCAGGAGGGCGAAGCCATCACGGCGCGTGCGCCGCAGGTCGATCTGGTCTTCGGGCCGCAGACCCTGCACCGTCTGCCGGAGATGCTCGCCGAGCTGCGCACCCACGGGCGTTCGGTGGTCGACATCAGCTTCCCGGAGATCGAGAAGTTCGACCGTCTGCCCGAGCCGCGCGCCGAGGGCGCGTCGGCGTTCGTGTCCATCATGGAAGGCTGCAGCAAGTACTGCAGCTTCTGCGTCGTGCCCTACACGCGCGGCGACGAGATCAGCCGCCCCTTCGGGTCGGTGATGGCCGAGGTGCGCAGCCTCGCCGCGCAGGGCGTGCGCGAGGTCACGCTGCTCGGCCAGAACGTGAACGCCTACCGCGGCCCGATGGACGACGGCGTCGAGGTCGACCTCGCCACGCTCGTGCACCATGTCGCGGCGCTGCCCGGCATCGACCGCATCCGCTTCACGACCTCGCATCCGCTCGAGTTCGACGACAGCCTCATCGAGGCCTACGCCAGCGTCCCCGCGCTCGCCGGCCACCTGCACCTGCCGGTGCAGTCCGGTTCCGACCGCATCCTCGCGCTCATGAAGCGCGGCTACACAGCGCTCGAATTCAAGGAACGCATCCGCCGACTGCGCGCCGTGCGCCCGGGCATCGCGGTCACCTCCGACTTCATCGTCGGTTTCCCCGGCGAGACCGAACGCGACTTCGAGGCGACGCTGCGTCTGGTGCGTGAACTCGACATCGACCAGTCGTTCAGCTTCATCTACAGCCGCCGGCCCGGCACGCCCGCCGCGTCGTTGCCCGACGAGGTCACGCTCGAGGAGAAGCAGTCGCGCCTCGTGCGTCTGCAGGCCTTGCTGGACGAGCAGGCCCGTGCGCGCAGCCTCGCGATGGTGGGCAGCGTGCAGCGCGTCCTCGTGGCGCGCCCGTCGCGGCGCGACGCGAGCGAGCTCGCCGGCCGCACCGAGGACAACCGCTGGGTCAACTTCCCCGGTCCCGCGGGTCTCGTCGGCCGTTTCGCCGACGTCGAGATCACCGAGGCGAGAGCGCACTCGCTGCGCGGCCGCATCGTCGCGGGTGAAGCGCATGCCTGACCATCCTGCCGACCTCGGCGGCGCCGCGCCGCCCGTGCTGCGCGAGTTCGTGCTCGCTCCCGCCGACAACGAGCGCCTCGCCAACCTGTGCGGGCCGCTCGACGCCAACCTGCGCCTCGTCGAGACGCGGCTCGGCGTCGACCTGCGCCGCCGCGGCAACTCTTTCGTGGCGCAGGGCGATAACGCCGCCGCCGCCGAGTCGCTGCTGCGCGAACTGTTCCGCCTCGCGCGCACCGAGGACATCACCCCCGAGACCGTGCACCTCGCGTTGCGCGACCATTCGGGCGACGGCGCTGCGGGCGCCGCGTCGGGCGACGGCGCTGCGGGCGGGTCGGGCAGCGCCGGTGCGCCCGGTGCTGCGGGCGCCGCGTCGGGCGAGGGCGGCGAGGGCGACGACGCCGACGCCGGGCTGCGCACGCTGCGCGGCACGATCCGCGCGCGCGGCCCGAACCAGCGCGAATACCTCAAGCGGATCCGCCGCCACGACCTCACCTTCGGGGTCGGGCCTGCGGGCACCGGCAAGACCTATCTCGCGGTCGCCTGCGCCGTCGAGGCGCTGCAGTCCGACCGCGTACGGCGCATCGTGCTGGTGCGGCCGGCCGTCGAGGCCGGCGAGCGGCTCGGCTTCCTGCCCGGCGACCTCACCCAGAAGGTCGATCCGTACCTCAGGCCGATGTACGACGCGCTCTACGAGATGATGGGCTTCGACCGGGTCGCCAAGCTCATCGAGCGCAACGTCATCGAGGTCGCGCCGCTCGCGTTCATGCGCGGCCGCTCGCTCAACGATTCCTTCATCATCCTCGACGAGGCGCAGAACACCACCGTCGAGCAGATGAAGATGTTCCTCACCCGCATCGGCTTCGGCTCGCGCGCGGTGGTCACGGGCGATGTCACCCAGACGGACCTGCCGGCCGGACGGATGTCCGGGCTGCGCCACGTCATCGCCGTGCTGCGCGACGTGCAGGGCGTGGCGTTCCAGTTCTTCGAGGCGCGCGATGTGGTGCGCCATCCGTTGGTGCAGCGCATCGTGCTGGCCTACGAGGGCGACGAGGAGCTGCGCGGTCCGCCGGGCGGCCGCGCGGGCGGGCCCATGGGGAACGAGCCGCGATGAGCGCCGCGCGCCGTCCGCCGCTCGCCGTCGACCTGCGCAGCAGCGTGCGCCGCGGGGCGCCGACCGCTGCGCGCGTGGCCGTCTGGGCGCGCGCCGCGCTCGGCGCCGGTGGGCGCGGCGCCGAGGTCGCCGTGCGGGTGGTCGGGACCGCCGAGGGTCGACGGCTCAACCTCGTCTGGCGCGGCCGCGACTACGCCACCAACGTGCTGTCCTTCCCCGTGCCCGCGGGCGGCGAGGGCACCGTTCGGGGCCGCGCGCGCGGCCACGGCCGCCGACGCCGCTTCCTCGGGGACATCGTGCTCTGCGCCCCGGTGGTCGCGCGCGAGGCGCGGTCGCAGCGCAAGGCGCCCGACGCCCACTGGGCGCATCTCGTGGTGCACGGCTGCCTGCACCTCGTCGGCCTCGACCACGAGCGACCGACCGACGCGCGGCGCATGGAGCGCCGCGAGCGACGCGTGCTGGCGGCGCTCGGCTTCCCCGACCCTTATCTCGAGGCGGACGGGGACCTCGCAGCCGACGGAGGCGTCCCGTGAACAACCCCCGCTACAGCGCGATGAGCTGGATGCGCAAGCTCGGGCGCGCGCTCTCCGGCGAGGCTGAGGACCGCGACGACCTGGTGCAGCAGCTGCGCGAGGCGCAGGGCCGCGGGCTCATCGATGCCGAGGCGCTGCGCATGCTCGAGGGCGTGCTCGGCGTCGCCGACCTGCAGGTGCGCGACATCATGGTGCCGCGCGCGCAGATGGTCGCGGTGCGCCGCGACGACCCCCTCGAGGTGCTGCTGCCGGCGATCGTCGAGTCCGGCCACTCCCGCTATCCGGTGATGGACGACGACCGCGACGACATCGTCGGCATCCTGCTCGCCAAGGACGTGCTGCGGGTGTACGCGGCGGGGGCCTCCGCCGATTTCGACATCCGCGAGTGCATGCGACCGGCCGTGGTGGTGCCCGAGTCGAAGCGCGTCAACGTGCTGCTGAAGGAGTTCCGTCGCAGCCGCAACCACATGGCGATCGTGGTCGACGAGTACGGCGGCGTCTCCGGCCTCGTCACCATCGAGGACGCGATCGAGCAGATCGTCGGCGACATCGACGACGAGTTCGACGTCGACGAGGAGCACGACATCCGCCGCGAGGGCGAGCGGCAGTTCCTGGTGCGCGGCGCCACGCCGATCGCCGAGTTCAACGAATTCTTCGGGGTCGCCCTCTCCGACGAGGCCTTCGACACGGTCGCCGGCCTCGTGATGCAGCAGCTCGGGCGCATGCCCCGCCGCGGCGAGACGGTGCAGGTCGAGGGCCTCGAGCTCAAGGTGCTGCGCGCCGACCGCCGTCGCGTCGAGGCGCTCAAGGTGACGACGCCGCGCGACCTGCCGGCCCAAGGCGTGCGCGGGGGCGGCGACTGAACGCGCCCGTCGTGACGCCGCGTCTTGCGCCGTGGCTGGCGCTGGCGGGCGGCGTGGCGCTCAGCTTCGCCTTCGCGCCGTTCGCGCTGTGGCCGCTCGCCGTGCTCGCGCCCGCGCTGCTGTTCTGGCTGCTCGAGGGCGCCGCGCCGCGCCGCGCGGCGTGGCTCGGGTCCTGCTTCGGCATCGGCTGCTTCACCGCGGGCACCTGGTGGCTGTTCGTCAGCATCCAGGGCTTCGGCGGCGCCCCGGTGTGGTTGGCGGTGCTGCTGGTCGCGGGCCTGGTCGCGGTGATGTCGGGCTATCTCGCCCTGCTCGGGTGGCTGACCGCGCGGGTGCTGCCGGCGTCCGGTGCGTGGCGTTGGCTGGCCGGTCTGCCCGCGCTCTGGTGGCTCATCGAGTGGCTGCGCGGCTGGTTCCTGTCGGGCTTCGGCTGGCTGTCGCTCGGCTATTCGCAGGTCGACACCTGGCTCGCCGGGTTCGCACCGCTGGGCGGCGCGCATCTGATCTCCTTCCTGCTCGCGCTGATGGCCGGCGCGCTGGTGATGCTGCGGGCGAGGGGTGTCGCCTGGCTGCCCATCGCGGTGCTGCTGCTGCCCTGGCCGCTCGGCGCGGCGCTCGACCGCATCGACTGGACGCGGTCGGTGGGCGCGCCGGTCCGCGTCGCGGTGGTGCAGGGCGCGATCCCGCAGGACCAGAAATGGGTGGCCGACAACCTCGACGCCACCATGAAGCGCTACCGTGACCTCACGCTGCCGGAGCTCGGCACGCCGCTCGTCGTGTGGCCGGAGTCGGCCATCCCGGCGCTCGCCAACGACTACATCGAGTTCCTGCAGTCGCTGTCGCGCGAGTCGCGGGCGCGCGGTACCGGCCTGCTGCTCGGTCTCATCCGGCAGGAGCCGACCGAGCCCGGCGAGCCGCCGCGCTACTTCAACTCCATCCTCGCGCTGGACGAAGACCTGCAGTTCCACGACAAGCACCACCTCGTGCCCTTCGCCGAGTTCTTCCCGGTGCCGAAGGTCGTGCGGCGCTGGATGCGCATGATGAACCTGCCGTACTCGGACTTCACCGCAGGCCCGGCCGCGCAGAAGCCGCTGCGCATCGCCGGCCTCGTGCTCGAGGCCAGCATCTGCTACGAGGACGCCTATGCCCCGACGCGGTTGCGGGGGCTGCGCGAGGCGACCGCGCTCGTCAACGTCACCAACGACGCCTGGTTCGCCGACTCCCCGGCGCGCTACCAGCATCTGCAGATCTCGCGCATGCGGGCGCAGGAGGCGCGGCGCGACATGATCCGCGCCGCCAACGACGGCGTGTCGGCGGTGATCGGGCCGCGGGGGGAACTGCGCGCCGTCGCACCCGAATACCGTCCGGCGGTGCTGCGCTCGACGGTCGAACCGCGTACGGGCTTGCCGCCCTATGCCCGTACGGGCAATCTGCCCCTGCTGGTCCTGGCGGGGCTGCTCCTGCTGCTCGCGGCGTGGCAGCATCGGGCCACCGCCGCCGCGCCGACGGCCCGCCCGTGAACTTTTTCCGCTCGGGCGTTGTCTAGGAGACCGGGTCCATGAATCGGGTATTGTCCATGCTCCACCGTCCCTTCGTGCGCCGCAGCCTCGCGGCGGTCTCCGCGCTGCTCGTCTTCACCGCCTGCCAGCCCCAGACCTCCTCCGCCAGCGGCGCGGTGCCGCAGGCCTCGGCCGCCACGCCCCCGGTCGCGGCCACGCCGGCCGTGCAGGGCCGGATGATGCTCCCCGACTTCGCGTCGCTCGTGCAGCAGCACGGCCCGGCGGTGGTGAACATCACCACCCGCGGCAAGCGCATCCAGGTGGGGCGCGGCATGTCGCCCAACGACCCGATGTTCGAGTTCTTCCGCCGCTTCGGCATCCCGATGCCGAACATGCCGTCGCCCGACGGTCGCGGCCCGCAGGGCCCGGGACAGGGCCCGGGACAGGGCGATGACGACGGCGAAGGTCTGCGCCAGCCGGGCGGCGAGGGGTCGGGCTTCATCGTGAGCGCCGACGGTCTGCTGCTCACCAACGCCCATGTGGTCGACGACGCCGACGAGATCATCGTCCGGCTGACCGACCGCCGCGAGTTCAAGGCGAAGCTGGTCGGGCTCGACAAGGCGACCGATGTCGCCGTGCTGCGCATCGATGCGAAGGGCCTGCCGACCGTGCGCATCGGCGACCCGAGGAAGCTGCGTCCCGGCGAGTGGGTGTTCGCCATCGGCGCGCCCTTCGGCTTCGAGAACAGCGTCACCGCGGGCATCGTCAGCTCGCTCGGCCGCGGCCTGCCCGACCAGGACTCGCGCTTCGTGAACTTCATCCAGACCGATGTCGCGGTGAACCCCGGCAACTCGGGCGGACCGCTGTTCAACCTCGACGGCGAGGTGGTCGGCATCAACTCCCAGATCTACAGCCGCTCCGGCGGCTACATGGGCATCTCGTTCGCGATCCCCATCGACCTCGCGAGCGACATCCAGAAGCAGCTGGTGGCGACCGGCCGCGTCGCGCGCGGCAAGATCGGCGTCGCCATCGGCCAGGTCTCCTCGGACCTCGCCGACAGCTTCGGTCTCGACCGTCCGCGCGGCGCGCTGGTCAACAGCGTCGAGCCGGGCGGTCCCGCGGCCAAGGGCGGGCTGCAGCCCGGCGACATCATCCTCTCGGCCAACGGCAAGCTCATCGAGCGCTCCGAAGAATTGCCGACGGTCATCGGCCTGATCCGTCCGGGCACGGACGCCTCGCTCGAGGTCTGGCGCGACCGCTCGATCAAGCGCCTGTCGGTGCGGGTCGCCGAGCTCGAGCCGGCGCCGGCGCAGCTCATGGCCAAGGGCGACGCTGCGCCGGAGGGCGCGGCGGTCGCCGACCGGCTCGGCCTCGTGGTGCGCGAGCTCACCGCCGAGGAGCGCGCCGCAGCCGGCGCCGAAGCCGTACCGGCCGGTGCGTTGATCGTCGAGCGGGCGCGCGGCGCGGCGGCGGATGCCGGCATCCGCCGCGGCGACCTCATCCTCGGCGTCAACGGCAAGCGCATCAAGTCGGCCAAGGAATACCGCGACGGCGTTTCGCAGGGCGGCAAGGTGGTGGCGTTGCTGGTGCAACGCGACGATCAGCAGTCGTTCATCCCGGTCCGTCCCGGCTGAGGACGGCCGGTCGCGCGCCGCCCGGCGGGGCGGCGCGTCTGCCCTGCGGGCAGCGGCGAGCCGGGTCGTGTATCCTCCCGGCTCCCGTTTTCGCAGGGTTTTCCGCGCAATCCATGGACGAGCGATACGAACCGGCGGCCGTCGAGCGCGCCGCGCAGCGGCACTGGGCCGACCACCGCAGCTTCGCCGCGCGCGAGCCCGCGCCGGGCGCGGCCGCGTCCGGCCCGGACGTCGGCGACAAGTTCTACTGCCTGTCCATGTTCCCGTACCCCTCGGGTCGGCTGCACATGGGCCATGTGCGCAACTACACCATCGGTGACGCGCTGACGCGCTTCATGCGCATGCAGGGCCGCAACGTCATGCAGCCGATGGGCTGGGACGCGTTCGGTCTGCCCGCCGAGAACGCCGCCATGGCCAACGGCGTCGCGCCCGCGAAGTGGACCCGCGACAACATCGCCTACATGAAGAGGCAGCTGCAGGCGCTCGGCTTCGCGCTCGATTGGGAGCGCGAGTTCGCGACCTGCGACCCGTCCTACTACCGCTGGAACCAGTGGCTGTTCCTGCGCATGCGCGAGAAGGGCATCGCCTACAAGCGGACGGGCGTCGTGAACTGGGATCCGGTCGACCAGACCGTGCTCGCCAACGAACAGGTGATCGACGGGCGCGGCTGGCGCACCGGCGCGCTGGTCGAGAAGCGCGAGATCCCGATGTACTACCTCAACATCACGGCCTACGCCGACGAGCTGCTCGGCGCGCTCGCGGGTCTCGACGGCTGGCCGGAGCGCGTGCGCACCATGCAGGCGAACTGGATCGGCCGCAGCGAGGGCGCCGAGGTGTCCTTCCCGCTGGCCGACGATGCGCGCGAGGCGCTCGCCGCGGCGGGCGGCGTCGCGGCGGCCGGCGCCACGGCGGGCGGTACGGCGGCGGGTGGTGCGGCGGCGGGGGCCGCGCCTGCGCTCAAGGTCTTCACCACCCGCGTCGATACGCTCTTCGGCGTGACCTTCATGGCGGTGGCCGCGGAGCATCCGCTCGCGCTCGCCGCGGGCGCGCGCGATCCCGCGCTGCAGGCCTTCATCGACGAGTGCCGCCGCGGCAGCACCATGGAGGCCGATGTCGCCACCATGGAGAAGAAGGGCCGGCGCACCGGCCTGCATGTGCTGCACCCCTTCACCGGCGAGCCGGTGGAGGTCTGGGTCGCCAACTACGTGCTGATGGGCTACGGCGAAGGCGCCGTCATGGGCGTGCCCGCGCACGACGAGCGCGACTTCGAGTTCGCGCAGAAGAACGGCATCGCGGTCCGTACCGTCGTGCGCCCCGAGGGTGCCGACTGGCAGACCGTGCAGGCGCCCTGGCAGCCGTCCTATGGCGAGCACGGGCTCACGGTGGACTCGGGTGAGTTCTCCGGGCTCGGTTTCCAGGCGGCGGTCGATGCCATCGCCGCGGCGCTCGAGGGCCGCGGCCTCGGCCGCAAGCGCGTGCAGTTCCGGCTGCGCGACTGGGGCATCTCCCGCCAAAGATATTGGGGCTGTCCGATCCCGCTCGTGCATTGCCCGGAGTGCGGCGAGGTCGCGGTGCCCGACGCGCAGCTGCCCGTGGTGCTGCCCGAGGATCTGGTGCCGGATGGCAGCGGCAACCCGCTCGCCAAGACCAAGGCCTTCCTCGAGGTCGCGTGCCCGACCTGCGGCGGTCCCGCGCGCCGCGAGACCGACACCATGGACACCTTCGTGGACTCGTCCTGGTATTTCCTGCGCTTCGCCTGTCCGGACAACGACCGGGCGATGGTCGACGGGCGCGCGCGCTACTGGCTGCCGGTCGACCAGTACATCGGTGGCATCGAGCACGCGATCCTGCACCTGCTCTACGCGCGCTTCTGGACCAAGGTGATGCGCGACCTCGGCCTCGTCGGCATCGACGAGCCGTTCGCCAACCTCTTCACGCAGGGCATGGTGCTGAACCACATCTACTCGCACCAGCCGGCCGAGGGGCGGCGCAGCTATTTCAACCCGGCCGACATCGATGTGGTCGAGGACGGCGGCGAGAAGCGCTACATCGCGACGCGCGCCGACGGCAGCACGCTCGAGGTGCGCTACGACGGGCTCGGCACCATGTCGAAGTCCAAGAACAACGGCGTCGACCCGCAGAGCCTCGTCGAGAAGTACGGCGCCGACACGGCGCGGCTCTTCATGATGTTCGCCGCCCCGCCCGAGCAGACGCTCGAGTGGTCGGACGAGGGCGTACAGGGGTCGTTCCGTTTCCTGCGCCGCCTGTGGAAGGCGGTGCACGAGCATGTCTCGGCGGGTCCCGCGCCTGCGCTCGGCCGCGAGGTCGCGCGCGAGACGCTCGATGCGCCGCAGAAGGCGCTGCGCCGCACGGCGCACCAGACGCTCGCCAAGGTCGCCGACGACATCGGCCGGCGTCGCACCTTCAACACGGCGGTGGCGGCGGTGATGGAACTGCTGAACGCGGTCGGCCGCTTCGAGGACCGTTCGCCCGCCGGCCGCGCGGTGGTGCAGGAGGCGCTCGAGATCGCCGTCGTCGCGCTCTCGCCCATGGTGCCGCACATCAGCCACGCGCTCTGGCACGAGCTCGGCCACGCCGACGCGATCATCGACCTGCGCTGGCCGGAGGCCGACCCGTCGGCGCTGGTGCAGGACGAGATCACGCTGGTGGTGCAGGTCAACGGCAAGCTGCGCAGCCAGGTCTCGGTGGCGGCCGACGCCGACGAGGCCACGGTGCGCGCCGCCGCGCTCGCCGACGAGACCGTGCGCCGCTTCGTCGGTGACGCCCAGCCCAAGAAGGTCATCGTCGTGCCGCGCAAGCTCGTCAACGTGGTGGTGTGATGCGGCGTGCCGCGACGCCTGCGCTGCTCGCCGCCGTCGCCGCCCTCGGCGGCTGCGGCTTCGCGCTGCAGGGCAGCACGCCGCTGCCGGCGGTGGTCGCCACGGTGCAGCTCGACGCCGCCGACGACCGCACCCCCTTCGCGCAGGCGCTGCGGCGGCGGCTCGCCGCCTCCGGTGCGATGCTCGCGCCGCGGGGCGCGACGGTATCGGGCGCATCGGGTGCGACCGCTGCGGCGCCCGGCGTCGCCGTGCTGCGCATCGAGCGCGACGAGGTGCTCGAGCGTGTGGCGTCGGTCTCGGCGCGCAACATCCCGCGCGAGTACGAGCTCACGCAGGTGGTGCGCTTCTCGTTGGACGCCGGCGGCACGCGGCGCATCTCCTCGGCCGAGGTCACGGCCTCGCGCAGCCTCACCTTCGACGAGCGCCGCGCGCTCGCCAAGGAGCGCGAGCGTGAACAGCTGCGCGAGGCGTTGGCCGACGAGGTCGCCGGCGTCGTGCTGCAGCGCGTGGCGGGCCTGCGCTGAGCGGCGTCCCGGCGGCCGCCGGACGGACCTCCATGGACGCGCTGCTCGACATCGCCCCGCCGCGGCTCGAGGCGCTGCGCGCGCTGCTCGCTCCGCATGGCCTCGCGGTGCGCGTGGTGCCGACGGGCGAGGCGATCCCCGGTTCGTATTGGGGCGACCCGGAGGCGGGGCTCATCGGCGATGTCCTCTACCTGCGGCCCGACACACCGCTGCACTCGGCGCTGCACGAGGCCGCGCACTACGTCTGCATGACGCCGGAACGCCGCGCTGCGCTCGAGCGCGACGCCGGCGGCGACGATGCCGAGGAGAACGCGGTGTGCTACCTGCAGATCCTTTGGGCCGACCGCTTGCCCGGCGCAGGCCGTGCGCGGCTGATGGCCGACATGGACGCCTGGGGCTACAGCTTCCGTCTCGGATCCGCGGCGCGCTGGTTCGAGGAGGATGCCTCCGACGCGCACGCCTGGCTTGCGGCGCGAGGTTTGCTGCCCGAGGTCTGATGCGGCGCGGTCAGCGCCCGGCGTAGCGGTCGGTCGCGGCGACGAGCTCGCCGAGGATGCCGGGCTCGAACGCGGAATGCCCGGCGTCGGGCACGATGCGCAGGTCGGCTTCGGGCCAGGCTTTGTGCAGGTCCCAGGCGCTCTTCATCGGGCAGACGATGTCGTAGCGGCCCTGCACGATCGTCGCGGGCAGGTGGCGGATGCGCGGCACGTCGTCGAGCAGCTGCGTCGGGGTGCGCAGGAAGCCGCCGTTGACGAAGTAATGGCACTCGATGCGCGCGAAGGCGTCGGCGGTGGTGTCGTCCTCGAACTTCGACAGGTAGTCGGGATTGAGGCGCAGGAAGCTGGTCGCGCCCTCCCAGGTCGACCAGGCGCGCGCGGCCGCGCGGCGCACGCCTGCGTCGTCGCTCGTCAGCCGGCGGTAGTAGGCGCCCATCACGTCGCCGCGTTCGGCGGGCGGGATCGGCGCGATGAAGCGCTCGTAGAGGTCGGGGTAGAGGGCGCCGGTGCCGTCCGGCGTGCCGTAGAACCACGCGAACTCCCAGGGGCGCACCAGGAAGATGCCGCGCAGCACCATCTCCGTGAGGCGGGCCGGGTGGGTCTGCGCGTAGGCGAGCGCGAGGGTCGAGCCCCAGGAGCCGCCGAACAGCTGCCAACGCTCGATGCCGAGGTGCTCGCGCAACCGCTCCATGTCCTCGACCAGGTGCCAGGTGGTGTTGTCGACCAGGCTGGAGTTCGGTCGGCTCTTGCCGCAGCCGCGCTGGTCGAAGAGCACGATGCGGTAGCGCGCCGGGTCGAAGAAACGCCGCATCCGCGGGTCGGTGCCGCCGCCCGGGCCGCCGTGCAGGAACACCACCGGCTTGCCGCGCGGGTTGCCGCTCTCCTCCCAATAGATCTCGTGCGGCGGTGAGACGCGCAGCATGCCGCTGCGGCCCGCGTCGATCGGGGGGTAGAGGCCGCGCGGCGCGCCGGAGGCCGTCGTCGCTGCCGTCATGACGCGGTCACCGGCAGAGCATCGGGCCGAGGGGCGCGCCGCCGACGAGATGCACGTGCAGGTGGTAGACCTCCTGCCCGCCGTGCTCGCGGCAGTTGATGATCAGGCGGTAGCCGTCCTGCGATATCCCTTCGCGGCGCGCGAGGTCGCGCGCCACCGTGAACATGTGGCCGATCAGCGCCTCGTCGTCGTCGCCGATGTCGTCGGCGGTGGCGATCGCCTTGTTCGGCACCACGAGGATGTGCACCGGCGCCCGCGGGTGGATGTCGCGGAACGCGGTGACGCGGTCGTCCTGGTGGACGATGTCGGCGGGCAGCTCGCGGGCGACGATGCGCTCGAACAGCGTGGGCATGGCGATGTCCCCGTCAGTACTTGTAGATCTCGACGTTGCTCGCGGCGAGCTGATAGGCCGAGGCGCCGAGCCGGGTCGTCTTGTTGACGACCTTCATGCGGCCGGTGATCCAGTAGGCCTCGTAGATGGAGTCGAGCGCGATGCCTTTGGCCATGCGCACGTAGACGATCTGGTTCGGCGGCGGCGGCGGCACATGGATGCAGGCGCCGAAGTAGGGCACGAGGAAGAACTCGGAGACGAGGCCGTCCTTGCCGATGTCGAGCGGCACGATGAACCCCGGGATCTTGATGTCGTCGCCGTCGAGGTCCTTGTTGACGGAGAAGTCCATCACCTGCTGCGCGGCGAGCCCGCCTTCACCGAGGGTGTCATGGGTCGGTGGCGGCGGCCCGCCCATGAACTTCGAGCGCGCGTCCTTGGGCAGCAGCTCGTCCCAGTCGATCTCGCGCGGCGCGGTGGGCACGGCACGGGCGCCGGGCTTGGCGGTGGACTTCGCGGCGGGTGCGGGCGTCCCCACCGGCGGGGGCGTGATGGCCTGGGCGGACGCCGCGGTGAAGGCGGCGGCGAGCGCGAGCGCGAGCAGCGGTACGGCGGGCCGGACGAGGGCGCGGAAAGGTCGGGCACGGGCGGCGGACTGGGCGTGGCTCATGGGGCTCCGTCAGACGCGTGGGGTGAGGCCGTCGGCGAGGGTGTTGCGGTAGGCGCGCCACGCGGGCAGCGCACCCATCACGAGCGCTGCGGCGACGATCGCCGCGAGCAGGCCGATATCGTAACCCGTCAGCCCGCCCGGTTCGAGGAACAGACCGAAGCGCCGCTCGAGCAGCGGCTTGGCGGCGTACATCAGCCCGTAGCAGAGCGCGACGCCGGCGGCGACGCCTCCCACGGCGAGCAGCCCCGCTTCGGTGACGAGCAGCGTGAACACATGCCGCGGCCGCGCGCCGACCGAGCGCAGGATCGCCATCTCACGCCGCCGCTCGTTCAGGCTGGTGAGGATGGCGGTGAGCATGCCGAGCAGGCCCGCCAGCACCACGAACGCCGCGACGATCATGAGCGCGGTATCGGCGATGCCGACCAGGTTCCACAGCTGCGTGAGCGCGACGCCCGGCATGATGGCGAGCAACGCCTCCTGGCGGTATTCGTTGACCGCGCGCTGCAGGCCGAAGGTCATCACGCGGTTCTGCATGCCCACCATGAACGCGGTGATCGAGCCGGGCGTGAGGTCCATGGCGCGCGCCGCCTCGGCGTCCACGCGGCCGCCGGGCAGGGCACGCATGCCGCTCTGCCAATCGACATGGATGGCGGTGATGGCCTCGAGGCTCACATGCACCGTGCGGTCGACCGGCGTCCCGGTGCGGGCGAGGATGCCGACGATGCGGAACGGCTTGTCCTCGTGCTGCGCGAAGCTGACGTTGCCGAGTCCGTGCGCGATGACGACGGGGTCGCCCACCTTGTAGCCGAGCGCGCGTGCGACCTCGGCGCCGAGCACGGCGTCGTAGAGGTCCGCGAAGGGCTTGCCGGACTCGAAGGCGAGCTCGCGGCCGCCGGCGAAGCGGTAGTGGCGGAAGTAGTCGAGGTTGGTGCCGAGCACGCGGTAGCCGCGGTGCGAATCGCCGAGCGACAGCGGGATGGTCCACGCGACATCCGAGCGGCGCGCGACCTTCTGGTAGGTCTCCCAGCTCACGTTGGCGGTGGCGTCGCCGACCCGGAACACCGAGTACAGCAGCAGGTTGATCTGGCCGGAGCGCGCGCCGACGATGAGGTCGACGCCGGAGACGGTGTTGGCGAAACCGTCGCGCGCGGCGGTGCGCAGCTTCTGGACGCCGAGCAGCAGCGCGACGCTGACCGCGATGGCGCAGAGCGTGAGCAGCGCCGTGGTGCGGCGGTTGGCGAGCGAGCGCAGCGCGAGCGACAGGGTCTTCATGGAGGCGTCATCAAGCCGCGGTCGAGGCCGGCGCGACGACGCGGTTGAGCTCCGCGAGCGAGAGCACGCGGTCGAACAGCGGCCCGAGCGAGGTGTCGTGGCTGACGAAGAGCAGCGTGCTGCCCTGGGCGCGGCACTCGTCCATCAACAGCTTCAGGAAGCCCTCGCGCGTGTCGTGGTCGAGCGCGGAGGTGGGTTCGTCGGCCACCAGCACCGGCGGCCGGCCGAAGAGCGCGCGCGCCGCGGCGACGCGCTGCTGCTGACCGATGGAGAGCTCCGTGACGGGACGCGCCAGGAATTCGGGCGAGCCGAGACCGAGCGCGGTGAGCAGCCGGCGACCCTCGGCCTCCAGATCCCCGCCCGGCACGCGCGCGGCGCGCGCCGGGGAGAACTGCGCCGGCAGCAGCACGTTCTCGAGCAGACCGAGATAGGGGATGAGGTTGAACATCTGGAACACGAAGCCGACCTGCTCGCCGCGCAGCCGGTCACGGTCGCCGGCACCGAGCGTCGCGAGGTCGGTGCCGAGCAGGCGAACCGCGCCACGCCGCGGCACGAGCACGCCGCCGACGAGCCCGAGCAGCGTGCTCTTGCCGCTGCCGCTCGGGCCGCGCAGGAACACGCGCTCGCCGCGCGCGATGCGCAGCGCGGGGATGTCGAGGATGGGCGGCTTGCCGGGCCAGGCGAACTCGAGGTCCTGGATCTCGATCGCCGGCGTGTCGGTCGCGGCAGCCGGGGTCGTGGCGTCGGTCACGCCCCGATTCTAGCGCAGCGTGACGCGCACCGCGCCGCCGCGCAGCGTCTCCTGACGCTGTCCGGCGGGTGTCACGAGATTGACCTCGGCCTTCTCGAGGCCCTGCATGCGGCGCAGCGCCCAGACCTCGATCCAGGCGAGCGCCTGCGGCGCCGCGCAGTCGAAGAGGTAGGTGCCGCGATAGTCGGCATGGCCGCCGCCGAGCTTGGGCGGGGTGAACTCCGCCTGGGTGAGGCGGCAGCCGGCGGCCGGCGGCACGCCGAGCATGTTGCGGCCGGAGCGGAACCAGTCGTCCACCGCCTTGACCGCCGCGCGCTCGCGGTCGTCGCGCGGCGACTTCTCGAAGCCGAGCGCCTGCGAGGCGGGCGCGTCGATCTCGAGCGCGAGCGTGCGCCCCTCGAGCGCGATGTTCACCGTCACCTCGCCGTGCACGTGCTTGCCGTGGTCATGCATCTCGTCGGCGCCCGCCGGCGCCGCCAGCCAGCCCGCGGTGAGCGCCGATACCAACACGGCGACGAGTCCGGCGGTCTTATCGCCCACTGCAGGTCGGACGACGGGACGCGGGCAGCGGGTCATGGCGGACTCCTTCGGTCGGTGTGGGTTCAGAACTCGAGTCGCAGACCCCCCGAGACGGCGCGGCCCGCGAGCGGAGCATAATCCTTCAGCGGCGAGGTGTGGCGACGGGCTTCCTCGTCGAGCAGGTTGCTGCCGCGCAGGAACACCGACAGGCCGGCGGCGCCGAAAGGCTGCCGCCATGAGGCCTCGAGGTTGAGCATCGTGTAGCCGGCGGTGCGGCGCTCGCCGTCGGCGATGCGGTCCTGGCTGTCGTGCCAGATGGCCTCGAGGCCGAGGCGCAGCCGCGCGCCCGTCAGCGACGCCTCGGCGCCTAGCCGCAGCGGCGGGATCTGCGGCAGCGGCTCGCCCGCGCCGTCCTCGGCGCGCACGATGTCGCCGAACAGGCGCAGGCCGAGGGCGCCGATGCCGGTCGCGGCGAGGGCGTCGTGGCCGAGCTCGAACTCCGCGCCCGTGAAGCGCGCGTCGCGGGACACGAACTCGACCACGGGCAGCTCGTCCTCGATCTCGCCGGTCGGCTGCGCGACGATGTAGCGGTCGTAGTCGCTGTGGAAGACGCCGACGGTGCCGCGCCAGCCGTTCTCGCCGTCGAAGCGCAGCGAGAGGTCGGCGGTGAGACCGCGCTCGGTGTCGAGGTCGGCGTCGCCGATCTCGTAGCGCTGCACGGCGAGGTGCGGGCCGCTGGCAAACAGCTCGGTCGCGGTCGGATGGCGCTCGGTGCGCGTCAACTGCAGCGCCAGCGTCGCGCCGGGCCGCAGGCCCCACAGCGCCCCCACCGAGCCGCTGAGCGCGTTGCCCTCGTAGTCGGGCATCGTGTCCGGGTCCGCGGTCGTGATGCGCTGCTTCTCGTAGCGCGCGCCGGCCTCGATCGTGACGGCGCCCACGCGATGCTCCTGGAACGCGAACACTCCGGTGTTGCGGGTCATCGAGGGCGGCAGGAAGGCCTCCTCGCCCTCGGCGTTGAAGTCGAGTTCGCGCCATTGCAGGCCGAACACGCCGCGGCCTTCGCCGACCCGGTGGTCCGCGGTCAGACGGACCTCGTCGCCGACCTGCGCGTAGAGCGTGCCGACCTCGCCATCGCCCTCGATCTCCGCGTGCTCGTAGTCGTTGCGGGCGATGCGCAGGCGCAGCGCGTCCACCGCGCCCGACGAGGGCAGCCACTCCGCGCTCGCGTCATAGCGGCGCTGCTTCATGTCGAGCCGCACATCGGGCGGCTCGAAACCGTGGTCGTCGTCATGGTCGTCGTCGCCGTGGGGACGGGCGTCGTGACCGTGCTCGTGTTCGTGTCCGTGGCCATGGCCGAGACCCGGCAGCCCGTACTCGGAGCCGTACTCGCTGACCGAGAAGCCGTACTTCTGGCGCTCGCCGACCCAGGCGATGCCGAGGCTGCCGCCGTCGGAGCTGCCGTCGGAGTTGGTCAGGCGGTCGCGCGACTCGTCGTACGCTTCGCCCTCGGCCTCGAAGTATTCTTTGGCCGCCTCGGTCCAGGCATAGCCCGGGATGCGCAGCTCGTCGCTGCGGCTGTCATGGATGTCGGCGTACACCTGCACCCGGTCGCCGAGCTTGCCTGCGGCATGCGCGCCGACGGCGCGTGTGTCGGCGGCGGTGTCGCCGCGCACCTCGAGCGCCGCGCTGAAGGGCTGGTCGAGCGCTTCGACCGGGATGCGCCGGGTGACGACGTTGACCGCACCCGCCGAGGCTGCATTGCCGAACAGCAGCGCCGCGGGACCGCGCACCACCTCGATGCGCTCGGCGAGCAGCGGGTCGAGCGTGACCGCGTGGTCCTCGGAGAGCGCCGCCGCGTCGAGCACGTCGGCACCGTCCTGGAACACCTGCACGCGCAGACCGCCCTGGCCGCGGATCACGGGCCGGCTCGCGATCGGTCCGAACGAGGTCGCCGACAGGCCGGGCTGTGCGGCCAGCGTCTCGGCGATGGTCGTCGCGCGCTGCCGGACCAGCTCGTCTCCGCCGAGCACCAGCACCGGCTGCGCGGTCTCGAACTCGCGGCGGCGCAACGGCGTGGCGGTGATGCGCACCTCTTCGAGGCGCTCGACCTGCGCGCGGTCGTCGGCGGTCGTCGGTTGGGCGGCGGCGAGCGGCGCGAGGGCGGCGAGCACGGCGGCCGACACACGCGTGGCGGCGGTGCGGCGGGCGGGGGTTGCAGAGCGGGCGGCATCGGAGCGCAGGCGCATGTCAGGGGGTCTCCATCGTGGGTCAGTGTCATTACATTATAACAAAACGATACTGTATAACACTTCGTTGCGCCGGTCAGCGCGGTGTGCAGGTCCGGACGGGTCGCGGATAATCGACCGGTGCGACTTTCCCTCGACAGTCTCGCCGCCCATCTCAAACCGGGCCGCCTCGCGCCCGCCTATCTGGTCTCCGGCGACGAGGACCTCTTGGTCGGCGAGGCGGCGGACGCGATCCGCGCCGCGGCGCGGGCGGCCGGCTACACCGAGCGCGAGGTGCATTTCCCGCAGCGCGCCGACGACTGGGCCGACCTGGTCGCTGCCGGCGGTTCGATGTCGCTGTTCGGCGACCGCAAGATCCTCGAGGTGCGCTTCTCGGGCAAAGGCGGCAAGGACGGCAGCGCGGCGTTGGTGCGGCTGCTCGAGACCGCGGGCGACGACACGCTGCTGCTCGTGATCACGCCGCGGCTCGACCCCGCCACCGCCGCCACCGCTTGGGTCAAGGCCATCGAGTCGAAGGGCGCTTGGTTGCCCATCTGGGATGTGGGACCGCGCGAGCTCGAGGGCTGGCTCGCGCAGCGCTGCCGTCGCGCCGGACTCGAGCCGACGCCGGATGCGCTCGCGCTGCTCGCGGCGCGCGTCGAGGGCAACCTGCTCGCCGCCCAGCAGGAGATCGAGAAACTGCGGCTGCTGCTGCCGCCGGGGCGCATCGACGCCGCGGCGATCCTGGAAGCGGTCGCGCCGAGCGCGCGCTACGACGTGTTCGGGCTCGGCGAGGCCGTGCTCGCGGGCGAGGCGGCCCGTGCGCAGCGCATCGTCGCGGGGCTGCGCGGCGAGGGTGTCGAGCCGACGCTGGTGCTCTGGTCGGTGACGCGCGAACTGCGTGAACTTTGGGCGCTGCGCCGCGGCGACGACCCGGGGCGCCGTGCGGGACCGCGTCTGCCGCCGCAGCGGCTCGCGGCGCTCGAGCGTGCGCGGCCGCGCGCCGCCCGCGTGCCCTATGCGCGGCTCGCCTCGCGCGCGCTGCGCGCCGACCGCATGATCAAGGGCCGGCTCGCCGGCGACCCCTGGGACGAGATCGCGCTGCTCTGCGCCGAGGCCTGCGGGCTGCGCCCGCTCCGATGAGCGCACCGCGATGAGCACGCCCGCGTCCGCCGGGCCCGTCGGCATCTTCGGCGGCACCTTCGACCCGATCCACCTCGGGCATCTGCGCACCGGCTTCGAGCTGCTGCAGCGGCTGTCGCTCGCTGAGCTGCGCTGGATCCCGGTCGGCGATCCCGGTCACCGCGAGCCGCCGCTCGCCTCGGCGGAGCTGCGGCTCGCGATGCTGCGCGCGGCGGTCGCCGACCAACCGGGGTTCGTCGTCGACGACCGCGAGATGCGCCGCGCCGGCGCCTCGTTCACCATCGACACGCTCGAGGAGCTGCGTGCGGAGCTGCCCCGTCGTCCGCTCTGTCTCGTGCTCGGCATGGACGCTTTCCTCGGCTTCACGCGCTGGCGGCGTTGGCAGGACATCCTCGCGCTCTCGCACCTCGTGGTCGCCCATCGTCCGGGTTGGGAGCGGCCGATGGAGGGCGAGCTCGGCGGTCTGCTCGCCGCGCGCGGCACGACGCTCGCCGCCGATCTGCACGCCGCGACGGCCGGGCGCATCTATGTGCACGCCGTGACGCAGCTCGAGATCTCCTCGACGGGGCTGCGCGACATCATCACCTCGGGCCGTGATCCGCGGTTCCTGGTGCCTGAGCCGGTCCGCACCATCATCCTGGAGACGGGATGTTATGCTCGTACCCCATGACCGCGCCCCGTAAGCCTGCTCCGCGCCGCCGCGCCGCCCCCAAGGGCACGCGTCCCAAGTCCACCCGAGCCGCCCAGGGCGGCAACGCCGCGAAAGGCTCGGGTCCCGTCAAGCGCGCGCGTCCTGCGAAGGCCAAGGCCGCCGCTGCGCCGCAGCGCGGCGCTCTGCCTCCCGCATTGCCGGTGGTGCAGGCGGCGCTCGCCGACATGAAGGCGGTCGATGTGCGCGTGATCGATGTGCGCGGCGCGAACGACGTCGCGGATTTCATGGTGGTGGCGAGCGGCACCTCGGACCGTCACCTGCGCGCCATCGCCGACCGCGTGGTGCAGATGTGCAAGGCCTCCGGGCAACGGCCCCTCGGCGTCGAGGGCGAGGGCCAGGGCGAGTGGGTCCTGGTCGACCTGCCCGATGTGATGGTGCATGTCATGCTGCCGCGTACCCGCGAGTTCTACCAGCTCGAGCAGCTGTGGGAGCCGACGCGCGCCGCGCCGCGCCGTCCGTCGCCCGCGGGCGGCTGACGCCCCGCATCCACGGGCGCCGCGCGTCCCGGGCCGGCACGCAGACCACCCCCGCGGACGACCCATGCGACTCCGTCTCATCGCCGTCGGCACGCGCCAACCCGACTGGGTGGACGACGCCACCCAAGAATATCTGCGACGCCTGCGTGCGCCCTGGCGCTGCGAGCTCGTCGAGGTCGAGGCCGCGACCCGCGGCACGCGCGGCGCCGAAGATGCCGTGCGCCGCGAGGGCGAGCGGGTGCTCGCGGCGCTGCGCGACCGCGAGCGCGTGGTGCTGCTCGACGAGACCGGCAAGGCGCTCGCCACCCGCGAGCTCGCTGCACGCCTCGGCACGCTCGCGGGCGGGTCGCCCGACCTCGCGCTGCTCATCGGCGGCCCCGACGGCCACGCCCCGGCGGTTCGCGCCCGTGCCGCCGAGTCCTGGTCGCTGTCGCGGCTCACGTTGCCGCACGGCCTCGCGCGCGTGCTGGTCGCCGAGCAGCTCTATCGCGCCCAGAGCCTGCTGCTCGGGCATCCTTACCACCGTGACTGAACGCCATGATTGACGCCGCCTCGCCCGTGCTCTGCCTCGGCTCCGCCTCGCCACGGCGCAGCGAGCTCCTGCGCCAGATCGGCGTGCCGCATTGCGTGCGGTCGGTCGACCTCGACGAGACGGCGCAGCCCGGCGAGGCGCCGTCCGACTATGTGCTGCGGCTCGCCGCCGCGAAGGCGCTCGCGGTGCAGGCGGCGCGCGCGGCCGCCGGCGCACAGGCCCTGCCGGTGCTCGGCGCCGACACCACCGTGACCATCGACGGCGTGGTGCTCGGCAAGCCGCGCGACGCCGCCGAGCTCGCCGCGATGTTCGGGAGGCTCGGTGCGCGCGAGCATGAGGTGCTGTCGGCGGTCGCCGTGGCGACGCGCGATGCCGATGGCGCACCGCAGGTCGCGACGCGGCTGTCGCGCACGCGGGTGCGTTTCCGTGCGATCGCGCCGGGCGAAGCCGAGGCGTACTGGGCGACCGGCGAGCCGCGCGACAAGGCGGGCGGCTACGGCATCCAGGGCTTGGGCGCGGTGTTCGTCGAGGCCATCGCCGGCAGCTACTCGGGCGTGGTCGGGCTGCCGCTCGCCGAGACCGCCGCGCTGCTGCGCGAGCTGGGCGTGCCGATGTGGCAGGGTGCGGCATGAGCGTCGAGATCTTCATCAACATCGCGCCGCGCGAGTCGCGCGCCGCGCTGCTCGAGGGCGGCGTGCTGCAGGAGATCCACATCGAGCGCGCGAGCCGGCGCGGCATCGTCGGCAACCTCTACAAGGGCCGGGTGACGCGCGTGCTGCCGGGCATGCAGGCGGCGTTCGTCGAGGTCGGTCTCGCGCGCACCGCGTTCCTGCACGCGCACGACATCGCCGTCAGCGACGCACGGCTCGACGCCGAGCGGGTGGCGCGCGAGGGCGAGTCCGGCGGACCGCCCGGCGCACCGGCGCCGTCCGCCGCGTCCGGCGGCGTGGCGCCCGCCGCACCGGAGCCAGACATCCGCCGGCTCGTGAACCCCGGCGACGACCTGCTGGTGCAGGTGGTCAAGGACCCGATGGGCGCGAAGGGCGCGCGGCTCACGACCTTCATCTCGCTGCCCTCGCGCTATCTCGTCTTCATGCCGCGCGGTCGCGGCATCGGCGTCTCGACGCGCATCGAGGACGAGGCCGAGCGGCTGCGGCTGCGCGGGGCGATGCAGGCGCTGGTCGCGGAGGGGCATCCCGGCGGCTACATCGTGCGCACCGCCGCCGAGGGCGTGGACGCCGCGCTGCTCGCGGCGGACCTCGACTACCTCGAGCGTCTGTGGACGCAGGTGCGCGAGCGGAGCCTCCGCGCGGCGCCGGGCGAGCTCGTGCACGAGGACCTGCCCTTGGCGCGGCGCGTGCTGCGCGACGAGCTCGCGCGCGGCGTCGAGCGCGTGCTGGTGGACGACCCCGCGGAGCTCGCGCAGCTCGAGGCCTTCGTGCGCGACTTCCTGCCGCGGCAGGCGCCGCGCCTCGAGCTTCACGCCGCGGTGCGGCCGATCTTCGACCTGCACGGCATCGAGGAGGAGATCGACCGCGCGCTCGAGCGCGAGGTGCCGCTCAAGTCCGGCGGCTACCTCGTCATCGACCAGACCGAGGCGATGACCACCGTCGACGTCAACACCGGCGGTTTCGTGGGGCACCGCAACCTCGACGACACCATCCTGCGCACCAACCTCGAGGCGGCGGTCGCCCTCGCGCGCCAGCTGCGGCTGCGCAACCTGGGCGGCATCATCATCATCGACTTCATCGACATGAAGGACGCCTCGCACCGCGAGCGGGTGCTCGCCGCGCTGCGTCAGGCGCTGGCGGCGGATCACGCGCAGACCGGGGTCGCGCCGATCTCGCCGTTCGGGCTGGTCGAGATGACCCGGAAGCGCACGCGCGAGAGCCTCGAACGCCAGCTCTGCGACCCCTGCCAGACCTGCGAGGGACGCGGCCGCGTGCGCTCGGTCGAGACGGTCTGCCAGGACATCCTGCGCGAGGTGCTGCGCCAGTCCCGGCAGTTCGAGAGCCGCGAACTGCTGGTGCTCGCGCACCGCGACGTCGTGGAGCGGCTGCTGGGCGAGGAGTCGGGCGCGCTCGCCGAGTTGGAATCGGCCGCCGGGCGCCCGGTGCGGCTGCAGGCCGAGACGCTGTACGCCATCGACCGCTACGACGTGGTGCCGGCGTGACCGTCGCGGCCATCCAGATGACCTCGGGTGCGGAGGTCGCGGACAACCTCGCCACCGCACGGCGCCTGCTCGCCGAGGCCGCGGCGGCGGGCGCGCAGGTCGCGGTGCTGCCCGAGAACTTCGCGCTCATGGCGCGCCGCGACGTCGAGCGGCGCGCGGCCGCCGAGCCGCACGGCGACGGTCCCATCCAGTCGATGCTCGCCGCCACGGCGCGCGCGCACGGGCTGTGGGTGGTGGGCGGCACCGTACCGCTGCAGGCACCGGGGGAGACGCGCGTGGCCGCGGCGTCGCTCGTCTACGACGCGGCGGGGCGTGAGGTCGCACGCTACGACAAGATCCATCTCTTCGACGTCGACGTGCCGGGACGCAGCGAGAGCCACCGCGAGTCCTCCGGCATCCGCGCCGGGACCGAGGTGGTGACGGTCGACACGCCCGTCGGCCGGCTGGGGCTCGCGGTCTGCTACGACATGCGCTTCCCCGAACTCTTCCGGCGCATGTCGGCCGAGGGCGCGACCTGGTTCACGCTGCCTTCCGCGTTCACCGTGCCGACCGGCCGTGCCCACTGGGAGGTGTTGCTGCGTGCGCGAGCGGTGGAGAACCTGTGCGGGGTGGTGGCGGCAGCCCAGTCGGGTTTCCACCCGAACGGCCGGGAGACCTGGGGCGACAGCCTCATCGTCGACCATTGGGGCCGTGTGCTCGCGCGGCTGCCGCGCGGCGAGGGCGTGATCGTCGCCCGCTTCGATGGGGAGGCGCAGAGCGCGGCGCGCGCGGCGTTCCCGGCGCTCTCGCACCGTGTGCTGTGATCGCGGCGGGCCGATTGCCGTAGGATACGGGCCACGATGACCACCCTCACCGACACCGCCGCCGCCACGACCGACGCGCTCGCCCTCGCCGAGCAGCTGATCCTCCGTCCCGCGGGCCTCGACCTGCCGCAGCTCGAGCGCGCGCTCGGGACCGCGCTCGCCGGCGGCATCGACGCCGCCGACCTCTATTTCCAGTTCTCGCGCGACGAGGGCTGGTCGCTCGAGGACGGCATCGTCAAGGAAGGCAGCTCCAGCATCGAACAGGGCGTCGGCGTGCGCGCGCTCGCCGGCGAGAAGACCGGCTTCGCCTATTCCGACGAGATCCTGCCGGAGGCGCTGCTCGATGCCGCGCGGGCCGCGCGCGCCATCGCCGTCGGCGGCCGCGAGGGCCGCACGCCGGTGCTGCGCCGCAGCACGGGGCATGCGCTCTATCCAGCGATCGACCCGATCGGCTCGCTGAGCGACGACGAGAAGGTGCGTTGGCTCGAGCGCGTCGACCGCGAGACGCGGCGCGTCGATCCGCGCATCGTGCAGGTGATGGCCTCGGTGTCGATGTCCTACGAGGTGGTGCTCATCGCCGACGGCGAGGGCACGCTGGCCGCCGACGTGCGCCCGCTCGTGCGCTTCAACGTCTCGGTGATCGCCGAGCAGGATGGGCGGCGCGAGACGGGGTTCGCCGGCATGGGCGGACGGCATTCGCTGCGCGAGCTCGTCGCCGACGACCGGCCGCTCGCGCTCGGACGCGAGGCGGCGCGGCAGGCGCTCGTCAACCTCGCCGCCGTGCCGGCGCCCGCCGGTGCGATGACGGTGGTGCTCGGCGCGGGCTGGCCCGGCATCCTGCTGCACGAGGCCATCGGCCACGGCCTCGAGGGCGACTTCAACCGCAAGGGCACCTCGGCGTTCAGCGGCCGCGTCGGCGAGCGCGTCGCCTCGCCGCATTGCACGGTGGTCGACGACGGCACGCTCGCCGCGCGCCGCGGCTCGCTCAACATCGACGACGAGGGCACGCCGACGCGCTGCACCACGCTCATCGAGGACGGCGTGCTCAAGGGCTACCTGCAGGACAAGCTCAACGCGCGGCTGATGGGCACGGCCTCGACCGGCAACGGTCGCCGCGAGTCCTTCGCGCACATGACGCTGCCGCGCATGACCAACACCTACATGCGCCCCGGCCCGCACGACCCGCAGGAGATCATCGCCTCGGTCGAGAAGGGCATCTACGCCGTCAACTTCGGCGGCGGACAGGTGGACATCACCTCGGGCAAGTTCGTGTTCTCGGCGGCCGAGGCCTATCTCATCGAGGACGGCCGCATCGGTGCGCCCATCAAGGGCGCGACGCTGATCGGCAACGGTCCCGACGTGCTGACGCGCGTGTCGATGGTCGGGAACGACCTGAAGCTCGACCCGGGCATCGGCACCTGCGGCAAGGAAGGCCAGAGCGTGCCGGTGGGTGTCGGTCAGCCGACGCTGCGCGTCGACGGACTCACGGTCGGCGGGACGGGCTAGCGCGTCCGCGCGCTCGCGGGATCGACCGCGCGCAGCAGCAGCTGCGCCGCCTTGTCGCGTTGCGCCGCGGTGGGCGCGAGCAGCGTCACATGGCCCACCTTGCGCCCCGGCCGCGGGGATTTCCCGTAGTCGTGCCAGTGCGCCTCGGGCAGGGCGAGCACCGCATCACGCAGCGGCAGCGAGCCGATCAGGTTGACCATCGCCGCATGGCCGCGCGCCGTGGTGGCGCCGAGCGGCAGGCCGAGGATGGCGCGCAGGTGGTTCTCGAACTGGCTGGTGGCCGCGCCCTCGATGGTCCAGTGGCCGGAGTTGTGCACGCGCGGCGCGGTCTCGTTGGCGATCAGCCGACCGCCGCGCACGAAGAACTCGATGTTGAGCACGCCTTCGTAGTCGTAGTGCGCGAGCACGCGGCGCAGGTGCGCCGCGGCGCGGCGCTGCAGCGACGGCGCGTCCCAGGGCGCGCGCGTCAGGCGCAGGATGCCCTCGCGGTGCAGGTTGCGGTTGAGCGGGTAGACGGCGACCTCGCCGCGGCGGCTGCGCGCGCCGAGGATCGAGACCTCGAAGTCGAAGGGCACGAACTCCTCGTAGATGAGCGGCGCGCCGCGCATCGCCTCGTAGGCGCGCGCCGCGTCCTCGGCGCTGCGCACCACGGCCTGCCCCTTGCCGTCGTAGCCCAAGCGCCGGGTCTTGAGCACGCCCGGCAGGCCGACGCTGCGCAGCGCGCGGGCGAGCGAGGCCGGCGAGTCGACGGCGGCGTACCGGGTGGTCGGGATGCCGAGCTTGGCGAACAGCCGCTTCTCGGCGAGCCTGTCCTGCGACATCTCGAGCGCCGCGAGCGGCGGCGCGATGCGCGCCCCGCGGCCGAGCGCGCGCAGGCTGTCGACCGAGATGTTCTCCCAGTCGAAGGTGAGCACCTCGCTGCGCCGCGCGAGCTCGCGCAGCAGCCTGCGGTCGGTGAACTCGCCGACCAGCGAGGGCGCGACGCGCGCGGCCGGCGTGTCGTCGCTGCGGTCGAGGAACAGGCAGTCGATGCCGAGCGGATAGCCCGCCAGCGCCAGCATGCGACCGAGCTGGCCTGCGCCGACGACGCCGACGGTCATGGCGCGCGCGGGTCGGGCTTGTCGAGCACCGCGGCGGTCTGACGCGCGCGGAACGCCTTGAGCGCGGCGTCCACCCGTGCGTCGCTGCGCGCGAGGATGGCGGCGGCGGTCAGCGCGGCGTTGGTCGCGCCCGCGACGCCGATGGCGAAGGTGGCGACCGGCACGCCGGCAGGCATCTGGACGATGGAGAGCAGCGAGTCGAGGCCGTTGAGCGTCTTGGACTGCACGGGCACGCCGAGCACGGGCAGGGTGGTCTTGGCGGCCAACATGCCGGGCAGATGGGCCGCGCCGCCCGCGCCCGCGATGATGGCGTGCAGGCCGCGCGCTTCAGCGCCGGCGGCGTATTCGAAGAGGAGGTCGGGGGTGCGGTGCGCCGAGACGACGCGCACCTCGTGGGGCACGCCGAGGCTCTCGAGGGTCTCGGCGGCGGCGCGCATGGTGTCCCAGTCCGAGCGCGAGCCCATGACGATGCCGACCACGGGTTCCATCGCGGGATTCTAGCGCAACCGGCCGGGTTTGGCGCGCCGCGGCCGGGGCGGGGCCGCGACCGGCCCCAGCGCCTTCTCCAGAGGCGCGAGGTCGATGTCGCGCATCAGCTTGCCGATGTACTGCTTCTGGCGGGCGAGGCCGCCGCGGGCACGGATACCGCGCGCCTCGCGCACGGCCGCGAGCAGCGGTTCCGGCAGACCGAGCTTGACGAGGTCCGCCTCGCGCAGCGTGATCAGCTTCTCGCCGAAGGCCTGCGCCGCATGGGCGGCACGCTTGCGCGCGCTCTTGCTCGGCCGCTCGTCGGCCTCGTCCGCCCCGTCCGGCGTCTCGTCCGTGGTCTGCATCGCATCGCTCCGTCGGCCCCGCGGCCGCGACTGCTATCATTCTGCCATGTCGCAGCAGGTCGATCCCACGCGGATCCCGGGGCTGCAGGCGGTGGTCGCGGATGCGCTCGCCGAGGCGCGCCGCCTCGGCGCCTCGCAGGCCGAGGCGGACGCGAGCCTGCAGCAGGGTCTTTCGGTCACGGTGCGTCTCGGCGAGGTCGAGACGGTCGAGTACCAGCGCGACCGCGGCCTCGGCGTCACGGTCTATTTCGGGCAGCGCAAAGGCTCGGCGAGCACCGCCGACCTGTCGCCCGAGGCGGTGCGCGACACCGTCGCCAAGGCCTGCGCGTTCGCGCGCCACACCGCGCTCGACGACTGCGCGGGCCTCGCCGACCCGGCGCTGCTCGCGCGCGATCCGCCCGATCCCGGGCTCGATTTCCCCTGGGACCTCACGCCCGAGGCGGCGGTGGCGCTGGCGCTCGAGTGCGAGGCCGCCGGGCGCGCGGTGGACGCGCGGATCGGCAACTCGGAGGGCGCGAGCGTCGGCTCGCAGCGCGGCGTGCGCGTCTACGGCAACAGCCACGGCTTCCTCGCCGGCGACTGCGCCACCAGCCATTCTTTGAGCTGCGTGCTGCTGGCGGGCGAGGGCGACGACATGCAGCGCGACTACTGGTACGACACGGCGCGCGATCCGCGCGACCTGGCCGCTGCGGCCTCGATCGGTCGCACCGCCGGGGAGCGCACCGTCGCCCGGCTCGGCGCGCGGCGCCTGCCCACCGGCAAGGCGCCGGTGATCTTCGCGCCCGAGGTCGCGCGCGGCTTCATCGGCCATTTCGTGTCGGCGATCCGCGGCGGTGCGCAGTACCGCAAGGCGACCTTCCTGCAGGGCGCCGCCGGTCGGCAGGTGTTCCCGGACTGGGTGCGCATGGACGAGCGTCCGCACCTGCCCAAGGGGCTCTCCACCACCTGGTGGGACGGCGAGGGGGTGCGCACCCAGGACCGCGCGTTGGTCCAGGGCGGCGTGGTCGAGGGCTATCTGCTCGGTTCTTATGCGGCGCGCAAGCTCGGGCTCGCGAGCACCGGCAACGCCGGCGGCGTGCACAACCTGCTGGTCGAGCCCTCGGCGGGCGAGCCTTCGCAGGCCGAGCTGCTGCGGCGCCTGGGCCGCGGTCTGCTCGTCACCGAGCTCATGGGCCAGGGCGTGAACGGCGTCACCGGCGATTACTCGCGCGGCGCCACCGGCTACTGGATCGAGGACGGCGCCGTCGCTTTCCCGGTGCAGGAGATCACCATCGCCGGCAACCTCAAGGACCTCTACCGCGACCTCGTCGCGATCGGCGGCGACATCGACCCTCGCGGTGGCATCCGCACGGGGTCGGTGTGGGTCGGCGAGATGACGATCGCCGGCGAGTGATCGGCGGGTGACCGGCGTACGACCGGCGCGCCCCCCGCGGTCTTATTCCGGCTGCGCGGCCACCAACTGACCGAGCGTGCGCTCGCCGAGCGCGGCGTCCGACGCCGACTGCAGTTCGGCCTGCAGCGCGTCGACGGCGGGCAGCGGCTTGGCCTGCTCATGGTCCACCAGCGTGCTGCGCGGGTTGCGCACCGTGCGCAGCACCTCGCGCAGCGTGATGTGGTCGATGTCGCGGCCCGGCAGCCAGGCCTCCGTCTCGTCGGCGGCCAGCAGCCGCGCCTGCTCGAGGATGCCCGCCACCTGCGCCACGGCGATGCCCGGTACGCGCAGCGCGCGCGCGAGGCCCTCGTTGTCCCAGCGCCGCGCGCCCTGCACGTGCGAGCGGCCGACCAGCAGCATGATGCGCAGCGCGAGGTCCTCGGTCTCCGCGGCCGACAGCCGCAGCTCCACGAGCCCGAGCCTGAGATAGCCGGGGTTCTGCAGGTAGAAGGACACCTGCACGCCGATCAGCAGCATCAGCCAGCCGGCCCAGGTCCACACCAGCGCCGCGATGATCAGCGCGAAGCCCGCGTACACGATGGTGAGGCTGCGGGCATGCGTGTAGAGGTCGGCGAACACCTTCGAGACCAGCCACCACAGCAGGCCGGCGACGAGGCCGCCGCCTATCGCCGGCAGCCAGCGCACGGTGGTGTTGGGCACGAAGCGGTAGAGCGCGATGAAGAGGGCCGTGATCATCAGCGGCGGCGCGATGCCGAGCCCGAAGGCGAGCACCAGCAGCACGGGCCCCACGATCACCAGCACCAGGTATTCGGCGATGCGCCGCCCGAGGGTGCGCGGCTGTTCGACCCGCCAAAGATAGTTGAAGCTGTCCTCGACCTTCTGGATGGTGCCCATCAACGTCCACAGCAGCAGCGCGAAGCCGAGCGCGCCGACCAGGCCGCTCGACACGCCGTCCACGAAGGCCATCACGCGCGCGGTGAGCTCGGCCGCCGCCTCGCCCACCGGCCGGAAGAACTCCAGCACCAGCGGCTCGAGGTCGCGCTGCGCCCCGAACACCTTGAGCACCGCGAAGCTGAAGGCGAGCAGCGGGATCAGCGCGAGCAGGGTGTTGTAGACGAGACCCATGGCGCGCAGGTTGACGTCGCCGAGCGCGACGTCGCGGATCACCGCATAGGGATAGCGCAGCAGGCGCAGCGCGCGCGCCGGCAGCCCCTCGCCCTGCGCGTGGCGGCCCCAGAGCCAGCCGTCGATCTGCCGCCAGGGGGTCTCCTGCACGCGCCGCCTCCGGTCAGCCGGTGCCCGTCGGGCCGGTCGACGGCGGCTGCGCCGACGCCGGACCGGTGAGCCGCCGCAGCGCCTCGAGGTACTTCTCGCTGGTGCGACGGATGATGTCCTCCGGCAGCCGCGGCCCCGGCGCGGTCTTGTCCCAGTCGAGCGTCTCCAGGTAATCGCGCACGAACTGCTTGTCGAAGGAGGGCGGGCTGATGCCGGTGCGCCAGGTGTCGGCGGGCCAGAAGCGCGAGGAGTCGGGCGTGATCACCTCGTCGATGAGGGTCAAGCGCCCGGCGGCGTCGACGCCGAACTCGAACTTGGTGTCGGCGATGATGATGCCGCGCGCGAGCGCGTGCGCCGCCGCGAAACCGTAGAGCGCGAGCGCGGTGTCCCGCACCTGCGCGGCGAGCGGCGCACCGACGAGGCGCTCGACCTCGGCGTGGTCGATGTTCTCGTCGTGCTGGCCGGCGGGCGCCTTGCTCGCCGGCGTGAAGATCGGCGCAGGCAGACGCGCCGCCTGCGCGAGCCCGACCGGCAGCACATGGCCGCAGACCGCGCCCGTGCGCTGGTAGTCCTTCCAGCCCGAGCCGATGAGATAGCCGCGCACCACCGCCTCGACGGGCAGCGCGCGCAGCCGCTTCACCACCACCGCACGGCCCGCGAGCATGGCGCGCTCGTCCGGGTCGAGGCGCAGCCCCTCGAGGCCCATGCCCGACAGCTGGTTCGGAACGAGGTGGGAGGTGCGGCGGAACCAGAAGTCCGAGATCTCGGTGAGCACGCGGCCCTTGTGCGGGATGGGGTCGGGCAGCACCACATCGAACGCGGACAGACGGTCCGTCGTGACGATCAGCATGTGGTCCTGGTCGACCTCGTAGATGTCGCGCACCTTGCCGGTGTGCAGCCGGCGCAGGTGGCGCAGGGCGGTGGTGTGCACGGTGGGCACTCGGTCGATGTCAGCCACGCGGTCTCCCCTTCTCCCGGCCGTATGCCGGTGATCGCCCGGCGGTCCGCCGGGGATTGCTAGTATTGCAGCATGAAGTGGGGCGGGAAACTCGTGGGCGGTGCGGTCGGTGCGCTGGCCGGCGGCCCGGTGGGGGCCATCCTGGGCCTCATCGCCGGCCATCTGGTCGACGACAAGCTCGAGGGCGAGTCCGGCGCCCGTGAGGCGCCGCGTCGCCGTCCGCTGCATCGGGTCGAGGACGCCGCCGTCGGCGAAGACGAGTCCGACGACGAGGGCGAGGCGGTCGGCGACCCCAAGGCGGTCAACGCGCTCTTCTTCCAGGTCACCTTCGAGGTGATGGGCCATGTGGCCAAGGCCGATGGACGCGTATCGGACGAGGACATCCGCGCCGCGCGCTCCGTCATGACCGATTTCCGGCTCCGCGAGGCGCAGACCGCCGAGGCCATCTCGCACTTCACCGCCGGCAAGGACCCCGCCTACGACCTCTCGCGCGCGGTGATGGCGCTGCGCAGGGTGTGCGCCGGTCGGCCTGACCTGCTGCGCAACTTCCTCGAGATCCAGCTGCGCACCGCGCTCGCGGCCAACGACCTCGGCGGGCCGACACGGCCGATGCTGCTGCGCGTCGCGGCCATGCTCGGCGTCGGCGGGCTCGAGTTCGCGCGGCTCGAGACCGTGCTGCGTCAGCGCCTGCGGGCGCGCGGCGGTGGCCGAGCCTCCGCCGGCACGGCGGGCGGTGCGGCGGGCGCGGCCGGCGCACGCCCGGGGGGCGGCCGCAGCGGGGGGCGCGCAGAGGGCGCCGATCGGGCGCCGGGCGCCGTGCCCCGCATGTCGCTCACCGAGGCCTACGATGTGCTCGGCGTACGCGCGGGTGCGGGCGACGAGGCGGTCGTGAAGGCCTACCGCCGTCAGCTGTCGCGGCACCATCCTGATAAGCTGCGCGCCAACGGGTTGCCCGAGTCCATGCTCGAGCACGCCAAGCAGCGCACGCAGCAGATCATCGAAGCCTGGGACATCATCCGCGCCGCGCGAGGGATCAAGCCGTGAACATCGACCGCAGACCCGCCCGCAACGCGCCGTGGATCGCGCCGTCCATCCTGTCGGCGGACTTCGCGCGGCTCGGCGCCGAGGTCGAGGCGGTGCTCGCCGCCGGCGCCGACCTCATCCACTTCGACGTCATGGACAACCACTACGTGCCCAACCTCACGGTCGGGCCGTTGGTCTGCGAGGCGTTGCGCAAGCACGGCATCACGGCGCCCATCGACGTGCACCTGATGGTGCGTCCGGTCGACCGGCTGATCGCGGATTTCGCCAAGGCGGGCGCGACCTGGATCAGCTTCCATCCCGAGGCCAGCGACCACATCGACCGCAGCATCGCGCTGATCCGCGAGCACGGCTGCAAGCCGGGTCTGGTGCTGAACCCCGCGACGCCGCTCTCGTGGCTGGACCACACGCTGCCGCAGCTCGACCTCGTGCTGCTGATGTCGGTGAACCCGGGCTTCGGCGGTCAGGCCTTCATCCCCGCCACGCTCGACAAGGTCCGCGCGGTGCGCGAGCGCATCCGCGCCTCGGGACGCGAGGTGCGGCTCGAGGTGGACGGCGGCATCAAGGTGGACAACATCGGCGCGGTGGCCGCGGCGGGCGCCGACACCTTCGTCGCCGGCTCGGCGATCTTCGGCAGCCGCGACTACGCGGCGACGGTGCGCGCCATGCGCTCGGCGATCGACGCCGCGGGCTGAGCCGCGGCCGGACGCACGCCGAAGACCACGATGGTCTTGCCGTGGGCGCGCAGCAGCCCCTGCTCCTCCAACGATTTTAGCACCCGGCCCGCCATCTCGCGCGAGCAGCCGACGAGGCGCGAGAGCTCCTGGCGCGACACGCGGATCTGCATGCCCTCGGGATGGGTCAGCGCCTCCGGTTCGCCGCACAGGTCGATGAGCGCGTGCGCGATGCGTCCGCTGACATCGACGAAGGCGAGGTCGCTCAGCTTGCGGTTGGTGCGGTCGAGGCGCAGCGCGAGCTGCGCGGCGATCTCGGCCATCAACGACGGCGTCTCCTGCGACAGCGCGCGGAAGCGCGCGTAGGGCATCTCGGCGATCTCGCTGCGGCCGCGGGCGCGCACGAAGGCGCTGCGGCCCTGGCCGAGCCCGAAAAGGCCCATCTCGCCGAAGAACTGCCCCTTGCCGAGGTAGGCGAGCACCATGTCGCTGCCCTCGTCGTCCTCGATCAGCACCTCGACCGAACCCGACACCACGAGGAACAACGACTCGGGCCGTTCGCCGGCGCTGATCAGCAAGGTCCGGGACGGCACGACGCGACGCCGCGCGTGCTCGAGGAAGCTCTGCGCGCTCGGTGACGGAGCGGCCGTTGCGCGTGCCGGCAGCGTGCGGACGGCGGCGGTGCGGGGCGGCGGTGTCATAGCCAACGGCTCGTGGTGGTCATGACCTTCGCGGTGGCGCGCATCGCTCCGCGCACCGGCACCGGCAGCTCCGCGCCGCCCGCGGCGCGCGCCGCAGCGCCGTGCGCGGCCTCATCGGCGCGCATCACCTGCAGGACCGCGCGGCTGCGCGCATCGGCGGCGGGCAAGCGTTCGAGATGCGAGTCGATGTGGCCCTCGACCTGGCGCTCGGTCTCGCTGACGAAGCCGAGGCTGGTGCGGTCGCCGGCGAGCGCCGCCGCTGCGCCGATGGCGAACGAGCCGGCGTACCACAAGGGTCCGAGCAGGCTCGGCCGCGAGCCGAGTTCGCGCAGCCGCTGGTCGCACCAGGCGAGGTGGTCGGCCTCCTCGCGCGCGGCCTGCAGCAGCCAGTCGCGGACCTCGGGGCGCGAGGCGAAGGCGGCCTGTCCGTGGTAGAGCGCCTGCGCGGCCACCTCCCCGGCATGGTTGACCCGCATCAGGCCGGCCGCCTCACGCCGCTCGGCGTCGTTCAGCGGGGCCTCGGGCAGCGTCGCGTCGCCTTTGGGGCGGGGCATCGGCCGGGTCGCGAGGGGAGGCGCGAACACGGCGCGCAGCGCCCGATCGAGGGAGCCGAGGACCGGGTCGAGGAGGTGGCTTTCGCGCATGGCACATTATAGGTCGGCCGCGGGCGGGCCTTTCTTGAGGCCCGCAAGCCGGTCATGACCCCCGTTTTACATATTGAATCCACAGAGTGGACGCTCGGGGGGTATCCTACGCCGGGGTCCGCCGTCGATGCCCGACGGCACCCGCGCCCCCGATCCCGCCGTGCCCGTACGACAGGTTTTGCAAACACCGCGCGGCTTGAGTACACTTCCGCCCCTTTTTCGGGACTCGCGACCCGTGGGTTTAGGACTGTCCGTCGCGAGCGGAGATACCTCAATGAGCACCGTTTTTGCCAAGCCCGCCACCGTCCGTGGCGACTGGTTCGTCGTCGACGCCGAGGGTAAGACCCTCGGCCGCCTGGCCAGCCAGATCGCGCTGCGCCTCAAGGGCAAGCACAAGGCCGACTACAGCCCGCATGTCGACATGGGCGATCACATCGTCGTGCTGAACGCCGAGAAGGTCCGCGTGACCGGCGCGAAGATCACCGACAAGATCTACTACCACCACACCGGCGCCATCGGCGGCATCAAGTCGATCGCCCTCGGGAAGCTCCTCAAGGAACACCCCGAGCGCGTGATCCAGTTCGCCGTCAAGGGCATGCTGCCGAAGACCACGCTCGGCCGCAGCATGTACCGCAAGCTGCACGTGTTCGCGGGCGACAAGCACCCGCACGCCGCGCAGCAGCCGAAGCCCCTCAACATCTGATACTCCAGGAACCCTGAATGCCCGCCACGAACTACGGCACCGGCCGCCGCAAGACCGCCACGGCCCGCGTGTTCCTCAAGCCCGGCTCTGGCCGCATCACCATCAACGCCCGCAGCATCGAGAACTTCTTCGGGCGCGAGACCGGCCGGATGATCGTGCGCCAGCCGCTCGAGCTGACCGAGACCCTCGGCCGCTTCGATGTGGACGTGACGGTCGCCGGCGGCGGCATCACCGGCCAGGCCGGCGCCATCCGCCACGGCATCACCCGTGCGCTCATCGAGTATGATGAGACCCTGCGCCAGCCGCTGCGTGTCGCCGGGTTCGTCACCCGCGACGCCCGCGAGGTCGAGCGCAAGAAGGTCGGTCGTCGCAAGGCCCGCCGCGGTCCGCAGTACTCGAAGCGCTGATCGCCGGTACACCTGCGCCGTCCGCACTCGATTCTTGGGGGATCGTCTAGCGGTAGGACAACGGACTCTGACTCCGTTTACCTAGGTTCGAATCCTAGTCCCCCAGCCAAAAGGAAGGCCCGCATCGTGCGAACGGTGCGGGCCTTTTTCTTGGGTGTCGGCGTCCGCTGCGCCCGCGGCGCGCGGCCCCGGCTCAGACCTGCGGCGGCGCGTCGAGGTCGGCGGCCGAATGCCGCTCGGGCAGCTGCGTGGCGGCGTCACCCCACGCACGGTTGACGCGTCGGCCGCGCACCACCGCCGGTCGTGCGGCGATGCGCTCCGCCCAGCGGCGGACGTTGCCGTACTCCCGCACCTGCAGGAACTCGCCCGCGCCGTAGAGTTCGCCGAGCGCGAGCACGCCGTACCAAGGCCACACCGCGATGTCGGCGATGGAGTAGGCCTCGCCCGCGAGCCACGGCGATCCGCCGAGCCGCCTGTCGAGCACGTCCATCTGGCGCTTGGCCTCCATGGCGAAACGGTCGATGGCGTACTCGATCTTCTCCGGTGCGTAGGCATAGAAATGCCCGAAGCCGCCGCCGAGGTAGGGGGCGCTCGCCATCTGCCAGAAGAGCCAGTTGAGGCATTCGGTGCGCCCGGCGCCCGCTGCGGGCAGCAGCGCGCCGAACTTCTCCGCGAGATAGAGCAGGATGGAGCCCGACTCGAACACCCGCGTCGACGGGTCGGTGGAGCGGTCGAGCAGGGCGGGGATCTTGGAGTTCGGGTTGACGGCGACGAAGCCGCTACCGAACTGATCGCCCTCGGTGATCTTGATGAGCCAGGCGTCGTACTCGGCGCCGGCATGGCCGAGCGCGAGCAGCTCCTCGAGCAGGACCGTCACCTTCACGCCGTTCGGGGTGGCGAGCGAATAGAGCTGCAGCGGATGGCGGCCGACCGGCAGCGCCTTGTCGTGGGTGGCACCGGCGACCGGGCGGTTGATGGCGGCGAAGCGGCCGCCGCTGCCCTTCTTCCACTCCCAGACCTGGGGCGGCACGTACTTCGGCGCGGTGTCCTGCGGGCCGGTCTTGTCGTCCATGGGCGCGACGGCTCCGCGGCTCAGTCGAGGGTGCGCACACCGGTGGCGCTGCCGACCAGCACCACATCGGCCGGGCGGTGCGCGAACAGGCCCACCGTCACCACGCCGGCGATGCCGTTGACGGCGGTCTCGAGCGCGGGCGGATCGAGGATGCGCAGGCCGTGCACGTCGAGGATCTGGTTGCCGTTGTCGGTGACGACGCCCTCGCGCCACACCGGCTGGCCGCCGAGCTTGATCAGCTGCCGCGCGACATACGAGCGCGCCATCGGGATGACCTCGACCGGCAGCGGGAAGCGGCCGAGCACATCGACGACCTTCGATTCGTCGACCACGCAGACGAACCTGCGCGACGCGGCGGCGACGATCTTCTCGCGGGTGAGCGCAGCACCGCCGCCCTTGATGAGCCGGCGGTGGTGGTCGGTCTCGTCGGCGCCGTCGACGTAGACCTCGAGGTCGCCGGTGCGGTTGAGGTCCAGGACCTCGATGCCGGCGGCTTTGAGGCGGACGGTGGAGGCGTCCGAGGAGGAGACGGCGCCCCGGATGCGGTCGCGCCGCGAGGCGAGCGCGTCGATGAAGAAGTTGACGGTGGAACCGGTGCCGACGCCGATGACCGCGTCGTCCGCGACGAACCTGAGCGCGGCCTGCGCCGCCGCCTGCTTGCCTGCCGAGGAGTCCGTCATGTGCGATTCCCTCGAGTTTTCCAGCCTTTTGCGCGTCCCTAAACGAAGATGCCCGCTTTCGCGGGCATCTCCTTTCTTACCAGAAGCGGTGGTGAGACTTGCGTCACGCCCACCGAAGATCCCGGAGGATCTTACTTCTTCTTGGCGGCTTTCTTCTTAGCCTTCTTCTTGGCCTTGGCCATGTTGGTTCTCCAGTTACGGGTTAGTCCCGAGGCCGAGTATATACACGCGATTGTAAAAAACAAGCAAGGGGTCAGACGAGCGACAGGATGAAGCGCCAATGAGCCGGGTCGACCGGCGTGATGGAGAGCCGGTTGCCGCGCTGCAGCACGCGCAGTCCGCGCAGCGCGCCGCGCTCGTGGCTGCGCAGTTCTTCGAGCGTGATCACCCGCGGGAAACGCCGCTCGAGGCGCACATCGACCTGATACCAGCGCGGCGCGTCGCGCGTCGCCGCGGGATCGTGCGCGGGATGCTTCGGGTCCAGCGCGGTGAGGTCGGGATGGCCCGCGCGCACGACCTTCATCACGCCGACGATGCCGGGCTCCGGGCAGCTCGAGTGGTAGAAGAACGCCAGGTCGCCGACCGCGAACTCGTCGCGCAGCATGTTGCGCACCTGGTAGTTGCGCACGCCGTCCCAGCCGCTGGTGCGCTTCGGCGCCGCGGCGAGGGCATCGATGCCGAACACCGAGGGTTCGGACTTCATCAGCCAATGGTTCATGGTGCGGCTCCGCTGCAGGAAAAAAGGCCTTTTTCGGTGACCACCGCGTCGAGCGGCACATCGGTCGGCAGCGCCGCGATGGCCGCGGCCTGCTGGCAGGAATGGGCCACGCCGATGAGCCGCGGGCCGCGCCAACGGCGCCGGCCGGCGCGGAAGGCGAGCGCGCGGTCGTAGTAGCCGGCGCCCGAACCGAGACGATGGCCCGCCGCATCGAACCCGACCAGCGGCACGAGGATCACCTGCAACCACTGTGCGGCGCAGTGCGCACCCGCTGCGGGCTCCGGGATGCCGTGGGGTCCGCGCCGCAGCGCTGCGCCGGCGGGCACGAAGCCCATGCGATGGGTGCGCGTGTCGGTGATGCGCGGCAGCCAGAGACGGCAGCCGGCGCTTCGCGCGAGGGCGATGAACGGTGCGAGGCTGATCTCGCTGCGCACCGCGAGGTAGGCGCCGATGCGCAGACCGGGGCGCAGCAGACCGGCGGCGGCGAGGTGGGCGGCGATGGCGCGCGCGGCGCGCGCACGCTCGAGGGTCGGGAGGGCCGCGCGCCGACGGCGCAGTCGGCGGCGCATCTCGGCGCGTTCGGTGCGCACGTCGTGTCCGGCCACGCCCCCCCCTCCCGAGGCCAATGATCAGAGGCGTCACCCACCTGTGCCGGTGCGGACCGTTGCTCTCGACACAGAGCAACAAGTGGGGCGGACTGCGTCAGGTAAGGCTTTCCGCTCGAGGCGGACATGCACAGTGCTGACAGCAAATCCTGATGCCCCTGGGCGTTCCAACTTAGGGTCGAGAGGTAATACCCGATCCGCTTGTCGAGCACCGCAGGTGACGCGGAGACACTCTACACCAGCCGCGTCCGCGGCGGTGCACCGGGGATGCACGTATGGACAGGCGCGGCGGGACTAGAGGTCGAGCTGCTGGCCGCGGACGAGCGCGCCGTCGATGCGCTCGCGCAGGGCGCGCACGCGCCCCGTGACCTCGGTCTCGGCGCGGCGGTCCTGCGTCTGCACGCGCAGCAGCTCGTTGGCGAGGTTGAGCGCGGCGATGACGGCGATGCGGTCGACGCCCACGACCTTGCCGCTGTCGCGCACCTCGCGCATGCGGCTGTCGAGGTGCTGCGCCGCATCGAGCAGCGCGGAGCGCTCCTCGAAGGGGCAGGCGATGAGGTATTCCTTGTCGAGGATGCGGACGCTGACCCGCGCGACGTCCTTGCCGTCGGTCTTGTCGGCGCCGCTCACGAGCCGTGCTCCAGGGTCTTGAGGCGACCGATCATCGCCTCGACACGGGTGCGCACCTGTTCGTTGCGCTGCATCAGCGAGGCGCGTTCGACCGACAGCTGGTCCTGGCGGTGCCGCAGCGCGCGGTTCTCCTCGCGGGCGGCGCCGAGCGCGGCGATCAGCTCTTCCACCTGCTTCTCGAGGCGGCGCAGTTCGGCGTCGAGGGCGGTGCGGTCGTTGCTGGGCATCTCGGGTGGCTCTCGCAGGGCGCGGTTGCGGAGCCGAAATTATAGGCTTGATCCGCGTCCGGGCAACGGGCCGTATCGCCGGGGTGCCCTGCTGACGGTGTCCCGTGCCCTCGTCGGCGGGACGCATCGGGCATAATCGCCGCATGTCCCCGCCGAGCCATCGCGATCTCGCCCGACTGCTCGAGGGCGCCCGCGCCCTGACCGAGGTCCCGGAGGCCCACGGGACGCTCGTCGGCGCGCTCTGTGCCGGCGGATCGTTCGGTCTGCAGGACTGGCTCGGCGAGGTCTTCCCCGAGGGACGGCCCGGCGCCGCACAGCAGGGGATGGAAGGGCTCTACCGCTGGACCTGCGAGGCGTTGGCGGCGGGCGAACTGCGTTTCGCGCCGTCGCTGCCGGACGACGAGACGCCGGTGGCCGAGCGCGCGCAGGCCCTCGGCGAGTTCTGCCAGGGCTTCCTCTACGGGCTCGGCACGAGCGCCTTGCCCGATCCGGAGGCGCTGCCCACGCAGGTGGCCGAGATCGTGCGCGACATCGGCGCCATCACTAATGTGGGCGTCGACCCCGACGAATCCGAGGAGGAGAACGAGCAGGCCTACGCCGAGCTGGTGGAGTTCGTACGCGTGGGCGTGCAGCTGCTGTTCGACGAACTCGCCCCTTATCGACGACCCCCGACCGCCGCCCCCGATGGCCCGCCCGCTTCGTTCCACTGAGCCGCGGCGCGCGGCGACCGTCCCGCGGCGCCGGTCCAAGGGGCCCGCCGAGGCACCGCCGCCGCTCGGACGCGACGAGTACGCGCGGCGTCGTCGCGCGCTGATGCGCGAGATGGGCCGCGATGCGATCGCGGTCATCGCCGCCGCGCCCGTGCACCTGCGCAACAACGACGTCGAATACGCCTACCGGCAGGACAGCGATTTCCATTACCTGACCGGCTTCGGCGAGCCCGAGTCGGTGGCGGTGCTGGTGCCCGGTCGGCCGCAGGGCGAGTACCTGCTGTTCGTGCGCGACCGCGACCCGACGCGCGAGACCTGGGACGGTCGGCGTGCGGGCCCCGCGGGCGCCCGCCGCGATTTCGGCGCCGATGACGCCTTCCCCATCACCGACATCGACGAGATCCTGCCGGGGCTCATGGAGAGCCGGGCGCGGGTCTTCTACACGGTCGGCGTGAACCGCGACTTCGACCAACGGCTCGTCGGCTGGGTGAACGGGCTGCGCGCCCAGGCCAAGCACGGCCGGCATGCGCCGCACGAGATCGTCGCGCTCGAGCATGCGCTGCACGAGATGCGGCTCTTCAAGAGCCGCGGCGAGGTCGAGCAGATGCGTCATGCGGCGCACATCGCTTCGGCGGCGCACCTGCGCGCCATGCGGCATTGCCGTCCCGGCCTCTTCGAGTACGAGATCGCCGCCGAGATCCGCCACGAGTTCCACCGCGCCGACGCCGACATCAGCTACCTGCCCATCGTCGGGGGCGGCGCCAACGGCTGCATCCTGCACTACCGCGAGAACGCCTCGGTGCTGCGCGACGGCGAGCTGCTCCTCATCGACGCCGGCTGCGAGTTCCGCCACTACGCCTCGGACATCACGCGCACCTTCCCGGTGAACGGCCGTTTCGACGCCGCGCAGCGCGCCGCCTACGACCTCGTGCTCGAGGCCAACCGGGCCGCCATCGACGCGGTGAGGCCGGGCGAGCACTGGAACCGGCCGCACGAGGTCGCGGTGCAGGTCCTCACCGCCGGCATGGTGCGGCTCGGGCTGCTCAAGGGCCGCGTGCCCGCGCTCGTCAAGGAACAGGCCTACCGCCGCTTCTACATGCACAAGACCGGGCACTGGCTCGGCATGGACGTGCACGACGTCGGCGAATACAAGATCGGCGACGCCTGGCGGGCGCTGGAGCCCGGCATGGTGCTCACCATCGAGCCCGGGCTCTACATCCCGCCCGGCACGCGCGGCGTGCCGCCCGAGTTCCGCAACATCGGCATCCGGGTGGAGGACGATGTGCTCGTCACCCGCGACGGTCACGAGGTGCTCACCGACGGGGTGCCCAAGGACGCGGGCGCCATCGAGGCGGTGATGGCCGCGGCGCGCGCCGCGCGCCGCGCGTCGGCATGAGCCCGCCGACCGCCGTGGAGGTCGATGTCGCCATCGTCGGCGGCGGACTCGTCGGCGCGAGCCTCGCGGCCGCGCTCGCGCCCACCGGCCTGCGCCTGGCCCTCATCGAGGGCGCCGCGCCGGACGAGGCGCGGCAGCCGAGCTTCGACGACCGCACCACCGCGCTCGGCAACGGTACGCGCCGCGTCTTCGAGGCGCTCGGCCTCTGGTCCGACATCGCCCCGCGGGCCGCCGCCATCCGCCGCATCCATGTCTCCGATGCGGGCCGTTTCGGGTTCGCGCGGCTCGAGGCCGCGGAGCTCGGGCTCGACGCCTTCGGCTTCGTGGCGACCAACCGCACGCTCGGCGCGGTGCTGCGCGCGCGGCTGTCGGCCATCCCCGCGCTGCATCTGCGCATGCCGGCGCGCTGCACCGAAGCCCGGCTGCATCCCGACCACGTCGAGCTGCACACCGGGCCCGACGCCCCGCCGATCCGGGCGCGGCTCGCGGTGGCCGCAGACGGCGCGAGGTCGCTGCTGCGCGAGGCCGCAGGGCTCGAGGCCGCGACCGAGGACTACGGGCAGGTCGCGGTGGTGGCGCACGCCGCGGCCACGCGCCCCGCGGACGGCACGGCCTACGAACGCTTCACGCCGCACGGGCCCTTCGCCGTGCTGCCGCTCGCGGGCGATGACCGCGGCGGCGGCGCCTATGGCGTGGTGTGGACCGTGGCGAGCGCCGACGCCGATCGCGTGCTCGCGATGTCCGACGGCGAGTACCTCGCCGCGCTGCAGCAGGCCTTCGGCTGGCGCGCCGGACGCTTCACGCGCGTCGGTGCGCGGCAGGCCTATCCCTTGAAGCTGGTGCGGGCGACCCGCGTGACCGCGCCGCGCGTCGTGCTCGTCGGCAACGCCGCGCAGGGCCTGCATCCGGTCGCGGGGCAGGGCTTCAACCTCGGCCTGCGCGATGCGGCGACGCTCGCGGAGCTGCTGGCGGACGCGCATGCCGCGCAGCGCTCGACCCCGTCCGCGCCGGATGCGCCCGGCTTCGACGCCGGGTCGCCCACGCTGCTCGAGGCCTATGCCGCGGGCCGCGAGCGCGACCGCGACGGCATCACGCGCTTCACCGACGGTCTCGTGAAGGTCTTCGGTGACACCCGGCCCGGCGTGCCTCTGGCGCGCGACCTCGGGCTGCTGCTGTTCGATCTCTCGCCCACGGCGAAGCAGGCGATGTCCCGGCTCAGCTGGGGCTTCGCCGCGCGCACGCCGCGGCTCGCGCGCGGTCTCGCGCTCACGGCGCGCGGGGAGGGCGCATGAGCGGCAGCACGACCGATCGCGCCGCGGCGCGTCCGGACAGCGCTCGACCTGACAGCGCGCGGCCGGACAGCGCGCGGCCGGACTTCGATGTCGCCATCGTCGGCGGCGGTCCGGTGGGCGCGGCGCTCGGTGCGCTGCTCAAGCGAGGCCCGGACGGCGCGCGGCGCCGCGTGCTGCTCATCGAGCGTCAGCTGCCTACGGCGGTACCGGTGGGTGGGACGGCGACGGGCTCTGCGGCGATCGAAGACCTGCGCGTGGTCGCGTTGTCGCGCGCCAGCGAGCGCGTGCTGGGCGCCGCGGGTGCCTGGGCGGCGCTGCGGGCGGCGCCGGGCGCGCTCGGCCGCTACGAGCGCATGCATGTATGGCCCGCCGACGTGGCGCCGCGCGGTCCGGGATCGCTGAGCTTCGACGCCGCCGAGATCGGCGAGCCCGACCTCGGCCACATCGTCGGCAATGCGCGCGTGCAGCGCGCGGCGCTCGAGGCCTTCACGGCGGCGGGCGGCATCGCCGAGGCGGCGACGCTCACCGCGCTCGAGTTCGATGCCCGCGGCGTGTCCCTCCTCGCCGACGGACGCCGCTGGCGCGCCTCGCTGGTGGTCGGCGCCGATGGCGGCCGCTCCTTGGTGCGCCGTGCGGCGGGGCTCGAGCTCGAGACGCAGGACTACCAGCAGTCCGGCGTGGTCGCGAACCTGCGCAGCGAGCGCCCGCACGAGCACACGGCCTGGCAGCGTTTCCTCGGCGACGGCACGCTGGCGCTGCTGCCGCTCGAGGGCGGCGTGAGCTCGCTGGTCTGGTCCGCGCCGCGCGCGCGCGCCGAGGCGCTGCTCGCATCGTCGGCTGAGGAGTTCGAGGCCGAGGTCACGGCGGCGAGCGGCGGCGTGCTCGGCGCGCTCAGGCTCGCCAGCGGCCGCACGGCGTTCCCGTTGCGCCGCGTGCGCGCCCCGCACTACGCGCGCGAGCGCTGCGTGCTGGTGGGCGACGCCGCGCACATCGTGCACCCGCTCGCCGGACAGGGGCTCAACCTCGGGCTGATGGACGCCGCGGCGCTCGCCGAGGTCCTGCAGGACGCCCTGGCCGAGGGCGAGGATCCGGGCGCGCTGCGTGTGCTGCGCCGCTACGAGCGCTGGCGCAAGGGCGAGAACGAGGTCATGGGCCGGGCCTTCGACCTGCTGAACCGTTTCCTCGCCTTCGGCGACGACCCCGTCGGGCAGCTCGCCCGGCGCGGCATGGGCCTCGTCGGACGCTCCGCGCCGCTGCGCGGTTTCTTCGCCGGCCGCGCGCTCGGCCTCGGCGGCGACCTGCCGCGCGCCGCGCGGGGCGCGGGTCCTTAGCGGCGCCGCAGGGTCAGCCGATGCGGTCGATCTTGGCCGCGCAGATGAAGTCGTTCTCGGTGAGCCCGCCCACCGCGTGGGTGCTGTAGCGGACGCGGCAGTAGCCGTAGCCCACCGCGATGTCGGGGTGGTGGTCCTCCGAGTTGGCGACATGCGCCAGCGCGTTCACGAAGCTCATCGTGCGGTAGAAATCCTTGAAAGCGAACTCGCGCTGCAGCTCGGCGCCGTCGGGCGAGATGCGCCATTCGGGCGAGAGCTCGGCGAGCAGGCGCTCGCACTCGGCGCGCGGCAGCGGCGGCACGCCGCCTTCGCAGGGCAGGCACTTCTTCTCGGTCAATCCGCTCATGGTCAGGCTCCTGTGCCGGGCGCCGGCGCGCGGCGCGGGTAGCGGCGCGCGACGTAGGCCTCGACGAGTCGTTGGAAGTCGCCGGCGATGTCATCGCCCTTCAAAGTGACGGTCTTCTCGCCGTCCTCGTAGACGGGCGCCACGGGGCGCTCGCCGGTACCGGGCAGGCTGATGCCGATGTTGGCATGCTTGCTCTCGCCCGGGCCGTTCACGACGCAGCCCATGACCGCGACGTTCATCTCCTCGACGCCGTCATGGGCCTTGCGCCACTCGGGCATGCGGTGGCGGATGTAGGACTGGATGTCCTGCGCCAGCTGCTGGAAGTAGGTGCTGGTGGTGCGGCCGCAGCCGGGGCAGGCGATGACCATCGGCGTGAACGAGCGCAGCCCCATGGTCTGCAGGATCTCCTGCGCGACGATGACCTCCTGGGTGCGGTCGCCGCCCGGCTCCGGGGTGAGCGAGACGCGGATGGTGTCGCCGATGCCCTGCTGCAGCAGCACGCCGATGCCCGCGGTCGAGGCGACGATGCCCTTGCTGCCCATGCCGGCCTCGGTGAGGCCGACATGCAGCGGGTAATCGCAGCGCGCAGCGAGGTCGGTGTAGATGGCGATCAGGTCCTGCACGCCGCTCACCTTGGCGGAGAGCACGATGCCCTCGTGCGGCTGGCCGAGCTCCTCGGCGCGGCGCGCGTTCTGCAGCGCGGACTCCACCACCGCGGCACGCATCACCTCGTTGGCGGAGCGCGGCGCGGGCGAGGCGTTGTTCTCGTCCATCATGCGCGTCAGCAGCTCCGGGTCGAGGCTGCCCCAGTTGACGCCGATGCGGACCGGTTTCGCGTGGCGGCAGGCCATCTCGATCATCTCGGCGAACTGCGGATCGCGCTTGCTGCCGCGGCCGACGTTGCCCGGGTTGATGCGGAACTTGGCGAGCGCCTCGGCGCAGGCCGGGTGGGCCTTCAGCAGCTTGTGACCGTTGAAGTGGAAGTCGCCGACCAGGGGCACGGTCACCCCCGACTGCGCGAGCCGGTCGCGGATGTACGGTACGGCCGCCGCCGCTTCGTCGGTGTTGACCGTGACGCGCACGATCTCGGAACCCGCCTTGGCGAGCGCGCGGACCTGCGCGACGGTGGACTCGATGTCGGCGGTGTCGGTGTTGGTCATCGACTGCACGACGATGGGCGCGTCGCCGCCGACCCGCACGCCGCCGACGACGGTCGCGATGCTGCGCCGCCGGCGGATCACTTGGCCTGCTCCGTGGTCGTCCGCTGGGCGGCGATCCACGCCCGCATCCGCGGCTCCATCACATCGAGCGGCACCGCGCCGGTGGCGAGCAGCGTGTCGTGGAAGGCGCGGATGTCGAAGCGCGGCCCGAGCGCCGCTTCGGCCTCGCGCCGCAGCGCCGAGATGCGCAGCTGGCCGATCTTGTAGGCGAGCGCCTGACCGGGCCAGGCGATGTAGCGGTCGATCTCGTTCACGATGTCGGCCTCGGTCTTGGCGGCGTTGTCCTTGAAGAAGTCGATGGCCTGCTGGCGCGACCAACCTTTGGCGTGCAGCCCGGTGTCGACGACGAGGCGCACGGCGCGCCACATGTCGTAGGTCAACTGGCCGAACTTCGAGTACGGGTCCTGGTAGAGCCCGAGCTCCTCGCCGAGGCTCTCCGAGTAGAGCGCCCAGCCCTCCACGTAGGCCGTGTAGCCGGCGTTGCGCCGGAACTGCGGCATCGCGGCCTGCTCGAGCGCGAGCGCGATCTGCAGGTGATGGCCGGGGACGGCCTCGTGCACCGACAGCACCTCCATCTCGTACTTGGGGCGCACCTCGGGGCGGTAGAGGTTCACGTAGTAGTAGCCGGCGCGGCTGCCGTCGGCGGCCGGCGGCTGGTAGTAGGCGGTGGTGGTGTTGGGCGCGCTGGTGTCCGGGATCGCGCGCAGCCCGTACGGCGTGCGCGGCAGCTTGCCGAAGAGCTTCACGAGGCCGGGATCGATGCGCTTGGAGACCGCGAGGTAGGCCTGGAACAATTCCTGCGGGGTCTTGTAGTAGAACTGCGGATCGGTGCGCAGGAACACGAAGAACTCCTGCAACGTGCCCTTGAAGCCGACCTGGTCCTTGATCTTGGTCATCTCGCCGCGGATGCGCGCCACCTCGGCGAGGCCGATCGCGTGGATCCCGTCGGCGGTGAGCCCCTTGAGGGTGGTGTGGTAGGCGATGCGTTCGCGGTAGTAGTCGGCGCCCTGCGGCGTGCCGGAGATGCCGAAGGTGCTGCGGGTGGCGGGCAGGTAGCGCGTGGTGAAGGCCGTCTGCAGACGCTGGTAGGCGGGCAGCACGGAGGAGGCGATCGCCGCGCGGCCCGCCGTCTCGAGCCGGGCGCGGTCGGCGGCGCCGATCGAGTCGGGGAAGCGGCGGAAGGGGCCGTAGAATGGGCTCTTCTCGGGCGAGTCGACGACCTGCAGCGCGAGCTGCGGCGGCAGGCGCTCCATGATCGCGCGCGGCTGCGTGCGGCCTTCGCGCACCGCCTCGTCGAGCAGCGCGATGTGCTGGTCGACGAGCGGGCCCACGCCCCGCAGCCGCTCGATCCAGTCCTCGTAATCTTTGACGGTACGGAACGGCAGGATCTCGGCCGTCTCCGACAGCGTCTGGATGCCGCCCTGATGGTCGATCTGGTACAGCCAGGGCTTGAAGGCATGGGTGGCGAGGCGCTGCTCGTACTCGCGCTCGAAGAGGTCGCGGTCGAGCTGCTCGGCGGGCGTCAGGCCGTCGCGCGGGATGGCACGCAACGCCGCGAGCGTGTCGCGGTCGTGCTGGTGGCGGCGGGCGATGCCGGCCGCCGACATGTCGGTCCAGCGGTCGTTGTAGCGGGTGTCGCCGACATAGGTCGCCATCACCGGGTTCTCGGCGAGCTCGTTCTGCCACGTCGAATCGAACAGCGCATACAGGCGCTCGGCGGCGGGGCTGCGCGCGGCGCTCGCCGCCGCGGCGTCGGCGAGCGTCAGCAGGGCCGTCAGGACGGCGGCGGCGAGGGTGGCAAGGCGCGGCTTGGGCATCGGGACGACCTCCGGGGCTCGGAAGTTGATATTATCGTGCCCGTCCGCGCATTCCGACCTCGCCGGAGAGATCCACCCCGCCCAGCGGCCGGGGTGGACGCCGAAGGCGCAAGTTTCCGCCCGGAAACGCTCAGGCAAAAGAACGGCAGGTCGCAGGCGGATTCTGGAGAGCGATGGCACAGCCCGTCAGGGCGCGCCGTCCACCGAAGGGGAGCGGCCCGCCCTGCGCAGGCCCTATCTCTCAGGTCCAAAGACAGAGGGGCGGCATGGGCATGGGGCCCGTGCCGCCTTTTTTCGGCCTTGCGGAGGCCCCTGACCCGGAGGGTCTTGGGTTTGGGACGCAAGACGCCGCTGTACGACCTCCACCTCGCCTCGGGCGCGCGCACCGTCGATTTCGGCGGATGGGACATGCCCGTCAACTACGGTTCGCAGATCGAGGAGCACCACCGCGTGCGCCGCGACGCGGGCATGTTCGACGTGTCGCACATGTGCGTCGTCGACCTGCGCGGCGCCGGCGCGCGGCCGTTCCTCGCGCGCCTGCTCGCCAACGATGTGGGCAAGCTGCGCGCCCCGGGCAAGGCGCTCTACTCCTGCATGCTGGCCGAGGACGGCGGCATCCTCGACGACCTCATCGTCTACTTCATGGACGAGGCCTGGTTCCGGGTGGTCGTCAACGCCGGCACCCGCGACGCGGACCTCGCTTGGATGCGCGCGCACGCCGTCGAGTGGCGCGCCGAGGTCGACATCATCGAGCGCAGCGACCTCGCGGTCGTGGCGGTGCAAGGCCCGCAGGCCCGGGCGCGGGTCGCGGACCTGCTCGATGCCGATGGCGCCGACCGTGCCGCTGCGCTCGCGCTCGAGCCCTTCTCCGCCTGCGAGTGCGGCGCCTGGACCGTGGCGCGCACCGGCTACACGGGCGAGGACGGTTTCGAGGTGATGCTGCCGGCGGCCGAGGCCGGGCCGTTCTGGCGCGCGCTGGCCGCGGCGGGTGTCGCACCCTGCGGCCTCGGCGCGCGCGATACGCTGCGCCTCGAGGCCGGCATGAACCTCTACGGCAGCGACATGGACGCGTCCAAGCATCCGCTCGAGTCCGGCCTCGCGTGGACGGTCGCCTTCGATCCGCCGACGCGCGATTTCGTCGGGCGGCGCGCGCTGGAGGCGCACCGCGCCACGGGCGTGCCCATGAAGTTCGTCGGGCTCGTGCTCGAGGACCGCGGTGTGCTGCGCGGCCACCAGACGGTGCGCTTGCCCGAGGCCGATGCGGCGGCGGTCGGAGCGTCCGGCCCCGTCGAGGGCGAGGTCACGAGCGGCACCTTCTCGCCGACCCTGCAGCGTTCCATCGCGCTCGCGCGCGTGCCGCGCGCCACGGGCGGCGCCGTGCTGGTGGACGTGCGCGGCAAGCTGCTGCCCGCGCGGGTGGTCAAGCCGCCCTTCGTCCGTCACGGCCGCGCCTGCATCGATCTTTGACCCCTTCCCGACATCTTCCGAGGACCCTTCAATGAGCCAGATCCCCGTCGACCTGAAGTACGCGAAATCCCACGAATGGGCCCGGCTGCTGCCCGACGGCACGGTCGAGATCGGCATCACCGACCACGCGCAGGCGGCGCTCGGCGACCTCGTGTTCGTCGATGTGCCCGAGGTGGGCCGCACGCTCGCCGCCGGCGAGGGCTGCGCGGTGGTCGAGTCGGTGAAGGCCGCCTCCGATGTCTACGCGCCGATCGCCGGTACCGTGGTGGCGGCGAACACGGCGCTCGGTTCCGCGCCGGAGCTCGTCAACCAGGACTGCTACGGGCAGGGCTGGATGCTGCGGCTGCAGCCCGCATCGCCGACGGCGCTCGATGCGCTGCTCGACGCCGGCGCCTACGGCGCGCAGCTCGCGTCGGCGGGGGGCTGACCATGCCGTTCATCCCGCACACCGAAGACGATGTCCGCGCGATGCTGGCGACCATCGGCGCGCCGTCCATCGAGGCGCTGTTCGACGAGATCCCGCCCGCGCTGCGCGCCAAGGGCCTCGACGGCATCCCGCCCGGCCTCTCCGAGATGGAGATCGGTCGGCTGATGTCCGAACGCGCGCGCCGCGACGGACGGCCGCTCTCGTTCCTCGGCGCCGGCGCCTACGAGCACCACATCCCCTCGGCGGTGTGGGCGATCACCACGCGCGGCGAGTTCTACAGCGCCTATACGCCGTACCAGGCGGAGGCGAGCCAGGGCACGCTGCAGGTCATCCACGAATACCAGACGATGATGGCGAGCCTCACCGGCATGGAGGTCTCGAACGCCTCGCTGTACGACGGCGGCTCGGCGGTGGCCGAGGCCGCGCTGATGGCGGTGCGCGCGCACCGCCGCTCGAAGAGCCTGCGCATCGTCATCCCGACGACCGTGAACCCCGACTATCGCCGCGTCGCGCTCAGCACGGCGGGCAACCAGGGGCTGCGCTTCGAGAGCGTGCCCTATGTGCGCGACAGCGGCTGCATCGACCGCGCGGCGCTCGGCGCGTACGCGGGCGAGGACATCGCCGCGCTCGTCATCCAGCAGCCGAACTTCTTCGGTCAGCTCGAGGATGTCGATGCGCTCACCGACTGGGCGCACGCGCAGGGCATGCTGGTGGTCGCCGTGGTCAACCCGACCTCGCTCGCGGTGCTGAAACCGCCGGGCGAGTGGGGCACCAAGGGCGCCGACATCTGCGTCGGCGAGGGCCAGCCGCTCGGCGTGCCGCTGTCCTCCGGCGGTCCGTACTTCGGTTTCATGGCGACGCGCATGGAGCTCGTTCGCTCGATGCCGGGCCGCATCGTCGGCCGCACCGTCGACCTCGAGGGCCGCGCCGGCTACACGCTCACGCTGCAGGCGCGCGAGCAGCACATCCGCCGCGGCAAGGCCACCTCCAACATCTGCACCAACCAGGGGCTGCTGATGACCGCGGCGACGATCTACATGACCCTGCTCGGCCCGACCGGGCTCGCGCAGGTCGCCGAGGCATCGATGGCGCGCACCGCACAGCTCGTGGCGGCGCTCACGCGGTCGCCCGGCGTGCAGGCGGCGTTCGCGGGACCGCGCTTCCATGAGGCGGTGCTGCGGCTCGACCGGCCGGCGGGCGGGGTGCTGCGCGCGCTCGAGGAGCAAGGGGTGCTGGGCGGCGTCGACCTCGCCGCCGACTTCCCCGAGCTCGGACCCGCGCTGCTCGTCTGCGCCACCGAGACCAAGACCGACGCCGACATCGAGCGCTACGCCGACGCGCTCGGCCAGGCGCTGCAGGCGTCGCGCGCGGCCTGAGCCGCGCCGCCGCACGCCCTCCACACCGACATCAGGGACAGGACATGAACCAGACGCTCGAGAGGTCCATCTTCGAATACTCCCGGCCGGGCCGGGTCGCGGCCGCGCAGGTGCCGCCACCGGTCGGCGGACGCGCGGCGGCCGAGGGGATCCGCGCCGCGGTGCCGGAGGCGCTGCGCCGCCGCAAGGCGCCGCTGCTGCCCGAGGTGAGCGAACTCGACGCCGTGCGCCATTTCACGCGGCTGTCGCAGCTCAACTTCTCCATCGACACGAACTTCTACCCGCTCGGTTCGTGCACGATGAAATACAACCCGAAGGCCTGCAACCAGTACGCGATGCTGCCCGAGTTCCTCGCGCGCCATCCGCGCGCGCCGGAGTCGCAGGGGCAGGGATTCCTGGAGTGCATGTTCGAACTGCAGGAGATGCTCAAGGAGGTCACCGGCATGAGCGCGGTGTCGCTGAGCCCGATGGCCGGCGCGCACGGGGAGTTCGCGGGGGTGGCGATGATCCGCGCCTACCACCGCGCGCGCGGAGACCTCGCGCGCAACGAGATCATCGTGCCCGAGGCCGCGCACGGCACGAACCCCGCGACCGCGACCATGTGCGGCTGCATCGTCAAGGAGATCCCGGTCGACGCCGAGGGCGACGTGGACCTCGCGGCGCTCGAGCGCGCGGTGGGTCCCAACACCGCGGGCATCATGCTGACCAACCCCTCCACGCTCGGCGTCTTCGAGCGGAAGATCGGCGAGGTGGCGCGCATCGTGCACGGCGCGGGCGGTCTGCTCTACTACGACGGCGCCAACCTCAACGCCATCCTCGGCAAGGTCCGGCCCGGCGACATGGGCTTCGACGTCATCCACATGAACCTGCACAAGACCTTCTCGACGCCGCACGGCGGCGGCGGTCCGGGCGCGGGCGCGGTGGGTGTGGCGGCGCGGCTCGAGCCCTTCCTGCCGGTGCCGATCGTGGCACGCGGCGAGGGCGGCCATCGCTGGCTCGCCGAGGCCGAGCGTCCGCAGAGCATCGGTCGCCTGTCGGCGTTCATGGGCAACTCCGGCGTGCTGCTGCGCGCGTACATCTACATGCGCATGCTCGGCCGCGAAGGCATGAGCCGGGTCGGTGAGTTCGCCACGCTCAACGCCAACTACCTGCAGGCGCGGCTGCGCGCCGCGGGCTACGAACTCGCGTATCCGACACGGCGCGCGAGCCACGAGTTCATCGTGACGATGAAGAAGCAGGCGCGCGAGCTCGACGTCACCGCGATGGATATCGCCAAGCGGTTGCTCGACCACGGCTTCCATGCGCCCACGACCTATTTCCCGCTGCTGGTGCCCGAGTGCCTGCTCATCGAGCCCACCGAGACCGAGAGCAAGGAGACGCTGGACGCCTTCGTCGATGCCATGACCGCGATCCTGGACGAGGCCCGGTCGGACGCGGCGAAGCTCAAGGGCGCGCCGTACACCATGCCGGTGCGTCGGCTGGATGATGTCAGGGCCGCGAAGCAGCTCGAACTGACATGGAAGCCGCCGCAAGCCGCTACAATGGCCGGATGACGATCGGCGACCGCCCCAAACCCACCGGCTTCGTGCGCCTCTGGCGCGCGTTCGGCAACACCGGCAAGGGCTTCGTCGGCGCGTTCCGCGAAGAGGCGGCGTTCCGTCAGGAGCTCGCGCTCTGCGTGGTGCTGTTCCCGGTCGGCCTGTGGCTCGGCGATGACGGTGTCGAGCGTGCGCTGCTGGTGGCGCCGCTGTTCGTCATCCTCATCGTCGAACTGCTGAACAGCGCGGTCGAAGCGACGGTCGACCGCATCGGGCTCGAGCGCCATGCGCTCTCGGGGCTCGCCAAGGACATCGGTTCGGCGGCGGTGTTCACATCCTTCGCGTTGCTGGTGACGGTCTGGGCCCTGGTGCTCTGGGAGAGGTTCTCATGACGGCATTGATCTGCGGTTCGGTGGCCTACGACACGGTGATGGTGTTCGAGGGCGAGTTCAAGGACCATATCCTGGCGGACCGCATCCACATGCTGAACGTGGCGTTCCTGGTCCCCGCGCTGCGCCGCAACTTCGGCGGCTGCGCCGGCAACATCGCCTACAACCTGAAGCTCCTCGGCGGCGACGGCAAGGTGATGGCGACGGTGGGCCACGACTTCGGCCCCTACCGCGCGTGGATGCACGACAACGGGCTGCCCGCGGACTTCGTGCGCGAGCTGGCGGACGAGTACACGGCGCAGGCCTACATCACCACCGACGCCGCCAACAACCAGATCACGGCCTTCCATCCGGGCGCCATGAACCGCGCCCACCTCAACGAGGTGCCGCGCAGCGCCGGCATCACGCTCGGCATCGTCGCGCCCGAGAGCCACCGCGGCATGCTCGAGCACGCTTCGCAGTTCGCGTCGGCCGGCATCCCGTTCGTGTTCGACCCGGGCCAGGCGATGACGCTGCTCGGCGGCGAGGACCTGCGCGGCCTGATCGGCCAGGCCTCATGGGTGGCCGTCAACGACTACGAGGCGAGCCTGCTCGTCGAGCGCACCGGCTGGGGCCTCGCCGACATCGCCGACAAGGTGCAGGCGCTGATCGTGACGCGCGGCGCCGAAGGCTCGCACATCCACGTCGGTGGCCGCGTCATCGAGATCCCGCCCGTCAAGGCCGCGCAGGTCGCCGACCCGACCGGCTGCGGCGACGCCTACCGCGGCGGACTGCTCTACGGCCTGCAGCGCGGCCTCGACTGGGCGGTGACGGGGCGCATCGCCTCGCTGATGGGCGCGCTCAAGATCGCGCACCACGGCACGCAGAACCACCGCTTCGGACGCGAGGAGTTCGCGCGGCAGTACCGTGCGGCTTTCGGCGTCGCGCTCGAGGCTTGAGCGGTCGCGACCCGCAGCCTGACCTGTTCGGCGGCGGGCCGCACGAGGACACCGCGGCGCCGGCCGCCGCTGCGGCATCCGATCCGCCCGGGCGCGGACGCGTCGCCAAGGGCGGCGTCGCGCCGCAGCCCGTCGACACCGGGCTGGCCGCGCTCGCGGCCCGTCTGCCCTCCACCGTCCGTTTCGGCACCTCCACCTGGTCCTTCCCGGGTTGGGCCGGCATCGTCTACGGCGGGGAGTACGACGAGGCGAAGCTCGCCCGCGACGGGCTCGCCGCGTATGCCCGCCACCCCTTGCTGCGCGCGGTCGGCGTCGACCGCAGCTTCTATGCGCCGCTCACCGCGCCCACCTTGGAGCGGATGGCGGCCGCGGTGCCGGGTGATTTCCGGTTCCTGCTGAAGGCCCACGCCGCGCTCACCACGCCGAAGAGCGCGCGCCGACCGGCGTTCCTGCAGGGCGCGCCCGAGGCCTTCCTCGATGCGGACTATGCGACGCGGGTGGTGGTCGATCCGGCGCGCCGCCTGCTCGGCGAGAAGCTCGGTGTGGTGCTGTTCCAGTTCTCGCCGCTCGGCGAGCGGGTGCTGCGCCATCGCGCGCTGCTGCTCGAGCGGCTCGGCGCCTTCCTCGCCGCGTTGCCCCGCGGCGTGACCTACGCCTGCGAATGGCGCGACGCCGCGATGCTCGGGCCCGACTACCACGCGACGCTGGCCGCCGCGGGCGCGGTGCACGGGCTCTGCGCGCATCCGCGCATGCCGCCGGTCGACGAGCAGGGCGTCGATCCGGCCGGGGACGCCGTCGTCGCTGGTCCGTCCGCCGGAACATCCGCCGGACCGCTGGTGATCCGCTGGCTGCTGCGCGGCGACCGGGGTTACGACGAGGCGCGCGCGGAGTACGCGCCGTTCGACAAGCTCTGCGATCCGGACCCGACGGTGCGCAGCCGGATCGCCGCGCTGCTGTCGGCGGCGGCCGCACACGGCCGCGAGGCGATCCTCATCGTGAACAACAAGGCCGAAGGATCGGCGCCGCTCTCGATCGCGGCGCTGGCCGGGCAGATGGCGCGCTGAGCGCGGCCGCTCAGTCCTCCTCGACCGCGTCGCCGAGCTGCGCGCGGCGCTCGGCGACGAACGCCTGCAGCGCCTCGTCGACCGCGGGGTCGATGCCGGGGTCCACATAGTCCTCGAGCATCCGTTTCCAGACGCGGTGCGCGCGCTGCTCGGCTGTGAGGCTGCCCTCGTCGGTCCATTGCTCGAACGACGAATAGTCGGCGATGGTCGACTGGTGGAACGCGTCCTCGAAGTTCGCCAGCGTGTGCGCGCTGCCGAGGAAATGGCTGCCGGGACCCACCTCGCGGATCGCGTCCATCGCCTGACCGCGCTCGCTGACATCCATGCCGGCGGCGAGCGACTGCATCATCGCCAGCTGGTCGATGTCCATCACGAACTTCTCGTAGCTCGCGACGAGGCCCGACTCCAGCCAGCCGGCCGCGTGTGTGACGAGGTGCACGCCGGCGAGCACGGTGGGCAGCAGCGTGTGCGCGCTCTCGTAGCCCGCCTGCGCATCGGCGACCTTGGAGGCGCAGAGCGAACCGCCGCTGCGGCAGGGCACGCCGATCCTGCGCGCGAGCTGGGCGGTGGCGAAGATCATCTGGGTCGCCTCCGCCGTGCCGAAGGTGGGCGAGCCGGTGCGCATCGACACCGCGCCGACGAAGGACCCCATGATCACGGGCGCGCCGGGCCGCACCAGCTGCGTGAGCGCCATGCCGGCGAGCGTCTCGGCGAGGATCTCCGTCATGCAGCCCGCCGGCGTCACCGGCCCCATCGCGCCCGCGAGCACCGCCGGGACGACGATGGTGCCCTGGTTGTGCGCGGCGAACTCGCGCAGCGCACCGAGCATCCGTCCGTCGTAGGTGAGCGGCGAGTTGGAGTTGATGTTGCCGAGCAGCACGGCGTGCGAGCCGACGAAGTCCGCACCGAACAGCACCTCGGCCATGCGCACCGCATCGGCGGCGTGGCCGGGCGTCTCGGGCGTGCCCTCGCAGGCGAGGTCGCTGTGGCGGAAGTAGGCGTACTGCACGTCGAGGTGACGCTTACCGGGCGGGATGTCCATCGGCTCGCAGGCGCTGCCGCCCGCGAAGTGGATCGCCGGCGCCATGTGCGCGAGCTTGATGAAGTCGACCAGGTCGGCGAGCGTCGCGTAGCGCCGTCCGCGTTCGAGGTCGGTGACGAAGGGCGGACCGCCGACGGGCGAGAACACCGTGGCATCACCGCCGAAGCGCACGGTCCGCGCGGGGTTGCGCGCGTGCACCTCGAAGGTCCGGGGCGCCGTCGTGAGCAGCGCGCGGCAGAGGCCGCGCGGGAAGCGCACGCGCTCGCCCTGCACATCGGCGCCGGCGGCGCGCCACAGACGCAAGGACTCCGGGTCGCGCCGGAATTCGATGCCGACCTCCTGCAGGACGGTGTCGGCGTTGTGCTCGATGATCTCGACGGCTTCGGTGTGCAGCAGCTCGATCGCCGGGATGCTGCGACGGATGTAGCCGAGCTTGGCCGCGACCTGCCGGCTGCGCGCGGCGCGGCGCGATCCGCGGTCGCGGCCGCGGCGCGTGCCTGGGGCGGCGTCGGCGGGATCCGCGGTATCGTCCGTCATGGGCGCTCGCAGCGCACGGCCAGCCACAGCGCCGCCGCGACGAGCGCGAACCCGGCGCCGGTGAGCCACGCGGCGGTCCAGTCGCCGCCCGTCACCAACCAGGCGACGAGCGGCTGGCAGACGATGCCGCCGGTGTTGCCACCGGTGTTGAGCACGCCCGTCGCTGCGCCGGTGTCGGCGCGCGCGATGTTCATCGTCGCCGCCCAGTAGGGGCCTTCGTTGATCTCGATGGCGAAGAACGCGAGCGTCAGCGCCGCGACCGCGAGCGCCGCGCTGGCCGCGGCAGGGATCGCCACCAGCATCAGGGCGCCGAGCGGCAGGCTGAGCAGCGGCAGGATCCGGTAGCCGCGCGTCGCGCCGTGACGCTGCGCGAGCCGGTCGGCGAGCACGCCGCCCGCCGCCGCGCCCACCGCGGCGCCGATCCACGGGATCATGGCCATCAAGCCGCTCTCCAGGCCTTCGAGGCCGCGCTGCTCGACGAGATACAGGAACGACCAGGACATGATCATGTAGAACACGAAGTTCAAGCAGAGGTAGGAGAGCGCGAGCAGCAGGATGTCGCGGTCGCGCAGAACCTGGAGCATGCGCGCGAAGGTGAGCGGCGGTGCGGGCGGCGTCGGGTCGAGCTCGGCGATCTCCTCGGCCGTCACGCGGGGGTGTTGCTCCGGCCGGTCACGACCGAAATGCCACCAGCCGAGCGTCAACAGCAGCGCGGGCAGGGCGGTGGCGAGGATGGCCTGCTGCCAGCCGAGCTCGGCGATGAGCGCGACCAGCAGCGGCGGCGTCAGCGCGCCGCCGAGCAGCATCCCCGACGAGATGGCGCCGTTCGCTAGCCCGAACTGGCGCGACGGGAACCAGCGCTCGACCACGGTAGCGAACACCGGGAACACCGGCCCTTGACCGAGCCCGAGCAGCGCCTGCGCTGCGATCAGCACGCCGAGCAGCGCCGCGCCCGCGAGCAGGTACGACGGCAGCGCGGTGGCGAGCGTCGCCACGACGCCGATCAGGCCGATGGCGGTGAACACCGCGCGCGGTCCGAAGCGTTGACCGAGCGCTCCGCCCGGCAGCTGGCCGGCGGCGTAGGCGGCGGTGAAGGCCATGAACAACCAACCGAGCTGCTGCTTGGACAGCTGCAGGGCCTCGGTCAGTTCGGGGGCCGCCACCGATATCGTGGTCCGCTGCACATATGCCATGGCGGCGAAGCCGAACATGTAGGCGTAGATCGACCATCGGATGCGCAGCGGCCGTGCTGCGCCGACGCTGCGCGGCGCAGGCCGCGGCGGACGGTCTTCGTCAGCGGATGACATGCCACTCCGTCTGGCGGCCGGCGAGGTAGGTCACGCGCTCGCCGTCGAACACGGCGTCCTGCTCGAGCTTGATCTGCACCCACTGGCCCGACCACTCCGGCAGCTGCTGCTTGATGTTGCCCTCGATGGCGTAGACCGTCGACGGATGCAGCGGCCAATCGCCCTGCCCGGGCGTGGGGCCCTGGTTGTCCCACATGCCGATGGTCGGGCCGGGGGCGTGACCGAAGAAGCCGAGCGGATGGGTGTACACGCTGCTGACGATGCCCGCCCTGGCCGAGGCTGCGATGACACGCTCGCGCACCTCGTTGCCGCTGCGGCCGCTCTTGAACTCGGCGGTCAAGAGGTCCTGCCAACGGTTGCCGGTGCGCATCGCGGCCTTCAGGCCCGCGGGGACCTCACGTTCGCCGGCGCGCAGCACGTAGCCCATCTCCTGGGTGTCGGTGCAGAGTTTGAGGTAGCAGATGCCGACGTCGGTGTGCAGCACATCGCCGCGCTGGATGACGCCCGCCTCGCCGCAGAACGGCGCGTCGCGCTCGCAGCGCGACCCGACGCGCTGCAGGTTCACGTCCGGGAAGAACCAGATGGGCAGGCCGAGCGACTCGAAGCGCTCGCGGATGTACCAGGCCACGTCCTGGGTCGTCGTCACGCCGGGCGTGATGACGCGGTTGCTGAAGGCCTCGGCGATCACCGCGCGCGCCATGGAGACGATCTGCGGGTAGACCTCGAGCTCCGCGGCGCTGCGGGTCTCGAGCCAGCGTACGACCAAGGATTCCGCGGGCACGAGGCGCGACGCGTAGCCGGGCGGCAGCACCTCGACCAACCGCGAGTGCAGCGCGTGGGTGAGACCATCGGCCACCGGCCACTCGCGCGAGACGTTGATGCCGATGCGCCGCGGGTCCTTCTTGACGATGAGCTCGCCCAAGGCGCGCCACTGCGCGTCGAGGTCGCCGCCCGCCCAGGCCGAATCGTAGGGCGGGCCGAGCGGGTAGCGGTTGACGGCGAGGCGCTCGATGCCGCCGTCGGGCTTGCGCACGAACACCAGCATGGTGGTGCGGCGCGCGGCGAAGGTCGGCTGCGGCACCAGCGTGAAATAGACGGGGTCCTCCGCGTACTCGCGGTTGAGGACCAGCCACATGTCGAGGTCGGCCTCGGCCATCAGCCGCGGCAGCAGCTGCTCGAGCCGCTCGCGCAGCATGCGGTTCTCCGGCTCGACGCGGGCGCGCGGCGGCAGCACCGCCCAGTCGTCGATGGAGCGCAGCGTCGTCCCCTGGGCGGGTTGCGCCGCAGGGGCGGCGGGTCCCTGCGGCACCGGCGCGGCGACGAGCTGCGCCGAACAGAAGAGGGCGGCGAGCAAAGAAATCCGGGTCTTGGCCGTCGTGTCCATGTCTTCCCTGCAGGTGATCGGATGCCGTGGCCAAGTGTAGCGGCAGGCGTGTCCGGCGGGGACGCCGGCCGTGCCGCCGGGGCGCCCGGGTGGAGTGCGATAGACTGCCGGCCATGACCGCCGTCGCGGGCCTCCCGCCCGACATCGCCGCGGCCGTCGGCGCGCTGCGCGCGGGCGGCCTGGTCGCCTTCCCGACCGAGACCGTCTACGGGCTCGGCGCGGATGCGCGCGACCCCGCGGCGCTGCGGCGCGTCTACGCGCTCAAGGGCCGGCCCGCCTCGCACCCGCTCATCCTGCACCTCGCCGATGCCGCCGCGCTGCCGCAGTGGGTCGCCGCCGTGCCGCCCGCCGCCGCGACGCTCGCCGCGCGCTTCTGGCCGGGCCCGCTGACCTTGGTGCTGCCACGCGCGCCCGGCGTGCCGGACGAACTGACGGGCGGGCAGGACTCGGTGGCGGTGCGCGTGCCTTCGCATCCCGTCGCGCAGGCGCTGCTCAAGGCGTTCGGGGGCGGGATCGCTGCGCCGTCGGCGAACCGCTACGGACGGATCTCGCCCACCCGCGCCGCGCATGTGCGCGAGGAGTTCCCGACCGGCGTCGACGTGATCCTCGAGGGCGGCGACTGCGAGGTCGGGCTCGAGTCCACGATCGTCTCGCTGCTCGGTGCCGAGCCCCGCATCCTGCGACCGGGCGTGATCGGCCGCGCGGCGCTCGGGTCGGCGCTCGGCATGCGAGTGCTCGCGGCCGACGATCGCGGAGGCGGCGCGGACGGCGCCGCCGTGCCGACGCCGCGGGTACCGGGCAGCACGGCGCAGCACTACGCGCCGCGCACGCCGCTCACGCTGGTGCCTGCCGGGACGCTCGCAGCGGCGGCAGCGGCCGCGCGCGCGCGCGGTGAGCGCACGGCGACCCTCGCCTGTCCGCCGGACAGCGATCCGGCGGTCTATGGTCGGGCGCTCTACGCGACGTTGCGCGCGCTCGATGACGGCCGCGCCGATCGGCTGCTCGTCGAGCAGGTCCCGGCCACGCCCGGGTGGGACGCGGTGCGCGACCGGTTGTCGCGCGCGGCGGCCGCGTTCGGCTGATGCCTCGCCGCCGCTAGTGTCGGCGGCCGCATCGTGCAAACATCGCGCCCCATGAAGACCGCCCGCACCGCCAAGAAGCCCCGCGCCGCCCGCGCGCCGGGCCTCATCGATCCGTTCGAGCCCCGCGAGATCCGCCGGCTGGTGCGGGAGTTCGGCTCACCGCTGTTGATCGTCGACTGCGAGCGGGTGCGCCGCCAGTACCGCGCCTTGCAGCGCGCGCTGCCGGGCGTGGACCTGCACTACGCCCTGAAGCCCCTGCCGCATCCGGCGGTGATCCGCACCGTGCTGGAGGAGGGCGGTTTCCTGGACCTCGCGACCACCGGCGAGGTGGAGGTCGTGGCGCGCATGGGCGTCGACCCGGCGCGGTGCATCCACACCCATCCCATCAAGCGCGACGCCGACATCCGCGACGCCTTGGCGCGCGGCGTGCGCGTGTTCGTCGCCGACAACCCGGACGAACTGCGCAAGTTCACGCCCTATGCCGCCGACGCCGAGGTGCTGCTGCGCGTCTCGTTCCGCAGTCCGGGCGCGGTCTCCGACCTGTCGCGTAAATTCGGCTGCGACCCGGAGCACCTGCTGCCGCTGGCGCGCCGCGCGCGCGACCTCGGCGTGACGGTGCGCGGGCTGTCCTTCCATGTCGGATCGCAGGCGCCGGACCCCGGCAAGCATGTCGAGGCGGTCGAGGTCTGCGGCAAGCTGCTCGCCGCCGCGCGCCGCGAGCGGCTCGGGCCCTGCGACACGCTCGACATCGGCGGCGGCTTCCCCATCGACTACGGGACGCGTGCGCCCGAGATCGGCTGGTTCTGCGCGCCCATCCGCGCGGCGCTCGCGCGGTTGCCGAAGCGCGTGCGCATCATCGCCGAGCCGGGCCGCTACATCGCCGGTCCTTCGGCCATCGGCGTCGCGAGCGTCATGGGCCGCGCGCGCCGCGAGGGCCGTTGGTGGTACTACCTCGACGATGGGCTGTACGGGTCCTACAGCGGCCAGCTCTTCGACCACGCGCGCTATCCGATCGAGGCGCTGCGCAAGACCGGCAAGCGTGAGCCCGCCGTGCTCGCCGGCCCGACCTGCGACAGCATCGATGTCATCGCCGAGAACCTGTCGTTGCCGCTGCTCGACGAAGGCGACCTCGTGGTGGGGCGCGCGATGGGGGCCTACACCTGGGCCAGCGCGTCGGAGTTCAATTTCTTCCCGCGCGCCACGGTGGTGTCGGTGAACCTCGAGCCCGGCGACCGCGGCCGGGTGATGACCATCGACCGCTGACCCGCGGCGCGGCGAGGAGTTCCCGAGGGCGCGGAAAAACCTCCGGAGGGGTTGCCTCCCGCGGCGCGGTCTGGGAGCATCCGCGGCTTCGACGAACCCACCCGACACATCCGACCGACGAGGCGAGCCGCATGAACCCACCCACGCGACCCGACCGACGCCGTTTCCTGATGCTCGGAGCCGCCACCGCTGCGGTATCCCTGCTGCCGGCGCCCGCCGATGCCTACGCCCCTGCCGCCGCCATCGCCGAGGGCGCCCGTCCGCTCCCGCGCTGGCTCGAACTCTTCAACACCCACACCTCCGAGACCCTGCAGGTCGCCTACCGCGACGCTTCGGGCTTCGTCGGTGCCTCGATGGACAAGCTGCGTTGGCTGCTGCGCGACCACCGCGCCAACGAGGCCGGGTCCATCGACACCGCGCTCTTCGACCAGCTCGCCGACTTCGCGGCCAAGCTCGGCGTGGAGCCGCGCTTCCAGGTCATCTCCGGATACCGATCCTCGCGCACCAACGAGATGCTGCGGCGCGCCGGCGGCGGCGGCGTCGCCCGCAAGAGTCTGCACATGCAGGGTCGCGCCATCGACGTCCGTCTGCGCGGCGTGACCTGCGCCGACCTGCGCGACGTCGCGATCGCCGCCCGGCGCGGTGGCGTCGGCTACTACCGGCGCTCGGACTTCGTCCACCTCGACACCGGAGCCGTGCGCGCCTGGGGCGCCTGACCGTCCACCACGCCGACCTGGTCGCCGGCGCCGCCTCGGCGCGCGGCGTCGTCATCGTCATCGACGTGTTCCGCGCCTGTTCGCTGGTCGCGCATGCGCTGGCGGCAGGCGCCGAGCGGGTGCTGCCGGTCGAGGGCGCGGACGAAGCCCGCGCCCGCAAGGCCTCGCACCCGGACTGGTGGCTGGTCGGAGAGCGCCATGCGAAACCGCTGCCGGGTTTCGATTGCGGCAACTCGCCCACCGAGGTGCTGCGTCGGCCGCTCGCCGGCTGCACCGTCATCCACACCACGCACGCCGGCACCCAAGGCCTGGTCGCCGCGTCGCGCGTCGCGGCACACGTCTTCACGGGCGCGTTCGTCAACGCCGCAGCGACCGTGGCGGCGGTGCGCGCGCTGCGGCCCACCGAGGTCACCCTCGTCGCGATGGGTCACGAGGCGCGCGAACGCTGTCCCGAGGACGACCTCTGCCGTGAACTGCTGCATGCGCGCCTGGTCGGCGAACCCTTCGACACCGGCGATCTCGCCGCGCGGCTGCGCGCTGCGCCCGCCGCGGCGAAGTTCTTCGACGCGGCGGCCGACTGGGCGCCGGAAGGCGACTTCGCGCTCTGCGCCGCGCTCGATGCCGTGCCGTTCGCGGTCGGTCTCGGGCGATCCGTCGAGGGGTGGCCCGAGCTGCGCCGCTGGCCCGGGACGGGCGTCGACACAGCGGCATCGGCGCCATGAGCGGCATCACGGGCGGCGTCACGGGCGGCGTCACGGGCGGGGGCGACATCACGCAGGTGGTGTTCGACATCGGGCAGGTGCTGGTGAAACTGCGGCCGGCGCCGCTGTTCGCGCTGCTCGCCGAGCACGGCTACCAGCCCGACGACCTCGAGCGCGTGGCGCGCCGCATCGGCATCGTCGAGCACGAGACCGGTCGTCTGGACGGGGCGGGCCTGCTCGCCAACGTCGCCGCGCTCGCGCCACGGCCGCCCGACGCGGCGCGGGTGCAGGCCGCGTGGCTCGACATGTTCGAGCCGGACCGGCGGATGATCGATCTTGCGACGCGCCTGCGTACGACGCACCGCGTGTTCCTGCTCTCGAACGTCGGCGACCTGCATTGGGCGCATCTGCGCGGGGCGTGGCGCATCCACGAGCTCGCCCACGACGCGTTGCCGTCCTTCGAGGCGGGGGTGATGAAGCCCGACGAGGCGATCTATCGCGAGGCCGAGCGGCGCTTCGCGCTCGACCCTGCGCGCACGGTCTTCATCGACGACCGGGCGGAGAACGTCGCGGCGGCGCGGGCCTGCGGCTGGCAGGCGATCCACCATGGCGACACCGCGGACACCCTGCGCTCGTTGCGCGACCTCGGCGTCGACGCGGCCTGAGCCGCGTCGTTCCATCCGAGCGTACGCGGCCTGAGCCGCGTCGTTCCATCCGAGCGTACGCGGCCTGAGCCGCGTCACTCCATCCGAACGTAATGCAGCGGCAGGGCGGTGGTCGACTTGATGGTCTCGAGCGAGAAGCTCGCGCTGACGTCGAGCATCTCCAAGGCCGCGATCAGCCGCTTGTAGACGGCATCGTAGGCGGCGATGTCGGGCACCGCGATCCGCAGCAGGTAGTCCACATCGCCGCTCATGCGGTGCAGTTCGGTGACCTCCGGCAGGTCGCGGACGACCTTCGCGAAGCGCTCGAACCAGCCGGCGCTGTGGCTCGGCGCCTTGATGG
>JBBAPM010000012.1:0-68039 GCA_040400835.1 Steroidobacteraceae bacterium
GGACCGGACCGATGCCGACACCGCGGCGCGGGTGGGGACGGCCTCAGCCGTCGATGAACGACAGCGGATTGACCGGGCGACCGCTGCGCAGCACCTCGAAGTGCACGTGCGGACCCGTGGACCGGCCCGTGGAGCCCATCTCGGCGATGCGTTGGCCGCGGGTGACCGTGTCACCGACCTTCACGAGGTTCTTGCGGTTATGGCCGTAACGGGTCACGTAACCATCGCCGTGGGTGACGTCGACCACCCAGCCGTAGCCGTCCTTGACGCCGGAGAAGGTCACCACGCCCGCGCCGACGGCGACGACCGGGTCGCCGTGGTTGCCCGCGAAATCGACGCCGCGATGCAGCGTGGAGACGCCGGTGAAGGGGTCTTGGCGGTAACCGAAACCCGAGGACAGGAAGCCGCGCTCGACCGGGCGGCCCTCGGGCAGGATCTGCGCGCGCAGCTCGCGTTGCAGCAGGATCGACTCGAGCGCGTCCAGCTGCGAATCGCGCTGCGCGAGACGGCCCTCGACGTCGTCGATGAGACGCGAGATGTCCGGCGCCTGCGCCGGGACGCCCTCGGACTCGGGGCCACCGCTGCCGGGCGAGACGCCGAAGTCGAACTCGCTCGAGTCGAGGTCGGCGAGCTCGGCGACGCGCCTGCCGAGCGCATCGAGACGGACCACGTGCGCGTTGACCTGACCGATGCGCGCGGAGAGCACATCGACGCGCTCCTGCAGCTGGCGGCGCAGTTCGGCGAGCTCCTGTTTCTGGACCAGCGCGGCGCGCGCGAGGGCGGCGGGGCTGCCGTCGCCGAACTGCGCGCGCTGACCGAGCGTGAGGCCCGCCATGAACACGCCGCCGAACAGCGTCAACGCGGCGACAGCGCCCAGCCCGAGCACGACGGGGCTCGCGAGGTCGATGCGCGCGACGCCCGAGGCACGCCGCCAGAGCAGCGACAGGCTCACGCCCGCGGCTCCGACGCCGACACCCGGCGCGACACGATGCTCGCCGTCGTGGAAGATGGCATAGTCCCCCCGGCAGATTCCCGGGCGCCTCCGGCGGCAAGCCGACCGAGAGACGCAAGAGGCGCGACTATGCCCAAACCACCCCCCCGATACAACCCGCGCGATGTGACGGCCGCCGGCAGCCCGTCCGGCCGGGTCAAAAAACCCATCGGGATCAAGGACTTGCTGGGGCGTTCTGCACCTTTACAGCAGGCCATCGCCCGACAGGCAGACCGTGGGACCTTCTGGCGGGGCTTCTTCGCGGCACGGCTTGCCCCGGACCTCGCCGGCCAGATCACCCAGATCGTGGAGCGCGACGGGGCGCTCAGCGTCTACGCCGCCTCGGCCGCGTGGTCGGCGCGGCTGCGCTTCGCGCTCGCGGAACATTGGCCGGCGGCGCAGCAGGCGGCGCCGGGGCTCAAGCGTTGGTCGGTGCGGGTTCAGCCTGCGGCGGCGAGCACGGGCGCGCCCACGTAGGAGATCGGCGCGTCCTCCGGACGCTCGAACACCACCGCTTCCCAGGCCGCTTCGTCGGCGAGCAGCGTGCGCAACAGCCGGTTGTTGAGGCCGTGCCCCGACTTGAACCCGCTGAACTCGCCGATGAGGCTGTAGCCGAGCAGGTACAGGTCGCCGATCGCGTCGAGGATCTTGTGCTTCACGAACTCGTCCTCGTAGCGCAGGCCGCCCTCGTTCAGGACCTTCGAGTCGTCGAGCACGATGGCGTTGTCGAGGTTGCCGCCGAGCGCGAGGTTGCGCGCGCGCATGCTCTCGAGATCGCGCATGAAGCCGAAGGTACGGGCGCGGCTGATCTCCTTGAGGAAGGAGGTGGTCGAGAAATCCATGGTGGCGCGCTGTGCGCGGCGCTTGAAGATCGGGTGGTTGAACTCGATCTCGAAGTTCACCTTGAAGCCGTCGAAGGGGTCGAACTGCGCCCACTTGTCGCCGTCCTCGACGCGCACCGTCTTGCGGATGCGGATGAAGCGCTTGGGGCTGCGTTGCTGCTCGATGCCCGCCGACTGCAGCAGGAACACGAAGGGACCCGCGCTGCCGTCCATGATCGGCACCTCCGGCGCGCTGACCTCGACGAGGGCGTTGTCGATGCCGAGACCGGCGAAGGCCGACAGCAGGTGCTCGACGGTGGAGACCTTCACGTCACCTTTGGTGAGCACGGTGCCGAGCATGGTCTCGCCGACGTTCTCGGCGCGCGCCGGGATGTCGACCGGGGTCGGCAGGTCGGTGCGGCGGAACACGATGCCGGTGTCGGGCGCCGCCGGGCGCACCGTCATCAGGATCTTCTTGCCGGTGTGCAGACCGACGCCCGAGGCGCGGATGATGTTCTTGAGAGTGCGCTGACCGACCATGGATCCCCCCGGCCGGTCCGGCGCCCGCAGGTCGCGGGACGCCGGCCATCGCCGAAGCCGGGGATGTTACCCGAAAGTGACGGGGCCGGCGGCCTGCCGGCCCGTCGGCCGCGCCGTCAGTCGGCCTGACGGCGCAGGAAGGTCGGGATGTCGAGGATCTCTTCCGCCGAGTCGTCGTGCCGCAGGCCGTCGCCCGCCGCCGCCGCGAGCCGGTTGATCGCCGGCTCCTCGAAGCGCGAGTAGTCGCCCGTCGCCACGGTCGCGGCGGTCTTCAGCGCCGCGCTGCGCAGACCGCCCGTGCCGAGCGCAGGGCGCAGGCCGGACGACGCGCCGAAACCGGCGCCGCGCACGGGCGCCGTCGCCGCGCCCGCACCCACGGCCGGCGTCGCCGCACGGGCGACCGCTGGCTGCTGCACGACCGCCGCCTGGGGACGGCCGAGACCCGTGGCGACCACCGTGACGCGCAGCTCGCCGCTGAGCTCGGGGTCGATGACGGTGCCGACCACCACGGTCGCGTCGTCGGAGGCGAACTCGCGGACGATGTTGCCGACCTCTTCGAACTCGCCGATGGCGAGGTCCATGCCGGCGGTGACGTTGACGAGGATGCCGCGCGCGCCCGCGAGGTTGACGTCCTCGAGCAGCGGCGAGGAGACGGCCATCTGCGCGGCGACCCGCGCCCGGTCCTCGCCCGTGCCGATGCCCGAGCCCATCATCGCCATGCCGGTCTCGCCCATGACGGTGCGGACGTCGGCGAAGTCGACGTTGATGAGGCCGGGACGGGTGATGAGGTCGGCGATGCCCTGCACCGCGCCCTGCAGCACGCCGTTCACGCTCTTGAAGGCGTCGAGCAGCGTGGTCTTGGGACCGAGCACCGTGAGCAGCTTCTGGTTCGGGATGGTGATGAGGGAGTCGACGTTGCGGGCGAGCTCCTGCATGCCCTGCTCGGCGACCGCGGCGCGCTTGCCGCCTTCCATGTTGAACGGGCGGGTGACCACCGCGACCGTGAGGATGCCGAGCTCCCGCGCGAGCTGCGCGACCACCGGCGCGGCGCCGGTGCCGGTGCCGCCGCCCATGCCGGCCGTGAGGAACAGCATGTCGCAGCCCTCGATGAGCTGGATGATGCGGTCGCGGTCCTCCATGGCGGCCTGCCGGCCGACCTCAGGGTTGGCGCCCGCGCCGAGGCCCTTGGTGATGCCCGAGCCGATCTGCAGCGTGGTCTTGACCTCGGAGTGCTTGAGCGCCTGCGCATCGGTGTTGATGCACATGAACTCCACGCCGTCGATGCCGCTGCGCACCATGTGCGACACGGCGTTGCCGCCGCCGCCCCCGATGCCCAATACCTTGATGACCGCGCTCTGCGTGTAAGCGTCCATCAGTTCGAACATGGCGAGTGCTCCTCAGGTTTCGAGAATTGTAATGAATCAGAAGTTGCCTTGAAACCAATTTTTCATCCGCTCGAGCGTCGTGCGCGCTCCGGCGAGTCCGCCGCCGCGCCGTCCCGGCGTCATGTGCTCGCGCGCATGCAGCAGCAGACCGACGCCGGTCGAGTGGATGGGGTTGCTGGTGACGTCCGAGAGGCCGCGCACACCGCCCGGCATGCCGAGCCGCACCGGCTTGCCGAGCACCTCCTCGGCGAGCTCGACCGCGCCTTCCATCTTGGCGCTGCCGCCCGTGAGGACGATGCCGGCCGCGATCGCCTCGTCGAAGCCGCTGTGCTTGAGCTCGTGGGCGACGAGGCCGAAGAGCTCGGCGTAGCGCATCTGCACCACCTCGGCCAGCGTCTGGCGCGCGAGCCGCCGGGCCGGCCGGTCGCCGACGCCCGGCACCTCGATGGTCTCCTCGGCGCGCGCCAGCTGCGACAGCGCACAGGCGTACCGCAGCTTGATCTCCTCGGCGTTCGGGCTCGGGGTGCGCATGGCCACGGCGATGTCGTTGGTGACCTGGTCGCCGGCGATGGGGATCACCGCCGTATGGCGTATCGCCCCGTGGGTGAACACCGCGATGTCGGTGGTGCCGCCGCCGATGTCGATGAGGCAGACCCCGAGGTCCTTCTCGTCCTCGGTCAGGGTGGCGTGGCTGGAGGCGAGCTGCTCGAGGACGATGTCGTCGACGGCGAGGCCGCAGCGCTGGATGCACTTCTCGATGTTCTGGGCCGCGCTCTCGGCGCCGGTCACGATGTGCACCTTGGCCTCGAGGCGCACCCCCGACATGCCGATCGGGGCGCGCACGCCCTCCTGGCCGTCGATGATGAACTCCTGCGGCAGCACATGCAGGATCTTCTGGTCGGCCGGGATGGCAACCGCCTTGGCGGCGTCGATGACATGCTCGATGTCCGACTGCTGGACCTCCTTGTCGCGGATCGCCACCACGCCGTGGGAGTTCAGGCTGCGCACATGGCTGCCGGCGATGCCGGCGTACACGGAGCGGATCTCGCAGCCGGCCATCAGCTCGGCCTCCTCCACCGCACGCTGGATCGACTGCACCGTCGACTCGATGTCCACCACCATCCCGCGCTTGAGGCCGCGCGAGGGCTGGGACCCGATGCCGATGACCTCGACGGCCCCGTCCGCACCCACCTCGCCCACCAGCGCGACCACCTTGGAGGTGCCGATGTCGAGCCCCACGATCAGCTGCCGTTCGATCTTCTTGGCCATATGTCTCGCTCAACCCTCAGGGGCGTCGTCGCCCTCTTCCAATGCGGCCATGCGGGTGCCGTTGCGCCAACCGGCCGCGAACCCGTTCGAATAGCGCATGTCGACGTAGGCGAGCTCCGCGCCGCGCTGCACCACGAGGCGCAGCGCCGCCGCGACGAAGCGCTCGAAGCGCTCGTCGACGTCGCGACGGCCGAGGCGGATGCGCACGCCGTTGTCGAGGTCGATCTCCCAGGCGCCGCGCGCGTCGAGCCGCAGCGCCGTGAGCCGCACGCCGCCCTCGGCCAGCCGGCCCTGGATGGCGAGATAGCGCCGCGCCACCGTCCCCTCGCTGCCCGCCGGGCCGGAGAGCCGCGGCAGCTCGGGCGGCAGGAAGCGCGCGCCGGTCAGGAACAGTTCGCCGCGCGCGTTGAGCAGACCGTCCGCGCCCCAGCGCGCGGCCGCCACCTGCTCGGTGACCTCGATGCGCAGGCCGCGCGGCCACGCGCGCGCCACGGTGGCGCGGTCCACCCAGGGCAGCGCCTCGACCGAACGCTGCAGCGCGGCGAGGTCCACCGACACGAGCCCCGCACCGTCGACGCGCTTGCGCACCGCCTGCTCGAGCTCGAGCGGCGAGACGCGCTGGAAGCGGCCCTCCAGCGTCACCTGGTCGATCGGCTCGTCGAGCGCGCGGGTGACGAGCAGGCCGAGCAGGCCCACGGCGGCGAGCGCGGCGGCGATGCGCGCGGTGCGCCGCCAATCGACCTCGGGCCACTGCCAGGACTTCTCCTCGCGACGACGGTTGCGCGGACGGTTGCCGATCATCCTCGGGGCCTCCTCGTCAGGCTGGTCTCGAGCACGTGCCAGACCAGCGCCGGGAAATCGATGCCGACCGCAGCCGCGGCCTTCGGCACGAGGCTGGTCGCCGTCATGCCGGGCACGGTGTTGATCTCGAGCAGCAGCGGCCGGCCGGTCGCATCCATCATGAAATCGACCCGGCCCCAGCCCTCGGCGCCCGCGGCGGCGAACGCACCGAGCGCCAGCGCGCCGAGGTGCCTCTCGGCCTCGGGGGCGAGCCCCGAGGGGCAGTGGTAACGGGTGTCGCCGCTCGAATACTTGGCGACATAGTCGTAGAAGGCGCGCGGCGTCTCGATGCGGATCGAGGGCAGCGCCCGTCCCTGCAGCACGCCGACGGTGTACTCGGCGCCCGGGATGAAGGCCTCGGCGAGCACCGACCGGTCGACGGCCGCCGCGGCCGCGTAGGCCGCCGGCAACTGCGCGGCCTCGTCGACGCGGGCCATGCCGACCGAGGAACCCTGCGTCGACGGCTTCACGAACATCGGCAGCCCGAGCGTGGCGACCGCGGTCTCGAAGTCCTGCGGCCCGGTGAGCTCGACGAACTCGGCGGTGGCGATGCCTACCGCGGCCGCGAGACGCTTGGTGCGCGTCTTGTCCATGCAGACCGCCGAACCGAGCACGCCGCTGCCGGTGTACGGGATGCCGAGGCACTCGAGCGCCCCCTGCAGCGTGCCGTCCTCGCCGCCCGGGCCGTGCAATGCGATCCAGGCGCGGTCGTAGCGCTGCGCGACGAGCTCGGTGAGCGGCCGGTCCTTCGGATCGAAGGCGTGCGCGTCGATGCCGCGCGCACGCAGCGCCTCGAGCACCGCCTTGCCGGAGCGCAGCGACACCTCGCGCTCGGGCGAATCGCCGCCGAGCAGCACCGCGACCTTGCCGAACTCGCGCGCATCGGCGATGGCGCGCTGCGCCGCCGGATCGTGGACCAGGCGCATCAGGCGGCCTCCCCGACCACGCGCACCTCGGTCTGCAGGCGCACGCCGGTGCGCTCCGCGACCGTGCGCCGCACCAGGGCGATGAGCTGCTCGAGGTCGGCGGCGCTCGCCCCGCCCTCGTTCAGGATGAAGTTGGCATGCTTCTCCGACACCACCGCACCGCCGAGGCGCCGGCCCTTGAGGCCGCAGGACTCGATGAGCCGCGCCGCGTGGTCGCCCGGCGGGTTGGTGAACACCGAGCCGCAGCTCCACTCGCCGATCGGCTGCTTCGCCTTGCGCTCGACCAGCAGGTCACGGATGGTGTCGGTGGTGGCGCCCGGACGCGCCTCGAAATCGAGCAGCGCGCCGAGGAAGGCCTCGTCCGCCGCGGGCGGCTCCACATGACGGTAGGACACGCGGTACTCGGCGGCGTCGCGGTGGCGGATGACGCCGGCGCGGTCGATGACCTCGACCGACCGCACGTGCTTCCAGGTCTCGCCGCCGAAGGCGCCGGCGTTCATGGCGAGCGCGCCGCCCAGCGTGCCCGGGATGCCGGCGAAGAACTCCGCGGGGCCGAGCTCCCAGCGCGCGCACTGCCGCGCGATCCGCGCGCAGGGAACGCCCGCCTCGCACCACACCGTGCCGTCCTCGCGGCGCTCGAGCGCGGCGAGCGCGCCGTGCACGCTGATGACGGCGCCGCGCAGACCGCCGTCGCGCACCAGCAGGTTGCTGCCGAGGCCGACCCAGGTGATGGGCAGCGCCGTCGGCACCGCACGCAGGAAATCGGCGAGGTCCGCGCGGTCGCGCGGCTCGAAGAAGAGGTCGGCCGGACCGCCGACATGCCATGAGGTATGGCGCGACATCGGTTCGTCGCGCAGCAGCCGGCCGGCGAAACGCGCCACCAGCGCATCGCGGTCGGCGCCCGGAAGGTCGCTGGCGGCGGCGCCCGTCATGCGCCCTCCCCGCCCGCGGCCTGGCCGGCGCCGAGCCGGCGCGGCAGGTCGTGCGCGACGGCGCTGATGTTGCCGGCGCCCATGGCGAGCACCACGTCGCCGTCGCGCAGCAGGTCGGCGAGCGGCGCGGCGAGGTCCTCGACGCGCGGCACGAACACGGGCTCCACATGGCCGCGGCTGCGCACCGCGCGGCAGATGGCGCGGCCGTCGGCGCCCGCGATCGGGGTCTCGCCCGCGGCGTAGACCTCGGTGACGAGCAGCACATCGGCGGTCGACAGGACGCCCGCGAAATCGTCGAGCAGGTCGCGGGTGCGCGTGTATCGGTGCGGCTGGAAGGCGAGCACGATGCGCCGCCCGGCGTAGGCCTGGCGCACGGCGTCGAGCGTGGCACGGATCTCGGTGGGGTGGTGGCCGTAGTCGTCCACCACCACCGCGCTGCCCTCGCCCGCGGACACGACGCCCACCACCTGCAGACGGCGGTCCACGCCCTGGAAGCGCTCGAGGCCGCGCTGGATGGCCGCATCGTCGATGCCGAGCTCGCTCGCCACCGCCACCGCGGCCAATGAATTGAGCACGTTGTGCGCGCCCGGCAGGTTCACGGTGATGGCGAGCGGCTCGGTCCGTCCCGGACGCAGCACGCGGTACGAGGTCTGCGCGCCGCGGCGGTCGACCTCCACCGCGCGCACATCGGCGTCGGGCGAGGTGCCGTAGGTGACCACCGGACGGGTGATGCGCGGCAGCACGCCGCGCACCTCGGCATCGTCGATGCACAGCACGGCGAGGCCGTAGAACGGCAGGTTGTGCAGGAAGTCGACGAAGCTCTGGCGCAGCCGCGAGAAATCGCCGTCATGCGTGGCGAGGTGGTCGTTGTCGATGTTGGTGACCACCGCGATCAGCGGCTGCAGGTGCAGGAAGGACGCATCGCTCTCGTCGGCCTCGGCGACGAGGTAGCGGCCGGCGCCGAGGCGCGCGTTGCTGCCCGCGCTCTTGAGGCGGCCGCCGATGACGAAGGTCGGGTCCTCGCCGCCCTCGGCGAGCACCGAGGCGACGAGGCTCGTGGTCGTGGTCTTGCCGTGCGTGCCGGCGACCGCGATCGCCGAGCGGAAGCGCATCAGCTCGCCGAGCATCTCGGCGCGCGGGACCACGGGGATGCGCTGGTCGAGCGCGCGCGCCACCTCGGGGTTGTCGCGCGACACGGCGGTCGAGACCACCACGACATCGGCGCCCGCGACATGCGCGGCGTCGTGGCCGAAGTGCACGCGCGCGCCCTGCTCCTGCAGGCGCGCGGTGACGGCGTTGGGCTTCAGGTCGCTGCCCTGCACCGCGTAGCCGAGGTTGAGCAGCACCTCGGCGATGCCGCTCATGCCGCTGCCCCCGATGCCGACGAAGTGGATGGTGTGGATGCGGCGCATGCGTTGCATGCCGCCCATCGCGGCGCTCACGGGGCTGTTCATGCGAGCCCCCCGGCGGCGAGCACCGCCGCGGTCATGTCCTCGGTGGCGGCCGGGCTGTCGAAGCCGCGCGCGGCGACGGCCATCGCGGTGAGCCCTGCGCGACCGCCGGTCGCGAGCCGCTCGAGCTCGGCGGCGAGCCGTGCGGCGTCGAGCATCGGTTCGGGCAGCGACCGCGCCGCGCCGCGCGATACGAGATGGCGCGCGTTCAGCGTCTGGTGGTCGTCGACCGCGGCCGCGAACGGCACGAACAGCGCCGCGACGCCCGCCGCGGCGATCTCCGAGACGGTGAGCGCGCCCGCGCGGCAGACCACGAGGTCGGCCTCGGCGTAGGCGCCGGCGATGTCGTCGATGAAGGCGTCGATGTGCGCGCTCACGCCGACGCGGGCGTACGCCTCGCGCGCGGCCGCGAGCCCGCGCTCCCCGGCCTGATGGCGCACCTCGAAGAGTCCCGGCGGCAGCAGCGCGAGCGCCGCCGGCACGGCGGCGTTGAGCTTGGCCGCGCCTTGACTGCCGCCCACCACCAGCAACCGCAGCGCCCCGCCGCGCGCGCCGTAGCGCACCTCGGGCGGCGGCAGCGCGCGGAACGCGGCGCGCACCGGGTTGCCGATGGTGCGCGCCCGGCGTGACGCGGGGAAGCTGCCGGGGAAGGCCTCGAGCACCGGATCGGCGAGCCGTGCGAGCACACGGTTGGTGAAGCCCGCGACCGCGTTCTGCTCCTGGATCACGAGCGGCCGGCGCAGCAGCCAGGCTGCGAGCCCGCCCGGTCCGGTCACATACCCGCCGAGACCGACCACCACCGCGGGACGCTGGCGGCGCACCGCGGCCACCGCTTGCCACAAGGCGCGCAGCAGCGCGAACGGCGCGCGCAGCAGCGTCATCACGCCCTTGCCGCGCAGGCCGCCGATGCCGATCCACTCCACCGGGATGCCGGCGGCGGGCACCAGGCGCGCCTCGATACCGGCGCGCGTGCCGAGCCACACGACCTCGCAGGCGCGCTCGCGCAGACTTGCGGCGAGCGCGAGCGCCGGGAACACGTGCCCGCCCGTGCCGCCCGCCATGATCATGACGCGTCGGCCGCTCAAGCCTGCGCCCCCGCCGCGGTCCGCAACCCGCCGGCGCGTTCGGCCGAGCCGCCGCGCAGGCTGGTGGCGGTCGCACCGCGCGCCGCGACCGCGGTCTCGTGGTACACGCGCATCACGATGCCGAACCACACCAGCGCCGCGATCATGCTCGAGCGGCCGTAGCTCATGAACGGCAGCGTCAGGCCCTTGGTGGGCAGCGCGCCCATGTTGACGCCGATGTTGATGAAGGCCTGGAGGCCTACCCAGATGCCGAAGCCGGCGGCGAGGTAGGACTGGAACTTGAGACCGGCCTCGTGCGCCTGTCGCGCCACCCACAGCACGCGCAGCGAGAGCGCGAGGAACAGCCCGAGCGTGACCACCACGCCCACCAGCCCGAACTCCTCGGCCAGCACCGCGAACAGGAAGTCGGTGTGCGCCTCGGGCAGATAGAACAGTTTCTGCACGCTCTCGCCGAGACCGACGCCGGTCCAGCCGCCGCGGCCGATGGCCATCAGGCTCTGCGTCAGCTGGAAGCCGCTGGCGAACGGGTCCTGCCAGGGGTTGAGGAAGGATACGAGGCGCCTGAAACGGTACGGCTCGGCGACGGCGATGGCGGCCATCGCGACACCGCACACCGCGGCGAGGCCGATCACGTCGCGCCAGCGCGCGCCGGCGATGAACAGCAGCGCGAACCCGACCGACAGCAGCACCGCGGCGGCGCCGAAGTCCGGCTCCAGCAGCAGCAGGCCGACGAACAGGCCGAGCACGGCGAGCGGCTTGAGGAGGCCGAGCAGGCTGCTGCGCAGCTCCGCCTCGCGGCGCACCGCGTAGCTTGCCACCCACACCAGCACGAGGATGCGGGTGATCTCGCTCACCTGGATGCTGATGCCGGCGATGCGCAGCCAGCGGCGGCTGCCGTTGACCATGTGGCCGACGCCGGGGATCGCGACCAGCAGCAGCAGCAGGGCGGACAGCGCGAGCAGCGGCAGCGCGAGGCGCTCGAGCACCTCGGTGCGAACGCTGAAGGCGCAGGCCGCCGCGATGCAGCCGAAGACCACCAGCACCAGCTGGCGCTCGAGATAGCCGAACGGGTCGCCGCCGCCGCGGCTCGCGATCGACATCGACGCCGATGTCACCATCACGAGCCCGAGCAGCACGATCGCCGACACGAGACCGAGCGTGGGCAGGTCGATGTGGATCCGGCCGACACGGCTGCCGGTCGGCGAGACGGTGGTGGTCATGCGGGCAGGCTCCCCACCGCGGCGGCGAACACGGCGCCGCGGTGCGCGTAGTCACGGAACATGTCGAAGCTGGCGCAGGCCGGCGACAGCAGCACGGTGTCGCCCGGCTGCGCGACGTCCGCCGCGACGCCCACCGCCTGCTCGAGGCTGGCGCAGAGGCGCACCGGGCAGGCGCCCTCGAGCGCGGCGGCGAGCTGCGGCGCATCGCGCCCGATCAACGCGGCGAGCCGCGTGCGGCCGGCGAGCGCACCGGCGAGCGGCGTGAAATCCTGACCCTTGCCGTCGCCGCCCGCCACCAGCACCAGCGTGCCGGGCAGGCCGGCGACCGCCGCGAGCGTCGCGCCCACGTTGGTGCCCTTCGAGTCGTCGACGAAGCGCACACCGCGGCGCTCCCGTACCCATTGCGAACGGTGCGGCAGGCCGGTGAAGGCGCGCAGCGCCTGCAGCATCGCCGGGCGCGGCAGGCCGATGGCGTCGCCCAAGGCGAGCGAGGCGAGCGCATTGGCGGCGTTGTGCAGGCCGGCGACGCGCAGCGCGGACATCGGCAACAGCCGCTCGCCGTGGGCGCAGAGCCAGGTCTCGCCCCCGGCCGCGCGCAGCATGTAGTCGGCCTCGCCGCGGATGGAGAAGCCCTGCACGCGCTGGCCGGTGCGCGGCATCGCCGCCACCCACGGATCGTCGACGTTGACCACCGCGGTGGCGCAGTGCTCGAACAGCCGCGCCTTGGCGGCGGCGTAGGCCGGCATGTCGGCGTAGCGGTCCATGTGGTCGGCGCTGAGGTTCAGCACCGCACCGGCCGCGACCTGCAGCGTGCGCGTGGTCTCGAGCTGGAAGCTCGAGAGCTCGAGCACGTAGTGCGCGGGCACCGGCGCGGCCAGCAGGTCGAGCGCCGGCGTACCGAGGTTGCCGCCGACGGCCACCGGCAGGCCCGCCGCCTCCACCATCTCGCCGACCAGCGTCGTGACGGTGCTCTTGCCGTTGGTGCCGGTGATGGCCGTGACGGGCGCGCGCGCCTCGCGCGCGAACAGCTCGATGTCGCCGACCACCTCGATGCCGCGCGCCGCGGCCTCGCGCAGCAGCGGCTCGGCGAGCGACACTCCGGGCGAGGCGACCACCAGGGCCGCGGCGCCGAGCAGCGCCGCATCGAACCCGCCGAAGCGGCAGCGCGCGGCGGGGGCGATGCGCTCGAGCTCGGCGCGGCCCGGCGGGTCGGCGCGGCTGTCGGTCACCGCGAGCTGCCAGCCGCGCGCGGCCAGATGCCGCGCGACCGACACGCCGGTGCGGCCGAACCCCACGACGAGCGCGGTGCGGGAGGGCGTGGCGGTGGACGCGGCGTCGGTCATCGCAGCTTGAGCGTCGCGAGGCCCGCGAGCACGAGGAAGAAGGAGATGATCCAGAAGCGCACGATGATCTTCGGCTCGGCCCAGCCCTTCTTCTCGAAGTGGTGGTGGATGGGCGCCATGCGGAAGATGCGCTTGCCGGTGAGCTTGAAGGAGGCCACCTGCAGGATCACCGAGGCGGTCTCGAGCACGAAGATGCCGCCCATCACGAGCAGCACCAGCTCCTGCCGGACGATCACGCCGATGGTGCCGAGCGCGGCGCCGAGCGACAGCGCGCCGATGTCGCCCATGAACACCTGCGCGGGATAGGTGTTGAACCACAGGAACCCGAGCCCCGCACCGACCAGCGCGGCGCAGAAGATCAGCAGCTCGCCGGCCTGCGGCACGGCCGGGATCGCGAGGTACTGCGCGAACACCGCGTTGCCCGAGGCGTAGGCGAACACGCCGAGCGCCGCCGCGACCATCACCGCCGGCATGATGGCGAGGCCGTCGAGGCCGTCGGTGAGGTTCACCGCGTTGCTCATGCCGACGATCATCAGGTAGGTGAGCAGCGTGAACGCGACGATGCCGAGCGGCAGCGCGAAGTTCTTGAGGAACGGCAGGTAGAGCGTGGTGTCGGCCGGCGACTTGGCGGTGTACCAGAGCGCGAGCGCGGCGGCGAGCCCGCCGACCGACTGCCAGAAGTACTTGTAGCGCGCGATGAGCCCGTCCGGGTTCTGGCGCACGATCTTCAGGTAGTCGTCCCAGAAGCCGACCAGACCGAACAGCACGGTGACGCCGAGCACGATCCACACGAAGCGGTTGGAGAGGTCGGCCCAGAGCAGCGTGCTGACGATGATCGCGACCAGGATCAGCATGCCGCCCATGGTCGGCGTGCCGGCCTTCTTGAAGTGGGTCTGCGGACCGTCGTCGCGCACCACCTGCCCCATCCGCAGCGCCGCGAGGCGCGCGATCATCCAGGGCCCCGCGAGCAGCGAGATGGCGAGCGCGGAGACCGCGGCGAGGATGGCGCGGAGGGTGAGGTAGGAGAAGACGTTCAGGAACGAGAGGTCCCCGGCGAGCAGCTTCGACAACCACAGCAGCATGTCAGGCGGCTCCTCGGGCGGTGGCGGCGGACGCTGCAGCGGACGCCGGCGACGGCGCGAGCGCGTCGACCACGCGCTCGAGACGGTTCGATCGCGACCCCTTGACCAGCACGCGCACGTCGGGCGCGAGGCCGGCGCGCACGGCGGCGGCGAGCTCCGCCGCGTCGTCATGGCGGCTCGCGCCCTCGCCGAAGCTGCGCGCCGCGAGGCCGGCGCGCTCGCCGAGCGCGAACAGCCGCTCGACGCCGTGCGCGCGGGCCTGCCGGCCCGCCTCGGTGTGCGCGGCGGTCGAATGCGCGCCGAGCTCGCCCATCTCGCCGAGCACCAACCAGCGCCGGCCCTCGAGCGCGCCCAACACCTCGATCGCCGCCAGCAGCGACGACGGGTTGGCGTTGTAGGAATCGTCGATCAGCCACGCGCCGCCGGCGGCGGGCTTCAGCACCAACCGTCCCGGGACCGGTTCGAGGCGCGCGAGGCCTGCGGCGACCTCGGCGAGCGTGGCACCGGCGGCGGTGGCCGCCGCGGCGGCGCCGAGCGCGTTGACCACGTTGTGCTTGCCGGCGAGCCGCAGCGTCACCGCGACCTCGCCCTGCGGCGCGACCAGCGTGAAGCGCGTCCGGAACCCGCCCTCGCCCGCCTCCGTGCGGATGTCGCGCGCGCCGAAATCGGCCTTGCCGCCGAGTCCGAAGGTCACCACGCGCGCCACGGTCATGTCGCGCCACATGCCGGCGAACCCGTCGTCGGCGTTGATGACCGCGAGCCCGTCGCGGCCGAGCGCCGCGAACAGCTCGCCCTCGGCGTGGGCCGCGCCCTCGAGGCTGCCGAAGCCCTCGAGGTGCTCGGCGCCGGCGTTGGTGACGATGCCGATGGCGGGCGCCGCGATGCCGGCGAGCTCGGCGACATCGCCGGGGTGGTTGGCGCCCATCTCGATGACGGCGTGGCGGTGCGCGTCCTCGAGGCGCAGCAGCGTGAGCGGCACGCCGATGTGGTTGTTGAGGTTGCCACGGGTCGCGAGCGTCGCGCCGCGCTCGCCGAGGATCGCGGCGATCATCTCCTTGCAGGTGGTCTTGCCGTTGCTGCCGGCGACGCCGATCACCGGCCCGGTGCAGCGCGCACGGCGCGCGCGCGCGGCCTGCTGCAGCGCGCGCAGCGGATCGTCGACGAGGATTACGGGCAGACCGGCCGGGCCTTCGCGGGAGGCCACGGCGCCCGCCGCGCCGGCGGCGGCGGCCTGCGGCAGGAAATCCGCGCCGTCGAAGTTCGGGCCGCGCAGCGCGACGAACAGCTCGCCGGCGCCGATGCGGCGCGTGTCGGTCGACACCGCGTGCCACGCGCGGTCCTCGCCGACGAGACGGCCGCCGCAATCCGTCGCGAACTGCGCGAGGGTGCGCATCAGGCGCACCCTCCGGCCGCTGCGAGCGCGGCGCGCGCCTCGGCACGGTCGCTGAAGGCGCGGCGCTCGGCGCCCACGATCTGGTAGTCCTCGTGGCCCTTGCCCGCGATCAGCACGGCATCGTCGGCGCCGGCCACCGCGAGCGCGCCGCGGATCGCCGCGGCGCGGTCGTGCACGATGCGCGCCGGCTTGCCGGCGGGCAGCCCGGCCGCGATGTCGGCGGCGATGACGCCCGGTGCCTCGCTGCGCGGGTTGTCGTCGGTGATCACGACCTCGTCGGCGAGCGCGGCCGCCACGGCCGCCATCTGCGGCCGCTTGCCGCGGTCGCGGTCGCCGCCGCAACCGAAGACGACGACCAGACGGCCGGCGCAGTGCGCGCGCGCCGCCTGCAGCGCCTTGGCGAGCGCATCGGGCGTGTGCGCGTAGTCGATCAAGGCGAGCGGACGTCCGGCGGCGTGCACCGCCTCCATGCGCCCCGGCGGCGCCGTGACCCGCGCCAAAGCGGCGAGCGCGACGGACAGCGGTGTGCCGAGCGCGAGCAGCGCACCGAGCGCCGCGAGCAGGTTGTCGGCGTTGAAATCGCCGATCAGCGGCGCCTCGAGGCGCGCCGGTACGGTCCGCGATGCCGCATCCGCGGCGGCGCGGCCGCGCACGACGTCGGCGTCGCCGGAGACCTCGAGCGCGAAACCGAGCCCGCGTGCGCTGCGCTCGAGCGCTCCGCCCGCGACCAGCACCGCGCGCGGATCGCGCGCCATGCAGCGCGCGGCGGCCTCGCGGCCCGCCGCGGTGCGGCAGACGAGCCAGAGCGCGCCCTGCCCGGCATGGCGCAGCGCGAGCTCCGCGCCGAACGCGTCGTCGACGTTGATCACGCGCGACCCGACCGACGGCAGCGCGAACAGACGCGCCTTCGCGGCGCCGTAGGCCTCCATCGTGCCGTGGTAATCGAGATGGTCGCGGGTCAGGTTGGTGAACACGGCGACGCGCAGGCGCACCGCGGCGACCCGGTCCTGGTCGAGCGCATGCGAGGACACCTCCATCGCGACGCAGCTCGCGCCCGCGGCGCGCGCGGCGGCGAGCTGGCGCTGCACGGTCACGGCATCGGCGGTGGTGAGCTCGCCCGCGACCACGCGGTCCGGCGGCAGGCCCGCGCCGAGCGTGCCGAGATAGGCGCCCTGCTGCGCCTGCGCGAGCAGCCAGGCGACCGTGGTCTTGCCGTTGGTGCCGGTGATGCCGGTGACCGTCAGCGTCCGCGACGGCTCACCGAAGAAACGGTCCGCGAGCGCGCTGGCGTGGCGGCCGAGGCCTTGGACCGGCGCCATCCACACGCCCGGCGCGGGCGCCGGCGCGGCGACGCCGGACGCCGGCTCCCAGAGGACGGCGCGCGCACCGCGCGCGAGCGCATCGCCGAGCGCGGCCAAGCCATGCGTGCGGCGGCCGGCGCAGGCGAGGAACAGGCCGCCCGGACGCACCGTGCGGCTGTCGAGCGAGATGTCCTCGACCATGAGTCCGGGCGGCGGTGCGGCGAGTCCGCCGCAGAGATCCTGCAAGGCGACCGGTGACGACGCGACGGCCGCGCTCATCGACGCACACCGCCGCGGACGGCGGCCTCGGCGGGACGCTGCGCGATGGTGGTCACGGGGTCGCCCGCATCGGGCGGGGGCGGCAACGGCCCCGGCGCGTCGTCGGGCAGCGCATCGAGCAACGGTGCGGAATCGGGGATCTGGTCGACGGGGCCCTGCAGCGGCGCGTCGGGCGCCACCGCGAGCAGGCGCAGCGCACCGCCCACCACCTTCGAGAACACGGGTGCGGCGACGTCGCCGCCGTAGTAGGAACCGGCGCCGGGCTCGTCGATCACCACGACCGTGGCGACACGCGGCGCGCTCGCCGGCGCGATGCCCGCGAACACCGACACATACCGGTTGGTGATGTAGCCGCCCGCCCGCGCCTTCCAGGCCGTGCCGGTCTTGCCGGCGACGCGGTAGCCCGGGATCGCGGCCTTGCGACCGCTGCCGTCGGTCACCACCGCTTCCATCATGTGCACCACGGCGCGTGTCACGTCGTCGGGCAGCACGCGCTCGGCGGCCGGCGGCGCATCGACGCGCATGAAGCTCACCGGCCGGCGCTGGCCGAAGGAGCCGAGCGTGGCGTAGGCGTGCGCGAGCTGCAGCGGCGTGACGTTGAGCCCGTAGCCGTAGGAGATGGTCGCGGTGCTGATCGGCCGCCAATGCGACCACTGCGGCAGCAGGCCGCCCGACTCGCCGGGGAAGCCGCTCGCGGTGACATGGCCGAAACCGAGCTTGGAGAGCGTCTGGTAGAGCGTCTCCGGGCCGAGCTGGATCGCCATGCGCGACATCGCGACGTTCGAGCTGCGCGCGAGCGCGGTCGCGAGGTCCATGGCGCCGTAGTTGGTCTTGTCCTCGATGGTCTTGATGCCGACCTTGTAGAAGCCGGGCGAGGTGTCGATGATGCTGTCGGCGCGGTACTTGCCGGAGGCGAGCGCGGCGGCCACGGTGAACGGCTTCACCGAAGAACCCGGCTCCACGAGGTCGGTGACGGCGCGGTTCTTGTGGTCGGCCGGACGCAGCTGCAGGCGGTCGTTGGGGTTGAAGGTCGGCTGGTTGACCATCGCCAGCACTTCGCCGGTCTGCACGTCGATCATCACCACCGAGCCGGCCCGCGCACGGTGCTGCTGGATGGCGGATTTCAGCTCCCGGTAGGCGAGGTACTGCAGGCGCATGTCGATGGCGAGCCGCAGGTCGCGCCCCGGGCGCACCGGACGGATGCTCTCGACGGTCTGCACGGTGCGGCCCAGCCGGTCGCGGATCACGCGCTTCTGGCCGTCGACGCCGGCGAGCCAGTCGTCGTAGGCGAATTCGAGGCCCTCCTGGCCGTGGTCGTCGACGTTGGTGAAGCCGAGCACATGGCCCACCACCTCGCCGGCCGGATAGAAGCGACGGTACTCGCGCGAGAAGTACACGCCCGGGATGCCGAGCGCGCGCACCCGCTGCGCGTCGGCGGGCGGCAGATGGCGCGCCACCCAGAGGTGGGTGCGCTGCAGGCTGGAGGTGACGCGGCGGGTCAACTCCTCGGGGTCGCGGCGCAGCGCGGCCGCGAGATGCGGGATCTGGTCGCCGGCGAGCGCGAGCTCGCGCGGGTTCACCCACACCGAATCGACCGGCGTGCTGATGGCGAGCACCTCGCCGGCACGGTCGTTGATCACGCCGCGGTGCGCCGTGATGGCGACCACGCGCTCGACGCGCTCGGTGCCCTGGTCGCGCAGGAAATCGCCGTCGACGAACTGCAACTGTCCCGCTTTCCAGACGAGACCGAGCGCGGCGCAGCCGAGCACCGCGGCGACCACCACGGCGCGCGTCGTGAAGGCCGGCGCGGGCGGCGCGGGCTTGCGGGTGAGACCGCTCGGCGCCGCGCGCCGGCGGTCGCGTCCACCGCCGCGTCCACGACCGGCGCTCTCGCCGAAGGGCCAGCGGATCATGGCGAGACCACCTCGACCTGCGCGGGGGGCGGCAGGCTCATCTTGAGGTTGGTGGCGGCGGCGTTCTCGACGAAGGCGTGCGTCGACCACGAGCTCTGCTCGAGCTGCAGCTTGCCGTACTCGATGTCGAGCTGGTCGCGGGTGCGGTTGAGCGACTCGAGCTCGACGAACAGCTCGCGCGAGCGGTGCTTGAACCAGACGGCGCCCGCGGCCGAGGCGAGCACCGCGGCCCACAACAGCGGGATGGCGATCATGGTGGCGCGGCGGCCGGCGAGGCTCATGCGGCGGCTCCCGGCGGCGGCAGCCGCTCGGCGCAGCGCAGCACGGCGCTGCGCGCGCGCGGGTTGCGCAGGACCTCGGCCTCGGAGGCGCGGCGCTTGCGGCCGACCTCGCGCATCGTCGGCAGCGCGGCGGGCGGCACGACCGGCAGCCCGGCGAACACCGGATCGACCTCGGTGTGCGCGCGGATGAAGCGCTTGACGATGCGGTCCTCGAGCGAATGGAAGCTGATCACCGCGAGCCGACCGCCCGGCGCGAGCACGGCATAGGCCGCCTCGAGCGCGGCGCGCAGCTGACCGAGCTCGTCGTTCACGTGCATGCGCAGCGCCTGGAAGGTGCGCGTCGCGGGATGCTTGCCGTCGCGGGTGCGCACCGCGCGGCGCACCACCTCGGCGAGCTGCAGCGTGCGGGTGATGGGCGCCACGGCGCGCGCCGTGACGATCGCCTGCGCGATGCGCCGTGCGAAACGTTCCTCGCCGAGCTCCGCGATCACCTGCTGCAGCTCCCGCTGGTCCGCGCGCGCCACGAAATCCGCGGCCGACTCGCCCTGCGCGGGGTCCATGCGCATGTCGAGCGGGCCGTCCTTGGAGAAGCTGAAACCGCGCGCCGGATCGTCGAGCTGCGGCGAGGAGACGCCGAGATCGAGCAGCACGCCGCGCACCGGACGGCCGCGTGCGTGCGCCGCGACCACCTGACCGAGCCGCGCGAAATCGGACCGGACGAGCTCGAGGCGGGGGTCGTCCGCGAAGGCCGCGCGGCCTGCGGCGATGGCGTCGGGGTCGCGGTCGAGGGCGAGCACGGCACCGCCGGGGCCGACGGCCTCGAGCAAGCGTCGTGCATGTCCCCCGCGTCCGAACGTGCCATCGACATAGAGACCACCCGCTGTCGGTGCGAGCGCTTCGAGCACCTCGTCGACAAGCACAGGCTCGTGCCCATCCGCGTGCTCCACGCCGTCACCCCGTATCCCTTCCGCCGTTCCCCGTGGCGCACCGGACCCGCCCGCGCGCCCCGACCTTTCGTCCTTCGACCGCCGCGACGCCTACAACGACAGAGAATCCAGCTCCGTCGACAGATCGGTCGCGGTCTCCTCGCTCTTGAGCCAGTAGTCGCGGCGCTCCATCCAGCGTGCCTCGTCCCACAGCTCGAGCCGGTTCCCCTGGCCGATCAACATGGCGTGCCGCGTGAGCCCCGCGAATTCGCGCAGCTCCGGCGGCAGCAGCAGCCGCCCCTGGCCGTCGAGATCGATCTCGGTCGCATGGCCCACCATCAAGCGCTGCAGGCGGCGCGACCGCTCGTGCAACGAAGGCAGGCTCATCAACTTGCGCTCGATCTGCTCCCAGTCAGGCAGCGGGTAGATGAGCAGGCAGGGGTCGCGGTCCACGGTGACGACGAGATGACCCTCGCTGCGCTCGAGCGCGCGCTGACGCTGCCGGGTGGGCAGCACCATCCGGCCTTTGTCGTCGAGGGTGACCTTGCTTGCGCCGCGGAACATGACCTGTGAACGGGCGGTATGCCGCCCATTTCGCCCCACTTTCTACCACTTGGCGCCACTATAGGAATCGCGCGCCGGGGGTGTCAACGGTCTGGACGAAAAAAATTTCCGCAGCACCAACAACTTACAGCCGTCGACGGACGACTGCAACAGTTCTGCAACATCAAACCTCTTGGGGTTTCAGAGAGTTGCCCGCGATTGCTCACACGGGCACTCAGGAAGAAGAAGGAGTCGGCCGATAAGCCGGGTTCTGTCGTGGGCGATCATTCCTCTGGGACGCCCGTCACCGGACGCCTCAAGCAGCCTACCCGGAAGTCACGCTCGGACACGGCGCTGCAGGTTTCCCTGCGACTTCCCTATTTGGCCTTGCTCCCGGTGGGGTTTGCCGTGCCGTCCGTGTTGCCACGTGCGCGGTGCGCTCTTACCGCACCATTTCACCCTTACCTGCGCCGCCCTTCCGGGCGGCACGTCGGCGGTATCTTTCTGTTGCACTTTCCGTGGGCTCGCGCCCCCCAGGCGTTACCTGGCACCGTGTCCGAAGGAGCCCGGACTTTCCTCCACATCTCGTGAGAAATGCAGCGATCACCTGGCCGACTCCGAGGTGCACCATAACCGTCGATGGCCGAAACGACAATCGAGGATCGCCGCCGACCGCGCCCGCACGCCCGCAAGGACGCGCGGGCGTGCGCGGCCTCGGGCTCAGCCGCGCTCCGGCGCGAGCTGCACCGCGAGCGCGTAGGCCTCGGCACGCGGCACATCGCAGACGGCCGCCGCGAGCGCAGCGGCCTTGGAGGCGGGCAGATGCGCGAGCGCCGCACGCAGCGTGCGCTCGAGCCGCTGCTGCGCAGCCGGATCGCGCGGCTCGCCCTCGCCCACCCGCTCGGGCGGCGGCGCACCGGCGACGACGAGCGTGATCTCGCCGCGCGCCATGTCGGCGTCGCCCACGGCGCGCGCCGCGAGCTCGCCGAGCGTGCCGCGGTGCACGGTCTCGAACATCTTGGTCAGCTCGCGCGCCACCGCGGCTTCGCGCGCGGTACCGAAGGCCGCCGCGCAGTCGGCCAACGACTCCGCGATGCGGTGCGGCGCCTCGAAGAACACGAGCGTGCGCGGCTCGAGCGCGAGCGCGGCCAGCCGCGCACGGCGCTCGGCGGCGCGCGCCGGCAGGAAGCCCTCGAAGCAGAACCGCTCGGTCGGGATCGCCGCGATGCTGAGCGCGGCCGCGATCGCCGTGGGACCCGGCACCGTGCGCACCGCGACGCCGGCCCCCGCCGCGCGGCGCACCAGCTCGAAGCCGGGGTCGGAGAGCAAGGGCGTGCCGGCATCGCTGACGAGCGCCACCACCTCGCCCGCCTGCAGCCGTGCGAGCAGCTCGTCGGCGCGGCCGCGCTCGTTGTGCGCATGCAGCGAGACCATGGGTTTGCGCAGGCCGAGCGCAGCCAACAGCTGCCCGGTGCGGCGCGTGTCCTCCGCGGCCACCACATCGGCCGCCGCGAGGGCGTCGCGGGCCCGCGGCGCGAGGTCGGCGAGGTTGCCGATCGGCGTGGCGACCACCTCGAGGCGTCCCGCGCGCGCCGTTTCCCGCTCGTCAGCCACTATAATCCCGCTCCATGTCGCTCATCCGTCATGCTGCCCCTGCGGGCGGCGGACTGCAATCCATGAAACGCGCCCCCCTGCCCACACGTCCGTCGCTGCGGACCACCGCGCTCGCCGTGCTGCTCGCTGCACTGCTCGCGGGCTGCGCCACCGCGCCGCCGCGCGAGGCGGCGACCCCGGAACGCGCCGCCGCGCTCGCCGGCCGCGGCGACCACGCCGCCGCAGCGCTGGAGTACGACTCGGTCGCGGCGGTCGCCGTCGGCGTCATCGGCAACGACTACCGCCTGCTCGCGGCGCAGCAATGGCTCGCCGCCGGCCGCGCGCCCGAGGCGACGGCGGCGCTCGCGCGTCTCGCGGAACCGCTGGAGCCCGCGCAGGCCACCGCCCGCGACCTGTTCGCCGCCGAGGCGGCGCTGCTCGCCGGCGATGCGGCGCGCGCCTGGTCGCTGCTCGGCGCGATGACGACGCCCGTCCCGGACGCCGACTTCGAACGTTTCCACGCGCTGCGGCAGCGTGCAGCGCTCGCCAGCGGCCGGCCGCTCGAGGCGATCGCCAGCGCGCGGGCGCGCGAGACGCGCATCACCGACCCCGCGCGGCGTGCGGTGCTGCGCGAGGAACTGCTGGCACAGCTGCGTCGCGCGAGCGCCCAAGGCATCACCCTCGACCCGCGCAGCGCCGGACGCGATGCCGTGGCGCGCGGCTGGTTGGAGGCCGCACCGCTCGCGGCCCGGGCCGCGAGCGCGCCCGCCGCCTCCAATGCGGCGATCATCGCCGCTTGGAAGAAGCGCTACCCCGACCATCCGGCCGGCGCGGCGCTCGCCGGCACGAACATCGCCTCGGCCAGCGTCGTGGCCGCCGCGGGCGCGGCGGCCGGCGCGGCATCAGGCACTGCCGGAGCGACCGGAGCCGCGACGACGCCTGCGGCGACGCCCGTCGCGCCCGCGACGCTCCCACCCGGCGCCCATGTCGCGGCGCTGCTGCCGCTCAGCGGCCGCAACGCCGCGGTCGGCGCGCAGTTGCGCGACGGTCTGCTCGCCGCGTGGTTCGCGCAACCCGCCGAAGGCCGGCTGCCGCTGCGCTTCTATGACACCGTCGGCATCGAGGACGGGACCTCGGTGGTCGCGGACCGTCTTGCGGCGGCGCGTGCGGCAGGGGCCGTGTCCATCATCGGGCCGCTGCTGCGCGAGGATGTGATCACCGCCGCCGGCGTGTGGTCGGGCCTCGCCGTCGACGCCTCGGCGCGCGGCGGCGGAGCGGTCCCCAACGTGCTCGCGCTGAACTTCCTGCCGACCGAGACCGGGTCGTCGCCCGCGCCCGCGGGACTGCACCAGTTCGGCCTCTCGCCGGAGGACGAAGCGCGTGCCATCGCGCGGCGCGCGATCGCTGCGGGGCAACGTCGCGCGGTCGCCCTGGTGCCCGCCGGCGACTGGGGGCAGCGCGTGCTGCGCGCCTTCCGCGAGGAGTTCGAGGCGGGCGGCGGCACGCTGCTCGCGAGCCGTCCGGTGCAGGGGCGCGACCAGAGCGCCGCGATCCGCGCCGCGCTCGGCATCGATGCGAGCCGCGCGCGTCACCAACGGCTGCAGTCGTTGCTCGGCAGTTCGCTCGTGTTCCAGCCGCGCCGACGCGGCGATGTCGATGTCCTGTTCCTGCCGGGACAGCCCGCTCAGGTGCGCCAGCTGCGCGCCCAGCTCAAGTACGAATCCGCCGGTGACATCCCCTTCTACTCGACCGCCGACGCCTGGGATGGTCGCGCCGATGGCGACCTCGAGGGCATGGTGTTCCCCGACATGCCGTGGATGATCGCGCCTGCGGCCGATGGCGTCGCTGCGCTGCGCACGCAGGTGCAGGCCGCGTGGGGCGACCTGCGCGGTCGCGGACGTCTGTTCGCCCTCGGCCACGACGCGTGGCTGGTGCAGGAGGCGCTGCGGACCGGTCGGCTCGCCGCCGGCCGCGGCGAGGTACCCGGTGTCACCGGTGCGCTGGCGCTCGACGACCAGCGGCGCGTGCGACGCGCGCTCAGTTGGGCGGAGATCCGCAGCAGCATGCTGCGCCCGCTCGATGACTCTCCCTGACGCGCCCCCCGCGACCCGCACGCCACCGGACCGTCAGGCCTTGGGGCGTGCGGCGGAGGACCTCGCGGCGCGCCGTCTCGAGGCCGAGGGCGCGACCGTGCTGCTGCGCAACTTCCGTCGCCGCACCGGCGAGCTCGACCTCGTCGCGATGCATGCCGGCGTGCTGCTCGTGGTCGAGGTCAGACTGCGCTCGCGCGACGACTACGGCGGCGGCGCAGCCAGCGTGGATGCGCGCAAGCAGCGGCGGGTGGTGCGCACCACACAGCAGCTGCTGCAGGCGGAGCGCGGACTCGCGCGCTGGCCGTTGCGCTTCGATGTGATGGTGGTGACGCCGACGGCGGCGTCCGACGGCTGGCGGCTGGAGTGGATCCGGCACGCCTTCAGCGCCGATGCCTGACGCGCGTTCGCGCGCCTAGCGGCTCACTTGACGACTTTGAGGTTCGGGCGCGGCCGTGACGGGCCGCGCGGCGGCTGCGGCCCGCTGCCGTCCGGAGCGCTGCCCGGAGCGCTGCCCGGCGCCGGGAGCCCCTGCGGCGTGACGGTGTCCGGCAGGCGCGGCGCCAGCAATGCGGACGGCGGCGCGAGCTCGCCCTCGGGCGGGAACACCATGCCCTCGCCCGTCTCGCGCGCGTAGATGCTCAGCACCGCCGCGACCGGCAACCGCACGCCGCGCGGCACGCCGGCGAAGCGCGCCTCGAAGGAGATCCACTCGTTGCCGAGGTCGAGATGGCGCGTGGCGGCGAGGCCGAGGTTGAGCACGATGCGCCCGTCGCGCACATGCGCTTTGGGCACGTCCACCCCCTCGACATAGGTGTCGACCAGCACATGCGGCGTCATGCCGGAGTCGCTCATCCACTGGTGCATGGCACGCAGCAGATAAGGGCGGCGCGGCAGCCGCTGGTCGATGCTCACCGTACCGCGCTCACCGTGACGGGGCCACCGCGAACGCGATCACTTCACGTCGCGCCAGTACTCCTTCTTGAGGAGGTAGGCGAGCGCGGTGAACAGCAGCAGGAAGAGCGTCACCCACACGCCGAGCGAGATCCGCTTGGCCTTGGCGGGCTCGCCGGCGTACTCGAGGAAGTTCACGGTGTCGCGCACGAACTCGTCGTACTGCGCGGCGGTGAGCTGGCCGGGCTCGAGCTGCTCGAAGCCCTCGAAATGCTCGTGGCCGTCCTTCTTGACCGTCTTCAACGCCTGCGCGCCCTGCAGCGCGGACAGCACATGCGGCATCGCCGTCCCCGGCAGGGCGAGGTTGTTGGTGCCGTTCACCGCCTTCTCGTCGACATAGTAGGTCTTGAGGAACCGGTAGACGTAATCGCTGCCCTTGGAGCGGGTGATCAGCGACAGGTCGGGCGGCGCCTTGCCGAACCAGGCCTCGCCGTCGGCCGGTGCGAGCGTGGTCGTGATGTAGTCGTTCTTCTTCGAGCCGGGCTTCACCAGCGCCTCGAGCTGCTCGTCCGGGATCTTGAGGTCGGCGCCCATGCGCGAATAGCGCACGTACTTGATGGAGTGGCAACCGGCGCAGTAGCCCATGAAGTTGCCGGCGCCGCGCTGCAGCGAGGCGGTGTTGGTGATGTCGTTGCCCGGCACCCACTCCTGCCACCCGCCCGGCAGCCCGGCGGTGGCGGCGCGCGCGGCGGGCGCGATGAGCACGGCCGAGAGCGCGAGGCCCGCGGCGATCAGGACGAACGGCTTACGCATGGTAGGTGACCCTCTCCGGGGCGGGCTTGGTCTTCTCCACGCTCGTGTACCAGGGCATGAGGATGAAGTAGAGGAAATAGATGGCCGTGAAGACGCGCGCCAGGATCACGTACAGATCGCTCGCCGGCTTCAACCCGAGGTAGCTGAGCACGATGAACGAGATGACGAACAGCACGAGCGCCGTCTTCGACATCCAGCCCTTGTAGCGGATCGACTTCACCGGCGAGCGGTCGAGCCAGGGCAGGAAGAACAGCACCACGATGGCGAGCAGCATCAGCAGCGCGCCCAGCTGCTGGTCCGGCACGGCGCGCAGCATCGCGTAGAAGGCCGTGAAGTACCAGACCGGGGCGATGTGCTCGGGCGTCGACAGCGCGTTCGCCGGCTCGAAGTTCGGCTTCTCGAGGAACAGGCCGCCGAAGGTCGGCACGAAGAAGATCACGCCGCAGAAGAACAGCAGGAACACGCCGACGCCGACCAGGTCCTTGATCGTGTAGTACGGGTGGAAGGGGATGCCGTCCACCGGCTTGCCGTCCGCGCCGAGCTTGGCCTTGATCTCGATGCCATCGGGGTTGTTGGAGCCCGTCTGGCGCAGCGCCACGAGGTGCATGAGGATCAGGAAGGCGATGGCGAACGGCAGCGCGATGACATGCAGCGCGAAGAAGCGGTTGAGCGTGGAGTCCGCGATGCCGTAGTCGCCGCGGATCCATTCGACGAGGCCCGGCCCGATGACCGGGATGGTGCCGAAGAGGTTCACGATGACCTGCGCACCCCAGTAGGACATGTTGCCCCACGGCAGCACATAGCCCATGAAGGCCTCGGCCATGAGCGCGAGGTAGAGCAGCATGCCGAAGATCCACAGCAGCTCGCGCGGCGCACGGTACGAGCCGTACATCATGGCGCGGAACATGTGCAGGTAGACGACGATGAAGAAGAACGAGGCACCGGTGGAGTGCATGTAGCGGATCAGCCAGCCCCACTCGACCTCGCGCATGATGTACTCGACCGAGTTGAAGGCTTCGGCCTCGCTCGGCTTGTAGTGCATCGTCAGGAAGATGCCCGAGAGGATCTGGATGACGAACACCATCAGCGACAGCGCGCCGAAGAAGTACCAGAAGTTGAAGTTCTTGGGCGCGAAGTAACCGGTCAGCTGCGACTCGACGAACTCGTCGACGGGCAGGCGCTTGTTGAGCCAGGCGCGGAAGCCGCCCTTGGCGGCGGCGGTGTCGGGGGCGGCGGCCATCAGGCGGCTCCTTGGGCGTTGGCGTCGAGGCCGATCACGAGCATGGCGTCGGACTCGAACTTGTGGGGCGGCACGGCGAGGTTGAGCGACGCGGGCGAGCCGTTGAACACGCGGCCGGCGAGGTCGAAGCGCGAACCGTGGCAGGGGCAGAAGAACCCGCCCGGCCAATCGGCGCCGAGGGACGGGTCACCCTGGGTGAAGTACTGCTTCGGCAGACAACCGAGGTGGGTGCAGGCGGCGTACAGCACGAGGATCTCGGGCTTGATCGAGCGCATCTCGTTCTTCGCGTACGCGGGCTGCGCCGAGGCGTCGGAGTTGGGGTCCTTGAGGCTGGGCGCGACCTTGGCGAGCGCCGCGACCGACTCCGGCGTGCGGCGCACGACGTACACCGGCTGCTTGCGCCAGCTCTGCGTGATCATCTGGCCCGGCTCGAGCTTGGTGAGGTCGATCTCGAGCGGGGCGCCGAGCGCGCGCGCGCGCTCCGAGGGTTTCCAGGACGAGATGAACGGCACCAGGGTGAAGGCGGCGCCGACCGCACCGGTGGCCGCGGTCGCCGCGGTCAGGAATTTGCGGCGGCTGGTGTCGACCTCTTCTTCTGTCGAGACCGGGGGCGTCGTGACCGGATCGCTCATCGCGTGCTGACTCCTTGCTGCTCCACCGACGGACCGTGTCGGCAGGTCTTCGTGCCTAACTCTCGGAGGCGCGGCATTATACACGCAGATATCCACGCAGACCCGTCACCCGGACCCGCGCAACCCCGCCGCAATGAACCCCTGGCAAAAGGCCTCGATCTTCCTCGCCGGCTCGCTGGTCGGCGGCCTGGCGATCGCTTTCCTGGCGGTGGCGTGGCGGCCGGAACTGTTGGCCGACCGTCTGGCCGCGCGGCAGGCTGCGGCGGCCGCAGCGGCCGCCGGGACGGCGCCGACCGCGGGGGTCGCGGCGGCCCCGGTCGTCGCCCATAACGCCGCGGATGCCGATGGGGCACAGCCCGCCCCACCGGTCCGGCAGGCGCCGCTCGGCAGCTACGCCGAGGCGGTGCGCAAGGCGGCGCCGGCGGTGGTCAACGTCTACGCCGCGCGGATCGTCACCGAGCGGCTGCCGCGCAACCTGCTGCAGGACCCCTTCGGCGAGCTCGGACCGCGCTACCGGCAGCGTCTGGAGCAGTCGCTCGGTTCCGGGGTGATCGTGGACCCCTCGGGGCAGGTGGTGACCAACCACCACGTCATCGCCGACGCGGCGGCCATCCGCGTGCAGCTCGCCGACGGCCGCGAGGCCGACGCCACCGTCATCGGCCGCGATCCGGACACCGACCTCGCGCTGCTGCGCATCGGCCTGCGCGACCTGCCCGCCATCGAGCTCGGCCGCTCCTCGACGCTGCGGGTCGGCGATGTGGTGCTCGCGATCGGCAACCCGATCGGCCTCTCCGCCACCGTCACGCAGGGCATCGTCAGCGCCACCGGCCGCGGGCAGCTCGGCGTCGCGGTGTTCGAGAACTTCATCCAGACCGACGCGCCGATCAACGTCGGCAACTCGGGCGGCGCGCTCATCAACACCCGCGGCGAACTGGTCGGCATCAACACCGCGATCGTCGCCCGCAACCTCGGCGTCGAGGGGATCGGCTTCGCGATCCCGGTCGACCTCGTGCGCGGCGTGACCGGCGAACTGGTGACGCGCGGCCGCGTGGTGCGCGGCTGGGTGGGCCTGGACGTGGGGTACGTCGACGAGGCCCGCGCCCGCGACTTCGGCCTGCCGCGCGGCGGCATCATGGTCACGCGGCTCTTCAGCGGTAGCCCTGCGGCGCAGGCCGGCCTCAAGCTCGGCGACGTCATCACCGGCGTCGGCGGCCGCGCACCGACCAGCGCCCAGGAGGTGCAGGTGCGCATCGCCGCGACGCCGCCCGGCACGGCGCTCGTCTTCGGGGTGGCGCGCGGCGAGCAGCGCGGCGATGTGGCGCTGCAGGTGACGGAGCAGCCGCAGACCGTGCAGCAGGGTCGGCAGGGGACACGCTGAAGCCGGCCGCGGGGCGGCGCGCCGGTCAGGGCACGCGCTTGATGTCCGCGCCGAGCGCGGACAGCTTCTCTTCGATGGCCTCGTAGCCGCGGTCGATGTGGTAGATGCGGTCGATGACCGTGCGCCCTTCGGCGACCAGACCGGCCAGCACCAGCGAGGCCGAGGCGCGCAGGTCGGTGGCCATGACCGGCGCCGCCTGCAGCTTCGGCACGCCCTTGATGATGGCGGTGTTGCCCTCGAGACGGATCTCGGCGCCCATGCGCCGCATCTCGAGCATGTGCATGAACCGGTTCTCGAAGATGGTCTCGATGATGGTGCTGACGCCGTCGGCGACCGTGTCGAGCGCCGCGAACTGCGCCTGCATGTCGGTCGGGAAGGCGGGATACGGCGCGGTGCGCAGGTCGACCGCCTTCGGTCGGCGGCCGCGCATGTCGAGCTCGATCCAGTCGTCGCCGGTCGTGACCGTCGCGCCGGCCTCGGCGAGCTTCGCGAGCACCGCGTCGAGGTGGCCGGGCGCGGCCTGCTTCAACCGCACATGGCCGCGGGTGATCGCGCCCGCCACCAGGAAGGTACCGGCCTCGATGCGGTCGGGCAGCACGCGGTACTCGGCGCCGTGCAGCCGCTCCACGCCGTCGATGACGACGGTGTCGGTGCCGGCGCCGCGCACCTTGGCGCCCATCGCGTTCAAAAAATTCGCGAGGTCGACGACCTCCGGCTCGCGCGCCGCGTTCTCGAGCACGGTCTGCCCGTCGGCGAGCGCCGCCGCCATCATCAGGTTCTCGGTGCCGGTGACCGTCACCGTGTCGAGCACCAGCCGCGCGCCGTGCAGCCGCTTGGCGCGGGCGCGGATGTAGCCGTTCTCGATGGAGATCTCGGCGCCCATGGCCTGCAGGCCGGCCACATGGATGTTCACCGGCCGCGCGCCGATGGCACAGCCGCCCGGCAGCGACACGTCGGCCTCGCCGAAGCGCGCGAGCAGCGGCCCGAGCACCAGGATGGAGGCGCGCATGGTCTTGACGAGCTCGTAGGGCGCGACCGCCTGCCGCAGCGTGGTGGCGTCGACCTCGACGTTCATGCGCTCGTCGACCGTGACCGTGACGCCCATGCGGCCGAGCAGCTCGATCATGGTGGTCACGTCCTGCAGGTGCGGGACGTTGCCGACCGCCACCGGCTCGGAGGGCAGCAGCATGCCGGCGAGGATGGGCAGCGCGGCGTTCTTGGCGCCCGACACCCGCACCTCGCCCTCGAGGGGGATGCCCCCCTGCACGTGGAGTTTGTCCATCGCGCCGGGCCTCAGGCCGGCCGGCCGGCGCCGGCCTCTTCAGGGGTGAGCGCCTCGATGGAGAGCGCGTGGATCTCGCGGCCGACGAGCGCGCCCAGGGTCCGATAGACCATCTGATGCCGCGCGATGGAGCGTTGCCCCGCGAACTGTGGGGCGACCACGCGGGCCGCGAAGTGCGTCTGGTCGTCGGAGAGGACCTGCACTTCGGCGCCGGGGAGACCGGCGCGGATCAGGTCGGCGACTTTGTCGGGAGGCATGCCCATCGCGATATGATGCCATCCCATGACCACCCCGCGCACGACCCGCGACCAGGACCTGATGGAAGCCGGACGCCGCGCCATCGCCACGGAGCGGCAGGGGCTGGCCGCCCTGGAGGCCCGCATCGACGCCGCCTTCGCCGCCGCCTGCCGCCTCGCGCTCGGCTGCCGCGGTCGGATCGTGGTCACGGGCATGGGCAAATCCGGCCATGTCGGCGGCAAGATCGCCGCCACCCTCGCGAGCACCGGCAGCCCGGCGTTCTTCCTGCACCCGGCCGAGGCCAGCCACGGCGACATCGGCATGATCACCCGCGACGATGTCCTGCTCGCGCTGTCCAACTCGGGCGAGACGCCCGAACTGCTCACCCTGCTGCCGCCGGTCGCCCGGCTCGGTGTGCCGATCATCGCCGTCACCGGCAACCCGGCCTCGACCCTCGCCCGCGCGGCGGCCGTGCACCTCGATGTCAGCGTGCCGGCCGAGGCCTGTCCGCTCAACCTCGCGCCCACCGCCAGCACCACCGCCACGCTCGCCATGGGCGATGCGCTCGCGGTCGCGCTGCTCGAGGCGCGCGGCTTCACGGCCGAGGACTTCGCGCGCTCACACCCCGGCGGTTCGCTCGGCCGGCGCCTGCTGCTGCATGTCGAGGATGTCATGCGCCGCGGCGACGAGGTGCCGCGGGTCGGCCCCGCGACCACGCTCGCCGACGGGCTGCTCGAGATGTCGCGCAAGGGCCTCGGCATGACCGTGGTCGTCGATGCCGACGGCCGCGCGGTCGGCGTCTACACGGACGGCGATCTGCGCCGCTCGCTCGACAAGCGGCTCGATGTGCACGCGGCGCGGATGGACGAGGTGATGATCCACCCCTGCAAGACCATCGGCTCGCGCGAGCTCGCCGCCGAGGCGGTGTACCTGATGGAGAAGCACCGCATCAACGGCCTGCCGGTGGTGGACGACGACGGCCGCGTGGTCGGCGCGCTCAACGTCCACGACCTGCTGCGCGCGGGCGTGGTGTGAGCCGCACCGTGCGCGCCCCGCTGCCGCTCGCGGCGCTGCTGCTCGCGGCGCTGCTGCTCGGCGGCTGCGCGGCATCGGATGACGACGGTCCCGGTCGGCTCGCGACCAACGACGATCCCGGCTACTCGGCGAGCGGCGCGGAGGTCGTCCAGACCGGCGCCGACGGGCAGCCGAAGTACCGCTTGCGCGCCGACAAGGTGCGGCAGGACCCGGTCACCGGGGCGGTGGCGCTCGAGGCCGTGGACATGACCGTGTCGCGGCCCGGGGGGGAACGCTGGCGGGTGCAGGCCGAGCGCGGCGACCTGCCGTCCGATGCGCGTCGCGTCACGCTGCAGGGCGACGTGCGCCTCGAGGGCGAGGCGCTGCGCATCCGCACCGCCACCCTCGCCTACGACCTCGACAAGAACCGCGTCGCCGCACCGGGCGAGGTGCGCTTCGAGATGGCCGGCCGCACGCTGGAAGCGAGCGGTCTCGAGGCAGACTTGGACTCCCGTCAGGCGAAGCTCAGCTCCCGCGTCCATGGCCGCTTCACACCGTAACCGCCCTCCCCGCGCCCCCGCGCTGCTCGTGGTGCTGCTGACCACAGGGCTCGCGGCGTCCGGCGTCGCCGCGGCGCAGACCGCGGCGCCGGCCGCGACGCCGGCCGCGACGCCGGCCGCCCCGCCCAAGGCGGGGAAGGCCCGCGACGGCGAGATCGTGCTCGACGCCGCCTCGTCCGACGTCGACTACCGCAGCGGTACGCTGCTGTTCCGTGACGTCGTCATCACCCAGGGCGCGGTTCGCGTGCAGGCCGAGCGCGCCCGCGCCACCGGCCTCGACTTCAAGGAAGCGACCTGGACCTTCAGCGGCAAGGTGCGCATGACGGTGCAGGACGGCGAGCTGCGCTCCGACGAGGCGATCGTCACCTTCGTCGCCGACCGCGTGGCGCGCGCGGTGGTGCGCGGCAAGCCGGCCGAGCTCGAGCAGCGTCTGAAGGACGGCGGCAAGGCCCGCGGCCGCGCCGCCTCGCTCACCTACGAGACCGCCGGCGGCAAGGTGACGCTGCGCGGCGACGCCTGGCTCAGCGACGGCCGCAGCGAGATCCGCGGCGAACAGCTGGTCTACGACATCGGCGCGCAGCGCGTACAGGCCGGCAAGGCCTCGGGCGGCGACGACCGCGTGCGCATCGTGATCCGCCCGCAGGGCACGCCCTGAGCACCGCACCCGGACGCACCCGCATGAGCCGCCTCGTCGCACAGCACCTCGCCAAGTCCTACGGCAAACGCACGATCGTGCGCGACCTCTCGCTGGAGGTCGGCGCGGGCGAAGTCGTGGGCCTGCTCGGGCCGAACGGCGCCGGCAAGACCACGGCGTTCTACATGATCGTGGGGCTGGTGCCCGCGGACGCCGGGCGCATCCTGATCGACGACGCCGACCTCACCCACCGGCCCATCCACGCGCGCGCGCAGGCCGGCATCGGCTACCTGCCGCAGGAAGCCTCGGTGTTCCGCAAGCTCAGCGTCGAGGACAACGTGCTCGCGATCCTCGAGACCCGGCCGGGGCTCGACGGCGCCGCGCGCCGCGCGCGCTGCGACGGGATCCTCGCCGACCTGCGGATCGAGCATGTGCGCGCCTCGCCCGGCATGGCGCTGTCGGGCGGCGAGCGCCGTCGCGTCGAGATCGCCCGCGCGCTCGCGGCCGACCCGCGCTTCCTGCTGCTCGACGAGCCGTTCGCCGGCGTCGACCCGATCTCCGTGCTCGACATCCAGCGCATCGTCCGCGAGCTCGCCGCCCGCGGTATCGGCGTGCTCATCACCGACCACAACGTGCGCGAGACGCTCGGCGTATGCCAGCGCTCCTACATCATCGGCGAGGGCACCGTGATGGCCGCCGGATCGGCGGAGGAAATCCTTGCCAATCCCCGCGTGCGTGAGGTGTACTTGGGCGAATCCTTCCGCCTCTAGGACCCTTCACGGGCGCCCCGACCGGCGCCCCGCCGCGAGCCACGTCCGATGCTCAAGCAGTCGCTGCAACTCAAGCTGGGTCAGTCGCTGACGATGACGCCGCAGTTGCAGCAGGCCATCCGCCTCCTGCAGATGCCGACGCTCGACCTGCAGGCGCACCTCGCCGAGGTGCTCGAGAGCAACGTCATGCTCGAGCAGGAGGAGCCCGACGCCGATGACGAGGTCGAGCTCAGCGCCGCGTTCACGGCGGCGGCCCCGACCCCGCAGCCGGTCGCCGAGGACGAGGGCCGCCTCGAGGTCGAGGTCGTCGACCAGACCTGGGCCGACCGCACCGGCACCGGCAGCGATGCCGGCCGCGCCGAGGACGACGAGGAGCGCGAGCGCGACCTCGCCGACGAACGCGGCGAGTCGCTGCGCGAGCACCTGCTCGGCCAGCTCGAGCTGCTCAAGCTCTCAGACGAGGACCTCGCGGTGGCGACCGCGATCGTCGATGCGCTCAACGACGACGGCTACCTCACCGAATCCCTCGCCGAGCTCGCCACCACGCTGCGCCCGGAGATCGACCGCGACGAGGAGGAGATCGAGCGGGTGCTGATGCTCGTGCAGAAGCTGGACCCGATCGGCGTCGGCGCCCGGGACATCGCCGAGTGCCTGCAGCTGCAGCTCGCGCCGCTCGACCCCGCGACGCCCGGTCTCGCGCTCGCCGAGGAGATCGTCGTCCGCCACCTCGACCTGCTCGCGCTGCGCGACCCGGCGCCGCTGCGCCGCGCCACCGGCGCCGACGAGGAGACGCTCGCCGCCGCGATCGCCCTGGTGCGCCATTGCCACCCGCGACCGGGATCCGTGGTGAGCACGGCACGGCCGGAGTACATCGTCCCCGACGCCCTCGTCCGCCGGACCGCCCGCGGCTGGGCGGTCGAGCTCAACGACCGCACCCTGCCCCGCCTGCGGCTCAACCAGGACTACGCCGGCATGCTGGGGCGCGGCGGCGGCGGCGGCGGCCACGCCATCCTGCGCTCGCAGCTGCAGGAGGCGCGCTGGCTGCTCAAGAGCCTCGAGATCCGCAACGACACGCTGCTGAAGGTGACCCGCGCCATCGTCGAGCGCCAGAGCGGGTTCCTCACCCACGGCGAGGAGCACATGAAGCCGATGATCCTCAAGGACATCGCCGGAGCCATCGGCATGCACGAGTCCACCATCTCGCGGGTGACCTCGGGAAAGTACCTACATACCCCGCGCGGCGTCTTCGAACTGCGATACTTCTTCTCGAGCCAGGTCGAGGGCGACGACGGCGCAGGCACCTCGTCGACCGCGATCCGGGCGAAGATCCGCAAGCTCATCCGCGACGAACCGCCGGAGGCCCCGCTCTCGGACGGCCGCATCGCCGAACTGCTCTCGGCCGAGGGCATCCCGGTGGCGCGCCGCACCGTGGCCAAGTACCGGGAAGCCTTGGGACTGGCCTCGTCGGCCGAACGCAAACGGGTCGGAACGCGCTAACCTCGCCCCACGCCTCTTCGCGCCCCCAGGAGGGACACGCCATGCAGATCGACGTCACCGGACACCATGTCGAGGTCACCGACTCGATGCGCGCCTATGTCCACAAGAAGATGGACCGCATCGTCCGCCACTTCGACCAGCTGCTCGACGCCCACTACGTGCTGTCGGTCGAGAAGCTGCGCCACAAGGCCGAGGCCACCCTGAAGGCCCGCGGCGGCGACATCCACGCCGAGGCCGTCGCCGAGGACATGTACGCCGCCATCGACGCGCTCGCCGACAAGCTCGACCGGCTCGTCAAGAAGCGCAAGGACAAGAACACCGACCACCACGCCAGCGAGGGCCGCGCCGCGCGGCACTGACCGCGCGCCGCGCCGGGGGGCCGACGCATGCCGTCGATGCGAATCATCCTCGTGAGCGGGTTCTCCGGGGCCGGCAAGAGCGTGGTCCTCAACGCGCTCGAGGACATCGGCTACTACTGCGTCGACAACCTGCCGGCGAGCATGCTCGAGTCCTTCGTCTCGCACACGCTGCGCAGCGGCGAGCCGGGCCCCTTCGAGAAGACCGCCATCGGCATCGACGCGCGCGACGGCGCCATCGGCATGGCGGACGTGCCGCGCACGCTCGACCAGCTGCGCCGCAGCGGCCTGCGCTGCGAGCTGCTGGTGGTGCTCGCCGAGGACGGCGAGCTGCTGCGGCGTTTCGGCGAGACCAAGCGCCGCCATCCGCTCGCGCAGCGCACCGAGACGCTCCAGTCGGCGGTCGCCCGCGAGCGCGAGATGCTCGACCCGGTCATCCAGGCGGCCGACCTCGTCATCGACACCACGCATCTCGGCGTCCACCAGCTGCGCGAGATCGTGGTGCGCCGCATCGACACGCGACGGCTCGCGGAGCTGTCGGTGAACCTCGTGTCCTTCGGCTTCAAGCACGGCGTCCCGGGCGACTGCGACTTCGTGTTCGACGCGCGGACGCTGCCCAACCCCTACTGGGACACCGCGCTGCGCCCGCTGACGGGCCGCGACCCGGCGGTCGTGTCCTGGCTCGAGGCGCGGCCCGAAGCCGCGCGCATGCTCGACGACCTCGAGCGCTTCATCACCGCGCGCATCGAGGAGCACCGCGCGGCCCATCGCCGTTACCTGACCATCGGCATCGGCTGCACCGGCGGCCAGCACCGCTCCGTGTATCTCGTCGACCGTCTCGCCGAGCGGCTCGCCCCGCAGACGCCCGGCATCGGCCGTCGCCACCACTCGCTCGACCTGCCGGGACGCGCGTGACCGCCGCCGTCGGCAAACAGGTGCGGCTCGGCGCGCTGCGCCAGGCCCTCGACGCCGGCACCCTGCGGCCGGCCGAGCGCATGGTCGCGGCGCTGCACCCGGCCGAGATCGCGCTGCTGCTCGAGTCCGTGCCGCCGCGGCAGCGCCAGCTGGTGTGGGAGATGGTCGACAGCGACCTCGAGGGCGAGGTGCTGGTCGAGCTGAGCGAGAGCGTCCGTCAGGAGCTCATCGAGGAGATGGAGCCCGGCGAGCTCGTGGCCGCCACCAAGGAGCTCGAGGTCGACGACCTCGCCGACCTCGTCGGCGAGCTGCCCGAGGCGGTGACGCTGCAGGTGCTGCGCTCCATGGACCAGCGCGACCGGGAGCGGCTGCGCACCGTGCTCTCGTGGCCGGAGGACAGCGCCGGCGGTCTCATGAACACCGACACGGTGAGCGTGCGCGCCGACGTCACGCTCGAGGTGGTGCTGCGCTACCTGCGCATGCGCGGCGAACTGCCGGCGCGCACCGACAGCCTGTTCGTCGTCGACCGCGACGACCGCTACCTCGGCACGCTCGCGCTCACCCGCCTCATCACCGGCGACCCGGAGGCGATGGTCGGCGACAACCTCGACGCCGAGGCGCCGCGCATCGACCCGGCGACGCCGGCGCACGAGGTGTCGCAGCTCTTCCAGGACCGCGACCTCGTGTCGGCGGCGGTGGTCGGCGCCGAGGGCCGCCTGCTCGGCCGCATCACCATCGACGATGTCGTCGATGTCATCCGCCAGGAGGCCGAGCACTCGGTGATGTCGATGGCCGGCCTGCAGGACGAGGAGGACCTGTTCGCGGGCATCGTGCCCTCGACGCGCCGCCGCCTGCTGTGGCTCGGCATCAACCTCGTCACGGCGTTCATGGCCGCGGCGGTGGTGAAGTCCTTCGAGGGCACCATCGAGAAGGTGGCCGCGCTCGCCGCGCTGATGCCCATCGTCGCCTCGATGGGCGGCATCGCCGGCACCCAGACGGTGACGCTCATCATCCGCGGCCTCGCGCTCGGCCAGGTGCAGTGGTCGAACGCGCGCTGGCTGCTGTTCAAGGAGATCGCGGTCGGCGGCCTCAACGGGCTGTTGTGGGCGCTGGTGGTCGGCGCCGTGACCGTCGCCTGGTTCGGCACCTGGCAGATCGCGTTCATCATCGGCGCCGCGATGCTGGTGAACCTGCTCGCCGCGGCGGCGGTGGGCGTGCTGGTGCCGCTCACGCTGCGCCGCCTCGACATCGACCCGGCGCTGTCCGCCGGCGTCATCATCACCACCTTCACCGACTGCATCGGCTTCGCGACGCTGCTCGGCCTGGGCGCGATCTTCCTCGTCTGATCGCGGTCCGCTGATCGCGCGCAGCCCGATCAGCCGACGGCGAGCCGTCCGGTCTGGTAGTCGTTCACCGCCTGCTCGATCTCCTCGCGGGTGTTCATGACGAACGGCCCGTACTGCACGACCGGTTCGCCGATCGGCCGCGCCGCGAGCAGCAGGCAGCGCGCGCCCGCAGCGCCCGCGAACGCGTCGATCCGCGCGCCCGGACCGAGCACGCCGCCGTGGCGCACCGGCAGGAGCGCGGTGCCGCCGGCCGTACCGCCCTGCGCGTCCACGGGCAGCGCGAGCGCGCCCTCGTAGACGTAGACGAACGCGTTGTGCGTCGCGGGCAGCGGCAGCGAAAGCCGCGCGTCCGCGGGCAGGGCGAGATCGACGAACAGCGGCTGCGTCGCGAGACCCGCCACCGGGCCGACCGCCCGCGCGCCCGCATGGTCCCACTCGCCCGCCACCACCACCGCGCGCAGCCCGGCGCCGTCCTCCACCACCGGCAGCGAGGCCGCCGGGATGTCCTGGTAGCCCGCCGGCGACATCTTGTCGCGCGCCGGCAGGTTGATCCACAGCTGGAAGCCGCGCATCAGGCCGCTCTCCTGCTGCGGCATCTCCGAGTGGATGATGCCGCGCCCCGCGTTCATCCACTGCACATCGCCCGCGCGCAGGTGGCCGCGGTTGCCGAGGTGGTCCTCGTGCAGCATGTGGCCGGCGAGCATGTAGGTGACGGTCTGGAAGCCGCGGTGCGGATGCGCCGGGAAACCTTTGATGTACTCGCCCGGCTTGTCGCTGCCGAACTCGTCGAGCATCAGGAACGGGTCGAGGCGGGCGAAGTGCGTCTGGCCGAGGCTGCGCCAGAGCGACACGCCGGCGCCGTCCGAGGTGCGCTGCGCCGCGATGACGCGCTGCAGGCTGCGAGGAGCGTCCATGCTTCTTTCCATGCCGCGATTACACACCATCCGCGTCGCGACCGCGACCGCAGGGAGCGCGATGACGCACCGCGGGCGAGACAGCGCGGCCGCGCCGGCGTAACATCGCGCCCGCGCGCATGACCCCAGATACCTCCAAGACCTCCATCCCCCGCATCGTGGTCGTCGGCGGCGGCGCCGGCGGGCTGGAGCTCGCCACCCGTCTCGGCGACACCCTCGGCCGCAAGCGCCGCGCCGAGGTCACGCTCATCGAGCGCGGCCGCACCCACTTCTGGAAGCCGCACCTGCACGAGCTCGCCGCCGGCACGGTCGACCTCGATGTGCACGAGCTCGACTACCTCGCGCAGTCGCATTGGCACGGCTTCAAGTACCGCTACGGCGAGATGGTGGGCCTCGACCGCGCGGCGCGCGAGGTGCTGGTCGGTCCGGTGCTCGACGACACCGGCCTCGAGATCGTGCCGGCGCGCCGCATCGGCTACGACATACTCGTGCTCGCCATCGGCAGCCAGGTCAACGACTTCGGCACACCGGGCGTCACCGAGCACGCGATCGCGCTCGACAGCACCAAGCAGGCCGACCGCTTCCACCGCCGGCTCGTCAACGCCTTCCTGCGCGCCCACGCGCAGGCCGGACCGCTCGCGCCGGGACAGCTGGACGTCGCCATCGTCGGCGCCGGCGCGACCGGGGTCGAGCTCTCCGCGGAGCTGCACAAGTCGACGCGCGAGCTCGTCTCCTACAGCCTCGACAACATCGACCCCGACAAGCACATCCGGCTGCACCTCATCGAGGCCTCGCCGCGCATCCTGCCCGCGCTGCCCGAGCGCATCTCGGCCGCGGCGCGGCGCATGCTCGATGAGCTCGGCGTGGAGGTGCACTGCGACGCGCGCGTCGCGGAGGTGCTGCCGAAGGCCGTCCGGCTCGCGGATGGCCGAACCATCGAGGCCGAGATGGTGGTGTGGGCCGCGGGCGTGAAGGCGGCGCCCTTCCTCGCCGACCTCGGGCTCGCGGTGAACCCCCTCAACCAGGTGAAGGTGGACGACCGGCTGCGCTCGCTCGAAGACCCGGACATCTACGCGCTCGGCGACTGCGCGGCCGCCGCCTGGGCGGGACATGAGGGCCGCACCGTGCCGCCGCGCGCGCAGGCCGCGCACCAGCAGGCCATGTACCTCGTGAAGGCGCTGCGCCGCCGCCTCGCCGGCCGGGACTCGCCGCCCTGGCGCTACCGCGACTTCGGCTCGCTGGTCTCGCTCGGCGAATACACCACCGTCGGCAACCTGATGGGCAACTTCGTCGGCGGAACTCTTTGGCTGGATGGCCTGTTCGCGCGCTGGATGTACCAGTCGCTCTACAAGATGCACGAGGTCGCGCTGCACGGCTGGTGGCGCACCTCGCTCACCACCCTCGGCCGCCTGATCGCCGCGCAGACAGAACCGCGGGTGAAACTGCACTGATCTCGCCGCGCGTCCGCGGCAGCGAGGCGCAGCGCGGTGCGTACCACCAACCGCGTTCGCCGAACGCCGCCCAACGGGCGCGGCCGGGCGGACAGGCGCGACGCGACGGACGCGGTCCCGGAGAGCAGCCGCAGCCGAACGGGCGGGACCTCGGGATGGCGGGCCCCGGCGCAGCGGGGGACGAGGGATGACGGGCGCGCGCGGCGCAGGTCGGTCTCTTCATGGCAGAACTCTTCATGGCAGAAGGGAATACGACGCCCCGCCGCCATAACGGACAGTCAAATGACTTTCGGCAGGGGTCCTCAGCGACGCGCGGGCGCCGCAGCCGGCACCAAGGCCTTCAAAAGGTCGTCGATCGCATAGAAATGGAATGTGCGGTCGTCCGACATCGCGACCAGCAACCCGCCCGGGAACCCCGGCAGATCGCCGACCACGAGGTCGATGCCGTCCGTCTCGCGGGCCCCGAACGGCACATGACCGATGAAGCGCGGTTCGTCCGGCTTCCCCGGCGAGCCGGCGAGGTCGAACACCCGCAGCGCCCCGGCCTGCTGGTCCGACACCCAGAGCCAAGCGCGCCCGGAGGCGTCGCGCATCACCGCGCTGCCCTCGTGGTCGCGCGCGAAGCCGGTCGTGCCGAAAAGCGCGAGCTCGTCGTCGGCGTCCTCCGTCGACGGGTCGACACGGTACTTGCGCAGGCCGAAGGTCTCGTCGCTGGCGTAGACATGGCCGCCGATCGGGTCCACCGAAAGCGCCTCGATCTCCTTGCGGCCGCTCCACTCACCGAAGGCCCGTACCAGGAGACCCCGCAACCGCGCGCTGCCGTCATCGACGAGGCGGTACTGGTGCAGGTAGCCCTGCTTCGGCGCGTGGCGATCCGATCGGCTGACGGTCACCAACAGCGCCCCGTCGCCCGGCCGCACCCACGCCGCGACGCCCATGACATCGCGCGCGCGCTCGCCCTCGAACACCGGGATGCCGCCGCCATCGACGGGCCGCATGTCCGGCAAGGTGTAGACGCGCAGGCGACGAGCGAAACGCTCAGCGACGATCACGAGGTCGACCGGCTTACCACCGAGCATGACGCCGCGGGCGATGTCGACGTTGTTGGGACGCAGCAGGCCGCGGACCACGAGGTCCTCGCGCACCCGACCGTCGAGGCCGAACACATACAGCGCGCCGTCGATATCCTTATCTGTGCCCACGACGAGCGTACGCGCCGGGTCGGCCGGGTCGACCCAGATCGCCGGATCGTCGGTGTCGTGGCGCACCGGGGCGGTCACCACCCGGGGCTGGACCACGCCGGCGGCGGGGGCAGCACCCGCCGCCGCGGCCGCCCACGGGGTGCCCACGGCGAACGCGATGCCGAAGATCGTGGCCTTCAGCTCTGTGACGAAACGCATGCGTGGGCGGTTACAGCTTCAGCCGTGCACCCACGAACACGCTGTAGCCGAACTGCTCGTACTCGTAGACGCGGCTCGGCTTGCCGTAGTAGCGGATGCCCTTGGAGTTGGTGAGGTTCTTGGCCTCCAGGAAACCCTCGAACATCTTGCTGAACTGGTAGCTGCCGGTGAAATCGATCTGGTCGCGGCCCGCCCAGTAGAGGTCCAGGGCGCCGTCCTCGGCGTTGATCTCGTCGAGGTAGTCGCTGCGGTCGGTATAGCTCAGACGCAGGCTGACCGGACCCTTCTCGTAGAACAGCGCGAAGTTCGACACCGTCTCGGACTGCCCCGGCAGCGGGAACGACGACCGACCGCCGTAGGTGCGACCGAGGTCGATGGACGCGTCGACATAGGTGAAGTTGGCGAACACGCCGAAACCGGACAACCAACCCGGCAGCTGCGTGAACTGCTGCTGCCAGGCGAGCTCGAGGCCGAACATCTCACCATCGGCGTTCTCGGGCGTGATGATCGCCGCAGGCGTGCCGAGATAGCTGCCCGAGCTGCGCAGGGTGTAGTTGTAATCCTTCAGATCCTTGTAGAAGCCGCTCGCCGAGAGCACGCCGATCGGCTCGAAGTAGTACTCGAGCGAGGCATCGAGGTTGTTCGACAGCGTCGGCTTGAGCTCGGGATTGCCCTGCTGCACGACGAGCAGCGTGCCCTCCTGGGACTCGAGCGCGCGCGGCACGATATCGGTGAAGTCCGGTCGCATCATGCCGCGGGTCACCGCGGCTCGCGCGATGAAGGCGTCGCTGATCCCGTAGCGCAGCGTGATGCCCGGGAAGACATCCGTGTAGCTGCGCTTGTCGGTGCGCGCAGCGATCGTGCCGGTCGCCTGGTTGAACACCGGCGCCGACCCCTCGGTCTCGGTGCGTTCGACACGCAGGCCGGCCACCAGGCTCAAGCGACCGAAGTCGAGGTCCGCCATGCCGTAGCCCGCGAGCACGGTCTCGTCAGCGGTGTAGTCGGCGGTCGCCGACTGCTCGGCTCGGATCGGTGAGCGGGACTTGGTCGCATCGTAGTAGGCGTCGGCGAGCGAGGGGTCGACCTTGAATCCGAGGTCGTAGCCGTAGTTGCGGCTGGGTTCCGCGATCAGGAAGCCGGCCAACGGGGTCGTGGGCGCAGCGGTCGAGGCACGGTCGCGGAACCGGTCCTCGTCAGCCTTGCGCTCGCTGGCCTTGTACTTGGCGCCGAACCTCAGTTCGCCCTCGCCGCCGCCGATCACGACCGGGAAGGCCAGGTTCACCTTCGCGCCGAGAGCGTCATCGCTCGTCTCGGAGGTGCGGTAGGCGTTCTCGCGGAACGAGAAGTTGGCGGGGTTGAGGTGCTGTCCGGTGGTGAAGAGCGAGATCGACGGCTCGCGTGCGGAAGTCGAGTAGTCGTAGCTGATCGGCGCGGTCGCGGTGCCGAGCGCCGCGGTCCGCCACAGCAGCTCGTCACGGCGCGGGTAGGTCTGCTCCGTGCTGGCGATGGACACCGAGCCATCGAGCGTCCACCCGCCGAAATCCTTTGCGCCACCGACCTCGCCCGTCACGATGTCGTTGCGCACGATACGATGACGGATCTGCTTGGCGACGCGGATGTTGCGGAATGAGGCCTTCTCGTCGGTCGCGCCGGGCAGCAGCACGCCCTCGGACCACAGCACGAGCAGCTGGTTGCGGTACTCGTCGTCCGTGAAACGCGACCAGGTGCCGCGCGCGAACAGCCTGGAGCCGTCCTCCGTCCGCAGCTCCGCCGCGCCCGTGAAGGCCAGGCGCTCGCGTCGCGTGTCGTAATCCTTGAAGAGGTTCTCGACGACGCCGAACACCTGCCCGCCTTCAGGCCGGGTCAGCCGCGCCCAGGCCGTCTCGATGTTGTCGACCTGCCGGTCGGTCTCCGAATAGCTCCCTGACAGGAGCAGACCAAACTGCTGCTCGCCTTCCCAGATGTCGCTCACCGAGAACGAGCCGCGCTTGTCATGGGTACCGCCGAACTCGTTGTAGGAGCCGCCGAGCGAGGCGCGGGCCCGGAAACCCTTGTAGTCGAAGGGCGACTGGGTCTTGATGTCGATGGCGCCGGTGATGGAGTCGGCGTCCTGGTCAGGCCGCAGCGTCTTCGTGATCTCGAGCGACCCCACGATGTCCGAGGGCACGGTATCGAGGTCGATGGCGCGGGTGGTCGGATCCGGCGCGGCGATGCTCACCCCGTCGATGGTCACGGCGGAGAACTCCGACGGGCCGCCGCGCACGTTGATGTAGCGGCCCTCACCCTGGTCGCGGGAGATGGCGACACCCACGACGCGCTGCAGCGCCTCGGCGATGTTGGGGTCGGGGAAACGGCCGATGGCGTCGGCGGCGACCACATTGGTCACGCCGCGCGAGTTCTTCTGCTGGTCGGCGGCGCGCTTCGCGGAATCGATGATGGCGGTGATCACCACCTCCTCGAGGACCTCCGGCGCCGGGGCGGTCGCGGGCGACTGCGCCTGGGCGGCGGACTGCGCGACGAGCGCGGCGACGGCGAAAGCGCAAGACTGGCGCACGGCGTGCGCATCGGACCGCTTGGACATGGGACACCCCGGACAGGACTTCGGTGACCCGCCGCATGGTCTATCCGCCGGGTGACGGCGCGGTGACAGACGGGTTACGGACCGGTTAAAGACGGGTCGCGGTGGAACCGACACCGTGCAGGTCGGCGACCCGACCGCGCACCATCGGGATGGTGAGCATGGTGCTCGTGACCGCCATCAGCACCAGGGCGGTGAACGCCGTCGGGGTGATGACGCCGCGGTCGAGCAGCACATTGGCGAAGATGATCTCGATCAGCGCCTTGGTCTGCAGCAGCCAGCCGATGACCCGGGCCTCGCCCGACGACCAGCCGAGCACCCGGCCTGCGAGGCGCACCCCGAGAAGCTTGCCGCCGACCGCCGCGGCGAGTAGCAGCGCGGCGGCCGTGAACACCGCGAAGCCGCCCAGCTCCCACTGCGTGCGCAGGCCGGTGCTGAGGAAGAACACCGGCATCAGCAGCAGGAGCACGTGGCGGCGCAGGCCCGCGAGCTCCTCCTCGCCGAACCAGTCGGCGTCGAGCACCACGCCGGCGAGGAAGGCACCCACCATGAAGTGCAGGCCGCACCAGTCCGCGCCGACCGCGCAGGCGATCAGCCAGCCGAGCGCGATGTACGGCCGATCGGCGTGCGGCACGCGGTGCATCAGGCGCCGGATGGCGACGGCGAGCACCACGAACGCGGCGAGGAACACCGCCTGCCGCCCGAGCCGTTGCCAGTCGAGCAGGATCAAGGCCAGCACGCCCCAGATCATGAGGTCATCGAGGCTCGCATAACGCAGCACGCGCTGGCCGAGCGGCAGACGCAGCACGCCGAGCCGTTCGAGGAACAGCACTAGGATGGGCAGCGCGGTCACCGCGCACGCCATGCCGATGCCCGCGATGAACTGCCAGGCCTGGGCCTTCTCGGCCGCCCAGCCGCCCCAGTTCCAGAGCACCGCGCCGGCGAGCGCACCGGTGACGAGCGGCGTCAGCAGCGCGAAGCCCGCGGCGACGCCGGCGTCGGCGCGGTCGCGCCACGCACCGCGCACGTCGAGCTCGATGCCGGCGAGGAACACGAACAGGGTCACCGCCCACAGCGCCACCGCGTTCAGGCTCTGGATGACGGCCGGCGGGAACAGGAAGGCGTAGTACTGCGGGAACGCGGCGCCGAGCAGGCCCGGACCGAGCAGGATGCCGCCCACGATCTGCACCACCACCAGCGGCGCGAACGGGTCGGTGCGCAGCAGGCGCCAGACGAGCCACGGCAGCGTGAACACCAGCAGCAACGCCAGCAGGTAGATCTCGTTGACGCTCATCGCCGTGACCGATGCCTCCGTACGCCGCGCCGCCGCGTCAGCGCGTGAACACGCGCCAGCCCCAGGGCGCCAGCTCGACCTCGGTGGCGGCGTCGATGCGGCGCTCGGCCTCGGGCTGCGCGGCGAGCGGCTCGCGGTACACGCCGTGCGCAAGCGCCTCGGGCAGCGTCACGCGGCGCGGCTCGGCCGAGAAGTTGAACACCGCGAGCAGCTTGCTCGCCGGCAGCGCGCCGCCGAGCCCGTCGCGAGCCCCGGCGCGGTGCTCGCGCACGAACGACAGCACGCGCTGCGGCGAGGAGTTCGCCGTGCGCACCATGCGCGCGCCCCAGGGCCCGTTCCAGAGCGCGGGCGTCGCGGCCTTCAGCGCGTTGAGCGAACGGAACAGCGCCTCGTGCGGATGCGCGCGCCACTCGATGGGATCCTTCTCGAAGAACTGCAGGCGCTTGGTGTTGCCGGCCTCCTGGCCGTTGTAGACGGTCGGGATGCCGTCGCCGACGAAGGTCAGCACGATCGCGGCCTCGACCGCCGGGCCGAACATCTCGAACTCCGTGCCCTCCCAGGAGTTCTTGTCGTGGTTGCTGGTGAACACGAGGCGCATGCTGCCGCGCGGGAACAGGTTGTCCTGTTCGGAGTAGTAGCCGGCGAGCGCATCGACGCTCGCGCCCTTCCTCGCCACCTCGTGCAGGCCGCTGTGCAGGCTCCAGCCGTAGCTCGCCTCGAAGGCCTCGAAGTGCAGGTCGCGGGTCGCGGCCTCGGCCAGCATGAACACCGGCTTGATGGCCTGCAGGTCGCGCCGCACGGCGTTCCAGAAATCGATCGGCACATAGCCCGCGACATCGCAGCGGAAGCCGTCGACGCCGGCCTCGCGCACCCAGAACGCCATCGACTCCGCCATGTAGCGGCGCAGGCCGACCTGTCCGTAGTCGAACTCGATGATGTCCGACCAGTCCCACCACGAGGTCGGGTGGAAGTCGCCCTTCCAGTCCCGCTCGTACCACTCGGGATGCGTCGTGACGAGCGGGTTGTCCCAGGCCGAGTGGTTCGCGACCCAGTCGAGGATGACCTTCAGGCCGAGCGCGTGCGCGCGGTCGACGAAGCGCTTGAGGTCGGCGAAGCTGCCGAACTCCGGGTTCACCGCGCGGTAGTCGCGCACCGCGTACGGGCTGCCGAGCGTGCCCTTGCGGTTCTTCTCGCCGATCGGGTGGATGGGCATCAGCCACAGGATGTCGACGCCCAGGTCCTTGAGCCGCGGCAGCTGCTCTTCGGCGGCGCGCAGCGTGCCCTCGGGCGTGAACTGCCGCAGGTTGATCTGGTAGATCGTGGCGTCGCGCGACCACGCGGGCGGCGTGACGCGCATCTCGCGCTGCGGCGTGTGAGGGTCGGCGGCGGCGACCGGGGCCTGCACGCCCGCGTCCGGAGCGCCGACCGCCGCGCAGCCCGCGAGCAGCGCCAGCAGCGCGGAGGCCGCGGCGACACGCGCGCCGAGACGCGGCGCGGCGCTCACTTCAGCGCCTCGAAGCGGATCGCGAAGCCGCCGCCCGCGGCCACCGGGATCTCCCAACGATCGCCGCGGGCGGCCCTGCGCTCCTCGATGACGATGGCGAACGGGTTCTTGTCCCAACTCGCGTCCGCGCCGTCACGGTAGAGCTTGGCGCGGTAGCGGCGGCCGGGCTGCAGGAAATCGAGGTTCACCACCGCCGTGCGCGGGTTCTCGTCCGTGACGCCGCCGACATACCAGTCGGTGGAGTTGCGGTCCTGGCGCGCGAAGGTGACGAAGTCGCCGACCGCGCCCTCCAGCACGCGCGTGTCCTGCCAGTCCGTGGGCACATCCTTGATGAACTGGAACGGCCCGGGGAAGCGCGCGTAGTTCTCCGGCAGGTCGGCGACCATCTGGATGGGGCTGTAGAGCACCACGTAGTTGGCGAGCTGCTTGGCGATCGTGGATTGGAGGGGCTGGCCGTTGCGGCCCTTCAGCGACAGCACGCCCGGCGTGAAGTCCATCGGACCGCTCAGCATGCGCGTGAACACGAGGTTGGCTTCGTGCTCGGGCGGGTTGGGCGGCACGCCCCAGGCGTTGTACTCCATGCCGCGCGCACCCTCGCGCGCCACCCAGTTGGGATAGGTACGGCGCAGACCGGTATCTTTGATGGGCTCGTGCGGGTTGATGGCGATGCGGCGCTGGGCGGCCTCGGTCACGACCTTCAGGTGATGCCGCGACATCGCCTGCCCGTCGTGGTACTCGAAGCGGGTGCTGCCGTCCGGGTCCTGGAACTTCGCGCCGCCGGCGTCGGCCACATAGCCGGTCTTGATGCTGTCGATGCCGAGCCGCGCCGCCTGGTCGAGCGCCGCGCCGAGCTGCGCCTCGTAGTGCGAGGCGAAGGCCGAGGTCTCGTGGTGGCCGACGAGGTGCACGCCTTTCCTCCGCGCGTAGGCCGCCACCGCCTCGAGGTCGAAGTCGGGATACGGCTGCGTGAAGCTGAAGGTCTCGCCGTTGGCGAACCAGTCGCCGTCCCAGCCGATGTTCCAGCCCTCGACCAGCACGCCGCGGAAGCCGTGGGCGGCCGCGAAGTCGATGTAGCGCTTGACGTTCGCCGTGGTCGCCCCGTGCTTCGGGCCGGAGGCCCAGCTCTCGGTGTCGAGGTGCAGGCTCCACCACACGCCGACGTACTTGTAGGGCTTCACCCACGACACATCGCCGAGCGCGTTCGGCTCGTTGAGGTTCAGGATGAGGTCGGACATGTAGAGCCCGCCGGCATCGTCCGCGATCTGCAGCGTGCGCCAGGGGGTGGCGAACGGCGCGGTGCGGCTGACGCGCGGCCCGCGCGCCGAGGGCGAGAGCGTGGCGCGGAAGCGCTGCCCCTCGGATTTGCGCAGCCACATCGCCGAATAGTCGACGAGCGCGGCCTCGTGGACCGCGATGTGCAGGCCGCTCGCCGCGCGGAAGGTGACCGGGGTGTGTGCCTGACCGATCTCGGCCGCGGGCGTGCGGTTGTAGAGGTACTCGTAGCGGTTCCACTCGCCGGCCGGGATCCACCACGCCGTCGCCGGCTCGATCAGCGAGAACTCGGTGAGTTCGTCGGCGATGTTCACCTGCTTGAGCGAGGGCTGGTCGGGGAACTCGTAGCGGAAGCCGAGCCCATCGTCGTAGACGCGGAAGACCACGTCCAACGCGCGCGCACGCGGCGGCGTCTCGCGCAGCCGCACGCGCAGCTCGCGGAAATGGTTGCGCACGAAGCGCCGCTCGCCCCAGGGCTGTTCCCAGGACTCGTCGACGACGCGTGTCGTCCGGCTCTCGAGGGTGAAGTTGCGCTCGAACTTGGGCGCGTCGGTGAACAGCATCCCGAGCCGCGACTCGGCGACGATCGGCCGGCCGCGCCGTTCGACGCGGTAGCCCGCGCGGCCCTCGCCGTTGAGCGTCACCATGACCTTGAGCACGCCGCCCGGCGACTCCACCGCGGCGACATCGCGCGTCTCCGCGCGCGCCGGCGCGACGACCCATGCGAGCGCTGCGAGCAGCGCGAGCGCCATCGGCGAGCGTCGCCGCGACGAGTCCGGCGTCGCCTCCCCGACCAACGCGCTCACCGCGCGGCTCCGGTCGCGCGGCACACCGCGAAGCCGAGCGCCGGCAGTTCCACGCGGACGCTGCCCGGCGCGCTCGCCGACGCCGCACAGACGCCGACCAGCGTCTCGAAGCCGAGCGAGGCGGTCTCGACCGTCACCTGCATCGCGACCGGCTTGGTCGATGTGTTGAAGGCCACGAGGTACTCGCGGCCGTCGACGGGGTCGAAGCGCGACACCGCGAACAGCCCCGGGCCGTCCTCGGTATAGCGTCGCGTGAGCTGCGCACCACGGTGCAGCGCCGGATGTGCGCGACGCAGCGCCGACAAGTCCGCCACCCCGCGGTAGAGCGGGTGCGCCGAGTCGAAGTTCTCCTGCGTGTGCCGACGCCCGGTGCCGAGCAGCGCCTGACCGTTGTACTCGGCGACGCGGCTCGCGAACAGCGGCGCGCGGGCCGACTGGTCGCCGCCCAAGCCCACGAAGCCCTGCTCGTCGCCCGAATACACCGTCGGCACGCCGCGCAGCGTCAGCAGCATGGCGTGCGCGAGCTGCACCCTCGCCAGCGCCTCATCGCGCGCGACCTGCGGCCGCTTGCGGTGGACGAGGTGCGCGAAGCGCCCGAAATCGTGGTTGCTGATGAAGGTCGGCGAACGCAGAGCCGTCGCCGCACCGCCCTCGTACAGCACATCGTCGGCGAACAGCCGCGCGAGCACCTGCGTCGGCGCATCGCCCGCCACCGTCTCGCGCACCGCGGCGGCGAAGCCGAAATCGAGCACCGTCGGCAGCCCCGCGACGCGCGTGTAGCGTGCGAGGATCGGCGTGTCGGTCGGGTGTTCGACGTACACCTCGCCGAAGATGTGGAAGTCCGGGATGCCGCGCGCCTGCGCACGCGCGAGCATCGCCGGCGCGAAGCGCTGCCAGAACTCGTCGTTGACATGCTTGGCGGTGTCGACGCGGAAACCGTCGATGCCGTAGCGGTCGATCCAGCCGCCGAAGATGTCGATGAAGCCGTCGACCACGCGCGGATCCTCGGTCATCAGGTCGTCGAGCCCCACGAAATCGCCCTGGTCGGAGCTCTCGCCGCTGAACGTGGTGTTGCCGCGGTTGTGGTACCAGATGGGGTCGTTGAGCCAGGCCGGCACCTTGATGCCGCGCTCGGCGTCCGGCACCACGGGCGTGTAGGCGTAGTCGGGACGGGTGAGACGCGCGAAGTTCTCCGCGGTCTGGTGCGGCGGCGCGTGGCCCGCGAAGCCCTCGTTGATGGGCTCACCGCCCGGACCGCCGCGCCGCGAGTACGGGAAGTCGGCGATGGCGCGGTACGGACAGACGCTGGTCGGGCATTCTTTGAAGGCGATGACATCGGCGGTGTGGTTGGTGATGATGTCGAGATAGAGCTTCATGCCGCGGCCGTGCACCGCCGCCACCAGCGCCTGCATGTCGGCGTCGCTGCCGAAGTGCGGGTCGACGCGCGTGAAGTCCGTGATCCAGTAGCCGTGGTAGCCCGCCGTCTCCTGTCCCGGCCCGCCCTGCACCGGCTTGTTGCGGTAGATGGGACCGAGCCAGATCGCCGTCGCGCCGAGGCCCTGGATGTAGTCGAGGCGCGCGATCAGGCCCTTGAGGTCGCCGCCGAGATAGAAGCCCTTGTGGGTCGGATCGAAACCGTGCTGCAGCGGACCACCCGTCAGGCCACCGCGGTCGTTCGACGGATCGCCGTTCTCGAACCGGTCCGGCAACAGGAAATAGATGATCTCGTCCTGGGGCAGGCGCGCTCGGTGCGCGTCGGTCGGCGATGCCGCCCCCGCCGCGCCGGTCCCCGCGCCGACCGCAGCACCGCTGAGCAACCACAGAAGCGAAAAAACCACAGCTCGCAACATCGTCGAACCCCCCGGTCGGCAAACGCGTTACGCGTCCCCTTATCAGACGGGACGCGGTGACAGGATGCCATCTGCATACGATTACATTAATGCAATCGTATGCATGCATTGCACGGCCTTTCGTCGCCTGACTAGGATTCGGTAGGGGTTTTGCGGGGTCGCAAGATCCGTTCCATCAGGGGGGTTCTTTTCCATGGCCAAGCCCAACAGGCAGTCGCTCCAGTCTTATCTCTGCAACGCCGGTCCGCTGCCCTCGCCGCGGCGGTCGGCCGTCGCCCTCGCCGTGGCCGCAGCGCTCGCGGCGTCCACCGGCTACGCGCAGACCCAGAGCAACCAATCCGAAGAGGCCCTCGAAGAGGTCGTCGTCACCGGCTACCGCGCCAGCCTCATGGACGCGATGGACACCAAGAAGAAGTCCTCGTCCATCATCGAAGTGGTGTCGGCCGAGGAGATCGGCAAGCTGCCCGATGTCTCGATCGCCGAGTCGATCGCGCGTCTGCCTGGCCTCACGGCGCAACGCCTGAACGGCCGTGGCCAGGTCATCAGCATCCGCGGCCTCTCGCCCGACTTCTCGAGCGCGCTGCTGAACGGCCGCGAGCAGGTGAGCACCGGCGACAACCGCAGCGTCGAGTTCGACCAGTTCCCCTCCGAGCTGCTGTCGGGCGTCGTCGTCTACAAGACCCCGGACGCCTCGCTGATCGGCCAAGGCCTCGCCGGTACCATCGACATGCGCACGGTGCGCCCGCTCGAGTACGGCAAGTCCGCGCTCGCCGTGAACCTGCGCTACGAGAAGGCCGACCTCGGCACGCTGAACGCGGGTTCGGCGGACGATGGCTGGCGCTACTCGGCGTCGTGGATCAACCAGTTCGCCGACGGCAAGGTCGGCCTCGCGCTCGGCTTCGCGCACATGAGCAACCCGAGCCAGGAACAGCGCTTCAACGCCTGGGGCTATCCGGGCGGTCCGGGCGGCGCGCTCATCATCGGCGGCTCGAAGCCCTACGTGCGCTCCGGCGAGCTCAAGCGCGACGGCTTCGTCGGCGTGCTCGAGTTCGCGCCCACCGAGAACTTCTCCGGCGCCCTCGATGTCTACTACTCCGAGTTCAAGGAGGACCAGCAGCTGCGCGGCATCGAGCTGCCGCTGCAGTGGTCATCGGCGAGCCTCCAGCCCGGCTCGACCACCGCGAACGGTCTCGTCACCTCGGGTACCTTCAACGGGGTGCGCGGCGTGATGCGCAACGACGTCAACGCCCGCGACGCCGATGTGCTCGCCCTCGGCTTGAATCTCCGCTTCGGCATCACCGACCACTGGTCGGCTGAAGCCGACCTCAGCAGCTCGAAGGTCGAACGCAACGACCTCATCCTCGAGACCTACTCGGGCATCCCGCAGAGCGTCACCACCGCCGACAACCTCGGCTTCCGCATGACCGACCGCGGCGCGGTGTTCTCGCCCACCTTCAACTACGGCGATGCGAGCCGCGTCTTCCTCACCAGCCCGCAGGGTTGGGGCGGCGATGTGGTCCCGGGTGGCCAGCTCGGCTACTCCAACCAGCCGAAGATCGAGGACGAACTGCAGCAGCTGCGCCTCGCCGCCAAGCGCGATCTCGAGACGGGTGCGCTCTCGAGCGTGGAGGTCGGCGCCAGCTACAGCAAGCGCGACAAGGGCCTCGTCGCCGACGAGTTCTTCCTCGGGCTCGCGAGCGGCGCGACCTCGGCGGCCATCCCGAGCGTCACCGGCCTCACCGACCTCAGCTTCCTCGGCATCCCGGCGATGGTGAGCTACAACCCGCAGGACCTGATCGCCCGCAACACCTACCGCCTGATCCGCAACCCGAACGGCGACGTGGCGGTGAAGAGCTGGGACGTGTCCGAGGAGATCACCATCGGCTACGTCAAGTTCGGTCTCGAGACCGAGCTCGGCTCGATCCCGGTGACCGGCAACCTCGGCTTCCAGTACGTGATGTCCGACCAGTCCTCCACCGCGCTGTCGGCGGGCGGCGGCGGCTCCGGCGTGCCGCTGCGCACGACCAAGGGCGGTACGGACTACGGCGACTTCCTGCCGAGCCTCAACCTCACCTTCGACCTCGGCGGCGACAACTTCGTCCGCTTCGCCGCGGCCAAGGTGATGGCGCGGCCGCGCATGGACGACATGCGCGCGAGCCGCACCTTCAGCTACAACCCGGCGCTGGCGGGCTCCACGAACATCAACAACTCGCCGTGGAGCGCGTTCGGCGGCAACCCGGAGGTCGAGCCCTGGCGGGCCACGGCCCTCGACCTCTCCTACGAGAAGTACTTCGCCGACCGCAAGGGCTACTTCGCGTTGGCCGGGTTCTACAAGGACCTCGACAGCTACATCTACAACCAGCAGGTCGTGCAGAGCTTCGTCGGCCTGCCGTTCTCGGGACCGGCGCCGGCGCTCAACACCGGCTTCTCGAACGCACCTGCGAACGGCAAGGGCGGCAGCATCTCGGGCATCGAGGTGGCGCTGTCCCTCACCGGCGAGATGCTGACCGACGCGCTGACCGGCTTCGGCACGGTGCTGACGGCCTCGTTGACCGACAGCAACATCACGCCGAACCCGGGCAACCCGTCGCAGCCGCTGCCGGGCCTCTCCGAGGACGTCTACAACGCCACGCTGTACTACGACCGCTTCGGCTTCTCGGCCCGCGTCAGCGCCCGTTTCCGCTCCGACTTCCTCGGCGAGGTCTCGGGCTTCGGCAACGGCCGCAACCTGACCATGGTCGAGGGCGAGACGATCGTCGACGCGCAGCTCGGCTACCGCTTCGATTCCGGGTCGCTGAACGGCCTCAGCCTCACGCTGCAGGGCTTCAACCTCACGGACGAGCCCTTCCAGACCTTCTACAACGACGATCCGCGCCAGATCCGGGACTACCAGGTCTACGGCCGGTACTACATGGTCGGCGCCTCCTACCGGGTCGACTGATCCCAGCAGCGGGGCATCCCTGCAGCCCCCGCCGAGGCGACTCGGCGGGGGTTTTTCATTGGTACGCCTCGGCGCCCGTGCGTCGCCTCGACTGGATCACCGATAGAATCCCGACATGACCACCGCCCGAGACAGCGCAGCACCCCTGCAGAAGGTCGTCATCGTCGGCGGCGGCACCGCCGGCTGGATGGCCGCGGCGACGCTGTCGCGCGCCTTCGGGCCGATGCTCGCCATCGAGCTCGTCGAATCGGACGAGATCGGCACCGTCGGCGTGGGCGAGGCGACCATCCCGCAGATACGCCTGCTCGCCGCCTTCCTCGGCATCGACGAGGACGGGTTGCTCCGCGAGGTGCAGGGCACGCTCAAGCTCGGCATCGAGTTCGAGGGCTGGGGGCGGCCGGGCGAGCGGTATCTGCACGCCTTCGGCGCGCTGGGCCGCGACCTGGGGCTGCTCCCTTTCCACCAGTATTGGCAGCGCGCCCGGCTCGCCGGACGCGCCGGCAGCCTCTGGGACCACTCGCTCACCGCAGTGGCCGCACGCGCGGGGCGGGCGGCGCGCATGGACCAGGCGCCGCAGGGCCTGCCCCAGGGTCTGGTGCACGCCTGGCACTTCGACGCCACGCTGGTGGCGCGCTTCCTGCGCCGCTACGCCGAGCGCGCCGGCGTGCGCCGCACCGAGGGCCGCATCGTCGAGACGCTGCTGCGCGGCGCCGACGGCTTCATCGAGGGCGTCCGTCTCGACGGGGATCGGGTCGTCACCGGCGAACTCTTCATCGATTGCTCGGGTTTCCGCGGTCTGTTGATCGAGGGCGCGCTGCAGACCGGCTACGAGGACTGGACGCACTGGCTGCCCTGCGACCGCGCGATCGCCGTACCGAGCGCCGCCATCGGTCCACCGCGGCCCTACACGCAGGCGATGGCCCGCCCGGCAGGGTGGCAATGGCGCATCCCGCTGCAGCATCGCGTCGGCAACGGCCATGTCTACTGCAGCCGCTTCATGAGCGACGACGAGGCGACCGCGGTGCTGCTGCGCAACATCGAGGGGCCCGCGCTCGCCGATCCGCGGCCGCTGCGCTTCACGACGGGCCGGCGCAAAGCATTCTGGGCGCGCAACTGCGTGGCGCTCGGCCTGGCGAGCGGCTTCATGGAACCTCTCGAATCGACGAGCATCCATCTCGTGCAGTCGCACCTGCAGCGGCTCATCAACCTGTTCCCGGACCGGCGCCTGGAACCGCGGGCGATCGCCGAACACAACCGGCAGAGCTGCTTCGAGTTCGAGCGCATCCGCGATTTCCTGATCCTTCACTACCACCTGAACGCGCGGCCCGATGAGCCCTTCTGGCGCGAGCGTCGCGAGATGGCGATCCCGGAATCGTTGTCGCACCGCATGGCGCTCTTCAAGGCGAGCGGGCGGCTCCACCGCGAATCCGACGAGCTGTTCACCGAGAACGGTTGGCTGCAGGTCATGACCGGGCAGGGTCTGGTGGCCGAGGCCTGCCATCCGCTGACGCGCGCCCTCAGCGACGCGCAGCTCGACGGTTTCCTCGGCGATCTGCGCGCCATCATCGACCGCAGCGTCGCCGCGCTGCCCGCCCACGCCGACTTCATCGCACGCCACTGCGCCGCCGCCGCCCCGGCCGGAGTCTGAGAGGACCGCACCATGCCCGCGCCCAGCGCCCAGCACGCCGCCACCTCCACCGCCGCCGGCTCCACCGCCGCCGCACCCGGGACGCCGCTTCGCCGCGTCGCCATCATCGGCGGCGGCTCCGCGGGCTGGATGACCGCCGCCGCGCTGGCGCAGGCGTTGGGTGCGGCGCGGATCACCGTGGTGGAGTCCGACGAGATCGGCACCGTAGGCGTCGGCGAGGCCACCATCCCGCCCATCCGCCTCTTCAACCAGCGCCTCGGCATCGACGAGAACGAGTTCGTGCGCCGCACGCAGGGGTCCTTCAAGCTCGGCATCGAGTTCGTGGACTGGGGCCGGGTCGGCCACCGCTACTTCCATCCCTTCGGCCCCTACGGCGCGGAGTTCGACGCCGTGCCCCTGCACCAGTACTGGCTGCGGGAGCGCATGCAGGGCGATCCGACCGACATCGGCGAGTACTCGATGGCCTGGGCCGCCGCGCGGGCCAACCGCTTCGACCGGCCGTCGCGCGACCCGCGGCTCGCCTCGAGCACCTTCGACTACGCGTACCATTTCGACGCGGGTCTCTACGCCCGCTACCTGCGCGGCTACGCCGAGCAACGCGGCGTGGTACGGCTCGAGGGCCGCATCGTCGATGTACGGCTGCGCGGCACCGACGGCTTCATCGAGTCGGTGGTGCTCGACGACGGACGCGTGGTCGAGGCCGACCTCTTCGTCGACTGCTCGGGCTTCCGCGGCCTGCTCATCGAGGGTGCGCTCAAGACCGGCTACGAGGACTGGACGCACTGGCTGCCCTGCGACCGCGCGGTCGCCGTGCCCTGCGCCTCGGCCGGCGAGTTCACGCCCTACACGCGCTCGACGCAGCGCGAGGCAGGCTGGCAGTGGCGGATCCCGCTGCAGCACCGCACCGGCAACGGCTACGTCTATTGCAGCCGATACCTGAGCGACGACGCGGCCGCGCGGACCCTGCTCGACAACCTCGACGGGGCGCCGCTCGCCGATCCGCGGCCGCTGCGCTTCGTCACCGGTCGTCGCAAGCTCTTCTGGAACCGCAACTGCGTGGCGATCGGCCTCGCCGCGGGTTTCATGGAGCCGCTCGAGTCGACCAGCCTGCACCTCATCCAGACCGGCATCATGCGGCTGCTCGCGCTGTTCCCCGACTTGGGGTTCGATCCGCTCGCGGCCGCCGAGTTCAACCGCCTGACCGCGCTCGAGTACGAGGGCATCCGCGATTTCCTGGTGCTGCACTACCACGCGACGACGCGCGATGACGCACCGCTCTGGCGCGAGTGCCGGGCGATGTCCATCCCCGACACGCTGCAGTACAAGATGGAGCACTTCAAGGCGCGCGGTCGGCTGGTGTCGACCACGATGGAGCTCTTCCAGAACCCCTCGTGGCTCGCCGTGTTCGTCGGGCAGGAGGTGCCGGTGGCGCGCTACGAGGCGATGGTCGACCAGCGGACCTCGGTGGACGCGCGCGCGCGGCTCGCGGGCCTGCGGCGCGCCATCGCCGAGACCGCCGCCGCGATGCCGACGCACCGCGACTACATCGCGGCCCACTGCCGCGCCGCCGCCGGCTGAACCGGCCGCGGACTCAGCTGAACCAGAGCCAGATCAGCCCGACGAGGCCGACCAGCAGCAGGCTCCAGCCGAGGTCGCGCCGCCGCCAGGCGGCATCGCTCCGGGTGCCGGGCAGGTGCTCGTGGCCGCCCGGGATGGTCATCGCCTCGGGCGGCTGCGCGAGCGGCTCATCGCGCGTGGCGACGGTCAGCGCCGCGATGTGCGCCGGATCGGGCGCCGGCGTCACGAGGCTCACCAGCACCAGCACCGCCGCGCAGACCACGAACAGGAACAGCGCGAAGTGCAGGAAGTTCATGCCGACGAAGGCGCCGACGAGGCCGTCGCCGGCCGCGCCCTTGTTCAGTTCCAGCACGAGACGCGCGAGACCCAGCACGAAGCCGGTGCCGAGCGCCGCCAGCGCACCCTGCGCGTTCACGCGCTTCCAGAAGATGCCGATCAGGAACACCGCCGCGATCGGCGGCGAGATGTAGGCCTGCACGCTCTGCAGGTACTGGTAGAGCTGCCCCGAGATGAGCTTCATCATCGGGATCCACAGCAGCCCGAAGCCGACCATCACCAAGGTCGCGATCTGCCCGACCGCGACCAGGCGCCGCTCGGAGGCCTCCGGGTGCAGCTTGCGGTAGACGTCCCAGGTGATGAGCGTCGAGCAGGAGTTGAACACCGACGACAGCGACGACATCAGCGCCGCGAGCAGCCCCGCGACCACGAGCCCGCGCACGCCCTCGGGCAGCAGCGTGCTGATGAGCGTCGGCAGCGCCGCATCGGGGCTCGACAGCGTCATCTCACCGCGCTGCACCAGCACATGCGCGATCAGGCCCGGCACCACGAAGATGAAGAGCGGCAGCAGCTTCAGGAAGCCGGCGAAGATCGTGCCGCGCCGCGCCTCGTCGACGTTCCGCGCCGACAGCACGCGCTGCACGATGAACTGGTCGGTGCACCAGTACCAGACGCCGAGGATCGGCGCGCCGAGCAGGATCCCGGTCCACGGGAAGTCCGGGTCGGTCATGGGCTTCCACATGGAGAGGAACCCGGGCGCGGCCTCGGTGGCGAGCGCGTCCCAGCCGCCGATGGCGCGCAGCCCGAGCAGCGTCACCGCCGCCGCACCGCCCAGGATCACGAACATCTGCATCATGTCGGTGTAGAGCACCGCACGCAGACCGCCGAACACCGTGTAGATGCCGGTCGCGACCACCACGATCAGCGCGCCGGTCCAGAAGTCGATGCCCATCAGGGCCTCGAAGACGATGCCGCCCGCGAAGATGGTCACCGAGATCTTGGTGAGCACGTAGCCGACGATGGAGATCACGGCGAGGTACCAGCGCGCCGCCGGCGAATACCGCCGCTCGAGGAACTCCGGCATGGTGAACACGCCGCTGCGCAGGTAGAACGGCACGAAGAGCCAGCCGAGCAGCAGCAGGATCAGCGAGGCGAGCACCTCGAACTGCGCGACCGCCACGCCGCTCGCCGCACCGGTGCCGGCGAGGCCCACGAGGTGCTCGGACCCGATGTTGGAGGCGAACAGCGACGCGCCGATGACGAACCAGCCGGCGTTGCGTCCGCCGAGGAAGTAGCCCTCGGCCGACTCCCGCGACCCCCGACCGCGCGTGACGCCGAAGGCCACCGCGAACACCACCACGAAGTAGAGGACGACGACCGCCCAGTCGAGGTTCGAAAGCATGCTGTCAGCTCCTGGTCGACCCCCCCGGGGCCAGATTGGCGAAGAAAGCCCCCGCCGCCGGCAGCGTCACGCGCCCGCCGGCCGGCATGCAGGGGTCGAAGCCATGGCCTGCGAGCGGCGTCACGGCCGCGCCCGCAGGCAGCGTCACCGTCACCGGCGTCGCGCCGAAGTTGAACGCGGCGAGCAGCGTGCGTCCCTCATGCTCGCGCAGGAAGCACAGCGCCTCGTCGGGCGCGTCGAGGAAACGGATCGACCCGGACCGCAGTGCGGGATGCGCGCGCCGGAAGCGCATGAAGGCGCGGAACGCGTTCAATGTGGACGTCGGATCCGCCGACTGCCGCGACACGGCCTGCGCGCGATGCTCGGTGGGCATCGGCAGCCAAGGCGCGCCCGCGGAGAACCCGCCCTGCGGCGTCTCGTCCGACCAGGGCATCGGCGTGCGGCAGCCGTCACGGCCCTTGAAGTTGGGCCAGAACGCGATGCCGTAAGGGTCACGCAGCGCCTCGCGCGGCAGTTCCGCTTCGGTGAGACCGAGCTCCTCGCCCTGATAGGTGCAGGTGGTGCCCTTGAGCGAGAGCAGGAATGCGTTGAGCAGCTTGGCCCTGTCCGCGGTCGGCACGCCTGGGCAGGCCCAGCGCGAGGCGACGCGGGCCACATCGTGGTTGCCGATGGACCAGGTCGGCCAGTAGCCGGGCGAGCGGTGCTCGAGCGACTCGATGACCTCGCGCACATGCGCCGTCGAGAAGCGCTCCACCAGAAGTTCGAAGCAATAGGCCGAATGCAGCCGCGCATCGCCCGCCGTGTATTCGCCGACCGTGGCGATGACGTCCTCGGAGGAGATCTCGCCGAGCGTCATGGCCTGCGGATAGCGGTCGATGAGCGCACGCAGCCGCTCGAGGAAGCCCAGCATCTCCGGCCGCGTGTTGTCGTAGAGGTGCACCTGCGCGGCGTAGGGGTTGTCGACGCTGAAGCCGCGGCCCTTGCGCAGCTCGGGCGGCTTCGGCGGGTTGCTGCGCAGCAGCGTGTCGTGGAAGCAGAAGTTGATGGCGTCGAGCCGGAAACCGTCGACGCCGCGCTGCAGCCAGAACTCGCACTCGTCCAGCATCTGCGCCGCGACCGCGGGGTTGTGGTAGTTGAGGTCGGGCTGGCTGACCAGGAAGTTATGCAGGTAGTACTGGCCGCGGCGCGGCTCCCACTGCCAGGCCGAGCCGCCGAAGATGGACAGCCAATTGTTGGGCGGCGTGCCGTCGGGCGCAGGGTCCGCCCACACGTACCAATCGGCGCGCGGGTTGTCGCGGCTCTGCCGGCTCTCCTGGAACCAGCGGTGCTGGTCGGAGGTGTGGCTCATCACCTGGTCGATGATCACGCGCAGCCCGCGGCGGTGCGCCTCCGCGACGAGGCGGTCGAAATCGGCGAGCGTCCCGAAGATGGGGTCGACCTCGCGGTAGTCGCTGACGTCGTATCCGAAGTCGGCCATCGGCGACCTGAAGAACGGCGACACCCAGATCGCATCGACGCCGAGCGACGCCACATGGTCGAGGTGCGCGACGATGCCCGGCAGGTCGCCCGTGCCGTCGCCATCGGAATCCGCGAAGGAACGCGGGTAGATCTGGTAGATGGCGGCGCCGCGCCACCAGGCGTGCCCGGCATCGCGCGCGGCCGCGTCCGCGGCATCCTGCGCCGTTCCGGCGCCTGTCTTCTGTTCGTCCAGCATGCCCTCGCCCTTCCCCCCGGGTCGTGCATCGCACGGTCGCACCCTGCTGCCGGGGCGCACCCGCCATTGTTCGCGATGCGGGACCGTCACGGAATGGTGAATACGATTACATTTCGTTGTGCGGTCCGCAGACGGCGCGGAGACTCCGGCCGGAGGGGGGACGACCATGAACGATACGCCGCGCGGCAAGCCGGAACTCAGCGTCGGGCAGATCTGGAACATGTGTTTCGGGTTCCTCGGCATCCAGTTCGGCTTCGCCCTGCAGAACGCCAACGTCAGCCGGATCTTCCAGACCCTCGGCGCCGAGATCGACGACCTGCCCATCCTCTGGCTCGCCGGACCCGTCACGGGCCTGCTCGTCCAGCCGGTGATCGGCTACTACAGCGACCGCACCTGGGGACCGCTCGGCCGGCGGCGGCCGTACTTCCTGTGGGGCGCGCTGCTGGCGTCCGCCGCCCTCGTCGCCATACCGAACAGTCCGACGCTATGGGTGGCGGCCGGACTGCTGTGGATCCTCGACGCGTCCATCAACGTCTCCATGGAGCCGTCCCGCGCCCTGGTCGGGGACATGCTGCCCGAGCGTCAACGGGCGCTCGGCTACTCGATGCAGAGCCTGTTCATCGGCTTGGGCGCCGTCGTCGCATCCGCCCTGCCTTGGGTGTTCACCAACTGGTTCGGTCTGTCGAACACGGCGCCGGACGGCGACATCCCGGCGAGCGTCGAGTGGTCGTTCTACTTCGGCGCTGCGGCGTTCCTCGGCGCGGTGCTCTGGAGCGTGCTGCGCACCCGTGAATATCCGCCGGAGCAGCTCCACGCCTACGAGGCCGCCGAAGCGGCCGCGGCGGCGGCACGGGGCGCCGTACCCACCGTCGACATCCCGGATGACCGGCCCACCCGCAGCGTCGAGCAGTACCGCTCGGGGGGGCTCTGGTGCCTGCTCGCCGGTGCGGCGTTCTGCGCCGCGATCGCCGCGCTGGGCTGGCGCAAGGAGCTCTTTGTGCTCGCCGGGGGTCTGGTCGCCTTCGGCCTGCTGCAGATGCACATCGGACGCCGGCAGGCCGCGGGCCGCACCGACGGGATGCTGCACGCGATCGTCAACGACCTGTTCGGCATGCCGCGCGTGATGCGCCAGCTCGCCGTGGTGCAGATGCTGACCTGGTTCGCGCTGTTCGCGATGTGGATCTACAGCACCGCCGCCGTGGCGCGCCACCAGTTCGGCGCGACCGATCCTGACTCGCCCGCCTTCCAGGAGGGCGCGAACTGGGTCGGCATCCTGTTCGCGGTGTACAACGTCTTCGCGGTGGTCTGGGCGCTCGTGCTGCCTTCGCTCGCGCGGCGCATCGGGCGGCGCGGCGCGCATCTCGTGAGCCTCTGTTGCGGCGGTCTCGGCCTCGCCTCCTTCGCGCTGATCCACGACCCGCAGTGGCTGTTGCTGTCGATGGTGGGCGTCGGCATCGCCTGGGCCTCCATCGTCTCGCTGCCCTACGCGATGCTGGTGGGGTCGCTGCCGGCGCGCAAGCTCGGGCTCTATGTCGGCATCTTCAACTTCTTCATCGTCATCCCGCAGATCCTCGCGGCGAGCCTGCTCGGTCTCATGGTCGACCGCGTGTTCGGTGACGACCCGATCTGGGCCCTGGTGCTCGGCGGGGGTTTGATGGTGGCCGCGGGCGTCGCGACCCTGCGCGTGGACGACTAGCGGGTACGGTCGGCCGGACCGCTAGCGACGGCGGCGCGTGCGGCCCGCGGCGGACGCGGCGGCGGACGCGGCGGCGACAGCATCTGCGCCGCAGGACTCGCGCACCACCAGCGTCGGCGGCAACAGCGTGGACCGCACCTCTTCGCCGTCGATCAGTCGGATCACGTGGTCGACGAGGCGCTCACCGGCGAGCGCGGTGTCCTGCCGCACCGTGGTCAGGGGCGGGCTGTAGAACGCCGCCGTCACGATGTCGTCGAAACCCACCACGGAGACGTCCTGCGGCACACGCAGACCCTGCTCCTGCAGGGCACGGATGGCGCCGATGGCGATCATGTCGCTCGCCGCCACGATGCAGTCGAAAGGCACCTCGGCGCCGAGCAGCCGCAAGGTCGCGGCGTAGCCCTCGGCGGGATCGGACTGCGCGTCCGCCTGCAGTCGCGGGTCGGGCTGCAGCCCCGCGGCGCGCAGCGTCTCGCAGACGGCGCCGTAGCGGTCGCGGAACTCCGGGAACTGCTCACCCGCCGTGCCGATGAAGGCGATGTGGCGGCGGCCCACCTCGAGCAGATGTCGCGTGGCGAGCCGTGCGCCATGCGCGTTGTCGCAGCTCAGGTAATTGCCGGGCAGCTCTTCGATGACCGGTCCCCAGATCACGAAATGCGCGCCGCTCTTGGCGAGATGCCGCAGTCGGTCGGCCGAGAGCGTGTAATCGCCGTAGCCGAGCAGGATCAGGCCGTCGGCACGGTTGCAGACCTCGTAATCGGTGTGCCAGTCGTCGCTCTGCTGCTGGAACGAGAGCAGGAGGTCGAAGCCGCGCCGCGCCGCCGCGCGCGTGATGTGCCCGAGCATGTTGAGGAAGAACGGGTTGATGCGCGCCTGCTCGGGCGATTCCTCGAACAACAGCAGCGCCAGCGTGCGGCTGCGCCGGGTGCGCAGCCCGGCGGCGCTGCGGTCGGTGCGGTAATGGAGTTCGTCCGCGATCTGGCGGATGCGGGCACGGGTCTCGGGGCGCACGAGCGGGCTGTCGCGCAGCGCGCGCGACACGGTCGCCTGCGACACCTGCGCACGATGTGCGATATCGAGCGATGTCGGCTTCAAGGTCTTGAAGCGCATGGATCCCCCCCCTGTCGCTTCATCGTAACGCGGATGTCGGCGAGGCGACAGGGAAGACCGACCGGCGGGACCGCCGGTGGCCCGGTCGTGTCAACCCGGATTGACGGGCGGCGAGCGCTCCAGCACCACGAAACTCATGTCGTGTGCATGACGCTCGTCGGCAGCCCAACGCTCACGGGAGACCTCACGCCACGTCCGGGGGTCGAACGGCGGCAGGAAGGTGTCGCCCTCGGGCGCCGCGTGCACCTCGGTGAGCAACACACGCGAGGCGCGCGGCAGGGACAGCGCGTAGATCTCGGACCCGCCGATCACCGTGACCTCCGCTGCGTCGCCCGCGAGGGCGAGCGCCGCGTCGAGGTCGGGTGCGACGCGCACCGCCGGGTCGGACGGCTGCCAGCCCGGCTGCCGCGTCAGCACGATGTTGAGCCGCCCCGGCAACGCGCGGCCGATGGACTCGAAGGTCTTGCGGCCCATCAGCACCGGCTTGCCGAGGGTCGCCGCCTTGAAGCGCCGCAGGTCCTCGGGCAACCGCCACGGCAGCTCACCGCCGCGGCCGATCACGCCGTTGTCGGCCACGGCGACCGCCAGCGTGATGCGCGGCGACGCGTGCATTCAGCGTCCGCGACCGCCCTTGGCGCGGCGCGTCGAGCGGGAGGACGGTCGCTTGGCCGGCTTTTTGGCCGGCTTCTTGACCGGCTTCTTCGCGGTCTTCTTCTTCGCGACCTTCTTCTTGGCCTTCTTCTTCTTGGCAGGCCGCTCCGCCGGATAGAGCATGGTGCCGCGGCACTTCGGGCTGCCGCAGCGGCAGGCGAAGATCTCGTCGACGTTGTCCGGATCGTCCTTCTCGCGACCGATCTCGTAGTCGTAGCCGAGCTCCTCGCCCTTGGCGATCTCGCGGGTGGACTCGATGAAGACACGCCGCTGCTCGATCACCGACGTGCAGTTGCCGTCGCAGGAGTGGTTGATGAAGCGCGCGGCGTTGCCGTTCACACCCGCGTCGATCACCGTCCGACGGTCGACGATGAACAGGAAGGTGTGGTTGTCGTTCGGGTCGTGGTCCTCGTAACGGTCATCGGCCTCTTTGTGCGTGATGCGGTCGCCGAGGTACTCGATGACGCGCGTCCCCTTCGGGATGCGGCGCGCGGCGAACACGCCCATGCCATGGATGGGGGAATTGCGGACTTCGATCCAGCGGCTGGTGCGCATCTCGGGAATCGGCACGGTGGAGGCTCTCCTGTCGGGTGATGGGTACGGACGCGTGAGGGGTCAGACCGCCACCGGCGCGCGGATGGCCGGGTGCGGGTCGTAGCCTTGGAACTCGAAGTCCTCGAAGGCGTAGTCGAAGATGGAGGGCGGACGGCGGCGGATGACGAGCCGCGGCAGCGGTCGCGGTTCGCGCGCGAGCTGCGTCTGCACCTGCTCGAGGTGGTTGAGGTAGAGGTGGCAATCGCCGCCCGTCCACACGAAATCGCCGACCTCGAGGTCGCACTGCTGCGCCAGCATGTGCGTGAGCAGCGCGTAGGAGGCGATGTTGAACGGCACGCCGAGGAAGATGTCGGCGCTGCGCTGGTAGAGCTGGCAGGAGAGCCGTCCTTCGGCGACGTAGAACTGGAAGAAGGCGTGGCAGGGCATCAGCGCCATCTTCGGGAGTTCGCCGACGTTCCAGGCGCTGACGATGATGCGACGCGAATCGGGATGGGTACGCAGCATCCGCACGGCCTCGGCGATCTGGTCGATGCTGCCGCCGTCGGGCGCGGGCCAGGAGCGCCACTGCTTGCCGTAGACGGGGCCGAGTTCGCCCTCGGGGTCGGCCCACTCGTCCCAGATGGTGACGCCGTGCTCGCGCAGGTAGGCGGTGTTGGTGTCGCCGCGCAGGAACCACAGCAGTTCGTGCACCACCGACTTCAGGTGGACCTTCTTGGTGGTGACGAGCGGGAAGCCCTCGCGCAGGTCGAAGCGCATCTGGTGCCCGAACACCGACAGCGTACCGGTGCCCGTGCGGTCGGTCTTGCGCGCACCATGGTCGCGCACGAGACGCATCAGGTCATGGTACTGACGCATCGGGGGCCGCGCCGTCAGCCCGCGCCCGCCGCGCGGAAGTTGCCCGAGGCCTCACCGCGCCGATAGGCGATGGCCATCAACGCGGCGCCCGCCAACAGCATCGGCAGCGTGAGCAGGTGGCCCATCGTGAGCCAGCCGCCGTAGAGATAGCCGATGTGCTCGTCGGGCAGACGCCAGAACTCGACCGCGAGCCGTCCGATCGCGTACATCACGAGGAACAGACCCGCAGGCGCGAGCCGCGGCCGGGGCTTGGCGGTGAACCACCACAGCACCACCGCGAGCAGCAGACCCTCGAGCAGGGCTTCGTAGATCTGCGTCGGATGCCGCGGCACGCCGTCGACCAGCATGACCCAGGGCGCCTCACCCGGGCGCCCCCACAGTTCGCCGTTGATGAAGTTGCCCATGCGCACGGCGAAGATGCCGATGCCGGGCAGCGCGGCGGCGAAATCGAACACGTCCGCCACGCGCTTGCCGCGGCTGTGCGCGAACCAGGCGAGCGCCACCAGCACGCCGATGAGGCCGCCGTGGAAGGACATGCCGCCGTCGGTGATGCGCAGCGGATACCACGGGTCCTGCGCCCAGAACCCCATCCCGTAGAAGAGCACGTAACCGATGCGGCCGCCGAGGATGGTGCCGAGCATCGAGAAGAACACCAGGTCGTCGACATCGAGCGCGCTCCAGGTGGAGCCGGGCTGCGCCGCGCGGCGACGTGCGAGCCACCACGCGACGCCGAAGGCGACGACATAGGTGAGGCCGTACCAGCGCACGTGCAGCGGCCCGAGGGAGAACGCGACCGGGTCGAAACCGGGATAGGTCAGCATCCGGCGATTCTATCGTCAGCAGCGCGTCACGCGGCAGAAAAAAGCCTTGAGATAGCGCGTCTCAGGGACCGCCGGGTGCACCGGATGGTCGGGCGACTGGCCGCCCTGATGCAGCACCTGCACGAAACGGTCGACATGCCGCGCCGCGCCCTGGATCGCGCCGAGCAGGTCGTCGGCGGAGAGATGGTAGGAACAGGAGCAGGAGACGAGCAGACCCTCGGGCTCGAGCACGCGCAGCGCGAGCTGGTTGAGCTTGCGGTACGCGGCGACGCCCTGCGGGAACTCCTTGCGACGCTTGATGAAGGCCGGCGGATCGACGATCACCGCATCGAAACGACGCCCCGCCTCGGCGAGCTCGCCGAGCTGCTCGAAGGCGTCGCCGCGCTGCGCGGTCGCCGGGGCGCCCGAGGTGGTCCGCGCCGCCGCGACATGGGCCACGGCACGGCCGAGCGCTGCGGCCGAAGAATCGATGCAGGTGATCTCCCCCGCCCCGAGCGCCGCGGCGGTCGCGGCCCAACCGCCGGCGTAGCTGCAGACGTCCAGCACGCGTGCGCCGGGCGCCAGGAAACGGCCGAGCAGGCTCCGGTTGAAGGTCTGATCGTAGAACCAGCCGGTCTTCTGGCCCTCGGCGAGCGGCAGCGAGAAGCGCAGCGCCGGCCCGCCCGGCAAGGTCTCGACGACCTCAAGCCGATCGGGCGCATCGCCGAAGGCCGTCACCACCTCCTCCGGCAGACCCTCGAGCGCGCGGGCGCCCGAGTCGTTGCGCCAGACGAGTGCGCGCGGCGCGAGCACGCGGCGCACGGCCTCCTCGATCGCCTCGCGCAGACGGTCCATCCCGCGGGTGGTGATCTGGCCGACCACGACGTCGCCGTAACGGTCGAGCACGAGACCCGGCAGACCGTCCGACTCGCCGAACACCCAGCGGTAGTGCGGTGTCGCCGCGAGCCGCTCGCGCAAGCGGAGCGCGCTGCGCAAGCGTTCCGCCAACCACCCGGCATCGACCGCGGTCGTGCGGTCACGGGCGAGGAGCCGGGCCGCGATCAGCGTCGCCGGGTTCACGTAGGCCACGCCGACCGGCTGACCCCATTCGGTCGTCACGCGCACCTGCTGTCCGGGCGCGAACGCCGTCAGCGGCGTCGCCGCGACGTCGACCTCGTTGCTGAAGATCCAGGGATGCCCCGCACGCAACCGCCGGTCTTCGCCGCGACGCAGACGCAGTTCGGGCAGGGCCGAAGGTTCGGAGGACTGGACGGTCAAGGGGGAATCCGCGCGGCCGGGACCGCTGCGGAGTCTAGCGGATTCCGGCGCCGCTCCGGGCGGGCGCGACCTGCGCGACCTGCGCCGCGACCGGGACGCTGTCCTCGCCGCAGGCCTTGGCACGCCGTGCCGCCATCTCGGCGTGCAGCAACGACAGGGCGTCGGAGCCGCGGGTCACGCAGAGGAACGGGAACAGACCGTGCAGCAGGCACGCGAGACCCGCGCCGATCATCCGCAGCCCGAAACGCGAGGCCTGCAGGAGATGACCGAAGTAGCTCTCGCCCACGGAGGCCGGATGTTCGGTGAAGGCGCGCAGCGGATCCATGGAGAGCCACGATAGCCCTCGGGCACCGCAACGGGGTTGCGAAGGTCTGGACAGCACGGCCGCCCGGAGCAACAATGTTTCTATAAATAAGTCAATGGAGAAATCTTGTCTCATGGACAAGCTCGACCGAAAGATCCTGGACCTGCTGCAGAAGGACGCCGACCTCACCGCCGCCGAGATCGCCGAGCGCGTCGGCCTCTCGAAGGCACCCTGCTGGCGCCGCATCCAACGGCTGCGCGAGACCGGGGTCATCAGGCGTACCGTGGCGCTGCTCGATGCACGCGCGCTCAACGTCGCCACCACGGTGTTCGTCACCATCAAGGCGCCGAGCCACAGCGCCGGCTGGTTCGAGCGCTTCGCGAAGGTCGT
>JBBAPM010000013.1:0-64449 GCA_040400835.1 Steroidobacteraceae bacterium
GCGGCGGCGGTCGCGGCGGACTGAAGCTCGGCCTCGGCGGCATCGTGCTGGCGCTCATCGCCTCCTGGCTGCTCGGCATCGATCCGCGCGTCGCGCTCGGCGTGGTGCAAGGCGGTGCGGCCATCGCCGGCGCGGGCGGCGGCGGCGCGCCGGCGGCCGCGGCGCCGACCGGCGTGATGGGCGCACCCACCGATGCCGCGGGCGACGCGGCCAGCGCGGTGCTCGGCGACACCGAAGAGACCTGGACGGAGATCTTCAAGGCGGGCGGCGCGCAGTACAAACCGCCGATCCTCAAACTTTTCAGCGGCGAGGTGGTTACCGCCTGCGGCCGCGCCAACTCGGGCGCCGGGCCGTTCTACTGCCCCGGCGACCAGAAGGTCTACATCGACCTGACCTTCTGGAACGAGCTCGAGACGCAGTTCAAGGCGGCGGGCGACTTCGCGCAGGCCTACGTCATCGCGCATGAGGTCGGCCACCACATCCAGACCATCACCGGCATCTCGAAGCAGGTGCGCGAGGCGCAGGCGCGCGCCGACAAGGTCCAGCAGAACCAGCTGCAGGTGATGATGGAGCTGCAGGCCGACTGCTACGCCGGCATCTGGGCGCACCACGCCGAGCGCTCGCGGCAGATCCTCGAGCAGGGCGACATCGAAGAGGCGTTGGCCGCGGCGTCGGCGGTCGGCGACGACACCATCCAGAAGCGCATGCAGGGCTATGTGCAGCCCGAGTCCTTCACCCACGGCACGGCGCAGCAGCGCATGCAGTGGTTCAAGCGCGGGCTCGAGACCGGCTCGATGCAGTCCTGCGACACCTTCAAGGCGGGCGTCTGATCGTGAGGACGCAGGGACGGACCGCGATGGCCGTCGCGCTGCTGCTGACGGCGACGGCGCTGACCGGCTGCGCCTCCGCGCCGCGGACCGCCGCAGCGGGCGCGGACGGCGGCGAAGAAGCCGCACTTGCCCACGCGCGACGGCTGCTGCGCTCCACCATCCTCGTCGACGGCCACAACGACCTGCCGTATGCGATCCGCGGCTTCAAGGACGCGCCGGGCGACATCGTCGCCTACGACCTGCGCAGGCCGACGCCGGGCGACACCGACCTCGCGCGGCTGCGCGCCGGCGGCCTCGGCGCGCAGTTCTGGTCGGTCTACATCCCGGGTGAGGGACGCGGTCCGTTCGCACGCCCGCAGCTCGAGCAGATCGAGATCGCACGCCGCATCATCGAGCGCTACCCGGACACCTTCCGCTTCGCGACCACGGTCGCCGAGATCCGCGCCGCACACCGTGCCGGACGCATCGCCTCGATGCTCGGCATGGAAGGCGGCTACGGTCTCGAGAACTCGCTCGGCGCGCTGCGCGCCTACTACGACCTCGGCGTGCGCTACATGGCGCTCACGCACAACGCGCACACCGACTGGGCGGATGCCGCGGCGATGGTGCCGGCGCGTCATGACGGCCTCACGCCGTTCGGCGAAGAGGTCGTGCGCGAGATGAACCGGCTCGGCATGCTGATCGATCTCTCGCATGCCGCGCCGTCCACCATGGCCGACACGCTGCGCATCACCGAGGCACCGGTGATCTTCTCGCACTCCTCGGCGCGCGGCGTCTGCGATGTGCCGCGCAACGTCCCCGACGACATCCTGCGCGAGATGCCGCGCAACGGCGGCGTCGTGATGGTCACCTTCGTGGCCGGCTTCATCAACTGCGAAGTCGGTCGCGTGACCCAGCCCTACATGGCGGCGCTGCGCGCCCGCGCCGCGGCGGCGCCCACGCGCGAGGAGGCGGATCGGATCATGGCGGAGGGCCGCGCGGCGATGCCGCGCCCAAGGACCACCATCGCCATGGTGGCCGACCACATCGACCACATCCGCCGCGTCGCGGGCATCGACCATGTCGGCATCGGCGGCGACTTCGACGGCAACGACGCGTGGCCCGAAGGCCTCGACGACGTGTCGACCTACCCGAGGCTCTTCGCGGAGCTGATCCGTCGCGGCTGGACCGACGCCGAGCTGCGCAAGCTCGCCGGCGAGAACGCCCTGCGCGCCATGGAGCAGACGGAGCGGGTGGCCGCGCGGCTGCAGCGCGAGCGGCCGGCCTCGACGGTGGTGTTCACACCGCCTGCGACGACGCCCTGAGCGCGGCATGAGGGCGAGCGGCGACGCCGACGCACCGTCGGTTCAGCGCAACCCCGTCGACTGCGCCTGCTGCCAGGCGAGGTCCGCGACGATCTCCACCGCCGCCGCGTGACGCTTGGCCTGCGGGCTCACCGCCGTGCCGCGCTGCACACGGCCGCGGATGCCGTGCAGGATGCCGGCCATGCGGAACAGACAGAACGCCATGTAATAGCCGAGGTCGGGCACCTCGCGCAGACCGCGCCGCGCGCAGTAGGCGGCGACATACTCGTCTTCGGTCGGCAGCCCTAGCGCTTCGAGGTCCTGCCCCAGCAACGCGCCCACCGACACCGCCGGCATGCGGTACATCATCAGGTGGTAGGCGAAGTCGGCGTGCGGATTGCCGAGCGTGGAGAGCTCCCAGTCGAGCACGCCGATGACCCGAAGCGCATCCGGCGCGAACATGAGGTTGTCGAGCCGGTAATCGCCGTGGACCACAGCGGCGGCCGGCTCGGTGGCCGGCGCATGGCGCGGCAGCCAGTCGATCACGCGCTCCATGGAGTCGACCCGCCCGGCCGCATCGGCGTCGCCGACATACTGCTTCGACCAACGCGCCACCTGCCGCGCGACATAGCCCTCGGTGCGGCCGAAATCACCGAGGCCCAGCGACACCGGATCGAGGCCGTGCAGCGTCGCGAGCGTCGCGCACATGGCGCCGAACACCGTGCGCCGCGATCCGCGCGGCAGCTCGGGCAGCGTCGGGTCCCAGAACACCCGCCCTTGCAGATGCTCCATCACATAGAACGGCGTACCGATGACGGCGGCGTCGTCGCACATCAGGAGCGGCCGCGCCACCGGCACGCTGCCCTCGGCGGCCAGCGCCGCCATGACGCGATGTTCGCGGTCCACCGCGTGCGCCGACGGCAGCAGCACGCCGGGCGGCTTGCGCCGCAGCACGACGCTGCCCGCCGACGACTCGATGAGATAGGTGGGGTTGGATTGACCGCCCGGGAACTGCCGCACGCGCAGCGGCCCCGCGTGCTGCGGCAGATGCGCGGCGAAGTGCCGTTCGAGCGCGGCGACGTCGAACTCGAGGCCTGGGCGGAACTCGTGGCCCTCGCTCATCGTCCACCCCTGCTGCCGCCCTTACGGGGCGCGCCGGGCAGACCGGTGTGCTGGGTACGGAACGGCCGCGCGGGCCGTCCGCCCGGTGCGGCGCTCGCACCGCCGTGCTTGCGCACGTCGCCGCGCGCCCGAGCGCCTTCGGCGAGCGTGCCCGTACCGGCGGGTTGCCAGGGCGGCACCAGATGCTGCTTGCCGGGACCGATGAGGTCGGCGCGGCCCATGCGTCGCAGCGCCTCGCGCAGCAGCGGCCAGTTGTTGGCGTCGTGGTAGCGCAGGAAGGCCTTGTGCAGCCGCCGCACCTTGAGGCCGCGCGGGATGACGACCTCCTCGCTGTCGCGCGTGACGCGGCGCAGCGGGTTCTTGCCCGAGTGGTACATCGCGGTGGCGGTCGCCATCGGCGACGGCAGGAAGGCCTGTACCTGATCGGCGCGGAAGCCGTTCCGCTTGAGCCACAGCGCGAGCTCGAGCATGTCCTCGTCGGTGGTGCCCGGATGCGCGGCGATGAAGTACGGGATGAGGTACTGCTGCTTGCCGGCCTCCTTCGAGTAGCGGTCGAACAGTTCCTTGAAGCGGTCGTAGGTGCCGATGCCGGGCTTCATCATCTTCGAGAGCGGCCCGTCGGAGATCGCCTCGGGCGCGATCTTGAGATAGCCGCCGACATGGTGCTGCGCGAGTTCCTTGACGTACTCCGGCGACTCGATGGCGAGGTCGTAGCGGACACCCGAGGCGATCAGCACCTTCTTGATGCCCGGCAGCGCGCGCGCCTTGCGGTAGAGCTCGATCAGCGGCGCGTGGTCGGTGTTCAGGTTCGGGCAGATGCCGGGGAACACGCAGGAGGGCTTGCGACAGGCGCTCTCGATCTCGCGGCTCTTGCAGGCCAGGCGGTACATGTTGGCGGTCGGGCCGCCGAGGTCCGAGATGACGCCGGTGAACCCGGGCACGGTGTCGCGCACGGTCTCGATCTCGCGCAGCACGGACCGTTCCGAGCGGCTCTGGATGATGCGGCCCTCGTGCTCGGTGATCGAGCAGAAGCTGCAGCCGCCGAAGCAGCCGCGCTGGATCGAGATCGAGAAGCGGATCATCTTGTACGCCGGGATCTCGGCATCGCCGTAGGCCGGATGCGGCCGCCGTTGATAGGGCAGTTCGTAGACGTGGTCCATCTCCGCGGTGGTGAGCGGGATGGGCGGCGGGTTGAGCCACACCTCGGAGAGGCCGTGCCGCTGCACGAGCGCACGCGCATTGCCCGGGTTGGCCTCGAGATGCAGGATGCGCGAGGCATGCGCGTACATCACGGGGTCATCGACCACCTGCTCGTAGGCCGGCAACCGGATGACGCTGCGTGAGCGGTCGACGCTCTTCACACGGCGCACGAACTTGACCACCGTCTCCGCAGGGGTCTCGGCGGGCGCAGCGCCGGCTGCCGCGTCGGCGGTCTTGGCGGTCGTCGCCGCACGCGTGCCGCCGTTGTCGTCCATCGCGTACGGGTCCACGGGCGGGTTCAGGGGACCCGGCGCATCGAGATGGGTCGAGTCGACCTCCACCCAGCCCTCGGGCACGGCGCGGCGCAGGAAAGCCGTGCCCCGCAGGTCCGTGATGTCGCCGATCGCCTCGCCCGCGGCGAGCCGGTGCGCGATGTCGACGATCTGCCGCTCACCGTTGCCGTACACCAGCAGATCGGCCTTGGCGTCGAGCAGGATGGAGCGGCGGACCTTCTCCGACCAGTAGTCGAAGTGCGCGATGCGGCGCAGGCTGGCCTCGATGCCGCCGATGACGATGGGCACGCCCGGGAAGGCCTCGCGCGCACGCTGCGCGTAGACGATCACCGAGCGGTCGGGACGGCGACCGCCCTCGCCGCCCGGCGTATAGGCGTCGTCGCTGCGGATGCGGCGGTCGCTGGTGTAGCGGTTGACCATCGAATCCATGTTGCCGGCGGTGATGCCGAAGAAGAGGTTCGGCTTGCCGAGCTCGCGGAACGGGTCGGCGCTCTGCCAGTCGGGCTGGGCGATGATGCCGACGCGGAAACCCTGCGACTCGAGCAGCCGTCCGACGATCGCCATGCCGAAGCTCGGATGGTCGACGTAGGCGTCGCCCGTCACCACGATGATGTCGCAGGAATCCCAGCCCAGCGCGTCCATCTCGGCGCGCGACATGGGCAGGAACGGGGCGGTCCCGAAACGGGAGGCCCAGTGCTTGCGGTAACGGGTGAGGTCGCGGGCCGTGTCCATGGCCGCGGCATTAGAACAGAGCCGGGCTCAGCGCGGGAAGGGGTCGGAGAACTTGACGTCGGTGAGCAGCGCGTCGTCGGTGAGCGTGCGCATGAACGCCTCGAGCGCGTCCTTCTCGACCGGCGTGAGGTTGAGCCGCAGCGGCGTGCCGCCGGGCCCGACGAGCCGCGGGTCGAGGTTGGGGTGCGGCTGCACGCCGTTGTCGTAGAAGTCGATGACCTCGCGCAGCGTGGCGAAGCGCCCGTCGTGCATGTAGGGCGCGCGCACCGCGACGTTGCGCAGCGAGGGCACCTTGAAGCGTGCGTTGCCCGCACCCGCATCGACCGTCGCGAGGTCGAGGCCGTTGTTGCGCAGGCCGTCGCCGACGTGCGCGACCGACGTGTGGCACTGCGCGCAGCGGCCGCGGCCGGTGAAGATCTGCTGCCCTTGCAGTTCGGCGGGCGTGAAGGCAGCCGCGAAGTTCGGCGCCCCGTTGGTGAACGCGGAGTCGAACTTGGAGCGGTAGGAGACGATCGAGCGCACGAACTGCGCGAGCGCCCGCGCGATGCGGTCGCTCGTGACCGTCGGGTCGCCGAAAGCCGCCGTGAAGAGCGGGCCGTAGAAGTCGACGGCACCGAGCTTGGCGGTCAGCTGCGGCAGCGTCATGCCCATCTCGATGCTGTCCTGGATGGGCTGCAGCACCTGAGCCTCGAGCGTCGCGGCGCGCTCGTCCCAGAAGAACCGCCCACGCGTGTAGTAGCGCGCGTTCGCGAGGGACATCGAGTGGCGCGGCGTGCGGCCGCCCTGGAAGCCGACGCTGAAGCGCGCGGAATCGTCGAAACCGTTGGCCTGACGGTGGCAGGAACCGCAGGAGATGGTGTCGTTGACCGACAGCCGCTTGTCGTAGAACAGCACTCGGCCGAGCGTGGCACCGGCGTTGGTGACGGGGTTGTCCGCCGGGGTGTTGTCGAGCGCCGGGGGGGCGGGGGCGCCGCCCGGAGGGGTCGGCGCGGCGCCGAGCGAGCGGAACTGCACCGGCAGGGCGATGGCGGCATCGGTGTAGCCGAAGGGCGTGGCGGGCAGCGTCGGCACCGCCACGGCCGGCGGCGGTGGCGCGGGGGCAGCCGCTTGCGCGGTGGGGGTGCCACCCCCTCCTCCACCACCGCAGGCGGCGAGCAGCAGCGGCGGCAGGGCGATCAGGAGGAGGGAGCGGAGGACGCGCATACGGCGGATTTTGCTCCGCCGCAGCGTCAAGTTGTGTGAAGCGCAGGGCACGAAGCGGGGATCCGCGCACGTCTCAGGGCGCTTCAAGCCGGCCGGCCTCCCGCATCCGCTGCCAGACATCGCGCTGCAGCGCCGCCCCCTGCTGCGCGGACGGCATCGGCGCGGCGGCGAAGGCATCGAGCGGCCAACCCATCGCCGCGGCGTACACCGGTGCATGCGCAGCCGGGCAGAACTCGGTGAGGAAGGCGAACCGCGACCCGGCGCGGCGCCGGCGCAGCGCGGCGATGTCGATCGGCGCGGTCACCAGACACTCTTCGGTGCCGCCCGCACGGTTGAGCGCGCGGCCGGTGAAATCGAGGATCTGCGACTCACCATGGCAGACGTTGGGCGGCAGGTCCGAATCGAGGTTGGGCCCGGTGTTGGCCATCGCGAGATAACAGACGTTCTCCCAGGCGCGCGCCTTGCGCACCGCGCTCCAGGCGCCGCCGCCCTCCTCGAAATGTTCCGGCCCGCGTGCCTCGCTGGTGACGTGCAGCAGCACCTCCGCGCCGCGCAGCGCCAGGCATCGCGCCACCTCCGGGAAGTGGATGTCGTAGCAGACCAGCGCGCCCAGCCGCCCGATGGGCGTCTCGAGCACCGGGAACAGGGACTCCGGACCGCCGAACAGCCGGCAATACTCGGTGTAGACGTCCTGCGGCGTCGTCTTGCCGGTCAATGAATACATCTTGCGGTAGCGCAGCGCGACCTCGCCGCGCGGATCGATGATGAACGCGGTGTTGAAGAACCGGCCCGGGAACTGCGGGATGCGCTCGTAGGCCATGCCTGCGACATAAGCACCGGTGTCCCGCGCGGCACGACAAAGCGGCTCGATCTCCGGTCCAGGCAGCTCGATGGCCGCTTCCAGCCAGGCGGCGGTCGGCAAGCCGAGTTCGAACCCGTGGAGACAGAACTCGGGCAGCACGAACAGCTTGCTGCGGAAGGCGGCCGCCCCCTGTCGCACCAGCAGCGCTGCGTGCTCGGCGTTGGCGCGCAGCACCTCGGGCCGGAAACCGCCGTCCGCCTTGACGACCGGACGGACGGATGACTGCACGACCGTGGCGTTGTAAGGTTCCATCCCGTCCTCCCTTGACCGGACCCCTAGCATGACCGAAACCCGGTCTGCGGCTCCAGCGCCCCACGCCTGGGCCGTCGTCGCGGTGCTGCTCGTCGCCTACGTGCTGTCGTTCATCGACCGGCAGATCCTGTCGTTGCTGATCGAACCGGTGCGGCGCGACCTCGGCCTCAGCGACTTCCAGATGGCGTGGGTGGGTCCGCCGGCGTTCGCCACCTTCTTCCTGCTCTTCGGCCTCGTGTTCGGGCGGCTGGCCGACCGCGTGCGGCGCACGCGTCTCGTGGCGCTCGGCATCTTCATCTGGTGCGTGATGACCGCCGCCTGCGCCTTCGTCGAATCGGCGGTCGGCATGTTCATCGCGCGGATGGGGGTCGGACTCGGCGAAGCGGTGCTCACGCCCTGCGCGCTGTCCCTCATCAGCGACCTGTTCGCGCGCGACCGGGTGGGCAAGCCGATCGGCCTCTATTCGATGGGCGTCTCGCTCGGCTCCAGCCTCGCCTTCATCCTGGGCGGCGCCCTCTTCGCCTGGCTCACCGCCACCGGCCATGACCCGTTCGCGTCGCTCGGTGTCACGGCGCCCTGGCGCGAGACCTTCCTCATCGTGGGGCTGCCCGGCCTGCTGCTGGTGCCCGTCTTCCTGCTGATGCGCGAACCGCCGCGCCGCGAGCGCGTCGGCGCGGCCCAGCCCTCGCTCGGCGAGGCGGCGCGGTTCCTCGGCTCGCAGGCGCGGGTGTTCGTGCCGCTGTTCTGCGGCAAGGCGGTGTTCAACTTCATCGCCTATGCGCACTTCTGGATCGTGCCGCTGTTCCAGCGCACCTGGGGCTGGGAGCTGAAGTCCACCGGCCAGGTCTGGGGGTTCACGCTGCTCGGCTCCGGGCTCGTCGGCGTGATGCTCGGCGGCTGGCTGAGCGACCGTTGGTACCGCGCGGGACGCAAGGACGCTGCGCTGCGCGTGGTGTGGTGGGGGCTGCTGCTGACGCTGCCGCTGCATGCACTCGCGCCGCTGATGCCGAGCGGCGAGCTCGCGCTGATGCTGTTCGTGCCGGCGCTGATCGCCGCCGGCGCCGGCAGCTCCGCGGGGTCGACCGCCACCATGCTCGCCACGCCCAACGAATACCGCGGCCAGGTGACGGCGCTGTCGCTGCTGATCGCGAGCGGTCTCGGCCAGCTTCTGGGACCGACCAGCGTCGCCTTCACCACCGATTTCGTGTTCCGCGATCCGCAGGCGCTGCGTTACAGCCTCGCCATCGCCGTGCTCGTCTTCAGTCTGGTCGCGTTCGCGGTGCTGAGCTGGGGGCTGCGCCACTACCGCGCGGCGGTCGAGGGTCTGGAGGCGCGGGTCGGCGCAGAGCGGCCGTGAGCGGGGCGACATCCGCCCCGCAGACCGCCCCCGGCGGTGACTGGCGCGACGCCTGCGCCGCAGCGGGCGTCGATCCGCTGCTGATCGACCACACCGCGCGCAACTACCTCGCCCACCGCGACCACCGGCTCGCGACCGGCGGCCGTCCGTTGCCGCCCGCCGACTGGTTCCGGTTCTATTCCTTGGAGAACGCCGCCGAGCTGTCGTCGGAGACCCTGAAGGTCGAGGGCTGCTCGGTGGACGAGCGCGCGGTACGGCCGCCCACCGCCGCCGGCAAGGCGGCGCTGTTCGCGCTGCTGCAGCTGCGGCTGGCGCAAGACGATGGCTGAGGCGCCGCGCGAGGCGATCGTCGTCCGGGGCGCCCGCCAGAACAACCTCAAGGACCTCGACCTCGACATCCCGACCGGCGAACTGGTGGTGGTGACCGGCGTCTCCGGCTCCGGCAAGTCGTCGTTGGTGTTCGACACGCTCTACGCCGAGGGCCAGCGGCGCTACGTCGAGACCTTCTCGCCCTACGCACGGCAGTTCCTCGACCGCATGGACAAGCCCGCGGTCGACCGCATCGAGGGCATCCCGCCGGCCATCGCCATCGACCAGACCAATCCGGTGCGCACCTCGCGCTCGACGGTCGGCACGATGACCGAGCTCAACGACCACCTGAAGCTGCTGTTCGCCCGCTGCTCGCAGCTGCACTGCCGGCGCTGCGCCGCACCGGTGCGCCGCGACGACCCGGCGAGCATCCGCGGCGACCTGCTGCGCCGCGCCGCGGCGGCGGGCGACCCGCGGTTGCTGGTGTGCTTCGAGGTGAAGGTACCGAAGAACTTCAAGGAAACGGAGGTCCGTGCGCTGCTCGAGCGGCAGGGCTACACGCGCATCCGCAAGGTCGCGCGCGACCGGCTCGAGGTGGTGCAGGACCGGCTGCGTGCGGGCAGCGCCGATCCGGCCCGGCTCGCCGAGGCCCTCGAGGCCGCGCTGCGGGTCGGGCAGGGCCGGCTGTACGTCCATGCGCTGTCCGAAGGGGCGGCGGCCGGGGCGGGCGCGGGCGGCGACGACGCGCCCGACATCGCCGCCACCTGGCATTGGTCGAGCGGACTCCACTGCGCGCCCTGCGACATCGACCATCGCGATCCGACGCCCGCCGCCTTCTCCTTCAATTCGCCGGTCGGCGCCTGCGAGCACTGCCGCGGCTTCGGCCGCATCATCGGCGTCGATTACGGTCTCGTGATCCCCGACGGTTCGAAGACGCTGCGCGGCGGCGCGGTGCGGCCCTGGCAGACGCCCTCCTACGCCGAGTGCCAGAAGGACCTCGAGCGCCTCGCGCGCAAGCGCGGCATCCCGCTCGACGTGCCGTGGCGCGAGCTCACCGACGCGCAGCGCGCCTGGGTGGTCGACGGCGAAGGCGAGTGGAAGAAGGACGTCTGGTACGGCGTGAAGCGCTTCTTCGCCTGGCTCGAGACCAAGGCGTACAAGATGCACATCCGCGTGCTGCTCTCGAAGTACCGCGCGTATACGCCCTGCGGGCATTGCGGCGGCGCGCGGCTCGCCACGCCGTCGCTGCTGTGGCGCGTCGGCGATGCGGCGCTCGCCGACGCCGCGCTCGGCGACCGGCCGCGTTTCCGCCCGCAGGGCGTGGAGTGGACGCCCGAAGCCCTCGCCGCCCTGCCCGGTCTCGGCCTGCACGACCTCATGCTGCTGTCGATCGAGCGCGGTCGACGGTTCTTCGACGACCTGCGCCTGCCGGGCATCCCCGACGAGGCGACGCGCATGCTGCTCGGCGAGATCCGTGGCCGCTATGCCTATCTCTGCGAGGTCGGCCTCGGCTATCTCACGCTCGACCGTCAGTCGCGCACGTTGTCGGGCGGCGAAGTGCAGCGCATCAACCTCACCACCGCGCTCGGCACCTCGTTGGTGAACACCCTCTTCGTGCTCGACGAGCCGTCGATCGGCCTGCACCCGCGCGACATGCAACGCGTCATCGGCGTGATGCATCGGCTGCGCGATGCCGGTAATTCTTTGCTCGTCGTCGAGCACGACCCGCAGATCATGCAGCAGGCCGACCGCCTGCTCGACCTCGGTCCCGGCGCCGGCGAGCACGGCGGGCGCATCGTCGCCTGGGGACGGCCCGACGAGGTGCGCGCGACACCGGGGTCGCTGACCGCCGACTACCTCGCCGGACGGCGCAGCGTGCGGCTGCCGCCGCCGCGCGCGGCGGCCCGCAAGGGCAGCGCGCGCAAGGAGGCCTGGCTCGAGGTGCTGGGCGCGAGCCAGCACAACCTGCGCGACATCGATGTACGGCTGCCGCTCGGCCGGCTGGTCTGCATCACCGGCGTGTCCGGGTCGGGCAAGTCGACGCTGGTGCAGGATGTGCTGCATCCGGCGCTGCTGAAGCGCTTCGGCCGCCCGACCGAGGCGGCGGGCGCGCACCGCGCGCTGCGCGGCGCGGAGACGCTCGCCGAGGTGGTGTTCGTCGACCAGACGCCGATCGGCCGCACGGCGCGCTCCAACCCAGCGAGCTACGTCGGCGCGTTCGACGCGCTGCGCGAACGGTTCGCGAAGCTCCCGGCGGCGCGCGAGCGCGGCTGGACCGCCGGCACCTTCAGCTTCAACTCGGGCACCGGCCGCTGCCCGTCCTGTTCGGGCAGCGGTTTCGAGCACGTCGAGATGCAGTTCCTGTCCGACGTCTACCTGCGCTGCGGCGAGTGCAACGGCACGCGATACCGCACCGAGACGCTCGAGGTGAAACACCCGGGACCGGGTGGGCGCGAGGCGAGCATCGCCGATGCGCTCGAGATGACGGTCACCGAGGCGCTGGAGTTCTTCGCCGACGTGCCCGAACTCGCGGCGCGGCTCGCGCCGCTCGCGGAGGTGGGGCTCGACTACCTGCGGCTCGGACAACCGGTGCCGACGCTGTCGGGCGGCGAGGCGCAGCGCCTCAAGCTCGCGGGCCACCTCGTCGAGTCGGCGCAGCCCGCGACCGGCGGCTCGGCGACCGGCACCGCGACGAGCGCGGGCGACGCGGGCGCGCGCGGCAAGCTGTTCCTGTTCGACGAGCCGACCACCGGCCTGCACTTCGAGGACATCGCGCGGCTGCTCGGCGCGTTCCGCCGGCTGCTCGACGCCGGTCATTCGTTGGTGGTCATCGAGCACAACCTCGACGTCATCCGCGCCGCCGAGTGGATCGTGGACCTCGGGCCGGAAGGCGGCGAGGCGGGCGGCACCGTGGTCGCCTGCGGCACCCCGGAGCAGCTCGAGCGGCATGCCGCATCGCATACCGGTCGTGCGCTGGCGGCGTACCGCGCGGCGATGGACGGCACAGCGGCGCCGGTGGCTGCGGTCGCCGAGCCCGCGTCCCCGTCGCCTCCGTCGCCCCCGGCGCGCCGACGCCGCGACACCACGGCGGCGGCGGAGCGCGCAGCGGTGCGCGGCGCGATCTCGGTGCGCAACGCGCGCGAGCACAACCTGCGCGGCATCGACGTCGACATCCCGCGCGACGCGTTCACCGTCGTGACGGGCGTGTCGGGGTCGGGCAAATCGACGCTCGCCTTCGACATCCTGTTCAACGAGGGCCAACGGCGCTACCTCGAATCATTGAACGCCTACGCGCGGCAGTTCGTGCAACCGGCCTCGCGCCCCGAGGTCGACAGCATCCGCGGCATCCCGCCGACCGTCGCCATCGAGCAGCGCACCAGCCGCGGCGGCCGCAAGAGCACGGTGGCGACGCTCACCGAGACCTACCACTTCCTGCGGCTGCTCTGGATGAAGCTCGGGACGCAGCACTGCCCGGACTGCGACACGGTGATCGCGCCGCAGTCCGCCGACGCGATCGCGGCGCGCATCCTGAAGGAGTACCGCGGCCGTACGGTCGACCTGCTCGCGCCGCTGGTGGTGGCGCGCAAGGGCCTGTACACCGACCTCGCGAAATGGGCCGCCGGCAAGGGCTACCGGGAACTGCGCGTCGACGGCGAGCGGCTGAAGGTGAAGCCCTGGCCGCGGCTCGACCGCTTCAAGGAGCATTCCATCGAACTGCCGGTGGCGCGGCTCGGCATCTCGCCGCGCGGCGAGACCGACCTGCGCACCAAGCTCGAAGAGGCGCTGCAGCACGGCAAGGGCGTGGTGCAGGTGTTGCCGGTCGATGCGACCGAGCCCGTGACCTTCTCGACGCGTCGCGCCTGCCCCTCCTGCGGCACGAGCTTCGCCGAGCCCGACCCGCGCATGTTCTCGTTCAACTCCAAGCAGGGCTGGTGCACGGACTGCTACGGCACCGGCGTCGAGCTGCCGGACTTCGACGAGGAGCAGACCGGTGAAGAGGCCGCCTGGAACGAGTGGCACGACGGCGAGGCGCCGGTCTGCGGCGGCTGCAAGGGCGAGCGGCTGAACCCGGTGGCGCGCGCGGTGCGTTTCCGCAACCGCTCGATCGGCCAGCTCACATGCGAACCGGTGTCGAAGGCCCGCGGATTCCTCGGCGGCCTGAAGCTCGGCGCGCGCGAGCGCGCCATCGCCCGCGACCTGCTGCAGGAGATCGGCGCGCGCCTCGGCTTCCTCGAGCGCGTCGGCCTCGGTTATCTGGCGCTCGACCGCGCCGCGCCCACGCTGTCGGGCGGCGAGGCGCAGCGCATCCGGCTCGCCGCACAGCTCGGCTCCAACCTGCGCGGCGTCTGCTACGTGCTCGACGAACCGACCATCGGGCTGCACCCGCGCGACAACCGCATCCTGCTCGATGCGCTCGGCGAGCTCGCGCGCCACCGCAACACGCTGGTCGTGGTCGAGCACGACGAGGACACCATCCGCCGCGCCGACCATGTGATCGACCTCGGCCCCGGCGCAGGCGTGCGCGGCGGCCGCATCGTCGGCGAAGGCCGCGTCGAGGACCTGCTCGCCAACCCGGACTCGATCACCGGCCGTTGGCTGCGCGAACCGCTGCGGCATCCGCCGCAGCCGCGCCGCGAGGTCGGCGCCCGCACGCCGGCGCTGACGGTGCGCGGCGCGACGCTGCACAACCTGCAGGACGTCGATGCGCGCATCCCGCTCGGTCGGCTGGTGGCGGTCACCGGCGTGTCCGGGTCCGGCAAGTCGACGCTCGCACGCGACGTGCTGTTCGCGAGCGCGCGCCGTTCGCGCGGTGCGGACGGCGAGGCGCGCGGCGGTCCGCGCAAGGATCCCGCGGGCGGCGTGGTGGGCTGCGCCGCGCTCGAGGGCATGGAGGCCGTCGACCGCGTGCTCGAGGTCGACCAGACGCCGATCGGCAAGACGCCGCGCTCCTGCCCCGCCACCTATGTCGGCATCTGGGACGACATCCGGCGGCTGTTCGCGGAGACGCCGGAGGCGCGCCTGCGCGGCTACGGCGCGGGCCGGTTCTCGTTCAACACCGCGGGCGGCCGCTGCACGGCCTGCGAAGGCCAGGGCGTGCAGACCGTCGAGATGAGCTTCCTGCCGGATGTGAAGCTCGTCTGCGAGTCCTGCCGCGGCCAACGCTTCGACCCCGAGACCCTCGCGGTCCGCTACCGCGAGCGCAGCATCGGCGAGGTGCTCGCCATGAACATCGAGGACGCGGCGGAGTTCTTCAGGCCGCACGCGGCGGTGCACCATGTGCTGACGCTGCTCTGCGACGTCGGCCTCGGCTATCTCACGCTCGGTCAGCAGAGCCCGACGCTGTCGGGCGGCGAGGCGCAGCGCATCAAGCTCGTCACCGAACTCGCCAAGGTCCGCGCCGACCTGCGCGCGCCGCTGCGCACCAAGCCCAAGCACACGCTCTACGTGCTCGACGAGCCGACGGTGGGGCTGCACATGGCCGACGTCGAGAAGCTGGTGCGCGTGCTGCATCGGCTCGTGGACGCCGGCAACACGGTGGTGCTGGTCGAGCACAACCTCGATGTGATCGCCGAGGCCGACTGGGTGATCGACATGGGTCCGGAGGCCGGCGCGGGCGGCGGCCGGCTGGTCGCGGCCGCGCCGCCGCAGACGCTGGCGAGGCGCCCCGGGCGTTCCCATACGGGCCGCGCCCTGCGAGACTTCCTCGCGGACCGGCTCGACGCCGCGACCTGATACGGACGGACCGCGATGCCCAACGACCTCTCTTGCTGGAAGTGCGGCGCTGCGCTCGCGGCGCTCTCCTTGCCGCTGCGGCGGCTCGACGTCTGCCCGCAGTGCCGCGCCGAACTGCATGTCTGCAAGCTCTGCGTGGACCACGACACGCGCGTCGCGAAGCACTGCCGTGAGCCGACGGCCGAGGAGGTGCGCGACAAGGAACACGCGAACTTCTGCGACCACTTCAAGCCGCGCGCGGGGGCCTACACGCCCAAGGACGCCGCTGCGGTGGACTCGGCGCGCGCCGAGCTCGAACGGCTGTTCGGCAAGGGATAGCCGCCGATGCGGCCACCGATGCGACGATCCGCGGCGGCCTCAGCCGCCGGTGCCTGAGGCGATGCGGCCGCGGCCCTGCTGCTTGGCGCGGTACATGGCGGCGTCGGCGCAGCGCAGCAGTCCGTCGCAGTCGAGGCCGTCGGCGGGGAAGGCGGCGATGCCGACGCTGACACCGGCCTGACGCCCCTCGCCCCCCAGCCAGATCGGCGCCGACAGCGTATCGAGGATGCGCCGCGCCACGGTCTGCGCGGTGGCGGCGTCCGGCAGCCCGCGCAGCACCACCGTGAACTCGTCACCGCCGATGCGCGCCACCGTGTCGGATTCTTTGACGCAGGCGCGCAGGCGCTGGCCGACCACGGTCAGCATCTGGTCGCCGGCCGCGTGGCCCAGCGTGTCGTTGACCTGCTTGAAGTCGTCGAGGTCCAGGTAGAGCAGCGCGCCGCCCGGCGCACCGTCGCGCACGCGGCGCAGCTCGTCGCCGAAGCGCTCGCGGAACAGCAGGCGGTTCGGCAGCCCGGTCAAGGCGTCGTAGTGCGCCTGACGGTAGAGCCGCTCCTCGCGCTCGTGGCGGGCCACGGCGAGCGACAGGCGTTGCCCGAAGCTGTCCAGGGGTTCCTCCAACGAAGCGTCGATCGGCACGCCTTCGAAGAAGCCGACGCCCAGTATCGCGACCCGCCGCGACTCGAGCATCACGGGTCGGACGCATAGCGTCCGCGCACCGAGCGCACGCAGCGACGCCGGCACGGGACCCGCGCGCGGCTCGGTCGGATCGGTGCCGCGCTGCTCCGCCAGTGTCCGTCGCAGGATCGATCCGTCCTGCCGGGTGTCGATGCGCAGGTCCCAGGCGCCCGGCGCGGCGGCCGACGGCAGCGCGATGCAGGTCAGATCGCCGCGCAGCGTCGGCTGCATGCGGTCGAGCAGGGCCTCCACCACAGGTTCGAGCCCTGCACCGGCCAGGATGAGCTGATCGACCGCCGCCAACGCCTGCAGCGCCGACAGCCGCTCTCGCAGTTCGATCAGGTGGGCTTCGACCAAGACGGGTCCTCCGGGGCACAGTCCACCGCGACCCTCCCGAAGACTGCCGTCCGGGACAGGACGGGGCAAGGGGGGAATGCGGTTAGACTGGCCACGGATGTTCACCCAAAAGCCCGTCCCGCCGGTTAGGACGCTCGTCACAATTCCATGATCCCGGGCATCGGCGGCCGGGATCCTGCAGCGCCCCGCCTCCCGGTCTGGCTGCTCCTCGGCTGGATCGCGTTGGTCCTGAGCGCCTCGCTCTACCCCTTCGACTGGGACTGGGGGCGGCTGCTCGCGGGCCTACGGGACGGTATGCCGCGGCTGCAGGCCTGGACCCCGCCCTCTCGCCGCGACACCGTGGTCAACCTGCTCCTGTACGTGCCCTTCGGCCTGTTGGGCGCGCTCGCCCTCGACGCCCGCGGCAAGGGCCTCGGGCGTCTCGTCTGGCCGGTGGCCGGCGCCGCGACGCTCTCGCTCGCGGTCGAGATCGCGCAGCATGCGCTCCCGCCGCGCGACCCTGCGCTCGCCGATTGGGTCTTCAACACCGTCAGCGCGGCGGCAGGGGTCGGGTTGGCGGTCGTCTGGCGCGCCCTGCCCCACAGCCGCTTCGGTGTCGTCCGCGATCCTTCGACCGGACGCGGCGCGCTCGATGCCGGAGCCGCGCTCGGCGTCCTCGCGGCGTTGTGGATCGCGGCGCACCTCGCGCCGTTCGTGCCGCGGCTCCGTCCGGGCCGGGTGAGCGCCGCCATCGAAGCGAGCCTCGCGCTGGAGCTCTCGCCGAGCCGGGTGTTCGCCTGGTTGGCCTGCTATCTGGTGCTCGCAGCCGGGCTGCGCGCCGCGGTGCGCTGGCGCTCCTTCTGGAGCGTGCTGCTGTCGGCGACCCTCGCTTCGCTGGGCCTGCGGCTGCTGTTCGTCGGGCAGCAGCTCTCGCCGGACGAGGTCTTGGGGGCGCTGATCGCGTTGCCGACCGTGGCCCTGCTCGGCATCGGTCGACTGCGCTGGGACCCGACCCCCGCGTTCCGGGCGGCCTGCCTCGCGGTGCTCGTCGCAGGTCTTTGGCCGTCCGCCGGACCGGTGGCGGGAGCGACCGACACGGCATGGCTGCCGTTCGCCGAGCTCGCGGGTGCCGCGTCCGATCCGGGAGCGTTGCCGGCCATCGAGCGGCTGTTCCTCGGCATCGGCCTCGCCTGGCTCGCCTGGGGCAGCCGCACCCGGCGGTTGACCCCCCTTTTGATCGTGTTCGCGGTCGCGGCGCTGGTCGAGTTCCTGCAACAATGGGTACCGGGCCGCCTGCCCGACACCACGGACCTCGCCGCGCTGCTGATCGGCGCCGCGTTGGTGCAGGCGGCGCCACCATCCACGCGTCGGCCCTGAGATATCGTCCTCGGGGCCAGGAGAGACCGTCATGAACAAGACCGTGCTGCAGTGCCTGTTCGGCTTCATCCTGCTGTCGCTGCTGGCGTTCACGACCTTCGCCAGCTTCCAGCAATCGGTGCTCGACTGGCAGGGCCTCGTGCGCCGCCCCGACAACTGGTGGACCATCGCCACGCTGATCGACGCCTACTACGGCTTCATCACGTTCTACGTGTGGGTCTTCTGGAAGGAGGTCCGCGCGCTGCCGCGCGCGGGCTGGTTCATCGCCATCATGCTGCTCGGCAACATGGCGATGGCCGCCTACGTGCTGCGCGAGCTGTCGCGGCTCGCGCCGGGCGAGCCCGCCTCCGCCATCCTGACGAAGCGACATGGTTGAGTTCCTGCGCCGCCGCCTGGTCGATCCGGTGCTGGCGCTGCTGCGCCAGGGCCTCGCGCCGCGCGAGCTCGCGCTCTGCCTCGCGCTCGGCACGGGCATCGGCCTGTTCCCCGTGCTCGGCGTGTCGACGCCGCTGCTGGCCGTCATCGCGCTCGTCTGGCGGCTCAACCTCGCCGCCATCCAGCTCGTGAACTACCTCATCTATCCGGTGCAGCTGCTGCTGATCATCCCGTTCGTGCGCATCGGCGAGTCGCTCACGGGCGCCGCGCCGCAGCCGCTGACCATCACCGCCGGGCTGGAGCTCATGTCGCAGGGCGTATGGCATGCCGTGGTGACGCTGTGGGACGCCATCGTCCACGCGACCCTCGGCTGGGTGCTGCTCGGCCCGGCCGGCATCTATGTACTCTATCGGCTGCTGGAGCCCATGCTCCGGCGCGCTTCCCAAAGATTGACCGCCGGGACCGATCCATGACCGAAGACCAGAAGCCCTCGCTCGCCATGCGCCTGCTCGAGTCCGACCGGGTGCCGGACGCGCTCATCCGCCACCGCATCCGCGCGCTGCTCGCGCAGCGGCTCGCGGAGGAGGACAAGGGCGGGCCGGAGGCGCAGCAGGCGCACCTGATGACCATGGTGCGGCGGCTGCGCGAAAGCCCGATCGCCATCCACACCGACGCCGCCAACGCGCAGCACTACGAGGTCCCGACCGCGTTCTATCTCAAAGCGCTGGGACCGCATCTCAAATACTCGAGCTGCCACTACGACGACTTCGATGTGTCGCGCGCGGCGGCCAACCTCGGCGCGGCGGAAGCGCGCATGCTCGCGCTCACCTGCGAACGGGCGCGGCTGAAGGACGGCGACCGCATCCTGGAACTCGGCTGCGGCTGGGGTTCGCTGTCGCTGTGGATGGCCGAGCACTACCCGAACTCGCGCATCACGGCGGTGTCGAACTCGCGCACCCAGAAAGCGTTCATCGACGCCCGCGCCGCCGAGCGCGGCCTCAAGAACCTCGAGATCGTCACCCGCGACGCCAACCAGCTCGACTTCGACGCCGGCACGCGCTTCGACCGGGTGGTCTCGGTCGAGATGTTCGAGCACATGCGCAACTACGAGACGCTGCTCGCCCACATCGCCTCGTGGATGAACCCCGGTGCGACGCTGTTCGTCCACATCTTCACCCACCACCGCTACGCCTACACCTTCGAGGTGCGCGACGAGAGCGACTGGATGGCGCGGTATTTCTTCACCGGCGGCATCATGCCGAGCGACGACCTGCTGCACTACTTCCAGCGCGACCTCAGGCTCGTCGACCACTGGCAGGTCGACGGCCGGCACTACCAGCTCACCTCTGAGGCCTGGCTGCAGAACATGGACGCGAACCGCGACGCCCTGATGCCGGTGCTGGCCGAGGCCTACGGCGCCGGACAGGCGTTGCGCTGGTGGGTCTACTGGCGTGTATTCTTCATGTCCTGCGCAGAACTCTTCGGCTACCGGGGCGGACGCGAATGGATCGTCTCGCACTACCTCTTCGAACGGCGCTGATCGGGCTCGTCCTGTTGGCGGGGCTGGCCTCGGCGGTCGCCGTCGCCCAACCCGCCGACGAGCGGCTCGCCGCGCACGCCAAGCTGCGTGCGGCGCTGGAGTCCGGGCGCCTCGATGACGCCGCCGCGCAGGCCGCCACCGTCGTCTCGCTCACCGAAGCGCGCTTCGGCGCCGAGTCGCGCGAACTCGTCAATCCGCTGACCAATGCGGGCACCGTCGCGTTCCGCCGCGGCGACCTCGCCGCGGCGGAGGCCGCGTACCGCCGCGCCGTGTCGCTCATCGAGGGCAAAGCGGCGGGCGCCGACCGCGACCTCATGCAGCCGCTGGTCGGGCTCGGCGAGACCTGGCTCGCGGCCGGGCGTCCCGCGGAGGCCGTGGTCGCGCTGAAGCGCGCGGTGGACCTCTCGCGCAACCTCGACGGTCTCTACAACCCCGCGCAGCTCGACATCGTCGATCCGCTGATCGAGGGCTATGTGGCGATCGGTGCCGAGGCCGAGGCAGACCGTGAGCACCAGTTCGCGTTCCGCGTCGCCGAGGGCGCGTACGGCAGGAACGATCCGCGCATGCTCGACCCGCTCGACCGCCTCGCGCGCTGGCGCGAATCGCAGCTGCGGTTCACCACGGCGCGCGGCCTGCACGCCCGTGCGCTGCAGATCGCCGAGCAGTCCGCGCGGTCCGCACCGCTCGCCGGTGTGCCGGCGATGCGCGGCCTGTCGCGCACCTGGCTCGGCGAAGCGATCCATGGCCCCGAGGTCAGCGAGACGGCGGCGCCCGAGATGACGAGCGGCATCAACGACCCGTTCACCGCCCCGGCGGGCGGCGGGCGGCTCAACCCCGACGGCGAGCGGGTGCTGCGCTACGCGGTGGAGCTGATCCGCGCGACCGAGCCGGTCGACCAGGGGCTGCTCGGCGAGACGCTCGCCCAGCTCGGCGACTGGCATCTGCTCGCCGGCGCCGTCAACAGGTCCGCAGCCGCCTATGCCGAGGCATGGAAAGCGTTGGTCGCGGCGGGCGCCGGCAGGAAGGATCTGCTCGAGCGGCCCCGCCTGCTGATCTACCGCGCGCCGCCCACCGCGGCGTCGCGGCTGGCGCCGTCGGACCCGGACGAGTACACGGCACGTGACGTGGAACTGCTGCTGCGCGTCGGCCGGGACGGCAAGGTGCTCGATGCGCGCCTGCCCGACGGATCCGAACCGGATGCGCTGGTGCGCTCGGTGATGTTCGCGGTGCGCAAGGCCCGCTATGCGCCGCGCATCGAAGCGGGGGTCCCCGCCGAGACCGACGGCATGGTGTTCCGCGAGCGGATGCTCATCAAGGCGTCGCGCGAGTGACCGGCGGCGCCGCGGGGCGTCGCGAGCCCCGCACCGGCAGCGCCTCGATCGCGAGCGACTCGGCGGCGGCCTGACGGCCCGCGGCATCGCCCGACAGCCGCTCCCCCGCCGCCAACCGCGACGCCATCGGCAACCGGCCGAACTGCGCGAGGAACTTGGCGGCGGCATCGCGCATCGCGCCGCGCGTCGCCCGGTCCATCGCATCGGAGGCGCCCATCTCCATGCCGCCCATGCGGCTGGTGCCGTAGCCGGTCAGCGTCAGCGTGTCGTGGACGCCGCCGTCCGGCGAGAACACCTCGATGCGGTAGCGGATGGTGACCGCCACATATTCACCGCCGGTCTCGTCGGCGGTGGCGAAGGAGTACTGCTCGATCTGCGGCACGAAGACCGCCTGCACCGCCGGGTCGCGCGCGGCGGCGGCGCTGTCGGGGAACTCCCGCACCTCGCGGAAGGTGGCGCCCATCACCGTGCGCGCGAACGCCTGCTGACCGGCACCGAGCAGCACCGCCCAAGCCACGCCGCCGCGCGTCTCCTCATGCTTGAGGTCGCGCTGCTCGGCCGACAACACGAGCCCGACCGTGGCCGGCAACTGCTCCACCAGAGGCTTGGGGAAGACCGGTTGCGGCGCGATCTGCACGGTGCCGCAGCCGACGAGCAGCGCTGCAGCCCCCGCGGCCGCGGTCAGTCGCCACTGACGCATCGATCGACGCCTCCCATGTTGATCCTGATCGCGCAGACATCCAGCTGCGTGAGCCCGACGAAGGTGCCGTCGTTGCGCTCGCTCACCGCCCTCATCAAAGCGGAAAACCGCGGGTTTGTAAACGGCGACCGCGGGAAACCGATGCCGTGGATGCGGACGCGGCGCCGGCCGCTGCCGTCCGGCCGGTTCACGCGGTCGATGGCGTCGAGCGCCCCCTGGATGCTGGGGCCGTTGAAGTCGTCGCCGAGGACGTAGACGCTGATGCGGCGGTCGGCCGACCAATAATTGGCGATCGCCGCCTCGATGCCGTCCTCGGGGCTCGAATCGCTGAACGCGCGCCAGTCGCGCACCCGGGCCACGATGTCGTCGCGCAGGCCGCGCGAGTCGACCAACCAGCGGCCGCGCGTGCCGCGGAAGAGTTCGCGGCCGTTGTCGTCGACGATCTGCAGCCCCTTGAGCCGCGGATAGATGTCGAGGATCTCGCGCATCACCCGCGTCAGGGTCTCGCGGTGGACGTCCATGCTGCCCGAGGTGTCGACCAGGAAGATCACGTAGTCGCTGTCGACCGGGATGCCGCCCACCGCCGCGGTGGAGACGCGCCGCCGGGTGCGCGACGCCGACTGCAGGCGCTCGTTCTCCTGCATGAGGTCCTGGTACGCCGACAGCAGCTCGTTCTCGACGATGTTGCTGACCGCGGCATCCTGCCGCGACGCGTCGAACTGCCCGCGGATGCTGCTCATCTCGCCGGCCGCACGGGCGAGGTTGAGCCGCTCGCGCTGCAGGAGGTCGACCCTGCCCTTGAGTTCGCGCTCCAGCCGCTCGCTGTCGCCGCGGATGGTGAAGAGCTCCGCCTGCAGGCGCTTGATCTGCGATTCGAGGTCCTGGCGCGAGCGCTCGATGACCAGCGGCTGCCCGAACTCCGAGAGGACGAGCAGCAGGATGATCGCGCCGAAGCCGCAGCAGATCACGTCCAGGAAGGACAGGCTGAAGACCTCGGTCTCTCGGTGGCGGCGCTTCACGGCGGCACCTCAGGGCCAATCCCGTGAAGGGACCACGAACGAGCCCTTGGTGCGCTGCGCGAGCGCCCAGAAGCGGTGCGGGCCGGGCACCTCGCCCTTCATCGGCAGCAGCACCACGTCGATCGGGATCTTCGGGTCGAGGCCGCGCACCGCCTCGTCGAACAGGCGCGCGCGGTCGCCGACGTCGATGTAACGGCGCAGCGCCGGCGGCGTAGCGCCCTGCGTCGGCAGCCCGTCGGTCAGCAGGATGATCTGGTCGGGTTGCTGGCGGAACGCGGTGCGCGCACGCAGCGCGTTGATCAGGCTGGTGCCGCCCTGGGGCAGCAGCGCCCCGATGGCGGTCACGGCCTCGCGGCGCCGCGCCGCATCGGCGGCGAGCCATTGACCCTCGGTGCCCGCGATCAGCGGTACGGCGGTCTCGTTGAACGCGTAGACCTGGAACTGCCGGCCCGCCGGCATCTGCTCGACCAGCCATCGTGCGATGTCGGCGGTGCGCTGCCACTTCGCGGCGTTGCGGCGCGCCTGGTCGGAGGAGTTGCGCAGGCGGATGATCTGCACGAGGTCCTCGTCGAGCATGCTCGAGGAGCGGTCGAGCAGCACGAGGATGCGCCGGCCGCGCAACGACAGACCGGTCAGGTAACGGCGGCTGGCCGTGGACCGTCCGCTGCCGGTCATCTCGCCGCGCGGCGTCTCGACCTTGGCGCTGGCCTCGAGCCGGCGCGTGCTCTCCTCCAGCGCGCGCACGTCGGCTTTGAGCTTCTCGATGCGCTCGCGCTTGGCGAGCGTGGTGGCGTCGTAGATGGACGCCTCCTCGCGCCGTCGTTGCAGCTCCTCGATGAGGCGCGTCGCACGCGAGGCCGCCGACACCGTCTCGCTGTCGGTGCGCTGCAGGGCGTTGCGCAGCAGCACGAGGTTCTTGGCGCCCCGCACCACCTCCTCCTCGAGCTTGGAGACCTGCGCCGCGAGGTCCTCGGCACGGCGCGTGCGCTCGATGCCGCTCTGCGCGCTGATGATGGTGTAGAAGAGGATGACCGCGCCGAAGCCGCAGCAGATCACGTCCAGGAAGGACAGGCTGAAGACCTCGACGCGACGGCGCTTCATCAGCCCGTCCCGGCTTCCGCCGCGGCGCCCGTCCCCACCGCGATCAACGCGAACTCGACGCCGGGATCGCCGACGCGCAGACGGTCGCCCGCGGCGAGCCGCGCACGGCCCGCGACGCGATGGCCGTTGAGCCAGGTGCCGTAGGCGGCGTGGTCGACCACCTGGACGCCGTCCGGACCGTGGCGCAGCGTGCAGTGCAACCGCGACACGCCGGCGAGCCCCTCGTCGAGCCGGATGCCGTCCGCTGCGGGCTCGCGCCCGATCTCGAGGGCCGCTCCCGGAGGCAGCGCGATCGTCGCGCCGCGCCACAGCACATGCGTCGGCGTCGCACGCACGGCCTCGGTCGCGACCTCGATGGGACGCGCCTCGTCGATGGGCGCCATGACCGGCACGCCGCGGCGCAGCGGCACCTCCTCCACGCCCGCGTCCACGGGCGCGTCGGCCGCGACCGGAAGCGCGGATGCGGCGCGTGCCACGAAGTCGGCGTCCATCGCATAGAGCCGTACGCCCGGCACCGCGGACAGCGCCTCCACGACGCCCGGCAGCTCGAGCAGCGCCGCCGAGAGCAGCACGGTGGGGGATGCGCCGTCCGGACGCAGCGCATCGATCGAGGCGGCGAGCGCGCGGGTCAAGGGGCGCGCGGCGGCGGCGAACTGGTCGCGGCTCAGCGTCACCGCACAGCTCGAGGCGCCCGCGGGCAGTTCGATCGTGGTCGACCCTTCGCGTGCGGCGCGCGCCGCCGCGGCCGGCAACAGGTCGTAGAGCCGCTGTTCGCTCGCGGCCTCGTGCAGCGGATCGAAGCGCGAGCGCAGCACCATCGCCTCGGCGATCATCTCGAGCCAACGCTGCTGCACCGGGAGCAGACCGGCCTCGCGCGAGACGCGGGCCGACCGACGCCGCGCCTCGCCGTCCGCCACCACGACCCGCGTCGCCGACAGCTGCGTCAGGCCGACGACGGGGACGATGACCTCGCCCTCGAGTCCGAGCGCGGCGACCGCGAGCGCGGCCGCGTCGTGGAAACCGGCGACCGGCAACGACTCCTGACGGCAGGCGGCGAGCACCCAGCCCAGCGCGGCGGCGTCGAGCGCCGCTGGGACGGCGATCTGCAGGCGGTCGCCCGGCGCGAGCTGCGGCGCGACCCGCTGGCGCAGCTCCGCGCGGGCCGCGGCGAAGGCGGCGCGGGCCGCGGCCTCCTCGGCCGTGCCGGCACCCGCGCCGAAGGCGGCCCAGTGACCGTACGACACGCGGTGCGGCGCGCGGCGCGCGATGTCCATGGCGGGTGCACCGTATCGCGCGGCATCCGCCGGGTCGGCATGCACGATCGACGGCGCGGCTGCGCCGAGCGGCGCGCCGTCGCGCGCCACGGCGAACGCCGCATCATCGAGCTGCAGGCCGAGGATGCTCATCCGAGGACCTGCAGGTTGCGGATCACGCGCTGGTCGAGCCAGGTCTCGGCGTCGAGCACCAGCCGTTCCTGCGCCTGCTGCAGCTGCTGCATCAGGAACATCAGCAGGATCGACAGCAGCAGCGCGATCAGCGTCGAGTTGAAGGCGACGCCGAGGCCCTCGGTGACGCCGGAGATGTCGCCGGTCACGGCCTTGTGCGCCTGCGACAGCGCATCGCCGATGCCGCGCACGGTGCCGATGAAGCCGATGGCGGGGATCGCCCAGGCGATGTAGCGCAGCATCGAGAGGTCGGAGTCGAGCCGCTCCGCCTCGGACTGGCAGACCCCGTGCGCGACCGTCGACGCGTCCTGGACGCTGCGCGTCGCGCCGAAGCGCGCGAGCGCCGCGAGCAGCGCGCGCGGCACGAGCCGTTCGCGCGTGTCTGCCGGCAGCTCCTCCAGCTGGCGCATGTACTCGCGGGTGTCCTCCGGCAGGATCCGCGCGCCCTCGGGCAGGCGCAGCAGACCGGCGCGCAACGCCTGCGCCTCGCGCCGGTAGGCGAGCGCCTTGTAGCCGAGGATCGCAAGCGCCCACAGCATCAGGATGATCTCGGCCTCCTGCTCGTAGTCCTTGATGACCACGTAGATGGAGCGCTGCTGCACGTACTCGGGGTCCTTGGCCATCGCCTCGCGGTCGGCGCGCATCTGCGCCTCGGCGACGGGGCGGACGTGCAGCACGTACACGGCGTGCACCAATATCACCGACAGCAGCAACGCCACCACGGTGAAGATGAATTCATTGGGGAGCTTTCTGTTCATATGTCGACCGGCAGGGTGATGTTGTTGTCGGCGGAATCGCGGAACTCGGGCAGCTCGTCGAGCGTCACCGGTGCGCGGGCACGGTCGCTCGAGGCCTCCTCGTTGGTATCGCCGTCGTCCACGACCGGAGCGCCGGCCGTGGTCGGCGCCGTCGGCACGGCATCCGACGGCGGCGCATCGGTTGGTGCATCCGGCGGCGTATCCGGCGGCGTATCAGGCGGCGCAGCGGGCGGTGCGGTGCGCGACGGCGCGGTCTCCTGCGCGACGGCGCGCACCATGGACAGCGTCGCGCCCCAGCAGGCGAGCGCCGCCGCTGCGGTCCACGCGATCATCCTCGCCGCGCGCGGCGCGGCCCTCCCGCTCGCTTTCATGCTCACTCCGCGTATCGTGCGATACGGAAACCGATGTCCTGGGATGCGCTGGACGGATCCGCGCCCTCTCGCCACGCCGGCCGCAGCTCCGAGAAGACCGCGGTGCGCCAGTTCGCGCCCTTCACCACGCGGCGCGCGCCCGACGCCGGCCCGGTCGGATCGGTGCCGCCCGCCGCCGTGTCGAACGAAGCATACGCGTCGTGCACCCACTCCGAGACGTTGCCCGTCATGTCGTACAGGCCGAGGCCGTTCGCGGGGTACTTGCCGGGCGGCGCGACGGACGGGTGCTCGTCCTGCCAGCCCTCGAGCAGCGTCTGCACGGCGCCTGCCGCCTCGCTGCCCGCGAGGTTGAAGGCGCCGGCGGGCGGCGGCAGTTCGTCGCCCCACTCGTAGCGCCGCGCCCGTCCGGCGAGCGGCACCTGGCGCGCCGCGTACTCCCACTCGGCCTCCGTCGGCAACCGGTATCCCGTGGTCACGGGCTGGCGCAGCGTCCAACCGTCGCCGGCCTTCTCGTAGGCCGGCGGCAGCCCCTCCTGCGCCGACAGCCAGTTGCAGTACTCCACCGCGTCCGACCAGGACACGCCGGACGCCGCCTGCGCATCGAGGTCCACGGTGCGCCGCTGCACGAACCCGGCGGCGTGCGACGCGCGGAACCTGCGGAACTCGCCGTTGGTGACCTCGCGCACCGCGATGTAGACGGGACGGGCGAGCGTCACGCGACGGGTGAATTCATTGGCGCGGCGCCCCTGCTCCCGGCGCTCGCTGCCCATCGTGAAGCTGCCGGCCGGCAGCAGCCGCAACGCGCGGCCGGAAGCGGTGACGAGCGACGCGGGAGCAGGTTTCCAGCCGGCGGGCTTGCCCTCGGGCAGCAGCGAATAGTCGACCGTGCGCGCCACCGCCGACGACAGGTCGATGTCGAGCGACTGCGGTTGCGAACCGGCGCGCCGCAGTTCGACGCGGTGCGGGCGTGCGGGGAGCTGCAGCGTGAGCGGCGCGCGACCGCGCTGCTGTCCGCCGATCCAGACCTCCGCATCCGCCGGCTCGCCCTGCACGGTGAGCGGGACCAGCACCGGCTGCAGCGTCACCGCGAGCGTCGAGCGCTCGCCCGCACGGGCCGGCAGCCGTCGCGTCTCCGCTGCGTAGCCCTGCAGCGCGAATCCCAGATCATGGTCGACGCCGGGCGCGAGCGTCACCTCGAGCGGCGTGCGGCCGCGGAACACGCCCCCGACCGTGACCTCGGCGCCCGCCGGTCGCGAGCGCACGCTGACCACCGCATCCGGCGCGCCGAGCTCGATCGGACCGATGCGCAAGGTCTTGCCGGGTTCGACGAGCGCGACGCTGCGCCACACGCGCGCACCCGGCGCGCCCACCTCGAGCCGGCGCAGCCCCGCGGGCAGATCGAGCGCCGCGGGCAGCGGCGTCGCGGCGGCGCCGTCGACCGACAGCGTCGCACCCGGCGTGGTGGCGCTCGCCTCGAGCCGACCCCAGCTCGGCCGCATCGCGATGCCGATCGCCTGGCGCACGCCGCGCCCCTCCACCGTCACACGCTGCACGGCGTCGAGATGCCGCGGCGCGCGCAGGGTCAGCGTCCGTTCGCCTGCGGCGACCTCGATCGCCCCCGGCGCGGCGCCCGACTCGGCACCGTCGATGAACACCTTGGCAGCGACGCCTCCCGTGTCGATGTCGAGCGTCCCGGGCAGCGGCTCGAGCCGCACCTCGAGGCGTTGCGGCTCGTCGGCGCGCACCTGCAGGCGCCGCGTGGCGTCGCGGTGGCCCGGCGCACGCACCGTCACCACCTGCGGTCCCGGCATGAGGAACAGCGACGCACCCGAGCGCCAGCTGATGCCCGAGCCGCGCACCGCCGCATCCGCGGGGAAGGTGACCACGGTCACCGGCTGCAGCGGGCGCAGCACGGCCCACAGCAGCGCCGCCACGGCGGCGGCCGACAGGAGCGCGATCCAGGGCCACAGGCTGCGACGTCCGCCTCGACCGGCCGATCCGCGGCCGCCATCGTCGGGCCTCACGCCCGACACCGCCGCCGCCACGACCATCGCATCCGCGGATCCGCCCTCGTCGTCCGCTGGCGCCGGTGCGCGCAGCGGAGGCACGGTGTCGTTGCCCTGCAGATGCCGGACGACGAGCGCGGGACGCGCGCCCACGGCCTCCACCGTCACCCGCGTGCCGCCCACCGCGAGCATGTCGCCGGGAGAGAGCCTGCGGAACGCGCCTGCGACCAGCGTGCGCCCGTTGAGCTTGGGCGCCGTGGCGGCGACCGTCGACGCGCGGAACCCGAACTCGTCGTCCTGCAGATCGAAGACACCTGCCGTCGCGCCCCCGGCGTCCGGGATGCGCAGCGCGTCCTGCGCGGACCCGCCGAGCGCGCAGGGCAACGCGATATCGCGCGTCCCGCCCGGCTCGACGACGCGCAGCGACGGCATGTTCATCGGCGGACCCTCACGACACGGCCTCGGTGCAACGGACATCGACCACCACGGCCGCACCGCCCGGCGTCAACGTGAACTCCCGGCGCACGTCGCGGTAGCCAGGCCTGCTGCCGATCGCGACATAGCGACCGGGCTTCAGCTGCAGCTCCTTGCGCGTGAACATACCGACCGTCCCCACGCGCTGCAGCGTGACCTGGGTCAGCCCGTCCGACTGCAGCACCGCCGCCACCGGCCGGTCGTAGACCTTCAGCGTGTCGCGCAGCCGCGTCGTCTGCGAACGCAGCACCGGCGCAGTGCCGCGCACGGCGTCGGCCCGCGCCAGCAGCTGGTCGGCCTCGCGCCGCACCTCCGGCGCGACCAGCCGCGCCGGATCGCCGAGCAGCGCATCGAGCCGTCGCGCCAGCTCGGCGCGCGGCGCGGCCCGTGTCCTGCCGCTGCGCGCGAACTCGAGCGTCGGATCGCGGGCCAACCACTGCTCGTAACCGGCGAGCGCCTCACCCCAGCGCTCGGCCGCCTCGAGGGCAGCCAGTGACTCGCGCGTCGCCGTGAGTTCGCGCTGCGCACCCACCGCGGTCGAGCGCGCCTCGACGGCCGCGATCTCCGGACCGTCGGGACGCAGCGCGCGGGCGCGCGCCAGCGCCGCGCGTGCGTCCTTGTCGCGGCCCTCGCGCAGGGCCGCGAGCGCATCGCCGATGGCGCGCGCATAGGCATCCGACCCCGACGCCGCGCGGGCGCGCGCCAGCCCTGCACGGGCGCCCGGATGCGCAGGGTCCTCGCGCAGCACCTGTTCGTAGAACGTCACGGCCTCGAGCGGACGATCCGCGAGCGCCGCCGCCTCCGCCTCGGCGAGCCGCGGCAGGATCTTGCCGAGGACCGCGGCGCGCCGCAGGCCCTCGGCTGCACGCCCGTCCTCCGGCGCGATGAGCTTGGCGAGCTCGAAGGCCTGTCGCGCCGCCTCCGGTTGCCCGTCGTCGAGCGCCTCGCGACCCGCCCGCAGTTGCGCCTCCAGCGCTGCAGGCGCCGCGGCCTCGACCTTGCCGAACAGCGCCGTCCCGCTCTCGAGAAGGCCGATGGTCTTCGCCGGATCGTCGTCCGCAGCGGCCGCTTGCGCGGCGGCACGCCCCTGCGCTCTGGCCGCTGCGAAATCGGCGCCGCCCCAGACGCCTGCGCCGCGCGCCTCGAGCGCGGCGGCCGCCGCCGAGTAGGCCGCCGCCGCGGCGGCGACCGCTGCGAGCTGCTGCTTACGGCGCTCCGACATCGCACGGTCCTGTGCGTCGCGCGCCGCCGCCGCACCGGCCGGCGGCGACGCGACGGGCGCCCCGTCGCCGGACCCTGCCACCGGGCGCGGTGCGACCGTCGGCAGCCAAAGAAAAACGCCGGCCAGGAGCCCGACCAGCGCCAGCGCGGCGGCGATGCGGACGAGGCGTCGGCGGCCGCTGCGGCCGGTCGCCGCGCCGTCGGCGAGGTCGGCGTCCGCAGCGGCATCAGGCAGGCGGACCCGCACCGCCTCCGGTGCCGCCGGCGCCACCGCACGGATGCCGCGCAGCGCGCTCACCACCGCCGCCATATCCGCCGGCCGCGGCACGGCGGACCGCGACGCCGGTCCGGACCGCGACGATGCGTCGTCGTCGAGCAGCGCCATCACGAGCCGCTGCAGCGCATCGGGCACAGGATGCGCCGGCACCAGCGGCGGCATGGGCGGCAGGTCCGCGCCCGCAGCGGGCTCGACCGGGAAACGCGGCGGATAGCCGCCGAGCAGCTCGTAAGCGAGCGCGCCGAAACCGTGCAGATCGTCCTCGACCGAAGCCGGCGCGCCGCGACGCTGCGCCGGGCTCGCGGTGTAGGGCGAGGACGGGGCGTCCGCGCCGCCTTCGCCGATGCGTTCGGCGCTGCCGAAGTCGGCGAGCCTCGCACGGCCCTCCGCGTCGATCAGGACATTGCCGGGCTTGAGGTCGCGGTGGACGATGCCGACGGCGTGCAACGCCGCCACCGCTTCGGCGACCGCGCGCAGCACCGGCAGCACGCGGGCGGCCGGCGCGCCGCGCAACGTGCGCGCATCGTCGTCGACGAAGGGCATGGGCAGACCGAGCAGCGCACCGGCCCGCAGCTGCTCGGCGGGTCGCAGCACGCCGGGATGGTCGACGACCGCGAGCAGCTCGTGCTGCCGGCGCAGCGCCGTCCACGCGCGGTCGATCTCCTGCGCAGGACGCGCCGTCAGGTCGAGCAGCTTCAGCGCGACGACATCGGCGCCGTCACGCGCCCGCCAGACCTCGGCCTCGCCGCCGCCGCCCACGCGCGCGAGCAGCTCGAACCGGTCGAAGACCCGTTGTCCCGGCATCGCCACGGGGGCGCTCAGGGCGCGGGCGCGGTGCCCGCAGGGGTCGCGGCCGGGACGCCGTTCTCCTCCTGGTAGATCGCCGCCAGCAGCCGCCGCCACTCGCGGTACTGCTCCTCGGCGGTGCCCGTCAGCTTGAGCGTGCGCCCCTCGACCTCGACGGTCTGCCCGGCCGCCTCGCTGCCGAAGCTGTCCGCCAATTCTTTGACCTCCTGGGCGGCGGCCTTGGCGTCGGCGTACTTCTGGATGCCCGACAGCACCGCCGCCACGCCGCCCATCGACGCCGTGGTGCGAAGCGCGCTGTCGACGCGCTGGCAGTCGTAGTCGCCGCCCGCGCAGCTGCTCGGCACGAAGATGCTCGCGAGGACCGCAGCGGCGCCGAGCGCGGTGCGCGTCAGCGCCTGGTTGCGCGTGCGCTCCGCCTTCTCGATGGCGTCGCGGCTGGTGCGGCGCCAACCGCCGTAGGGTTCGAACAGCTGCTCGGAGAACTCGCCGCTGAAGCCGTCCACGGTGTCGATGACCGCGGCGTCGCGCTCCCGTATCTTGGCGATGCGCGCGAGCGCGGGGTCGTCGGCGGCCGGCAACCGCGCGATCCGCAGCAGCCCGCCTGCGTCGCGCTGCAGGTAGCCCTGGAAGCGCCGCGGGTCGAGGTCCTGCGCGAAACGCAGCTCGGCGACCTGGCGGATCTCGCGGCGCTGCGCGGCCGCCAGCGCATCGCGCGCGGCCACGAGATCGTTGGCGATCTGCGCGTGCACGTTCTGGAACGGGTCGCGGGCGCGCAGCGCCGCATCGGTCTTGTACGAACCGAGGTCGGCGTCGCCCGCATAGCTGCGGTCCTTGATCCAGGCGCGACCGGTGGCGTCGACCGCATCGACGCGCAGCTCGAGACGCGCGCCGGTCGACTCGACGATGCGCGCGCTGACGATCAGGTCGAGGTGTTCGATGCCCTGGGGCACGACGCGCACCGCGCCCCACTGCCCCGAGGCCTCGAGCGTGGAACGCAGGCGTACCGCGAGCAGCCGCGACTCGGCCTTGCGGATGTCGGGATAGATGCGCTTCTTGTCGAGCGCCTCCTCGTCGTCGGCGATCGCCGCGGGGATGTTGGGATCGAACTCGCGGACGCCGATGTCGAGCAGTTCGGCGGCGGGGATCTGCTGCTTCGCCTGACGCGCCTCGACCTTGGCGATCGGCTTGGTCTCGTGGACCACGCATCCGCCGAGCGCCAACGCCGCCAGCGCCACCAAGCCCATGGACAGCCGACGTCCATCCTGCCGGTTCGTCATCGTCGTCATGCTCAACCACGCCCCTGCGCGTTGCGCTTGTAGTCCGCGTACTCCTTCCAGAGCTTCTCGCGCAGCTCCGGATCGGTCTCCTGTTCCGCCGCCCGCCGCAGACGACGGGCGACGATGTCGTCGTCGTCGCCGGACGGGATGCCGCGGTCACCGCCACCGCCGCCCGAACCGCCGCCCGACTGCTGTGAACCGCCCTCGGTGGAGGATGATGCGCCGCCGGCCCGCGCGGAGCGGAGGTCGCCCTCCCGCGCGCCGTCGGCGGCGCCGGCCGCAGCACCGCCGTCGCCGGCGGAGTCGCCGCTGTCCGCGGAACCGTCCGAGGTGCGGCGCGCGGACGACGACGCGCGCTCGTCGCGCGAACGCGCCGTGCGCGCCTGCTCCTCGCCCAAAGTCTTGTCGAACTCGCCCAGCGTGTCGTCGAGACGCCTGTCGAGCACCGCGCGGCGCTCGTCCGCGGTGCTCGCACCGCCCTCGCCGGCGGCGCGCCCATCTGCGGTACCGCTGTCGGTGCCCCGACCGTCGGCGCCACGGCTGTCGGCGCCACGGCTGTCGGATCCGCCCCCCGAAGACCCCATGTCCGGCAGGCCGGGCATGCCGCCCGACGGCGCACCGCCGGTCCCGCCCGGGATCGTACCGGGCAGACCGCCCGGCAGACCGCCCGGCAGACCGCCTGTGGAGGTCCCGCCACCGGTCGCGGCGCAGCCGGCCAGGAACGCGAGCCCGACCGCCACGACCGCCGCACGCCGATGCCGAACGATGTTCATGCCGCGATCTCCAAAGAATTCACGGTGCCGGGGCGCCGCCCTGGAAGAAGGACTGCAGCTGGCCGGCGAGCCGCTTGCAGGCCGTGCCCTCGACGCGCGCGATGAACGGCAGCGGCACGATGGCGCCGACGATCGCCGAGGTGCCGGTGACGTTGGTGCCGACGGATCCGGCCGACTTCGCGCTCTTGAGGTCCCAGACCACGGCCTCGAAATCGGACTCCTTCTCCCACCAACCGAAGCCGACGCAACCCGCCGCGCCGGGCGCCGCACCGCAGGCGAGGCTGCCGCCGCCATCCGTCTTGCGCGTCGCGCCGTCGAGCCATACGAGATAGCGCACACCGGTGGAGGCGATGCGCTCGCTGACACCGGGACGCGCGAGCACCTCGGTCACCGCCTCGGGCCGCGCCGGCGCGGTGGCCGGCTCGAACCACGGGAACAGGCTGTCGACGAAGGCGTCGTTGTCGCGCACCGGCACCGGCCGATCGCCCGAGGCGAGACCGCGGCCGACGCAGTCCATGAAATCGTCGGCCGCGGCGGCGCCTTCGATCTGGGGCTTGGCGAGGATCACCACGGCCTCGCCCGCCGCGATCTGCGTCGGCAGCTCGCGCGACTCCTCGACGCGAGCGCTCATGCAGCCCGCGCTGCCTAAGGCGAGCGCGGCCACGAGGGCGTTGCGCAGCGTGACGATGGCCATATCGGGCTCCCGCAGGGGGCGCACTGGGTGTTGCGACCGGTGCGGTCGAGTATGCCACGCGTCCTCCCCTGCGAAAGACCACGGAGGACGGGGACGGTTCCCTCGGCGTCCGCTCGGCGACCTGTCCGGATATACAGCGGCGGAGCGGTCAATCCCGACCCGGATCCGGGAACCGGTCGAGCCGCCGCAGTTCCGGGAACAGCCGCAGGTAGACACCCACCACCCCGAGGCAGGCGAGTCCGCCGACCACCACCGCCGGCACCGGCCCCCACCAGCTGGCTGTCAGGCCGGACTCGAACTCACCGAGCTCGTTCGACGCCCCGATGAACAAGGCGCTCACCGAGCTCACCCGGCCGCGGATGGCATCCGGCGTCTCGAGCTGCACCAGGAGATGACGGACGAACACGCTGACCATGTCCCCTGCCCCGACGCACAGCAGCGCCGCGAACGACAGCCAGAAGGAGGTCGAGGCGCCGAACACGACGGTGGCCGCGCCGAACACCGCGACACCGCCGAACATCCATCGTCCGGCATGCCGCGCGATGGGACGACGCGCGAGCGACACCGCGGTCAGGGCCGCGCCGATGCCGGGCGCCGCGCGCAGCAGCCCCAGCCCCTCCGGTCCGACATGCAGGATGTCCGCGGCGAACATCGGCAGCAGCGCCGTGGCGCCGCCGAACAGCACCGCGAACAGATCGAGCGATATCGCACCCAGCACCGGCTTGCGCGAGACCACGAAACGCAGGCCTGCCGACAGTTCATGCCAGGAATGCGGTGCGGTGGACGGCGGCGGACGCACCGGCCTCACCCGCAGCAGCGAACCGATGACGAGCGCCAACAGCGCGAGCGCGCATCCGTACACCCACACCGCGCCGGCGCCCGACGACGATTCGCCGAGCGCGTACAGCACCCCGCCGACCGCGGGACCCGCGATCATCGCGAGCTGGAACAGCGTGGCGTTGAACGCCGCGGCGCGCGGGAACAGCGACGTCGGCACGAGGTTGACCACCATCGCCTGCCCGGTCGGCATCCAGAACGCGCGGCCGGCGCCGACCAGCCCCATCGCGAGGAACACCGGCCAGGTCTCGCGGCTGCCGGAGAGCGTGAACGCCAGCAGCACGAGCACCGCCACCACCTCGGTCGCGTAGGCGGCGATGAGCACCGCGCGCCGGTCGTGCCGGTCCGCCACCTGCCCACCGGGCAGCACCAACGCGAGGAACGGCAGGAACTGCGCGAGGCCGATGAGGCCGAGGTCGAGCGGGTCGCGGGTGAGGTCGTACACCTGCCAACCGACCGCCACGCCGAGCATCTGCCAGGTGATCGTCGCGAGGAAGCGCGCGCCGGCGTATCGACGGAAGTCGCGGTGCGCCAGCACCGCCCGAAGCGAAGCCTCTCCCTGCGGCGACCCGTCCTCGGCCGCCGGCTGCGATGCCGTCGAAGGTTCCATGCGTCGGTGGTAACTTGCCCGCCACGAACTCGAGGGTGGGGAGTCTCTCATGACGGAACCTGCGATCACGCGCCACTTCGCGACCATCACCGGTGGGCGGTGGGGCGCGCGGCAGGTGCACTACCGCCGCACGGGCCGCGGCCCCGTGGCGCTGTGCCTGCACCAGTCGCCGCTGTCCTCGCTCGACATGGTGGCGACGATGGCGCGCTGGCGGCCGCACCTCACCTGCATCGCGCCCGACACGCCGGGCTTCGGCCTCTCCGACCCGCTCGGCGTGACGCACGCGGAGATGGAGGACTTCGCCGACGCGGTGGTCGAGTTCATGGACGCGCTCGGCGTCGCACGCGCCGCGGTGTACGGCTTCCACACCGGCGCGATGATCACGCTCGCGCTCGCGGCCCGTCACCCGCAGCGCGTCTCCTGCGCGGTCGCCAACGGCGTGGTGCTGCTGACGGACCAGGAACGCGACGACTTCGTCGAGCACTACCTGCCGCCGCTCCGCCCTTCGTGGGACGGCGCCCACCTCGCCTGGCTGTGGGCGAGGCTGCGCGAGCAGAAGATCTTCTTCCCGTGGTACCGCGCGTCGGCCGCCGCGCGACTGCCGATCGACATGGCGACGCCCGCGACGCTGCAGGACGCCGCGCTCGACTTCATGCGGTCGGGGGACCACTACCGCGTCGGCTATCGCGCCGCGTTCACGCTGCGCAGCGCCGAGACGCTGCGGCATGCCGGCGCACCGCTGCTCGCCACCGCGGCCGCGAGCGATGTGCTGTCGCAGCAGCTGCCGCGCATCCGCGACGCCTCCGCGCAGGTGACCGTACGGCCCGGCGGCACGCCCGACGAGACGCTCGACCTCGGACGCCGCTTCATCAAGCGCCATGCCCGTGACCGCATCGGTGCGCCGACCGCGCCCGCGGCGCTGCGGGGCGTCATGCGCCAGGACTTCGTGGGCGTGCCGGGCGGTCAGCTGCGCCTGCGCCGCAACGACGACGCGGCAGGCATGCCGGTGCTGCTGCTGCATGACGCCTACGGATCGGTCGACACGCTGCGCGGCATCGCGGGCGGCTACATCGGGCGACGGCCGGTGCTGGCCATCGACCTGCCCGGACACGGCGAGTCGGACGCCGCGCCGCTGCGCGGCAGACCGTCGATCGCCGCGCATGCCCGCGCGGTGCTCGCCGCGCTCGACGGACTGGGCCTGAAGGACATCGAGGTGCTGGGGCTGGGCAGCGGTGCGACGGTGGCCCTGGCGGCCGCGCTGCGCGCACCGGCGCGCATCGCGCAGCTCACGCTGGTCGGCCTGCCCATGCCGGACGCCGCCGCGCGCCGCGGCTTCGTGCGTCACGGTCTGCCGGACATCCGGCCCGAGTGGCACGGCGGCCATCTGCTGCACGCCTGGCACATGCTGCGCGACCGGAGGCTCTACCGACCGTGGTACGACCGCAGCCGTGCAGGCGTGGTGCGCGCCACGCCGCGGGTCGACCCCGATGACGTCCAATCGGAGCTGCTCGACGTGCTGCGCTCCGGCGGCATGTGGCGCCGCACCGCGCTCGCCGCGCTCGCATATCCCGTCGCGGCGCAGCTCAAGCGGTCCGTGAAGCTGCGCGTACCGGCGCGGCTCGCCGCCTCGCCCGCCGACCCGCACGGCCCAGACACGCTCCGCGCCGCGCGCGCCTTCCCGTCGCTGCCCTTCGTCGCGCTGCCCGATGATCCGGCGGAGTGGGCGATGACGCTGTCGCCCCCGGAGCTCGTGGCATGAAGCGCCTGTGCGTGTTCTGCGGCGCCAATGCGGGCCGTGACCCGGTCTACCGCGCGGCGGCGCAGGCGCTCGGCGCGCTGCTCGCCCGCGAGGGCGTCGGCCTCGTCTACGGCGGCGCCTCGATCGGCCTGATGGGCGCGGTCGCCGACGCCGCGCGCGCGGCGGGCGGCGAGGTCATCGGCGTGATCCCGCGAGCGCTGATGAAGCGCGAGATCGCGCATGCGGGGCTCGCCGACCTGCGCGTCGTCGGCTCGATGCACGAACGGAAGGCGCTGATGGCCGAGCTCGCCGACGGTTTCATCGCGCTGCCGGGCGGCGCCGGCACGCTCGAGGAGCTGTTCGAGGTCTGGACCTGGGTGCATCTCGGCCTGCACCACAAGCCCTGCGCGCTGCTCGATGTCGCCGGCTTCTACTCGGGGCTCGCGCGGTTCCTCGACCATGTCGACGGCGAAGGCTTCCTGCGCGAGGGCGTGCGCGACATGCTGCTGGTGGGAGAGGACCCGGTGCGGCTGCTCGCCGCGATGCGCGCCTGGCGCGCGCCGCCGCTGCCCGCGCAGCTCACCCGCGCCGAGACCTGAACCGCATCGACGGGCGGCGGCATCCGAGCGCCGCGCGGTTCAGCCCTGCGCGCGCTTCTCCGCGAGCCACTCGCGCCAGATCGCGACCGATACGGCGAGGATCACAGGACCGATGAACAGGCCGACGAGGCCGAACGCGCCGAGACCGCCGAGCACGCCGAACATGACGAGCAGGAACGGGATGCGCGTCGCGCCGCTGATGACGAGCGGACGCACGAGGTTGTCGATCCAGCTGACCGCCGTGAGACCCCAGATGAAGAGCCCGATCGCGGCCACCGTCTCGCCGGTCAGGAACAGCCAGAGGCTCGCGCCTGCCCATACGAACGGCACGACGAACGGGACGAGGCCGACCAGGAAGGTGAGCGCGCCGAGGAAGGCGGGTGCCGGCAGACCTGCGGCCCAGTAACCGATCCCGGCGAGAGTCCCCTGCGCGAGCGCCGCGAGGACGAGCCCGTAGACCACCGCCCTCACGGTGGAGCCGATCGCGTCGATGTAATGGTCGACGCGGACCGCGCCGAAGAACTGCTCGAGCATGCGCCGCACCTGCGCCGCGAAGTGCTCGCCGTCCCGGAACATGAAGAACAGCGACACCATCGCGATGACGAGCTTGGCGAGGTTGCGCCCGACGCCGCCCAACAACGCGGCGAGCTCGCCGGAGGACTGGTCGAGGAAGCCGCGGATCGCCTCGCCGAGCGCCTCGGGGTCGCGCGCGAACTCGGCGAAGATCTCCTGCAGCCGCGGGCCGAGGATGGGCAGCTGCGTGATGAAGTCGGGCAGCTGCGTCTTGGCCAGCAGCGGCGCGAGCTCGCGGTACACCGGCAGCGCCTGCGCCTGCACCAGGATCACGAGCCACACGATCGGCAGCACGATGCAGATCGTGAGCAGCAGCGTCATCACGAACGCCGCTGCATCGCGCTGCCCGCGGAACAGCCGCAGCACGCGGGTGTGCAGGGGCCAGGTGACGAAGGCGAGGATCGCCGACCAGATCACCGGCACGATGAACGGCTGCAGAACCTGGAAGACGAGCAGCAGCAGCACGGCGAGCGAACCGGCGAGCAGCAGGCGCCGCAGCCACTTCGCCTCGGCGAGGTCCTCCATCATGCTCATGCGATGCGCCCCGTCACGCGTCCGGACCGGCGGCGATCGCCGTGACCGCAAGCAGCGCGACCACCGCCAGCGTCAGGCTGCGGCGCAACGCGAGATAGTCGGCGGGCAGGTCGTCGCCGCACCGGCGATGCTCGTACAGCCAGAAGATGCCGAAACCGGCCACCAGCAAGGCGATGCCGCGCGTGCCGCCTTGCAGAACGGCCGCAGCGCCGAGCACCGACGGCAGCACCGACCCGGAGATGACGACGGCATCCCAATGCCAACGACCCGCGAGCGCGAGACCCCAGTGCACCGCCGCGACGAAGGTCAGGATGACCGCACCCCAAGCGAGGGCGAGGCGGATGCCGAAAACGCGCCATGCGGCATCCGGCGCGAGCGCGACGCAGGCCAGCGCCGCCGCGAACGGCAGCAGACCCGCCCAACCGGCGGCGGCCGCACCGCCGCCGAGACCGAAGACGGGCTTCACCGTGTCTTGGGGAGATCCCTGCATGCCGCGCATGATACCGCCCGCCGCGGACGGCCGCCCTCTTCAGGCGTCCGGATGGCGCGCGAGCCAGCCCTGGATCGCAGCGGCGACGGGTCGCGGGTCCTCGTGATGCAGCATGTGACCGAGACCGGGCAAGGTCGTCACCTCGACCCGCGCCAGATGCGCGCGGTACGCGGCCTCCTCGCCGTCCGGCCCGAGCCGACGCAGCAGGTCCGAATCGCCGCCGAGCACCATGAGCACCGGCGCCGCCACCGCGCGCCACATCGCCTCGATCTCCTCACGGCGGTAGAGCACCGGGTTCACGAGCCGATGCCACGGGTCGAAGCGCAGCTCGCGACCGCCGTCGGCCGAGGGACGCGTCCAGGCCTCGGCGACGAACGCGGCATGCGCCGGCGGCAGGCGCGGGTTGCGGCGCATCAGGTTGGCGGCGAGCTGCTCGACCGAGTCGTAGCGCGAACCCTTGGGCGGCGCGCGCAGCTCATCGAGCCAACGACGCACCCGGCCCGGCGCCTCCTCCGGCGCGGTGCGCGGCAGACCGAAGCCCTCCAGCGCGACCACCGAGCGCACGCGTTCCGGCCGCGCGCCCGCGTACTGGAGCACGATGTTGCCGCCCATGCTGTGGCCGACGAGCCGCACGGGGCCGTCCGGCGCGAGCGCATCGAGCAGGGCCTCGAGATCGGCCAGGTAGTCGGGGAACCAGTAAGGCCCGCCGACCGCCGCGCTGTCGCCGAAACCGCGCAGGTCGAGCGCGACGAAACGTTGGTCGTCGGGCAAGGCGTCCACCAGGAACTGGAAGGTGTCGCTGCAGTCCATGTAGCCGTGCAGCAGCATGGTCGGCGGCGCATCGCGCGGCCCCCACTCGAGGACGCGATGCACGAGTCCGCGCAGGGTCAGGCGTGACCCGCGCGGTGCGCGGCGCGGCGGATGGCTCACGGGATGCATGGTGTCGGTGGTCGTGGCCCGGGCCGCCGCTCAGCCCGCGAGGAACAGCTGGTAGGCGGGGTTCGCGGTCTCGTCGACCCACGGATACTGCAGCGCCGCGAGGTGCAGCATGAAATCCTCGCGCGTCTCCGGCGGCACCACGATGCCGGCCACCACGCGTCCGGCGTCCGACCCGTGGTTGCGGTAGTGGAACAACGTGATGTTCCAGCGCGAACCGACCGCCTCGAGGAAGCGCAGCAGCGCGCCGGGACGCTCGGGGAACTCGAAGCGCAGCAGCATCTCCTGCCGCACGCCGGCCGGTCGGCCGCCGACCATGTAGCGCACGTGCAGCTTGGCGAGCTCGTTGTCGGTGAGGTCGGTGACGCCGAAGCCCGCCTCGCGCAGCGCCGCGGCGACGCCGTCACGGTCCGCGCGGCCCGCCGCCAGCGCGAAGCCGAGGAACACCCGCGCGCGCGCCGCCGACTCGTAGCGGTAGTTGAACTCGGTGACCGCACGCGTGCCGAGCGCGCGGCACAGCGCGAGGAAGCTGCCCGGCCGCTCCGGGATCTCGACCGCGAGCAACGCCTCGCGCTGCTCGCCGAGCTCGGCGCGCTCGGCCACGTGGCGCAACCGGTCGAAGTTCATGTTCGCGCCGCAGTTGATGGCGACGAGACGCTTGCCCGATGCGCCCTCGCGCGCCGTCCACTTCTTGATGGCGGCGACCGCCAGCGCGCCGGACGGCTCCACCACGCAGCGCGTGTCCTCGAAGATGTCCTGGATGCCGGCGCAGATCTCGTCGGTGTCGACGCAGACCATCCCGTCGACGAGGTCGCGCGCGAGGCGGAAGGTCTCCTCGCCCACGCGCCGCACCGCCACGCCGTCGGCGAAGCTGCCGACCCGCTCGAGCGCGACGCGCTCGCCGGTCTGCAGCGAGTCGCGCATCGCGGTGGAGTCGGCGGCGTTGACGCCGATGATGCGTATGCGCGGATAGAGGTGCTTGAGGAACGCCGCGATGCCGGCGATCAGACCGCCGCCGCCCACCGGCACGAACACCGCATCGATGTCACCGCCGCTCTGGCGCGCGATCTCCATGCCGATGGTGCCCTGGCCGGCGATGACATCCGGGTCGTCGAACGGGTGCACGAACACCATGTCGCGCTCGCGGGCGAGCGCGAGCGCGTGGTCGCAGGCCGCGTCGTAGTCGTCGCCGTGCAGCACGGCCTCGCCGCCGAGGTCCACCACCGCCTGCACCTTGATGCGGGGCGTGGTCACCGGCATGACGATGACCGACGGGATGCCGCGCCGCCCGGCGGCGAGCGCGACCCCCTGCGCATGGTTGCCCGCGGAGGCGCAGATCACACCGCGCGCGGCGGCGGTCGCGGAGAGGTTGGCGATCTTGTTGTAGGCGCCGCGGATCTTGAAGGAGAAGACCGGTTGCAGGTCTTCTCGCTTGAGCAGCACCGTGTTGCCGATGCGGCGCGATAGGCGCGGCGCGACCTCGAGCGGCGTCTCGATGGCCGCCTCGTAGACGCGCGCACGCAGGATGCGGTCGACGTATTCGGCGGCGGGACCCGTGCTCATCCGCACAGCATATACTGCGGCGGAGCGGGGCCGGAAGCATGCGCCAAGTCTGGACACTCACCATCGCGCAGGCGTTCGCCGCCTGCGGCACCATCGTCCTCGTCGCGTTCGGCGGCATCGTGGGTGCGCGCTTGGCGCCGACACCCGCGCTCGCCACGCTGCCCTGGTCGCTCTCCATCGTCGGCGTCGCCGCGGCGTCGTTGCCTGCGGCGCTGCTGATGCAGCGCGTCGGGCGCAAGCCGGTGTTCGTCGGCAGCGCGCTGCTCGGCGCGGCGGGCGCGCTCGCCTGCGCCGCCGCCGTCGCGAGCGGCAGCTTCGCCGCGTTCTGCCTCACGGGCCTGCTGTTCGGCGCCAACGCGGCGGTGGTGCAGCAATACCGCTTCGCCGCCGTCGAGTCCGTGCCGCAGGCCGACGCCGCGCGGGCGGTCGCGACGGTGATGCTCGGCACGCTCGCCGCCGCGGTCTTCGGCCCCGCGCTCGGCGAACGCGTACGCCACCTCGGCGGCTGGCCGGAGTACACCGGATCCTTCGTCATGCTCGCCGCGCTGCTGCTCTGCGCGGCGCTGGTGCTCGCCCGGCTGCCGGCCGGCATACCCACGCCTGCGGCGAGGCGCGATGCGGGCCGGACGGTGCGCGAGCTGCTGCGCGTCGCCGACTACCGGCTCGCGCTGCTCGGCGCGCTCGCCTCCTACGCGGTGATGAGCTTCATCATGACCGCCACCCCGATCAGCATGCATGTGCACGACGGCTTCGACGGCCACGCCACCGCGGGCGTCATCACGGCGCACCTCCTCGGGATGTACCTGCCCTCGCTCGCGACGCCATGGCTCACCGGCCACCTCGGCGTCCGCGGCATGATGCTCGCCGGCCTCGCCGCCAACTTCGCCTGCGTCGGCATCGTCGCCGCGGTCGGCCAGGGCTTCTCCCACTATCTCGTCGCGCTGGCGCTGCTCGGCGTCGGCTGGAACCTGCTGTTCGTGGGCGCGACCGCCGTGCTCGCGGGCGCGCATTCGGCGGACGAGCGCTTCCGCGCCCAGGGCTTCAACGACCTCGTGGTGTTCGGCTGCCAGGCCGTCGCCTCGCTGCTCGCGGGCTTCGCGCTCGAGTCGATCGGTTGGACCGCGCTCAACCTCGCGACGCTGCCGCTGCTGCTGCTGACGACATGGATGGTGCTGCGGCGCGGCGAGGTCACGCCAGCGAGATGATCACCTTGCCGTCGCGCTCGGCGCCGCTGCGTGCGGCGTGCTCGCAGGCCTCGACGACGCGTCCGAGCGGATAGACCGCCGCGATGCGCGCCGCGAGCGTGCCGTCGGCCATCAGGCCGGCGAGACGCGCGTAGAGCGCGCGCACCGCCTCAGGCCGCCGCCGCCGCAGCTGACGCACGAAGCTCAGACCGTGCAGCACGATGCCCTCGCGGAACATCAGGTAGAAATCGATCTCGCAGGGCGCCTGCCCCATCGCGCCGTAGCAGACGAGCGGCGACTCGGGCGCGAGGCACGCGGCGATGCGCTGCGTCGCGGCGCCGGCGACCGCGTCGACGCCGAGCCGGGGCGCCGCACCGCCGGTCGCCGCGCGCACACGCGCCGCGAGGTCCGGTCCGTCGAGCAGCACGACGTCGCCGCCCAGCCCGAGCAGCTCGCGCACCATCTCCGGCCGCCGCACGACGTTGACCGTCCGCACGCCGGCGAGGTGCGCCAACCGGATGAGATACCGTCCGCAGCTGGAGTTGGCCGCGTTCTGGACCAGCCAATCGCCGGGCTGCAGCGCCGCGAAATCCTCGAGCAGCACCGCCGCCGTCGGCCCGTTGACCGTCAGCAGCGCGAGCTGTGCGGCGTCGCCTTCGGGCGCGGGCAGGCAATCGGCGCCGCGGCAGCGCAGCCGTTCGCGGAAGGTGCCGCTGCCGAGCGGCGGGAACACGCGGTCGCCGGGAGCGAGGCCCGCGTCGCGCCCCGCGCGCTCGACGCGGCCGACGCCCTCGAAACCCGGCGTGCGCGGCAACGGCTGCCGGAAGGTCGCCGCGCCCTCGATGGTGCGCAGGTCGGCGATGTGCATCGCGGCCGCCTCCATGCGCAACACGACCTCGCCCTCGGCGGGGTCGCCGGGGTCCTGCTCCACGACGCGCAGCACCTCGCGCGGCGCGCCGTAGGCCTCGTGCACCGCGGCGCGGCTCAAAGAATGCCGCGCTCCGTCATGCGCGCGATCGCGTCGGCCTGCCGCGCGCGGAAGTAGCTGCGGTCCGGGACCACCACCTCGCCGCCCTTGAGCAGACCGTTGCGCCGCCGCAGATCGGCCTTCGCGAAGGTATCGGCGAACATCTCGAGCGCCTGGCGTGAAAGCATGTTGGACATCGCCGGCCGCCGGCGCGCGGCGCGCAGCCCCGCCATGTCGAGGTAGGCGTTCGCGACCGAGGAGTTGCCCTGCCCCGCCACGACCATCTGCCCGCCCTGCCAGTCGATGATGTCCGAATAGCCGTTGCTCGAGTCGGTGGGCACGGAGATGCCGCGCAGCTCGGCGGTGTTGGCGGACACGACGTAGGCCATGTTCTCGAGCGCGCGGGCGCGCCGCGCGATCTGCTTGATGGTGAGCGAGGTCGAGGCGACCTCGCTGGTCGAGTGCAGGAACACCTCGGCGCCGCGCACGGCGTGCGCGCGCGCGACCTCGGGGTAGAGGATCTCCTCGGAGGCGATCGCGGCGAGCTTGCCGACGGCCGTGTCGGCCACCGGGAAGACGCCCTCGATGCCGTAGATGTCGAGGTACTTGTCCCAGACGTCGTGCGGCGTCGGCGCGAAGATCGAGATCAACCGCCGGTAGGTCAGCACGCGGTCGCCGTTCGGACCGAACACCCAGCAGGCCTGGAAATAGAGCCCCGGGAAATGCCGGTCGGTCTCGTAGCCGTTGCCGGCGAGGAACACGCCATGGCGCTGCGCGAGCGCCGCGAGCGCCGCGTACTCCGGTCCGTCCGGCGCGATCGCGCCCTTCGCCGCCCACTCGGGGATGGTCTCGCCCCAAGGCGGACCGGACAGGATGTACTCGGGCAGCACCACGAGCTTGAGGTCGGGGCCGATCCAGCGCTGCGCGCCCTCCAGCGCCTCGCCGATGCGCAGCAGCGATGCCTGCATCCGCCGCGCCGCGCTCTCGCGGTCGCGGTCGGGATGCACGCCGTCGCAGTCCACCTGCAGCGCGAGCGCGGCGTAGCGGTCGAGTCTCTCCGTCATGTCGATGCTGCTCCTGCGTGGATCTCCGCGATGTCGCTCCAGGTGTCGATGTCGGCGATGCGCCCCTGCGCGACGAGGAAGCGGTCGCACCAACGCACGGCGCTGAACGGCGTGCCGTCCGTGAAGGACCCGGACAGCGTGCCGCGCACGTAGACGGCGAGGCCACCGGCGGCCTCGCAGGCCTCGAAGGCGTCCGCCTGCTTGCGCAGCTCGGCGTAGCGTCCGGCCGCGAACGCCGCGAAGGCCTCGAGCGTGGCGAACTGATGTCCGCCCGAGACCGTGATCCGGGCGCCGGGCGCCATCATCGCGGCGGCGGCGGCGACGTCGCGCCGCCAGACGGCGTCGAGCCAGTTGCGTGCGAGGTCGATGGCGTCCGCGCGCTCCGTGCGCGCGGCGCCCACCACGATGCGACCATCACCGAGATTGCCTGTCATGCGGTCAGTATGCCCGAGCGCACCGGGCCGCGGCATCCCGCAGCCCGACCCGGCCGCCGCAGGCGGTCGCAGGCCGCCGCAGGCCCTCGGGTGGCCGCGGGACGGGCTATGGATTAGCCTTGCCGGACCATGACCGACCCCACCCGCCTCGAAGCCCTCGAGATGCGCATCGCGCATCTGGAGCGCGCCGTGCAGGAGCTCTCCGAGGAGTTCTATCGGCAACAACGCGACATCGACCGGCTGCGGCAACGCAACCAGCAGCTGCTCGCCGAGATCGAAGGCGGCGCTGCGGGGCCGAGCCGTACCGATCCCGAACCGCCGCCTCATTATTGATGGGAAGTACGTCGTCGAAGTGAAGACGTGCCTCCCACCGACCTGCCGGAGCCTGCCGATGACCCGATCCCGCGCCGCTTTGCTGTCCGCCCTCGTCGCCCTCGCCGCTCCGCTGCCCGTCGCCGCGCAGGAGGCGGCTCCGACCGCCGCGGCCGCCTCCGCCGACCGGGCCGACGCGTTCTCCGCGGAGAAGATGTGGTCGCTCGCCCGGCTCGGCGATACCGCCATCTCCCCCGACGGCAGCATCGCGGCCGTCACCGTCACGCGCTTCGACATCGCCGAGAACCGCGGCTCCGCGGACATCTGGCTGGTCCCGGTCGCCGGCGGGCCGGCGCGCCAGCTCACCAGCGACAAGGCGTCCGACACCTCGCCGACCTTCAGTCCGGACGGTCGCAGCATCGCTTTCCTCTCCAAGCGCGGCGACGACAAGGAATCCCAGATCTACCTGATCCCGGTCGACGGCGGCGAGGCGCGGCGCCTGACGCAGGTGCCGACCGGCGCCAACGCCATCAAGTGGTTCGCGGACGGCAAGCGCATCGCCTTCGTCACACCGATCTGGACCGACCTCGTGGAGTGGAAGGACCAGGCGAAGCGCCTGAAGGAGCGCGCCGACAGCAAGATGAGCGCGCGCAGCTGGGACCGCGCCCCGATCGCGTATTGGGACCGTTACCTCGACGACCGTGAACCGCATCTCTTCTCGGTGGCGGTCGAGGGCGGCGAGCCGCAGGCGATCACCCGGCTCTCCGGGTTCTCCCTGTCGAAGAGGGAATACTCGGCGTCGTCCTACGACATCTCCCCCGACGGTCTCGAGGTCGCCTTCGTCGCGGATGCCGACCGCAGCGGCATCGAGCCCAACCACGACGTCATCACCGTCGCCGCCTGCGGCTGCAAGCCGCCGCGCAACCTCACCGAAGGCAACCGCGCCGATGACGACGATCCGGCCTACAGCCCGGACGGCAAGTGGCTCGCCTACACGGCGCAGTCGATCCCGCCCTTCTACGCGGACCGCGCGCGCCTGATGCTCGTCGACCGCGCCACGGGCGCGATGCGCGACCTGTCGGGGAACTTCGACCGATCGGTGGGCGACCTGCTGTGGCGGCCGGACTCGAAGGCGCTCTTCAGCGCCATCGACGACGCCGCGACCAACCGCATCTGGCGCTTCGACATCGCCGCGCCCGGCAGACCGCGCGCGGTCACCGCGACGCCGAGCCTCGGCTCGCTGGCGGTGGCGGAGCGCGGCGGCGCGAAGCCTGCCGCGGTCGCGCTGCGCCAGAGCTTCTCGGAACCGCCGACGCTGGTGCGCCTCGACCTCGCGAGCGGTGCGGCGACGCGCCTCACGGACTTCAACGACGCAGCGCTCGCCGGCGTATCGCTCGGCAAGGTGGACAGCGTCACCTACACGGGCAGCGGCGGCGCGCCGATCCAGATGTGGGTCATCCATCCGCCCGGCTTCGACCCGGCGAAGCGGTACCCGGTGCTCATGCTGCTGCACGGCGGCCCGCACAACGGCATCCAGGACGCGATGCAGTGGCGCTGGAACGCGCATGTGTTCGCCAGCTGGGGGTATGTGGTGACCTGGCACAACTTCCACGGGTCGAGCGGCTTCGGTCAGGCCTTCACGGATTCCATCAACCCCGACTGGATCACCAAGCCCTACGCGGACACCATCGCCGCCGCGCAGTGGGTGGCCGCGCAGCCCTGGGCCGATGCGTCGCGCATGGTCGCGGCCGGTGCGAGCTACGGCGGCTTCCTCGCCGCGACGCTGCTCGGCCGCGCGCACCCCTTCAAGGCGCTGGTGGCGCACGCCGCGGTCTACAACAAGTACACGCAGGTCGCCGCCGACTTCGGCGCCGAGAAGGACCGCTTCTTCGAGTTCTGGGAGCGGCCCGAGGAGTTCGCGCGCTACTCGCCGCACACCTCCGCCGGCAACTTCGTGACGCCGACGCTCGTCATCCACGGCCAGCAGGACCTGCGCGTACCGGTGAACCACGGCGTCGAGCTCTTCAACACGCTGCAGAAGCGCGGCGTGCCCTCGAAGTTCGTCTACTACCCCGACGAGAACCACTGGATCCTGAAGCCGCAGAACTCGCTGCACTGGTACGCCACCGTGCGCGGGTGGGTCGAGAAGTACGCGCCGCCGGGGGTGCGCTGATGGACGCCCGTCGGTTGCGCCGCCGCGAGTTCCTGCAGGCCGGCGCCGCGCTCGCGGCGTCGGCGGCCTTGTCCGCCACCGGTCGCGCGGCGCGGCCGCTGCGCATCCTGATCCTCGGCGGCACCCGCTTCATCGGTCTGCACATGACGGCGCTCGCGCTGGCGCGCGGCCACTCGGTGACCTTCTTCAACCGCGGCCGCACCAACAAGGACCGCTTCCCCGAGGTACCGCGCATCACCGGCGACCGCAACGGCGATCTCGGCGGGCTCGCGGGGCGGTCCTTCGACGCGGTGATCGACAACTCGGGCTATGTGCCGCGGCAGGTGCGGCTCGCCGCGCAGATGCTGCGCTCCTCGGTGCCGCATTACCTGTTCGTCTCGTCGCTGTCGGTCTATGCGTCGTTCGCCGCGCCGAACGACGAAGGTTCGGCCGTCGGCAAGCTCGCCGACGAGACCGTCGAGACCGTCGACGGCGCGACCTTCGGTCCGCTCAAGGCGCTCTGCGAGGGGGCTGCGGCGGAGGTCTACGGCGCGGGCAACGTCACCGTGCTGCGTCCCGGCCTCATCGTGGGACCGGACGACAACACCGACCGCTTCACCTATTGGCCGGCGCGGGCCGCGCGCGGCGGCCGCTTCGCCGCGCCCGGCACGCCGACGGACCCGGTGCAGCTCATCGACGCCCGCGATCTCGCGGCCTTCGCGCTCGACACCGTCGAACGCCGCGTCACCGGCACCTTCAACGTGGTGTCCGCGCCGGGCCGCTTCACCATCGGCGAGCTCGTGGCGGAATCGGTGACCGCCGCCCGCGGCATCGCCAAGCCGGCCGCGACGCCGGAGCCGGTGTGGATGCCGGCCTCGTTCCTCGAGGCGCAGAACGTGCAGCCCTGGTCCGACATGCCGGTGTGGGTGCCCGCCACGGGCGACAGCGCCGGCTTCGCCGCCACAGCGATGTCGCGCGCCGCCGTCGCAGGGCTGCGCATCCGACCGCTCGCGGAGACCGTCGCCGACACGCTGCGCTGGCATCTCTCGCGCCCCGCCGCCGAGCGTGACAAGCTCAAGGCCGGTCTTGCGCCCGAGCGCGAGACGAAGCTGCTCGCCGATTTCCGCCCCTGACCCGGAGACCACGCCATGCTGCGCATCCTCGGCATCGTCCTCAAGACCGTCGGTTACGCCGTGCTGACGCTGGCGGCGCTGCTCGCCGCCTATGTGTTCTGGCTGAGCGGCTCGTCCCATGAACCCGTGAACGTCCGCGCCGCATCGACCTACGCCTCGCCCGGCGGCCCGATCCTGGTGTTCGGCGGCAACCGCGCGACGGGGCTCGAGATCGTCAAGCGCCTGAAGGCGCGCGGCGAGCAGGTCACCGTCGCGGTACGGCCGACATCCGACACCGCCGCGCTGCGCGGGCTCGGCGTCGCGACCGTGGTCGCCGACGCGATGGACGCGGAGCAGGTGCGCGCGGCGGTCGCCGCGGGCGGCTACGCGGCCGTGGTCTCGACGCTCGGCACCGGTCGCGGCGACAAGGCGCGCCGTCCGGATTTCGAGGGCAACCGCAACGCGATCGACGCCGCCGCGGCAGCCGGCGTGAAACGGTTCGTGCTGGTGACGGTGGTGGGCACCGGTGATTCCTGGGAGACCGCGCCGGCGCCGTCGCGCCGCTTCCTCAAGGAGGTGATCGCGCTCAAGGGCCGTGCCGAGGACCACCTGCGCGCGAGCGGACTCGCCTACACGATCATCCGCCCCGGCGGGCTCGGCGACGTGCAGGCCACCGGCACCGCGGTCCTCGCGGAGGACCCGAAGGCGTTCAGCTACATCGCGCGCGGCGACCTCGCGGAGCTCGTCGTGCAGGCGCTCGGCGACCCCGCCACCGCAGGCAAGACCTACAACGCCTACGACCCGTCGCGCCGCACGATGTGGAAGATGTTCAACGACTGAGCGCGGCGATCACGCGGTGCGGACCGGTCACGCCCGTCTGTCCATCGACGGGATGCGCCGGTCTACCCGTCCGTGAACTTGACCGTCTCCTCGCCCCACGCCACCGCGTCGAGATAGGCCGCGCGCACCTTCGCCAGGTCGTCGTAGCCGGCGGCGGAGACCGCATCCCAATCGCCGCGCTCCCAGGCCTCGATGGCCGCCAACGCACGGCCCGCGGGTCCGGCGCGCTCGAGCACGGCCGCGCGCACGGCGGGCGCGAGCGGAAGGCCCCGCAAGGACTCCTCGCGCGACATGCCGAGCAGCGCGTCGAGATGCGACAGGAGCCCTGCCATGAAGAAGGCGCCCGCATCGGTGCCGACCGACGGGTCGTGCATGAGCTCGCACATGCGCGCGCGCATCAGCGTGTTGGTGAGCAGCCAGGTGGGACGGTCACGGAACGACGCCAACGACAGGATCGCGCAGAGCTTGAGCAGGTTGTCACGCCCGAGGAGGTCGACGCCGTGCCGGATGGAGGACACCGGCGACGGGAACGAATAGTAGGCGGAGTTCAGCGTGCGCAGCACGCGGTGGACGAGCGCGATATCGCGCGACACCAGCTTCTCGATGGCCTCCGTGGAGCAGTCCGGTGCCTGCAGCGCGGCGAGCACCTGCAGCGTCGCGGATCGGAAGCCCTCCGCACGCTGCCCCTTGAAGGTCTCGGGCCGCTGGAGGAAGAAGCCCTGGAACGCCGAGAACCCCATCGCCTTGCAGCGCACGAACTGCTCGCGGGTCTCCACCTTCTCGGCGATCAGCTGGATGTTGCGTCCGCGGATCTCGCCGACCAGGTCGGCGAGCGTGCCGGGCGGCTGCGCCAGGATGTCGACCTTGACGCTGTCGACATGCCCGAGCAGCCGGGGGTCGCCCTGCCCGGGCGCCCACGCGAAGTCGTCGAGCGCGATGCGGAACCCGTGCGACCGGTAGGACTTGATGCCCGCCACCACGGCGTCGTCGGCCTGGACGTCCTCGAGCACCTCCAGCACCACGCGGTCGGGCGGCAGCGGGATGTCTATGGGCTTGCGGATCAGTTCGCCCGGGAGGTTGATGTAGATGTCCGCCTTGCCGGCGAGGTGGTCGAGGCCGAAATCGCTGATTGCCGCGAGGATCACGCGTGCGGTGGCCGCGGCGCCGGAGGTGTCGGAGCCGTCCCCCTTACCCGGCCGATAGAGCAGCTCGTACGCTTGGACCCTCGAGAACTGGTCGCAGATGGGCTGGCGCGCCACGCGCACGTCGTGACGTGCGTCGTCCGCGAACACCGCTGCTGCCCGGCGCGTATCTCCTAGTCTCATGGACCCTCGGTGGGATGCGCGCAGTATCGGCAGACCGGCATCCGCCTTCAATCCCCCGATGCCGGTCCCGCGGGACGGTCCCGCCAGGTCTCGACATGGCCACGCTCCGGACATCGGCGCTGCCGGGGAGCGGCATCGCGCCGATGCGCCCGTAGGATGTCACGACGCGTCGGAGGGTGGACATGACCAGCATCGCAGCACCGTCGAAATCGACGCTCGGATTCCTCGGCCGCGAGCACGGACACTTCATCGGTGGACGATGGGTCGTGCCCGGTTCGGGCGGGACCATCGATGTGCACGATCCGGCCACCGGCGAGCGCATCGCGCGGATCGCCGCGGGCGGCGCCGTCGAGGTCGACGCCGCGGTGCGCGCCGCGCGGACGGCGTTCGAGGGCCCCTGGTCGCGCTTCACGGCCGCACAACGCAGCGCCGTGCTCTGGAAGGTCGCGGACCTCGTGCAGCAGGACCTCCAGCGCCTCTGCGAACTCGAGGTGCTCGACAGCGGACTGCCGATGCCGCTCGCGCAGTACGTCTGCGGCATGGTGGTGCCGGAGTTCTTCCGCTACTACGCCGGCTGGCCGACCAAGATCGAGGGCGCGACCATCCCCGCCTCGCCGCAGGGCAAGCTGCCGGGCGAGGCGATCTCCTTCACGCTGCGCGAACCGATCGGCGTGGTCGGCGCGATCACGCCGTGGAACTCGCCGCTGCCGATGGTGATGCTCAAGGTCGCCCCCGCGCTCGCCACCGGCTGCACGCTGGTGCTGAAGCCCGCCGAGCTCGCCCCGCTGACCGCGATGCGCCTCGCCGAGATCTGCCAGGAGGCGGGCGTGCCGGACGGCGTCATCAACCTCGTCAACGGCACGGGCGAGAGCGCGGGCGCCGCGCTCGCCGCGCATCCCGGTGTCGACAAGATCGCCTTCACCGGTTCGACCGAGGTCGGTCGCATGATCGTGCGTGCCGCGGCGGCGGACCTGAAGAAGGTGACGCTCGAGCTCGGCGGCAAATCGCCGGTCGTGGTGTTCGACGACGCCGACCTCGAGCAGGCGATCCCCGGCGCGGCGCGCGCCTGCTTCTTCCTGCAGGGCCAGAACTGCATGGCGGGCACGCGGCTCTTCGTGCACGAGAAGGTGCACGACCGGGTGGTCGAGGGGGTCGCCGCGATCGCGCGCGCGATGAAGCTCGGCCCGGGCTTGGACCCGACCTCCGAGTTCGGTCCGCTGATCTCCGCGCAGCAGCGCGAACGCGTCGCGGGCTACGTCGCGGCCGGACGACGCGAAGGTGCCGAGCTCGTCTGCGGCGGCGGCGCGCCGGCGCGCCCGGGATATTTCTTCGAGCCCACGGTGCTCGCGCGCACCCGCGACGACATGACACCGGTGCGCGAGGAGATCTTCGGACCCGTTCTCTGCGTGCAGTCCTTCGGCGACGACGACCTCGCGCAGGTGGCGCGCGCGGCCAACTCGACCATCTACGGCCTGTCGGGCAGCGTCTGGACGCGCGACCTCGGCCGCGCCATGCAGATGGTGCGGCGCATCGACGCCGGTCAGGTGAGCGTGAACATGCACGCCGCCATCGATCCCGCGATGCCCTTCGGCGGCAACAAGCAATCCGGCTGGGGCCGCGAGTTCGGCAAGGAAGGCCTGGAGCCCTACCTCAAGACCAAAGGCGTCTCGATGACGTGGTGACGCGGGCCGCGGCGGTCTCAGGGCGCGCGCGCGCAGTCGGCCGTGCCGCCCGCGTCCGCCGCTTCGGCGGCGGTGCCTGACGCCGCGAGGAAGCGCCGGTACTCGGCGTTCGCGGTCAACAGACGCCGCGCTGCGCAACGCAGCTCGTCGACGTCGCCGGGCGCGGCGTCGAACGCCGTCGGCAGGCGCGTCAGCCGTCCGAACCGCGGATCGTCGCGCAGCTCGTCGAGGTCCACCTCCACGATGTGCGCCAGCTCCGCGCCCTCGGCCCCGTCCATCCATCGGCGCAGCGTCTCGCGCAGCAGCGCCTTGGTCTCGACGGTGTAACGGTCGACCGGCACGGTGCCGAGCAGGCGCAGCATCTCCATCGCATCGGGCGGCTCGCGCGAACCGCCGATGCGGCCGGCCTGCCAGTCCGACGCGTTCACGGTGATGAAGACCAGACGCCGTGCGCGCGAGACCGCACCCGGGTCGGGCCGCGACGGGTCGTCACGGTCGGCGAGCGCATCGAGCGCCGCGCGCACGCCGAGGTTGTCGCCCAACGCGCCGTCCACGAGGTGCAGCCAGCCGTAGCGGCGCGGATCGGCATAGACGTACATGGCGGACGCCCGCAGGTGGCGACGCGAATCATCATGGTCCGCCGCGGCGGGCGCCACCCAAGCGGGCATGCGGTACCCGCACGATCCGGCGCGGTTGCGCAGCGTGATCGGCGTGAGCAGCGCCGGCACCGAGGACGAAGCCGCCACCGCGCGGCTGATCGGATAGCTGTCGAGGTCGGCGCACAGCAGGTCGAAGCTCTCCTGCGTGAACTCGAAACGCGCCGCGACGCCGATGTCGGTGGCGTTGAGGATCAGCACGGGCCTCTGCCCCGAGCGGTCGAGGTCGGCGAACGTCGCGCCGTGGAACAGCTTGCGGTCGAGGTAGTCCGCATAGACATCGCCGCGCGAATAGTCGCTCGACGCCAACCGCACCCAGGTGCGCGGATCCAGGAACACCGCGCGCTGCAGCCCGCCCGACACGTCGCGCGTCAGGAAGCGCCGCCGGAAATCGCTGAACACGCGGTCGCCGTACACCGCCCAATACGCGGCCGTGACCGCACCGCCGGACACGGCGGAGACGAGGTCCACCTCGTCGAGCAGGCGGCGCGGCTCGCCGCCGTCGACAGGCCGGATGCGATCGACGGCGAGCTGCTCCAGCACGCCATAGGCGAGCGCCGACGCGCGCATCCCGCCGCCCGAGAAGCTCACCACCACCCGCAGGTCGTCGGGCGCGCGACGCGGCAGCAAAGCGGATGCGCGGTAACCGCCGTCGCCCGCCGCGCGGGTGAGCGGCTCGCCGAGGAACGCACGCGATGACGAGCAGCCCGCCAACAGCGCCAGCGCGACGAGGCAGGCGGACCGCGCGCCGGCGCGCGGCGCTTCAGCGCGGCGGCGGAGGGAGCGTGCGGCGTACATTGCGGGACAGATAGTCGGCGAGGCCGTCGATCTCGGCGGCCGAGAGCGTCGCGAAGCGTCGGCCGTGCGAGGCCTGCAGACCCGGCCGACGCCCCTCGACGGCGTCCTGCACCTGTCGCCGCAGATAGCCGTGATGCTGACCGGCGAGCCGCGGCACGCCGCGCGCCGCATCGCCCTGACCGGTGGCACCGTGGCACGCCGCACAGCCCATGACGAACGCGCGTGCGCCCGCCGCGACACCCTCGCCCGTGCCCATCGCGGCAGGCCGGGATGGATCGAGGCGCGAGATGAAGGACGCCAGCGCGGCGAGATCGTCCGGCCGCTCCACGATCCGCAGCCGGGCGACATGCTCCATCCGCGGATCCCAACGCGCGCCATCGCGGTAGTCGGTGAGCTGCCTCAGCAGCACCGTTTCGTGCTGCGCGGCGAGCACCGGCGCCGGGCCTTCGGGCTGTCCCATGCCGGACGCGCCGTGGCAGGCCGAGCAGGTGGCGTACAGGCTCTCGCCGGGCTGCAAGGCGACCGCCACGCCCGGGTCATCCGCCATGGCCGGTCCGGCCCCGACAGCGAGCAGCACGAGCGCGAGAAAGCGCGATCCCCGGACCGGCAGGTCGGACATGCGTCCTATCATAGGTCGGCGGCCGCCTCGGTGCGTATGCGGGGTTTCCACCGGCCGGTCCCCGACCCGCGGACGGAACCTGCGGCGCGGTCTGCGGTCGATATGGCATCCTGAGGCCGCATCCCGCCGCCATCTCTCAAGGGGAACACCATGCCGACGATCCGACCCGCACCCATGCACCGCGTCCTCGCCCTCGCCGCGGCGACCGCACTCGTCGCAGGCAGCGGCAGCGCCATCGCCCAAGAGGCCGGCGGCGCACGCGAACTGCGCGCGGCATGGCCCGGCACGGCGCTCAACGTGGTGGTCGACGAAGGCGCCGCCGAGCCGCGCAGCATCGGCAGCTATGCCGTGCGCCTCTACGACGGCCGCCGTGGTGCGGCACCACATGACGCGTACGTCACCGGCATCGTGCGGCCGCGTGATGGCACGCTGTCGAAGGTGGATTTCTCAGACCTAGACGGCGATGGTGCCGCCGAGCTGGTCGTGGTCACGCAGTCCGCCGGATCCGGCGGCTATCTCGCGGCGGACGCCTTCCGGCTGAGGCACGGCGTGCTGGCGCGCGTCGCCGGCGTCGAAGGTCTCGCCCCCTCGGCGGATCCGGTGGCGGCGCTGCGCAAGACCGCCTCGCGCTGACGATCGCGCCGCATCTGCGGCGCGCACCCGACCGGCCTACCAGCTCCCGGTGTTCGGCATCGAGACCCAGGGCTCGGCGGGCGGCAACGCCCCACCCGCCTGCAGCAGCTCGATGCTGATGCCGTCCGGCGAGCGCACGAACGCCATGCGGCCATCCCGCGGCGGTCGCAGGATGGTCACGCCGTGGTCGGCGAGGCGCTGGCAGGACGCGTAGATGTCGGACACGGCATACGCGAGATGGCCGAAGTTCCGTCCGCCCGTGTAGGTCTCGGGATCCCAGTTGTGGGTGAGCTCGACCTGCGCCGAGTGGTCGCCCGGTGCCGCGAGGAACACCAGCGAGAACCGTCCCTGCGGATAGTCCTTGCGCGACAGCAGCTCGAGGCCCAGCGCATCGCGGTAGAAGCGCAGCGATGCGTCGATGTCGGTGACGCGCACCATCGTGTGCAGGTACTTCACGGGCCGCTCCTTCAGAACATCTCGGACGGGCCGGGTGCCTGCGCCTCGACCGGCTTGTGGCGCGCGACGATGAAGTCGCCGGTGATCATCGCTTCGTAGGACTGCCCCGGTCCCACCATCGGATAGACGCCGGCGTCCGGGTCGATGATGACCTCGAGGAAGGCGGGCCCGCGGAACTCGATGAACTCGCGCACCACGCGCGTGATGTCCTCTTTGCGGTCGAGACGCGCCGCCCACGGGAAGCCGTCGGCCTGCGCGGCCTTCACGAAGTCCTTCTTGTGCAGCGACTTGTCGCTCGCCGACATGCGGCCCTTGAAGAACAGCTTCTGCCACTGCTTGACCATGCCGTCGCCGAAGTTGTTGAGCACCACCACCTTGACCGGCAGGTCGTAGGTGGTGACGGTCTCGAGCTCGCCGAAGTTCATGCGGATCGAGGCGTCGCCGTCGATGTCGATGACGAGCGCGCCGGGCTTGGCGAACTGCGCGCCGATGGCGGCCGGCAGCCCGAAGCCCATGGTCCCCATCGACCCCGAGGTGAGCCACAGCCGCGGATGACGGAAATCGAAGTACTGCGCCGCCCACATCTGGTGCTGACCGACGCCGGTGGCGATGATCGCCTCGCCCCGGGTCAGCCGGTTGATCTCCTCGATCACGTGATACGGCTGGATCAGCGGGCTCGCGCGGTCGTAGTCCATCGCGTGCTTGGTGCGCAGCGCATCGAGCTCGGCGTGCCATGTGGCGAAGTCGCCGCGGAACCCGCGCGCGCGGCCGAAGGCGGTGAGCGCATCGAACGCGCCCGGCAGCTCGCCGACGTGGCTCCAGTCGACGCGCTTGACCTTGTTGATCTCGGCGCGGTCGATGTCGAGGTGCGCGATGCGCTTCGCGCGCGGTGCGAACTTCGAGGGCACGCCGGCGACGCGGTCGTCGAAGCGCGCGCCGACCGCGATCAAGAGGTCGCAGTCCTCGACGGCGTAGTTGGCGAACGCCGCGCCGTGCATGCCCAGCATGCGCATCGAGAGCGGATGCGTGGTGTCGAAGGCGCCGATGCCCATCAGGGTGGTGACCACCGGCACGCCGAACGCGGTGGCGAACTCCGTGAGCTGCGCCGCCGCCCCGCCGTTGATGACGCCGCCGCCGACATAGAGCAGCGGCCGCCGCGACTCGCCGAGCATCGCGAAGAAGGCCTCGGCCTCGTCGTCCTCGATGCCGGCGTGACGCGCGGCGAACAAGCGCTTGCGGTAGCCCGGGATGGGCAGCAGGCCCTCGCCGCGGAACACGCCGCTCCAGTTCTGCACGTCCTTCGGGACATCGATGACCACCGGCCCCGGGCGGCCCGTGCGTGCGATCTCGAACGCGGTACGCACCGTGGCCTCGAGCTTCTCGGGGTCGGTGACGAGGAAGATGTGCTTGGCGACCGAGCCCATGATCGCGGGCACGGGCGCCTCCTGGAACGCGTCGGTGCCGATGGCGGCGGTGGGCACCTGGCCGCAGATGACGAGCATCGGGACCGAGTCGGCCATCGAGTCGCGCACCGGCGTGACGGTGTTGGTGGCGCCGGGACCGGAGGTCACGAGACAGACGCCGACACGGCCGCTGGCACGCGCATAGCCCGCGGCCATGAAGCCTGCCCCCTGCTCGTTGGCCGGCACGATGAGCGGCATCTGCGACTCACCGCGCTCGGTGCGCTGCTGGTTGTAGCGGAAGACCGCGTCGTAGGTCGGCAGGATGGCGCCGCCCGAGTACCCGAAGATGGCCGTGGTGCCCTCGTCCGCCAGCACCTGCACGATCATCTCGGCGCCCGTCATGGTCTGTCCGGAGAGCGGATGCGCGGACGACCGGGAAGGGGCGGCGACGGGGGCGGCGGCGGGCGGGGCCATGGCGGAAGTCCGTGGTTTTCGGGCGGAAACGGCGACCAGACTATCAGTTTGCCCGTGCCGTGCAATATGCTGCGCGACTGCCATGCGCCACATCATCGCCATACTGCTGCAGAACGAGGCCGGCGCGCTGACGCGCGTCGCGGGCCTCTTCTCCACCCGCGGCTACAACATCGAATCGCTGTCGGTGGCGGCCACGGACGACCCGACGGTCTCGCGCATCACGCTGGTGACGCGCGGCTCGGACGCCGTCATCCAACAGATCATCAGCCAGCTTAACAAGCTCATCGATGTGGTGGCGGTCGAGGACATGACCCGCGGTGAGCACTTCGAGCGCGAGCTCGTGCTGCTGAAGCTCAAGGTGCGCCCGGAACAGGCCGACGCCGTACGCGGCTATGTCGTGCGCGCCGGCGGGCGCGTGATGGACCCGGCGAGCGACGGGTTCATCGTCGAGCTCACCGCGAGCGAGTCCGAGGTCGATGCCTTCGTCACCGACCTCGGCAAGGGCGCGCAGCTGCTTGAAGTGGTGCGCAGCGGCGCGCTCGGCATCAGCCGTCTGGAGCGTCCGGCCCGCGCTGCGCGGGAGTGACGCTTCAGGCGGGGCCGACGACCAGCGGCGCGACCGCCGCACGGATGACCTCGGGCACCGGCACGCTCTTGCGCGTGGTCGCGTCCACATAGACGTGCACGAACCGGCCGAGCGCCGCGGCCCGCTCGGCGCCCTGCGCGAACACGCCCAACCGGTAGCTGACGCTGCGCTCGCCGAGACGCTCGACGGCGAGCCCGACCTCGAGCGTCTGCGGGAAGGACAGCGACTCGAAGTACACGCAACCCGTCTCCGCGACCACGCCGATCTGCGGCAGCGCGCGGATATCGACCCCGGACGACTGCATCAGGAAGGCGTTCACCGCGGTGTCGAAGTACGAGTAGTACACGACGTTGTTGATGTGACCGTAGGCGTCATCGTCCATCCAACGCGTGCCCATGGTGCGGAACACCGGGAATTCGCTGCGCAGCGGCGGTCGGGGGCGGCTCATGGCGGCATTGTCGGGCCTGTCGCGCCGGCTTGCCAGCGTGTCGGAGGTTGCCACCGGGCTGCGCACGCCGTAGCGTGACAGCATGAAGACCCGCGCTGCGCTGCTCACCCGTATGGGTGCCCCCGCCCCCTACGCCGACTCGCGACCTCTGGAGGTCATCGAGGTCGACCTGGCACCGCCCGGGCCCGGCGAGGTGCTGCTGCGCATGCGCGCCGCCGGGCTTTGCCATTCCGATCTGTCGGTCATCGACGGCAACCGGCCGCGGCCGCTGCCGATGGTGCTCGGTCATGAGGGCGCAGGGGTGGTCGAAGAGGTCGGCCCCGGCGTGACGGACCTCGCGGTGGGCGACCCCGTGGTCACCACCTTCGTGCCGAGCTGCGGACACTGCGATCCCTGCTCGGATGCGCGGCCGGCGCTCTGCGAGCCGGGCTTCGCCGCCAACAGCGCAGGGACGCTGCTCGAGGGAAGGCGTCGGCTGCGGGACGCCCGCTCGGGCGCCGACCTCAACCATCATCTCGGCGTGTCGGCCTTCGCCGAGCACGCCGTCGTCCGCCGCGAATCTTTGGTGCGGGTCGACCGCTCGCTCGGCTTCGAGGAGGCGGCGGTGTTCGGATGCGCGGTCATCACCGGCGTCGGCGCGGTGCTCAACACCGCCGACCTGCCGCCGGGCCGCAGCGTCGCGGTGGTGGGCTTGGGCGGCGTCGGTCTCGCCGCGCTGCTCGGCGCACGCTTGCGCGGAGCGCGGCGCATCGTCGCGGTGGACCTCTCCCCCGCCAAACTCGCGCTGGCCCGTGAACTCGGCGCCACCGACGTGTTCGATGCCGCCGATCCTGCCTGCGTCGAGGCCATCCGCGAGGCGACGCAGGGCGGCGTCGAATACGCGTTCGAGATGGCCGGTGCCGTGAAGGCGATGGAGACCGCGTACCGCATCACGCGTCGCGGCGGGACGACGGTCACCGCAGGACTCTCGCACCCGCAGGCGATGCTGTCGCTGGCGCATGTCGGCATCGTCGCCGAGGAGCGCACCATCAAGGGCAGCTATCTCGGCAGCTGCGTACCCGCGCGCGACATCCCGCGCTACATCGCGTGGTACCAGGAGGGGAAGCTGCCGGTCGACCGCCTGCTCTCGGGCACGCTGCCCCTCGAGGACATCAACCTCGGCTTCGACCGGCTGGCACGCGGCGAGGCGCTGCGCCAGACGCTGCGGCTCTGACCGCGCGCGGCCTTCGCCGCTCCCTCAGCGTGCGGCCTCCACCGCGACGCGCCGCACCGGCAGCGGCACGCTGCACAGGTCGATCTTGCCGGCCGGCACGAGATACCACCCGTCACGGCGGTTGCGGCGGGACTCGATCACCGCCGTGAAGGACGCGCTGTCGGTGCGCAGCGCTTCGAGTCCGACGCGCTCCGCCGCCGGCAAGGCATCGGCGAAGCGCACGCGGCGGATCGTCACGCGCTCCGGCGCGGTCGCGTAGAAGCCCATCGCCTGCGATCCGCGCGGCAACGCCGCGAGCAGCTCCATGCCCTGTACGACGCGGCCCGCCACGGTGATGTTGCGGTCGAGCTGGCGCGGGGCGTGGCCGATCACCGCATAGAGCTCGACGCCGGTGCCGGAATCGGCGGCGTTGTCGCGACCGACGCCGAGCGCGCCGTAGCAATGCGCCATCCAGATGCGTCCTGCGGCGCGGTCGCCCGCGACCGGGAAACCCTCGACGAACCCGACCTGCGGCGCGAACACGTCGCCGTCCGGCAGGACCGTGAAAGCGAGGTCCGCGGACCACGCGCGTTCGAACTCGGGCGGCGAGGTCTTGCCGATGGGCGCGGCCCGCTTGCCGTCGGCGTCGCCCCACTGCACGACGAAGTTGTCCTGCACGCGGTTGATGCTGAGTCCGTCGAAGTAACCGGTGCGCACCAGCGTACGCAGGTTGTCGTAGAGCTTGGGCGCGAAGGTCGGCGCGAGCTCGATGACCACGCGGCCGGCATCGAGGTCCATGTAGACGGTGCGTGCCGGGTCGAGGCGCCGCCATTCTTCGGGGCGCGAGGCCGCGAGCACCGCCGCCATGGTGCCGGGCGGCGGGGGCGGAGGCGGCGGCTCGGCGGCGACCGAGGTCGCGGCGGCCGTGAGAGTCAGCGCGAGGGTGGCGAGTGCCGGCATCGGCCGGCGGGAGACGTGGCGGCTCATGTCGGCATTCTAGAGCCTATCTGCCGCGCTGCAGCATCGCCTAGACTTCGCGCATGAACATCGATGCCAAGCGCAAGGCTGCGGCCGGCACCGTCGTTGCACCGCGTGCGGGCGGCGGCGCCGCCGGGGTGCGGGTCGGCCGTGAGACCCAGGGACGCGGCGGCAAGGGCGTCAGCGTCATCACCGGCCTGACGCTGCCCCAGCCGCAGCTCGAGGAGCTCGCGCGTCAGCTCAAAAAGCGCTGCGGCTGCGGCGGGACGGTCCGAAACGGCGTGATCGAGATCCAGGGTGACCACCGGGACCTGCTGGTCGCGGAGCTGACCCGGCTCGGCTGGCCGGCGAAGCGCTCGGGCGGCTGACGCCGCGGGCGTCCGATCCGCGCGGTTGCTGCGGACGCTGCGGCGGACGCTGCGGCGCACGCTGCTGCTGCCGCGGCGGCGGCGGACCACGGTCGGGCGCACCGGCCGGGACCTTGCGCTCGAAGGCCGGCGTCGGCAGCACCGGCACGCTCTGGCGCATGGTGCGCTCGATGTCGCGCAGCAGGCCCGCCTCGTCCGGCGCCACCAGGCTCACCGCGCGGCCCGTCGAGCCGGCGCGCGCCGTGCGACCGATGCGGTGCACGTAGTCCTCAGGGACGTTCGGCAGCTCGTAGTTCACGACCTGCGGCAGTTCTTTGATGTCGAGGCCGCGCGAGGCCACCTCGGTGGCCACCAGCGCCGCGATGCGCCCGGCCTTGAAGTCCTCGAGCGCACGCACGCGCGCCGCCTGGCTCTTGTTGCCGTGGATCGCTGCGGCGCGGATGCCCGCGCCTTCCAGCTGCTGCGCGAGACGGTTGGCGCCGTGCTTGGTGCGCGTGAACACCAGCGCCTGATGCCAGCTGCCCTCGCCCGACGCGCCGGCGTCGAAGAGGTGCACCAGCAGATGGCGCTTGTCCTCCTTGGCGACGCGGAACGCGACCTGTTCGACACGTTCGGCCGTGGTGTTGCGCGGGGCGACCTCGACGCTCACCGGGTCGCGCAGCATGCGCGCCGCGAGCTCACGGATGTCGTCCGAGTAGGTGGCCGAGAACATCAGGTTCTGGCGCTGCGCCGGCAGCATCTTGAGGATGCGCTTGATCGCATGGATGAAGCCCATGTCGAGCATGCGGTCGGCCTCGTCGAGCACGAGATGCTTGACGTGCGAGAGATCCGCCGCGCCCTGCTCCACGAGGTCGATGAGGCGGCCCGGCGTCGCGACCAGCAGGTCGCAGCCCTGGCGCAGCCCGTCCATCTGCGGACGCTCGCTGACGCCGCCGAAGATGACGAGCGTGCGCAGGTCGGTGTAACGGCCGTAGGCGCGGGCGCTGTCGGCGATCTGCGCCGTGAGCTCGCGCGTCGGGCTCAGCACCAGCACGCGCGGCGCGCGGCCCTGCGCGGCGCCGAGCAGCTGCAGCAGCGGCAGCACGAAGCCCGCCGTCTTGCCGGTGCCGGTCTGCGCGCCGGCGAGGACATCGCGGCCCGAGAGCACCGCCGGGATGGCCTTGGCCTGGATGGGGGTCGGCGTGTCGTAGCCCTTGTCGGCGACGGCGCGCAGCAGCCCGGGCTCGAGCCCGAGATCGGAGAATTGCATGGAGATACCTTTGGTGGGCCTTCGGCCCGATGGCGCTCGCGACGCGGGAGGTCCCGCTGCGGTCAGCGGCAAGCGCATGAGAGGGGGCGGTGACCGCGCAACCCTGTTGGGCGCGCACTATACACGGAAAGGCCCGCATGACCAGCTTTATCTTGCACCGTGCGTCCAGCTCCCGCGGCGCGTCTATCTCACGCCGCGCGCCTCCAGCTCCGCCCAGCGCGCGTACGCCGCGTCGATCTCCGCCGCGAGCTGCGGCACGCGCGCGAGCGCCTCGCGTACCGTGTCCCGGTCCTGCGTATAGAACGACGGCTCGGCGACCTGCACATCCAGCGCCGACTTCGCGGCCTCCAGCTCCTCGATGCGCGCGGGCAAAGAATCGAACTCGCGCTGTTCCTTGAACGAGAGCCGGCGGCGCGTCGGCGGCACGATCGGCGGCGGCGCGCCGGTGGCACCGCTGCCGGATCCCACGGCCTCGCCCGACGGTCGTGCGGCGGCGCGGCGCTCCGCATCGCGCGCGTCGCGCGCCACGCACCACGCCCGCCAGTCCGACCAGCCGCCCACGAACTCCTGCACGCGGCCGTCGCCCTCCAGCACGAGCAGGCTCGTCACCACGCGGTCGAGGAAGGCGCGGTCGTGCGAGACCAGCAGCAGCGTGCCCTCGAACGCGGCGATGCGCTCCTCGAGCAGTTCCAGCGTGTCGATGTCGAGGTCGTTGGTCGGCTCGTCCATCACCAAGAGGTTCGCCGGCCGCGCGAAGAGGCGCGCGAGCAGCAGGCGGTTGCGCTCACCGCCCGACAGCGCGGACGCCGGCGTCAGCAGCTGGTCGGGCCGGAACAGGAAATCGCGCAGATAGCCCGACACATGGCGGTTCTCGCCGCCGATGGGCACGAAGGTGTTGCCGTCGTTGACGTTGTCGGCGACGGACGCCGAGAGGTCGAGCTGCTCGCGCTGCTGGTCGTAGTAGGCGGTCTCGAGGCGCGCGCCGCGCTTCACGCTGCCCGACGTCGGCTCGATCGCGCCCAGCAGGAGACGGATCAGCGTGCTCTTGCCGGCGCCGTTCGGCCCCACGATGCCGATGCGGTCGCCGCGCTGGATTCGCGCGCTGAAGCCGCGGATCACCTCGCGCCCCCCGAAGGCCACGGCGGCGTGCTCCGCTTCGAACACGCACTGGGCCGATTCCGCGGCCTCGGCGAGCACGAACTCCGCCTGCCCGATGCGGTCACGGCGTTCGCGGCGCTCGCGGCGCATGGCCTGCAGCGCACGTACGCGACCCTCGTTGCGGGTGCGGCGCGCCTCGACGCCCTTGCGGATCCAGACCTCCTCCTCGGCGAGCTTGCGGTCGAACTCGGCGTTCGCCTTCGCCTCGTTCTCGAGCTGCAGCGTCTTGCGCATCACATAGTCGTCGTAGTTCCCGGGCCAGGAACTCAGGCGACCGCGGTCGAGCTCGACCACGCGCGTCGCGAGGCGGTTGACGAAGGCGCGGTCGTGGCTCACGAGCAGCAGCGCGCCGCGGAAACCGAGCAGCGTCTCTTCGAGCCACTCGATGGTGGCGATATCGAGGTGGTTGGTGGGCTCGTCGAGCA
>JBBAPM010000014.1:0-58368 GCA_040400835.1 Steroidobacteraceae bacterium
CGCCGAGCGCGCGGCCGCGCGGGATGATGGTGACCTTGTAGACCGGGTCGTGCTCCGGCACCGAGATGCCGACGATGGCGTGGCCGGCCTCGTGGTAGGCCGTCATGCGCTTCTCTTCCTCGGTCATGACCATGGATCGGCGCTCCGCGCCCATCATGATCTTGTCCTTCGCGCGCTCGAACTCGTCCATGCCGACGATGCGCTTGTTCGCGCGGGCGGCGAAGAGCGCCGCCTCGTTGACGAGGTTGGCGAGGTCCGCGCCCGAGAAACCGGGCGTGCCGCGCGCGATGAGCGCAGGCTTCACGTCGTCGCCCACAGGCACCTTGCGCATGTGGACCTTGAGGATCTGCTCGCGCCCGCGGACATCCGGCAGCGGCACCACGACCTGGCGGTCGAAGCGGCCCGGGCGCAGCAGCGCCGGGTCGAGCACGTCGGGACGGTTGGTGGCGGCGATGACGATGATGCCCTCGTTGCCCTCGAAGCCGTCCATCTCGACGAGCAGCTGGTTGAGGGTCTGCTCGCGCTCGTCATGACCGCCGCCGAGGCCGGCGCCGCGGTGACGGCCGACCGCGTCGATCTCGTCGATGAAGATGATGCAGGGCGCGTGCTTCTTGGCCTGCTCGAACATGTCGCGCACGCGCGAGGCGCCGACGCCGACGAACATCTCGACGAAGTCGGAACCCGAGATGGTGAAGAACGGGACCTTGGCCTCGCCCGCGATGGCGCGCGCGAGCAGCGTCTTGCCGGTGCCGGGGCTGCCGACCATCAGCACGCCCTTCGGGATCTTGCCGCCCAGCTTCTGGAACTTGGAGGGGTCCTTGAGGAAGTCGACGATCTCGCCGACCTCCTGCTTCGCCTCGTCCACGCCCGCCACGTCCGCGAAGGTGACGTTGACCTGGTCCTCGCTCAGCAGGCGCGCGCGGCTCTTGCCGAAGGACATCGCGCCGCGTCCGGCGCCGCCGCCCTGCATCTGGCGCAGCATCCAGGCGAACACGAGGATGAGCAGCAGCGCCGGCGCGAGCTGCAGCACGAGCTGCGCGAGGAAGTTCGGCTGCTTGGGCGCGCGGCCGACCACCGTCACGTTGGCCTTGTCGAGCGCGCCGATGAGCGCGGTGTTCTCGGTCTCGGGGTTGTAGAGCTCGAAGCTCGTCTTGTCCTTGCGGGTGCCCGCGATGGTGTCGCCCTGCAGCACCACGGTGTCGATGCGTCCGTTGCGCACCTCGTCGAGGAAGCTCGAGTAGCTGACCTCGGAGACCGGGGCCGTCCGCGGCACGAACTGGCTGAAGAGCACCAGCACCGCGACCGCGATGAGCGCCCAGACCACGAAGTTCTTCATCAGGTCGTTCATGCCATACCTCGAGCGGCGACATCCCTGGCGCCTTGGACCCAAACTATACCATCCAGCCCCGACCGGCCAGCGGCCAGGCGTGCGCCGCCCCGCCTTTCGACCTCGCCGGCGGGCGACGGTTCCGGCGGGGTGCAGGTCAGGTGATGAATCCTCGGAGCGGCGTTTTCAAGGTCACCGCCGTCCGACCCTGCGGCTACAATGCGCCGGTGGAACTCACCGAACGACAGCGCCGCCACCTGCGTGGCCTCGCCCACCCCCTCAAGCCCGTGATCCAGGTCGGCAACGCCGGCATGACGGACGGCGTGGTGGCCGAGACGGCCCGTGCCCTGCACGACCATGAGCTCATCAAGGTGCGATGGGCGGGCGCCGACCGCGAGGCGCGGGACGCCGGTCTGGAGACGCTGGCGGCCCGCACGGGCAGCACGCTCGTGACCCGCATCGGTCATGTGGCGGTGCTCTACCGGCCCCGTCCCGACCTGCCGCGGATCGTGTTGCCCGCTCAGGAGTAACGGATCGAGACGATCTCGTAGGAGCGCGTGCCGCCCGGCGCCGCGACCTCGACCACATCGCCCTCGGACTTGCCGATGAGCGCGCGCGCGATCGGCGAGTTGTAGGCGATCCGCCCGGCGCGGATGTCCGCCTCGTCCTCGCCGACGATGGCGTAGGTGGTGCGCTTGCCGTCGTCCTCGGCCTCGATCTCCACCGTGGCCCCGAACACCACCTTGCCGCCGGGCGACAGCGCGGCGACGTCGATGATCTCGGCGGTCGAGAGCTTGGCCTCGATCTCGGCGATGCGGCCCTCGATGAAGCCCTGCTGCTCGCGGGCCGCGTGGTACTCCGCGTTCTCGGAGAGGTCGCCGAGCGCGCGCGCCTCGGCGATCGCCTTGATGACGTTCGGGCGGTCCTCGGACCGCAGCTTCTTGAGCTCGACCCGCAGCAGCTCGGCGCCGCGGAGGGTCATCGGATTGCGCTTCATCCCGGCACCTCCTGGTGCAGGTCCTGCAGGCGGTGGACCTCGACCTCGTCGAGCGAGTCCAGAGCCTCGCAGGTCGCGAAGGCCGCCGCAAGCGTCGTGTAGTAGGTCACCCGGCGCTGCACCGCCTCGCGGCGGATGGAGTGCGACTCGCGCACCGCCTGCTTGCCCTCGGTGGTGTTCACGATCAGCACGATCTCGCCGTTCTTGATCATGTCCACGCAGTGCGGCCGGCCCTCGTGGACCTTGTTCACCGACCGGCAGGGGATGCCCGCCGCGATGATGGCCTTGGCCGTGCCGTGGGTCGCGACCAGCTCGAAGCCGCGCGCCACGAGCCGGCGCGCGAGCTCCACCGCGCTCGGCTTGTCGCGCTCACGGACGCTGATGAAGCAGAGCCCGCTGCGCGGCAGCGTCACGCCCGAGGCCGACTGCGACTTGGCGTAGGCCTCGCCGAAGCTGCGGCCGGTGCCCATCACCTCGCCCGTCGACTTCATCTCGGGGCCGAGCATCGGGTCGGCCTCCGGGAACTTCACGAACGGGAACACGGATTCCTTGACCGAGTAGTACGGCGGCACCCGCTCGCGCGTGCAGCCGAGGTCGGCCAGGCTGCGACCGGTCATGACGCGCGCGCCGACCTTGGCGAGCGGGACACCCGTGGCCTTCGAGACGAAAGGTGCCGTGCGCGAGGCGCGCGGGTTGACCTCCAGCACGAACACCTGCCCGCCCTGGATGGCGAACTGGATGTTCATCAGGCCGATGACGTCGAGCGCGAGCGCGAGCCGGCGGGTCTGCTCGCGCAGCTCGTCCTGCAGCGCCTTCGACAGGCTGTTGGGCGGCAGCGAGCAGCTCGAGTCGCCCGAGTGCACGCCCGCCTGCTCGACGTGCTCCATGATGCCGCCCACCAGCACGGTCTTGCCGTCGCAGACCGCGTCGACGTCGACCTCGATGGCGTCGTCGAGGAACCGGTCGAGCAGCACCGGGCTGTCGTTCGAGACCTTCACGGCGTCGGTCATGTAGGCGCGCAGGTCGTCCTCGTTGAAGACGATCTCCATGGCACGGCCGCCGAGAACGTAGGACGGCCGCACGACGAGCGGGAAGCCGACCTCGCGCGCGAGCCGGAGCGCCTCGTCCTCGGTGCGCGCGGTGGCGTTGGCGGGCTGGCGCAGGCCGAGCTGCTGCACGAGCTTCTGGAAGCGTTCGCGGTCCTCGGCGATGTCGATGGACTCGGGCGAGGTGCCGATGATGGGCGCACCGGCGCGCTCGAGCGCGCGGCAGAGCTTGAGCGGCGTCTGGCCGCCGTACTGCACGATCACGCCGGCGGGCCGCTCGATGTGCAGCACCTCCAGCACGTCCTCGAGCGTCAGCGGCTCGAAGTACAACCGGTCGGAGGTGTCGTAGTCGGTCGACACGGTCTCCGGGTTGCAGTTGATCATGATGGTCTCGTAGCCGTCCTCGCGCAGCGCGAGCGCGGCGTGCACGCAGCAGTAATCGAACTCGATGCCCTGGCCGATGCGGTTCGGGCCGCCGCCGAGGATCGCGATCTTGCGGCGCGTGGTCGGCTGCGCCTCGCACTCCTCCTCGTAGGTCGAGTAGAGGTAGGCGGTGGACGTGGCGAACTCGGCGGCGCAGGTGTCGACGCGCTTGAAGACCGGCCGGATGCCGAGCGCATGGCGATGCGCGCGCAGGTCGTCCTCGCTGCGGCCGACGAGCCGCGCGAGGCGCGCATCCGAGAAGCCGCGCCGCTTGAGCGCGCGCAGGCGCACGGCATCCAGCGCCGCGAAGCCCTGCGCCGCGACGGCGCGCTCCTCGTCGACCAGTTCCTCGAGCTGCGCGAGGAACCAGGGGTCGATGCGCGAGAGCTGCTGCACGCGGTCGAAGCCCCAGCCGGCGCGCAGCGCGTCGGCGACGTGCAGCAGGCGGTCCGGGCCCGGCATGCGCAGCTCCTGGGCGAGGCGGGTCGCGGCCTCGTCCCCGAGCGACTGCGGCGCGGGCGGCAGAGCGTTGATCGACGTCAGGCCGTCGAGGCCGGTCTCGAGGCCGCGCAGCGCCTTCTGCAGCGACTCCTGGAAGGTGCGGCCGATGGCCATCACCTCGCCCACCGACTTCATCTGGGTGGTGAGGCGGTCGTTGGCGCCCTTGAACTTCTCGAAGGTGAAGCGCGGGATCTTGGTGACGACGTAGTCGATGCTCGGCTCGAAGGATGCCGGCGTCGCGCCGCCCGTGATGTCGTTGCGCAGCTCGTCGAGCGTGTAGCCGACCGCGAGCTTGGCCGCGACCTTGGCGATCGGGAACCCGGTGGCCTTGGAGGCGAGCGCCGAGGAGCGCGACACGCGCGGGTTCATCTCGATGACGATGAGGCGGCCGGTCGCGGGGTCGACCGCGAACTGCACGTTCGAGCCGCCGGTGTCGACGCCGATCTTGCGCAGCACGGCGATCGAGGCGTCGCGCATGCGCTGGTATTCCTTGTCCGTCAGGGTCTGCGCGGGCGCGACGGTGATCGAGTCGCCGGTGTGCACGCCCATCGGGTCGAGGTTCTCGATGGAGCAGACGATGATGCAGTTGTCGGCGCGGTCGCGCACGACCTCCATCTCGAACTCCTTCCAGCCGAGCACCGACTCCTCGATGAGCACCTCGGTGGTCGGCGAGGCGTCGAGGCCGCGCGCGACGATGTCCTCGAACTCCTCGCGGTTGTAGGCGATGCCGCCGCCCGACCCGCCGAGCGTGAACGACGGGCGGATGACGCAGGGGAACCCGAGCCCCGCCTGGATGGCGAGCGCCTGCTCGAGGGTCTTGGCGACCGCCGAGCGCGCCGACTCGAGGCCGATCTCGCGCATGGCGTCACGGAAGCGCTCGCGGTCCTCGGCCATGTCGATGGCGTCCCGCGAGGCGCCGATCAGCTCGACGCCGTACTTCGCGAGCACGCCCTCGCGCACGAGGTCGAGCGCGGTGTTGAGCGCGGTCTGGCCGCCCATGGTCGGCAGCAGCGCGTCCGGCCGCTCCTTCTCGATGATGCGCGCGACGGTGCGCCAGTTGATGGGTTCGATGTAGGTGGCGTCCGCCATCCCCGGGTCCGTCATGATGGTCGCGGGGTTGGAGTTCACGAGGACGACCCGATAGCCCTCCTCGCGCAGCGCCTTGCAGGCCTGTGCGCCGGAGTAGTCGAACTCGCAGGCCTGACCGATGACGATCGGACCGGCGCCGATGATCAGGATGCTCTGGATGTCTGTGCGCTTGGGCATGGCGGACTCAGGCGCTGCGCCGGCGCCGCATGGCGTCGGTGAAGCGTTGGAAGAGATGGGCGACGTCGCGGGGTCCCGGGCTCGCCTCGGGGTGGCCCTGGAAGCTGAAGGCATCGCGGTCGGTGCGCGCGACGCCCTGCAGCGTGCCGTCGAAGAGCGAGCGGTGCGTGGCGACCAGGTGCGCCGGCAGCGTCGACTCGTCGATGGCGAAGCCGTGGTTCTGCGAGGTGATGAGCACCCGGCCCGTCTGCAGGTCCTGCACCGGATGGTTGGCGCCGTGGTGGCCGAACTTCATCTTCACGGTGCGCGCACCGCTCGCGAGGCCGAGCAGCTGGTGGCCGAGGCAGATGCCGAACACCGGCACGCGCGCCTCGAGCACCTGGCGGATCGCGCGGATGGCGTAGTCGCAGGGCTCCGGGTCGCCGGGGCCGTTGGAGAGGAACACGCCCTCGGGCGCGAGCGCGAGCGCCTCCTCGGCGGAGGCCTGCGCCGGCAGCACGGTGACCTTGCAGCCGGCGTCGACCAGCAGGCGCAGGATGTTGTGCTTGATGCCGTAGTCGAAGGCGACCACGTGGTACGGGCGATGACCCTCGGGCGGCGGGGGCGGCGCATCGAATCCCGACCCCGCGGTCCAGTCGTAGCGCTGCGCGGTGGTGGCGACCTTCGCGAGGTCCATGCCCTTCAGGCCCGGGAACGCGCGCGCGGCCTCGAGCGCCGCCGCATCGGACGCGCCCGCACCGGCCACGATGCAGCCCGATTGCGCGCCCTTCTCGCGCAGGATGCGCGTCAGACGCCGCGTGTCGATGCCCGCGATCGCGACCACGTTCTGCCGGACGAGGAACTGCTGCAAGGTCTCTTCCATGCGCCAGTTGCTGGCGCGCGGCGGCAGGTCGCGCACCACGAGCCCCGCCGCGAAAGCGCGCGAGGACTCCATATCGAGCGCGTTGACGCCGACATTGCCGATGTGCGGATAGGTGAGCGTGACGATCTGACGGAGGTACGACGGGTCGGAGAGGATCTCCTGGTAACCCGTGAGGGCGGTATTGAAGACGACTTCGCCGGAGGTGCTGCCTTGCGCGCCGATGGATAGGCCGCGGAACACCGAACCGTCCGCGAGCGCCAGCACTGCGTCAGTCAATCTAAGACTCCCGCCACGTCACGCGTGGCCCCGACGATTCTCCGAAGGGATGCGGGTGTCGGATGCGCAAAGCGGGAGACACCCTTGCGAATGTCTCCCGCCTTGCTGGGGACTAACCCGGCTATCGGATTAGAAGGAAATTCTACGTTTTACCCCCCCCTTCTGTCCATCCAGAAACGGGGTGAAAAGAGGGATAAAGAACGAAAAAAACCGCCGTCAGGACCGATAAAAATCCTGCAGATAGTTCCCTAAACTATTGTTTTAATTCCTAAAAAATCGACCATCGAGTAGCGACCCGGGAGCTGTATGGACAACCAGTCCGCCGCCCGGAGGGCGCCCCGGGCAAAGAGGCTGCGGTCGGTGGCGATGTGGCCGAGGATCACCCGCTCACCTGCCGCCGCGAACACCACTTCATGCTCGCCGACGATGTCGCCGGCGCGCACGACCGAGTAGCCGATGCCACCCTCGCGGCGCGGTCCGTTGCGGTCGATGGGCGAGCGCGCCGCGTCATGGTCGATGCCGCGGCCCTCCGCCGCCGCGCGACCCAACGCCAGCGCGGTGCCGGACGGCGCATCGACCTTGCCGCGGTGGTGCGCATCGAGGATCTCGATGTCGAACTCCGGCGGCAGCGCACGGGCCGCGGCGCGGACGAGCTCGGCGAGCAGCGTGACGCCGACGCTGGTGTTGGCGGCGATGAGCACCGGCACGCGCGCCGCGGCGGACTGCGCCGCCGCCTCCGCGTCGGCGCCGAGGCCGGTGGTGCCGACGAGCGCGGCGACGTGCGCCCGCGCGCAGGCCGCCAGATGGGCGGCGGTCGAGGCGGGCGAGGAGAAATCGATCATCACGTCCGGCGCGACGCCGTTCCCGGCGGCGCCCGCGAGGGCCGCATCGAGGTCGGCACCCACCGCGACGCCGAGCGGCGCGAGGCCCGCGAGCGTGCCGAGGTCGCGCCCCTGCACCGGCGGACGGACGCCGTCATCCGGACGGTCGACGGCCGCCACGATGCGCAGCTGGCGCGACTCCGCGGCGGCCCGCGTGATCGCGAGCCCCATGCGCCCCGAGGCGCCGACCAGCAGGATCTTCTTCGACACGGGCCCCGCCACCGGGACTCAGCGTCCCGAGAAGAATCTCTTCACGCCCTCGAGGAACCCCTCCTCGCGCGGCGTATGGCTCTTGCCATCGTCGCGCAGGGACTGGTCGAACTTGCGCAGCAGCTCGCGCTGCTCCGCGGTGAGGTTCACGGGCGTCTCCACGACCACGCGGCAGTATAGGTCGCCGCGCGCGCCGCCGCGCACCGGCTTCACGCCCTGGTCGCGCAGGCGGAACTGCCGCCCCGACTGCGTCTCCGCGGGGATCTTGATCGCGACCTCGCCCTGCAGCGTCGGCACGTTGACCGAGCCGCCGAGCACCGCGGTCGCGAAGCTCACCGGCACCTCGCAGTGCAGGTCGTCGCCGTCGCGTTCGAAGATGGGATGCGGACGCACCACGACCTCGACATAGAGGTCGCCCGCCGGCCCGCCGTTGCGACCGGCCTCGCCCTCGCCGCCGAGACGGATGCGGTCGCCGGTCGAGACGCCGGCCGGCACCTTGACCGAGAGCGTACGCGTGCGCCGCACGCGGCCCTGCCCGAGACAGGTGTCGCAGGGGTTCTTGACGATGCGTCCCGACCCGCGGCAGCGCGGACAGGGCTGCTGCATCTGGAAGAAGCCCTGCGACACGCGCACGGCACCGTGGCCGTTGCACTGCTCGCAGGTGACCGGGCTCGAGCCTTTGGCCGCGCCGCTGCCCGAACAGGTCTCGCACTCCATGAGGCGGGGGATCTCGACCTCGCAGGTGTGGCCGAACACGGCCTCCTTGAGGTCGAGCTCGAGCTCGTAGCGCAGGTCGGCGCCGCGCAGCACCTGCGAGCGACCGCCGCGGCGGCCGCCGCCGAAGATGTCGCCGAAGACCTCGCCGAAGATGTCGCCGAAGTCCGCGCCGCCGAAGCCGCCGGCACCGGCGCCGCCACCGCCGCCCTGGCGGACCGCATCGAGGCCGTCATGGCCGTGCTGGTCGTAGACCGCGCGCTTCTGCGCGTCGGTCAGGACCTCGTAGGCCTCCTTGACCTCCTTGAAGCGCTCCTCGGCCTGCTTGTCGTCCGGATTGCGGTCCGGGTGGTACTTCATGGCCAGCCGCCGATAGGCCTTCTTGATGTCGGCTTCGGTGGCGGTCCTCGGCAGGTCGAGGACCTTGTACAGGTCGGGCTTGGCCATGGGAGGCTAGCGGACGCGCGCGGCCTTACGAGGCCTTGCGGTCCTTGTCGTCGCCCTTGACCTCCTCGAACTCCGCGTCGAGCACGTCGCCGTCGTCCTTGCCGCCCGACGGAGAGGCGCCGGCCGCGCCCTCGCCCGCGCCGGCCTGCGCGGCGTACGCCATCTGCGCGACCGCCTGCGAGGCCGCGAGCAGCGCCTCGAGCTTCTTCTCGATCTTGTCCTTGTCGTCGTCCTTGATGACGGCCTTGAGGTCGGAGATCGCCGACTCGACCTTGGCGCGCTCCTCGCCCGGCACCTTGTCGCCGAGGTCCTTGAGCGACTGCTCGACGCCGTGCAGCGTGGAGTCGGCCTTGTTGCGCGTCTCGACGAGCTCACGGAACTTCTTGTCGTCCTCGGCGTGCGCCTCGGCGTCGCGGACCATGCGCTTGATCTCGTCCTCGGAGAGGCCCGACGAGGCCTTGATGACGATGCGCTGCTCCTTGCCGGTCGCCTTGTCCTTGGCGGACACGTTGAGGATGCCGTTCGCGTCGATGTCGAAGGTCACCTCGACCTGCGGCGTGCCGCGGCGCGCCGCCGGGATGTCGGTGAGGTCGAACTTGCCGAGCGACTTGTTGTCGAGCGCGCGCTCGCGCTCGCCCTGCAGCACGTGGATGGTCACCGCCGTCTGGTTGTCCTCGGCGGTCGAGAACACCTGCGAGTGCTTGGTCGGGATCGTGGTGTTCTTCTCGATGAGCTTGGTCATCACGCCGCCCAGCGTCTCGAGACCGAGCGACAGCGGCGTCACGTCGAGCAGCAGCACGTCCTTCACGTCGCCGGCGAGCACGCCGCCCTGGACCGCGGCGCCGACGGCGACCGCCTCGTCCGGGTTCACGTCCTTGCGCGGCTCCTTGCCGAAGAAATCCTTGACGTGCTTCTGCACGAGCGGCATGCGGGTCTGGCCGCCGACGAGGATGACCTCGGCGACGTCGCCCGACGACAGGCCGGCGTCCTGCAGCGCGGTGCGGCACGGGTCGATGGTGCGCTTGACGAGGTCCTCGACCAGCGACTCGAGCTTGGCGCGCGTCAGCTTCACCGCGAGGTGCTTCGGCCCCGAGGCGTCCATGGTGATGTACGGCAGGTTGATGTCGGTCTGCTGGCTCGAGGAGAGCTCGATCTTCGCCTTCTCGGCGGCCTCCTTCAGGCGCTGCATGGCGAGCGGATCCTTGCGCACGTCGACGCCGGATTCCTTGATGAACTCCTCGGCGAGGAAGTTGATGACGCGCAGGTCGAAGTCCTCGCCGCCGAGGAAGGTGTCGCCGTTGGTCGAGAGCACCTCGAACTGGCGCTCGCCGTCGACCTCGGCGATCTCGATGATCGAGACGTCGAAGGTGCCGCCGCCGAGGTCGTAGACCGCGATCTTGCGGTCGCCGCCGGACTTGTCGAGGCCGTAGGCCAGCGCGGCCGCGGTCGGCTCGTTGATGATGCGCTTGACGTTCAGACCGGCGATGCGGCCGGCGTCCTTGGTCGCCTGGCGCTGCGAATCGTTGAAGTACGCGGGCACCGTCACGACCGCATCGGTGACCTCCTCACCGAGGAAATCCTCGGCGGTCTTCTTCATCTTCATGAGCACGCGCGCCGAGATCTCGGGCGGGGCCATCTTCTTGCCCTGCGCCTCGACCCAGGCATCGCCGTTGTCGGCCTTGACGATGCGGTAGGGCACCATGCCGATGTCCTTCTGGACGATCTTCTCGTCGAAGCGGCGGCCGATGAGGCGTTTCACCGCATACAGCGTGTTCTGCGGGTTGGTGACCGCCTGGCGCTTGGCCGACTGCCCCACCACCACCTCGTCGTCCTTGGTGAAGGCGACGATGGACGGCGTGGTGCGATCGCCCTCGCTGTTCTCGATCACGCGCGGCTTGCCGCCTTCCATGATGGCGACGCAGGAGTTGGTCGTGCCGAGGTCGATGCCGATGACTTTGCCCATGATGTTCCGCTCCGCTCAGTTCTGTCGTGCCCCGTCGGGGCGCCTATGGCCGTGTAAGTGGGGTCGCCTGTGGATAAATCAACCCGGCGCCCGGGCGACGATGACGCGCGCCGCGCGCAGCAGGCGTCCGTTCAGGGTGTAGCCGCGCTGCACCACCAGCAGCACCGAGTTCGGCTCGGCGGTGTCCGAGGGCTGCGCCGCCACCGCCTCGTGCCAGTTCGCGTCGAACGGCTGCCCGGTCGGGTCGATCTCGGTGATGCCGATGCGCTCGAGGGCCTTCTGCAGCAGGCGCAACGTCGCCGCCTGCCCCTCGACGAGCGCCGCCGTGTCGGCGCGGCCCGCGTTCTCGACGGCGAGGTCCAGGCTGTCCTTCACCGGCAGCAGCTCCTGCGCCAGCTTTTCGACCCCGAAACGATGCGCCTGCTCGACGTCCCGCTGCGCCCGCTTGCGCACGTTCTCGAGCTCCGCCACCGCCCGCAGATGCTGCTCGCGGTGCTGCTGGGCGCGGGCCTCGGCATCGGCCAACAGCGCCTGCAGGTCCTCGGCGGTCAGCGGCTCGGAGGACGGCGGCGGTGAGGATGGGGTCTCAAACATCTGAAGCCTTCATTTTCAATGAGTTATAGGGACTCCCACCCACGCTCTGACAGAGCGCGGCCGTCCCTCAAGGGTCGGAGATGGGGGTCAGCGTCGGGAATTCAAGGCCGAGCCGAGCAGCCGGGCCGTCATATCGACGATGGGGATCACCCGCTCGTAGGCCATGCGCGTGGGGCCGATCACGCCGATCACCCCCATCACGCCGTCCGTGCCGCTGTAGGGCGCGGTCACGACGCTGCAATCGTCGAGCACCTGATAGCCGGACTCCTGGCCGATGAAGATCTGCACGCCGTCGGCATGCAGGCTCTGGTCGAGCAGGTGCAGGAAGTCGCGCTTCTCGTTGAAGGCCTCGAACAGCCGCTTGAGCTTCTCGACGCTGGTGAGCTGCGCGGCGCCCATGAGGTTGGTCTCGCCGGCCACGATGTACTCGAGACCGCCGGGCGGCGTGCCGCCCTGCTCGAAGACCTGCTGGGCGGCGCTGATCGCGTCCAGCATCAGCGAGTTCATGTGCTCGCGATCGGCCTGAAGCTGCCGCAGGATCTCGCCGCGCGCCTGCTCGGGCGTGCGGCCGACCAGCTGCTCGGTGAGGAACTGGGCGGCGCGGCGCAGCTCCTCCGGCGCGTGCGGGCGCGAGAGATGGATGATGCGGTTCTGCACCTCGCGGTCGTCGAACACCATCACCACCAGCACCCGGTTGTCGGAGAGCCCGACGAACTCGATCTGCGAGATGTGGGCGACCGCAGGACGGGGCACCGTCACCACCCCGGCGAGCCGCGTGAGGTTCGACAGCAATTGCGAAGCGTTGGCCACCATCGCCTTGGGGTCGGCGGCGGGCGCGCCGAGCGCGCGGCGCAGGTCGTCCTCCGGCATGGTTTCGGGCGGACGCGAGCGCAGCAACGTGTCGACGAAGAAGCGGTAGCCGCGGTCGGTGGGGATGCGGCCCGCCGAGGTGTGGGGCGAGGCGACGAAGCCGAGCTCCTCGAGGTCGGCCATCACGTTGCGGATGGTGGCCGAGGAGAGGCTGAGGCCCGAGTCGCGCGACAGCGCGCGCGAGCCGACGGGCTGCCCGTCGCGGATGTAGCTCTCCACCAGCACGCGCAGCAGCTGCCTCGCGCGTTCGTTCAAGCGGTCGTCCATGCCCTGGCCCATGGACGAGACGCTACCGATACGTGCAGAACTGCGTCAAGCGGCGGGAAACGCAGGTGGAGCCGCCCCGCCCCGCCGTGATAAAACGATGCCCTCACCGTCGGTACCCCATGACCCCCATCCGCCGCTGCGCCCTCGTCACCCGCTTCGCCGATGTCCGCGCCGCCGACAGCGCGGTCGTGCTGTCGCGCCATCTCGCCGGGCGCGGCATCGAGGTCGTGGCGCCCGAGGAGGAATCGCCGCGCTTGGGCGACATCGCCGCGCGCTACATCCCCGAAGCCACGCTCGCGGACTCGGCGGACCTCGTGGTCGCCATCGGCGGCGACGGTACGCTCCTCTATGCGGCCGGCCTCGTGGCGCAGGCGGCGGGGCTCGTCGCCGGCCGCCGTGTGCCGCTGCTCGGCGTGAACCGCGGGCGGCTGGGGTTCCTCACCGATGTCATGCCCGAGGACATGCTGGCGAGCGTCGATGCGGCGCTGGCCGGCGACTGCGCCCGCGACGAACGTCCCCTGCTCGCCGCCGAGATCCGCACGGCCGCGGGCGGCAGCGCCGGCGGACTCGCGCTCAACGACGTGGTCCTGCAGAAGCGCCAGAGCGGTCATCTCGTCGACTTCGAGACCTGGATCGGCGGCCGCTTCATCAACACCCACGGCGGCGACGGCCTCGTGGTCGCGACCGCCACCGGCTCGACGGCCTACGCGCTCTCCTGCGGCGGCCCGATCGTGGAGCCGGGTCTCGATGTGCTCGTGGTCGCGCCCATCTGTCCGCACACCCTCTCCGACCGCCCGATCGTCGTCCCGGGCAGCGCCGACATCGAGGTGCGGCTCGTCGACCGTCCCGACTCCTTCGCCGAGGTGTCCTGCGACGGCCGCGCGCTCGGCAGCCTCGCGCCGGGCGACCGCCTGACCATCCGCCCCGCCGCGGCACGCATCACGCTGCTGCACCCGCCGGGCTACGACTACTACCGTCTGCTGCGCAGCAAGCTCAACTGGGGCCGGCGCGCTTTCGACACCCCGGCCTGAGGCGGCGCCGTGCTCACCCACCTGCAGGTCCGCGACTTCGCCATCATCGACGCCGTCGAGATCGAGCTCGAGGGCGGCCTCACCGTGCTCACCGGCGAGACCGGCGCCGGCAAGTCCATCCTGGTCGATGCGCTGCAGCTCGCGGTCGGTGCGCGCGCCGGCGCCGAGGCCATCCGCCACGGCGCGGAACGCGCCGAGATCGCCGCCACCTTCGACCTGCGCCGCGCCGATCCCGCGCTGCGCGGCCTGCTCGAGGAGCAGAGCATCGATGCCGACGACGAGCTCGTGGTGCGCCGCGTGGTCACGCGCGAGGGCAAGTCGCGCGCGTACCTCAACGGCCAGCAGGTGCCGGTGCAGGTGCTGCGCGAGGTCGGCGGCCTCCTCGCCGAGATCCACGGCCAGCACGAGTTCCAATCGCTGCTGCGCGCCGCCGCGCAGCGGCAGCTGCTCGACGCCTACGCAGGCGCGGAGACCCTCGCGGCGGAGGTCGTCGCGCTGCACCGCGAGCGCGCGTCGCGTGCCGCCGCCCTCGCCTCGCTCGAGGCCGAGGCCCGCGACCGTGACGCGCGCCTCGACCTGCTGCGCCATCAGGCGAACGAACTCACCGCGCTCGCGCTGCAGCCCGACGAGCTGCCGGCGCTCGTCGCCGAACGCTCGCGGCTCGCCAACGGCGGGCGGCTCGCGGAGGCCGCACGCGGCGCATCGGAGCTCCTCTACGAGGCCGACTCGGGCAGCGCCCATGCGCTCGCCGCCCGCGCCCACGCGACGCTGCGTCAGGCCGCCGCGCTCGACGCGCGTCTCGAAGCGCTGTTGCCGGGGCTCGATGCCGCGGTGATCGGCCTCGCCGACGCCTCGCGCGAGCTCACGCGCTATCTGGACGGTCTCGAATCCGACCCGGCGCGCCAGGAACAGGTGGAACAACGGCTCGCCGCCATCGAGTCCGCCGCCCGCAAGCACCGGGTGCCGGCGGCGGAGCTGCCGATCAAGGCCGCCGAGCTGCAGGCCGAGCTCGACCGCCTCGAGGGCGTCGAGCAGGCGCTGGAGACCCACCGCGAGGCCGTGCGCGCGGCCGGCCGGGCCTGGCATGAGGCCGCCCGACGCCTCTCCACGGTCCGCGCCAAGGCCGCCCAGGCGCTCGGCCGCGACATCAGCGCGCGGATGCAGACCTTGGGCATGACGGGCGGCCGCTTCGAGGTGGCGCTGCACCCGACCGCATCCACCGACAGCGCGCCCGGCGGCCTCGAGGACATCGAGTTCCTGGTCTCGGCCAATGCGGGCCAGCCGGCGCGACCGCTCGCGAAGGTCGCCTCGGGCGGCGAGCTCTCGCGGCTCTCGCTCGCGGTGCAGGTCACCCTCGCCGCGCGCACCGAAGCCGGCGGCGCCTGCATGGTCTTCGATGAGGTCGACTCCGGCGTCGGCGGCGCGGTCGCGGAGATCGTCGGGCGCGAGCTCGCCGCGCTCGGTCGCGCGGCACAGGTGCTGTGCGTCACCCACCTGCCGCAGGTCGCGGCGCTCGGTGACCGTCACCTGCGGGTGAGCAAGCTCACCGACGGCAAGACGACCCGCACGCAGATCACGCCGCTGCAGGGCGCGGCGCGCATCGAGGAGGTCGCGCGGATGCTGGGCGGCGTCACCATCACCGCCACCGCCCGCGGCCATGCGGCCGAGATGATCGCCGGGACGGGCGCGGGCGCGGTCAGGGCGTCGGACGGTGCGGACAAGCCTGCCGGCGGCAGTGGCCGTAGATCACGAGGGCGTGCTCGCTGATCTCGAAGCCGAGACGCTGCGCCACCGCCGTCTGGCGCTCCTCGATGCCCGCATCCATGAACTCCTCCACGCGCCCGCAGTCGAGGCACAGGATGTGGTCGTGGTGCGCGCCGGCGTTGAGCTCGAAGACCGCCACGCCGTCCGAGAAGTGATGGCGGGTGACGAGCCCGGCCGCCTCGAACTGCGTCAGCACCCGGTAGACCGTCGCAAGACCGATGTCCTCGCGCGACTCGGCGAGCCGGCGGTGGATGTCCTCGGCGGACAGGTGCCGCTCGCCGCTGCGCTCGAGGATGTCGAGGATCTTCACGCGCGGCAGCGTGACCTTGAGTCCGGCTTTTCGAAGGTCGTCGCTTTCCACGGGTATGCGGCCTGTTGGGTTAGAATGTCGGGATTATGAGTCATGCCCCCCTCGCGGCTCCAGCATCCGTCCGGCCCGTCCGGCGCCCCGCCCTGCGCTGGGCGCTGCTGCCGCTGCTCGTCGCACTGCCGCTCGCCGGAGGGTGCGTGTATCGCATGGCCGTGCAGCAAGGCAATTTCCTCGACGCCCGTCAGGTCAACCAGGTGCAGGTCGGGATGACGCGCGCGCAGGTGCGCTTCCTGCTCGGCACGCCGATGCTGCCGCAAGGCTTCGACAACGACCGTTGGGACTACCTCTACACGCTCCAGCTGCGGACGCTGAAGCGCCCCGAGCGCCAACGCCTGACGGTGTACTTCGAGGGCGACAAGGTCGCCCGTATCGAGAACGACGGCGCCCCGACCGAGGTACCGGCCAGCACCACGCCGACCGCCACCGCGCCGGTCGACGCTAGCCCCGTGGCCCCCGCTGCGGCGCCCGCGACGCCGCCTGCGCCCGCGCCCGACGCGCCGCCTTCGGGTCTACGCTGAGCGGTCGATAGAGCTCGACGCGGTCGCCTTCCCGCAGCGGCCGGTCCCGGCCGCAGACCTCGCCGAACACCCCGGTCACGCCGTCGAGCCACTCCGGCACGTCCGCCGCCGCCGGCGCGCTCGCGCGCAGCACCGCCCGCGCCGCATCCAGCGCCGACGCGACCGTCGCACCGTCCGGCAGCTCGAGCTCGATGACGCCCTGCCACGACGCCCAGGCGCCGGCGAAGCTCACGTGGATCAATCGCCGCCCCCGCCGTCACCGCCCCCAGCGCCGTCCGCAGCATCGTCCGCGTCGTCACGGTCGCTGCGACCCTGCGATCCGAGAAGGCCGATATCGCCACCGCTCGACCCGCGGGCGTTGATCTCCCGGGCGCGCGCGACGAAAGCGTCCACCAAGGAACCCGCCGTCTGCTCGATGACCGGCGTCAACATCATGCCGGTGAGGCGGCTGTCGAACTCGAACCGCAGCCGCAGCGTGACGGTGCAGCCGACATCGCCCATCGGCTGCAGCGTCCACTCGCCTTCGAGGGTGCGGAACGGACCTCGCTCCAGACGCATCACGACCGCGCGGTCAGGTTCCAGCGTGTTCCGGGTGGTGAAGCGTGTCTCGAGGCCGCCGCGGCGCACACCGAGCGTGGCCACCACCTCGCGCTCACCCGGCTGCTCGATCCGGGCGTAGCTGCATCCCGGCACGAACTCGGGATACCGCTCGATGTCGGTGATGAGCGCGTAGAGCCGCGAGGGCGGCAACCGGACCAGGGCCGAACGCGTGACTTCCCGCATGCGGCGATTGTCCGGCAAGGGCGTGAGCGGGACAACCGGGTACGGCCAACGGCGCGGCCCGCGCCGGCGCGTACAATGCGCCCGACCATGGCCAAGCCCACCTCCCGACCCACCGCGCCCGCGACGCCCGCGGCCAAGCCCGCCGCCAAAGCGGATGCGGGCCCGCGGACCATCGCCGAGAACCGCCGTGCGCGCTTCGATTACTTCATCGAGGAGCGCTACGAGGCGGGGCTCGTGCTCGAGGGCTGGGAGGTCAAGTCGCTGCGCGCCGGCAAGGCGCAGATCACCGAGGCGCACGTCTACCTGCGCGGCGGCGAGGTGTTCATGGTGGGCGCGCACATCACGCCGCTCAAGACCACCTCGACGCATGTCATCGCCGACCCGACGCGCAGCCGCAAGCTGCTGCTGAACCGGCGCGAGATCGCGCACCTCGTGGGCGCGGTCGAGCGCCAGGGCTACACCATGGTGCCGCTCGAACTCTACTGGCAGCGCGGCAAGGCGAAGGTGCGCATCGGGCTCGCCAAGGGCAAGAAGGCGCACGACAAGCGCGCCACCGAGAAGGACCGCGACTGGGCGCGCGACAAGGCGCGCCTGATGAGGCGGGGATGATGCGTCGGGGCTGACGCGTCCTACGTGACGCGTCCCGGGCGGACCGTCAGCGCGGGCCGCGCTCGGCGAGGAACTCGTCGTAGCTGCCGCGGTGGTCGATGATGCCGCCGCCCGGCTGGATCTCGATGATGCGGTTGGCGAGGCCGCTGACGAACTCGCGGTCGTGCGACACGAAGACGAGCGTGCCCGGGTACTTCTCGAGCCCGATCTGCAGCGACTCGATGGTCTCCATGTCCATGTGGTTCGTGGGCTCGTCCATGAGCATCACGTTCGGCCGCTGCAGCAGCAGCTTGCCGTACATCATGCGGTTCTTCTCGCCGCCCGACAGCACCTTCACCGATTTCTTGGTCTCATCGCCCGAGAACAGCAGGCGCCCGAGCGTCGCGCGCGTGATGAGCTCGTCGTCGGCCTTGCCGGTCCACTGCGACATCCACGTCAGCAGGTCAATCTTCTCGGTGAACTCGGCCTGCGGGTCCTGCGGCATGTAGCCGGGCTCGGCGTTCTCCACCCAGTTGACGCTGCCGGAGGTCGGCTTGAGCACGCCCGCGATGCAGTGCATGAGCGTCGTCTTGCCGATGCCGTTGGCGCCGATGACGGCGACGCGGTCGCCCGCCTCGATGTTGGTGCTGATGTCCTTCAGCACCCACTCCTCGCTGCCCGGGTAGCGGAAGGAGAGCTTGTCGAGGTTGAAGGCCGAGCGGTAGAGCTTCTTCAACTGCTCGAAACGGATGTAGGGGTTCTGGCGCGAGGACGGCCGGATCTCCTCGATCTTGATCTTGTCGATGGCGCGCTTGCGCGAGGTCGCCTGCCGCGCCTTCGAGGCGTTGGCCGAGAAGCGCCGCACGAACTCCTGCAGCTCGGCGATGCGCTCCTGCGCCTTGGCGTTCGAGGCCTCGACCCGCGCGCGTGCCTGCGTCGAGGCGAGCATGAAGTCGTCGTAGTTGCCCGGGTAGACCTTCACCTGCTGGTAGTCGAGGTCGGCGATGTGCGTGCAGACCTGGTTCAGGAAGTGCCGGTCGTGGCTGATGATGATCATCGTCGAGTCGGCCTCGTTCAGCACGCCCTCGAGCCACTGGATGGAATGGATGTCGAGGTTGTTGGTCGGCTCGTCGAGCAGCAGCACGTCGGGCTTGGAGAAGAGCGCCTGCGCGAGCAGCACGCGCAGCTTGAGGCCCGGCGGCACCTCGCGCATCGGCCCCGTGTGCAGCGCCTCGCCGATGCCGGCGTCGACCAGGATGCTGGCCGCGCGCGCCTCGGCGTCGTAGCCGCCGTACTCCGCGAAGCGCACCTCGAGCTCGGCGGCGCGCATGTAGTCGTCGTCGGTGGCCGCGGGGTCGGCGTAGATGCGGTCACGCTCGGTCATCGCCGCCCACATCTCGGCGTGGCCCTGCATCACCACGTCGATGACGCGCTGGTCCTCGTAGCCGAACTGGTTCTGGCTGAGCTTGCCGAGCCGGAGCCCGGGCTGCAGGATGACCTCGCCCGCGGAGGGCTCGAGGTCGCCGCCGAGGATCTTGATGAGGGTGGATTTTCCGCAGCCGTTCGCGCCGATCAGGCCGTAACGGTTGCCGTCGGTGAACTTGAGCGAGACGCCCTCGAAGAGCGGCTTCGCACCGAACTGGATGGCGAGATTGACTGTGGAGAGCATGGCGGGCGCGGAGTGTAGCGATTTCGGGCCTTGAAATCCCGGCTTTCGGCTATACTTACATGATGACTGGGGGCGACCGGCTTCGACGTGGGTTGCGAACCTCCAGGGGCGTGCCGAGGTGCAGAGAGCCTCGTTAAACTTTTCTGCAAACAACTAGTTGCCAACGACAACAACTACGCTCTGGCCGCTTAATCCGGCCTAACCTCCGACCCGCTGGTGCCTGTGCCACGGAACCGGGGGACGCGCTCACAGGATCGCGGACCACCGTGCGACGGGGTGGCTCCGCTAAGAGACACCGTCGCTGGCTGAGCGTCTTCCCTGCTCCTCGGGTAGCGCAAGGCGAGAACCAATGAGAGAGCTACGCGCGTAGATCCTGGAGTCTAGTGCTTACGGACGCGGGTTCGATTCCCGCCGCCTCCACCATCCCTCCCCGGCACCCTCCGCGGTGTCGGGGACGCTGCGGAAGACGACCCGCGGTGCACCCTTCGGATCCACACCCGGAGACACGCGCCATGACCATGGACCTTGCCTTCCCGCTGCTGCGCCGCTTCACGATCTGCCTCGCCGCCTGCGGGGTGATCGCTGCGTCCGCTCCCGCCGCCCCGCGCGACGGGATCCGCATCATCGGCGTCGGCGACATCATGGCCGGCAGCGACTGGCCGACGCCTTATCTCGACGAGCGGATGCGCCCCGGCGGAGATCCCGCGGAGGTGCTCGGCGCCGAGCTGGTCGGTCTGCTGCGCTCGGCCGATGTCACCTTCGGCAACTTCGAGGGCACGCTGCATACGCTCGACAGCGGCGCCAAGGCCTGCAGCAACCCGGCCGTCTGCTACGTCTTCCGCAGCCCGCCCTGGCATGCGGCCTACCTGCGCGCAGCGGGCTTCACCCTCCTCTCGAACGCGAACAACCATGCGCGGGACTTCGGCGAACCCGGCCGTGCCGCCACCTTCAAGCACCTCACGGCGGCCGGTCTCGCCGTGAGCGGCGGCGACTCCGAGGCGACCCGTTTCGGCACGCAGACGCTGGCGGACGGGACCCGGGTCGTGCTCGTGGCGTTCGGCCACAACCCCGGCCTGATGCGCGTCCAGGATCTGCCCCGGGTCACAGAGCTCGTCCGTGCCGCGGCGGCACGGGCGGACATCGTCGTCGTCTCCTGCCACATCGGGGCCGAGGGCGCGGCACGCGAGCGTCTGGCGCCGGGCGTGGAGACCTTCCTCGGCGAAGACCGCGGCGATCCGATCGCCTTCGCCCGTCGCGCCGTGGATGCCGGCGCCGATGTGGTGTTCTGCCACGGCCCGCATGTCCCGCGTGCGATCGAGGTGTACAAAGGCAGGTTCATCGCCTACAGCCTCGGCAACTTCTGGACCTTCGGCCGCTTCAATCTGCGCGGCATGAACGGACTCGTGCCCATCGCCGATCTCGCGGTGGCACGCGACGGCACTCTGCGACGCGCGCGCATCGTCTCGGCCGTGCAACCTCCGCCGGGCGGTCCGCAGCTCGACCCCAGCGGCGCCGCCGCCGAGCTGATGGGTCGTCAGAGCCTGCGCGACATCCCGGCGGCGGGCGTCCGCATCGATGCGGACGGCGAAGTCCGCTGGCCGGGCGCGGGATCGGCGACATCGGGGGCACCGGCGCGATGATCGCACCGCCGGGACGCCCTCGACCGTCGTGAGCTCCGCTCCCGCCTCGTCGCGCAGCCACCCCCATGTCTTCGACACGGGCAGCGGCGCCGCGGAGCGCGGCGCGCGGCGGGTGCTCGTCATCACGCTCGCCATGATGGTCATCGAGATCACCGCGGGCTGGTGGTACAACTCCATGGCGCTGCTCGCCGACGGTTGGCACATGGGCTCGCACGCCCTCGCCATCGGCCTCACGGCGCTCGCCTACGCCACCGCGCGCCGCTACGCGCAGGACCCGCGCTTCGCCTTCGGCAGCTGGAAGGTGGAGATCCTCGCCGGGTTCGCGAGCGCGCTCTTCCTGCTCGGCGTCGCGGCGCTGATGCTCATCGCCTCCATCGAGCGGCTGCGCGCACCGCAGCCCATCCACTACCAGCAGGCCCTCGTGATCGCCGCGATCGGGCTCGTCGTGAACCTCGTCTGCGCGCTGATCCTCGCCCGCGCCCAGAACCATGGCCGCGCGCACGGTGATGGACACGGACATGCCCATGGCCACGACCGCGACCTCAACCTCAGGTCCGCCTACCTGCATGTGCTGGCGGACGCGGCCACCTCGGTGCTCGCGATCATCGCGCTCGCCGGCGGCATGCTCTACGGCTGGGCGTGGCTCGATCCGGTGATGGGCATCGTCGGTGCGGCCTTGGTCGCGAAGTGGGCGCATGGGCTCATCCGCGAGACTTCAGCGGTGCTGCTGGACCGCGAGATGGATCACCCGGTCGTGGACGGGATCCGCGCAGCCGCCGAGGGCACGGCGGGCGACACGCGGGTCGTCGACCTGCATGTGTGGCGCGTCGGGCGCGACGTCTTCTCCTGCGCGCTCACCTTGGAGACGCGAGATGCGGCGCTGACGGCGGACACGGTGCGCGCACGGCTCGCCGTGCATCCCGAGGTCGCGCATTCGACCATCGAGATCCACAGCCGGACCGGTTGAGCAGGTCTCAGCCCGCCGCGAGCGCGGCGAGCTCCTCGCGCAGCAGCGCGTTGAAGCGCGCGGGCTGCTCCATCATCAAAAAATGCCCCACGCCCTCGGACTCGCGCAGCCGGAAGCCGGGTGCGATGCCGCGCAGGCGCGCCCCGTCGGTGCGCGTGACGGCGGCGTTGAGCGCGACCACCGGCGCCGTGAGCGCGCCGAGCGCCGCCACATCGGCGCCGAACGAGGCCATGCGGCCGTCCGTCGACGCATCCGCCGACCGGCCATGACCGGCGAGATCGAGGGTCACGACGCGGTGGTCGACCGCGAGATCGGCGAGCTGCGCATCCCAATACCCTGCATCGCAACACCAGCCGTGCACCAGGACGAGCAGCGGCTGTGCGGCATCCCGCGAGCTGCCCTGCACGCGGTAGCGGATGGCACCGCCTTCGCGGCGCAGCTGCAAGGGAAGGTCCGTCGGAGCGGCCATCTCAATCCGGGAGCAAGAAGCCCTCGTCGGGCGTGGCGGGTCCGAGACCGAGCTTGTCGAAGAGTTCGGGGCCGAGCTGGCCCTCGGCGATATCCTCGCAGGGCAGGAACGCGACCTGGCGTCCACGGCGCTCGACCACCACGCCCTCCTTCTCCGCGTGCACGCCGCCCGCGCCCCAGCGGCCCATCGCCGTGAACACCGTGTAGGTGTGCTCGCCTGAGCGGAAGCGCAGCCACGCACCGCCGCCGCCGGAGAACATCAAGGTGTCCGCCGAGGCGCTGCGCGCGGGCGACGTCGGTGTCGCCGGCAAGCGGATCTCCGGCGCACCGCCACGCTTGCCGAAGCGGTACTGCAGCGTGCCCGTCTGCGCCGTGGCGGTGCGCGAGGCGCAGACCGACACCTGCTTGCCGCCACGGGTCGGGCAATGGAACACGGCCACTTCGGCGGTCGAGCAGAACGAGTCGGAGACGGTCGGACCTTGCAGGGTCACGGCGTCGGCCCGCACCTTGGATGCGGGTCCTGGAGCCTGGACCGACGACGCCGTCGCGACGCCCATCGGCGCGACGCAGATCGGGAGGAAGAGCAGAGCGACGGCGACGCTGCGCAACGGCATATCCTCGACCTCCGGACGGGGCGGTCGGCCCATCATAGCGAGAACGGGCGCTCGAGCGCCCCGCCCCGTATCATGTCGGCCCCATGCCGCCCCCCTCCCACGATCCGGCGCCGCAGACCCCGCCGCCCCCCACGTCGCTCGGCGTGTGGCTGTGGCGCGGTCTCGGACTGCTCTGCGTGGCCATCGGCATCGCCAACGCCTTCATACCGCTGCTGCCCTCCACCGTCTTCCTGCTCATAGGCGCTTGGGCGTTCAGCCGCGGCGCCCCGCACTGGCGCGAGCGCCTCATGGCGCATCCGCGGTTCGGCGCGCCGCTGCGCAACTGGGCCGACGGCGGGCGCGTCTCGCATCGCGGCAAGCGGTTGGCCGCGGCCGGCATGGCCACCAGCGTGGCGATCTCGCTGTGGCTGTTCGGTCCGACGACGCCGGTGCTGCTCGTCGCCGCCGGCCTCGCCGCGCTCGCCACCTGGCTCTGGCGTCGGCCGGAGCCGCGCGACGGCGCACCGCCGGGCTGAACGCGCACCGTGACCGCCGCCCGCGAATGGCGCGATGACGCCGGACTCGTGGCCGCGAGCCACGTCGGCATCGCCTTCTCGGTCGCGGCGCTCGGGTTCACCTACTCCATCGGCCCGTTCGTGCGGCCGCTCACCGCCGAGTTCGGTTGGAGCCGGCAGGACATCTTCCTCGCGCAGACCATGACGACTCTCGTCATCGTGCTCATGAGCCCGGTGGTCGGCTGGATCGCCGACCGTCACGGCGTGCGCCGGATGGTGCTCGTCTCGCAGGCGCTGTTCGGATGCGGCCTGCTCGCGCTCGGCTTCGGCACGCACTCGTTGACCAGCTTCTACGCGCTCTATCTGCTGCTCGCCTTGGTCGGCGCGGGCACCATCGGCATCGGTTTCGCCCGACTGATCTCGCAGCGCTTCGATGCGCAGCGCGGTCTTGCGCTCGGCATCGCCAACGCCGGCAGCGGGCTCTGCGGTTTCATCGCGCCGATCTACGCCACCTGGGCGATCGGCGAGTTCGGCTGGCGCGGCGGCTACGCGGCGCTCGCCGCACTGCCGCTGCTGGTCGCCTTGCCGCTGTCGTGGCGCTATCTGCACGACGGTCCGCGTGCGGCCTCGGGTCCTGATACGCCCGCGGCCGCTGCGACGACGCCATCGGCGAGCGCCCACGCGGCCGTCGAGCCGGGCATGACCTTCCGCGAAGCCTTGGCCGACCGCCGGTTCTGGTTCATGGCCGTCGGGATCTTCGTCTGCTCCGGCATGATGACCTCGTTCATCGCCAGCATCGTGCCGATGCTTCAGGAGGCCGGCCTCCCGGACGCGAGCGCGGCGCGCGCCGCCGCCACCTTCGGCATCGCGGTGGTGGTCGGGCGGGTGTCGGTGGGCTGGTTGATCGACCGTCACTTCGCGCCGCTGGTCGGCGCCCTGATCGTGATCCCTGCCGGACTCGCCGTGCTCGCCTTGAACCTGCCCGCACCGCCGCTCGCGCTCGCCGTCGGTGTGGTGTTCCTCGCGGGGCTCGCGGCCGGCGCCGAGGTCGACCTCATGGCCTACCTGACGGCGCGCTACTTCGGGCTGCGCGAATACGGACGGATCTTCGCCGCGCAGTACATGGCCTTCGCGCTCGGCCCGGGGGTGATGCTGCCCTGGGTCGCGCGGGCCCGCGACCTCTCGGACGATTACGGCACGGCGCTCACCGCGATCTCCGCAGGCATCACGCTGTTCGGTGTGCTGCTGCTGCTGCTCGGCCCCTACCCCAAGCTGGCGACCGCGCCCGCAGCGCGCTGACCCCGGGAGACCCCGGCGGGCCATCCATCACGGGACGGACGCCCCAAAAGACGAAGGCCGGAGCGTCGCCGCTCCGGCCCTCATGCTTCAGCGCTTCAGTACGGCTTCAGCGACGGCCGCCGAAGTTGTACTTGAACATCAGCGACCAGGTACGCGGGTCCTGCACGTACACCGTGTCGGACAGCGTCGAGACCACCTGCAGCGTGTCGGTGCAGTTGCGGCAGTTGGCCTGCACCTGCCAGCCGCCCGTCGTGCTCGCGAGGGTCAGGCCGAGGTCGACCTGCTCGTACGAGGTCACGAGACCGGCCGGCGAGCCGCTGGTGCCGACGTTGTTGCCGCCGGTGTGCGCCCACAGCACGTTCGGCGTCAGGGTCAGGTTCTCACCGACGCGGAACTGGTAGCTGCCGCCCACCGTGAGCGTGTCCGGCGTGCGCACCGGCTCGGCGATGCGGCCCGACGGATCGACGATGCCCTGGTTGCAACGCGCGAGGATGCCACCCGCCTGACCGGTGATGCCCTTGAGGCAGTCCTGCTGCTGGGTGACGATGCTCGCGTCGAGGTCGACGTACTTCGCGTCCTGGCGGCCGAGGAAGGCGAACAGCGACAGGCCCTCGACCGGGTTGACGATCAGCTCGACCTCGAAGCCCGTGTTCTTCATGCCCGCGAAGTTGCGGGTGATGAAGGAGATGGCGCCCGAGGGGGCCACGAACGCCGACGGCGTCTGCAGGTCCTCCACGTCGAGCTGGAACACCGTGACGTTGAAGCGCAGCTTGCGGTCCATCCACTCGGAACGCATGCCCGCCTCGTACGACCACACGGTCTCCGGATCGAACGCCTGGTTGGCGACCGGCGCGGTGCCGCGCGCGTTCCAGCCGCCCGACTTGAAGCCACGGGTGGCGCTGGCGAAGAAGTTCATGTCGTCGTTGACGTCGTACTTGAGCGCGACGCGCGGCGTGAACAGCTTCGTGTTGAGCTCCAGCGGGATGCCGGCCGCCACCATGTTGGCGCTGTTGACGCGGGTGGCCGCGGTCGGCGCCGCCATCAGCGGGTTGGCGTTGGCGATGAACTCGACCTTCTTCGTCTCATCCGTGTAACGGCCGCCGGCCGTCAGCGTGAACTTGTCGGCGAAGGTGAAATCCCACTGCGTGTAGGCCGCCCAGGCGTTGGCCTTGTTCTTGAGGATGCGGTCCTCGAGCACCAGCGAGAACGTCGGCGACAGGCCGAAGAGGTCCACGAAGTCGGTGTCGTTCTTCTCGTCGAAGTAGTACAGACCGGCGACGTAGCGGGTGTTCTCGTTCAGCGAGCCGGTCAGCTTCACTTCCTGGCTGATCTGCTCGTTGCTGCCGTCGTTGGCGATGGTGAAGCCGCCCGCCGGGTTCGACGCCTGCGAGGCGACCGTCGCCGTGTGGCGCGCGGTGCCGTTGAAGAAGTCGATGGCGAACTGCTGCTTCAGATCGACGTAGCCGGTGATGAAGTTGACGTCACCGAGACCGGTCTCCCACGTGACGTTCGAGGTCACGATGGTGTTCTTCACCTCGTTGCCGAGGTTCAGGTTGCGCTTGCGGCCGACCGTGAGGTTGGCGAGCGGCGTGCCCGTCTGGGCGAGCCCGGTGCAGGAGAAGCGGCTGCGGGTGATCTGGAAGGGCGCCGGCGAACAACGCGCCTCGACGCTCTGCGCCGAGCTGGAGGTCGGCGCCAGGCCGGCGCGCTGCGGGATGAGCGCGACCTGCGGACCGCCCGCCGGGATCGCCGCCAGCGGACCGCCGACCACGCCGTTGGCGTAGGCGACGCCCTGACCGGCGGCGAAGTTGAGGATGTTGAGGCCCTCGTCCTGGATGTACTGCACCGCGAGGTCCCAGGTCAGCGCATCGCTGGCGAGGAAGCGCATCGAGGCGCGCAGACCGTAGGCGTCCTGGGCGTTGAGGTCGTTCTCGCCCGTCACCGGGTTCGAGACGTAACCGTCGTCCGTGACGATGAAGCCAGAGACCTTGGTCAGGAAGCGGTCGGAGACCGGCAGGTCGACCGTGCCGCGCACGGTCTGCATGCCGAACTGGCCCATGCCCGCCTCGACGTAGCCGCCGAACTCGTCGGCCGGCTTGCGGAGGATGACGTTGATGGCGCCGCCCGTCGTGTTGCGGCCGAACAGCGTGCCCTGCGGACCGCGCAGCACCTCGATGCGCTCGGAGTCGAACAGGCCGAGGTTGTTGGCGTTCTGGCGGCTGATGAACACGTCGTCGACATAGGTGCCGACCGGCGGGTCGAAGGTCGGGATCGACTCGGTGTTGCCGATGCCGCGCAGGTAGTAGCCGTTGGCGGTGCCGAGGCCGGTGTTGTTGAACGCAAGCAGGTTCGGGATGAGCTTCGAGATGCCGAGCGTCTCGGTGACGTTCAGGCGCTCGAGCTGCTCGGCGGAGAACGCGCTGATCGCGATGGGCACGTCCTGCACCTTCTCTTCACGGCGCTGGGCGGTGACGACGATCTCCTCGAGCAGGCTGCCCGAATCCTGGGGCTTGGTGTCCGCTGCGAACGTGGTCGCAGCGGGCAACGCCGCCACGGCGCCGATGACGGCCGCCAAAACTTTACGGTTCAAAGACATCAGGGTTACCTCGACTGACAGGTTGGGTGGAGCCTTGATCCCTAGCTCTCGTTGCGGGGACGCAACGCAGCCGCCGTGGCTGTGCACCGAGACTAGCGTATGCGACGCGCCCGTCGCAATCCCCGGTCGTCACCCCCACTGCTCCGGCCTACGTATCGCCCACACCACAACATCGGTGCAGTATCTGGTGCAGCGACCCTGTAACCCGTCGGCGCGCGGTGGAATGGTCGTGCCCACGCCCTCAGTGCGGTCGGCGACGCCCGCCGCAATACAATCGTGCGATGCAAGATGCCCCCGCGTCGCCGGGCCGCGCCCGGCTCCCCCTCGCCGCCCTCGCCCTCGCCCTCGTCCAAGGCCTGCTGCTGTGGTGGTTCCTGGCCGGCATGCCGGAGGACCGCTGGCCCGCCGGGGACCCGCGGGTGATGCTGCCGATCGTACTGCTGCTCGCGGTGCTGCCTTTGTCGCTGCAGCTGCTCTGGCCGTTCAAGCACGAGCGGGTGCTGCGGTCCGCGCTCGCGGGCGTTGCGGTGTCCGTCGCGGTGACCGCTGCGCTGTTCGCGGCGACGCACATCGGGCTCGACGCGGCCGGGGCGGAGGGACCGGGGCGACGGCGCGACGGCGCCGAGGACGTCGTGGCGGCCCTCGTGCTGCCCTTGGCGCTCGCGTGGCTGCTCGCGATGCCGCTGCTCAAGCTGCGGCTCACCGGCGGGCGCTGGACCGGACCGTATCCTTCGCTGTTCGAGATCACCTGGCGCGGGGCGTTGACGCTCGCGGAGGCCGCGCTCTTCACCGGCGTGTTCTGGCTGTTGCTCGGACTCGCGGCGATGCTGTTCGGCCTCTTGGCCATCGAAGGCGTGGCCGGGTTCATCAGCGAGCCGCTGTTCGCGATACCGGCGACGACGGTCGTGGGCACGCTCGCGATCCACCTGATCGGCGCCTCGGCCGGCATGGTCGACGGCCTGCTGCGGCAGGTGTTGAACCTGTTGAAGTGGCTGTTGCCGCTCGCGGGCCTCATCGCCATCGCCTTCGCGCTCGCGCTGCTGCCCAAGCTCCCGGCGCTCCTCGCCGAGGGCCAGAAGGTCATGGACGCCGTCTGGCTCCTCTGGCTCGTGGCCGTCACCGTGTTGCTGCTCAACGCGGCTTATCAGTCGGGACAGGAGCCGCCGGGCTACGGCCGCGTCGTCGAGCAGGCGCTGCGTGCCGTGCCGCCGCTGCTGATCGTGATCGCGCTGACCGCGCTCTATTCGCTCGCGGTGCGGACCTCGACCTTCGGGCTCACGCCGTCGCGCTACTGGGGTCTGGTGACCGCCGCCGTGGCCACCGCCTACGCGTTCGGCTACAGCATCGCGGCCTGGGTGCCCGGCAGGTGGTTCGGGCGGATGGGACAGGTGAACATCGTGATCGCGCTCGCGTCGATCGCCGTGCTGCTCGTGAGCCTGACGCCGATCGCCGATCCACTGCGGCTCTCGATCGACAGCCAGGCGCGCCGCGCGCTCACCGCCGGCGATGACAGCGCGCGCGACGGTGCGCTGGACTTCCTCGGCCGCGAGGCAGGCGCCTCGGGACGGCAGCGCCTGGAGACGATCGCCCGCCTCACCGATGCCGCCGGCGGCTCGGCCGCGCTGCGCGCGGCGGCGGCGAGAGCGCGGCCACCGGCGACCGCCGATCGTCAGACCCCGGAAGACTGGCTCGCGCGCATCGAACGACCGCCCGGCGCGCCGCCGATCGAGCCCGGCCTCGAGTCCGCCCTGCGCACAGCGCGCACGACCGACAAGTTCCTCGCCGAGATGACCGGCATGCTGCTGCTGCGGGTCGATGCCGACGGCGACGGCGCCGTGGACGCGCTGCTGATCGACGACGATGGGTTCAACGCCTACTGGCTGTTCAGCGTGGACGCTGAGGGTCGTTGGACGCAGCGCTCCTCGGGTTCGATGGTGTGGCGCGGCCCGCGGGACGACGCGATGCGCGCCGCACTGCGGCGCGGCGAGGTGCGCACGCTGCCGTCACCGATGCAAGACCTGCAGATCGACGGTCGGCGCGTGATGCTGCTCCCTTCGGAGTGACCGGCGGCGAAACGGAGAACACGATGGACATCGACATCATCCTCGAACCTGATCTCTCCCCGGCGCAGGTCGCGGAACTCGCCGTGAAGGCCGAGTCCTACGGCATCCGTGCGCTCTGGTCCTCGAACTTCTTCGCGCACTGGGACTGCTTCCTGTCGCTGGTGCCGGCCGTGCAGGCGACCTCGAAGCTGCTGCTCGGTCCGCTCGCCGTGAGCCCCTTCGAGATGCACCCGCTCAAGATCGCCAACAGCCTGCTGTCGCTCAACGAGCTCAGCGGCGGTCGTGCGGTGATCGCCGTCGGCGCCGGTGAAGGCAACATCGACACCATGCGCATCCAGCGGCCCGAGAAGATCGTGCGCGCGGTGCGCGAGGGCCTCGAGATCGTGCGCGGCGCCGGTCGCGGCGCGCTCGCCCAAGGCTACAAGGGCGAGGACTTCGCGGTGCTGCTGCCCTGCGCCTACGGTTGGCTGAAAGCGCCGAACCCGCCGATGGTCTACGGCACGGCCTACCGCGGCCAGATGATGCGCATGGAGGCGCGGGTCGCCGACGGCGTGTTCATCGGCTGCACGCCGCCCGAGGTGATGGCGGCGGCGATGGCCGAGGTGGACGAAGGCGCCGCCAAGCGCGAGCCCGGCATGGCGCCGCTGCGCACCAACACCTTCTGGGCTTGGCACCTCAAGAAAGACCGCGCGGCGGGCTACCGTGAATCGCGCCGCGAACTGCCCTGGCGCGCGATCAAGCTGCAGAAGGAGTTGATCATGCAGTGCCTGTCCGAGGACGAGGCGCAGCGGGTGCGGGACAACTACCCGAACTTCGTCGCCGCGTGGTTCGACCGCTCGGGCGATGTGAAGGGGCTGCCCGAGTCGATCCCGAACCGGCTCTGCGAGCATTTCACCTCGACCGGCGGCCTCGAGGACCTCGACCGCGAGATCGAGCGCTTCAAGCTCTTCGGCCGCGCCGGCCTCACCGAGATCGGGCTGCGTCTGCACGACGACCCGATGGAGGCCCTCGACCTCATCGGCCGCGAGGTGCTGCCCAGATTACGGTGAGTCAGGCGCCCGCGGCGACCGTGGCGCCGGCGGACCCCGGTTCGCGCCGCGGCGTACCGTAGAGCGTGGTGCGCTCACGCGGCTCGCGCCCGATGCTGCGGATCGCCGCCTGCATCGAGGCCGCATCCATCTGCTGACCGTTGACGCCGCCCGCGGCCCGCGTGATCGACTCGTCCATCAGCACGCCGCCGAGGTCGTTCGCGCCCGCGCGCAGCGCCTCCAGCGCACCGTCGCGGCCGAGCTTCACCCAGGAGACCTGGATGTTGGGGATGAGCGGCGCGAGCGCGAGCCGCGCCACGGCGTGCATCAGCACGGCCTCGCGCCAGGACGGACCGCTGCGCGCCCTGCCCTTGCGCCAGAGCGGAGCCTCCATGTGCACGAAGGGCAAGGGCACGAACTCCGTGAAACCGTGCGTCTCGGCCTGCAGGTCGCGCACCGCGAGCAGATGCCGCGCCCAGTGCCGCGGCGTCTCCACATGACCGAACATGATGGTGGCGGTGCTGCGCAGCCCGATGGCGTGCGCGTCGCGCATCACCTGCAGCCAGGCGCCGCTGTCGAGCTTGTCGGGGCAGATCACCGCGCGGATGTCGTCGCAGAGGATCTCGGCCGCGGTGCCGGGCAGCGTGCGCAGACCCGCCGCGGCGAGACGCTCGAGGAACGCGCGCACGGGGAGCCCGAGCGTCGTCGCGCCGTGCGTGACCTCGAGCGGCGAGAACGCGTGGATGTGGATGTCGGGCGCGGCCTCGCGCGCGGCGCCTGCGATCGCGAGGTAGGTCTCGCCGGTGTAGTCGGGATGGATGCCGCCCTGCAGACAGACCTCGGTCGCGCCGCGAGCGGCCGCCTCGGCGACCCGCGCGCCGATCGTGTCGAGGCCGAGGTCGTAACCGGGGCCGCGGAGGCTGCGCGCGCCGCGGCCCTTGGCGAAGGCGCAGAAGCCGCAGGAGTGCGTGCAGATGTTGGTGTAGTTGATGTTGCGGTTGACCACATAGGTCACCGCATCGCCCACCGCCCGCGCACGCAGCGCGTCGGCGGCGCGCACCACGGCGTGGAAGTCGGCGCCGTCGGCATGGAACAGCGCCTCGAGCTGGTCCTCGGAGAGACGGTCGCCGCCCGCCGCCCGCGCGAGCGCCTCGAGCACCGGCCGCGAGGGCGGCGTCGAGGGGTCCACCGTGCCCTGGGCCGCGAGCCGACGGTAGCGCGGCAGCGGCGCGGCGCCCGACCCGGCGCTCCACGCCCGTTCGGTGGCGTAGCCCAAAGAATCGATGCGCCGCAGCACCGCCGTGCGCAGCGCAGGGTCCACCCAACGCGCCACCTCGCGCGCATACGACGGGATGAGCGGCAGACGCTGCACCAACCAACGCCCGGCCGCCTCCGTCTCATCCGCCAGCGCCTCGAGCTCGGGCCACGGCGCCTCGGGGTTCACATGGTCGGGCGTCACCGGCGACACGCCGCCCCAGTCGTTGGCGCCGGCTGCGAGCAAGGCCGCGAGCGCGCCCGGACTCAGGTTCGGCGGCGCCTGGATGGACATGGCGGGACCGAAGATCAGCCGCGCGATGGCGATCGTCCACTGCAGCTCCTCGAGCGGAGGCTCCGGATGCTGCGCCATGCGCGTGCCGGGCTTGGCGCGGAAGTTCTGGATGATGAGTTCCTGGATGTGGCCGTGGCGCAGATGGACATCCCGCAGCGCGAGCAGCGACTCGATGCGCTCGGCGCGGGTCTCGCCGATGCCGATGAGCAGACCCGTGGTCATCGGGATGGCGAGCCGCCCGGCCGCCTCGAGCGTGGCGAGCCGCGCCGCGGGCTGCTTGTCGGGCGAGCGGTGGTGGGGACCGCCCTTCTGCGTCAAGCGCTCGGCACCGCTCTCGAACATCAGGCCCATCGACACCGCGGACGGCCGCAGCATCGCGAGCTCGTCCTCGCCCATCACACCGGGGTTGAGGTGCGGCAGGAGGCCGGTCTCCTCGAAGACCCGCCGCGCGCAGTGCGCGAGGTACTCGAGCGTGCTTGCGAACCCGAGCGCCGCGAGCTCGTCGCGCGCGGCGCGGTAGCGCAGCTCCGGTTTGTCGCCGAGCGTGAACAAGGCCTCGTCGCAGCCCGCGGCCGCACCGGCGCGGGCCACGGCGAGCACCTCGTCCACCGTCATGTAGGCGCGGGCACCGCGCGGCGGCGGCGCGGCGAAGGTGCAGTAATGGCAGACGTCGCGGCACAGATGCGTCAGCGGGATGAACACCTTGCGGGAATGCCCGACCCGCGGCCCGAAGCCCTTCCGCGTGAGCTCCGTGGCACGCGCCAGCAGTCCGGCCAGGTGCGTCTCGGTCTCGAGCAGCCGCGCCTGCGCTTCGGGCATCGGCTCGGCGTCGAGGTCGTCGGGGACATCGACATCGTGCGAGAGCCCGGGGACGTCGATGCGCCCCGCCGCGAGCCCGAGCCGCCGCGCGGCCGTCAGATGCGCCTCGGCGCTGTCGAGGCCGAACTGCGGCGCGAGCGGCGTCGGCAGCCGGAGCCACAGCGCGTTGGTCCCCGTGCCGCGACGGTCCGGCACCACGGCGACATCGAGCATCGCCGCGCGCGCGACCAACCGGTCGATCTCGGCCGCGGTCACCTGCGGCGCGTCGGCGGCCACCAGCAACATCGCCTCGGTGCGTCCGGCGAGGCGCTGCGCCGCGAGCTGCACCGCGGTGTTCAGTCCCGTGCCATGGTCATGCAACACGCGCACGCCGCGCGGCAGTTCCAGCGTCGGGTCGGGCGTGACCACCCAGACCTCATCGATGCGCCGCGCAGCACCGAGCGCCGACAGCACCCGCGCCAACATGCCGCGCACGAGGTCGGCCCGACGCCGCGGCGACAGGATGCCCGCGAGCCGCGACTTGCCCTCGCCCGGCGCACGCACCGGCACCACGGCGACGACCTTCATGCGGCGAGCCGCTCCGCGAGCTGCAGCGCCGTACGGGCGACGCGCTCGCGGTCCGCATCGTCGCGCATCAGCGTCCGCGTGACCGCGAACCGCAGCCCGAGCGTGCCGGTCTCATCGGCATCGGACTCGTCGACCACCAGTCCGTCGATGAGCCCGGCGTAATGCCGCGCGATGCTCGCGGTGTCGGCCGCGAGGCCGAGCTCGTCCATGATCTTGGCGGTGGGGCCTTTGACGGCGCGACCGCCGATGAGCGGTGACACCGCGACCACCGGCACCCGCGCGGCGCGCAGCGCGGCGCGCAATCCGGGCACGGCGAGCAGCGGATCGATGCTGAGGAACGGGTTCGAGGGGGTGATGATGATGGCGCGCAGCGCACGGCTGCGCAGCACCGTCCCGAGCTCCTCGGACGGCCTCGCCTGCGCGGCGCCGGCGAACGCCAGGCTGCGGACCCGCGGCTCGCAGCGCAACCGGACGAAGTAGTGCTGGAACTCGAGCGGGCCGGCGTCGGTATCGAGCAGCGTCGCGACCTCGGCGTCGGCCATGGGCAGCAGCTGCGTCGGCACGCCGAAGCGCTGCGCGAAGGCGGCGGTGATCTGCGTGAGGCGCTCGCCCGCGGCCAGACGGCGCGTGCGCTCGACATGCAGCACGAGGTCGCGGTCGCCGAGCAGGAACCAGTCGGGACCGCCCTGGCGGCGCAGCTCGTCCATGAAGCCGAAGGTCTCGGCGTCGCGCCCCCAGCCCTGCTTGGGGTGCACCACGCCGGCGAGCGTGTAGAGCACGGTGTCGAGGTCGGGGCAGATGCGCAGCCCGAGGTGCGTGAAATCATCGCCCGTGTTCACCAGCACCGCGAGCTCGCCCGGCGGCAGCACGCGCTGCAGCCCGAGGGCGAGCTTGGCACCCCCGACACCCCCGGACAGCGCGAGCACGGACGGAGCGGGCTTCAACGGAACAGGTCCTCGTCGGGCGGACGGATGAGCGACCGACCATCCGCCAGCGGCCCCGAAAAGTCCAGCCCGCGCGCGAGCACCACCGGGATGCCTTCGACGGTCTCGCCCATCACGAGGCCGGCGGCGGCGGCGAGCGCGTCCGCGAGCGCGATCTGCGTGCTCTGCAGCACCCGTCCCTCACGGTCGACGCCGCCGCGCAGGTCGCGCAGCGCCGGCATGCCGGCGACGCCGAGCGCGACGTTGACCGTGCCGTGCCGCCAGGGACGGCCGAAGCTGTCGCTGATCACCACCGCCGGGGCGACGCCGTCGGCGTCCGTGAGGCGCTCGCGCAGCGTCCGCGCCGACTCATCGCAGTCCTCGGGCAGCAACAGCACGACATCGTCGCCCGCGCCCGGCACGTTGGAGCGGTCGATGCCCGCGTTCGCCATCACGAAGCCCTGGCGATGCCGCGTGATGAGGATGTCGGGGACGGCGCGCACGACCGCCGAGGACTCGGCGAGCACGACCTCGACGAAGCGCGGGTCCTTGCGGACCGTCGCCGCGAGCTCGCGCGCGCGCGGCGAAGGCGTGACCGTCGCGAGGTCCACGAACCGACCCTCGGACTTGGAGACGACCTTCTGGGCGATGACGAGCGCATCGCCGCGGCGCAGCATGATCGCGTCGCGGGCGAGGCCCGCAGCGATCAACGCGGCGAGGTCGTCGCCTCGCCGGATCTCGGGAAGCCCCTTGAGCGCACGCAGTTCCAGCGGCGCGTCGCGCATTCAGCCGGCGGCGGGCGGCGTGAGATCGCCGGTGATGCGCAGCCCGGCGCCGTCCGCCGCGTAGGTCTTGTTGACGAAGATCAGCACCGAGGTGAGCGCCTCGGCGGCGGCCGAGTTGGCGAGCGCGCCGCCGTGCAGGCCGCGCAGGCCGCAGAGCCCGACGAGCCGCAGCACGGCCTCGCGGGCCGCACGCTCGTCGCCGAACACCAGCACGTCGCAGTCTACCGGATCGTCCGTCGCGAGCCGGTGCGCGGCGACGTTGTGGAACGCGGAGGTCATGCGCACGCCCTCGCTCCCCGTACCCCCGGCGTGCATCGCCTCCTCCAGGATGCGCTGCGCGCGCACCGCGGCGCTGCCCTCCGGCGGCAGCTGCACGCGCATGACCTTGGGCGGCATCAAGGGCACCGTGGTGTCGACCACGATCTTGCCCGCCACGCCCGGGGCGATGTCGCGCAGCGTCGCTTCCTGCGAAGCGAAGGGCACGGTGAGGATGATGATGCCGGCGGCCTGCGCCGCATCAGCGTTGGCGGCGGAGCCGATCGAGCGCCCGACATCCGCGTGCAGCGCGGTCGCCGCGGCGGCGGCCTTGGCCGGATCGCGCGAGCCGATGATGACGGGGACGCCGGCACGCGCGAGGCGTCGCGCGATCGCGGCGCCGAGATGACCGGTGCCGCCGATGAGGGCGACGGGGGTTGGGGCTGCGTCGTGCAGCGGAGCGGTGGAACTCATCGCCCTAGTCTACCGCCCGTCCACCAGTGCGACCACGACATCCGCGACGTTGGTGCCGGTCGGACCGGTGACGAAAAGATCGCCGGCCGCGGCGAGCGCAGGATGCGAATCGTTGCGCGCGAGGAGCGCCTGCATGTCGAGGCCGGCCGCCGCGATCCGCGCCGCCGTACCGCCGTCGGCGAATCCCCCGGCCGCGGCGGTCGGGCCGTCGATGCCGTCGGTGCCCGCCGCGAGCAGGGTGACGCCCTCGAGGCCGGCGATGCCGCGGGCCACGCGCAGCGCGAGCTCCTGCGCACGTCCGCCGACACCATCGCCTTGCACCCGCAGCACCGGCTCACCGCCCGCGACCACGAGCGTCGGCGCGCCGCGCGGGACCGCGCGCAACTGCGCCGCCAGTTCCGCCGCATGCCCCGCGACCTCGCCGTACAGGCTGCGCCCGAGCGGGACGACCCGCAGACCGCAGCGCTCACCGGCGGCGACCAACGCGGCGAGCGCGTCGTCCAGGGTCGCGACCACGGCGGCCTCGACGCGCGCCGCCGCACCGGCCGCCGGGTCGGGCACGGTGGGCCCCGAGCCGATCACCGCCAGATCGTCGCCCTGCACATCCGACACCGCGAGCGTCGCCACCGCCGCACCGCGGGCCTCGATACGGGCCGCGAGCCGTCCGCCCTTGAGCGTCGAGAGACGCCTGCGCAAGGCGTTCAACTCCGCGATCGGTGCGCCTGCGTGCATGAGCGCGCGCGTCGCGGCGACCTTGTCGGCGAGCGTGATGCCGGGGATGGGCGCGACGCAGAGCGCCGAGGCGCCGCCCGTCAGCAGCACGAGATGACGGTCACCGGCGCGCGCCGCATCGGCGAACGCCGATACCGCACGACCCGCCGCCAGACTGCGCTCGCCCGGCAACGGATGATCGCCCGCGAGCACCTGCCAATGCGCGGGCAGCACGCCCGGCGCGGGCGGCACCGAGCAGACGATCAAGGCCTCATCGACCTCGAAACCGGCCGGCAGCGCGGCGAGCAGTCCCGCGGCCATCGCGTCCGCCGCCTTGCCGATGCCGATCACGCGCAAGCGCGCGCCCTCGCTGCGCGCCGGCGGTGTGAGCGCGACCCGACGCCCGGCCCGCTCGAACACCCACGCTGTGCCCTCGAGGCGCGCGTGGCGCGGCAGCACCCGCCGTGGATCGACGGCGGCCACCGCCTCGCCGAAGAGCGCCGTCAACAGGGTGCGGGCGGCGGTCATCCTGCCGTGTCGCGCGGCGCGTCGCGCTTCTCGGCGCGGGTCGCTGCACGCATCGCCGCACGCCAGACCGCGTCCCAGGCCTCCGGCGCCCAGTCGCTGCCGGGCGCGAGTTGGATCTCGATCCGGTTGTCGCGGCGCCAGGCCGAGGGCGCGATCGAGACGCGACCGCCCGCCCGCTGCACCAGCACCCACTCGTCCTCGTCGATGCGCAGCACCGCCTTGATGCGTTCCGGACGCCCGAGCCCCGCGATGCCCGCCGTGTCGGCGCCGAGCGCCGCCAGCACGCGGGCCTCGGAGAACGACACCGCCGGCGGGAAGGTCCAGCGCGCACCGACGCGGCCGAGGTGCGAGAACCCGACACGCTCGCCGGCGCCCGGTACCGCGACCGCAGCAGTCCCGGGCGTATCCGCATGGTCATGGGCATGGGCGTGGGCATGGGCATGGTCGTGCGCGGTGGCGCTGGCGCGCTCGACAGCGTGGGTCTGCGGTCGGGCGCTCGAGGCGCCGGACACGGCGAGCCGCGGCGCTGCGACGCCCCCGCCCTGCAAGGCCTCACGCAGCGCCGGCGGCAACCGTCCCTGCGACACCTGACCGACGCCGCGCTTGGCCGGGAAGAGCGCCGCAGCGACGGCCTCGAAGGCCGCGACCTGCGCGGGCGTCGCAAGGTCGGCCTTGGCGAGCGCGAGCACATCGGCGATCTCGGCGGTGGCGCGTGCGAGTTCGTCGCGTTCGGTCTGACCGCCGAGTTGGGGACCGCCCGTCGGGGTGCCGCCGTCCAAGGCGGCCGGATCGACGAGACCGAGAACGCCCTCGAGCAGGATGCCGCCCGCCGCCTGATGCGCGAGCAGCTCCTCGACGATGCCGGCCGGATGACCGATGCCGGAGGGCTCGACGATGATGCGCGCCGGTCGCGGCCCCGCCACCAGTTCCTGCAAGGTGCGCCGGAAGTCGGCCTCGCCGGCGCAGCACAGACAACCGCCCGGGATCAGGCGCACGTCGTACGGTCCGCGCGCCGCCGCCGCGACGGTCAGCGCGTCGATGCCGGCGTCGGTGAATTCATTGAGGAGCACCGCCCAATGCTCGTCGGCGGGCTTGGTCGCGAGCAGCCCCGCGATCAGCGTGGTCTTGCCGCAGCCCAAGGGTCCGGTGACGACCCAGGCGGGGATCGGCGCGCTCGCCCCGGGCGCGCTCACCGCGGCGGCGTGTCCCCGCCGTGCGCGCCGCCGTCGAAGGTCGAGAGCGCGCCGTACAGCTCGGGCCGACGGTCGCGGAACACGCCCCAGGCCGCGCGCGCGGCGGCGAGTTCGTCGAGATCGAAACGCGCGGTGAGCACCGCATCGCCCTCCTCGCCCGCCTCGGCCAGCTTGGCCCCGGTGCCGTCGGTGATGAACGACGAACCGTAGAAGCGGATGTGCAGACCCGCGGGGTCCTGCAGCGAGCGCTCCACACCCCAACGGTTGGAGGCGATGAGCGGCATCATGTTGGCGGCCGAGTGGCCCTGCTGGGTGCGCTGCCAATGACCGCGCGAGTCGATGGGCGGCGCCGGCGGCGGCTCGCTGCCGATGGCGGTCGGGTACAGCAGCATCTCCGCGCCCATCAGCGCCATGGCGCGCGCGCACTCGGGGAACCACTGGTCCCAGCAGATGCCGACGCCGATGCGGCCGAAGCGCGTGTCCCAGACCCGGAAACCGGTGTCGCCCGGACTGAAGTACGACTTCTCCTGGTAGCCCGGGCCGTTCGGGATGTGCGATTTGCGGTAGACGCCGAGCACCTCGCCGTCGGCGTCGATGATCGCGACGCTGTTGAAGAAGGACTGCCCCGCGACCTCGAACACGCTGATCGGCAGCACCACGCCGAGCTCGCGCGCGACCGCCCTGAAATGCGCGATCGCGACGTTGTCGGCGATCGGCCGCGCGAGCGCGAGATGGCGCGGGTCCTGCTCGATGCAGAAGTACGGCGTCTCGAACAGCTCCTGCAGCAGGATCACCTGCGCGCCGCGGCCCGCGGCGTCGCGCACCAGCCGTTCCGCGGCGGCGATGTTGGCGCCGGCGTCCCAACCGCAGGCGAACTGCGTGGCGGCGACCGTGACCTCGCGCGGACGGCGCTGCAGGTGCGGAGGCGTCCTCTGCGTCGTGGCGGTCATGGCGTCCTCCCCTGCAGCAGGCCGGTGATGCGGATGGCGGTCTCGAGCGCGAGCAGGCCGTCCTGTCCGCTGACCACCGGCGACCGTCCATGACGGATGCAGTCGAGGAAGGAGCGGATCTCGGCGCGCAACGCGTCGCCCTGCTCGAAGCTCTGTTCCTCGATCAGCACCGGCAGCTCGCCCGCCGCGGGGGCGGTCGGCCGCTTGCGGATCACGGTGAGGATGCGCTGCTGCAGATCGATGGAGAGGTAGGCGTCGTCGCGGAACACCCGCAGCTTGCGCTCGGTCTTGAGGCTGACGCGGCTCGCCGTGACGTTGGCGACGCAGCCGCCCTCGAAGCGCAGACGGACGTTGGCGATGTCCACCGCACCCGAGAACACCGGCGTGCCGACGGCGTCGATGGACTCGATGCGCCGACCGACGATGCTCTGCACGATGTCGATGTCGTGGATCATGAGGTCGAGCACGACGTTGACGTCGGTGCCGCGCTCCTTGAAGGGCGCGAGCCGCTGGCACTCGATGAAGCGCGCACCGGCGAGCTCGCGCTCGGCGGCGACGATGGCCGGGTTGAAGCGCTCCAGATGCCCGACCTGGAGGATGCGCCCGCGGCGCGCCGCGATGTCGATGAGCGCCTGCGCCTGCTCCACGGTCTCCGTGATCGGCTTCTCGACGAGCACGTGCGCGCCGGCCTCGAGGAAGTCGCGCGCGATGGCGAAATGCGCCGGCGTGGTGGTGACGACGCTCACCGCGTCGACCTTGCCGAGCAGCTCCCGGTGGTCGGCGACCGCCGTGGTGGCGAGCTCCTTGGCCAGCGCCTCGCGCGCCTCGGCGCGCGTGTCCACCACCGCCGTCAGGCGGCAGCCCTCCTCGGAGGCGTACTTCTGGGCGTGGAACCTGCCGAGGTAACCCGCTCCGACCACCGCTGCCCTGATCGCGTCCATGGCTTATTATGCACGCATGGCCAAGCCTGAAGCCGTCGCCGCCGCCGTGGACCGGGTGCCCTCGGGCCTGCGGCTCCCCCTCGCCGCGCTCGCCGTGGGCCTCTTCGGCGCGCCGCCGCTCATCTGGCTGACGGGGCGCGGGCTTTTCGGCCCCTACGCCAACGGCGGCCCGTTCTCGATGTGGAGCGATTTCTTCGGCCTGCTCGCGCGCGGCTCGCTCGCGGCCTGGATCGTCGCGCTCGCCCCGCTCGCGCTGATGCTGCTCGTGCGCGGCGCGATCGCGCTGTCCCGCCGCGTCGGCTGACCCGCCGCACGGCGGACGACGCCCGTCAGGGCGCCGCGAGGCTCCGGTCGCGCGCCGCGCGGAACTCGCTGGTCGGGTACCAGTTCGGGTAACGCGTCTCGCCGGCGATCTTCGCGCCGACCTGGTAGAGGAGCTCGAGGTTCTCGAGGCTGCCGCGGAGATCCATGCCCGGCCGCCACTCGTCCGAGGGCTTGTGGTAGTCGTTGACGATGTAGGCCGCCGCGCGCGCCTCGCCCGCCGCCACGCCGCCCTCGCGGTCATCGACGCCGAGGTCGAAATAGAGCGCCGGCACGCCCGCCTTGGCGAAATTGAAGTGGTCGGAGCGGTAGAAGAAGCCCTTCTCCGGCGTCGGCTCGTTCTTGATGACCCGGTCCTGCCGGCGCGCGGCGGCGGCGAGGTACTCCTCGAGCTCCGAGGCGCCGAAGCCGACGACGGTGACGTCGCGGGTCGGCGGACCGGCATCGAGCGCGTCCATGTTGAGCGCCGCGACCGTCTTCTTGAGCGGGAACACCGGGTTCGCGACATAGTGCGCCGAGCCGAGCAGGCCGCTCTCCTCGAGCGTCAGGCCGAGGAACACGATGCTGCGTTCCGGCCGGCGCCGCGACTCCTGGAAGGCGCGCGCGATCGTCAGCAACCCGGCCGTGCCGGTCGCGTTGTCGATGGCGCCGTTGAAGATGTTGTCGCCGGTGCGCGCCAAGGTCTTGCCGAGATGGTCCCAGTGCGCCATGTAGACGACGTACTCGTCCGGCCGCTTGCTGCCCGGGATCATCGCCACGAAGTTGGACGACGACGCGCGGCGGATGCCGTTGCGCAGCGTGCTGCTCGCGCGCTGCCGCAGCTCGATGGGCTTGAAGCCGCGCCGGCTCGCCGCCTGCACGAGTTCCGCGTAGCTGCGGCCGTTGGCGCGCAGCAGCGCATCGGCGGCCGAGCGCGTGATCCAGCCCTCGACGGCGACGCGCCCGGCGTTGCCGTCGGCCGCGGCGACATCGAGCTGCGGACCCATCCAGCTGTTCTGCACCGTATCCCACGGGTAGGCCGCCGGCTCGTCGTCGTGGATGATGACCGCGGCGGTCGCGCCCTGCCGCGCGGCCTCCTCGAACTTGTAGGTCCAGCGGCCGTAGTAGGTCATGGCGCGACCGCGGAAGAGGTCCGGGTCCTGGGTGGCGAAGCCCGGGTCGTTGATGAGGATGACGGCGGTCTTGCCGCGCATGTCGACGCCGGCGTAGTCGTTCCAACCGGCCTCGGGCGCGACCACGCCGTGGCCGACGAACACCATCGGGCTGTCGTCGACCGCGATCTCCGGCACCACGCGCTTGGTCCAGATGACCATGTCCTTGCCGTACTCGAGCGCGGTGTCGTCGAAGCGCAGCGACGCGTCGGAGCCGGCGGTGATCTCGACGATGGAGACCTGCTGCGTCCAGGCGCCGTTGTTGCCGGGCTTGAGGCCGAGTTTCTGCGACTCGGCGGTGAGGTATTCGATGGTCTTGCGCTCGCCCGCCGTGCCGGGCTTGCGGCCCTCGAAGGCATCGCTCGCGAGGGTCGAGACGTGGCGCTCGAAATCGGCCGCCGAGATGACCGGCGCCGGCGGCGCGGCCGACCCCGCACAACCCGCGAGCAGCACGGGAACGAACAGCACGCCGATCCGGTCGAACATCCGCATGGTCATCCTCCTATGGTCCCCGTTCCGTCAGTCCCTGGGCCATATCCACCAGGCGCCGGCCGCCAGCAGGCTCCAGAGCACCGCGTGGGCCGCCCTGCGCCACGGCCGCTGCTTCACCTCGCCGATGAACGCCGCCGCCGCCAGCACCGCCAGCAGCGCCGACCCGCCGAGAGCCCGCAGGAGCGGCGGGAACTCCTCCCCGATCCGGGAGGCGTACTCCGGCAGCGTCAGGAACACCACCAAGGTCAGCGTCAGCGCAGCGGTGATGGACACGGCCGATCCGAGCACGATGCCGGTGACCACGGCGAGCGGGTGCATACGTCCTTTTACCCCTGTGGGACGCGCCGCACTTGAAGGCGCACCCCCATCCATCTAGTCTGCAGGGAAGTCTACCGCATGAGGCGCCTGCCCGGCTCCAACCCGATAATGACCTCACCCGCCCAACGCCCGGCGCTGCTCGCCGGAGCCGCCCTGCTCACCGTCCTCGTCACGACCTTCGGCGGCTCGGCCCGGCTCACGGCCAGCACCTCGCCGATCCCGCCCGGCTCGATCGTGCCCGGTGACCGTGAGCGGATGATCGCGCGGCAGGTGGGCGGCATCCTCCAGGACGCGCACTACAGCCGCATCCGCATCGACGACGCCATGTCGCCGCGCGTGATGGACAAGTTCCTCGAGGCGATGGACGGCCAGCGCGCCTACTTCCTCGCAAGCGACATCGCCGAGTTCGGCGAGTGGCGCATGCGCTTCGACGACATGATCCGCACCGGCGACATCGAACCGGCCTACGCGATGTTCGCACGCTACCAGCAGCGCAACCGTGAGCGGGTGCAGCACGCCCTCGCGCTGCTCGAGAAGGAGCCCGACTTCACGGTGCAGGAGTCCTACCAGTTCGACCGCGAGGGCGCGCCCTGGCCCGCCTCGAAGGAGGAGCTGGACGAGATCTGGCGCAAGCGCGTCAAGAGCGACGCGCTGTCGCTCGCGCTCGCGGGCAAGACCTGGGCCGAGACCCGCGACACCCTGCGCACCCGCTACGAGCGCGTGCTCAAGCGCGTCGACCAGATCAAGCCCGAGGAGGTCTTCGAGACCTACCTCAACAGCTACGCCCGCGCCTTCGACCCGCACTCCAACTACTTCTCGCCGCGCAACAGCGAGGAGTACAAGATCCAGATGAGCCTCAACTACGAGGGCATCGGCGCCTCGCTGCAGCTCATCGACGACCATGTGACGATCATGAACCTGATCGAGGGCGGACCGGCCGCCGTCGCCGGCACGCTCACCGTCAACGACCGCATCACCGCGGTCGGCCAGGGCACCGAGGGACCGCTGACGGACGTCGTCGGCTGGCGCATCGACGATGTGGTCCAGCTCATCCGCGGCAAGGGCGGCACCACGGTGCGCCTGCAGCTCCTGCCGCCCGGCGCCGCGCCCGGCACCGCCGAGAAGGTCGTCGCGCTGGTGCGCGGCCAGGTGACGCTCGAGGCGCAGGCCGCGCAGCGCGAGCTCAAGGTCATCAAGCGCGACGGCCGCGAACTGCGCGTCGGCGTGATCAACGTCCCGGGCTTCTATTCGGACTACGACGCGCAACGCGCCGGCAACGCCGACTACCGAAGCACCACGCGCGACGTGCGCCGGCTCATCGAGGAGCTGCGCAAGGAGAAGGTCGACGGACTGGTGCTCGACCTGCGCGGCAACGGCGGCGGCTTCCTGCCGGAGGCGCAGTCGCTCACGGGGCTCTTCGTCGACCGTGGCCCGGTCGTGCAGGTGCAGTTCGCGGGCGGCGAGAAGGAGGTCCTCGAGGACAGCGAACAGGGCGTCGTCTGGGACGGGCCGCTCGTGGTGCTCATCGACCGCTTCAGCGCCTCGGCCTCGGAGATCTTCGCCGGCGCGATCCAGGACTACCGCCGCGGCATCGTCGTCGGCCAGCGCAGCTTCGGCAAGGGCACGGTGCAGAACCTGCTGCCGCTGTCGCGTTGGAGCGCGAAGCCCGTCAACGGCCAGCTGACCGTGACCATCGCCAAGTTCTACCGCGTCACCGGCGAGAGCACGCAGCACCGCGGCGTCGAGCCCGACTTGGAGCTCGCCTCGCCGATCAGCCTCAAGGACGTCGGCGAGAGTTCCTTGCCCGACGCCCTGCCTTGGGACCGCATCGCCGCGGCCCCCTACGACGGCCTCGCGCCGCGGCCGCCGTCGATCGCCGAGCTCTCGACGCGCGAGCGAGCGCGGCAGCAGCAGGATGCGGACTACCGTTGGCTGGTCTCGGACATCGCCGCGCTCGACCAGCAGCGGCAGCAGAAGACCATCTCGCTCAACCTCGAGGAGCGCCGCGCCGAGCGGGCGCGGCTCGAGGCCGCCCGGCTCGCCCGCGAGAACGAGCGCCGTGCCGCCCGCACCGAGCCGCCCTTGCAGGCCGTCACCGACATCGACCCCTCGAAGCAGCCCGACGTGCTGCTCGACCAGGCGGCCGAGGTGATGGCGGACATCATCGACAGCGGGCGGACACCCGCGCCGGCCAAGCCCGCCAAGGCCCGGCCCAAGCCGACCATCGCGCAGCGGGGTTGAACGCGACCGGCTAGACCAGCCGGTGGCCGCGCTCGAGGCAGTACTCGAGCCATTTGTTGAGCATCACGTTGCGGGCCCAGCGCTGGTCGAGCGCGGGGCCGGCCTCGGCGCGCCAGTCGCGCAGCGCCGGATGCACGTGGCGCTGCGCCCAGCCGTGCGCCTCGACGAGCCGCGCATCGTGGTAGACGCGCAGCAGCATGTCCGGCGCGCTCGGCAGCGCCCCGAAGAGATAGGTGAGCTCGACGGTGGTCGTGTAGGGCGAACGCTCGGTGACGACCAGCGCGAGCTCGCAGTCGCCCTCGACCTGCGAGCGGCGTGGGCCGTCGAGGTCGCGCAGCTCACCGGCGAGCTGCGACAATCGCAGGTGGTTGCTCTCGTAGAGCGACATCAGCGCGGCGAAACCGCGCGGACGCGAACGCCACACGGCGGGCAGCCGCCCGTCATCGAGGCCGAGGATCACCGGCATGTCCCAGCGTACGCTCATGACCCGAATATACCCGAGTCAGGGCCGCACGCGACGCTCGATGCCGGTCGCCTCGAGGATGCGCGCCGCGATCTCCTCGATCGAGCATTCGGTGGTGTCGAGGTTCGGCACGCCGTGCCGCTGGAACAGCGACTCCGCCGCGCGCGTCTCGAAGGCGACCTGCGCCGCGGAGGCGTAGCGGCTGCCGGCGCGGCGCTCCTGACGGATCTGCTGCAGGCGCGAGGGCGCGATGCGCAGACCGAAGAGCTTGGCGCGATGCGCCTGCAGCGACGGCGGCAGACGCGTCGACTCGAGGTCCTCTTCGGTGAGCGGGTAGTTGGCGGCGTAGATGCCGTACTGCATGGCGAGATAGAGACAGGTCGGTGTCTTGCCCGAACGCGACACGCCGACCAGCACGACATCCGCCCGTGCGTAGTCGCCGGCCGAGCCGTCGTCGTTGGCGAGCGCATAGTTGGTGGCGTCGATGCGCGTCGCGTAGGCGACGGAATCGGCGATGCCGTGGGCGCGCCCGGAGCTGTGGGTCGACACGGAACCGAGCTCGCGCTCCATGGCGCCGACGAAGGACCCGAAGAAGTCCAGGAACAGGACATCGCCGCCGGCCTTGAAGACCTCGCGGACGTCGTCCTGGACCAGCGTGCCGAAGATGATCGGCCGCAGACCGCTCTCCTCGCCCGCCGCGCGGATGCGCCGCAGGGCCTCCTGCGCCTTGTCAACGCTGGACACAAATGGCAAAGTCGCGGCCCTGAATTCCAGCCCCTCGAACTGTGTCAGGAGGCTGTGACCCATGGTCTCGGCCGTCACGCCGGTCTGGTCGGACACGAAGAACACCGGCCTGCCGCTCATCCCCAGAGTGTAACCCCAGAGTTTGACCCCGGAGCGCCCGTGAACGGACTCGTACTGCCTTTCGAGCAGGTCTCGATGCACGACGTGGAGCGCGTCGGCGGCAAGAACGCCTCCATCGGCGAGCTCATCGGCTCCCTGACGCGGCTCGGCGTCAAGGTGCCGGGCGGCTTCGCCACCACCGCCGAGGCCTACCGCGGACTGCTCGCCCGCGACGGGCTCGACGCCCGCATCCGCGACGCGCTGGCCGACCTCGACGTGGACGATGTGACCCGTCTCGCCGAGGTGGGGGCGCGCATCCGCGGCTGGATCCTCGATGCGCCCCTGCAGCCGGAGCTCGAACGCGCCATCCTCGACGGCTACCGCGCCCTGAGCGCGGGCATCCCCGGCGGCGCCTCGGTCGCGGTGCGCTCCTCGGCCACCGCCGAGGACCTCCCGGAAGCCTCGTTCGCCGGCCAGCAGGAGACCTTCCTCAACGTGCAGGGCGAGGCCGAGGTGCTGCTCGCGGTGCGCCGCGTGTTCGCCTCGCTCTTCAACGACCGCGCCATCGCCTACCGCGTGCACCAGGGCTTCGACCACTCGCAGGTGGCGCTCTCCGCCGGCATCCAGCGCATGGTCCGCTCGGACCTCGGCGCGAGCGGCGTGATGTTCACCCTCGACACCGACTCGGGCTTCCGCGATGTGGTGTTCATCACCGCCTCTTGGGGCCTCGGCGAGACCGTGGTCCAGGGCGCGGTGAACCCCGACGAGTTCTACCTCCACAAGCCCGCGGTGCACGCGGGCCGTCGCGCCGTGCTGCGCCGCAACCTCGGCGCCAAGGCCATCAAGATGGTCTATGCCGAGCCCGGCTCCGCCGAGCGCGTGCGCACCGTCGACGTCGCCGCGGCCGACCGCGCGCGCTTCTGCCTCGACGATGCCGACCTCATGGAACTCGCCCGGCAGGCGCTCGCCATCGAGGCGCACTACGGCCGGCCGATGGACATCGAGTGGGGCAAGGACGGCGCCACCGGCGAGATCTTCATCCTGCAGGCGCGGCCCGAGACGGTGCAGAGCCGCAGCGGCCGCACGGTGCAGCGCTACACGCTCAACAAGCGCTCCACGGTGCTCACCCGCGGCCGCAGCATCGGCCAGCGCATCGGCGCGGGTCCGGTGCGCGTCATCGCCGACCCCTCGCAGATGGCGCGCGTGCAACCGGGCGATGTCCTCGTCGCCGACATGACCGACCCCGATTGGGAGCCGGTGATGAAGCGCGCCGCGGCCATCGTCACCAACCGCGGCGGCCGCACCTGCCATGCCGCGATCATCGCCCGCGAGCTAGGCATCCCGGCGGTGGTCGGCTGCGGCGACGCCACGCGCGTGCTGCGCGAGGGGCAGCCCGTCACGGTCTCGTGCGCCGAGGGCGACACCGGCTTCGTGTACGAGGGCGCGCTCGACTTCGAGCGCAAGCAGATCGAGCTCGACGCGCTGCCGTCGGTGCCCGTCAAGATCATGATGAACGTCGGCAACCCGGACCGCGCCTTCGACTTCGCGGCGCTGCCGCACCGCGGCGTCGGCCTCGCCCGCCTCGAGTTCATCATCAACCGCATGATCGGCGTGCACCCGCGCGCCCTGCTCGACTTCGACCGCCTCGACCCCGGCCTGCGCGAGCAGATCCGCGAGCAGATGGCGGGCTACGCCGACCCGGTCGGCTTCTACATCGAGAAGCTCGCCGAGGGCATCGCGCAGATCGCGGCGGCGTTCGCGCCCGAGCCCGTGATCGTCCGGCTCTCGGACTTCAAGTCCAACGAGTACGCCAACCTCGTCGGCGGCCGCCTCTACGAGCCCACCGAGGAGAACCCGATGCTCGGCTTCCGCGGCGCGGCGCGCTACGTCGACCCGTCGTTCCGGCCCTGCTTCGAGCTCGAGTGCCGCGCGCTGCGCCGCGTGCGCGAGGAGATGGGCCTCGACAACGTGCAGGTGATGGTGCCGTTCGTGCGCACCCTGCAGGAGGCCCGCGCCGTCACCGACCTGCTCGCCGCCAACGGGCTCGCCCGCGGCGAGCGCGGGCTCAAGGTCATCATGATGTGCGAGCTGCCCTCGAACGCGGTGCTCGCCGACCGGTTCCTCGAGTTCTTCGACGGCATGTCGATCGGCTCGAACGACATGACGCAGCTCACGCTCGGCGTGGACCGGGACTCGGGGATCGTCGCGCAGCATTTCGACGAGCGCGATCCGGCGGTGCGGGCGATGCTCTCGATGGCGATCCGCGCCTGCAAGAGCGCCGGCAAGTACGTCGGCATCTGCGGTCAGGGACCGTCGGACCACCCGGAGCTCGCACGTTGGCTGGTCGACGAGGGCATCGACAGCCTTTCGCTCAACCCCGACACCGTGGTCGACACCTGGCTCATGCTCGCCCAGCGCTGATCAGCGCGCGACGGCGTCCCGTCCCGCGAGGAACGGGCAGACCGAGAGGTCGACGTTGCCGCCCGAGACGATGACGCCGACACGCTGACCCGGCGCACCGATGCGTCCGGCGAGCAGCGCCGCGATCGGCACCGCCGACGACGGCTCCACCAGCATACGCAGGTCCTCGAGCGCGATGCGCATGGCCTCGACGATGGCGCGCTCGCTGACCGTCACCACATCGTCGACCTGCGCCCGGAACAGCGCATAGGGCCGCACACCGATCGAGCCGCGCAGCCCGTCGGCGATCGTCGGCGGGGACCCCTGCATGCCGACGCGCACGCCGCCATGGAAGGACCGCGCTGCGTCATCCGCCACCTCGGGCTCCGCGCCGACCACGCGGCAGGCAGGTGCCATGGCACGCGCGGCGAGCGCACTGCCCGCGAGCAGACCGCCACCGCCCACGGGGGCGGTGAGCACCTCGAGATCGGGGTGGTCGGAGAGCAGTTCCATCGCGGCTGTCCCCTGCCCCGCGATGACCCGCGAATCGTCGAAGGGATGGACGACCGCGGCGCCGGTGCGGGCGACCACCTCGGCGAGCGCGGCCTCGCGCGGCGCGAGGCCCGGCTCGCAGGTGACGAGTTCGGCGCCCGCGGCGCGGATCGCGGCGGTCTTCACCGGCGACGCGTCATGCGGCACGACCACGACGCAGCGCCAGCCGATCTGGGACGCCGCACGCGCGAGCGCAGCCCCGTGGTTGCCCGAGGAGTGCGTGGCGACGACGCGCGCACCGCCCGCATCGGCGCCGGCGGCCCGCCGCGCCGCCTCCAGCTCCAGCAGCGCGTTGCTCGCGCCGCGGAACTTGAACGCGCCCGCATGCTGCAGGTTCTCGCACTTGAGGAGCACGCGCCGCCCGACCCGTTCGTCGAAGCGCGGCGAGCTGAACACCGGCGTGCGCAGCACACGGCCGCGCAGCCGGTCGTGGGCCGCGACCACATCGTCGAAGGTCGGCAGGTCGACGGACGCACCGACGCCACCTGCGCCGCCGCCCGCGGCGTCGCCGCTCAACACGCACCCCGCGGCCCGATCGCGAAGAAGGTGTCGCGGTAGTGCTGCAGCTCGCGCACCGACTCGCGGATGTCATCGAGCGCGAGATGCGTGCCTTCCTTGCTGAAGGCCTCGGCGACGGCGGGCGACCAGCGGCGCGCCAGTTCCTTCACGGTGCTGACATCGAGGTTGCGGTAATGGAAGAACGCCTCGAGCCGCGGCATGAGCCGCGCCATGAAGCGGCGGTCCTGGCAGATGCTGTTGCCGCACATGGGCGAAGCGCCGGCCACCACATGCTCCGCGAGGAACGCGAGCGTCGCGGATTCGGCCTCCGCCAGCGTCACGGTGCTCGCGCGCACCCGGGCGAGCAGCCCCGAGCCGCCGTGCTGGCGCTGGTTCCACTCGTCCATGCGCGCGAGCGTCGCCTCGTCCTGATGGATGGCGAGCACCGGTCCTTCGGCGATCAGCCGCAGCTGCGAGTCCGTCACCAAGGTCGCGATCTCGATGATGGTGTCGGACTCGGGCTTGAGCCCCGTCATCTCGAGGTCGATCCAGATCAGCGCATCGCGGCTCGGCTGGGCGTCCATGGCGAAGTCCCCATCGCCCGCGCACACGGGCAGTCGTGACGAGTGCAGTTGTGACGCAGTCTAGCAGAGGCTACAGTCCAGACCGGCTGCAGCCACGGGATCCCGGCACTTGGCATTCGAAGCGCGAGTCATCGCGGCGCACGGGCGCCATCTGCTGGTGCGCGATGCGGCCGGCACCGATCATGAAGCTCGGCCCTTCGGCCGGCGCCTGCAGGCCGTCTGCGGCGACTTCGTGCGCTGCGAGGCAGATGCCGCGCACGGCGAGGTCCATGCGACGGAGGTGCTGCCACGGCGCAGCGTCCTCGAACGCGCCAACACGCGCGGCGGCGCCGAACCCGTGGTCGCCAACATCAGCCTGCTCGTCACCGTGCTCGCGCCGGAGCCGCGGCCCGACCCCTTCATCATCGACCGATATCTTTGTGCAGCGAGCTCCGCGGGGATCGCGGCGCTCGTGGTCGCCAACAAGTGCGAGCTGCCGGAGGCGGCGGAACTCTCGCCGCAGCTCGCCGTGTGGCGCGATGCCGGCTACGGCACCCTCGCCTGCAGCGGCGTCACCGGCGAAGGCCTCGAGGCGCTCGCCGCGGCGCTGCGCGGCCATGATGCGGTGTTCGTCGGCCAATCCGGCGTCGGCAAGTCCTCGCTCATCGGACGGCTCGTGCCGCAGGCCGCCATCGCGGTCGGCGCGCTCGACCGCGACGCCGAGGGCCGGCACACCACCACCGCCTCGAAGCTCTATGACCTGCCCGGCGAGGGTCCGGACCGCGGGCACCTGCTCGACTCGCCCGGCGTGCGCGACTTCGCCCCGGCGATCGCGACGCTGGAACCGCGCAGCCTCGGTTTCCCGGAGGTCGAGCAGCTCGCGCCCGGCTGCCGCTTCATGGACTGCCGCCACCTGCGCGAACCCGACTGTGCGGTGCGTACGGCGGCGGAGACCGGCGGATTCGATGCGCGGCGCTACGAGAGCTACCGACGGCTGCGACGCCTGTACGAGGATCTGCAGGCCGCGGCCGGCCCCGGCAAGCGCGAACGGCGCTGAACGCGGCGCGCGCGGCGCGGCGCGCGGTGCTCCCCTCGGCTAACCGCCCAGCGTGTGCCGCCCCGCGAGCGCGTGGGCGAGCGTGCCGCCGTCGATGTACTCGAGCTCGCCGCCGATCGGCACGCCATGTGCGATGCGCGTCGCTCGCACGCCGCGCGACCGTGCGAGCTCCGACAGGAAATGCGCCGTCGCCTCGCCCTCGACGGTCGGGTTGGTGGCGAGGATGAGCTCCTGCACGCCGCCCGACCCGAGGAGCGCTTCGAGCTGGCCGATGCCGAGCTGCTCGGGGCCGACGCCGTCGAGCGGCGACAGATGCCCCATCAGCACGAAGTAGCGGCCGCGATAGCCGCCCGACTGCTCCACCGCCACCACGTCGGCGGGTGATTCCACCACGCACAGCAGCGACCCGTCGCGCTGCGGCGCGGCGCAGATCGCGCAGAGCTCCGACTCGGTGAACATGCGGCACTGCCGGCAGCGCGTGACGTTCGCGAGCGCGTTCTCGAGGCCCTCCGCCAAGCGGCGCGCGCCCTCGCGGCCGTCCTGCAGCAGGTGGAAGGCCATGCGCTGGGCCGTCTTCGGGCCGACGCCCGGCAGCGTGCGCAGGGCGTCGATGAGCCGCGCCACCGCGGGCGAATGCTTCATGCGGTCAAAGCGGCATCTTGAAGCCGGGCGGCAGGCGCATGCCCGACATCAGCGAGGACATGCGCTGCTGGCTCTCGGTCTCGACGCGGCGCACCGCGTCGTTGATGGCCGCCGCGACCAGATCCTCGAGCATCTCGCGGTCCTCGCCGATGACGGCGGGCTCGATCTGCACGCGCTTGACCTCGTGCTTGCCGGTCATCGTCACCTTCACCATGCCGCCGCCGGACTCGCCGACGACCTCGAGGCGCGCGATCTCTTCCTGCGCCTTCTGCATGTTGCGCTGCAGGGCTTCCGCCTGCTTCATCATGTTGCCAAAGCCACCGGACATCTCAGGTTCCTCTAATTGGGTCGGACGGAATCGGGCTTGAGCGTGGCGCCGAACTTGTCGCGGAAGGCGCGCACGGTCGGGTCCTCTTCGAGCGAGCGACGGGCGGCGTCGAGCTGCGACTCGGCCGCAGCCTGCTCGGCGCGCGCGGGCGTCGCCACCGCGGCCTTCGCGAGCTCGACCTCGACGCGCACGGTGGCGCCGAGGTGCTTGCTCAACGCCTGACCGAGCTTGTCGACCAACGCCGGCGTGCGCAGCAGTTGCTGTGCGGGGTCGAGTTCGAGCCGCACGAGCGTCGCCGTGTGCTCGGCGACCACGCAGTGCGCCGCAAGCTGACGCGCCGCACCGCCGAGCTCGAGCTGCGCGACCGTACCCGCCCAGTCGGAGAGGTTCGCCGCAGCGCCGCTGGAGCCGCTGCCCACAGCGCCGCCCGCCGCAGACGCACGCGACGCACCCTCGGCACGCACGCCGCCGCTCGCAGCGCCCGCACCCGACGCAGCGCCCGCGCCTTGGGATCGACCGCCCGGTGTCGCCGGCGTCTCCCCTGCTCCGCCCGGGCGGAAGGCGATCATGCGCAGCAGCGTCATCTCGAAGCCGGTGCGCGGATCGGGCGCCCACGCGAGGTCGCGCCGGCCCGTGATCGCGGTCTGGTAGTAGAGCTGCACGTCCTCGGGCGCGATGCGCGCCGCGAGGTCGGCCAGCAGCTCGGAGGGATGCAGGTCGTCGCCCTCGTAGGTCGGCAGCGCCTGACGCAGCGCCACGCGCACGAGCAGCGTCGCAAGCGCATCGAGCACATCACCGTGGTCGGGCGCCCACTCCTCGAGGCTGCGCGCGTAGTCGAGCAACGCCGCGGGGTCGCCCTCGGCGAGCAAGGACGCGAGCCGCGCCACCTGCCGCCGATCGACCGTGGCGAGCATGGCGCGCGCCTCGGTCTCGGCGACCTTGCCGCCGCCGAAGGCGAGCAGTTGATCGAGCAGCGAGAGCCCATCGCGCATGCTGCCGTCGGCCGCCTCGGCGACGAGCTGCACCGCCGGGGGCTCGAAGGCGATGCCCTCGGCCTCGAGGATGGTCTTGATGCGCGAGGCGATGAGCGACACCGACAGGCGCTTGAGGTTGAACTGCAGACAGCGCGACAGCACCGTCACCGGCAGCTTCTGCGGGTCGGTGGTGGCGAGCAGGAACTTCACATGCGGCGGCGGCTCCTCGAGCGTCTTCAGCAGCGCGTTGAAGGAGTGCGTCGAGAGCATGTGCACCTCGTCGATGAGGTACACCTTGTAACGGCCTCGGGTGGGCGCGTACTGCACGTTCTCCAGGAGCTCGCGGGTGTCGTCCACCTTGGTGCGCGAGGCGGCGTCGACCTCGATGAGGTCCACGAAGCGCCCCTCGTCGATCTCGCGGCAGGTGGCGCACTGACCGCAGGGCGACGGCCCGGCCGACACCTCGCAGTTGAGGCACTTGGCGAGGATGCGGGCGATGGTGGTCTTGCCCACGCCGCGCGTGCCGGTGAACAGGAACGCGTGGTGGACCCGGTTCGTGGCGAGCGCGTTGGAGAGCGCCTGCAGCACATGCTCCTGCCCGGTGAGCTCCTCGAAGCGCTTGGGGCGCCATTTGCGGGCGAGTGCGGTGTAGCTCATCGCGTGCGGGCTCGGGGTTCGGGGATCGAGTGGGAGACGGCCCGCACCAGCCTGACTCCGGCGCCCGACCTCACCGCGACCGTTGCTCCCTTCCGGGCCTGGCGGGATTGACGGCTGGTCGTCGCGGAGGGACCGATGCGGGACGCCATAGGACCAATGCGTCCCCGGATGTTACCAGACGGTCACTTGACCGTCGGCATCACGAAGCTCGCGCCCTCGCGCCCTTCCGGCCAGCGGGTGGTGACGGTCTTGAGGCGGCTGTAGAACCGCACCCCCTCGGGGCCGTGCACATGGTGGTCGCCGAAGAGCGAGGCCTTCCAGCCGCCGAAGCTGTGGAAGGCCATGGGCACCGGGATCGGCACATTGATGCCCACCATGCCCACCTGGATGCGCTGCGCGAAGTCGCGCGCGGCGGCGCCGTCGGCGGTGAAGATGGAGGTGCCGTTGCCGAACTCATGGGTGTTGATGAGCCGCACCGCGCCGGCGTAGTCGTCCACGCGCGCGATGCAGAGCACCGGCCCGAAGATCTCCTCGCGGTAGATCGCCATCTGCGGCTGCACGCGGTCGAAGAGCGAGCCGCCGATGTAGAAGCCCTGCTCGAAGCCGGCGCGGTCCATGCGGTAGCCGCGGCCGTCCACCACGAGCTCGGCGCCTTCCGCGACGCCGCGGTCGATGTAGCCGCGCACGCGCTCGAGATGCGCGCGCGTGACGAGCGGACCCATCTCGGCGGCCGTATCGGTGCCCGGGCCGATCTTGAGCGCCGCGAGGCGCTTCACGAGCCGCTCGCGCAGGCCTTCTGCCGTGCGCTCACCCACCGGCACCGCGACCGAGATCGCCATGCAGCGCTCGCCCGCCGAGCCGTAGGCCGCGCCCATGAGCGCGTCGGTGACGGCGTCGAGGTCGGCATCGGGCATCACGACCATGTGGTTCTTGGCGCCGCCCAGAGCCTGCACGCGCTTGCCCTGCGCCGCGCCCGTGGCATAGATGTACTTCGCGATGGGCGTGGAGCCGACGAAGCTCAGCACATCGACACCGGGGTGCGTCAGCAAGCCGTCGACGGCTTCCTTATCGCCCTGCAATACGTTGAACACGCCCGGCGGGAAGCCCGCCTTCGCGACGAGCTCGGCGATGAAGAGCGAGGCCGAGGGGTCGCGCTCCGAGGGCTTCAGGATGAAGGTGTTGCCGCAGGCGAGCGCCACCGGGAACATCCACATCGGCACCATGGCCGGGAAATTGAAGGGCGTGATGCCGGCGGCGACGCCGATCGGCTGTCGCACGGCGTGGCTGTCGATGCCGACGCCGATGTTCTCGGTGATCTCGCCCTTCAGGAGCTGCGGCGCGCCGCAGGCGAACTCGACCACCTCGAGACCGCGGGTGACCTCGCCGCGGGCGTCGGAGATGACCTTGCCGTGCTCGGCGCTGATGATGGCCGCGAGCTCGTCGGCATGCGTCTCGATGAGATCGCGCAGCCGGTTCATGAGCCGCGCACGGCGCAGCGGCGGCGTCGCCGCCCAGGCGGGGAACGCGGCGCGGGCGGCGGCCACGGCGGCGTCGACTTCGGCGGCGCTCGCGAGCTGGACTTCGGCGGTCTGGGCCCCGGTGGCGGGGTTGAACACCGGCGCGGTACGGCCGCCCCGGACCTCGACGGACTTGCCGCCGATGACATGAGATATCTTCTTCAAGATTTTGTTTCTTCTAGATTTTTTTCGTCGCGATGCCGCGACTGCAGAACCCCCGCGCCGCGTCCCGGACCAAGCCTGACCGGGCGGCAGCGCGGTTCCGATTCTACACCATGCCCCGAGACCATCACCCGTTGTGGTGCGTGACGCCACGCGCTACAATTCTCCCGTGATCCGAAGCTTCCGGCACAAGGGCATCGAGAGGTTCTTCCGCTCCGGCTCACGGGCGGGGATCCAGCCGATGCACGCTCCCCGTCTGGGGCGGCAGCTTTCGGCCCTCGATGCCGCCAAACGTCCTGAAGACATGAACCGCCCGGGTTGGGGTTGGCACCCTCTGAAGGGCAGATTGGACGGACACTGGGCCGTCAGCGTCAACGGGAATTGGCGGCTCACCTTCACGTTCGAGAACGGCGATGCCGTGTTGGTCGACTACCAGGATTACCACTGAGGCTCACATGACCACGATGTTCAACCCTCCCCACCCGGGACTCACCCTGCGCGACGACATCCTGCCCGCCTTGAACCTGCAGGTCGGCGAAGCCGCCGCGCAGCTCGGCGTCGACCGCACCACCCTCTCGAAGGTGCTCAACGGACGGGCGGCGATCAGCCCGGCGATGGCGCTGCGGATCGAGCGCTGGCTGGGGCGCGACCACGGCGGTGCTGCCGAGGTGTGGATCGCGCAGCAGGCGACCTACGACCTGTGGCAGGCGCGGCAGGCGGCCAAAGAATCGAACGCGCTCGCAGCGGTCAAGGCGCTGAAACTTCAGGTCGCGTAGCCCCGCATCGTGGCGCGTCTTTCCAGCCTGCGAACCCACAGGTATGTACAGAGGGCGGTCGGGATACCCAGAAGCACGGACACGAACTGAAAAAAGATAGCTTCCGCGTCCCCATACCCCGTGTCCTTCATCAGATACGCGACGGGCAGCACCACGGCGACCCCTCCGACGATACGTCTGTGGGCAGGCGCGATCGACACCGCCGATGCGCAGGCGAGCGAGTGCCCACCGATGACGAACGTGAGCAAGGCGGCCAACCGAAGGGAGGGATTACCGAAGTGGAAACCGCCCTCCCGTCCAGCGACGGGGTCACCCATGGCGATGAAAATGGCAAGGAAGAACACCACCCACAGCACCAGCGTGTAGGTCACCACCGCACACACCCACCGCAACGCATCACGCATGGCAGTCACCTCGCGCCGGCCCCAGCGGTCACCGACCGATACCGGGGTACTCGCTCAACGCCCGAACACCGCGAGCACGAGGCGCACCACCAGCGCGATAAGCGCGATGCTGGACAGCACGAACAGCAGGAAGCGTACCGTGATGCGGTTCCACAGCGCCTGCACCAGCGAGTGGACGATGCGCAGGCCGACATAGGCCCAGCCGAGCATGGCGTTGAGTCCGTCGCCCTGACCGATCATCGCCAGCGACAGCGCCACCGCGTAGAACACGGTCGGCGCCTCGTGGAGGTGGTTGTAGTTGTGCGCGATCCACTGGACCTTGCCGGGCAGCAGGTCGTCCAGCGCTCTGCCGGTCCCGCCGGTCAGGTTGCGGACATCGATCTTGGCCTTCTTCATCGCCGAGATGCGGGTGAAGTACATCCACAGCCACATGACCATGGTCCACGCGGCGAGCACCGCGACCGGCTTCAAGATCTCCATTCCGATCATTTCTCTCTCCTCATCTCATCCGCCGAGATTACACAACTCGGTTGGAATATCGGGACCACTTGGCGAACGTGCCACGCCCCCTACCCGCCCTTCGCCTGCGCCTTCCATGCGGCGATGACGCTCGTGGCGACGCGGATCGACAGCAGTCTTTTGGGGTCGGAGAGCTTCGGCCGGATCTTTTTCGCTTCGCGTTCATGCAGAAATGGCTTCCCGGCGTTGACCCGCCTCGGCAGCCGCGTTGTCATGCCCGTTCGTCGGAGCGGTGGAGTCCCGCGGATCGCGGAAACTTGTCACTTCTCCCAAAATGGGAGATACTGCCACTGTGCGGGTCATCGCCAAGAGCACCCTGAAGAGGTTCTGGGATCGTGCTGGCCGCTCCGACTCGCGGGGTCCGCTGCACAGCTGGTACGAAGAAGCCCGCAAGGCGGCATGGCGGCGCCCGCAGGACATCAAGGACCAGTACGCCGGCGCAAGCATCTGCGGCAAGAACCGCGTGGTGTTCAACGTCGGCGGCAACAAGTACCGGTTGGTGGTCGAGGTCCAGTACCAGGCGCAGATCGTGTGGGTGAAGTTCGTCGGGACGCACGCGGAATACGACCAGATCGATGTGGAGACCCTCTGATGACCATCAAGCCGATCCGTGACGACGAGGACCTGAAGCGCGTGTTCCGACGGCTGGAGAAGATCTTCCAGGCCAAGGAAGGGACGCCCCAGGCGGACGAGCGCGATGTGTTGGTGACGCTCGTCGAGGCGTACGAGAACAAGCACTACGACTTCGGTCCGGCGGATCCGGTCGAGGCGATCAAGTTCCGGATGGAGCAGGAAGGGCTCACACCGCGCGACCTCGAGGCGTTCATCGGCCCGAGCGGTCGCGTATCAGAGGTGCTGAACCGCAAGCGACCCTTGAGCCTGCGGATGATCAAGCGGCTGCATGAAGGGCTGAAGATCCCCTACGAGAGCCTGCTCGCCGAAGCGACCTGAGCGCCCTTCCCTACCCGCCCCTCGCCCTCGCCTTCCATGCGGCGATGACGCTCGTGGCGACGCGGATCGACAGCAGTCTTTTGGGGTCGGCGATCTTCGGCCGGCCGCGACGGCCGCACAGCGCCCAGCCGCCGCCTGCGTACGCTCCACCCGCTGAAACGAAAAACGGGGCGCAAGGCCCCGTTCTTTCGTTTCAGTGGCGGAGAGAGTGGGATGGACTCGGGCCATCCATGGCCCTCGCCCCTCGCGGGGCGCTCGGGGCGCGCTGCGCGCGTCCGATCCGGCAGTCCTGCCGGATCGTCGAACCC
>JBBAPM010000015.1:0-55564 GCA_040400835.1 Steroidobacteraceae bacterium
GGCCCACGCCCTGCACCTCCACGACACCCGGCGCCGGTCGTGCGATCGGCACGCCGAGGGCGCGCAGCGCGCCGAGCGTGGCGAGGCAGTCCTCGCCCTCGAGGAATCCCTCGATGTGCGTCGCGCCCTGCGCGATGCCGCCGAGCATCAAGGCGCGGTGCGACACCGACTTGTCGCCGGGGACGCGCAGCCGCCCGCGCGCCGCGGCCGCAGGCGCGACACGCCAGGCAGCAGTCGGCGTGGCAGAGCTCAGAGGTCGGCCCTCAAAGGACGGCGCGCGGATAGGACCCGAGCACGCGGAACAGCGAGGCGCGGTCCTTGAGGCGCGCGAGCGCGCGCGCGACCGGCGGATCCTCGGCATGGCCCTCGAGGTCGATGAAGAACACGTAGTCCCACTTGCGCCGCTGCGAGGGCCGCGACTCGATGCGCGTCAGGCTCACGCGGTTGCGGGCGAGCGGCTCGAGCAGCCGGTGCAGCGCGCCCGGCGCCTCGGTGTGCCCCGTCGAGACGAGGAGCGTGGTGCGGTCCTTGCCGCTCGCGCCGAAGCTGCGCTTGCCGACCACGAGGAAGCGCGTGGTGTTGTCGGGGCGGTCCTCGATGTCGGCCGCCAGCACCTCGAGCCCATAGACCTCGGCGGCGGTGAGACCGGCGATCGCCGCGGTGCCGCGTTCGTCACGGGCGCGCCGCGCCGCCTCGGCGTTGCTCGAGGCCGGCACGCGCTCGGCGTCGGGCAGGTGTTCGTTGAGCCACTCGCGGCACTGCGCGAGCGACTGCGGATGGCTGCAGACGCGCTTGACGTCGGCGATCGAGCGCATGCGGCCCATGAGGTTCTGGCGGATGCGGAGTTCGACCTCGCCGCAGATGCGCAGCGGCGACGACAGGAACCGGTCGAGCGTGTGGTTGACGCTGCCCTCGGTGGAGTTCTCGATGGGCACCACGCCGAAGTCCGCGTTTCCGGCCTCGACCTCGTGGAACACCTCGTCGATGGACCCCAACGCGAGCGCGCGCGCCGAATGACCGAAATGTTTGTAGACCGCGGCCTGCGAAAAGGTGCCCTCGGGGCCGAGGAAGCCGACCTTGAGCGGCTCCTCCTGGGCGAGGCAGGCGGACATGATCTCGCGGAAGAGCCGCACCACCTCGTCGTCGCGCAGCGTACCGGTGGCGCGCGCCTGGGCGTTGCGCTCGAGCGCCATGCGCAGCACCTGCGCCTCGCGCTCCGGACGGTAGAAGTCGACCAGGCGTCCCTGCTTGCCCTTGGAGACGCCCACCGCCCGCGCGAGACGGGCGCGCTCGTTGAGCAGCGTGTGCAGCTCGCGGTCGACGGCGTCGATGCGACCGCGAAGGTCCTCGATGGCCGCAGGAGCGGAGTGGGCCGCTGCGGGTGCAGCCTTCGACGGAGCCGATGCAGGCTTGCGGCGGGGAGCGGTCTTCTTGGGCGGGTTGCGGCGGGCCATGTCAGCGTTGCGGCAGCGTCTGTTGCGGCGGGATCGTCCCGGCCGAGGAGAGGTCAGGTTAACCCGCCCACGGCCCGAATGCGACCGCAGACGCGACGTCGGTCGGCGGCGTCAGCCATGGCGGCGCTGGAACTCGCGCATGAAGGACACCAGCGCCTGCAAGCCTTCCATGGGCATCGCGTTGTAGATGGACGCCCGCATCCCGCCGACGGACCGGTGCCCTTCGAGGTTGGCGAGACCGGCCGCCGCCGCCTGCTCGCAGAAGGGCTTCTCGAGGGCCGCATCGGGCAGCGTGAACGGCACGTTCATGCGCGAGCGGCAGGAGGGGTGCACGGGCGCGCGGTACCAGCCCGAGCCGTCGATGAACCCGTAGAGCAGCGCCGCCTTGGCGGCGTTGCGCGCGCCGATGGCCGCCACCCCGCCCTCGCCCTTCAACCAATGGAACACCAGCCCCGCGATGTAGATGCTGAACGTCGGCGGCGTGTTGAGCATGGACCCTTCCCGCGCCATCACCCCGTAGTCCCAGATCGGCGGCGTACCGGGCCGCGCCCTGCCGACGAGGTCGTCGCGCACGATCACGATCACGAGCCCCGAGGGACCGATGTTCTTCTGCGCGCCGGCGTAGATGAGGCCGAAACGCGCGACATCGATGGGCTGCGAGAGGATGCTCGAGGAGAAGTCCGCGACGAGCGGCACACCGCCCGTGTCCGGCACGTAGGGGAACTCGACGCCGCCGATCGTCTCGTTGGGCGTGTAGTGGGCGTAGGCCGCGCCAGGGGTGAAGCGCAGCGACGCGGCCTCGGGCACGGTGGTGTAGCCCGAGCCGACCTCGTCGGCGATCACGTTCACGGCGCAGAAGTTCCGCGCTTCGGCGATGGCCTTCTTGCCCCAGACACCGGTGCAGACGTAGTCGACGGTGTCACCGGTCGCCGTGAGGTTCATGGGGATGGCGGTGAACTGCGCCGTCGCGCCGCCCTGCAGGAACAGCACGCGGTATCCGGCGGGCACGCCCATGAGCGCGCGGAGGTCGGCCTCGGCCTGCTCGGCGAGGGCGACGAAGGCCTTGCCGCGGTGGCTGACCTCCATGACCGACATGCCGCTGTTCTGCCAATCGAGCAGCTCGTCGCGCGCGCGCTCGAGCACGGGCAGCGGCAGCGCCGAAGGACCGGCCGCGAAGTTGAAGACACGCAACGAGGGGACTCCGGAGGCGGCGCCGCGCGGCGCGCTCAGTGCGTGCCGGCGGGGCCGTCGGTCGGGGTGCCCTCGCCCGCGGCCGGCGCATCGAGCCCCTCGGTCCCTTCCGGCAGGTCCTCTTCGCCGCCCAGGGAACCGATGGCCTCGACGCCTGCGAGCCGCTCGCTCTCGTCGAGGCGGATCAGGCGCACGCCCTGGGTGTTGCGGCCGAGGATGGAGATCTGGTCGACGCCGGTCCGCACCAGCGTACCGGTCGAGCTGATGAGCATGATCTCCTGACCGAGCTGTACCTGCAGCGCGGCGACCGTCGCGCCGTTGCGCTCGGTGGTCTGCAGCGCGATGACGCCCTGACCGCCACGGCCGTGCACCGGGAAATCTTCGAGCGGCGTGAGCTTGCCGTAGCCGTTCTCGGAGGCGGTGAGGATCAGGCCATCACCGACCACGACCAACGAGATGAGCTGTTGGCCATCGCCGAGACGGATGCCGCGCACGCCGGTGGCGTCGCGGCCCATCGGCCGGACCTCGTCCTCGGCGAAGCGGATGGCCTTGCCGTCGCTCGCGACGAGGATGATGTCGCGCTTGCCGTCGGTGAGGCCCACGCCGACCAAGCGGTCGCCGTCGCGCAGGTCGACGGCGATGATGCCGGACGGACGCGGACGCGAATACGCCGACAGCGGCGTCTTCTTGACGGTACCGTGGCTCGTCGCCATGAACACGAAGTGGTCGTCGCCGAACTGCTTGATGGGCAGCACGGCGTTGATCTTCTCGCCTTCCTCGAGCGGCATGAGGTTGACGAGCGGCTTGCCGCGCGCACCGCGTCCCGCCTGCGGCAGCTGGAACACGCGCAGCCAGTAGACGCGGCCGCGGTTCGAGAAGCACAGCAGCCAGTCGTGCGTGTGCGCGACGAACAGCTTGTCGACCCAGTCCTCTTCCTTGACCGTGGTGGCGGCCTTGCCGCGCCCGCCGCGACGCTGCACCTGGTACTCGGTGAGCGGCTGGCTCTTCGCGTAGCCGGCGTGCGAGATGGTGACCACCACGTCCTGCGGCTCGATGAGGTCCTCGGTGGCGAGGTCGATGTGGTCGCGGTTGATCTCGGTGCGGCGCGCATCGCCGTACTCGTCGCGCACGGCGACGAGCTCGTCGCGCACCACCTCGCGAAGGCGGTCGGCGCGGGCGAGGATGTCCTCGAGGTCGGTGATGCGGGCGAGCAGCTCCGCGTACTCGCCGATGATCTTGTCCTGCTCGAGGCCCGTGAGGCGGTTCAAGCGCATCTCGAGGATGGCCTGCGCCTGCTCCTCGCTGAGGCGATAACCGGTGCCGTCGTGCTGCAGACCGAGCGCGGCGGCGAGCTCGCGCGGCCGGGTCGACACGCCGTTGGCGCGCGCGAGCATGGCGGGCACCGCGCCCGCGCCCCACGCGCGGCCCATCAGGCCGGCCTTGGCCTCCGCCGGCGACGGCGAGGCCTTGATGAGCGCGATCACCTCGTCGATGTTGGCGAGCGCGACCGCGAGACCTTCGAGCAGATGGGCGCGCTCGCGCGCACGCGCGAGGTCGTACACCGTGCGCCGCGTGACGACCTCGCGGCGATGGCGCAGGAAGGCCTCGAGCATCTCCTTGAGCGACAGCAGCCGCGGCTGGCCGTCGACGAGCGCCACCATGTTGATGCCGAACACCGTCTCGAGCGGCGTCTGCGCGTAGAGGTTGTTGAGCACCACCTCGGCGTTCTCGCCGCGGCGCAGCTCGATGACGATGCGCATGCCGTCCTTGTCGGACTCGTCGCGCAGACCGTCGCTCGCGATGCCTTCGATGTGCTTCTCGCGGACGAGGTCCGCGATGCGCTCGATGAGCCTCGCCTTGTTGACCTGGTACGGGAGCTCGGTGACGACGATGGCCTGCCGGTCGCCCTTGCTGCCCGCTTCCTCGAAGTGGGTGCGGGCGCGGATCGAGAGACGGCCGCGACCGGTCTTGTAGGCGGTGGCGATCTCGGTGGCGCCGTTGATGATGCCGGCGGTCGGGAAATCGGGGCCCGGCACGAGCTGCATCAGGTCGGCGAGCGAGACCTCGGGGTCGTCGAGCACCGCGAGGCAGGCGTTCACGACCTCGGTGAGGTTGTGCGGCGGGATGTTGGTCGCCATGCCGACCGCGATGCCCGAGGAACCGTTGACGAGCAGGTTCGGGATGCGCGAGGGCATCACCGAGGGCTCGGTCAGCGACTCGTCGTAGTTCGGGACGAAATCGACGGTCTCGCGGTCGATGTCGGCGAGCAGCTCGCCCGCCATGCGCGACATGCGCACTTCGGTGTAACGCATGGCCGCCGGCATGTCGCCGTCGACCGAGCCGAAGTTGCCCTGGCCGTCGACCAGCAGGTAGCGCATCGAGAACGGCTGCGCCATGCGCACGATGGCGTCGTACACGGCGGTGTCGCCGTGCGGGTGGTACTTGCCGATGACGTCACCGACGACGCGGGCGGATTTCTTGTAAGGCTTGTTGTAGTCGTTGCCGAGCTCGCGCATCGCGAAGAGCACGCGGCGATGGACGGGCTTCAGGCCGTCGCGGACGTCCGGGAGGGCGCGCCCGACGATCACGCTCATGGCGTAATCGAGGTAGGACTGCCGCATCTCGTCCTCGAGATTGACGGGCAGGACTTCGCGCGCGATGTCGGTCATTTAGGGTGCTGTTTCCGCAGCAGAAAACCGGCCGGAATTGTACCATAGGCACCCACGGGAAACCCGTCCCCGAGAGGCCCGAGATGACGACGGAATCCGCCGCCGCCGGGGTCGCCGCCGACCCCTCCGAAGTCGCCAAGTTCGATGCGATCGCGCACCGTTTCTGGGACCCGGACGGCGAGTTCAAACCGCTGCACGCGCTCAACCCGTTGCGCGCCGCGTTCGTCGCCGAGCGCACCCGGCTCGCCGGGGCGCGCGCGGTCGATGTCGGCTGCGGCGGCGGTCTGCTCGCCGAGGCCCTCGCCCGCGCGGGCGCCCGCGTTACCGGCATCGACCTCTCGCCCGCGATGATCGACGTCGCGCGGCTGCACGCCGCCGGTGAAGCCCTCGAGATCGACTACCGCGTGCTGCCGGTCGCGGACCTCGCCGCTGCGGAGCGCGCCGCCGGGGAACCGGGCGGCTTCGATGTCGTCACGTGCATGGAGATGCTGGAGCACGTGCCGGACCCGGCGCTGATCCTGCAGAGCTTCGCCTCGCTGCTGCGCCCGGGCGGCGACCTCTTCGTCTCCACGCTCAACCGCACGCCGAAGGCGTTCGCGCTGGCCATCGTCGGCGCCGAATACATCGCCCGGTTGCTGCCCCGCGGCACGCACGAATACGAGCGCTTCATCCGGCCCTCGGAACTCGCCGGCTGGGCGCGCGCCTGCGGCCTGGAACCGCTCGAGATGGCCGGGCTGCGCTACGACCCGATCACCGGCCAGTGCACGCTGACGCGCGACATCGACGTCAACTACCTCGTGCACCTGCGCAAGCCGGGCCCCGCCCGCGCCGGATGATGATCGAATCGCCGGCGGCGCCGGTGCGCGAATTCGTGCTGCGCTACGCGCCCGAGGCCCTGCGCTCCACCTTGGAGGCGCTCTTCACGGTCGAGCGTGAACTCGCCGCGACCGCGCGCGACGGACTCGATCACGCGGTCGCACATGCCCGCCTCGACTGGTGGGACGAGGAGCTCGAGCGGCTCGCCGCGGCATCACCGCGCCATCCCGCCACCCGCGCGCTGGCCGCAGCCGCCGCCGCCGCCGGACGCAGTCCGCCGGACCTGCGGCCCCTCGTCGAGGCGACGCGCATCGAGGTCGCCCGGGTGGCGTTCATGGAGCGCGCCGAGCTCGACACCTATCTCCGCCACTGGGGCGACAGCGTGTTCCGCACGCTCAGCGTCGCGCCGCTCGGGGGTGACGATGCCCGGATCGCCGCCGCCGAGCGGTTCGCGGCGCAGAGCGGTCCTGCGCTGCGCGAGGTCGAGCTGCTGGCCGCCGTCACCCGCCACGCGCTCGCCGGCCGCGTGTTCGTGCCGCTCGGCGACCCACCTGCGCCGCATGGGCCTTGGACCCGTGAGCCTTTGGGGCCGGAGGAAGCCGCCCGACTGCGCTCGCGCCTCGCCGAACTGCGCGGCGCGCTGCAGCGGGCTGCCGTCGCCCTGCCCACCGAGGCGCGCCCGCCCCTCGCGGCAGCGCTCGCCTGGAGCCGGCTGACATTGCGCACCGCCGCCGCCTGCGAAGCCGCCCTGCCCGGCATCCCCCAGCCCACGCGCTTCGAGCCGTTGCGGCGTAACCTGCTCGCCTGGCGTGCCGCGCTGGCCGCCGCGCGCGGCCGGTTGCCCGCCGGCCTCGTCTCCTGAGGATCCTGCATGACCCAAGACATCCCGACCGACCGCATGGCCGACCCCGCGACCTTCGATCCGCGGCACGTGGCGCTGCGTCCCGACGAGCTCGACGCCCGCGTCATCGCCATCACCGGACCGACCGCTGGGCTCGGCCGTGCGCTTGCGCTCGAATGCGCGCGCCGCGGTGCCGAGGTCGTGCTGATCGGCCGCAGCGTCAAGAAGCTCGAGGCGGTGCATGCCGAGATCGAGGCCCTGGTCCGGCACGACGGCCGCCCGGCGGCGCCCGCATCGATCGCGCCGCTCGACCTCGAGCGCGCGGTGGCCGCCGACTACGACGCGATCGCCACGGCGGTCGAGGGCCGCTGGGGCCGGCTCGACGGCCTGGTGCACAACGCGGCGCTCCTCGGACAGCCCTCGCCGATCGAATCGCAGGACGTGCCGACGTGGGTCAAGGTGATGCATGTCAACGTGACGGCACCGTTCGCGCTGACGCAGGTGCTCCTGCCGGCGCTGCGCGCCTCGCCCGACGCCAGCGTGCTCGGCGTCTCGAGCAGCGTCGGCCGCCGCGGCCGCGCCTACTGGGGCGCGTATTCGGTGTCGAAGGGCGCGCTCGAGAACCTGCTGCAGGTGCTCGCCGACGAGCTCGGCAAGACGACGGTCCGGGTCAATTCCTTGAACCCCGGCAAGGCCCGCACCGGCATGCGCCGACAGGCCTATCCCGCCGAGGACATCGCGACGCTGCCGCTGCCGGAGTCGTTGATGGCGCCGTTCGTGGCGCTGCTCGGGCCGCAGTCGCGCGGCATCACCGGCCGCGCGTTCGACGCGCAGTAGCGCGCGCGGCGGACGGTCGGCCCTGCGCGGACCGGCCCTGCTCCGACCGACCGGGCGCCGCACGCACCGGGGCGGCGCCGCCCGCGGCGCCGAGCGCAGCGGCTTCGGGCTCCTCGAGCGCGCGGAAGTGGCCGCGGTTCATGTCGCGCGTCAGCGCGAGGGGTCCGAGCGACACCCGCAGCACCCGGCTCACCAAGGCGCCCTGCCGTTCGACGAGACGCCGGACGTCCTTGCCGCTCGCGCCGACGGTCTCGATGCGGTACCAGCGGTTGGCGCCGCCGACCTCCTCGTCGGAGCCGGCGACCTCGCTGACCACGAGCTTCCGCCCGTCGTCGAGTTCGCCCTGTCCGATGGCCTCGATGGCGACCGGCGGCAGTCCGCCCCGGACGCGCACGCGGAAACCCGTCGGCCATTCACGCACGCGACGCTGCAGACGTTCGGCGAGCGCGCCGTCGGTGGTGACGAGCTCGAGCCCGCCGTCGATCTCCGGCATCGGCGAGACGGCGAGGAAGCGCCGGCCCGTGCGCCGCGGCAGGCGCGGTATGAGCTCCTCGCGCAGCGACTCGCCCGGCGAGCGGTGGCAGAGGAAGACCGTGGCGGAGGTACCGAGCCGCGACGCGTCGCGGCTGCGCCGCACGACACGGCCATCGACGCGCAGCTCGTCGCGGCCCTGCACGCGCTGTCCCAGCGTCGCGCGCTCGCCGTTGACGGTGACACGACCGGCCTCGATCCAGGCCTCCGCCTCGCGCCGCGAGGCGAGCCCGGCCTGCGCCAGGACCTTCTGCAAGCGTTCGCCCGGCGGCTGAGCGCCGCGCACGCTCATGCGCGCTCGGCGTCGCCCGCCGGCGGCTCGCCCACGGTCGGCTCCGTGTCAGGCACCAGCACCGGCTCCTCGCCGTCGCCGCCCACCGGCAGCGCGAGCTGCGGGTTGAGGTCGGCGAGCGCCTTGAGCTCGGCGAGCGGCGGCAGCTCGTCGAGGTCGGCGAGCCCGAAGTGGTCGAGGAAATCTTTGGTGGTGCCGAGCAGCTCCGGATGGCCGGGCACGTCGCGATGGCCGACGACGCGCACCCAGTTGCGTTCCATCAGCGTCTTGACGATGTTCGGGTTGACGGCGACGCCGCGCACCGCCTCGATCTCGGCGCGGGTGATCGGCTGCCGATAGGCGATCAACGCCAGGGTCTCGAGCAGCGCACGCGAATAGCGCTGCGGCCGCTCCGGCCAGAGGCGCGACACCTCGGGCGCGAACTCCGCGCGCACCTGCAGGCGCCAACCGCTCGCCACCTCGCGCAGTTCGAGGGCGCGCGAGGCATGGTCGTCGGCGATGCGGCCGAGCGCCTCGCGCAGCGTCGCCGGCGCAGGGCGCGCGTCCTCGTCGAACAGCTGCGCGAGCTCGGCGAGCCCGAGCGGACGGCCGGCCGCGAGCAGCGCGGCTTCGACGACGTTGCGGATATGGTCTTCGTTCATCGGGGTCCTTCGGAGGGGTCTTCGCCAAAGTCGGGTTCCGCCGCCGGCGCGGCCGGGTCGGGCTCGGTGAGTGCAGCGGCATCGGGCGCGAGGTCGGGCACCGCCTGCACGGGCGGCCGGTTCGCGCCGCGCACATGCAACGGTCCGTACGGCTCGGCCTGCACGAGGTCGAGCAGCCCTTCCCTTACGAGCTCGAGGATCGCCATGAAGGTCACCGTGACGCCCATGCGGCCTTCCTGGGGCCGGAACAGCTGCGTGAAATCGACGAACGCGTCGTCCTTCACCGCCGCCAGGATGTCGGTCATGCGCGCGCGGACCGAGAGCCGCTCGCGCTGCACATGGTGGTGCGCAAACATCTGCGAGCGGGCGACGACCTCACGGAACGCGACGATCATCTCCTGCAGCGTGACCTTCGGCAGGGTCGAGGTGGGACGGCGGAACTCGGTCGCGGCGCTCGCCACCCAGACATCGCGCTCGAGGCGCGGCATCCGGTCGATGCCCTCGGCGGCCTGCTTGTAGCGCTCGTACTCCTGCAGGCGCCGGACGAGCTCGGCCCGTGGGTCGGCCTCCTCGGTCGGCGCGTCCGAGGACCGCGGCAGCAGCATGCGTGACTTGATCTCGGCGAGCGTCGCCGCCATCAGCATGTACTCGCCGGCGAGCTCGAGCTGCAGCTCCTGCATCATCCCGATGTAGTCCATGTACTGGCGGGTGATGTCGGCGAGCGGGATATCGAGGATGTCGAGGTTCTGGCGACGGATGAGGTACAGCAGCAGATCGAGCGGTCCCTCGAACGCCTCGAGGAAGACCTCCAGCGCCTGGGGCGGGATGTAGAGGTCGCGGGGCAGCTGCGTCAGCGGCTCGCCCTGCACCACCGCGAACGGCATCTCCGCCTGAGCGGGCTCGTCGGCGTTGTGCACGAGGCGCAGGTCGGGCTGGGTCATGCCCGGTCCCCCCGCAGATGCATGGCGCGACGGACCTCGTCGAGCGTCTCGCGCGCGGCCTCGCGCGCCTTCTCCGCGCCCTCGGCGAGGATGTTGCGCACGAGCTCGGGGCTCTCCTCGTACTCCTGTGCGCGGGTGCGCATCGCCGTCGCGTCGGCGGCGACCTTGTCGATGAGCGGCTTCTTGCACTCGAGACAGCCGATGCCTGCGCTGCGGCAGCCGGCGGCGGCCCACTGCCGCGTCGGTTCATCCGAGTAGACCTGATGCAGCGCGAAGACCGGGCACTTGTCCGGATCGCCGACATCGGTGCGGCGGACGCGCGCGGGGTCGGTCTGCATGGTCTTCAGCTTGCGCGCGATCGAGTCCGGATCCTCGCGCAGGCCGATGGTGTTGCCGTAGGACTTCGACATCTTGCGGCCGTCGAGACCGGGCAGCTTGGGCGTGGGCGTGAGCAGCACCCGCGGCTCGGGCAGGATGGAGACGCCGGAGCCTTCGAGGTAGCCGAGCAGACGCTCGCGATCGGCCACCGTCAGGCGCGTATTGGCCTGCACGAGCGTGCGCGCCTGCTCGAGCGCAGCGGTGTCGCCGGTCTCCTGGAACTTGCGGCGCAGTTCGCGGTAGAGGCCCGCGGGCTTGCCGCCGAGGCCGGCGATGGCCTTCTCGGCCTTCTGCTCGAAGCCCGTCTCACGACCGAAGATGTGGTTGAATCGGCGCGCGATCTCGCGGGTGATCTCCACATGCGCCACCTGGTCCTCGCCCACCGGCACCCACGCGGGGCGGTACAGCAGGATGTCCGCGGACTGCAGCAACGGGTAGCCGAGGAACCCGTAGGTGGCGAGATCCTTCTCCTGGAGCTCCGCCTGCTGGTCCTTGTAGGTGGGCACGCGCTCCAACCACGACAGCGGCGTGATCATGGACAGCAGCAGATGCAGCTCCGCGTGCTCCGGGACGTGGGACTGCACGAACAGCGTCGACACGCCGGGGTTGAGCCCGGCGGCCAGCCAGTCGATGACCATCTGGTGCGTGAACTCGGGCAGGCCCGAGGTGTCCTCGTAGCCCGTGGTCAGGGCATGCCAATCGGCCACGAAGAAGAAGCACGGGTACTGGTACTGCAGGTCGACCCAATTGCGCAGCGCGCCGTGGTAGTTGCCGAGGTGCAGCTGCCCGGTGGGGCGCATGCCGGACAGGACGCGGCCTGCGGGGGCTGGGGTGTTCACGCAGGGATTATACCGGGGTCAAAGTCCGAAGGGCGCGATGCTGCCCCGGCCCTGCCGCAGGATGACCGGCGGTCGCGAGGCCAGGTCGACCACGGTGGTCGGCTCGATGCCGCAGGGGCCGCCATCGAGCAGCAGGTCGATGTCGTTGCCGAGCCGCGCCTCGATCTCTTCGGGGTCGTTGAGCGGCAGGTCATCGCCCGGCAGCATCAGCGTCGAGGTCATGATCGGCTCGCCGAGCTCCGCCAACAGCAGCCTCGGCACCGGATGGTCGGGCACACGCACGCCGATGGTGCGGCGTTTCTCGTGCTGCACGCGCCGCGGCACCTCGCGCGTCGCCTCGAGCAGGAAGGTGTAGGGGCCGGGCGTGCAGGCCTTGAGCAGCCTGAACTGCGCGGTGTCGACCTTCGCGTACTTGGCGACCTCGGCGAGGTCGCGGCAGACCAGCGTGAAGTTGTGGTGGCGGTCGGCCTGGCGGATGCGCCGGATGCGCTCCAGCGCGTCCTTGTCGCCGATGTGGCAGCCGAGCGCGTAGCAGGAATCGGTGGGATAGGCGACCACCGCCCCGCCGCGCATCAGCTCGGCGGCCTGCCGCAACAGCCGCTGCTGCGGTGTCACCGGATGGAGTTCGAGGCGCTGCATTCGGGCGGGCATGGGGCCGTATCATAGCCACCCATGGACACCCCAAGGACCGAACTGCTGCGCGAGCGCCTCACCACCGCCCTCGAGCCCACCTGGCTCGAGATCCAGGACGACAGTGCGTTGCACGCCGGCCACGCCGGGGCGCGCGAGGGCGGCCACTACCGGGTGGTGATCGCCTCCCACCGCTTCGCCGGCCTCGCCCCCCTCGCCCGCCATCGGCTCGTGTACGCGGCGGTGGCCGACCTGATCGGCCGCGGGGTGCACGCCCTGTCCATCGACGCCCGACTGCCCTCATAATGCGCGCCTCGTCACATGAGGACCGACCGAACATGACCACCGTCCGATTGCTCACCGTGGGCGCGATCGCGCTGTTGCTCGCCGCCTGCCAGCCCTCCGGCACCGCCGGCAAGGGCAAGGACCCCGGCGCGGAGCCGGTCGCTACCGTCGGCGGCAAGCCGATCACCACCCGGACCTTCGAGGCGTTCGTCAAGGCCGCCACCGGCCGCGAGGCGAGCGAGCTCAGCCCCGAGAACCGCAAGGAAGCGATCGAAGCGCTCGCCAGCATGCATGTGCTCGCCGCCGAAGCGCAGAAGCAGGGCCTCGACAAGCAGGGCGAGGCCGCGGCCAACCTCGAGCTCGCGCGCCTGAACATCCTGCAGCGCGCGATCAGCGACAACTACCTCAAGGACAAGAAGCCCACCGACCAGGAACTGCGCGCCGAGTACGACGCCCTCGTCTCGAAGATGGCCCGCAGCGAGTACCGCGCGCGGCACATCCTGCTGCAGAACGAAGGCTTCGCGAACGAGATCCTCGAGCGCCTCAAGAAGGGCGAGAACTTCGAGACGCTCGCCAAGCAGTCGCTCGACCCCTCGGGCGCCAACGGCGGCGACCTCGGCTGGTCCCCGCCGGACCGCTTCGTGAAGCCCTTCGCCGACGCCATGGTCACGCTCAAGAAGGGCGAGACCACGGCCAAGCCCGTGCGCACGCAGTTCGGCTTCCACATCATCCGTCTCGACGACGTGCGCGACCGTCCGCCGCCGCCGCCGTTCGAGCAGGTGAAGGAGCAGCTCGTGCCCGCCGTGCAGGCCAAGAAGCTCGAGACCTACACCGACGAGCTCATGAAGGCCGCGAAGGTCGAGATCAAGGACAAGGCCGCCGCGCCGGCTGCTGCTGCGGCAGCGCCCGCGGCCGCAGCGCCTGCTGCGCCGGCGCCCGCCAAGTAGTTCGACAAGGCCCGATCCCGCCCCGTGCGCGGGACACGCGACGGCCGCCGGCTCACCCCGGCGGCCGTTTCGTTTCCAGGATCCGTCGGAGCGCGGCCTCGTCCAGCACGGGGACGCCGAGCTCCTCCGCCTTGCGGAGCTTCGACCCGGCGTCGCGCCCGGCCACGAGATAGCTCGTCTTCTTCGAGACGCTGCCCGAGGCACGCGCGCCGAGCGCGCGCAGCGCATCCTCGGCCTCCTCGCGGCCGAGCGATCCGAGGGTGCCCGTCAGCACGAAGGTGAGCCCGGCGAGCGGCTGTCCGCCGTCCGCCCGCGGCGCCGGCGCGGGCCACCGCACGCCCGCCGTCTGCAGCCGCGACACGAGCGCGCGGTTCTGCGGGTCGGCGAACCATTCGACCACCCGCGAGGCGACCACGGGTCCCACGTCCGGCACCTGCTGCACGGTGTCGAGGTCGGCAGCCATCAAGGCCTCGACCGAACCGAAATGCGCCGCCAGCGCTGCGGCCGTCGCCTCGCCGACGTCACGGATGCCGAGCGCGAACAGGAAACGCGCGAGCGTGGTGTCCTTGGCTCTGTCGAGCGCGGCGATCAGGTTGTCGGCGGACTTCTCGCCCATGCGCTCGAGCGCGGCGAGCTGCGCGCGGTCGAGCCCGAAGAGGTCCGCCGGCGACTCGACGAGTCCGGCGTCCACCAGCTGCTCGACGATCTTCTCGCCGAGCCCTTCCACATCCAGCGCGCGGCGCGCAGCGAAATGCCGCAACTGCTCCTTGCGCTGCGCCATGCAGCGGAAGCCCGCGGTGCAGCGCGCGACGGCGGCCTCCGGATCGCGCGCGACGGCGGAGCCGCAGACCGGACACACCGCGGGCAGGCGCACCTCGCGCGCGTCCGCAGGACGCCGCTCCGGCAGCACCCGCGCGACCTCGGGGATCACGTCCCCGGCGCGGCGCACCACCACGGTATCGCCGATGCGGACGTCCTTGCGCGCGACCTCGTCCATGTTGTGCAGCGTGGCGTTGCTCACCGTGACACCGCCGACGAACACCGGCACGAGCCGCGCCACGGGCGTGAGTGCACCGGTGCGACCCACCTGGAACTCGACATCGCGCACCGTGGTGAGCGCCTCGTCGGCCGGGAACTTGTGGGCGACGGCCCAGCGGGGCGCCCGCGACACGAAGCCGAGCGTGCGCTGCGCCGCGAGCTCGTCGACTTTGTAGACGACGCCGTCGATCTGGTACGGCAGGCGCGCACGGCGCGCGCCCACCGACGCGTAGTAGCCGAGACAGCCGGCGACGCCTTCGACGCGACGCGTCTCGGGCGAGACGCGCAGACCGAGGCTGCGCAGCAAGGCCAACACCTCGGAATGCCGGGCCGGCAGGTCTATCCCCTCCACCGCGCCGAGCGCGTAGAAGAAGAGCTCGAGCGGACGCGAGGCCGTGATCCGCGGGTCGAGCTGCCGCAGACTGCCCGCCGCGGCGTTGCGCGGATTGACGAAGACCTTCTCGCCCTTGGCCGCGGCCTCGGCGTTCATCCTCTCGAAGCCGGCCACCGGCATGAACACCTCGCCGCGCGCCTCGAGCAGCCGCGGCGCCCTGCCCTGCAACCGCAACGGCAACGACGGGATGGTGCGGACGTTGGCCGTGACGTCCTCGCCCGTGACGCCGTCGCCGCGCGTCGCCGCGCGCACGAACACGCCGTCCTCCCAGGTCACCGAGATGGCGAGCCCGTCGAGCTTGGGCTCGGCTGAATAGGCCACCTCGCCATCGATGCCGAGGCGCTCGCGGACGCGGCGGTCGAAGGCGGCGACATCCTCCTCGCTGAACGCGTTGTCGAGCGACAGCATCGGCACGCGATGGCGCACCTCCGAGAACTCGTCGACCGGCGCGCCGCCGACGCGTTGCGTCGGCGAGTCGGGCGTGACGAGCTCCGGGTGCGCGGCTTCGAGCTCCCGCAGCTCGCGCATCAGGCGATCGAATTCGGCGTCCGGGACCTCCGGATCGTCCAGCACGAAGTAGCGGTAGTTGTGATGCTCTATCGCGCGGCGCAGGGTCTCGGCGCGCGAGGAAGGCGTCTGGGCGGACGCGCTCGGTGGACCGGGGGCGCGCGGAGCGGGCATGCGCTCAGGCGTCGGACGCCGCCGCCTCGCGCCGCATCTCGGCGAGCCGCGCCTCGTCGAGCGGCTCGCCCCGCGAGTCCTGGAGCTCGCCGCGCAGCCGTTGCGCGATCGTGTGTCCGGTGAGCAGCAGCTTGTCGACCGTCTCGCGACCCGTCAGCGGGCCCGGCAACACCGCGAACAGGTTCAGGCCGCGGTACAGCAGGGAATCCATGGTCGCCGGGTCGAAACTGCCTGGACGCGTGAGGCTGGCGGCGCTCAGCAGCGCCCGACCGTCGGACGTGCTGCGGTGGAAGATCTGCATGTCGCCGTGCACGAAGCCCTCGCCCTGCAGGGCCTGACGGACGCTGGAACCGGTGAAGCGTTCACCGTTGCGGCCGACGATGCGCAGCCCCACGATGCGACGCTCCTGCTCCGCCGGCCGATCGGCGCGCGTCGCGGACGCGCCGGCTGAGGACTCGGCGGCGGTCGCAGGTGCGGGCGCAGGCGTCAACACAGGCTGAGGCCCCGGCGCCGGCGCCGGGACCGGGGCCGGCACCGGGACCGAAACGCGGATCGGCGCCGGGATGGGCGCCGGGATGGACGCCGGAGCCGGCGCGGACGCCGCCACCGACGACGCAGGCACGGGTTCAGGCTCGTCGGTGATCGTCACCGAATCGACGACGGGGATGTCCCGCCCGCCGACGCTCGGTCGCAGCGCCGCCTCGAGGTCGACCACCGGCGGATCCACGAGGCGATCGCGCGCGCCGATCTCGGGCAGGTCGAGCGCTGCATCGTCGCTGCTGCGCGGCATACCGGGCTCGATGATGCGGACCTCGGAGATCTCCTCCTCGAAACCGGGTTCGAGGAGCGGGTCGCGGACCTGCCCCGCGGCGCTGCGGCTCTGACCGAAGGCACCGGCGACATGGGCGTCGTCGGCGCGGCGCGCACGCCGCCGCTGCCAGAACTCCCAGACGAGCAGCGCGAGCAGCACCACCGCACCCACGACCGCCAGCGCGATGCGCAGGTCGCCGGTGATCGCCGCGGTGGCCTTCTCGAGCGCGTCCATCGCGGGATCAGCTCGCCGCGAGCCGCACGGCCTCGTCCACGTCGACCGCCACGAGGCGCGACACGCCGGGCTCGTTCATGGTCACGCCGAGCAGCTGCGAAGCGAGCTCCATGGTGACCTTGTTGTGGGTGATGAAGATGAACTGCACGCGCTGCGCCATCTCGCGGACGATGTCGCAGAACCGGCCGACGTTGTTCTCGTCGAGCGGCGCATCGACCTCGTCGAGCAGGCAGAACGGCGCCGGGTTGAGGTCGAAGATCGAGAACACGAGCGCGACCGCGGTGAGCGCCTTCTCGCCGCCCGAGAGCTGCGAGATGGTGGAGTTGCGCTTGCCGGGCGGACGCGCCATCACCGCCACGCCCGCGGCCAGCGGATCCTCGCCCACCAGCTCCAGATAGGCGTGACCGCCGCCGAAGAGCCGCGGGAACTTCTCCTGCAGGCCGGCGTTGATGCGGTTGAAGGTGTCCTCGAAACGCGAGCGCGTCTCCTTCTCGATCTTGCGCATCGCATCCTCGAGGGTCTCCAGCGCAGAGTTGAGGTCGGCGAACTGGCGGTCGAGGTATTCCTTGCGCTCGGTGTTCTGCGTGAGCTCGTCGATGGCGGCGAGGTTGACCTGGCCGAGCTTCTCGATGTCGGTGCGGGTCTCGCCGAGGCGCGTCTCCCAGTCGATGACCTGGGAACCTTCCTCGAGGGACTGCTGCACCTCCGCGAGCTCGAAGCGCGTCTCGGCGAACTGCTCGGCGAGCGTCTCGCGACGTACGCGCGTCTCCTGCGCGGCGAGCCGCGCCTGCTCCATGGCCTCGCGCTCGGCGTTGACGCGGCCGTCGGCGGCCAGACGCTGCTCGTCGAGCGCGCGCAGCTCCGCGTCCGCCTGCTCGAGCGTGCGGCGCGACTGGGCGAGGTCCGCCTCGACCTCGAGCCGCCGAGCGAGGAAGCCGTCGAGCAGGCCCTGCAGCTCGAGGATCGGCGCCTCGCCGCCGGAGAGCGCGCCCTCGAGCTCCTCGACGCGGCCGAGCAGCGACTGCCGCTGCTCCGCGGCGCGACGCAGCCCGACATCCATCGCGGTCTCGGCGGTGCGGCGTCCCTCGGCACGGACCATCAGGTCGCGGGCCGCGAGCTGCGCGTTCTGCGCGGCTTCACGTGCGGCCAGCACGGCGTCGCGGGTCTCCTCGCGGCTGGCGTCGAGCGCCGGTCGACGGCCGTCGAGCTCGGCGACCCGGGCGAGACCGCGTTCGAGCTCCGCGCGGGCGCGCGCCAACGCATCCTCGGCGACGCCGACCTCGCGCACCACCTCGGCGGATTCCTCCTCCAGGCGTTCGCGGCGCAGCGTGGATTCCTGGGCACGGGCACGCCCGGCCTCGAGCTGACCGAGCAGGTCCGCATGCGCGCGGTGGGCCTGCTGGATGCGGCCTTGGGTCGCATCACGCGCCGACTCCGCCACGCCGAGCGCGGTGCGGGTCGCGCCGAGCGCGGACTCGGACTCGCGGACGCGACCGTCCGCGGACTCCAACGAAGCACGCAGATCCTTGAGCCGGCTCTCGCGCTCGAGCACGCCGGCGTGGGCATCGCCGCCCCGGGCGACGCGCAACCAGCCGCGGCCGAGCCACTCGCCGGAGCGCGTCACCACCGACTCGCCCGGCGCAAGTCCGCGCCGCGCCGCAAGCGCGTCCGCGAGACCGTCCGCCACGCGCACGCCGGAGAGCAGCGCGAGCGCGCCCTCGGGACCGCGCACCCGGGCGGCCAGCGTTCCATGGGCGCCGCCGCCGACGCGCGGGCCGTCCTCGAGCAGCGCGAGGCGCGTGCCGTCGAGACCGCCCAAAGAATCCAGCAGCGCGTCGATGCCGTCGACGCAGACCGCTTCGAGGTGCTCGCCGAGCACGGTCTCGACGGCCTTCTCCCAACCCGGCTCGACCGTGAGCGCTTCGGCGAGGCGCGGCCGATCGGCGAGACCGGCGCTGCGCAGCCAGGCCGTGGCGCCCGCGTCGGCACGGCCGAGCGCCGCGCGCTGCAGCGCGTCGACCGACATCACCTCGGCCCGGGCGCGCTCGCGGTCGTTGCGCGCCGCCTCGAGACGGGACTCGCAGGCGAACTGCTCGGACCGCAGACGCTGCACGTCGCCGAGGGCGGCGGTCAGCGCCCGAGCGAGCTCGTCGGCGGCGGTGCGTGCCTGCGACTCGCGCTCGCCGAGCTCGAACAGCTGTCCCTGGGTCTCCTGGGCGAGCAGCGCATCGCGCTCGACGGCGAGGCGGTCGCGCTGGGTGCGCAGCCGATGCAGCTGGTTCTCGAGCTGCTCGATGCGCGCGCGCTCGACCTGTACGGTCTGCTGCGCAGCACCGGACTCGGCGTTGAACTGCTCCCACTGGCGCTGCCACTCGGTCTGGCGCTCCTCGGCGGCGGCGCGCGCCGACGCCGTCCCGCGCTCGGCGGCCTTCGCGGCCTCGATCTCCGGCGCGAGGCGCTCGAGCTCGGCGCGCACGTTGCGCAGCTCCTGCTCGTCGCGCTCGACCTGGGCGGCGATCGCCTCGAGGCCCGCCCGCGACTGCGCGAGGTCGTTGCGCTGGCGCTCGCGGTTCTCGCGGGCGAACTGGATCTGCTGCTCGGAACGGGTGATGTCGGCGCCGACGGCGTAGTAGCGTCCCTGCGCCTGTCCGACGGCATCGGCCTGCTCGGCCTGGAACGCGCGCTGCGTCTCGATGGCGGCCTCGGCCGCACGCAGATCGGCGAGCGCGGCCTGCATGGCCAGCTCGCGTTCGCGCATCGCCGAATCCTGCACCTGCGCGCCGCTGTCGAGGTCGCGCAGCCGCAGCGCGAGCAGCTCTGCGGTCAACCGGCGCTCGCGCTCCTTCAGTTCCTGGTAACGGCGGGCGGCGGTCGCCTGCCGCTGCAGGTGGCGGATCTGCTTGTCGATCTCGTCGCGCAGGTCCTGCAGACGCTCGAGGTTCTCGCGCGTGTCGGCGATGCGCGCCTCGGTCTCCTTGCGCCGCTCCTTGTAGCGCGAGATGCCGGCGGCCTCCTCGACGAAGGCCCGCATGTCATCGGACTTCGCCTCGATGAGGCGCGAGATCATGCCCTGCTCGATGATCGCGTAGCTGCGCGACCCGAGCCCGGTGCCGAGGAAGAGCTGGGTGATGTCCTTGCGGCGGCACTTGGCGCCGTTGATGTAGTAGGAGCTCGAGCCGTCGCGCGACACCTCGCGCTTGAGCGAGACCTCGGCGAAGGCCGCGTAGGCACCGCCGATCTTGCCGTCCGAGTTGTCGAAGACGAGCTCGACCGAGGCCTTGCCGACGGGCTTGCGGGCGCTCGAACCGTTGAACACCACATCGGCCATGGAGTCGCCGCGCAGGTGCTTGGCCGACAGCTCGCCCATCACCCAGCGCACGGCATCGATGACGTTGGATTTGCCGCAACCGTTGGGGCCGACGACCCCCGTGAGGTTGCTCGGGAAGGAGACGGAGGTCGGGTCGACGAAGGACTTGAACCCGGCGAGCTTGATCTTGGTCAGGCGCATTAGGCGGTACGGCTCCGCGACGGAGTTGCCCGCCGCTCGTGTGCGTAGTGTAAATTAATCGCCATGCCGTCACAGCCTTCCGACACCCTCGACACCTTCCCCAATCCGCGCCCCGAGGCGGACTACACCATCCGCATGACGATGCCGGAGTTCACCTGCCTCTGCCCGAAGACCGGTCAGCCGGATTTCGCTGTGCTCGAGCTGGAGTACGTACCGGACCTCGCCTGCGTCGAGCTCAAGTCGCTTAAGAATTACCTCTGGTCGTTCCGCGACCATGGCGCGTTCCACGAGGCCGTCACCAACCAGATCGCCGACACGCTCGCCGCCGCCACGCGGCCGCGCTATATGCGCCTCAGCGCACGGTTCAACGTCCGTGGCGGCATCTACACTACGGTCGTGGCCACCCGGCGTCAGCCCGGCTGGACACCGGAACCGCCCGTCGACCTGCCCTGAATCCCCGCTGTATGCCCCGAAATCGCGCCTCTGCCGTGAGGCCGCCATTGTGGGTATACTCGCGCCCCTCCCGGGTCGCCTGAACAAGATAAGGAGCGCGAAATGCCGGCCAAAAAACCCGCCGCCAAGCCCGCCGCCCAAAGTCCAGCGAAGAAGAAAGCCCAGGTGAAGCCCGCCGCTAAGGCCGCAGCCAAGCCGACACCTGCGGCCAAGGCCGCCAAGCCGACCGCCAAGCCTGCTGCGAAGCCCGCTGCGAAGCCGGCGACGAAGGCCCCTGCCAAGCCGGCGGCGAATGCCGCTGCCAAACCCGCCGCCGCCAAACCGGCCGCCGTGAAAGGCAATTCCGCGAAGCCCCCCGAGACCCGGCCGGCCGCCTCGAAGCCGGCAGCGCCCGCACCCGTCGCGGCCAAGACCGCGGCCAAACCCGCCGCGAAGCCGGCCGCGGGCGTGATCGCGCGCGGTGTGCGCGTGAACCCCCGCCCGATCCCCGCGCAGCCCGTCGATGGCGAAGAGGGAGAGGACGGCAACCTGCTCGCCGGCCCCCGCAACGTCCAACCTTACGTGGTGCAGCGCGGCGAGCAGTACATGAGCCGCGAGCAGCTCGAGCACTTCCGCCGCATCCTCGAAGCCTGGAAGCGCGACCTGATGGTCGAGGTCGACCGCACCGTCTCCCACATGAAGGACGAGGCCGCCAACTTCCCGGACCCGAACGACCGCGCCACCCAGGAAGAGGAGTTCAGCCTCGAACTGCGTACGCGGGACCGTGAGCGCAAGCTCATCCGCAAGATCGAAGAAGCGCTGCAACGCATCGAGGACGGCAGCTACGGCTACTGCCTCGAGACCGGCGAAGAGATCGGCATCAAGCGCCTCGAGGCGCGGCCGGTCGCCACCCTCTGCCTCGAGGCCCAGGAGCGCCGCGAGCGTCGCGAGAAACAGTACGGCGACCGCGACGACCGCTACCGCTGACCCCGCCGTGGGCGGCGCCCACGCCGGTGCCGAGTCGCGCGGTGACGCGCGAACCCGGCCGAGACCCATCGGGCGCTTCGCGCCCTCCCCCTCCGGTCCGCTGCACCTCGGTTCGCTGCTGGCGGGGCTCGGCAGCTTCCTCGACGTACACCATGCGGGCGGTGACTGGCTGCTGCGGCTCGACGATCTCGATCGCCCCCGCTGCCGCCCGGAGCACGGCGTCGCCATCCTCGATGCGCTCACCGCGCACGGTCTCGTCCCGTCCAGCCCCGTCAGCCGCCAGACCGACGACCCGCACCGCTACGCCGCGGCGCTCGCAGCGCTCGAGGCGCGTGGCCTGCTGTTCACCTGCGACTGCTCCCGCCGCGAGCTCGCCGCCGCCGGCGTCGCCGGTGCCGTCGAACCCTGCTGCCTGCGCGACTGCCGGAGGCGTCGACCGTCTGCCGCGGACGCCGCGCTGCGCGTGGACCTCTCGGGGCTGCGGCCGATGGCGCGGGAGGACCGCAGCCTCGGCACGATCCGCTTCGATCCCGGGCAGCACCGTGACGTCGTCGTGCGCCGGCGCGATGGCATCGTCGCGTACGCGCTCGCCGTGGTGGTCGATGACGCCGAGGCGGGCGTGACCGATGTGGTGCGTGGCGGTGACCTGTGGGAGGGCACGGGCTGGCAGCTCGCGCTGCACCAGGCGCTCGGGCTCGAGCCGCCGCGCTACCTGCATCTGCCGGTGGTCACGGAACCGGACGGCGCGAAGCTCGCGAAGTCGAGGCGTGCGGTACCTCTGGACGCCGCCGCAGCGGCGCACAACCTGGCCCAGGTGCTCGGGTGGCTGCGCCAACCGGTGCCGGCGGCGCTGCGCGAGGGGGACATCGGCGCCGGGCTCGCGGCCGCGGCGGCGCAGTGGGACGTCGCGCGCTTCAGCGGGCTGGCGGAGATCCGCCTGCCCGGCTGAAACGCGCCCGACCGCGCGCGATCAGCGCGGGTCGAGGTCCTTCATCGAGAGGCGCACGCGACCCTGACGGTCGACCTCGAGCACCTTCACCTTCACGACATCGCCTTCGTTGAGGACGTCGGAGACGCGCTCGACGCGGTCGTTCGAGATCTGCGAGATGTGCACGAGACCGTCACGGCCCGGCAGGATGGTCACGAAGGCGCCGAAGTCCATGAGGCGCGCGACGCGGCCCTCGTAGACGCGGCCGACCTCGACGTCCGCCGTGATGAGCTCGATGCGCGCCTGCGCCTCGCGGCCCGCGGCGCCGTTGACCGAGGCGATCTTGACCGTGCCGTCGTTCTCGATGTCGATGGTGGTGCCGGTCTCCTCGGTGATCTGGCGGATGACCGCACCGCCCTTGCCGATGACGTCGCGGATCTTCTCCGGGTCGATCTTGAGGGTGATGATCGAGGGCGCCCACTCGGACATCTTCTCGCGCGGCGAGGCGAGGACCTTGTTCATCTCGCCGAGGATGTGCAGCCGGCCGGCCTTCGCCTGCTCGAGCGCGATCTTCATGATCTCGGGCGTGATGCCCTCGACCTTGATGTCCATCTGCAGCGTGGTGACGCCGTCCTTGGTGCCGGCGACCTTGAAGTCCATGTCGCCGAGGTGGTCCTCGTCACCGAGGATGTCGGTGATGACCTTGTAGCGCTTGCCCTCGAGCACGAGGCCCATCGCGACGCCCGCGACCGGCGCCTTGAGCGGCACGCCCGCGTCCATCATGGCGAGCGAGGCGCCGCAGACCGAGGCCATCGAGGACGAGCCGTTCGACTCGAGGATCTCGGAGACCACGCGCACCACGTACGGGAACTTGGTCATGTCCGGCATCACCGCCGACACGCCGCGGCGCGCGAGGTTGCCGTGGCCGATCTCGCGGCGCTTCGGGCCCGACATCATGCCGGTCTCGCCCACCGAGAACGGCGGGAAGTTGTAGTGCAGCATGAACGGCTCGCGGCGCTCGCCCTCGAGCGCGTCGATCATCTGCGCGTCGCGGCCGGTGCCGAGCGTGGTGACGACGAGCGCCTGCGTCTCGCCGCGGGTGAACAGCGCCGAACCGTGGGTGCGCGGCAGCACGCCGACCTTCACGGTGATCGGACGCACCGTCGTCGAGTCGCGGCCGTCGATGCGCGGCTCGCCGTTGAGGATGCGCTCGCGGACGATCTTGCTCTCGAGACGGAACAGCTGGTCGTCCACCTGCTCGGCCGTGTACTTCGGGGCCTCGCCGCCGGCGAGCTGCTCGGTGACGGCCTTCTTGATCTCGCCGACACGCGTGTAGCGGGCCTGCTTCTCGATGATGCGGTAGGCCTCGGAGAGCGTATCGTGGGCCGCGGCGGAGACGGCGGCCTCGAGCTCGGCCGTGGCGGCCGAGGGCTTCCACTCCCAGCGCGGCTTGCCGCATTCCTTGACGAGCTCGTTGATGGCGTTGATCGCCACCTGCATCTGCTCGTGGCCGAACACGACGGAGCCGAGCATGACCTCCTCGGAGAGGCAGTTGGCTTCGGACTCGACCATCATCACGCCGTCACGGGTGCCGGCGACGACGAGGTTGAGGTCGGAGGCCTTCGTGTCCGAGGCGTTCGGGTTGAGCAGGTACTTGCCGTCCTTGTAGCCGACGCGCGCGGCGGCGATCGGACCGTTGAAGGGCGCACCGGAGAGCGCGAGCGCCGCGGAGGCGCCGATCATCGCGGGGATGTCGGCGTCGATCTCGGGGTCGAGCGAGACGACGGTCGCGACGACCTGCACCTCGTTGTAGAAGCCGTCCGGGAACAGCGGGCGGATCGGGCGGTCGATGAGACGCGAGGTGAGCGTCTCCTTCTCGGTCGGCCGGCCCTCGCGCTTGAAGAAGCCGCCCGGGATGCGGCCCGCGGCGTAGGTCTTCTCCTGGTAGTTCACGGTGAGCGGGAAGAAATCACGGCCCGGCGCGGCCTTCTTGGCGGCGACGGCGGTGCAGATCACGACGGTGTCGCCGAGCTTGGCGACGACGGCGGCGGAGGCCTGGCGGGCCATCTCGCCCGTCTCGAGCGTCAGGGTGTGGGGACCGTACTGGAAAGACTTTTTGAAAGCGGACACGCGGGATACCTCGCGGAGAGAAAGGGGTAAGCTAAAAGGCCGCGCCAGTTACGGCGCGGCCTTTGCGGGGAGTCGGGTCAGCGGCGCAGGCCGAGACGCTCGACGACTTCCTGGTACTTCTGCGGCTGGCTGGCCTTCAGGTAGTCGAGGAGCTTGCGGCGCTGGTTGACCAGCTTGACGAGGCCGCGGCGGGACGAGTGGTCACCGGCGTGGGCGCTGAAGTGCTGGCCGAGGCCGGTGATGCGCTCGGAGAGCAGCGCGATCTGGACTTCGGGGGATCCGGTGTCGCGGGTGTCGCGACGGAACTGCGAGACGATCCCAGTCTTTTTCTCGGTGCTGAGGGGCATTCTGAAAAATTCCTTAAGGTCTTGATATCTAGGGCTTCTTGGAAGGCCGCGAATTCTACTCGCTGACCTGCCTCGCCACAAGCCGTTTGGGTGCCACCCGGCCCGGCCCCGAGACCGCCCCCAGACCGAGAAAGGTGCCCCCCGGCCCGCGCAAGCGCAGCCGCTGACCGGTCTGCCAGCCCTCCGTAGCGGCCGCCACAGGCTGACCGTGCAACAGGCGCCGCTGACCCTCCGGGTCGAGGTCGACCGCCGGCAGATGTCCCAACACCTCGTCGGGCGACAGCCAGGGCAGTCCCGCGACCTCCCCCGCCGTCGCCGCGGCCTCGATGGCCTCCAGCGTGACGAGCCGCGACGGGTCGAAGGGCTCCACCCGCTCGCGCCGCAGCGCCGAGACATGCCCCACGGTGCCGAGCGTGCGGGAAAGGTCTTCGGCCAGCACGCGCACGTAGGTGCCCTTGCTGCAGGTCACACGGCAATCGAGCGCGGCCGGCACGCCGCCCGCGTCGGTCTCGATGCCGAGCAGCTCGTAGGCGTCGACATGGACGGTGCGGGGCTCGCGGGCGACCACCTGCCCGGCGCGCGCCAGCTTGTAGAGCGGCTGTCCGCCCTGCTTGATCGCGGAGTACATCGGCGGCACCTGCCGCGTCTCGCCGAGGAAGCCCTGCATCGCGGCGCGGACCGCCGCCGCATCGAACGCGGGCACCGCGGCCCGCTCGACCACCTCGCCCTCGGCATCACCGGTGGCGGTACGCGCGCCGAGCGCCACCGTGAAGCGGTAGACCTTGCGTCCCTCGAGGATCTCGCCCGCGACCTTGGTCGCCTCGCCGATGCAGATGGGCAGCATGCCCGTGGCGAGCGGATCGAGGCTGCCGACATGGCCGGCCTTCTCGGCGCGCAGCAAACGCCGCACGCGCAGTCCGGCCGCGGTGGAGGACAGCCCGAGCGGCTTGTCGAGCAGCAGGACGCCGTCGGTCAACGGGGGTCGCCGACGTCGGGCGGCGTATCGGCGGGCGTGTCGGTGGGCGTCGGATCGGCGGCCGCCGGACGCCGCACCGCATCGTCGATGAGGCGCGTGAGCCGATCGGCCCGGCCGATGCTCTCGTCGTAGACGAAATCGAGGCGCGGCGCGTGGCGCAGCCCCAGGCGACGCCCGGCCTCGCCGCGCAGGAACCCCGCCGCGCGGGTCAGGCCCGCCTGCACCTCGTCGGGCGGATGCCGGTCGCCGAAGGGCACGAACAGTACGCGCGCGACACCCATGTCGCCGGCGACCTCGACCGCGGTGAGCGTCACGGTCCCCACGCGCGGGTCCTTGACCTCCCGCGCGATGAGCTCCGAGAGCACGCGCTGCAGCTCGGCGCCGATGCGCTGCAGTCGCGCCTTGCCGGCCATCAGGCGATCGCCCGCGCCACCTCGACGCGCGAGTAGCACTCGATCTGGTCGCCGACGCGCACGTCCTGGTAGTTCTTGACGCCGATGCCGCACTCGGTACCGGCGCGCACCTCGCCCACGTCGTCCTTGAAGCGGCGCAGCGACTCGAGCGCGCCCTCGAAGATGACCACGTTGTCGCGCAGCACGCGGATCGGGTTGTTGCGCTTGACCGAACCCTCGATGACGAGGCAGCCGGCGACCACGCCGAACTTGCTCGAGCGGAACACGTCGCGCACCTGCGCGGTGCCGACGATCTGCTCCTTGACCTCGGGCGCGAGCAGGCCGCTCATGCGCTGTTTGATGTCGTCGATGGCTTCGTAGATGATTGAGAAGTAGCGGATCTCGACGCCGGTCTCCTTGACCGCGTCGCGCGCGCCGCCGTCGGCGCGGGTGTTGAACCCGAGCACCATGGCGTTGGAGGCCGCGGCCAGCTGCACATCGGAGGCGGTGATGCCGCCGACGCCGCTCGCCACCACCTTGACCTGCACCTCGTCGGTCGAGAGCTTGTTGAGCGCATCGCGCAGCGCCTCGGCGCTGCCCTGCACATCCGCCTTGATGAGCACGCCGATGACGCCGGCCTTGGCCTCGGTCATCTGCGAGAACACGTCGCCGACCGCCGCGGCCTGCTTGGCGAGCTTCACGTCGCGGAACTTGCCCTGACGGTAGAGCGCGACCTCGCGCGCCTTGCGCTCGCTCTCGACGGCCAGCATCTCGTCGCCCGCGTTGGGCGCGCCCGAGAGACCGAGCACCAGCACGGGCATGGAGGGCTTGGCCTCCGGCACCGCCTTGCCGGTCTCGTCGAACATGGCGCGCACGCGCCCGAACTCCTGGCCGGCGATGATCGGATCGCCGAGCTTGAGCGTGCCTTTGCGCACCAGTACGGTCGCGGTCGCACCGCGGCCCTTCTCCATGCTCGCCTCGATGACGATGCCCGACGCGAGGCCTTCCACCGGCGCGCCGAGCTCGAGCACCTCGGACTGCAGCAGGATCGCCTCGAGCAGCTGGTCGATGCCCTGGCCCGTGTACGCCGAGACGTTGACGAACATGTTCTGTCCGCCCCACTCCTCGGGGATGACCTCGTGCTTCGAGAGCTCCTGGCGCACCCGGTCCGGGTCCGCGGTCGACTTGTCGATCTTGTTGACCGCGACGACGATCGGCACGCCCGCGGCGCGCGCGTGCTGGATCGCCTCGAGGGTCTGCGGCATGACGCCGTCGTCGGCCGCCACCACCAGCACCACCACGTCGGTGGCGCGGGCGCCGCGCGCACGCATCGCGGTGAACGCGGCGTGGCCCGGGGTGTCGAGGAAGGTCACGCCGCCCTTCGGCGTCTGCACGTGGTACGCGCCGATGTGCTGCGTGATGCCGCCCGCCTCGCCCGAGGCGACCTTGGTCTTGCGGATGTGGTCGAGCAGCGAGGTCTTGCCGTGGTCGACATGGCCCATGACCGTGACCACCGGCGGACGCGGCTGCTTGTCGGCCGCCGCGGCGCTCACGCCCTGCAGATCGTCCTCGACCTCGTCGTCGCGCAGGATCTTGGCCGAGTGGCCCATCTCCTCGACCACCAGCACCGCGGTGTCCTGGTCGATGGGCTGGTTGATGGTCGCCATCACGCCCATGTTCATCATGGCCTTGATGACTTCCGTCGCCTTGACGGCCATCTTCTGCGCCAGCTCCTGCGGCGTGATGGTCTCGCCGATCGCCACCTCGCGCCGCACCGGCGCGGTGGGCAGCTCGAAGCCGTGGCGCATCTCCATGCCCACGGGCGCCTTGCGCTCGCGGACCTTCTTCTTCTTCTTGAGGCGCGAGCTCGCGTCGCCGCCGATGTGCAGCTCCTCGCGTCCGTACTTGGTGCGTCGGTCGCCGTCGCCCTTGGCGGGCTTGGCATCGCCGGGACGGCCCGCGGCGGGCGCCGGGGCGGGCGCGGGCTCGCCGCGGCCGCGCGCACGCGCGGCCTCCGACTGCTCACGATCGCGCTGCTCGGCGGCCTTGCGGGCATCCTCGGCGGCACGGCGCGCAGCGGCTTCCTCTTCGATGCGGCGGCGGTTCTCCGCCTCCATCCGCTCGGCCTCGCGGCGCTCGTTCTCCTGGCGCTCGCGCTCGGCCTGCGCGGCCTCCTCGGCCTCGCGCGCCTTGGCCTCGGCCTCGGGGCCGGCGACACCGCGCGACTGCTCCTCGAGCAGGTCGCGCTTCACGTAGGTGCGCTTGACGCGCACCTCGACGTTGACCGTGCGGGCGCGGCCGGTGGTGCCCGCGAGCTTGATCTCGCTCTGCTGCTTGCGCTGCAGGGTGATCTTGCGCGGCGCGCCGACGCCGGGCGCCGCCTCGGGCGCTCCGCCATGGCTGCGGCGCAGGTGCGAGAGCAGCTCGAGCTTCGCCTCGTCGCTGATGCGGTCGTCAGGACCGCTCACCTTGATGCCGGCCTGGTCGAGCTGCGTGAGCAGCTTGTCGACCGGGACCTTCAGCACCTCGGCGAATTGCGCAACCGTCACGTCAGCCATGTGTTACCTCAACCGTGGCCCGGCGCGAACCAGTGCTCGCGGGCCTTCATGATCAGCTTGCCGGCCTCTTCGGCCGACAGTCCCTGGATGTCGAGCAGGTCGTCGACCGCCTGCTCCGCGAGGTCCTCGCGCGTGCGCACACCGCGGCGCGCGAGCGCCAGGGCGAGGTCCGGCTGCATGCCCTCGAGCAGCAGCAGGTCGTCGGCGGGCAGCTGCGAATCGAGGCTCTCCTCGCTCGCGATCGCCTGCGTCAGCAGCACGTCGCGGGCGCGGCTGCGCAGCTCCTTCACGATGTCCTCGTCGAACTCCTCGATCGAGTTGAGCTCGGACTGCGGCACGTAGGCCACCTCCTCGACCGTCGAGAAGCCTTCCTGGACGAGGATGCCCGCGACGTCCTCGTCGACGTCGAGCTGCTTCATGAAGTTCTCGACGAGGGTGCGCGCCTCGGACTCGCTCTTCGCCTCGGCCTCGGACTCGTTCATCACGTTGAGGTCCCAGCCGGTGAGCTGGCTCGCGAGGCGGATGTTCTGGCCGCCGCGGCCGATGGCCTGCGAGAGCTTCTCCTCGGACACCGCGATGTCCATGCTGTGCGAGTCCTCGTCGACCACGATCGACGACACCTCGGCCGGCGACATGGCGTTGATGACGAACTGCGCCGGGTTGTCGTCCCAGGGGATGATGTCGACGCGCTCGCCGGCGATCTCGTTGGAGACGGCCTGCACGCGCGAGCCGCGCATGCCGACGCAGGCGCCGACGGGGTCGATGCGCGGATCCTTGCTGCGCACCGCGATCTTGGCGCGGATGCCGGGGTCGCGCGCGGCGCCCAGGATCTCGATCGTGCCCTGCCCGACCTCGGGCACCTCGAGCTTGAAGAGCTCGATGAGGAACTCCGGGCCCGAACGCGTGAGGAACAGCTGCGGGCCGCGCGGCTCCGAGCGGACCTCCTTGAGGAAGGCCTTGATGCGGTCCTGCGGCTTGACGATCTCGCGCGAGATCATGTCGATGCGCGACACGAAGCCCTCGGCGTTGCCGCCGAGGTCGACGAAGATGCCGTTGCGGTCGACGCGCTTGACGACGCCGCTGACGAGCTGGCCGACGCGGTCCTTGTAGGCGTCGACGACCTGCGCGCGCTCGGCCTCGCGCACCTTCTGCACGATGACCTGCTTGGCCTGCTGCGCGGCGATGCGGCCGAAGCCGACCGACTCCATGGGCTGCTCGACGAAACCGCCGATCTGCGCCTTCGCGTCGACATCGAGCGCGTCCTCGAGCCGCAGCTCGCGGTCGGGCACCTCGAGCTCGCGGGAGTCGTCGGCGAGGACCTTCCAGCGGCGGAAGGTGTCGTACTCGCCGGTCTTGCGGTCGATGGCGACGCGCACGTCCCACTCCTCGCCGTGCTTCTTGCGCGTGGCCGAGGCCAGCGCCGCCTCCAGCGCCTCGAAGATGACTTCCTTGTCGACGCCCTTCTCGTTGGAGACGGCGTCCACGACCATCATGATCTCTTTGCTCATCGTCCTTACGTCCTCTCGATGCCCTGCGGCCCGATGCCCGGCGGCGCTCAAGCCACCAGGCGTGCCTTGCCGATCTCGTCGAACGGCAGCTGCACCGGCTCGCCGTCCACCTCAAGCTCGACGCCCGTGCCGGTCACCTGCACGAGCGTCCCCGTATACCGTCGCCGCCCGTCGCGCGGCAGCCTCAGCTCGACCCACACGCGGGCGCCGACGAAGCGCCCGAAGTGCTGCGGCTTGCGCAGCACCCGGTCGAAACCCGGCGAGGACACCTCGAGGGTGTACGCGCCCGGCAGCGGATCCTCGACGTCGAGCAGCGCCGACACCTCGCGGCTGACCTTCTCGCAGTCCTCGATGCCGATGTGCCCCTCGCGGCCCGCCGGCAGATCGAGATAGATCCGCAGCAGCCCCGAGCGCGGCGCCGAGGCCCACTCGATGTCGACCAGCTCGTAGCCGAGCTGCTCGACGAGCGGCTCCAGCAGGCCGATCAACCTTTCGCGCGTCGCGGTCGCGGTCGTCATGCCCTGTCGTCGTCCTCGTCCGTCGTCCTGCCGCGCCGCCGCAAGCGGCGACGGCGCGAACAAAAAGGGGCCCCACGGGCCCCTGCTTCCATCCACCGCCCCGGCCAGGGGCGGAAAAAAGAAAAGCCCCTCGGGGGGCTTTCCGTAAAGCGCTTGTATATCAAGCACTTGTGCGAACCAGCTCCTGCCGATCCGCCACCCACACGGCCCGAGGAGCCGCGCGAGGCTGCGCATCATAATCGAAAGCCCCGGGGCATACAAACCCCGCCCCGAGGCCGCCCGTCGCCCGAGGTCGCCCTACTTCGCGGGCGCCCCGGCGGCGGGCTGCGGCCCGAGCCAGCGCGCGAGCCAGTCGTGGATCTCCTGGTAGAAGAGCCGGCTGTTCTCGCCCTTCAGGATCCAGTGGTTCTCGTCCGGGAACACCACGAGGCGGCTCGGGATCTGCTGGCGCTGCAGCACCGTCCAGTACTCGAGCGAGTTGTTGAGCGGCACGCGGAAGTCCTGCTCGCCGATGGTCACCAGCGTCGGGGTCTTGAACTGCGCGGCATAGCGGATGGGGTTCTGCTCGCGCCACACCGGGCCCTGCTCCCAGACCGGCCCGCCGTTGTTGATCTCGCGGCCGTAGACCGTATCGCTCGTGCCCCACTGCGACTCGAGGTTGATGAGGCCCGCATGGCTCACGAGGCAGCGGTAGCGCGTGGTGGTCGCCTGCAGCCAGTTGGCGAGGTGACCGCCGTAGCTCGCACCGCCCGCGCACTGCCGCGACGCGTCGATGAAAGCGTTGTCGCGCAGCGCGATGTCAGCGGCCTCGTTGAGCTCGTCGCCCGCGCTGCGCAGCGGGTCGCCCTGGATGGTCTGCGCGAAGGCCTCGCCGAAGCCCGTCGAGCCGCTGTAGTTCGTGAGCAGCACCACATAGCCCGGTGCCGCGAGCAGATGGTAGTTCCAGCGCAGCACCCACTGGTCGCGGAACATGGTGTGCGGCCCGCCGTGGATCACCACGAACAGCGGGTACCTCTTGGCGGCATCGAAGCCCGGCGGCAGCACCAGCATGTTGTGGATGCGGCGGCCCTGCTTGCTCGTGAACCAGAAGTGCTTCACCGGCGCGAGGTCGAGCGGCTTCGCCCGCTCGACGTTGACCGCCGTGAGCGCCTCGTGACCGCGCTTCGCGAGGTCGATGCGCACGACCTCGGGCGGCTCGGTCGCGCTCTCGTAGTTGGCGACGATGACCGGCGCGCCCGCGCGCGCGGTGCCCTGCGCGATGGCGAGGCCCGTGTACACGCCGCGCGTCATGTCGAAGGCGGGCGACACCGCGCTCTTGCCCGCCGCCGGACCCTTGCCATCGATGGGCGCCGAGTACAGCTTCTCGTGGCCCGCATCCTCGGCGAGGAAGTACACCCGGCGCGAGTCGGCGGTAGGTGCGAACGAGGTCACCGCACGGTCCCAACCCTCGGTGAGGAGGCGCGGCGCGCCGAGCGGCGCACCGGCCGCAGCGCCGTTCCACGCGAACGCGGCGAGCTCGGTGTTGGTGTAGACCTTGTCGGAGGCGCGCTCGCGCGTCGCGATGAGCGTGCGGCCGTCGGCCGTGAAGGTCGGCGAGCCCCAAGAATGCTTGTCCACCGTGAGCCGGCGCGGCTCCGCGCCGTCGAGACCCACGTACCAGAGCTGCGAGGTGGTGAACGAATACGCCGCTTTGTTGCGGTCGGTGCTGGCGACGAACACGAGGCCCTGTCCGTCGGGCGTCCATTCCGCATCGAGCGAGTCACCGCCGTCGCCACCGCGTCCGGCGAAGCCCGGCGCCTTCACGAGCTCGGACTGGGCGAGCAGGTTGCGCGGCCCGCCGCCCGCACCGGCGATGGGGCCGCCGTCCGCCGCGAGGTCGAGCACGAGGATCCGCGGCTTGCGGTCCTCCAGCCAACGGTCCCAGTTGCGGATCGGGAATCCGTCGTAGATGCGCGCGTTCCATTTGCGCGCCTTGCGCTCGGCGGCGATGCGCTTGTTGTCGGACTCGAGCAGCGCGCCCGGGTAGTCGCTGCTGCTGAAGGCGATGCGGCGGCCGTCCGGCGAGAACTTCGGCGCGCGCGCACCGTTGGTGAGCGTGGTGAGCCGGCGCGCCTCGCCACCGCGCAGGTCGAGCAGATACAGCTGGTCGATGTCGTCACCGTCCCGCTTCGCCGAGAACACGAGCCGCGTGCCGTCCGGACTCCAGGTCACCCCGCCCTCGCCGCCGGAGGTGCCGGTGAGTCGGCGCGTCGTGCGGCCGTCCTTGCGGTCGGTCGGGATGAGCCAGAGGTCCGAGACCTGCGCCTTGGCGTCGTAGGCCGGCTCCGTGATCGAGGCGACCACCCACTTGCCGTCCGGGCTCGGTACCGGCGCACCGATGCGGCGCATGAGCCACAGGTCCTCGTGGGTGATGGTGCGGGGCGCGGCGGTGAAGGCCGAGGACCCGACCGGCGCCGGCGCCGTCGCCGCGCTCGCTACGGATGCCGCCAGCACGAACCCGGCAGCGACTGCCCACAACATCGACATCCTCATGGAACCCCCTGGACAAAAACCGCACGAAGACCGAGATGCACAGTATGCCGCAACGCCTCGCGCGACCGCACGGGACAACCATCTTGCCTCATCGGTAGACATTACGGCGATGACCGACCTTCAGCACAAATACGACCGACACACCGTCGTCGCCATGACCGCGCGTCACTTCGCCGATCGGCACCGCCTGGTCATCGCCGCGGCGCGGCGCCTCGAGACGGGCCTTGGCGCGGTAAAGACCCTCGAGATGATCGACATGCTCGACGATGGCTTCCCGGACGTGATACGTCTTGGTACGGCCGGTGCGCTTGGAGAGCGCTTCCAGTCGCTTCTCGAGGTCTTCAGGTAGGCGTATGGCGAGCATGGATAGGCTCCGGTGCACGCTATACAAGTTTAGCGCCGCAAGGCTTCTGGCAGGATCCCGCCGTACTCGGACAAATAAAAGACGTCGCTATCTGCATCCACAAGCACCGCACGGGCACACTATCCAACGGCAGATGTTGCACTCGAGGTGCACGCCGTTGTTCAGGTAGCCGTGGCAGTTCCAGCAATGGGTGACCCGAGGCTCCCTCCGTCCCGCCTCACTGGCCCCCGCGTACGCCAGACCCGACTGCTCGAGGCGCTGACGATGATTGAGCATCGTCCGTTCCTGCATCCACGCACTGTACTCGGCAAGCGCTGAGCCTACGCAGACGGCATCAGCCGTCTTGCGCAGAATCCACCGGACCACATCTTTCGCGTACCCCTCGAGACGACGCGTCTCAAGACTCCACAGGTACACCCACTCCGGTTCGTCGCCCCTCTGGGCGGCGGCGTCGAACACCACTGTTTCGCCATCGTCGAACTGACCGACCCAGAGCGGAGTTTGGTCCTTCATCGCCTGACGATCTGGTTCGACGGCACGAGCTCCGACGGCACGCTCGCCGGACCTCAGATCGTCCACTGGTCGTGGATGACCGCAACGAGCTTCGGCTCGCCCGCCACAGCCACGAACACCAGCCGCAGCGCGCGCCAGTCGATGTTCGGACCTTCCGGGGTCTGGGTCGGCGGCAGGTAGAACTCGACGCGCACGCCGTCCGGGTAGATCTGCGCGGCGTTGTTGATCGAGTTGCCGCGCGCCCGGTCGTCGTTGACGCTCACCACCGCGCCTGTCGTGAAGTCCTTCGGGAACACGAAACGCTCGTAGTAGGCGGTCGGCGCACGCTCGATGTCGAAGCCGGTGCCGTCCTCCGTGCCCCAGACGCGCGTCTGGGTGTCGGCGAACCAGCCCGCGAGCTCCTCCGCCTTCCAGACCTGGTCGGTCTTCGGGTCGACGAACGCATACGGCGAGAACCGGACGCCCTGCGTCGGGTGTGCATAGCGCGCGACGGTCGCCATGTCGCGCGCCTTCAGCGCGGAGACGACCTCAAGGGCGGCCTTGCGGGCGGCCTCCAGATCCATCGTCGCAGCGGGGGCCACTGCGGACGGCGCCGATGCAACGGCGGGCGCCGCAGCGGTCGGCCCGGTCGGGGCCGCGGCCGACGGGGCCGGGGCGCGGGAACAGGCGACGAGGGTAAGTGCGGCGACGGCCGCGGACAGGAGGGCGTGCTTCATCGGCCAACGATACCGCGTGCCACGCCGGGCGGGTAGCGGCCGACCCGGCGGACGTCAATCGTGGTGTCGGCGACCCTTGCCCGCACCCTTCCCAGGACCCTTGCCCGGCGCTTTGCCGTGCCCCTTGTGCGCCATGACGCGCTGGATCGCCAAGGGACGCCCGCGCACGATGATGTCGGCCAGATGCCGCAGCACATGGTCCGGGATCTCGGCCGGCAGGCGCACGAGGGTGTGGTCGTCGCGGATGTCGATGCCGTTGATCTCGCTGCCGTGCAGGTCGCCCTCGTGCGCGAGCGCGCCGACGATGTTGCCCGGCTGCACGCCGTGCCGACGACCGACCTCCAGCCGGAACACGGCCTGCGGGCCCTCGGGACGGCGCGGCCGTGCGGCCTTGCGCTCGAGGCTCTCGGTGGGGCCGAAGTCCTCGACCGGCGCGTCGGAGGATTCGGAGCCGCGCTTGGCGACGAACAGGGAGCGGCCGGACTTGGCGCTCGAGGCGAGCGCCGCCGCCACATCGAGCAGGTCCGCACCGCTCTCGCGCACGAACTCCTCGATCACCCCGCGGTACGGCGCGATGTCGGGCGACGCCAGCGTCGCCGCCAGCTCCTTCTTGAACTTCTCCGCGCGCCGCGCGTTCACTTCCTGCACCGTGGGCAGCGTCATCGGCTCGATGGGCTGACGCGTGGCGCGCTCGATGATGCGCAGCATGTTGCGTTCGCGGGCGGCGATGAAGAGGATCGCCTCGCCCGACCGCCCTGCCCGGCCCGTGCGGCCGATGCGGTGCACATACGACTCGCTGTCGTACGGCACATCGAAGTTGACGACATGCGTGATGCGCTCGACATCCAGCCCGCGCGCGGCGACGTCGGTCGCGACGACGATGTCGATCCTACCGCTCTTGAGGTCGGCGACCGTGCGCTCGCGCTGCGCCTGCACGATGTCTCCGTTGAGCGCGGCGGCCGCGAAGCCGCGCGCCTCGAGCTTCTCGACGAGCTCCACCGTCGCCTGCTTGGTGCGGGCGAACACCAGCATCGCATCGAAGGGCTCGACCTCGAGGAGGCGCGTCAATGCATCGAGCTTGTGGATGCCGGAGACCAGCCAGTAGCGCTGGCGGATGTTGGCGGCGGTGGCGGTCTTGGAGCGGACGGTGACCTCGCGCGGGTCGCGCAGGTGCTTCTGCGCGATGCGCTTGATCTGCGCCGGCAGCGTGGCCGAGAACAGCGCGACCTGCCGCTCGGGCGGCACGAGGCCCAGGATCTCGTCGATCGCGTCGACGAAGCCCATCTGCAGCATCTCGTCGGCCTCGTCGAGCACCACGAAGCGGATCGTGGAGAGACTCAGGGTCTCGCGCTGCAGATGATCCATGACGCGCCCGGGCGTCGCGACGATCACGTGCACGCCGCGACGCAGCGCGTTCAGCTGCGGGGTGTAGCTCTGGCCGCCGTAGATCGGCAGCACATGCAGGCCCGGCATATGGGTCGCGTACTTCTGGAAGGCCTCGGCGACCTGGATGGCGAGCTCGCGCGTCGGCACCAGCACCAGCGCCTGCGGCTCGCGCCGGGCGACATCGATGCGCGACAGCAGCGGCAGCGCGAAGGCCGCGGTCTTGCCGGTGCCCGTCTGCGCCTGACCGATGAGGTCGCGGCCCTCGAGCAGCACCGGGATGGTCGCGCGCTGGATCGGCGACGGCGATTCGTAGCCGACCGCGGCCAAGGCCGTGACGAGCGCAACGGATAAACCGAGGTCGGCGAAGGAGATGTCGGTGGGTGTGTCTGTCACGGAGCGCCCCACCCGGATCCCGGACGGCCCGGGAGATTGGTAGCGGGGGTAGGATTTGAACCTACGACCTTCGGGTTATGAGCCCGACGAGCTGCCAGACTGCTCCACCCCGCACCAGGAAGGACGCGGAGTATACGGGGGAGCGTGCGGGACTACAACCTCGGCCGCTCGGTCTCGGCCGCTCAGCCGGCGCCGAGCACCCGCTGGCAGAGTTCGAGCAGGGCCTGCGGGAAGAGGCCCAGTGCGAGCACGGCCGCGGCGTTGAGCGCGAGCGTCAGGCGCACGCCCGTGTGCCGCTCGGGCACCGGTAGGTCGCCCGGCGCATCGAAGTACATGAACTTCACGACGCGCAGGTAGTAGAACACGCCGATCACCGACACGGCGGCGCCGAACACCACGAGCGGCAGATGCCCGCTCGCCCACAGCGCCTCGAAGATCTGCAGCTTGGCCCAGAAGCCGACGAACGGCGGGATGCCGGCGGTCGAGAACATCATCGCCATCATCAGCACGGCGAGCAGCGGGTCGCGGGCGTACAGACCCTTGTAGTGCTCGAGCTCGTCGGCCTCGAAACCGCGCCGGCTCGCGAGCACGATCACACCGAATGAACCGAGCGCCATGATCACGTAGACGATCGTGTAGTAGAGCGCGGCCTCGTAGCCGCGCTCGGTGCCGGCGACGAAGCCGAGCAGGATGAAGCCGACGTTGCCGATGGCGGAGTAGGCGAGCATGCGCTTGAGGTTGGTCTGCGCGATCGCGACGAGGTTGCCGACGAGCGCCGACAGCACGGCGACGATGGCGATCATCTGCGTCCACGCGGGGGTCACGCCGCCGAGACCGTCGACCAGCAGCCGATAGGCGAGCGCGAACGAGGCGATCTTGGGCGCGGAGGCGACGAACAGGGTCACCGGCGAGGGCGCGCCGTGGTAGACGTCCGGCACCCACATGTGGAACGGCACGGCGCCGAACTTGAACGCGATGCCGACCACCAGGAACACGATGCCCATGATCACGCCGAGCGACGGCTCGCCCTGCAGCACCGCGCCGATCTCGCCGAGCAGCAGCGTGCCCGTCATGCCGTAGACCAGCGACATGCCGTAGAGCAGGCAGCCCGAGGCGATGGCGCCCAGCACGAAGTACTTCATCGCCGATTCTGCGGCGACCCCGGAGTCGCGGTCGAACGCGACCAGCGCGTAGAGCGACAGCGCGAGGAGCTCCACGCCGATGTAGACGCTGAGCAGGCTCCCCGCCGACACCATCACGCAGATGCCGAGCAGCGCCGTGAGCACCAGCACGTAGTACTCGCCCTTCAGGAGCCCCCTCGCCTGCAGCGCCGGTCTCGAATACAGCAGCGCGACCGCGACGAACAGGAACGACAGGAGCTTGAGCACCGTGCCGAGCGGATCGGCGACGTACATCCCGGAGAACAGCACGGTGGGGGCGTCGACCTGCGCCCAGGCGAGCGTCGCGGCCGCGCCGAGACCGAGCAGCGCGAGGGTCAAGGTCGGGATGATGCGGCGCGCGGCGTCGCCGGCGAAGGCCTCGACCAGCAGCACGATGCAGGCTGCGGTGGCGAGCCAGATCTCCGGCAGGGCCGGGGCGAGCGAGGCGAGCGTGACGTGGTGGTCCATGGATCGGCGGCCTCAGGGCAACTTGCTGGCGGTGGCCTGTTCAACGAGGTGCCGCACGGATTCCTGCATGACTTCGAGCAACGGCGCCGGATACACGCCGAGCGCCAGCACGCCGACGGCGAGCAGGCCCAGCACGAACCACTCGCGGCCGTTGAGGTCCTCGAGCGAGGCCACGCCGTCGTTGGCGACCGGGCCGAACACCACGCGCTTGACGAGCCAGAGCGTGTAGGCGGCGCCCAGGATCAGCGTCGTCGCCGCCAGGAACGCATACCAGAAGTCGGCCTTGAACGCGGCGAGGATCACGAGGAACTCACCGACGAAGCCCGAGGTGCCGGGCAGCCCCGCGTTGGCCATGGCGAACAGCACGAAGAACGCGGCGAAGGCCGGCATGCGGTTGACCACGCCGCCGTAGCTCGAGATCTCGCGGCTGTGCAGGCGGTCGTAGAGCACACCCACGCAGAGGAACATCGCGCCCGACACGAGACCGTGCGACACCATCTGCACCATCGCGCCGTCGATCCCCATGCCGGCGCCCTTCAAGCCGCCGGTCGTCTCGGCGATGTCGAAGGCGAGGAAACAGCCGAGCGTCACGAAGCCCATGTGCGCGATGGAGGAGTACGCGATCAGCTTCTTCATGTCGGTCTGCACCAGCGCGACGAAGCCGATGTAGACCACCGCGATGAGCGACAGCACGATCATCAGCATGTCGAGTTCGCGGGCGGCGTCCGGGGTGATGGGCAGCGAGAAACGCAGGAAGCCGTAGCCGCCCATCTTGAGCATGATCGCCGCCAGCACCACCGAGCCACCGGTGGGCGCCTCGACGTGCGCGTCGGGCAGCCAGGTGTGCACCGGGAACATCGGGATCTTGACCGCGAAGGCGGCGAAGAAGGCGAGGAAGATCCACAGCTGCTCCGTGTAGGTCAGCGGCAGCGCGTGGAAGGCCGCGATGTCGTAGCTGCCGGCCTTCAGGTACATGTAGATCATCGCGACCAGCATGAACACCGAGCCGAGGAAGGTGTACAGGAAGAACTTGAGGGTCGCGTAGACGCGCCGCGGCCCGCCCCAGATGCCGATGATGAGGAACATCGGGATCAGCATCGCTTCCCAGAAGAAGTAGAAGAGCAGCGCATCGAGCGCGGCGAACACGCCGACCATCAGGCCTTCCATGACCAGGAAGGCCGCGAAATACTGCGCCGGCCGCTTCTCGATGACCGTCCAGGCGGCGACCACCACCGGGATCGTGGTGAAGGTGGTGAGCAGGATGAGCGGCAGCGAGATGCCGTCGACGCCGAGATGGTAGGTGGCGCTGAAGGCCGGGATCCACGGCAACTGCTCGACGAACTGGTACGTCGAGGTCGAGGGGTCGAAGCCCGTATAGAGCGGCACGGAGAGCAGGAACGCCGCCACCGCGGTGACGAGCGCCACCCAGCGCGCGATGCCGATGCGCGCGTCGCCGAGCGCGAGCACCACGAGACCGCCCACGATCGGCAGCCAGATCAGCGTCGACAACAATCCCATGCCCTGCATCTGTGTCGGTGTCCCCGGTGTCCGTCAGGCGCGCAGCAGGAACCAGCCGAGCAGCAACGCCAAGCCGATCACCATCCAGAACGCGTAGGTGTAGAGGTAGCCCGTCTGCACGCGGCGCACGACGCCGGCGAGCGCGCCGACGAGGCCCGCCGAACCGTTGACCAGGGCGCCGTCGATCAGCGCCTGGTCGCCCGCCTTCCAGAAGATGCGCCCCAGAGCGCGGCTGCCGGCGGCGAGCACGTTCTCGTTGAACCAGTCGAAGTAGTACTTGTTGTCGAGCACGCGGCGCAGCGGCGCGAGCGCCGCGGCGAACCCGTCGAGCGCATGCGGCCGCTTCAGCACGGTGAACCACGCGACCAGCACGCCCGCCGACGCGAGCCAGAACGGCGGATGCAGCGGCGCCTGCAGCGCGAAGGACGCCGGACCATGGAAGTGCGAGGCGAGCTCGCGCACCACATCGTTCTTCTGGAGCACCTGGATGGCGTCGCCGAAGAAGCCGCCGAAGAGCAGCGGCTGGACCGTGAGGTAGCCGATCGCGACCGCCGGCACGGCGAGCAGGATGAGCGGCAACGTCACCACCCACGGACTCTCGTGCGGCGCGCCGTGGCCGTGCCCGTGCCCGTGGTCGTCATGGGCGTCGCCGTCATGCCCGTGGTGGGCCTGCGCCGCCCCGCCCTGCCCCCAACGCGGCTCACCGTGGAAGGTCATGAAGATCAGCCGGAACGAGTAGAGCGCGGTCACGAAGACGCCGATGAGCACGCACCAGTAGGCGTAGGTGGCGCCCCAGCGCTGCGACCCGTGGGCGGCCTCGATGATGAAGTCCTTGGAGTAGAAGCCCGAGAAGAACGGCGTGCCGATGGCGGCGAGCGAACCGAGCCAGCAGGTGATGGCGGTGATCGGCATGACCTTGGCGAGGCCGCCCATCTTCCGCATGTCCTGCTCATGGTGCATGCCGATGATCACGGAACCCGCCGCGAGGAACAGCAACGCCTTGAAGAAGGCGTGGGTCATGAGATGGAAGATGGCGACGCTGTAGGCCGATACGCCGAGCGCCACGGTCATGTAGCCGAGCTGGGAGAGCGTCGAATAGGCGACCACCCGCTTGATGTCGTCGTTGACGATGCCGAGCAGCCCCATGAAGAGCGCCGTCGTCGCGCCGACCACCAGCACGAAGGACATGGCGGCCTCGGACTGCTCGAAGAGCGGTGACAGGCGGGCCACCATGAAGATGCCGGCGGTCACCATCGTGGCCGCGTGGATCAGCGCCGAGATCGGGGTCGGGCCTTCCATGGAGTCCGGCAGCCAGACATGCAGCGGCACCTGGGCCGACTTGCCCATCGCGCCGATGAAGAGGCAGATGCAGATCAGGGTGATCGCCGACACCGTCCACTCGGGCGACAGCGCGAGGGTCTGCTGGGCGATCATCGGCGCCGCCGCGAACGCCGACCTGTAGTCGAGCGCCCCGGTGAAATAGACCACGCCCGCGATGCCGAGCACGAAGCCGAAATCGCCCACGCGGTTGACAAGGAACGCCTTCAGGTTGGCGAAGATCGCGCTCGGGCGCTGGTACCAGAAGCCGATCAGCAGGTAGGAGACGACGCCGACCGCTTCCCAGCCGAAGAAGAGCTGCAGGAAGTTGTTGGACATCACCAGCATCAGCATGGCGAAGGTGAACAGCGAGATGTACGAGAAGAACCGCTGATAGCCCGGGTCGTCGTGCATGTAGCCGATGGTGTAGACGTGCACGCACAGCGACACGAAGGTCACCACGCACATCATCAGCACCGACAAGGGGTCGACCAGGAAACCGACCTCCATGCGGATGCCGTCGCTCACCGCCCAGGTGTAGACGGCGCCGTCGAACACCGGCACCTGCCCCGTGATCAGCTGCCAGGCGACCTGCGCCGACAGCACGAACGAGGCGCCCACCGCCGCGATGGTGACCACATGGGCCGCCGTGCGGCCGATCAGCCGTCCGAAGAGACCGGCGACGATCGCCGCAGCGAGCGGCAGCAGGGGGATGGCGAGCAGTACGGTCTTGTCCATGTCTTGCGCCGCGGTCCCGGGCTCAGCCCTTCATGGTGTCGAGGTCTTCGACGTTGATGCTGCGCCGCTCGCGGAACAGCACGACCAGGATGGCGAGGCCGATCGCCGACTCGGCGGCGGCCACGGTGAGCACGAAGAACACGAACACCTGTCCGTCGAGGTCGCCGAGGAAACGCGAGAACGACACGAAGCTGAAGTTGACGGCGAGCAGCATGAGCTCGATGCACATCAGCAGCAGGATGACGTTCTTGCGGTTGAGGAAGATGCCCGCCACGGACAGCGAGAAGAGCACCGCCGACAGCGTGAGCATGTGCTGCAGGGTGATCACGGCTTGCCCCCCTCGCCCGCGCCGGCACCCGATCCGGCGACCGCGCCCGGCCCCGTGCCGCCCGCATCCACGTCCTTGACGAGGCGCACGCGGTCCTCGCGCCGCACGGCGACCTGCTTGGCGACGTCCTGCGCCTTGAGACCGGGGCGGCGGCGCATGGTCAATGCGATGGCCGCGACGATGGCGACCAGCAGCAGCATGGCCGCGAGCTCGAAGGGGTAGACGTACTGCGTGTAGAGCACTTCACCGAGCGCCCGGGTGTTGCTGTAGTCCGCCGGGAGCGGCGGCGCCCCCCGCGTCGCGTCGATGCCGAGGCCCTTGACCCAGTACACCGACACCATCTGCGCGATGACGACGAGCGCGGTCAGCGCGCCGAGCCCCGCGTAGCGCGTGAAGCCGCTGCGCACGCCCTCGACGTTGATGTCGAGCATCATCACCACGAACAGGAACAGCACCATCACCGCGCCGACGTAGACCAGCACCAGCACGATGGCGAGGAACTCGACCTCGATGAGCAGCCACAGCGCCGCGCTCGTGAAGAAGGCGAGCACGAGGGCCAGCGCCGAGTGCACGGGGTTGCGGCTGAGGATGACGCCCAGCGCCGCGGCTATGAGCACCGCGGAGAAGAGGTAGAAGAGGATCTGGACGAACATGCGTCAGGGGTCCCGTCAGCGGTAGGGCGCGTCGGCGGCCTTGTCGGCGTCGATCAGCGCGGCATAGCGCTCGCCCACCGCGAGCAGTTTGTCCTTGGACATGATGTTCTCGCCGCGGCTCTCCATGTGGTACTCGTGGATGCGCGTCTCGACGATGGCATCGACCGGGCAGGCCTCCTCGCAGAAGCCGCAGTAGATGCACTTGAAGAGGTCGATGTCGTAGCGCGTGGTGCGTCGCGTGCCGTCGTCGGCGACATCGGACTCGATGGTGATGGCGAGCGCCGGGCAGACCGCTTCGCAGAGCTTGCAGGCGATGCAGCGCTCCTCGCCGTTCGGATAGCGGCGCAGCGCGTGCAGGCCGCGGAAGCGCGGCGACTGCGGGGTCTTCTCCTCGGGGTAGTTGACCGTGACCTTGGGGCGGAACAGCGTCCGCGCGGTCACGGAGAGGCCCGTGAGGAGTTCTGTCAGCAGGAATGTCTTGATGATGCTGCGCATCAGTTCGGGCTCCAGGGACCGACGCGGAAGTGGACCATCACGGCCGCGACGGCGATCCAGACCAGCGTGACCGGGATCAGCACCTTCCAGCCGAGCCGCATGATCTGGTCATAGCGGTAGCGCGGGAAGGTCGCGCGGTACCACATGAAGCAGGTCAGGAAGAAGAAGAGCTTGAGGAAGAGCCAATGGAAACCGGGCTTCGCGAGCGCGTTGTCGGCGGCGAGCAGGCCCTCGAAGGGCGACAGCCAGCCGCCGAGGAAGAACACCGCCGTCAACGCCGAGATGAGGATCATGTTGGCGTATTCGGCGAGGAAGAACAGCGCGAAGGCGATGCCCGAGTACTCGACGTGGAAGCCCGCGACGATCTCGGATTCGCCTTCGGCGACGTCGAAGGGCGCGCGGTTGGTCTCGGCGACGCCCGCGATGAGGTAGACCACGAAGAGCGGGAACAGCCAGATGAAGAACCAGTCGCCCACCCCGCCCTGCTGGGCGCGCACGATGTCGCCGAGGTTGAGCGAGCCCGCCGCCATGACGACGCCCACCAGCGCGAAGCCCATGGCGATCTCGTAGGCGACGACCTGCGCCGACGAGCGCATCGCGCCGAGGAAGGCGTACTTGGAGTTCGCGGCCCAGCCCGCGAGGATGATGCCGTACACGCCCACCGAGGTGAGCGAGAGCACGTAGAGGAGGCCCGCGTCGATGTCGGCGATGACGAGCCCCGGGTCGAGCGGCATCACCGCCCAGGCGGCGAAGGCCGGGATCAAGGTGATGGCCGGCGCCACGCGGAACAGCCACTTGTTGGCCTTCGACGGCAGCACGACCTCCTTGAGGAGCAGCTTGATGACGTCGGCGAAGGGCTGGAAGATGCCGGGCAGCAGCCCGAACACGCTGCCGACGCGGTTCGGGCCCTTGCGCAGCTGCATCCAGCCGATGACCTTGCGCTCCCAGAGCGTGGTGAACGCGACCGAGAGGATCAGCGCGACGGTCACCACGAGGATCCAGAACGTCGCCTGCGCGTAGGCCGGCAGCGTCGCCCAGAACTCGAGCACGCCGCTCACGCGGTCACCTCGGCCCCGACACCCGCGGCGCCGCGGGACGCGCGCGCGATGCTCGTCGCCTGCAGCGCCGGGCTGCGGCGCAGCACCGCGTCGATGGCGTACATCGGGATGTCGAGCGGGGCCGCCGCCAACGCTGCGGTGGCGGCGGCGGGCAAGGCAGGCGGCACGGCGATCGCGGCGCCGTTGCCGACGGCGGCTTCGACCTGTGCACGCAGGCGATCGCGCACCTGCTCCGAGGACTCTTCGTCGAAGCCCTGCAGCTGCAGCAGGTTGCCGAGCACGCGCAGGATCTTCCAACCGGGACGTGCCTCGCCCGGCGGCGCGACCGCGCCCGGGTGGCTCTGCCAACGGCCCTCGAGGTTCACGTAGGTGCCGGAGGTCTCGGCGAAGGCGGCCATCGGCAGCAGCACATGGGCGTGGCGCAGAAGTTCTTCGCTGGCGAACGGCGTGACAGCGACCACGCAGGCCGCGCTGCTGAACGCCGCTGCGGCGGCGGCCGGATCGGCGAGGTCCTGCGACGGCTCGATGGCGCCGACGAGGAGATAGGCACGCTGCGGCGAACGCAGCATGGCGAGCGCGTCGAGACCGGCGGTCGCGATGCCCGCAGCGTCGCGGTACGGCACCGCACCCGCAAGCGGCGCGCCGGCGCCGTTGCCGCCCTCGACCAAGGTGCCGAGCGTCGCACCGGCGAGGCGGGCCGTCTCGGCGGCGAGCGCGCGCAGTTCGGCGTACGCGGGGTGACGCAGCGCCATCGCACCGAGCCATACGGCGCGGTGGCTGCCCGTGCAGAGCGCGCGCGCCGCGGCGCGGTGCGCGTCGGTGGGCGACACGCCCGACACCAGCGGCCCGAAGGCCGGCGCGACGGCGCCGCCCGCGGCCTCGGCCGTCGCGAGCGCGAGCGCCGCGGCTTCGCGCGTCCAATGCGCCGCATCCGCGACGACCTGCGCGGCGACCGGGAAGCGGTAGTCGCGCACGGCGAGGTCGAGGAACGCGACCTGCGCACGGGCGCGGACCGCGGCCTTGCGCACGCGGTGCGCGAGCAGCGGCAGCTCGGCGCGCAGATGGCTGCCGATGACGAGCAGGCCCGACAGCGACTCGACGGCCGCGATCGGCATGCCGAGACCGACCGGAGCCGCGCCGACCGCGTCGCCGCGGAAATCCCGCTGCCGCAGACGGTGGTCGATGTGGGCGGACCCGAGCCCGCGCGCCAGGCGCGACGCGAGCGAGAGTTCCTCGAGGGTCGACGAGGGATGGGCGAGCACGCCGAGCGCCGGCCCGGCCGCCGCGAGACCGCGGGCCGCCGCGCCGAGCGCGGTCTCCCAATCGACCTCGCGCCAGGCGCCGTCCTCGCGCAGCATCGGCTTGCGCAGGCGGTCGTCCGCGAGCAGGCCTTCGTAGCTGAAGCGTTCGCGGTCGGCGATCCAGGTCTCGTTCACCTCATCGTTGTCGCGGGGCACGACGCGCTTGAGGCGACCGCGCAGCACGTGGCCGTGGAGGTTCGCCCCCATCCCGTCGTGCGGCGCCACCAGCGGCGCCTGCGTCATCTCCCAGGAGCGCCCCTGGTAGCGGAACGGCTTGGAGTTGAGCGCGCCCACCGGGCACAGGTCGATGATGTTGCCCGAGAGCTCGTGCTCGACCGCCTTCTCGACGTAGGTGCCGATGAGCATGTTCTCGCCGCGGCCGGTGGTGCCGAGCTCCGGGATGCCCGCGATGTCCTGACCGAAACGCACGCAGCGCGTGCAGTGGATGCAGCGCGTCATGTCGGTGGAGACCAGCGGACCGAGGTCCTTGTCCTTCACCACGCGCTTGCGCTCGTTGAAGCGCGCCGCGTCACGGCCGAATCCGACCGCGAGGTCCTGCAGCTCGCATTCGCCGCCCTGGTCGCAGATCGGGCAGTCGAGCGGGTGGTTGATCAGCAGGAACTCCATCGTCGCCTTCTGCGCGCCGATGGCGACGGGCGACTTGGTGAAGACCTTCATGCCCTCGGCGACCGGGGTCGCGCAGGCGGGCAGCGGCTTCGGCGCCTTCTCGACCTCGACGAGGCACATGCGGCAGTTGGCCGCGACGGGGAGCTTGTCGTGGTAGCAGAAGCGCGGCACGTACGCGCCATGCGCGTCGGTGGCGTGGATGATCATCGCGCCCTTGCGGGCCTTGACGGGCTTGCCGTCGATCTCGAGGTTGACGAGGTCGTCCTGGGGCTGGGCTGCCATGGTGTCACGCGCGGCCGGTCAGGCCGCCGCCCTCCCCGTCTCGACGACGCTGCGGCCGCCGTTGCGGATCATATGCTCGAACTCGTGGCGGTAATGTTTGACGAAGCTCTGCACCGGCCACGCCGAGGCGTCGCCGAGCGCGCAGATGGTGTGGCCTTCGATGCGGTTGGCGACGTCGACCAGCAGGTCGAGGTCCTGCATGCGGCCCTCGCCGTCGACGATGCGGCGCAGCACGCGGTTGAGCCAGCCCGTGCCCTCGCGGCAGGGCGTGCACTGGCCGCAGGATTCCGACTTGTAGAAGCGCGAGATGCGCTCCAGCGCGCGCACCATGCAGGTGGTCTCGTCCATGACGATGACCGCCGCGGACCCCACCGAGGAGCCGACCGCCCGCAGCGAGTCGTAGTCCATGTTGGCGCCCATCATGACGTCGCCGGGCACGACCTTGACCGACGAGCCGCCGGGGATGACGGCCTTGAGCTTGCGCCCGCCGCGCACGCCGCCCGCGATCTCGAGCAGGTCCTTGAAGGGGACGCCGAGCGGCAGCTCGTAGTTGCCGGGCTTCTCGACATGCCCCGACACCGAGAAGATCACCGTGCCGCCCGCGTTGGTGGTGCCGAGCTTGGCGAACCACTCCGGTCCCTTGCGCAGGATGGTCGGCACCGAGGCGTAGCTCTGCGTGTTGTTGATGGTGGTCGGCTGGCCGTAGAGGCCGAAGGCGGCCGGGAACGGCGGCTTGAAGCGCGGCTTGCCCTGCTTGCCCTCGAGCGACTCGAGCAGCGCGGTCTCTTCGCCGCAGATATAGGCGCCGGCGCCGACGAAGGTGTAGAGGTCGAAGTCGATGCCGCTGCCCTGGACGTTCTTGCCGAGCAGGCCCGCCTCGTAGGCCTCCTTCACGGCCGCTTCGAAGCGCGGCACGGGCTCGCCCAAGAACTCGCCGCGGATGTAGTTGTAGCCGACGGTCGCGCCCATGGCGTAGCCGCCGATCGCCATGCCCTCGACGAGCGCGTGCGGGTTGAAGCGCAGGATGTCGCGGTCGTGGCAGGTACCGGGCTCGCTCTCGTCGGAGTTGCAGACCGCGTATTTCTGCATCGGCGCGGTGCGCGGCATGAATGACCACTTGGTGCCGGTCGGGAAGCCGGCGCCGCCGCGGCCGCGCAGGCCGCTGGCCTTGACCGCGTCGATGACCTGCTCGCGCGTCATCTCGCCGGCGAGGATCCTCTTCCAGGACGAATAGCCGCCGATCTTGAGGTAGGACTCCAGCGTCCAAGGACGCTCGATGCCGAGCCCGAGCGGCTCGAACACCACGAGGTTCATGCGGTCGCGCCAGGTATCGAGTGCGTTCATGCCCTGCTCACTTCAATCCGTCCAATATCCGGTCGACCGATTCCGGGGTCAGATGCTCGTGGAACTCGTGGTCGACCATCATCATGGGCGCGCCGGTGCAGGACGCGAGGCACTCCTCTTCCTGCTTCAGGAAGATGCGCCCGTCCACCGTGCTCTCGCCCACCTTGATGCCGAGCTTGCGCTCGCAGTGCGCGAGGATCTCCTCGCCGCCGCGCAGCCAACAGGAGATGTTGGTGCAGACGCTGACGTGGTGGCGGCCGCAGGGATGGGTCTCGAACATCGAGTAGAAGGTGGCGACCTCGTAGACCTGGATGGGCGGCAGGCGCAGGTACTCCGCGACGGCGTCCATGAGGTCGGGGGTGAGGAAACCCTGGTTCTGCTCCTGCGCGAAGCGCAGCGCGGAGAGCGACGCCGAGCGCTGGCGTCCCGCGGGGAAACGCGCGATCCAGGCGTCGATCTCGTGGCGGGTGTGCGCCGTGAGCAGCGCGACCTTCGGGCCGTCGCCCGGTACGAAGCGCTGGCCGTCGCTGGTCGGCACGCCGGCCGCGCCCTGCATCTCGCCGCTCATCGGTCGATCTCCCCGAAGACGATGTCCTGCGTACCGATCACGGCGACCACGTCCGCCAGCATGTGCCCCTTCACCATCTCCTCGAGCGAGGCGAGGTGCGGGAAGCCCGGGGCGCGGCACTTGAGCCGGTACGGCTTGTTGGCGCCGTCCGAGACGAGATAGATGCCGAACTCGCCCTTCGGCGCCTCGACCGCGGCGTAGGTCTCGCCCTCGGGCACGCAGTAGCCCTCGGTCATGAACTTGAAGTGGTGGATGAGCGATTCCATGTCGCCCTTCATGTCCTCGCGGCGCGGCGCGCGCACCTTGGCGTCGGCGACCATCACCGGGCCGGGGTTCGCCTTCAGCCACCCGACGCACTGCGCGATGATGCGGTTCGACTGCCGCAATTCCTCGATGCGCACGAGATAGCGGTCGTAGCAGTCGCCGTTGACGCCGACCGGGATGTCGAACTGCATCCGGTCGTAGACCTCGTAGGGCTGCTTCTTGCGAAGATCCCAGGCGATGCCCGAACCGCGCAGCATCGGCCCGGTGAAGCCGAGCTGCAGCGCGCGCTCGGGCGTGACGACGCCGATGTTGACCGTGCGCTGCTTCCAGATGCGGTTGTCGGTGAGCAGCGTCTCGTACTCGTCGACGGCCTGCGGGAAGCGGCGCGTGAAGTCCTCGATGAACTCCAGCATGCCCGCGGCGCGCGCCTCGTTGAGGCGGTCGGCCTCCTTCTGGGTGCGCCAGCGCGAGGCCTGGTACTTCGGCATCTCGTGCGGCAGGTCGCGGTGCACGCCGCCCGGACGGTAGTAGGTCGCGTGCATGCGCGTGCCCGACACCGCCTCGTAGCAGTCCATCAGCGTCTCGCGGTCCTTGAAGGCGAGCAGGAACACGGTCATCGCGCCGATGTCGAGGCCGTGCGCGCCGAGCCACATGAGGTGGTTCAGGATGCGGGTGATCTCGTCGAACATCGTGCGGATGTACTGCGCGCGCAGCGGCGGCGTGATGCCGAGCAGGCGCTCGATGGCCATCACGTAGGCGTGCTCGTTGCACATCATCGAGACGTAGTCGAGCCGGTCCATGTAGCCGATCGACTGGTTGAACGGCTTCGACTCGGCGAGCTTCTCGGTGGCGCGGTGCAGCAGCCCGATGTGCGGGTCGGCCTTCTGGATGACCTCGCCGTCGAGCTCGAGCACGAGCCGCAGCACGCCGTGGGCCGCAGGGTGCTGCGGGCCGAAGTTCATGGTGTAGGACTGGATCTCGGCCATGGCGGTCACTTCGCCTCGCGCGCCGCGAGGCCGGGCGCGTAGCGGTGGTCGTCGCGGATGACGCGCGGCACGAGCGTGCGCGGCTCGATGCTCACCGGCTCGTAGACCACGCGCTGCTTGGCGGGGTCGTAGCGCACCTCGACATGGCCGATCAGCGGGAAGTCCTTGCGGAACGGATGGCCGATGAAGCCGTAGTCGGTGAGGAGGCGGCGCAGGTCCGGGTGGCCCGCGAACAGGATGCCGAAGAGGTCGAAGGCCTCGCGCTCGAACCAGTTGGCCGAGGCCCAGACCTCGACCAGGGAGTCGATCATCGGGTCGGCGTCATCGGCGCAGAAGGCGCGCAGGCGCAGCCGCCGGTTATGCGCGACCGACAGCAGGTGCGCCACGACGGCGAACCGCGTGCCGGGCGCACGCGACGCCGGCTCGGCGGTGACGCCGCGCGCGACACCGCGCGAGAAGCCGGAGCCGGTGGCTGAATGGGTCTTCCATTCCGAGCGGCCGTACTCGAGGTAGTCGACGCCGCAGAGGTCGACGAGCTGGTCGAAGCGCAGCCGCGGATGGTCGCGCAGGGCCGTCGCGACCGCTGTCCACGCCGCCGCATCGCATTCGAGGGTGTATTCGCCGGGCAGCGACGGCACGAGGCGCGCGGCGGAGCCTGCGACCTCGAGCAGCAGCGCGGCGAGCGGGTCGGCCGACGACGCGTCGGGCGCCGCTGCGGCGTCGGCGGGCGTGCTCATGCGCGGGCCACCGTGCTGGTGCGGGCGATCTTCTTCTGCAACTGGATGATGCCGTAGAGCAGCGCCTCGGCCGTCGGCGGGCAGCCCGGCACATAGACGTCGACCGGCACGATGCGGTCGCAACCGCGCACGACCGCATACGAGTAGTGGTAGTAGCCGCCGCCGTTGGCGCAGGAGCCCATGGAGATGACCCAGCGGGGCTCGGGCATCTGGTCGTAGACCTTGCGCAGCGCCGGGGCCATCTTGTTGACGAGGGTGCCGGCCACGATCATCACGTCCGACTGGCGCGGGCTCGGCCGGAACACGACGCCGAAGCGGTCGAGGTCGTAGCGCGATGCACCGGCGTGCATCATCTCGACGGCGCAGCAGGCGAGCCCGAAGGTCATCGGCCACAGCGACCCGGTGCGCGCCCAGTTGACGAGGTTGTCGACCTGGGTGGTGACGAAGCCGCGCTCGGCGAAGCCCTGCGCGTCGGTGCCGGCGGTCAGTCCCACTCGAGCGCCCCCTTCTTCCATTCGTAGATGAAGCCGACCACGAGGATGGCGAGGAAGATGCCCATCGCGACGAGGCCGAAGCCGCCGATGGAACCGAGCGCGACCGCCCACGGGAAGAGGAAGGCGATCTCGAGGTCGAAGACGATGAAGAGGATGGCGACGAGGTAGTAGCGCACGTCGAACTTCATGCGCGTCTCTTCGAAGGCCTCGAAGCCGCACTCGTACGCGGAGCGTTTTTCGGCGTCGTCGGGCGCGCGGGCCGAAAGGCGGCCGAGCCCTGTGCCCAGAAGAAGGAGCACGATGGCGAGGCCGGAGGCCACGCCGAGGAAAATGAGCGCTGGCAGATACTGCGTCAACATCCCGGACCGCCCTGACACGATCGCAGCTCGATGCCGCGAAACCCCCGTGCCGCAAGCGGTGCGGATTGTACAGTAAGCCGGAACAGATTTGGTGCGGACGGGGAGACTCGAACTCCCATACCTTGCGGCGCTAGCCCCTCAAGCTAGTGTGTCTACCAATTCCACCACGTCCGCGATGTGTGCGTTCCGATGCAGAAAGATCAGGGCGACGGCGCTGCGGGCGCGGCAGGAGCCGTCGCCGGTGCGGTCGCAGGGATGCCCGTGGGCGCGCTCGGCGCAGCAGGCGCCGGCGCAGCCGGAACCGTGACCTCGGTCGCAGAATCACCGAGCAGACCGCGCGAAGTGTCGGTCGCCGGGCGCGTGCCGAACCAGGCGAGCGCGAGGCTGTTGAGCATGAAGATCGCCGCGAGCACCGCGGTCGAGCGCGACAGGCCCGTCGTCGCGCCGCGCGCACCGAACACGCTGCCCGAAGCGCCGGCACCGAAACCCGCACCCGCGTCGGCGCCGCGACCGCGCTGCAGCAGCACGAGCGCGACGATGCCGATCGACACGAAGACCTGGATGATGGTGAGCGCCTGCAGCATTGCCGTTGTCTGGTCCTGTTACCGGGTCGTTGCCGCCCTCGCCGCGCGTCCGGTCAACCCGGGACGGCCGCGACGATGGCCGTGAATTCATCCGCCTTCAGCGAGGCTCCGCCGATGAGACCGCCGTCGATGTCGGGCATCGCGAAGATGTCGCGCGCATTGCCCGCCTTGACGCTGCCTCCGTAAAGGAGCCTGACTGAGCCGCCGATTGTAGCATCACGGGCGGCGATCAGGCCACGGAGCAAGGCGTGGATCTCCTGGGCCTGCTCCGGGGTCGCCGTCCGGCCGGTGCCGATCGCCCAGACGGGCTCGTAGGCCACGACGGCCGTGCGGAAGGCCTCGACCCCGCAGCCGGCGAGGACCGCCTCCAACTGCCGGCCGACGACGGCCGCGGTCGACCCACCATCGCGCTCCTCGAGCGTCTCGCCGACGCAGATGATGGGCACCAGCCCGGCGGCGAGCGCGGCGGCGGCCTTGCGGGCGACCAGCGCGTCGGACTCCCCATGGCGGGCACGCCGCTCGGAGTGCCCGACGATGACATGGCTGCAGCCGACGTCGCGCAGCATCGCCCCCGACACCTCCCCGGTGTAGGCGCCCTGCCCGGTCTCCGGGCTCACATCCTGCGCGCCGAGGCCGATGGACGAGCCGGCGAGCGCCGCCGCGACATCGGCGAGATAGACGGCGGGCGGACAGAGCACGCAATCGGCGCCGGCGGGCAGCGCCGCACGCACGCCCGCCACGAGCGCGGCGTTCGCCGCGCGCGACCCGTGCATCTTCCAGTTGCCGGCGACGAGACCACGACGGGTACCGCTCATGCGCGGGCCTCCTTCTCGACCACGGCCGCAAGTTCACGCGCGGCGGCATCCGCCTCCTCGCGCTCGTCGGCCTCCACCATGACACGGATCACGGGCTCGGTGCCCGAGGCGCGCAGCACGATGCGGCCGCGGTCCGCGAGACGGGCTTCGATGGCCTTGCGCGCCGCGACGATCGCGGGACGCGTCTCGGGGTCGAAGCGTTCGGCGACCGTGACCTTGATCTGCTGCTGCGGCAGGAGTTCGAGACCGGCGACGAGCTCGGCGAGCGGCCGGCCGGTCTTGCGCATCACCGCGAGCACCTGCAGCGCCGCCACCATGGCGTCGCCGGTGGTCGCATGGTCGAGCGTGAGCAGGTGGCCCGAGGTCTCGCCGCCGAGCACGCCGCCGTGCGCGCGCAGCATCTCGAGCACATAGCGGTCGCCGACCTTGGCGCGGCGGAAGCCGATGCCCTTGGCCTGCAGCGCACGCTCGAGCCCGAGGTTGGTCATGAGGGTGCCGACCACCGGACCCTTGAGGGTCCCGCCTGCGTGCATCGCCATCGCGATGACGTAGAGCAGCTGGTCGCCGTCGATCTTGCGGCCGAGATGGTCGACCATCACCAGGCGGTCGCCGTCGCCGTCGAGCGCGATGCCGACATCGGCGCGGATGCCCGTGACCGTCAGTTGCAGCAGCTCGGGCGCCATCGCGCCGCAGCCGATGTTGATGTTACGGCCGTTCGGCGAGCAGCCGATCGGCACGATCTCGGCGCCGAGATCGGTGAGGATGCGGGGCGCGACCTTGTAGGCCGCGCCGTGCGCGCAGTCGATGACGATCTTCATGCCCTGCAGGGTGATGCCCTGCGGCACCGTCGCCATGCAGAACTCCTGGTAGGCGCGGCGCGTCTTGTCGACGCGGGTGACGCGGCCCAGCCCGTTCGACTCGAGCGTGACGGGACCGCGCTCGAGCTCGGCCTCGATGCGCAGTTCGTCGGCGTCGGAGAGCTTGCCGCCCTCGGCGTCGAAGAACTTGATGCCGTTGTCCTCGTAGAGGTTGTGCGAGGCGCTGATGACGACGCCGAAGCGGCAGCCGTAGTGGCGCGTCATGAAGGCGACGCCCGGCGTCGGCAGCGGGCCGATCATCATCACGTCCATGCCGGCGGCGACGAAGCCGGCCTCGAGGGCCGCCTCGAACATGTAGCCCGAGAGGCGGGTGTCCTTGCCGATGAGCACCTTGCCGCCGCCGGGCGCGAGGGCACGCGCGGCGGCGCTCGCGAGGCGCAGCACGAAATCCACGGTCAGCGGCGGCTCACCCACCTTGCCGCGCACACCATCGGTGCCGAAATACTTCCTCGCCACTTCAACCCTCCCCATCCGGTCCGGCACGGCGGAAGGCCGACCAGACCTTCAGCGCGTCCACCGTCTCGGCGACATCGTGGGTGCGGATGATACGCGCTCCGCCCTCGACCGCGGCGATCGCGAGCGCCAAGCCGCCGGCGAGGCGCTCGTCCACGGGACGCCCGGTCAGGGCGCCGATCATGGATTTGCGCGACAGACCCGCCAACACCGGCAGACCACCGGCGCGCGCCGCCACCTGCGGCAGTCCGCGCAACAAGGCGAGGTTGTGCGCGAGCGTCTTGCCGAAGCCGAAGCCGGGGTCGACGAGCAGGCGGTCGCGGGTGATGCCGGCGACCTCGCAGGCGGCGACCCGGGCGGCGAGGAAGGTGCTGACCTCGGCGACGACGTCGCCGTACTGCGGGTCACGCTGCATGGAGCCTGGGTCGCCCTGCATGTGCATGAGACAGACCGCCGCGTCGCTCGCGGCGACGGCCTCCAGGGCGCCCGGCAGAGCGAGCGCGCGGACATCGTTGATGAGATGCGCTCCCGCCTCCAGACACGGACGGATGACCTCGGGCTTGCTGCTGTCGAGCGAGACGAGCGCGCCGCGGCTGATGAGCGCCCGGACCACCGGCAGCACCCGACGCAGTTCGTCCTCGGCGCTGACCGGCGCCGCGCCCGGACGGGTCGATTCGCCGCCGACATCGATGAACGTCGCGCCCGCGGCGAGCATGGCGTCGGCCGCGCGCAGCGCATCATCGAGCAGGTGGTGCCGTCCGCCGTCGGAGAAGGAGTCGGGCGTGACGTTGAGCACGCCCATCACCAAGGGCGCGGCGAGTTCGAGTCGCCTGCCGCCGGCGAGGATCAGCGAGGTCACCCGGGTCTCAGCCCGCGCTGCCCTCGCCCGCCGCCGGACCGATGCCCGGCGCCGGACGCGGTCCGGTACCGGTGGGACCCGAGGAGCCGCTGGCGACGGTGTCGTCCCAACCCGAAGGCGGGCTCGGCGGACGACCGGCCATGATGTCCTTGATCTGACCGTCGTCGATGGTCTCGAACTTCATGAGCGCGTCCGCCATGGCGTGCAGCTTGTCGAGGTGCGTCTCGAGGATGCCGCGGGCGCGCTGGTAGTTGCTTTCGATGACGCGACGCACTTCCTGGTCGATGGCGTGCGCGGTCTCATCGGAGACCTGCTTGGTCTGGGTGACCTGCCGGCCGAGGAACACCTCGCCCGACTCCTCGGAGTAAGTCAGAGGGCCGAGCCGGTCCGAGAGGCCCCACTTCGTGACCATGCTGCGCGCGAGGTCGGTGGCGCGCTCGATGTCGTTGGAGGCACCGGTGGTGACCGAGTCGGCGCCGAAGATGATCTCCTCGGCGATGCGGCCGCCGAAGAGCGTGGCGATGGCGCTCTCGATGCGGCGCTTGCTCATGGAGTAGCGGTCCTGCTCGGGCAGGAACTGCGTGACGCCGAGCGCGCGGCCGCGCGGGATGATGGTGACCTTGTAGACCGGGTCGTGCTC
>JBBAPM010000016.1:0-54814 GCA_040400835.1 Steroidobacteraceae bacterium
TGCTGCAGGAGCGCATCACCTCGACCAAGACCGGCTCGATCACCTCGATCCAGGCGGTGTATGTGCCCGCGGACGACCTCACCGACCCGTCGCCCGCGACGACCTTCGCGCACCTCGACGCCACGGTCGTGCTGTCGCGCCAGATCGCGGCGCTCGGCATCTACCCGGCGGTCGATCCGCTCGACTCGACGAGCCGCCAGCTCGACCCGCTGGTCGTCGGCGAGGAGCACTACAACACCGCGCGCGGCGTGCAGGCCGTGCTGCAGCGCTACAAGGAGCTGCAGGACATCATCGCGATCCTCGGCATGGACGAGCTCTCCGAAGAGGACAAGCTCACCGTGTTCCGCGCCCGCAAGATCCAGCGCTTCCTGTCGCAGCCCTTCAACGTCGCCAAGGTGTTCACCGGCCAGGACGGCAAGATCGTCTCGCTGAAGGACACCATCCGCGGCTTCAAGGGCATCCTCGAGGGCCAGTACGACCACCTGCCCGAGCAGGCGTTCTACATGGTCGGCTCGATCGACGAGGCCGTCGAGAAGGCGAAGACGCTGCAGTAAAGCGTCGCACCCCGCACCTCACCAGAGCACCGATACATGGCCGCCGACAGCACCATCCACTGCGACATCGTCAGCGCCGAGGGCGAGATCTACTCCGGCCCGGCGAAGATGGTGTTCGTGCCGGCGACCCAGGGCGAGCTCGGCATCGCGCCGCGGCACGCGCCGTTGCTGACGCTCATCAAGTCCGGCGAGGTGCGCGTGCAGACGCCGAGCGGCGAAGAGCTGATGTTCTTCGTCGGCGGCGGTGCGCTCGAGGTGCAGCCCAAGAAGGTCACGGTGCTCGCCGACACCGCCGCGCGCGCCAAGGACCTCGATGAGGCCGCCGCGCTCGAGGCCAAGAAGCGCGCCGAGGAAGCGCTGCAGGGCAAGATCGACAAGCTCGAGCAGGCCGAGGCGCTCGCCGAACTCGCGCGCGCCGCCGCCCAGCTCAAGATGCTCGAGAAGCTGCGCAAGATCCGGGGCTGATCGCCCGGCGCGTCCTCATGACGCTCTCCATCGTCATCCTCGCGGCAGGGCAGGGCAAGCGGATGAACTCCGCGCTGCCCAAGGTCCTGCAACCGCTCGCCGGCCGTCCGTTGTTGGGTCATGTGCTCGACGCCGCGCGCGCGCTGGAGCCCGCCGCCGTGCATGTGGTCTACGGCCATGGCGGCGAGCAGGTGCGCGCCGCGCTCGATGCCGAGCTCAAAGCCGCCGCCCCGCGCAGCTCCTGGGTGCTGCAGGCCGAGCAGAAAGGGACCGGCCACGCCGTGCAGCAGGCGCTGCCTGCGCTGCGCGACGATGAGACCGCGCTGATCCTCTACGGCGATGTGCCGCTGGTGCAGCCGGAGACTTTGCGTGCCCTGGTCGCGCTCGCCGGCCCCAAGTCGATCGGACTGCTCACCGTCGAACTCCCGGATCCCACCGGCTATGGCCGCATCGTCCGCGACGCGCGCGGCAAGGTGCTGCGCATCGTCGAGCAGAAGGATGCGAACGCGCGCGAGCGCCGCATCCGCGAGGGCAACACCGGCATCATGGCCGTACCCGTGACGCGGCTGCGCCGCTGGCTCGGCAAGCTGCGCAACGCCAACGCCCAAGGCGAGTACTACCTCACCGACATCATCGCGATGGCGGTCAAGGACAAGGTCAAGGTCGCCCCGCTCGCCGCGCCGACGGTCCCGGAGGTGCTCGGCATCAACGACAAATTGCAGCTCGCCGAGGTCGAGGCCGAGCTGCGCCGGTCGCGCGCCCGCGCGCTGCTCGCGGCCGGCGTCACCCTCGCCGACCCTGCGCGCATCGACATCCGCGGCGAGGTGGTCACGGGCCGTGACGTCTCGATCGACGTCAACGTGGTGCTCGAAGGGCATGTGGTGCTGGGCGACGGCGTCAGCGTCGGGCCGGGCAGCGTGCTGCGCGACTGCGAGGTCGCCGCGGGCGCGCGCATCAACGCGCACTGCGTGCTCGAACAGTGCAAGGTCGGCGCCGGCGCGATCATCGGCCCCTTCGCACGGCTGCGCCCCGGCGCGGCGCTCGGCCCCGAGGTCCACATCGGCAACTTCGTCGAGGTCAAGAACTCGACGATGGGCGAGGGTGCCAAGGCCAACCACCTCGCCTATGTCGGCGACGCCACGGTGGGCGCGCGCGCCAACATCGGCGCCGGCACCATCGTCGCCAACTACGACGGCGCCAACAAGCACCACACCGTCATCGGCGCGGACGCCCACACCGGCTCGAACTCGGTGCTGGTCGCGCCGGTCACGGTCGGCGACGGCGCGACGGTCGGTGCCGGCTCCACCATCACCAAAGACGTCCCGGCCGGGACGCTGGCTGTCGCCCGGGGCAAGCAGGCCCACATCGAGGGCTGGAAGCGGCCGACCAAGCGCGGCAGCGGCCCGGCCAAGTCTTGACCTTTCTTGGATAGCCTTTTCCACGGCGCGGAGTAGGATTCACCCCCATGTGCGGCATCGTCGGCGCCATCGCGCAACGTGACATCGTCCCCGTCCTCGTGGAGGGCCTGCGGCGCCTGGAATACCGCGGCTACGACTCCGCGGGCGTCGCCGTCGTCAACGGCACCGGCAAGCTCAAGCGCCTGCGCACGGTCGGCAAGGTGCAGCGTCTGCAGGACGCGATCGACGCCTCGCCGACCACCGCCCACCTCGGGATCGCGCATACCCGTTGGGCGACCCACGGTGTGCCCTCCGAGCGCAACGCCCATCCGCACATCTCGTCGGATGGTCTCGCCATCGTCCACAACGGCATCATCGAGAACCACGACGCCCTGCGCGCCGAGCTGCAGGCGGCGGGTTATGTGTTCACCTCCGAGACCGACACCGAGGTGATCGCCCACCGCATCCACCAGCACATGCAGACGCGCCCCGACCTCTTCGAGGCGGTACGTGCCACGGTCGCCGAGCTCGAGGGCGCCTACGCGCTGGCGGTGGTGAGCGAGAACGATCCCGAGCGCATCATCCTCGCGCGCGAGGGTTGCCCCGTCGTCATCGGCCTCGGCGACGCGGAGAACTTCGTCGCCTCGGACGTCGCGGCGCTGCTGCCCGTCACGCGCCGTTTCATGTTCCTCGAGGAAGGCGATGTCGCCGAGGTCCGCCGCACCGCCGTGCGCGTCGTCGACCGGGCGGGCGCCGCCGTCGTGCGCAAGCCGCACGAGAGCGAGCTCTCGGCCGACGCCGCCGACAAGGGCCAGTACCCGCACTTCATGCTCAAGGAGATCCACGAGCAGCCGCGCGCCATCGCCGACACCCTGAGCGAGCGCGTCGCCAACGGCCGACTGCTCGAGGCCGCGTTCGGTCCGGCCGCCATGAAGGTGTTCGGCGAGGTGGAGCATGTCCACATCGTCGCCTGCGGCACGAGCTACCACGCCGGCTGCGTCACGCGATACCTCATCGAACAGCTCGCGAAGATCCCCTGCGTGGTCGAGATCGCGAGCGAGTACCGCTACCGCCAGCCGGTGGTGCCGAAGAACTCCTTGTTCGTGACGATCTCGCAGTCCGGCGAGACGGCCGACACGCTGGCCGCGCTGCGCCTCGCCAAGGCGGGCGGCTATCTCTCCTCGCTCGCGGTCTGCAACGTGCCCGAGAGCTCGTTGGTGCGCGAGTCCGAGCTCGTGATGCTCACGCGCGCTGGCCCCGAGATCGGCGTCGCCTCCACCAAGGCCTTCACCACGCAGCTCACCGCGCTCTCGCTGCTCGTGGTCGCGCTCGCGCGCCGCAACGGCGCCGGCCCCGAGGTCGAACACACCCTCGTCTCGCGGCTCGTCGAGCTGCCGGGCATCATGGAGAAGACGCTCGCGCTCGACCCCGCCATCCGTGAGCTCGCCCAGCGCTTCGCCGACAAGCACCACGCGCTCTTCCTCGGCCGCGGCACCATGCACCCGATCGCGATGGAAGGCGCGCTGAAGCTCAAGGAGATCTCCTACATCCACGCCGAGGCTTATGCCGCAGGCGAGCTCAAGCACGGGCCGCTCGCGTTGGTCGACGACGACATGCCCGTCGTCGTGGTCGCGCCGAACACCGACCTGCTCGAGAAACTGAAGTCGAACATGATGGAGGTCCGTGCCCGCGGCGGAGAGCTCATCGTGTTCGCCGACCCGGATGCCGGCATCGAGCCTTCCGAGGGCGTCACCGTGATCACCATGCCGCGCCATGTGAGCTACCTGCAGGCCGCTGTGGTCTACACGCTGCCGCTGCAGCTGCTCTCCTACCACGTCGCCATCCTGCGCGGCACCGACGTCGACCAGCCGCGTAACCTCGCCAAGAGCGTCACCGTCGAGTGAGCGGTCGTACGCTGCTCGCGGTCCTGCTGACTGCTGCAGCGCTCGTGCGGGGGGAGGCGGCGCCTGCCGCGCACGCTGCATCCGATGCCGAGCTCGATGCCGTCGTCGACGGCTTGGTCGGTACCTGGGACAACCGCGCGCAGTACGTCGCCGCGCCCGCTGCGCTCAAGGCGCCGCCGTCGGTCGACGGCGAGTGGCTGGATCTGCAGCATGCCCGGTTCACGCGCGTCGCGGCGCCCGCGCTCGGCAGCCATGTGGTCTATCTCGAGTGGCGGCGCGGCGGACCGGATGGCGAGATCTCGCGCCAGCGTCTGTGGTCCTTCCGCCGTGATGCAGCGGGCCGCATGGTCATGGACTTCTTCGCGTTCCGCGACGGTGCGCCGTACGCCGGAAAGGGCATCTCGCCGCAGGCCTTCAAGTCCGTGACGCTCGAGCAGCTGCGGGGCTACCCGCCCGGTTGCGGGCTCGACTTCGCGCGCCGCGCCGACGGCGGGTTCTTCGGCGCGGTCGCCCCGGAGCGCTGCGTCATCGTCGCCGCCTCGGGCCGGAAGATGGGCATCCTCGCCGAGATCGACATCGGCGCCTCGGGCACGCTCGGCTATCGTGAGTACGGCAGGCTCGAGGACGGCCGCTACGCCTTCCGCGTGCCGCCGACGCAGCCCTACCGCTTCGAGCGGCTGGCGCGGCCCGCGGCCGCGGCGTTCTTCGAGGCGCTGCGCACGCTGTGCGCCGCGCCCGACCGTGTCTATCAGGGCCGCATCGAGGTCGATGAGCCGCCACCGGCACCGGGCGATCCTTTCACCGGCAAGACGCTCGAGATGCGCGTGGCACGCTGCACGGCGGACATGATCGCGTTGCCGTTCGCGGTCGGTGAGGATCGAAGCCGTACCTGGGTCGTCCGTCGGATGGCCGGCGGCTTGCGTCTGAAGCACGATCATCGTCACACCGACGGCAGTCCGGACGAGCTGACGGATTACGGCGGTGACGCCCTGCGCGACGGGACGGCCACCCGGCAGTCCTTCGAAGCGGATGCCGTGTCCGTCGCCCTGTTCACGCGTACCGGACGCAGCGTCTCCGAGGTGAACGTCTGGTCGCTGGAGATCACGCCCGGCGAACGGTTCGTCTATGAGCTCGCACGGCCGGGCGGTCGCCTGTTCAGGGTGGTCTTCGACCTGCGTCCACGCTGACGCTGCACGCTACAATCGGCGCATGAGAACCTCGCGCCTGATCCCCCTCGCGGCCTTGGCCGCGACGCTCGCCGCCTGCGCGGCGCCCACCTCCCGCACGAAGGCGGCGTCCGCTCCGACGGCGTCCGTCGCCGCGGTGCCCGCCGCCTCCGCCGATGCGCGCGCCACGGCGTTCTTCGAGCGCAGCTTCGATGATCGCGTCGCGGCGAGCCCCGAATTCGCCGCCCAGCTCGGTCAGCGGCTGCGCTACTCGGAGTGGACGCCGCTGACCGAAGCCGAGCGGCAAGCGAGCCTCGACCGCACCCGTCGTCATCTCGCCGAGCTCGAGCGCGACATCGACCGCGGATCGCTGTCGCCGCAGGGCAAGCTGTCCTACGACATCTTCGCGACCGGCGCGAAGCGCAGCATCGCGGGCGCCGAGTGGCGCTACCACGGCTACATCTTCGACCAGATGAACGGCCTGCAGTCGCGCATCCCGGCCTTCCTCATCAACACCCACCGCGTCGAGACGGTCGCGGACGCCGAGGCCTACGTCGCGCGCCTGCAGGGCGTCGCCGAGCGTGTCGATCAGGCGATCGCGATGGCGACAGAGTCCGAGCGGCGCGGCATCTTGCCGCCGAAGTTCGTGTTCCCGTACGTCGTCTCGGATGCGCGCAACGTCATCACCGGCGCGCCGTTCAGCGGCGCGACGCAGGGCGCCGCGGGCGACAGCCCGCTATGGGCCGACTTCAAGGCGAAGGTGGGCGCGTTGCAGACCGACGACGCCATCCGGGCGCGGTTGCTCACGGCGGGCGAGGGCGCCTTGCAGCGCTCGGTGCTGCCCGCTTACCAGCGCATCATCGCCTATGCGGAGGGCGCAGAGCGGCGCGCGGGCACCGACGACGGCGTGTGGCGCTTGCCCGACGGCGCGCGGTACTACGACCACCTGCTCGCGGGCTACACCACGACCACGATGACCGCCGAGCAGATCCATGCGGTGGGTCTCGCCGAGGTCGCGCGCATCGAGGGCGAGATGCGCGCCATCATGCAGCAGGTCGGCTTCAAGGGCAGCCTGCCCGAGTTCTTCGAAGCCGTGCGCAAGGATCCGCGCTTCTATTATCCGGACACGCCGGAGGGCAAGGCCGCCTACCTCGCCGAGGCGACCCGTGTCATCGACGACATGCGCGCGCGGCTACCGCAGCTGTTCCGCACGCTGCCCAAGGCGTCGATGATCGTGAAGGCGGTCGAGCCGTTCCGCGAGCGGTCGGCGGGCAAGGCGTTCTACTCATCGCCGTCGGCCGACGGCAAGCGCCCCGGCATCTACTACGCGAACCTCTACCGTATGGCGGACATGCCCAAGTACGAGCTGCCGGCGCTCGCGTACCACGAGGGCATCCCGGGACACCACATGCAGCTCGCCATCGCGGGCGAGCTCGAGGAACTGCCGCGCTTCCGCCGGTTCGGCGGGTTCACGGCGTATTCCGAGGGCTGGGGGCTCTACACGGAACGCCTGCCCAAGGAACTCGGCCTCTACGCCGATCCGTACGAGGATTTCGGGCGTCTCACCATGGAGATGACGCGCGCGGTGCGGCTCGTCGTCGACACCGGGCTGCACGCCAAGCGGTGGACGCGCGAGCAGGTCATCCAGTACCACCTCGAGAAGCTGCCGATGACGCGCGACGCCGCCACCAAGGCCACCGAGCGCTACATCGTGATGCCGGGACAGGCGACGGCCTACACCGTGGGCATGCTCAAGATCATGGAGCTGCGCGAGAAGGCGAAGCGCGCGCTCGGGCCGCGCTTCGACATCCGCGATTTCCACGACGTGGTGCTGCGCTCGGGAGCGCTGCCGCTCGACCTGCTCGAGCAGCAGGTCGATGCCTGGATCGCGGCGACGCGTTAACGCAGCTCGTACTCGAAGGTGCTGACCACGCGCAGGCGCTTCATGCGCGAGGCGCGGTCGTCGCCCTCGTCCTCGCCGCTGATGGTGATCACGCCCTGGTTGGCGTTGCGCAGCGGTCCGAGCGTGGCGCCGGCCTCGGCGGCGAAGCGCAGGCCCTGCTCGCGCGCGTTGCGCGTGGCCTCGGTGAGCAGCGGCGCTTTCACGGCGTTGAAGCCGCGCAGTTCGTACCACGGACCGTTGCCCGGCTCGAGCGCGACGCCCGCGGCCACCAGCGGGTCGGTGGCGAGCGCAGCTTGCGCCACCGCACCGACGCGCGCCGACTTCACCAGCACGCGTGCGTTGCCGTTGTAGCGGAACGGCTGGTTGGCCTGCGCGTACTCGCGCGAGTAGAGGTCCTGCACCTCGAGCGGCCGGACCAGGATCTCGTCGTCCTTGAAGCCGGCGGACTTCAGGAAAGCGACCACGCGGTCACGGTCGCCCTTCAGGGCTTGCTGCACCTCTGCAAAGGAGTTGCCGCCGCGGCGGAAGGCCAGCGTCCAGGTGGCGTAGTCGGCCTCCACGCTGCGCTCCGCCAGCCCCTTCACGGTGATGGAGCGGTCGGCCATGCGGAAGCGTTCCAGACCCTTGCTGACGGCGAGACCTGCGACCAGCAGGCCGAGCGCCAGCGCTGCACCGAGGGCCAGCGCAGGCGCGAGGGAGAGGCGTTTCAGTGCGCCCGAAGGGCGGTCCGAGGGGGCGGAGGAGGGGGTGCTCATGGGCTTCAGACCGCCGGATCCCACCCGAGTTCACAGTTCGGGAAGGCGGGCTTTGTCAAATCTGAAGCCACAGGTTAATTTTCGTGCAACGGACGATCGCTCGTCCGACCCCTCGAGGAGAACCCCATGCGCCTGCTTGCCCGACTGTCCATCACCGCCCTCGCCGCGGTGCTCGTCACGACCGCCCATGCCGCCGGCGAGTTCAAGACCGGCAACGAGATCAAGACCGGTCTCGAGGGTTGGGTGACGGACGATTCCACCGAGACGGTGCGTGACGCGGTGGCTTTCGGCTACGTCATCGGTGTCCACGACGCGCTCTCCGGCTCGGTGATCTGCTCGGGCGACAACGTCACCCAGGGACAGGTCGTGCAGGTGGTGCTGAAGTACATGCGGAACAACCCCGAGGTGCTGGACCAGAGCGCCGACCGGGTCATCACGGCGGCGTTGAAGGCCGTCTGGCCCTGCGCGCAGAGCAGCTGACGCGCCGCAGGGGACCGATCAGCCGTTGACGGGCGTCGCCGCGAGGTCGTGGTCACCGGCGCGGGTGATGCGTACGCGCGCGAATTCGCCCACCGGCAGCTTGCCGCCGCCGCGGATCCGCACCACGCCGTCGACCTCCGGCGCGTCGCCGCGGGACCGCGCGATCGCCGTGCCGCCCTCGATCGAATCGACCAGTACGGTCTCCTCGCGGCCGACCCGGGCCGCGAGCCGGGCCGCGCTGATGCGCTGCGCCGCCGCCATGAAGCGCGCGAGGCGCTCCTCCTGGACCTCAGGGGGCACATGCGGCGCGACGTCGTTGGCGCGCGCGCCCTGCACCGGTGAGTACTTGAACGCGCCCATGCGGTCGATCTGCGCTTCCTCGATCCAGTCGAGCAGCTCCTCGAACTCCGCCTCGGTCTCGCCGGGGAAGCCGACGATGAACGTGCTGCGCAGCGTGAGGTCCGGACACTCCTTGCGCCACGTCTTGATGCGCGCGAGCGTGTCCTCGGCGTGCGCGGGCCGCTTCATGCGCTTCAGCACCGAGGGGCTGCCGTGCTGGAAGGGGATGTCGAGGTAGGGCAGGACCTTGCCCTCCGCCATCAGCGGGATGACCTCGTCGACATGCGGATACGGATACACGTAGTGCATCCGTACCCAGACGCCGAGCGAGCCGAGCCCGCGGGCGAGGTCGATGAACCGCGTCGCATGCTCGCCGCCGTTCCACTGCGCCTTGGCGTAGCGCAGGTCTGAACCGTAGGCGCTGGTGTCCTGTGAGATCACGAGCAGCTCGCGCACGCCCGCACGCACCAGGCGCTCGGCCTCGCGCAGCACCTCGTCGATGCGGCGGCTCGCGAGCTTGCCGCGCAGGTCGGGGATGATGCAGAAGCTGCACTTGTTGTTGCAGCCCTCGGAGATTTTGAGATACGCGTAGTGCCGCGGCGTCAGACGCAGTCCCTGCGGCGGCACGAGGTCGACGAAGGGGTCGTGCTTCGGCGGCAGATGCTGGTGCACCGCGGTGACGACGTCCTCGTACGCGTGCGGACCGGTCACCTTCAGCACGCGCGGATGACGGTCGAGGATCCGCTTCGGGTCGGCGCCGAGGCAGCCGGTGACGATCACGCGTCCGTTCTGCTCGAGGGCCTCGCCGATCGCGTCCAAAGACTCGTCGATGGCCGAATCGATGAACCCGCAGGTGTTGACCACCACGAGGTCCGCGGAGTCGTAGTCCGGGGCGACCACGTAGCCCTCGGAGCGCAGCCGGGTGAGGATGCGCTCGGAGTCGACGAGTGCCTTGGGGCAGCCGAGGCTGACGAATCCGACCTTGGGGTCGCGACGGGTTTTGGCAACGGTCATGCATCATTTTACCGCCCTTCGGACAGGTCTGTCCGCAGAGGGGACGGGACGCCGGCCGACCCGTCGGCCCCGGCCTGCGCCATGTTCAAGTGGCGCCATGAAACCGCACATCGGCATCGTCGGCGCAGGCATCGGCGGCCTCACGGCCGCGCTCGCCCTGCTGCGCGCGGGCCAGCGCGTGACGGTGTTCGAGCAGGCGCCGGTGCTGGCCGAGGTCGGCGCGGGCCTGTCGCTGAGCCCCACGGCCGCGCATGCCATGAACCATCTGGGCCTGCACGACATGCTGCAGGCCAAGGCGCACCACCCGGAGGACCAGTGCGTGCGTCACTGGCGCGACGGGCGGCCCCTCAACTGGGTGAACCGCGGTCGCGCCCTCGTCGAACGCTACGGCGAACGCTATTACCTGCTGCACCGCGCCGATCTGCACGATGCGCTCGCCGCCGCGGTGCGCGCCTGCGATCCGCAGGCCGTCCGCCTCGGCCTGCGCTGTACGGGCGTCTCCCAGGACGCGGACGGCGTCGACCTCGCGTTCGCCGACGGCAGCGGCGCGCGCGTCGATCTGCTCGTGGGCGCCGACGGCGCCCGCTCGCCGGTGCGCCAGCAGGTGTTCGGTCCGCTCGGCGTCACCTACACCGGCTACATCGCGTGGCGCGGCCTCGTCCCCATGCACCTCGTGCCCAAGGAGATCCTCGACCCGCCCTCCGGCCTCTTCATCGGGCCGGGACATCTCGTGAACCGCTATCCGGTGCGCAGCGGCGAGCTGTTGAACTTCGTCGCGTTCGCCGAGCGGGAGGCGTGGACCGAGGAGGGGTGGGCGATCCGCTCCAGCCGTGCGGAGCTGCTCGCCGAATTCGAGGGCTGGACGCCGATGGTGCGGCGCATCATGGAGCTCGTCCCCGAGGACCAGCTCTTCAAATGGGGCCTGTTCGACCGCGAGCCGCTCGCCGCCTGGTCGAAGGGCCGCGTCACGCTGCTCGGCGACGCGGCACATCCCGTGCTCCCGTTCCTCGGGCACGGCGCGGTGCTCGCCATCGAGGACGCGGTGGTGCTGGCGCGCGCGATCGGCGCATCGTCGGCCATCGACGAAGCCTTCGCCCGTTACGAGAACGCGCGCCGTGAGCGGGCGACCTTCGTCGTGCTCGAGTCGCGCAAGGCCGGCAAGACGTTCCATGACCCCGACGCGGACTCGTATGCGCAGCGCGTCAAGGGCAAAGCCGCCGACGAGGGCATCGGCCTGTTCTCGTACAACCCGGTGACGCAGCCCGTCTGAGCGCCGCGGCGCCGATGCCCGCGTCCGGGCGGTGTCCGCGCGGCTACTTCTTGTCCCAGGTCGCTTTGTTGCTCGAGGACGGCGGCAACCGGCCGCAGTGCAGGCCCGCGTCGACCATCAGCACCTCGCCGGTGACGACGCTCGCGCCCTCGAGGAACCACACCAGCGCCTCGGCGATCTGCTCCGCGGTCGGCACGACCTGCAGGGGCACGTACGCCGCCGCGTTCACGAGGAACGCCTGGTACTGCTCGGGCGTCATCCCGGCCTGCAGCCATCGCGTCTGGATCGCGCCCGGCGCGACGGCGTTGATGCGGATCTCGGGCCCGAGCACCAAAGAAAGCGACTGCGTCATCATGTTGAGCGCCGCCTTGCTCGCCGCGTAGGCCATGGATGACGCGATGCCGGTGATGCCGCCGATTGAGGAGTTGTTGACGATGGCGCCGCGCCCCTGCTTCTTCATCTGCGGCGCCACCGCGCGCACCATCTGGTAGGCGCCCACCACGTTGACCTTGTAGATGTCGAGGAAATCCTCGGCGCCGAGGCCTTCGAGGTCCTCGTAGGGGTTGAACTTGGTCTTGGCGGCGTTGTTGACGAGGTAGTCGATGCGACCCCATCGGCCGATGGCCGCCTGCGCCATGGCGCGGCAGGACGCGTCCTCGGCCACATCGCCCTGGTGGACGATGACGTCCGCACCCGCCTCGCGGCACTGCTGCGCCGTGTCCTCGGCCTCGGCCTTGCTGCGGGTGTAGTTGATCACCACATCGCAGCCGCGCTGCGCCAGCATCAGTGCGGTGGCGGCGCCGACGCCGGTGGCGGAGCCGGTGACGATGGCGGTCTTTCGTCCGTGGTCGGTCATGCGGAGGCCTCCGTGGGTCCGGGTCTCGAGGGTGACCCGGCCGATGATGCCGCCTCGCGGAGGCCGCGGTCGATGGCCCGGGTCGGCTGTCCATTGCAAGGTCACGATGGGTCCCGCCGGCGACCGGGTCTGGCAGCGGCCCGAGGGCGCGGGTAGGCTCTCGATACCATAAAGACAGACGGCGCCGGGTCCGCGTCATGCGGCCACCTGCGCCCCACGGGGGTTCCGATGGCGTTCAAGGACATGCGCGAGTTCCTCGCGCTGCTCGAGCAGGACGGACAGCTGAAGCAGGTGGATGTGCCGCTCGACGGCCGGCGCGGGACCAACGAGCTGCAGGCGCTCATGCACCACGTGTGCAGCCAGAACGGCCCGGCGCTGATGCTCAACAAGGTCGACGCCGTCAACACCGAGGGCGTGCCGATCCTCTTCAACCCCTTCGGCACGCGCGAGCGCACGGCGATGACCATCGGCTTCCGCGATTGGCGCGCCGCCAAGCTGCACCACTCCGAGGTGCTCGCCGACCCGGCGCGCTGGCATGCGCCCAAGGTCATCGACAAGGCGGGCGCGCCCTGCAAAGAGGTCATCATCAAAGGTGACGACGTCTCCTTGGACAAGCAGATCCCGCATGTCTGGTTCGGCAAGGAGGGCCCGGCGTACATCACCAACGCCATGACCTTCTCGAAGGACCCGGAGACCGGGGGCCGCAACTGCGGCTGGTACCGCTTCACGCAGTTCCTCGACGCCACGCACCCGACCGGCGGCAGCTACGCGCCCGAACGCGCCAAGACCGACCTCGCGGCGTTCTATTGGTGGAACCCGCCGTTCTCGGACATCGGTCGCCACACCTTCAAGGCTTCGCAGATGGGCAAGCGGCTCGAGGTCGCGATCGCCGGCGTCTGCGATCCGGCGCTGCACCTCGCCTCGGCGACGGGCGTGCCCTACAACGTCGACGAGACGGCCTTCGCCGGCGGCCTGCGCGGTTCGCCGGTGGAGATGGTGCGCTGCGAGACCGTCGACCTCGAGGTGCCGGCGCACGCCGAGTGGGTGCTCGAAGGCGAGGTCTGCTCCGACGAGATCGAGACCATCGGCTGGCACTCGAACCCGGTCGGCTACTACGACCGCGTGCAGGCGCTGCCCATCGTGCGCATCAAGTGCATCACCCATCGTCGCAAGCCGATCTGGCACGCGACCATGGAGATGATGCCGCCCTTCGACCACAACTACATGGCGCTGCTGCCGGTCGAAGGCGAGGTGTTGTCGGACCTGCGCAAGAAGATCCCGGAGGTGCACGACGTCGCGGTCACGCCGAACATGTGCTACGTGGTGCAGCTGTCGGTCGACGGCTGGCGCAAGCCGCACCCGAACTTCGGCAAGTACGTCATCCACGCGGTGTGGGGCTCGGCCGGCCGTTGGGGGCGCACCGCCAAGCTCGTGATCGTGGTCGGTCCGGATGTCGACCCCTACGACCTCAAGCAGGTCGAATGGGCGATGATGACGCGCTGGCAGCCGGCCAAAGATTCCATCGTGCAGCCCGACGGCATCCCGATGATCCTCGACCCCTCCTGCGAGAAGTCCGCGCAGTTCGGCGCGTTCCGCTCGGACCAGATGGGCATCGACGCGACCATCAAGATCCCCGAGCGCTTCACCGAGTACCCGGAGGTCTCGCAGGCCGACCCGGTGGCGGTCGCCGCGATCGCCCAGAAGCTCGCCGGCATCGTGTGAGACGGTCGGGCGGGGGAAAGGCCGTCGCGGCGCCGCGCGGCGGCGCCGGTACGGGCAGCGAGCGGTTCGGCCGGGACTACTACCGCCGCTTCTACCGCGACGGGCGGACCTCGGTGGCCTCGCGCGCCGAGATGGCCCGTCGCGCGCAGTTCATCGCCGCCTACACCCGCCACATCGACTGCCCGGTGGCGAGCGTGCTCGATGCGGGCTGCGGACTCGGGCTGATGCGCGAGCCGTTGCTGCGGGCCCTGCCGGGGGCCACCTATGTCGGGTTGGAGTACAGCGAGTATCTTTGCCGCCGCTACGGCTGGGTGCAGGGCAGCCTCGCGGAGTGGCGGCCGCGGCAGCCCTTCGACCTCGTCGTCTGCTACGACGTTCTGCAGTATCTGGACGATGCGGCGGCGACCCGGGCGATGGCGAACTTCGCACGGCTCTGCCGCGGGGTGCTGTATTTCAGCGCGCTGACCCGCCGGGACTGGCGCGAGAACGCCGACCAGTCGCGCACCGACCGCGAGGTCACGATGCGCAGCGCCGATTGGTACCGCCGCCGGCTCGCCCGGAACTTCCGGCAGGTCGGGGCGGGGTTCTGGTTGCGTCGCGGGTCGCCGCTCGTCACCTGGGAACTCGAGACGGCGGGCTGACGGCGCGCGGACGGCGTGCGGACGGCACGCGGACGGCGAGGCGCCCGGGCGCACAGTGCCGTCCCTGCGCTACACTCGGGCGCAGAGACTTTTTTTGGGGGTATCTCATGTTCGGCCTGATGCAGGACCATCCGCTCCTGATCTCCAACCTCATCGTCTACGCCGCACGGCACCACGCCACGCAAGAGATCGTCTCGCGGCGCGTCGAAGGCGACATCCACCGCTACACCTACCATGACGCCGAGCTGCGCTCGCGCCGGCTCGCGCAGGCGCTCGACGCCATGGGCCTCGCCGGGTCGGACCGCGTGGCGACGCTCGCCTGGAACGGCTACCGCCATCTCGAGCTGTACTTCGGCGTCAGCGGCAGCGGTCGTGTCGTGCACACCGTCAACCCGCGCCTGCCGCCCGACCAGCTCGCGTGGATCGTCAACGACGCCGAGGACCGCGTCTTCTGCTTCGACATGACCTTCCTGCCGCTGGTGAAGGCCATCGCGGCGAAGTGTCCGACGGTGACGCATTGGGTCGCGCTCTGCGAGGCCGATGCGCTGCCGGCGGACTCCGGCATCCCGGGGCTCGTCAGCTACGAGGCGCTGCTCGCCGCGCACGACGGCGCCTATGCCTGGCCGACCTTCGACGAACGCCTGGCGGCGGCGCTGTGCTACACGAGCGGCACCACCGGCAACCCGAAGGGCGTGCTCTACAGCCATCGCTCGACGCTGCTGCACGCGGTCACGGCGGCGTTGCCGGACGGTCAGAACCTGTCGGCGCTCGATTCCATCCTGCCCGTGGTGCCGATGTTCCATGTGAACGGCTGGGGCCTGCCTTACGGCGCGCCCATGGTCGGCGCGAAGCTCGTGATGCCGGGACCCGCGCTCGACGGCAAGTCGGTGTACGAGTTGATCGAGGCCGAGCGCGTCACGATGGCTGCGGGGGTGCCGACGGTGTGGCTCGCGATGCTGAACCATCTCGGCGCCGGCGGTCTGCGCTTCTCGACCCTCAAGCGCACGCTGATCGGCGGCTCGGCCGTGCCCGCGGCGATGATCAAGGCGTTCCGTACCTACGGCGTGTCGGTGCTGCAGGGCTGGGGCATGACCGAGACCTCGCCGCTCGGCACCGGCAGCAGTTTCAAGCCCAAGCATCTGGCGCTCGACGAGGAAGGCCAGATCCGCGTGCAGGCGATGCAGGGCCGTGCGGTCTTCGGTGTCGACATGAAGGTGGTCGACCCCGACGGCAAGGAACTGTCTTGGGACGGCAAGTCCTCGGGTGACCTGTTGGTGCGCGGACCGTGGGTGGTCTCCAGCTATTTCCGGCGCGAGCACGAGCCGCTGCTGCGCGACGGCTGGTTCCCGACGGGTGACGTCGCGTCCATCGACCCCGACGGCTACATGCAGATCACCGACCGCAGCAAGGATGTCATCAAGTCGGGCGGCGAGTGGATCAGTTCCATCGACATCGAGAACATCGCCATGGCGCATCCCGCCGTGGCGATGGCGGCGTGCATCGCGGTGCCGCACCCGAAGTGGGACGAGCGGCCGCTGCTGGTGGTGGTTCGCAAGCCCGGCGTCGAGGCCACCGCCGCGGAGCTGCGCGCGTTCTACGACGGCAAGGTCGCCAAGTGGCAGGTGCCCGACGACGTGGTGTTCGTCGATGCCATCCCGCTCGGCGCCACCGGCAAGATGCAGAAGAGCGTCCTGCGCGAACGTTTCCGCGACCACAAGCTGCCGGCCTGATGCGCCGCGCGCTCGCCGTCGCGGCTCTGCTGCTCGCTGGGCTGGTGGCCTACCTCGCCTCGTGGCCGGTGCCGGTGGCGCCGGTCGCATGGCGGGCTGCGCCGTCGGTGGGCTACGTCGGCGTGCACGCGACGAACACCCGTCTCGCCGGGCTGCGGCGCATCGAACTCGGCGGCCACGCGGGTCCGGAGCATGTCGCCATCGGACCGGACGGGCTGCTCTACGCGGCCGTGGCGGACGGTCGGGTGCTGCGCATGAAGCCGGACGGCAGCGAGCGCACGGTGTTCGCCAAGACCGGCGGCCGCGTGCTCGGCTTCGACTTCGACGCCGCGGGCCGCATGATCGCCGCCGATGCGATGCGCGGTCTGCTCGCCATCGACCGAGAGGGCGCGGTGCGCGTGCTGGTCGACGAGATCGATGGTGAGCCGTTGCGCTACGCGGATGGGGTCGTGGTCGCGCCCGACGGCAGGATCTACCTCACCGACGCCTCGCGCCGTTTCGCGCCGCGCGACTGGGGCGGCACCTTCGAGGCGAGCGTGCTCGACATCCTCGAGAACTCGGCCACCGGACGCGTGCTGGTGTACGACATGACGACCGGCGCGGTGCAGCGTGTCGCCGGCGGGCTCAGCTTCCCGAACGGCATAGCGCTGACGCAGGACGGCCGCGGCCTGCTGGTGGCCGAGACCGGCCGCTATCGCATCTGGCGCATCGCCGCCGATGCGCGCAACCTCGACCTCTCCCGCGTCGACACCACCGTCGGGTCGCGTCGGCCCGCGGGCGCCGCGGCACCGCAGGCCGCCGTGCTGCTCGACGGTCTGCCGGGCTATCCCGACAACCTCGTCCGTGGGCTGGACGGGCGCATCTGGACGGGCTTCACCAAGCCGCGCAGCGCGGTGATCGACGCGCTCGCGCCGTATCCGGCGCTGCGCAAGGCGACGTTGCGCCTGCCGCGCTCGATGTGGCCGGTGCCGGAACCCTACGGTCATGTGATCGCGTTCACCGAGGACGGCAAGGTCGTCGCCGACCTGCAGGACCCGACGGGCGCCTATCCCGAGACCACGGCGGTCACCGAGACCGCCGATCGGCTCTACGTGCAGTCGCTGCACGCGCCCTGGCTGGGCTGGCTGCCGCGCTGACCGCGCCGCCCACGCGGCCTGCCGGCCGCGCGGCGCTCGGTCACAGCAGCGCGCCGGAGGCCTCCGGCTCGGTGCCGCGCTGGAGGTTGCGCGGCTCGTGGCCCTCGGGCGGCATCAGCTTGTACATCACCGGCGTGACGAGACGCGCGAGCAGCGTCGAGCTGATGAGGCCGCCGATGATCACCCAGGCCATGGGCGAATAGAGCCCCGAGTTCTGCACCGCGAGCGGCAGCAGGCCGCCGATCGCCGTCGCCGAGGTCAGCAGGATCGGCAGGAAGCGGATCTCGCCCGCCTGCTCGATGGCCTCGTCGAGCGGCACCCCTTCCTCGCGCAGCTGGTTGGTGAAGTCGACCAACAATATCGAGTTCTTGATCTCGATGCCGATCAGCGCGATGAAGCCGATGCTGGCCGTGAACGAGATCTCGTTGCCGGTCACGAGCAGCATCAGCATGCCGCCGATGATGCCGAGCGGCACCACGGTCAGCACGATCAGCGTCGAGCGGAAGCTGCCGAACTCGAGCACCAGGACGGCGAAGATGCCGAAGATCGCGACGATGGCCGCGGTGCCGATGCCGGCGAAGGACTCCGCACCCGCCTCGGCGTCGCCGCCCAGCACGTAACGGTAGCCGCGCGGCCACTCCATGTCGTCGAGCTTGTCGACGACGTCCGCCGTGACCTTGCCGGAGTTCAGGCCGCGCTCGACCTGCGCCGTGACCGTGACGGCGCGCTCGCGCGCGAAGCGCGAGATCAGCACCGGGGCGGGTTCGAGTTCGATCTTCGCCACCTGCGACAGCGGCAGCGTCTCGCCGCTGGCCGAGGCCAGCCTCGCCTCGCCGAGGGCGCGCAGGTCGGCGCGGGCCTCGAAGGGCGGGCGTACCACGATGGGGTACTGCTCGCCGTCCTCGTCCTTGAAGGTGCCGGCCTGCAGGCCGGAGACCGCGAGCCGCACCGTCCGGTCGATCTCGACCGCGGGCACGCCGAGCAGCGCCGCCTTGGCGGTGTCGGCCTCGACCTTGAGGTTGGTGCGCGTGAACTTGAGCGGGTTGCGCACGTCGCGCGCGCCGGGCGTCGCGTCCAGCAGGCCTTCGACCTCGCGCGCGAGCCTGTCCAGCGTCGCGAGGTCCGCGCCGACGATGCGCACCGCGATCGGCGCCGCGACCGGCGGACCGTTCTGGAACTCCTTCACCGAGATGCGCGCCCCCGGATACCCGTCGAGGCGCTGGCGCAGCGCGTCGAGGTCGCGCGGGGTCCTGCGCGGGTCGTACCGTTCCATCACGCCCAGCACCTCGGCGTAGGAGGCGGACTCCTGGCGCTGGATGTGGTTGTAGTAGACCTGCGGGTTGCCGCGGCCGAGGTTGGCGAACACCGACTCGATGCCGGGCACCTTCTTCATCTCGTCCTCGACGAAGCGCAGCGCGCGGTCGGTCTCGGCGTAGCTGGTGCCGGTCGGCGTCTCGACCTGCACGAGGAACTGCGGCGTGTCGGCCTTCGGGAAGAGGCTCGAGCCCAGCACCGGTACCAGCAGCACCGACACCAGCAGCGACCCGCCGATCGCCGCGGCGACCGTGGCCCGCGGCCGCGCGAGGCAGTGGTGGAGCGCCGGTCGGTAGTACCGGTGGATGCCGCCCATGATGCGCTGCAGCAGTCGGTTGCCTTCGCCGTGGTCCTCCTCGCGCAGCATGCGGCTCGCGAGGAACGGGATGATGAAGAGCGCGATCAGCAGCGACCCGATGATGGTCGCGACCACCGCCGTGGGCAGCACGCGGATGAACTTGCCCGCGGTGCCGGGCAGGGCCATCAGCGGCAGGAAGGCGAACACCAGTGTCGCGGTGCAGCCGAGGATGGCGATGAAGATCTGGCGCGTGCCGGCGATGGCGGCGCGCGTGCGGTCGTAGCCCATGCGCAGGTGGCGCGCGATGTTCTCGACCGCGACGATGGAGTCGTCGACCAGCAGCCCGAGCGCGACGACGAAGCCTGCGATCGACAGCTGGTTGAGCGAGAAGCCGAGCAGGTACAGCACCGCGATGCCGAACGCGAGCGACAGCGGGATCGAGATCATGACGATGCCGGCCGCGCGCAGGCCGAGCGGCAGCAGCGTCAGCAGCACCACCGCGACGGCGATGCCGAAGTCGATGTACAGCCGGTCGAGGCGTGTGGCCACGTTGCGCGACTGGTCGAAGCCGAGCTCGAGCGAGATGCGCTTGGGCAGGCCCTCGGCCCAGCGGTCGACCTTGGCGACGACCGCGTCGCGCACGTCGAGCACGTTGTAGCCCGACTTCATGTTGGCGGTGACGAACACCGCGCGCTTGCCGTTGTAGCGGCCGACATGGCCCCATTCGCCGTCCGCCCACTTCACCTCGCCGATGTCGCGGACCCGTACCACGCGGCCGTCGACCGCCGACACCACGGTGTCGCGCACCTGCCCGAGGTCGGTGTACGCGCCGGTGCTCTTGATGGTGAAGCTGCGCGGTCCGATGTCGACGATGCCGGCCGGGATGTTGGCGTTCTCGCTCTCGAGCGCCTGCGCGATGCGCGTCGGGGTGAGGCCGAGCTCGGCGACGCGCCGCAGGTCGACCTCGACGCGCAGCTCCCGCGGCGGATAGGCCCAGCTCTCGGCGGTGCGCACGCCCGGCACGCCCTTGAGCGCGTCCTTGAGGTCGCGCGCATGGTCCTGCAGTTCGCCGTACGGCGCCTCGTCGGAGACGAGCGCGTACTGCACGATGTTGACGAGACCCGGGCTGAAGCGGCGGATGTGCAGCTGCCGCAGCTCCGGCGGCAGCGTGGGACGCAGCGCGTTCACCTCGCGCACCACCTCCTCGTATTTCTTGTCGGCGTCGGTGGAGGCGAAGAACTCGACGATGGTGAACGAGACACCGTCGGCGACCACGCTCTCCATCTTCTCGAGGTCGTCGAGCTCGGCGATGCGGTCCTCGAGCGGCTTGGTGACGAGGCGCTCGAGGTCCTTCGGGTCGGCGCCCGGCATGACCGCCGAGATGTCGAAGCCCGAGATCTCGAACGAGGGGTCCTCCTCGCGCGGGATCGACGTGAAGCTGAAGAGCCCGATCGCGACCAGGCAGAGGAACGCCACCAGCGTGAACTGGTAGCGGCGGATCGGGAACTCGAGCAGCGACATCCGTCAGCCCTGCTGCGCCCAGGCGGGCGATGCAGCGGGCGCGGCCGCCGCCGGCGGGGGCGCGGCGACCACGCGGATGCGGTCGCCGTCCTGCAGGTAGAGCGCGCCCTCGGTGACGACGGGCTCGCCCGGCGCGAGGCCGGAGGCGATCGCCACCTCGGTGCCGACGATGAACGCGACCTTGACGGCGCGCTTGCGCGCCACGCCCTTGTCCGCGACGAACACGACCGCATCGTCGCCGCGGCCCTCGACCAACGCGGCGATCGGCACGCGCGTCAGGCTGCCGCGGCGTCCGGCGGAGGGCGAGATGTCGACCCGTGCAACGAGGCCGGAGGCCAGCGTGAGCCCGTCCTGCGGCGCGATGCGCACCTCCACCGGGAACAGGCCGCTGCGCGGATCGGCCGCGGCCGAGATCTCGCTGACGCGCGCCTCGAAGCGGCGGCCGGGGTAGGCGTCGACCTCGACGCGCGCCGTATCGCCGAGCGCGACCTGCACGACCTCGCGGTCGGCGAGCGCGGTGCGCACCACATGGCCGCGGTCGGCGCCGCCGAACACCAGCACCGGCTGCCCGGGCGGGACCATCTCGCGTTCCTCGGCGAGACGGCGCAGCACGCGCCCGTCCTGCGGCGCGACGATCGAGGAGCTGCCGAGGTTGAAGCCGGCCGCGTCACGCGCGGCGCGCGCGACCGCCGCCTGCGTGCGCAGGTTCTGCAGCGTCTCGAGGCTGATCACCTGGTCGGCGTGCAGCCGCTCGCCGCGCTCGAGGTCGCGCTCCGCCTTGAGCGCGCCCTGGCGGGCCTGCTCGAACTGCGCGTTGACCTCGGCCAGCTCGATCTCGGCCAGCACCTGTCCCTTGCGCACGGCGGCGCCCTCGCGCACGGCGATGCGACGGATGATGCCGCCGGTCTTGAAGGACAGGCGCATCTCGTCCTCGCTCGCGACGAGCCCGCTCGCGCCGATCGGGACGTCGGCGGGACCCGAGGTCGCCGGCGCGGTGCGCACCGGCGTGCCCGCGGCCGCGGCCTCGGCGGTCCCAGGGGTCTTCGCGCCGCATCCCGCCATCGCGGCGAGCGTCAGGGCGAGCATGATCAGGACGGGGATTCGGGTCATGGCAGGTTCGCGCGCCTTACGGCGACGGCGCTCCGGTGGCGTAATCGAGGTCGGCCTGGCGCGCGAGCAGCTGGAAGCGCACCGCGTTCAGGTTCAGTTCGGCGGAGGTGAGGCTGGTACGCGCGTCGAGGAACTCGACCTGGCTGATGACGCCCTCGTCGCGCTTGCGGCCCGAGATGCGGAACGCCGCGCGCGCGGCCTCGGCGCGCGCCTCCGCGGCCCGCAACGACCGCTCGCTCGCGGCCAGCCGGTCGAGCGCGGTCTGCACCTCGAGCTGCACCTGCTGCGCGAGCTCGTCGCGGCGGTTCAGCGCCTGCCGCTCGGCGAGCCGCGCCGCGCGCTCGTCGGCCTTGCGGGCACCGCCGTCGAACAGCGTCCAGTTCAGCAGCAGCGACAGCGTCGCGAAGTTGCTGCCGCGGCCGAACTCGTAGCGCTCGCCCTGCGTGCCGCCGTCGACCGCGAGCGCCACCGTCGGCAGGCGGGCGGCGCGGGCGATCTCGGCCTGGGAGCGCGCGGCGTCGGCGACGCGTCCCGCCTGCGCGAGTTCGGGGCGGCTTGCGAGCGCCCCGCTGCGCAGCGCTGCGAGATCGCGCCCGGCGCGCTTCAGTTCGCCGTCGGGCTCGGCGGCCTCGAGCGCCGTGTCGAGCGGCCGGTTGAGCAGGAAGTTCACGTAGCTCTGCAGCTGGTCGCGGGCGCTGCGCGCCTCGGTGGCCTGCTGCTCGACGGCGAGCAGCTCGGCGCGCGCCCGCAGCACCTGGTCCTGCGTGACCTTGCCGTTGCGGAACAGCGAATCGGTGATGCGCAGGTTCTCGGCGAGCAACGCGGCGCTGGCATCCACCAGGGTCGCAGCGCGGCTCGCGCGCAGCCAATCGAGATAGCCGACCGTGATGTCGCGGCGCAGCCGTTGCGCGAGGGCGAGACGCGCGAACTCGCTGCCTTCGAGCAGCGACTGGCGGGCGCGCAGCGCGGCGGGCAGGGCCGGCGCGAAGAGCGGCTGCACCACCGAGATGCGGGTGTCCTGCTCGCGTTCGCGCAGCAGGTTGAACGACGGGTCCTCGATGCTGCCGAACCGCGGCGGTTTGCCGTCGGCGGCGAGCAGCTCGTTGAGCGTGCCGTAGACCGGGTTGAACGCGGCGGCGAGCGGCAGCGAGATCTCGCGCCCGCCCTCGGAGCGCGTGTAGCGCGCGTTCAGCGACGCCTCCGGGAAGAACCGGCCGCGCGCGGCGTCGAGCGCCGCTTCGGCGCGCTCGACCTCGAGCGACGCGGATCGCAGCGCGAGATTCGAGGAGAGCCCGAGGCGCACATACTCCTCGATGACCGCCCCGACCGGTCGCACGGTCGTGACCGGCGGCGCGGCCGCAGCGACCTGTGCGGACGTCGTCGGTCCTGCCGTACCGAGCAGCAGGCAGAGCACGGTGATGCAGACGCTACGCGTGATCACCGGCTGACCTCCGCGGAAGGCGTGGCGAGTGCGGCGATCGCGAAGCGGAAACCCTGCTCGATCAGCTGCTCGCGGGCGACGCCCTCGCGCTCGAGGCTCCCGCTTTTGTTGATCGAGAGCTGGATCAGGCCGTGCATCAGACCCCAGAGCGTCAGACCCAGCAGGGACGGCGGCCCCGCATCGCGGCGGATGCTGCCGTCCGCCATGCCGCGTTCGATGGCGGCGCAGATCGCGCCGTGCGTGCGGTCGCCGGCGGCCAGGAACTGCTCGTAGGCCGGGTCCAGATCGCCGGTGGGCTGGTGTGCCTCGAAGTGCGCGAGCGCCTCGAAGCGCGCCGGGAACTCTTCGGCGAAAGCGACATAGGCGCGACCGCAGGCCTCGACCTGCGCGAGGCCCATCGCATGTTGCGCCGAGGCTTCGGCGAAGCGCTGATGCAGCGCGTCGAGCGCGCGGTTGCAGATGCCGAGCAGCAGCGCCGACTTGTCGTGGAAGTACACGTAGAGCAGCGCACGCGACAGGCGCGCCTTGCGCGCCACGAGATCCATGGTGAGCGCTTCGACGCCGACGACCGCGGCCACGGCCTCCGCGGCGTCCAGGATCTCTGCGCGGCGGCGTTCCTTTTCCTCGAGGCGTCGATCCGTGAGCTCGCTCATGGCGCGGACTGTGCCTCTGCGTTGACAGAGTGTCAACTGTTGGACGGATATCTTAAATTTGGATGCCCGTCAGCCTCCCAGCCATGCTCGGAGCAACCAAAAAACCGCCATCCCGCCGAAAATTGCGCCTATCGTGCTGCGAAATGCCGCGAAAATGACGGCTGCCGCGAGCCCGGCGGCCCAGCGAGGGTTCCCGAGGGTCAGATCCAGTCCCTCAGGGGTCATCAACAGGTCCGACGCGATGATCCCCGCCAGCGCGCAGGCCGGGGCGTAACGCAGCGCGGATTCCACGACCGGCGGCAGCCGCAGATGCTCGCCCACCAGCAGGACCGTGCTGCGCGCGAGGAAGGTCGCGAAGGTCACGCCGAGGATGGCGAGCCAGACATAGGTCTCCTGGCTCATCGTGCACCGCGCTCCGTCGCGAGGCGGCGTTCCAGCGTGATCGCGAGGGCGCAGCCCGCGACGATGCCGAGCAGCAGTCCGAGCCGCAGCGGCAGGTCATGCGCCAGCACGGCGACCGCGCCGGACATCAACACGCCGGCGAGGGCTGCGCGCTCGCGGCACAACGGCACGACCAACGCGATCAGCGCGAGGGTACCGGCGAGGCCCAGCCCCCACTGCGCGGGGATGACGCCGGCGGCGAGGATGCCGATGATCGACGCCACCTGCCAGATGAGCCAGTTGGCGATGGCACCGCCCGCGAAATAGGCCACGCGCTGCGGATAGTCCGGCTCCTGCTCGAGCAGCGTCGAATAGCGGACGAACATCACGTCGCCGGTGAGGTAGCCGAGCCAGAGCCGGGTGTTCCAAGAAAGCTGCGCGAGATGGCGTCGCAGCACCATCGTGTACACGACGAATCGAAGGTTGACGATGACGGCGGTGAGGGTGACGAGCCACAGCGGCGCGAACACCGCCATCAGCGGCAGCGCCGCGAGCTGCGCGCTGCCGGCGTAGGCGAGCAGGGTCATGCCGAGCGCCTGCGCCGTGGTGAGCCCGGATTTCGCCATCGCGATGCCGGTGACGAGGCCCCATGCGAACACGCCGGGCGTGAACGGCAGCAGCTCGCGCATGCCGCGCCGGAACGCGGCGCGCGGCGTCACGGGTTCGACGCCGGGGGTGCCGTTCATCGTGGCCGGCGGTCCGTCGGGGGCGGTCGGGTCAGGCAAGGTCGAGCGCGTGGGCCTTGAGGTCGGCGAGCGGCACGATCTCGAGCGCGCGGCGATGGGTCGCCTTGAGGAACACCTTGGGCGCCTTGCCGGCCTGATGCGCTTCGAGCCAGCGCGCCGCGCAGAGGCACCAGCGGTCGCCGTGCTTGAGGCCGGGGAAGCCGTATCCGGGGCGCGGCGTGGAAAGATCGTTGCCGCGGGCGCGCGAGAACTCGAGGAACTCGGCCGTCATCAGCGCACAGACCGTGTGCGACCCCACATCGTGGGCGTCGGTCTCGCAGCAGCCGCTGCGGTACCAACCCGTCTTGGGCGAGTCGCTGCAGGTGGCCAGCGGATCGCCGAAGACGTTGACCTGATGATTTCCGCCGCCGCCGCTGCCGTCCATGATGGGCGATAGCGTACCCCATCGACCGGGCGGGCGGCAGTCCGGCGCGTCGGCGCTGCATGTTAGAATCCGCGCCCATTCCGCAGGAAGCGCCGCGCGTCCGCGACGCCGGTCCAGCACGTCCAGGAGGGACATCCGTGAAGAACCCCATCGCTCGAACCCTCCGCGGGGATCGGGTCGCCGCCGTGTCCAAGGCGGTCCTGACCGCCGCCCTCGCCGGGTCGGCCGCGACCGCTCAGGCGCAGAACGTCTCGTCGGATGAAACCGTCATCCTCGAAGAGGTCGTCGTCACCGCGCGCAAGCGCGAGGAGTCGCTGCGCGACGTGCCGCTCACCGTGACCGCGGTCACCGCCGATGCGATCGAGCGCCTCGGCATCCGCGACGCGTACGATGTCTCGCTCTACACGCCCGCGTTCTCGAACGTCGCCTCCTTCGGTCGCAACAGCGTCGAGCGGCCGGTGATCCGCGGCCAGGCGAACATCCTCGGCGACCCGAACGCCTCGTACTTCGTGGACGGCGTGTTCCTTTCCGGCAGCACCTCCAACACCGAGACCGCGAACCTCGAGCGCATCGAGGTGATCAAGGGTCCGCAGGCGGTGCTGTACGGCCGCGCCACCTTCGCCGGCGCGATCAACTTCGTCACCCGCAAGCCGTCCGACGTCTTCGAGGGCAAGGTGTCGGCGACCGTCGGTCAACACGACCAGCGTGATGTGGTCGCCTGGGTGTCGGGTCCGGTCGTCGAAGACCGGCTGGCGATCTACGCCGCGGTGAGCCATCTCGAGTACGGCGGCGCCTACGACAACCCGCTCGACCGACGCCACGACCTCGGCGCGGAGACGACCAAGGCCGGCACGCTGAAGCTGCGCTGGACGCCGGGCGAGGACACGGAGGTGACGGCGCTCGTCACCGGTCAGCAGGACGACGACGGTCCGCTCGCCATCGGTCTGCAGGGCCGCGAGTTCAACAATTGCCAGCTGCCGGGACCCACGCTGCCGCGCAGCCGCGGTTACTACTGCGGCGTCGCGCAGCCGATCGCGAAGCTCACCATCCAGCAGCGCACCGACCTGTTCCCGGATCCGGGCATCGACCGCAGCCGCGTGCGCGCGGCGGTCACCGCCAAGACCCTGTTCGGCGAGGGCTACGAGGCCGTTTCGGTCTCGGGCTGGAGCCATGAGGACTACGCCATCGCGCTCGATGCCAGCTACGCGGGCTACGACGCCTTCGGTCTGCTCGACTCGCCGACGCTGCCGCCGCCCGCTGCGGGCGCGGCCGGCGATCCGACGCGTCAGTTCCGCAACAAGGGCGCGTTCTGGCGCATCCAGGAGGAGCGCCGCGAGGACTTCTCGCAGGAACTGCGTCTGCGCTCGCCCGCCGACCGCGCGTTCCGCTGGACGCTCGGCGCGTACTACTTCAAGCAGAGCGACGACCTCACGCGCGACGACAAGGCCACCCCCGACGCGCGCATCGTGCCGAACGGTGCGGCGGCGCTGTTCTTCCGCGACCTCAAGAACGAGGCCGTGTTCGGCGGCCTCGAGTACGACATCAGTGAGCGCTGGACCGCGACCGCGGAGCTCCGCCACGCGCGTGACACGCGGCGTCAGGAAGGCGCCCAGTTCGCCACCACGCCGGTCGCGCCGTCGCGCTGCGCGCCGGGCGGCGACGGCATCTTGGTGAGCACCTCGCCGACCTCGGGCTGCATCGTGTCGTCGGGCGTGCGCACGCCGGTCACCACGTTCGAGGAGACCTTCAAGAGCGACAAGCCGCGCTTCACGCTGCGCTGGAAGCCCACCGACGACATCACGCTGTTCGCCAACTACGCCGAGGGCAACAAGCCGGGCGGCTTCAACCAGCCTGCGGTGCTGCCGCTGCTCGAGAGCCTCGGCAAGGGTGCGGCCTACGACGAGGAGGAGTCGGTCAACGTGGAGCTCGGCGGCAAGTTCCGCCTGCTGGACGGCCGCGCCTTCGCGTCGGTGACGCTGTTCGACACCCAGCTCACCAACCAGCAGCTCACTCAGAACATCGTCGGCGTCAACGCCGCCGGCAGCGTGATCGCGAACTCCTACATCGAGAACGTCGGCAAGACCGACTCGCGCGGTATCGAGGTGGAGTTCACCGCGCGGCTCACCGACCGGCTCGACATCAGCCTCGGCGGTTCGTACGTCGATGCCGTCATCCGCAGCTTCCTGAACCAGGACCAGGCCGACCTCTACAGCAACCGGCCGTCATCCGCGTTCTCGGTGGTCTCGGTCACCAACCCCGGTGGCTGCGGCACGCTGGGCGCGAGCGCCGCCGCCAACGCGGCGGCCTGCCTCGCGCTGCGCAACCTCGACAACGCGCAGTTCGGCGACGTCTCGGGCAAGCGCGTACCGCGCGCGCCCGAGTACAACGGCTATGCCGTGGTGCAGTACGCGATGCCGCTGTCCGACGCCGTCGACCTGACGCTGGGCGGTGACGTGGTGTACGAAGGGTCGAAGTTCGCGCAGGTGCACAACCTGATCGAGACCGGCGACCGCACCTATGTGAACGCGCGCGTCGGCCTCGAGGGGCGGTCGTGGACGGTATCGCTGTGGGGCAAGAACCTCACCGACGACGACACCGGCCTCGACATCCTGCGCTACATCGACTCGCGCAACATCCCGTCGCCCGCCACGCGCGGCTTCGCGGTCACGCTGCCGCGCCCGCGGCAGATCGGCGTGACGGCGACCCTGAAGTTCTGACGGACGGCGCCGCGCACGGCGATCAGTACGCTACGCGGGTGACCTCGAAGCCCATCTCGGCGAGCAGCTTCGGGATGGCCTTGTCGCCGGTCATGTGCAGGAGGCCCACCGCGGCCAGCACCGGCACGCCCTTCGCGTGCTCTTCGGCGATGCGGCGCGCGAGACCGGGGTTGCGGCCGTCGTTGAGCGCCAGGTAGAAGTCGCGCTGCTGGGCGGTGGGCCGGCACTGGCAGGCCTCTTCGATGGTGTCCATCGCCTCGAGGTCGCCGCGCTCCCAGGACTTCGCGGTGTGCTGCATCTTGCTGCGCGCGTCCGGCGCCTCGAGGTCCTTGAGCGACTCGTCGAACGCCGTCCTCGCCGTAGCGGCGTCGTCCGGGATCAGCACATCCATCTGCAGGCCGATCGATTCCAGGCCGACCACGGGCCGGTTCGCGGCGCGGGCGAAGCCGATGAGCATGAACTCCTGTGCGAACTCCGCGTAGAGGCCGTCGCGACGGCCCATGAGCGAGCTGTAGGTGATGGCCTGCATGATCGGATGGAAGGCATCGAGGGCGCCCGGCGGGACGCACTCGGTCTCGGCGAGCTTGGCGAGCCGCGCCCGATCGGTGTCGGTCAGCGTGAGCGCCGGCGCGGCCGCCATCGCGGCCATCATCTCCTGCTGGGTGCCGGGCGCCGTGAGATCGACCTCCACGGCCAGCGCGCCGGTGTTCATCAGCGCCGTCATGAGCTTCGGACCCGGGAACGCCCACTCGGCACGGCCGATGTGGATCGTGCCGTAGAGGTAGCTCGTCCTCCCGTCCTTGGTGATCGTCCAGAGCGCGCCGCGGTCCTTCGCGTTCTTCATGCCCTCGGCCATCTGCTCGGGGGTCGGCGGCTGCGCAGGGGCCGGACAGCTTTCCGCCGCCTGCGACGGCGCAGCGAGCAGCAACGAAGCGAGCAGGGCGGGTAGGGCGGCGGAGCGGATCATGCGGTGTCCTCTTTGGGCTGGCGGAGAAGATTTGAGCATTAATGCTATACAGGTCCGCAGGGACCCGTCAACAGAGGACAGGACGGTCGACCGGCGGCGGTCGAGAGGTGACATATCGCCGCACCGACCGTAGATTCACCCGATGTCGCCGATCCGCCAGCCCTTCCCCGATCTCGTCCGCGCCTTCGCCCTGTTCGGCATCGCCGTGGTGAACGTGGATTTCTTTGCCCGTGTGGCGTTGGACGGCGTGTTCGCCGGTGCGCTGGTCACGCCGCTCGACCGTCTGCTGTGGTGGACCGTGGCGAGCCTCTTCCTCCTCAAGTCGTACTCACTTTTCTCCTTGATGTTCGGCGCCGGTGTCGCGCAGCAGATGCGCAGCGCAGCCACGGACGGTACCGGTTTCGCCGGTCGTTACGGGCGACGGTTGGTCGGCCTGCTGGCGCTCGGTCTCGTCAACGCGGCTTTCCTGTTCTTCGGCGACATCTTGGTGGTCTACTCGTTGCTCGGCTCGGTGCTCTATCTGTTCCGTGAGTCGGCCGTGCGGTCGTTGCGTCGCTGGGCCATCGGGCTGTACATCGTGCAGGTCTTGATCGCGCTGCTGCTCCTGTTGGGCGTCGTCGCGCTCGCCGCCCCGGGCGCCGAGGCGACGGCCCGTCAGGCGCTTGAGGAGTCCGCCGCCGAGGCGGCGCAGCGCATCGCAGGATTCGCTTCTACCGATCCATTCGTGGTCACAGCGGTGCGCTTCGATGCGTGGGCCGCCGACTTCTGGTGGATCATCATCCTGCAGGGCGTAGGGGCGCTCGCGTTCATGCTCTACGGGCTCTACATCGCGCGCAGCGGGCTGTTGGCCGACCCGGCCGCGCCCCGATGGTCGCGGGCGCGGCGTCGCGATCTGCCCGTCGGCGTGCTGCTCGCCGTTCTCGGCGGCTGGCTCATGGTCGGTAGCCCGCACCATCTCCATCCGGAATTCATGGGTGGTTTCGCCTTGGTGATCATCGGCAGCCCGTTCTCCACCATGGGCTACCTCGGCCTGATCGCCGCATGGTCGCAGCGTCCGCCGTCCCCGCTGCGCGACTTCCTGGTGCGCGCCGGCGGCGGTTCGCTGACCGCCTATCTGTTGCAGGGGTTGCTGATGTCGCTGGTGTTCTCCGGCTATGGCCTGGGTCTCGTCGGGAAGCTCGGCGCTGCGACCTACATCCCGATCGGCGCGGCTGCGGCCGTGATCTCCTTGTTGTTCGTCGGTTGGTGGCGCGGGCGCCATGCGCTCGGGCCGGTGGAGAGTCTGTTGCGCCGTTGGGTCTACCTCGGCGAGCGCCGCGGCGGCAGCTAGTCCGACCCGCGGCCTCCGGCTCCGGGGCCGGATGTAGATAAGAATGACTTGCATTAACATGGTCCGGGCGCATGAACATCATGGCCCCCCCGCCCGCTGAACCTGCCGTCCGGCAGCTCACCGACCTCCCGGTCGGCGGCGTGGCCACGGTCGAGGGTATCGACGAAGTCGGCGTTTTGTCGCGGCGCCTGCTCGAGATCGGTTTCTTTCCCGGCGCCCGCGTCGAAGTGGTCGCGGCCCAATGGCCCGGCGACGACCCGATGGCCGTCCGCGTGGGCGGATCTACCTTCGCGCTGCGCCGTCGCGAGGCGCAGTTGGTGCAGGTGTCGCCGCTTCGGCCGGGCGAGGGCACGCGATGAACGCTGCTGCGGCATCCGCCGCCGCGTCTGCGGATACAGACCCCTCCACCGATCTGCGCATCGCCCTGGTCGGTCTGCCGAACTGCGGCAAGACCGCGCTCTTCAACCGCCTCACCGGCGGCCGCCAAAAGGTCGCGAACTATCCCGGCGTCACAGTGGAGCGCAAGGAAGGCGCGTTCGTCGGGACTTCGGGGCGCCGCTATCGACTGCTCGATCTGCCCGGCACCTACAGCCTGACGCCGACCACGCTCGACGAAGCCATCACGCGCGATGTCGCGCTCGGGCGTCTCGCCGGCGAGGCGCAGCCCGAGACCATCGTGCTCGTGGCCGATGCGACCCATCTCGCGCTCTCGGTGCGGCTCGCGCTCGAGGTGCGCGAGCTGGGTGTGCCGATGGTGCTCGCGCTCAACATGAGCGACCTCGCGCGCCGTCGCGGCTACTCGCTCGACCGCGAGCGGCTCGCCGCGGAGCTCGGCGTCCCGGTCGTCGAGACGGTGGCGGTGTCGCGCGGCGGCGCCGATGCGCTGATCGCCGTGCTCGAGCGGATGCCGACGCAGGAGCCTGTCCCCGCGCGCGGTTGGCAGGAGCCGACCGCGGAGCAGGTGCGCGGGACCCATCGCGAGGCGGCGCGGATCCTCGATGTGGCCGGCTATCGCGAGCCGGCGCGCAGCGCGCTTGCGGTGCAGGCCGACCGCATGCTGCTGCACCCCGTGCTCGGCATGATCGCGCTCGCGGTGCTGCTGTTCTTCGTGTTCCAGGCGGTGTTCAGCTGGGCCGAGACGCCGATGGGCTGGATCGAGTCGGCCGTCGCATCGCTCGGCGAGGCCGTGCGCGGTGCACTGCCCGAGGGACCGCTGCGGAGTCTCCTCGTCGACGGCATCATCGCCGGCGTCGGCAGCGTGATCGTCTTCCTGCCGCAGATCGTCATCCTGTTCCTGTTCATCCTCGCGCTCGAGGACAGCGGCTATCTGCCGCGCGCGGCGTATCTGCTAGATCGCGTGATGGGCGGCGTCGGTCTCTCTGGGCGCGCCTTCATCCCGCTGCTGTCGTCCTTCGCCTGCGCCATCCCGGGCATCATGGCGACGCGCACCATCCCCGACCTGCGCGACCGCATCGCGACCATCCTCGTCGCGCCGCTCATGACCTGCTCGGCGCGCTTGCCGGTGTACGCCTTGCTCATCGGCGCGTTCATCCCGGCGCACCGGGTCGGGGTCTTCAACCTGCAGGGGCTCGTGCTGTTCGCGCTCTATTTCGCGGGCATCGTCGCGGCCCTCTGCGTCGCCTTCGTCCTCAAGAGACTGCGGCGCGGCGAGGACACGCACCTGTTGATGCTGGAGCTGCCCGACTACCAGTGGCCGGATCCCGGCAACGTGCTGCTCGGGCTCATCGAGCGCGCGACGTTGTTCCTGCGCCGCGCCGGCGGGTTGATCCTCGCCTTCGTGGTGCTGCTGTGGTTCCTCGCGACCTATCCCGCACCGCCCGCGGGCGCGACCGCGCCCGCCATCGAGTACAGCTACGCGGGGATGATCGGTCACGCCATCGCGCCGCTGCTCGCGCCCATCGGCTTCAATTGGCAGATCGCCGTGGCGCTGATCCCCGGTCTCGCCGCACGCGAGGTGGCGGTGGGTGCGCTCGGCACCGTGTACGCCGTGTCCGGCGATGAGCAGGCCGTCGCCCAGACGCTCTCCGGCGTGATCGCCGCCGACTGGAGCCTCGCGACCGCGCTTGCGCTGCTCGCCTGGTACGTATTTGCCCCGCAATGTCTGGCGACGCTCGCTGTGGTGAAGCGCGAGACCGGCGGCTGGCGTTATCCTCTCGTCATGGCCGGATATCTCTTCGCGCTCGCCTACGTCGCCGCAGGCATCACCTTCCATGCTGCCCGCGCGCTCGGGGCGGGCTGAGGCTGCACCACCATGTCATACATGCTGCCCATGTCGTCTGAACGCCTGCTCGTCGGCTTGATCGTCGCCCTTGCAGCGGCGTATGTCGCATGGTCGGTGATGCCGCAGCGCTGGCGGCTGCGCGTGGTCACGCGTCTCGCAGCGTTCCCGCCGACCGCAGCACCGGCCGCGCGCATCCTGCAGCGCTGGCGCACCGCGCAGGGCTGCGCAGGATGTGCGTCGGGTCACGCGTCGGACCGCGTGTCGGACCGCGCGGCCGACCGCGCGACAGGCGCCGCGCTGGTCGCGGCGGTGGTGCTCGCGGCGCTGTTCTCCGCGGCGGCATCCGGCACGGCGGTCGCGCAGTCGGGGACCGCCGTCACGGTGGTCGACGACACCGGTGCGCGCGTCACGCTCGCAGGCCCCGCACGCCGCATCGTCAGCCTCTCGCCGGGCGCCACCGAGCTGCTGTTCTCGGCGGGCGCGGGCGACCGCATCGTCGCCACCATCACGGGCGCGGACGAGCCCGCCGCCGCGCGTCGCATCGAGCGCATCGGCGACGCCAATGCGCTCGTCTTCCCGCGGCTGCGCGAACTCAAGCCGGATGTGGTGGTGGTCTGGAAGGACCTCGTCGCGCCCGGCATCCTCGAGAGCCTCGCCAAGATGAAGCTGCCGGTCTACACCGTGACGCTGCGGCGCTTCGAGGACCTGCCGCGCTCGGTGCGCCGGCTCGGCGTCTTGGCGGGCACGACCGCCGCCGCCGAGAAGGAGGCCGGCGTGATCGAGCGCAAGGTGGCGGCCCTGCCGCCGCGCGCCGCGGCGCCGAAGCAGCGCGTCTATTACATGATGCTCGATTCGCCGCTCTACACCGTCGGCTCGCGGCATCTGGTCGACGATGCCATCGCGCGCTGCGGCGGACGCAACATCTTCGACGACATCGACTTTCCTGCGCCGATCGTCGAGTTCGAGGAGATCCGCAAGCGCAACCCCGACGTGATCGTCATGGTCGCGCCGCCGGTGACGGCGCGCGGGTGGCGCGAACGCTGGCAGCCCTTCAAGGAGGTCGCGGCGGTGCGCGACGGACGCATCCACGCGTTCCAGGATCCGCGTCTCGACCGCATGGGTCCGAGCGCCGTCGGCGCCGTGGAGGGTCTCTGCGCGGCGCTCGCCCGAGGCACGCGCTGACGATTCTTTGCTTGCATCGTGGTCGGATCCGGTGTCGAATCCGCACCGTGAAAAACCGACCCCCCCGCGCGCTCCTCCCCGGTCTCGTCCTGCTGTCCTGTTCGACCGGCCTCGGGCATGCGCAGGTCGCGCAGGGCATGGAGGAGGGCGGGCTCGAGGAGGTCGTGGTCAGCGGCCGCAGGCTGCCGGGGTCCGTGGTCGGCGACATCCAGCCCGAGACCACGCTCTCTTCGCAGGAGATCCGCGCGCTCGGCGTCGGGTCCGTCACCGAACTGATCGCCGCGCTCGGGCCGCAGCTCAACAGCAGTGGCGGCCGCGGCGGTCGACCGGTGGTGCTCATCAACGGCGTGCGCGTGTCCGGCTTCGCCGAGGTCCGCGACCTGCCGACCGAGGCCATCCAGCGCGTCGACATCTTCCCCGAGGAGGTCGCGCTCAAGTACGGCTACCGTGCCGATCAACGCGTGCTGAACATCGTGCTGCGCCAGCGCTTCCGCGCCTATACCACCGACCTGTCGGCGCGCCGCTCCACCGAGGGCGGCGGCGAGAGCGCCAATGTAGGCGCCGGCGTGCTGCGGGTGCAGCGCGACACCCGCTGGCAGGTCGACCTCAAGGCGAGGCACGACGACGGTCTGCTGGAGAGCGAGCGAGAGGTCGTCGGCACGGGCGGGGTGCCGCGGCCCGATGCGGCGTCACGCACGCTGTTGCCCGCTTCGGAGGCTCTGTCCGCGAACCTCGTGTATGCGAAGCCGCTGCGTGAGGGCTTGTCGGCGACAGCCAATCTCACGCTCGACGATACGCGACGCCGCTCGCTGCTCGGTCTGCGACCTGCGCCGGAAGGTCCGCAGGTCGTCCGCCGTGATGTCGACAGCCTGGATTCGCGTCTCGGCGGCATACTGCAAGGCGCGGGCGCGGGCTGGCGCTGGTCGGCCTCCTTGAACGCCGACCGGACCGACACCGCGACCCGCGTCGCGGGCGGCGACCTCGCCGGCCGCAGCCGCAACGACAGTCTGGAGGTCGAGCTGTTGGCCACCGGCAGTCCGCTGACCCTGCCGGCGGGGGACCTCGGCGTCACGGTGAAGGGCGGTGTCGGCACGCGCGGCATCGAGAGCTTCGCCCGACGGATCACGGGTGATGTGACCACCGACCTGTCGCGCAGCCAGCGCGACCTGCGCCTCAATCTCGACATCCCGTTGCTGCGCGGCGAGACGTCCTTCGGCAACAGCCGTCTGACGCTGAGCGCCGGGCACGCCTTGGAGGACGTGGCCGATGTCGGCACGCTGTCCACCACCAACATCTCCCTCAACGGTTCGCTCGGGCGCAGTTGGCGCGCGCTGGTGTCGCTCAACGACGACGACAACGCGCCGTCGATGCAGCAGCTGGGCGCGGCCGTGATCCCCACACCTGCCGTCCGCACCTTCGACTTCACGCGCGGCGAGACGGCCGAGATCATCCGCATCGACGGCGGCAACCCCGCGCTGACCCCGGACAGCCGCCGGATCCTCAAGTTCTCGCTCGGTGCACGACCGTTGGAGGGCATCGATCTCGACCTCAACGCCGAGTACACCCGCAGCCGGACGCGCGATCCCATCACGACCTTGTCGTTCGCGACGCCCGATGTGGAGCGCGCGTTCCCGTCGCGTTTCGTGCGCGACCCGACCGGCCGCCTGCTCTCCATCGATGCACGGCCGGTGAACTTCAGCAGCCGCGATCGCGACGAGATGCGTGTCACCATCAACCTCAGCCGGCCCTGGGGTCCGCAGCCCGAGATGCCGATGCGTCCGCCGCGGGGCGGCCCGCCGCCCGCGAATGCGGCGGGGGCTGCGGCTGCGGCCGGCGCCATGGTGGTCCCGGGCGCGACGGGTGGTCCTGCGGCGCTGCCCTTCGATCCGGCGGCGATGGCCGAGCGTTTCATGGCTTTCGGCCGCCGCGGCAGCGCGCAGTTCTCGCTCGTCTATACCCATCGGCTGAAGGACGAGGTGCGCATCGCACCCGGTCTGCCCGCGCTCGACCTGCTCGATGGCGACACGCTGTTCGACACCGACGGCAGCCCGCGCCACGAACTCGAGCTGCAGGCGGGCGCGAGCCGTGACGGCTACGGCGGCCGCATGGTCGTCAAGTGGCGCGACGGCAGCAGCATCGACGGCGGCATGTCGTCGTCGGGTCCGGTGGACCTCACCTTCGAGCCGCTGCTGACCGTCGACCTGCGGCTGTTCGTCGACCTGAGCCTGCAGCCCATCGCCTTGCGCAACGAGTTCGTGCGCGGCGCCCGGGTGTCGCTCGCCGTCGAGAACCTCTTCGACCAGCATCCGCGGGTGCGGTCGGCCGACGGCACGGTGCCGCTCAACTACCAGCCCGCGCTGCTCGATCCGCAGGGACGGACCCTCCGGCTGTCCTTCCGCAAGCTCTTCTTCCCGTCGTTCACGCCGCCGAGCCGTCCCACGCGGTGACCCTCACGCGGTAAGCTTGTCGCCCGGGAGGGAGTTCCATGACCCAGCTGTCTCGATCTCTATTGTCGGTCTTGGCGCTCGTCGCCGCGCCGCTGGCACACGCTGACGACCTCGACAACCTCGCCGGTCTCACGCAGTCGCAGTTCAAGGACCTCGCAAGCGACCTCACGGGAGCGCTCGCCTACAAGGCCATCGCGCCCGCGGAGCCGCTCGGCCTGCTCGGCTTCGACATCGGCGTCGGCATCTCGCTCACCGAGACCAGCGGTGGCGGGGTCTGGCGCATCGCGACCGGCAGCGGCACGGACTACCTGCCCGTGCCTCGCCTGATGGTGCAGAAGGGTCTGCCGCTCGGCTTCGATGTCGGCGCCTTCTACACCGCGGTGCCGGACAGCAACATCAAGGCCTGGGGCGCCGAGTTCAAATATGCGGTGCTGGAGGGCGGCGCCGCGACGCCCGCCGTCGCGGTGCGCGGCGCGTTGAGCCGCATGTCGGGCGTCGACGACCTCAAGGTCGACACCAAGAGCCTCGAGGTCGTGGTCTCCAAGGGCTTCCTCAACCTCACGCCTTACGGCGGCATCGGCCAGGTATGGGGCGATGTGACACCGACCAGCGATTCGCTCATCGGCGTGCCGCTGCGCAAGGAGTCGCCGACGCTCACCCGCGTGCACGCGGGGCTCGGCTTCTCGGTGCTGCTCGTCAACTTCACCGTGGAGGTGGAGTCGATGGGCGGGCAGATGGGCGGTTCGACCCGCTTCGGGTTGCGCTGGTAGCCGCGCGGCGGTCGCGCGGCCCGGTGCGCGGCTAGTCGCGGAAATTCCCGAACGAGATCGGCCGGTCGAAGGTCTCCTTGCGCAGCAGCGCGATCGCGCTCTGCAGCTCGTCGCGCTGCTTGCCCGTCACGCGCACCTTGTCGCCGTGGATGCCGGCCTGCACCTTGAGCTTCGAGTCCTTCAGCAGCCGCACGATCTTGCGGCCGCAGTCGGCGTCGATGCCGTGCCGCAGCACCACATCCTGCCGCGCCTCGGCGAGGTTGGTCTGCGGGTCCTTCGCGTCCAGGCAGGCGATGTCGATGCCGCGCTTGGAGACGCGCAGCTTCAGGATCTCCAGCATCTGCTTGAGCTGGAACTCCACCTCGGCCTTCATCTGTACGGTGAACTCCTTGGCCTTGAGCTCGTAGACCGCGCCGGTGTCCTTGAAGTCGAAGCGCTGCTGCAGCTCGCGGTTGGCCTGGTCCACGGCGTTGGTCAGCTCGTGGATGTCGATCTCGGACTGGACATCGAAGGAGGGCATGATGTCCTCAGGCCTTGGGGATCGTCGGTTCGGTGGGCGGCAGAGGCGGCACGGGCTCCGCGAGCAGCATGTCCACGGTGCGCTCGAACTCGCGGACCATCTTCGTGTGGTGCTCGCCCGTCGCGGGGCCCGCGAACCCGGTGTGGATCTTGCGCACCTTGCCGCCGCGGTCCACGAAGATGGTCGTCGGGAACGCGAACACGCCGTTGAGCTGCGGCAGGCGTGAGGCTGCGTCGTCCTTGTCGGAGATGCCGGCGATCAGCGTGGTGTACTCGATGCCGTACTGCTCGCGGAAGCGGTACGTCGCTTCGGCCGCCCGGTTGAAGTCGCCGAACTGCTCGAACATCAGCGACACCACCTCGAAGCCCTGCGCGCGCTTGCGCTTGTGCATGTCGACCAGCAGCTGCGCCTCGTCATGGCAGTTCGGGCACCAGCTGCCGGCGAGCGCGACCACCACGACCTTGCCCTTGAAGAACTGGTCGCGCAGCGAGACGTTGACGCCGCCGAGATCCGGGAAGCGGAAGTCGAAGCGGTCGCCGGAGACGAGCTTGGTCGCTTGGTCGGCATCGCCGAGCGAAGCGTTCTCGTCGCGGCGCGCGGTGAAGCCGTCCTCGAAGGCGATGCCCGACCAGAACCTGCCGGCGAGCGTGCCGTCCTCGGCCAGCGTCGCGTGGTACAGGAACACATGGCCACCGTCGAACTTCGAGAGCCGCAACTCGCGGCCCTGCAGCTCGCCGGCGAGGAAGCGATGGTCGCCGGTCGGCGTCAGGAAGGTGCCGGTCACGATGCGACCGGCCTGCTTCAGCTCGCCGATCGCCGGCGTGTTCTTGCCGCCGTCCGCGAAGGTCACCGCCCAACGGCCGGTCACATCCGGCGCGCCGGATTCCGCCGGACCGTCCGCCCCCGGGCCGAACCGGAATGCGTCGCCGTAGCGCGCGCGGAAGGGGATCGTCTGATCCTTGCCCTTGGGCTTCACCATCAGCAGCGTGCCTGAGAGCGTGTCGCCCTCGAGCTTGGCATCGATGCGGTTGTTGAAGCCTGGCATGCGCAGGGTGACGGTATCGTCGTTCACCGCGATCTCGTTGACGCGGGTGCGGTCCGCGCCGTTGACGAGGTAGGCGACGCGACCACCTTGCTCGTGCTTGAACTCGATGCTGAAGGGCAGTTCGCCGCCCGGCACCTGCAGCACGGCGCGCCACACGCCGTCGCGCGGTCCGCCATCGGTACGGGCACAGGAAGCAAGACCGAGCATCGCGATCATGGGCAGCATCCAGAGGTACGGCCGACGGGCCGTGGTGGGTGAGGGCATGGCAGGTACCGGGGTGGCGCGAGGTTCGACGGCGGACTCAGGCATCGGTCACGGGGAAACCGTCGGCGTCCTTGCGCCATGGTGTCCAGACGAGCGCGACCTGGCCGACGGCGATGTCGGACTTGCGCGGCGTCACCGACACCTTGCGCAGCGCCACGGCATCGCCCTCGAAGGAAGCCGTGAGCGCGGCGATCTCGGCTTCGCTCTCGGCCTGCAGGTCGGCGAGCCGCTGGCGGACCGTTTCGAGGCTCTCGCCGGCGCGCTCGACATCCTGCGACTCGCGGCCGATGCGGCTCGCCGAGCGCGCCGCCGAACTGGCGCGGCCGATGGTGCCGGCGGAGAGCGTCTTGCGCCCGAACAGGGCGCCGAGTATCCCCGCGCCCACCGACATCGCGGTGTTCATCTTCTGCTGCGAGAGCTGCGCCTGCTCGCGCTGCACCTTGTCCTCCGCGCGTGCGACGCGATCCTGCAGCGTCGCGAGCTTCGGTGCGTACTTGCGGCGCAGCGCTTCGACGGCCTCGTCGCGCTTCTCGCGCAGCGACTGGGCCATGCGCACGCGGAACTGCGCTTCGTCCTCGCCGGGCGCGGAGGCGAGCTTGAGGGCGTCGCAGAACAGCACCTCTGCGCGTGCCTGTTCGTAGAGGTGCGCGGTGAGCGACTTGCCCCACGCGGTGTAGTTCGCCGCGCGCATCGCCGCGCCCGGCAGGTCGGCGAACGCCGCCCCCGATGCGGGCGACTTCGAGAGCCGCGCCTTGAGGTCGGGATGCGCGGATCCGGCTGCCCAGTCGACCGACTTGCCGTCATCGCCCAAGGGCGCAAGCCAGGAGGTGGTGTCCCACTGGTCGAGCCCGAGCTTGGCATCGACGAAATGCAGCTTCGCGAGGCCCATCACCATCGGCCGGTATTCGGCCGGCGCGCCGCCGCTGCGGCCCTCGAGGAAATACTCGGTGACGTCGCCGGGCACGGCGGGGCGAGCGGCCGCCGGTGCCGGGGCACTCGACGCGGCGGCGGACGGCGCTGCTGCGACGCCCGCAGCGGGAGCGGCGCTAGCTGCGCCGCCTGTAGCGGCGCCCACCGCACCACGCTTGCCCGCCATCACGCGCGTGATCTCGGGTCCGGTGAGCGGGCCGCGCAGGAACGACAGCGCCCAGCGGCTCTTCATGAGGTAGGGCGCGTCCTGGTGCACGTTGCGCATCAGGAACACGCGTTGCGTCAGCGCGGACATGAGCTTGTCCAATGTGCTGCGGTCCATGCCGCCCGCGCCGGCGAGCGCGCTCTCGAGACCCTCGATGACGCGCGCCTTGTCGCGCTCGGTCTGCAGACGACCGATGAGCCAGGTGCCGCAGTTGGCGAGGCCCTTGTAGTCGAGGTCGACCGGGTTCTGGGTCGCGAGCACGCAGCCGAGGCCGAACGCGCGCGCCTGCTTGAGCAGCGTCAGCATCGGCATCTTCGAGGGCGGGTTCGCGCTCGGCGGGAAGTAGCCGAAGATCTCGTCCATGTAGAGGATCGCGCGCAGGCTGGAGGTGCCCGACTGGTTGCGCATCCATGAGATCACCTCGTTCAGCACCAGCGTCACGATGAACATGCGCTCGGTGTCGGAGAGGTGGCCGATGGAGATGATCGAGAGCCGCGGCTTGCCCTCGGGCGTGTAGAGCAGGCGCTGGGCATCGAGCGGCTCGCCCTTCATCCAGGTGGCGAAGCCCGGCGAGGCGAGCAGGTTGTTGATCGCCATCGCGAGGCCGAGGCGGTCCTTCGGCGGGAAGAAGGTGTCGAGGTCGAAGGCGCCCACTTTGTCGAAGGGCGGCTTCTGCACCGCGTTGATGAGACCTGCCATGTCGAGGCTCTGACCAGAGCGCCACGCGGTCTCCAATATGTTGGCGAGCAGGATGTGGTCGCGGCTCTGGATCGGGTCGGCGTCGCGGCCGAGCAGCGACAGCAAGCCGGACACCACTGCGCCCACGCGGTCGCGCAGCGCGGCCGAGTCGGCCAAAAGTTCCGCGGGCGGCGGCGCGAACGAGCGCAGCACCGAGAGCGGCAACCCGGTCTCTGCGCCGGGTGTGTAGATGTTGATGTCCACGGCGTCGCGGAAGCGCGCGATGCGGTCCGGCTCCTGCTGCCACTCCGCGAGACCCTTGCGCCAGGTGTCGGCGGTCTTGGCGGCGAGGTCCTCGACGCTGAGACCTTTGCGGGTGGCGTCCGCGGGGTCGACCCAAGGCTGGAAGTCCGCGGGCTGCAGTCCGGGGAAGGCGAGCATCAGGTTGCCGAGATCGCCCTTGGGGTCGATGCAGATCGCGGGCACGCCATCGATGGCGGCCTCCTCGAGGAGCGAGAGGCAAAGGCCCGTCTTGCCGCTGCCCGTCATGCCGACGCAGACCGCGTGCGTGGTCAGGTCTTTGGCGTCGTAGAGGACGAGATCGTCCTTGAGCGCGTTCGCGGCCGGATCGAACTCCTTGCCCAGATAGAAGACGCCCAGTTTTTCGTAGTCGACGGCCATGGCACGGTCCCTGCCGGTGGATGGAATCCGGGACGCCGATTGTACGAAGGCGGCGGCTCCTCGTCGCGGGGTAACATGGGCGGATGGACGGTCTGTCCCCCGAGTTCTGGCCGCTGGTACTGGTCGGCTTCCTGGCGCAGCTCATCGACGGTGCGCTGGGCATGGCCTATGGGGTCTCGGCCAGCGCCTTCCTCGCCACCATGGGTCATCCGCCGGCCTTCGTCAGCGCTACGGTGCATGCGGCCGAGGTGGTCACCACCGGCGCGTCGGGGCTGTCGCACGCCTGGTTCCGCAACCTCGACCGCAAGATCTTCTTCCGGCTGGTGCTGCCCGGCATGGTCGGTGGCGCGCTCGGCGCGTACCTCCTGACCAGCCTCGACGGCTCGGTGCTGCGGCCCTTCGTGTGGGGCTGGCTGCTGCTGACCGGCATCCTGCTGCTGCGTCGCGCGTTCCGGCGCGACGAGCCGGGTCTCGCCCGCGCGCCGAGCCACGCCTTGGGCGGCATCGCGGGCTTCCTCGACGCCATCGGCGGCGGCGGCTGGGGCACCGTCACCACGCCGACGTTGATCGCCCGCGGCGTGCCGCCGCGCTACGCGATCGGGACGACCAACGCCGCCGAATTCTTCGTCACGCTCACCATCTCGATCACGTTCCTGTTCACCTTCGACTGGCAGCGCTGGGACCTCGTGATCGCGCTGCTCGGCGGCGGTGTGATCGCCGCGCCGCTCGGCGCCTGGGTGGCGAAGCATGTCGCTCCCCGAACGGCCATCATCGCCGTGGGGCTCGTGGTGGTCGGCCTCTCCATCCACGGACTGATCCGCTGGGCGATGGGGTGATTCCGCTGCGCGTGCTGCAGGCGATGAGTGATCACCACTGCATGTTCCACCGCAGGGCGTTCCAACAGCCATATCCGGCAATCGATCCGTTGACCGACATCCATAACGGAACCATAATGGTTCCATGACGGTCACGCTCACCATCAAGAAAGTCCCCGTCGCCTTGGCGCGCGAGCTGCGTCGGCGCGCCGCCGCACACCGCCGCTCCTTGCAGGGTGAACTGCTGCGTCTGCTCGAGGCCGCTGCCGCCGAGCCGCTGCTTGCGGTACGGGAGCCGGCTGCGCCGTTCAAGGTCGCGAAGCCGGTGGCGGTGAAGCAGCGGAGCACCGCACCAGAGGGGCGTCTCACGCTCGCCGCGGCGTGGGAGCGTTCGCGGCGCATCATGGCCGGGTCGCCGTCGCCCGCGCCTGCGGGGGAGTCCGCTGAGATCGTGCGTCGCGATCGCGACGCGCGTGAGACGCGTTCCCGGAGTTGAGGCCATGCCGACGGTGATCGACGCCTCGGCATTGGCGGCGGTGCTCTACGACGAGCCGGAGGCGCCGGCCGTGCTGGCCGGCTGTGAGGCCGAGTTGATCGCGCCCACCTTGCTGCCCTACGAGATGGCGAACGTCTGTCGTACTAAGATGCTGCGTCGCCCCGCCGAGGCGCAGCGCGTCCTCGACTGTCACCGGTCCCTGTCGCGGGTCCGGATCAGGCTGTTCGAGCCGGACTGGGGGACGCTGCCGCAGCTCGCTCACCGTTGGGCGCTGAGCGTCTACGACGCCGCGTACCTGCAGGTCGCGCTGCGACAGGGTGCGGCGTTGATCACGCTGGACGCACGGCTCGCTGCGGCGGCCGACGGCGCGGCCGGGGGCGGCTGAGGCGTTCCCTCGACGGCGACGCGGCGGCGCCCGCCGCCTCTCGCCCTCCCTTGACTCCCCTTCTCCCGGAAAGGGATACTCGACCCCGATGAACACGCAGCGTACCCAGACCTCGCACCTCGGCCTCGGCCGCTGGTGGTGGTGGCGTCCCTCCTGACGGAGAGGGCGCGGGCGCCGCTGTTCGAATCCCAGACACGAGGATAGAGCCACCCGAACCCATCTCCGGATAACTTCCGGGATGGGTTTTTGCGTTCATGAAGCCACCATTCGACATCTCAGGCGATCTGGACACGCCGGTCTCGGCGTACCTGAAGCTGCGCGCGCTGCGCCCGGCCTTCCTGCTCGAAAGCGTGGAGGGCGGGGAGCGGGTCGGACGCTATTCCTTCATCGGATTCGGTGATGTCTCCTCGAGCCTGAGGCTCGATGCCGCTGGCCTCTGGTCGGGCGGCGAGCGTCTGCCGGTCCCCGCCGACCAGGCGGCGCTGCTCGCGCACTGGCGCGCCGCGCTGGCGCGGGCACCGCGGCCCACAGCCCCCGGTGCAGGTCCCGATTTTCCGCTCGCGGGCGGTCTCGTCGGCTATTCGTCCTACGACATCGTCCGCTACTTCGAGCGTCTGCCTGCGCGTGCGCCCGATCCTCTCGCCATGCCCGACATGCACTATGTCGCGCCGGCCTCGCTCCTCGTGTTCGACCACCTGACGCGCGGCATCGCGCTGCTGCACGCCGGCAGCGAAGCGGAGCGCTTGTCGTTGCGGCGCGAGGTGATCGCGGCGCTGCGCGGTGCGGTGCCGGGACCGCGCGCGCGCGGCGGCTTCGCGCCCGCCGTGGCCTCGATGTCGCAGGCCGAGTTCCTGGCCGGCGTGGCGCGCACCAAAGAACACATCGCCGCGGGCGACGTCTATCAGCTCGTGCTCTCGGTGCGCTTCGGCGGCCGGCACGACATCGACCCCTTCGAGGCCTATCGTGCGCTGCGCCTCATCAACCCCTCGCCCTACATGTACTACTGCGAGCTCGACGACGTGACCGTGGTCGGCTCCTCGCCCGAGGCGTTGGTGAAGCTGCAGCAGGGCACCGCGCAGCTGCGCCCGATCGCGGGCACCCGGCCGCGCGCCGCCGACGATGCGGAAGACCGTCGTCGCGAGCAGGAGCTCCTCGCCGACGCCAAAGAGAACGCCGAGCATGTGATGCTCGTCGACCTCGCGCGCAACGACCTCGGGCGCGTCGCCGAGGCGGGCAGCGTGCATGTCGCGCCCTACCGCTCCATCGAGCGCTACAGCCATGTGATGCACATCGTGAGCGGTGTGCGCGGCCGTCTCGCGCCGGGCCGCGATGCCTTCGATCTTTTCGCCGCGGCCTTCCCGGCGGGCACGCTGGTCGGCGCGCCGAAGGTGCGCGCGATGGAGATCATCGACGAGCTCGAGCCCGTGCGCCGCGGGCTCTACGGCGGCACGGTCGGCTATTTCGGTGCGCAGGGCGACATGGACCAGGCGATCACCATCCGCACGCTCGTGTTCCGCGGCGACGAGTACAGCTATCAGGCCGGTGCGGGCATCGTCGCCGACAGCGTGCCGCAGAGCGAATACGAAGAGGTGCTCGCCAAGAGCGGCTCGGCCGCGCGGGCGCTGCAGATGGCAGGAGAAGGCGCATGAGCGGCGGTGCAGCAGCGGCGGGTGCAGCGGGCACGCCGATGGGTGACGCGGGCCGCGGCGTGCGGTTGCTGCTCATCGACAACTACGATTCTTTCACCTACAACCTCGTGCAGGCCTTCCTCATGCAGGGTGCCGAGGTCGAGGTGCACCGCAACGATGCCTTGAGCGTCGAGCAGGCCGTCGCGCTCGCACCGACCCATGTCTGCATCTCGCCGGGGCCGGGCACGCCCTACGACGCCGGGACCTCGATGGACATGATCCGCGCCTTCGCCGGCCGAGTGCCGGTGTTCGGCGTCTGTCTCGGCCACCAGTCCCTCACCGAGGTCTTCGGTGGCAAGGTGGTGCGTGCGGGTCGTCTGATGCACGGCAAGACCTCGATGGTCACGCACGACGGGCAGGGGCTTTTTGCGGGCCTGTCCAACCCCTGTGAGGTCGGTCGGTATCATTCCTTGATCGCGCAGCCGGAGTCGCTCCCGCCGGAACTCATCGTCACGGCGCGCACCGCCGAAGGCGAGATCATGGGTCTGCGGCACCGTGACCTCATGGTCGAGGGCGTGCAGTTCCATCCCGAGAGCGTGCTGACGCCGGAAGGACCGGCGCTGATGGCGAATTTCCTGCGTCAGCGCGGAGGGCGCCGCCATGGCTGATCCGCAGTCGCTGCGGCCGCTCTTGGAGCGCGTGCTCGAGCGCGGCGATCTCACCGAGACCGAAGCCGCCGACACGCTGCGGGCGCTCACCGATCCCGCTTTCCCGCCTGCGCTCGCGGGCGCGTTGCTCGCGGCGCTGCGCAGCAAGGGTGTCGTCGCCGGCGAACTGCGCGGGTTCGCTCGCGCGATGCGTGAACTCGCGCGGCGTCCGGTGGTGGACCCGGCGCTGCAGGCCCGCGCCATCGACATCGTCGGCACGGGCGGCGACGCTTCGGGCAGCGTCAACATCTCGACCGGCACATCGCTGCTGGTCGCGGCCTGCGGGATCCCCGTCATCAAGCACGGCAACCGTTCCATCTCCAGCCGCTCGGGCAGCGCCGACGTGCTCGAGCAGTTGGGGCTGCCGTTGCCCCTCGATGAGACCCGCGCCGGGGCGTGCCTCGCGGCGACCGGATTCACGTTCCTGTTCGCGCCGCACTACCATCCGGCGATGAAGGCGATCGGCCCGGTGCGTCAGGCGCTCGGCGTGCGCACGCTGTTCAATGTCCTGGGTCCGCTCACCAACCCTGCCGCGCCGCCCTACATGCTGGTCGGCGCCTACAGCGAGCCCATGGCGAAGCTCATGGCCGAGGCGCTCGCAGGTCTGCCCGGTGTGCGCCGCGCCTTCGTCGTTCACGGCGCGGGCGGCTGGGATGAGCCGACGCCCATCGGGCCGTTCACGCTGTTCGAGGTGCAGGGCGGTACGGGCGCGGTCCACCGCAGCATCCGCACGCCCGCCGACCATGGGCTTGCGACCTGCACACCGCAGGATCTTGCTGGCGGTGATGCGGCGGCGAACGCCGCGTCGCTGCGTGCCGTGCTCGAGGGCCGCGACCGCGGGCCGCATCGCGATGCGCTCTGCATGGGGGCGGCGCTCGCGCTCGAGGTGGCCGGTGTCGTGAAGACCCCCGCGGATGGTGTCGTACAGGCGAGCGCGGCGATCGATGACGGACGTGCGGCCGCTGTGCTGCACGGTCTCGCGGCCTTCGGTGCGACGGTACGCGGCGCATGAGCGCGGGCGATTTCCTCGCCGGGATGGCGGCCTCGAGCCGCGTCCGCGCCGACGCGGCGAGGGCTGCCCTGCCGGAGACCGAACTGCGGGCCCGCATCGGCGATCTGCCGGTCGCACCGCGTCTGAAGCTTTCGTCGGCCGGCTTCGACCTCATCGCCGAGATGAAGCTGCGTTCGCCGGCCGTCGGCGCCTTGCGGTCGGCGAGCGAGGAGGACCCGTCCGCGCGCGCGTGCCTGTACGCCGAGGCGGGTGCGGCGGCCGTATCGGTGCTCACGGAGCCTTCCCGCTTCGATGGCGCGCTCGCGCACCTCGAGCGGGCGGCGAGCGCGCTCGCGCCCTCCGGTGTGCCTGCGATGCGCAAAGATTTCCTCGTCGACCCTTATCAGGTGCTCGAGGCCCGCGCGGCGGGCGCCGGCGGCGTGCTGCTGATCCTGCGCATGCTGCCGCGTGCGACGCTGGAGCGGCTGCTCGACACGGCGCTCGAGCAGGGGCTCTTCGTGCTGCTCGAGGCCTTCGACGACGCCGATGTCGAAGCGGCGGTGTCGATGCTGGAGCCGCGGCGGGCCGCGGCCGGTGCCGCGGGCGACCCGCTGCTGCTCGGCGTCAATTGCCGCGACCTCGTCAGCTTGCAGGTGGTGCCGGGACGTCTCGAAGCGATGGCGGACCGTCTGCCGACCTGGATCCCGCGGGTCGCCGAGAGCGGGCTCGCGACGCCGGCCGATGCGGCGCGGCTCGCCGCCTGCGGCTACGACCTCGCGTTGGTGGGCAGCGCGCTCATGACCGGTGGCGCACCGCGCGACCTCGCGGGTGCGATGCTCGCTGCGGCGCGCGACGCGCTCGGTCATCGACCCCGTCGGGCCAGGACCTCCGCGGATCCCGATGCCCGTCCCGCGGGGCGCGGCTGATGTTCGTCAAGATCTGCGGCCTGACCACGCCGGAAGGCGTCGCGGCGGCGCTCGACGCCGGCGCGGACGCCATCGGCTTCGTGTTCGCGCCTTCGGTGCGGCGCGTCACGCCTGCGGCGGCTGCGGCGCTGGCGGCGCCCGCCCGCGGCCGGGCGCTCTGCGTCGCCGTCACCTTGCACCCGACGGCCGACGAGGTCGAGGGGATCCTCGATGTCTTCGCCCCCGACCTGCTGCAGACCGATCTTGCCGACGCCGAGACGCTCTCGCCCCGCGCCCGCGCGCGCCTGCTGCCCGTGCTGCGTGAGGGCGGGATGCTGCCCGTTCCGCCGCCGGCGCGGGTACTCTATGAAGGTGCGGTGAGCGGTGCCGGGCGCACCGCCGACTGGACGCGCGCCCATGCGGTGGCGCGGTGGACCGACGTGCTGCTCGCCGGCGGCCTGAGCCCCGACAACGTCGGCGAGGCGATCCGCACGGTGCGTCCGTGGGGCGTCGATGTGTCGAGCGGCGTCGAGTCGTCGCCCGGCCTCAAGTCGCCTGCAAAGATATCGAGCTTCATCGCGGCCGCTCGGGCCGCCGTCATGCAGAACGTCTGAAAATCAGCCTCAAAATGAGCCTCATTCCATGAACGCAAACGTCAAGTTCACCCCGGCCGAGCAGCACCGGTTGCTCGACGCCGAGGTCTCCGGCCAGTTCCCCGACGCGCGCGGCCGCTTCGGTCCTTATGGCGGCCGCTATGTGCCCGAGACGCTGATCCCGGCGCTGGAACGCCTCGAGGCTGGCATGCGCGAGCACCTGCCGCGCGAGGACTTCCAGCGCGAACTCTCCGAGCAGCTCGACTCCTGGGTCGGCCGGCCGACGGCGCTGTCGCACGCGCCGCGGCTCTCGGCGGCCTGGGGCGCCGACATCTGGTTCAAGCGCGAGGATCTCGCGCACACCGGCGCGCACAAGATCAACAACGCGCTCGGGCAGGCGCTGCTCGCCCAGCGTCTCGGCGCGAAGCGCATCGTCGCCGAGACGGGCGCCGGCCAGCACGGCGTGGCGAGCGCCGCGGCCTGCGCGCGCCTCGGTCTGCCCTGCACGGTCTACATGGGCGCGATCGACATGGAACGCCAGGCGCCGAACGTCGGCCGCATGCGCCTGATGGGCGCGGAGGTGGTGCCGGTGACGGGCGGTGACCAGACGCTGCGCGCCGCGATCGACGAGGCGTTGCGCGATTGGGTCTCCGACCCGAACGGCACCTTCTATCTGCTCGGTTCGGCGGTGGGCCCGCATCCCTATCCGTACCTGGTGCGCGAGCTGCAGGCCATCATCGGCCGCGAGGCCCGCGCACAGTACTTGAAGCGCCAGGGACGTCTGCCCGATGCCGTCTTCGCCTGCGTGGGCGGCGGCTCGAACGCCATCGGCATGTTCCACGCCTTCGTGCCGGACCGCGAGGTCGCGATCATCGGCATCGAGGCCGGCGGCCGCGGCAGCGGGCTCGGACAGAACGCCGCGAGCCTGTCGTACGGCTGGCCGGGCGTGCTGCAGGGCTGCTATTCCTTGCTGCTGCAGGACGAGAACGGCCAGATCTACGAGACCGACTCGATCTCCGCGGGCCTCGATTATCCGGGCGTCGGCCCCGAGCATGCGCTGCTGCTCGCCGCGGGCCGTGTGCAGTACGAGTCCGCCACCGACGAGGAGGCGCTCGCCGCGCTGCAGGAATGCGCGCGCCTCGAGGGCATCCTGCCGGCGCTCGAGACCGCGCACGCGCTGCACGGCGCCAAGCGCTGGTCGGCGCGGAATCCGGGCAAGCAGGCCTTGCTCTGCATGTCGGGCCGCGGCGACAAGGACATGCCGACGCTGCAGCGCACGCTTCTCGCGCCCGCGCCCGCGCCCGCGCAGACGCCGGGAGCCGCCTCGTGAAGCCGCACGACCGTCTGTCCGCCGCCATCCGCACCGCTGCCGCGCGCGGCGGACCGGCCCTCGTCGCGTTCATGACGGCGGGGTTCCCGAGCGCGCCCAAGTTCCGCGAGCATCTGCTCGCCGTGGCGGCCGGCGCCGATGTGGTGGAGATCGGCGTGCCGTTCACCGACCCGATGGCCGACGGCATGACCATCCAGCGCTCCAGCCAGGGCGCCCTCCAGCAGGGCGTGAGCCTGCGGTGGATCCTCGCGGAGCTCGGCGCGATGCAGCGCCCGGCGGCGCCGCTCGTGCTGATGAGCTACCTCAACCCGCTGCTGCAGTACGGCTACGAGAAGCTCGCGGCCGATGCGGCCGCCGCAGGCGTCTGCGGCTTCATCGTCCCCGACCTGCCGTTCGACGAGGGCGATGACCTGCGTGCCGCGCTGCAGAAGGCGGGCGTCGCGCTGGTGCAGATGGTGACGCCCGTGACCACGCCCGCGCGTCTCGCGCAGGTCTGTGCCGCGAGCGAGGGCTTCGTCTACGCCGTCACCATGACGGGGACCACCGGCAAGTCCGTCGAGGTGCCCGACAGCGTGCTCGAGTATCTGGTGCGGGTGCGTGCGGCCTCGCCGGTGCCGGTCTGCGCGGGCTTCGGCATCCGCTCCGCGGCGCAGGTCGCACGCCTGCGCGGCACGGTCGAGGGCGTGGTGGTCGGTTCGGCGCTGGTCGAGGTGCTCGAGCGCGGCGAGGATCCGACCGCGTGGCTCAAGGCCCTGCGGCCCGGATGAGGCGCTGACGGCGTGGAGACAGGGCTATTCACCTGGCCGACCGTCGCGGTGTCGCTGCTGACGCTCGCCATCGCCTCATCGTGCGTCGTGCTGCACTACGAGGCGCTGTCGTGGCTGCATGCTCGGCTGCCGCAGTTGCGCGGTCCGCGGCGGCAGCGGGTGTTGCTGCTGATCTTCGCCATCCTCGCGCTGCACAGCGCGGAGATCTTCCTGTTCGCGCTCGGTTATCTCGCGCTGCTGCAGGATCCGCAGTACGGCACGCTGCAGGGCATCGTCGCACCGGGCTTGGTGGACGCCGGCTACTTCTCGGCGGTGGTGTTCTCGACGCTCGGGCTCGGCGACATCGTGCCGCACGGCGCGATCCGCATCATGGTCGGCCCGCAGGCGCTGCTCGGCTTCGTGCTGATCACCTGGTCGGCGAGCTTCACCTTCATCGAGATGCAGCGCTACTGGAACGACCCGCGCGCCTGACCCGCCACAGCATCAGCCCGGCGCCGACGAACAGCACGGTGCCGATGATGCGCGGCTCCATCTCGAAGCCGAGCCACAGCAGCGAACCGAGACCCAGCGCGACGCCGACCAGGGTGCCGTTGCGGCGCCGCTCCGAGCGGTGCATCTCCTCGCGCAGCGCCGCGAGCTCCTCCGAGCGCACGCCGAACGCGAGCTTGCCATCCTGCGCCTGCTGCACCGCCACCTTCACCAGCGACGGCAGCGCGTGCATCGCGGTCAGCATGTCGGGCAGGTTCCGCTGGAAGTGCTTGAGCTGCGCACGCGGGCTGATGCGGTCCGACATCCACTCGCGCAGGATGGGCGCCGCGGTCTGCCAGATGTCGAGTTCGGGATGGAGGTCGCGGCCGAGGCCTTCGATGTTCAGCAGCGTCTTCTGCAGCAGGATCAGCTGCGGCTGGATGCGCATGTCGAAGCGGCGCGAGATGTCGAAGAGGCGCAGCAGGATGGTGCCGAAGGAGATGTCCTTCAGCGGCCGGTCGAAGATCGGCTCGAGCACGGTGCGGATCGCGGACTCCATCTCGTCGACGCGGGTGTCGGGCGGCACCCAGCCCGATTGCACATGGAGCTCCGCCACGCGTCGGTAGTCGCGGTCGAACACGGCGAGGAAGTTCTCGGCGAGGTAGTGCTGGTCGCGGATGTCGAGCGTACCGACGATGCCGAAGTCGACCGCGGCGTACCGGGGGTTCGCGGGGTCGTCGATCAGCACGAAGATGTTGCCGGGGTGCATGTCGGCGTGGAAGAAGTTGTGGCGGAACACCTGCGTGAAGAAGATCTTCACGCCGTTCGTGGCGAGCATCGGGATGTTCGTGCCCTTGGCGCGCAGGGTATCCATGTCGCTGATGGTCACGCCGTGGATGCGCTCCATCACCATCATGTCCACGCGGCAGAGGTCCCAGTGCACCGCGGGGACGTGCAGCAGGTCGGACCCTTCGAAGTTGCGCCGCAGCTGCGAGGCGTTGGCGGCCTCGCGCATCAGGTCGAGCTCGTCGAGGATGGTCTTCTCGTATTCGTCGACGATCTCGTCGACGCGCAGGCGGCGCGCCTCGGCGGAGTTGCGCTTGGCGAGGCGGGCGAGCTCGTGCATCACCTCGAGGTCGCGCGTGATGATGTCGCGCATGCCGGGGCGCAGCACCTTGACGATGACGTCGGCGCCGGGCTGGCCGGACGCCGAGGCCGTCGTCCGGAGCGTCGCGACGTGCACCTGCGCGATGGAGGCCGCGGCGAGCGGCTTCTCCTCGAAGCTCGCGAAGGCCTCCGTCACCGGCTTGCCGAGCGCACGCTCGACGATCGCCTTCGCTACGGCGCCGTCGAACGGCGGCACGCGGTCCTGGAGCTTGGCGAGCTCGACCGCGATGTCGGGCGGCAGCAGGTCGCGGCGGGTCGAGAGCGCCTGACCGAACTTGATGAAGATCGGGCCGAGCTCCTCGAGGGCGAGCCGCAGGCGTTCGCCTCGCGAGGCGCCCTTGCGGCGCTCGAACCAGGTCCAGGGCGAGGCGAGGAACACGAAGCGCAGCGGCCGGTAGAGGTGCGTCTCGCGCACGAACTCGTCGAGCCCGTGGCGCACCAGCACGCGCTGGATCTGGATCAGGCGGGCGAGCACGCGGAGCTTCACGGCTTCGCCTCCAGGCGCGCGAGCAGCGCGTCGACGCGCGCGGCGGCGCGGTCGACGTCCTCGCGCAGCCGGTCGACGCCTTCGAGGAACACCTCGGCCTCGGCGCGGGGCACGAGATCGCCGCTTTCGTGCGCGAAGTATTCGGCGACGTTGCGCACGGCGGTATCGGTGCTGCGGCGGCCGAAGGCGGCGGCGCCGCGCGCGAAGCGCGCGAACTGGTGCGCGGGCGCATCGCCCACCACACGCGAGAGCTCCTCCTCGAGGTCGGGGCGCAGCAGCAGGCCGAGCTCGCGGTAGCGCTGCAGCAGCTCGGCGTCGCCGCGCACCTGCACCGCCCCCGACTGCAGCAGCCGCTCGGGGGACTTGCCGGCCAGCGCGATGAGGTTGAGGGGGCTGCCCGAGATCTCGGCCTCGAACTCGCCCTCGGGGTCGCGCGAGAGCCGCAGCGAATCGCCCAAGGACTCGAAGCCGATGCGCAGTCCGAGATCGTCCACGCGCACCTGCAGGCGCCGTCCCCGCAGGGCCGCGCACAGCTCACGCGCCCGCGGCGACGCGCCGAGGTTGCGGTTGAGCATGTTCTCCACGAGCGAAGTGAGCACGGAAGCGGCGTCGGTCAGTAACGGTAGCCGCGGTGCAGCGCCACGATGCCCCCGGCGAGGTTGTGGTAGCGGCAGTCCTCGAGCCCCGCATCGCGCATCATGCCGAGCAGGGTCTCCTGGTCGGGGTGCTTGCGGATGGACTCCGCGAGGTAGCGGTAGCTGTCCTCGTCCTGCGCGACGACCTTGCCGAGCACGGGCAGGACGCGGAACGAATAGGCGTCGTAGAGCGGCTTGAGGCCGGGCGCCACGGGCTGCGAGAACTCGAGCACCAGCAGCTGGCCGCCCGGACGGAGCACGCGGCGCATCGAGGCGAGCGCGGCGGCCTTGTCGGTGACGTTGCGCAGCCCGAAGCCGATGGTGACGCAGTCGAAGCTGGAGTCGGGGAAGGGCAGGCGCTCGGCGTTGGCTTGGACATAACACACGCCGCGCAGCAGGCCGGCGTCGATCAGCCGATTGCGGCCGTGCGCGAGCATCGCGCCGTTGATGTCCGAGAGCACCACGAGGCCCTGCTCGCCGACCTGCGCCGCCATGCCGCGCGCGAGATCGCCGGTGCCGCCGGCCACGTCGAGCGCGCGCTGGCCGGGGCGCAGATGCGTCTGCGACAGCGTGAACTGCTTCCAGAGCCGGTGCATACCGCCCGACATCAGGTCGTTCATGAGGTCGTATCTGGGTGCGACCGAGTCGAAAACGCCGCGCACGCGCCTTGCCTTGTCCTCCCAACGGACTTCCTCGAAGCCGAAGTGGGTGGTCTTGCTGTCCTGCGGCGCGCTCATGGGGCGGATTGTAGCCGTTGGCCCCATGGCCCGGCGCCCCGTATGCGCCACCCCCCCTTTACATCCGCGCTTGCGATGGATGACACTTGGCGCAACGTCACCGGCCCGGAACGGGCCGGCCGAACGGGGGTTGGATAATTACAAGAAGGAACTGGAGGCCGGGCAGGATGCTCGGCCTTTTTTTATGCCCGGATCTTTCAGGCCCGGGCGTTCAGGCCCGGGCGTTCAGGCCCGGGCGTTCAGGCCCCGGGCGTTCAGGCCGATGCCGCGGCCACCTTCTCGAGATAGCGCCGCCAGAGCACCGGCTGCTCGCGGCCGAGCTCCCGCAGGTACTTCCAGGTGTAGAGGCCGGTGTCGTGGCCGTCGTCGAACACCAGCCGCACGGCGTACTGGCCCACCGGTTCGACCTCCCGGATCCCGACCGACTGCTTGCCGAGCACCAGCGTCTCCTGCCCGGGACCGTGGCCCTTCACCTCGGCCGAGGGCGAGTGCACCCGCAGGAACTCGAAGGGCAGGGCGTAGCGCTCCTCCGGCCCGAAGGCGACCTCGAGCAACCGGGACTGCCGGCGCAGCCGCAGTTCGGTGGGGACGGGGGCTTCCAGGCGGTCGTGAGAGGGTCTTTCGTCCATGGAGGGTCATCCTAGCGTCCGTACAGGGCTTGTCCACGGTGACAATTGCGGGCGGCTCTCGGATACTCGGCGGACGGGTGGTTGACGTCAGACGGGGGTTTGATGGCTGCGACGGATACCTCGCATCCCGACTATTTCCATAAAGTCGTGGATTGCCAGTGGGCGTGTCCCGCCCACACGGACGTGCCGGAGTACATCCGGCTCATCGCCCAAGGGCGCTTCACCGACGCCTACCTCGTCAACCGACGCTCCAACGTCTTCCCGGGCATCCTCGGGCGGGTCTGCGACCGGCCCTGCGAGCCGGCCTGCCGCCGGGGCAGGGTCGAGGAGAAGCCGGTCGCCATCTGCCGCCTCAAGCGCGTCGCCGCCGACCACAAGGACGAGTTCCGCGACCGCCTGCCCGCCATCCCGGCGCAGAAGAACGGCAAGCGCATCGCCTGCATCGGCGCGGGCTGCGCCTCGCTCACGGTCGCCAACGACCTGATGCCGCTCGGCTACGAGGTCACGATCTTCGAGCAGTTCGCCGTCGCCGGCGGCCTGATGCGCACCAACATCCCGTCCTTCCGCCTGCCGGGGTCGGTGATCGACGAGGAGATCGCCGCCATCGTCGACATGGGGGTCGACCTCAAGCTCGGTCACCGCATCGAGTCCATGCGCAAGCTCCTCGAGGAGGGCGGCTTCGACGCCGTTTTCGTCGGCTCCGGCGCGCCCAAGGGCAAAGAATTGAACCTGCCCGGCCGGCAGGAGGGCGGCGCCAACATCCACATCGGCATCACCTGGCTCGAGTCCATCGCCTTCGAGCACATCAAGACCGTCGGCGACAACGTGCTGATCATCGGCGTCGGCAACACCGCCATGGACTGCTGCCGCAGTTCG
>JBBAPM010000017.1:0-52290 GCA_040400835.1 Steroidobacteraceae bacterium
CCGCCGCCGTCGGCGGCAAGGTGCCGCAGAACGTCCCGAAGATCAGCGATCGTGACGTGCGCGACAAGCTGCCGGCGTCGGGGCAGCAGCGGCCGACGCCGCAGCAGCGTCCGACGGGTGCGCAGCGACCTGCTGCGCGTCCGGAGCAGCGGCCGATGCCGCAGCAGCGTCCGGCCATCGAGCGTCCGATGCCGCAGCAGCGTCCGGCCGTGGAGCGTCCGGTGCCGCAGCAGCGTCCGGCCGTGGAGCGTCCGATGCCGCAGCAGCGTCCGGCCATGGAACGCCCGATGCCGCAACAGCGCCCGACCGTGGAACGTCCGATGCCGCAGCAGCGTCCGGCCGTGGAGCGTCCGATGCCGCAGCAGCGTCCGGCCATGGAACGCCCGATGCCGCAACAGCGCCCGGGGGCGGACCGGACCGCGCCGCGCGGTGATCGTCAGGCGCCGGCTCGTCAGCGGGAGGGACGCTGAGGGTCCGTCGCGGGGATCCGGCGGCCGTGGCGCGCGATCGGGAGCGTACTACGGCCGCCAGAACCGCAGGTTGAGCGCTTCGGCATCCATGCGCGCCAGATAAGGGATGCGCATGCCCCAGTCGAAGATGGAACTTTGGATGTCGATGCGCAGGCTGCGCGTGTCGTCGCGGCGGTCGCGGGGCGATGCCGCGATCACCGTGCATTGTGTGCGCTCCTCGAAGACGAGGACGGTGGTCTTCGACAGCACGCCGCTGCGCCACACCACGAGGCCCGAAGCGGTGCCATAGGCCGCGCTCGCGGCCCATGCCCGTGCATGCCAAGCGGCGAGGGCGAGCGCCACGAGCCACGCGCCCACGATCCACGCGAGCGCCACCTGCGGCGCATCCCACAGCGCCCACGCCAGCGCCGCCAGCGCGGCGGCGATCGGCGTCATCACGCTCGCCGAGAGCATCCAGCGTCGCAGCCCGGCGACCGGATGCAGCGGCTGCCAACCGACGGCATCGAGGTCGAGTCCCGGAACGCATCCGCGCAGCAGCACCGCGGCCTCCTCGGGCGTGGTGATGGGTGCGAGGCAATCGAAGCGCAGCGCTTTGCCGCCGTCGGGATCGCCGACCAGTTCGCCGCCGACGCTCACGACATCGATGCGACAACGGTCGACGAGGCGGTGCAGCCATGTCTGCTGCAGCGTGAGCCGTTGCAGCTGCGGGATGCGCGTGGCGACCTGTATGCGGGTGAGCAGGCCGTGCTGCGCGCGCAGCATCTCGCCGCTGCGGGTCAGCGTGAACCCGTGCAGCGTGACGACGGAGTAGGCCATCGACAGCAGACGCAGCACCAGGCTGAACGCGACGAACAGCAGCAGCAGTGCGCCGATCAACAGGCCCGGGTCGATCGCCGAGCCCTGCTCGACCCCGTCCTTGAGCGCGTCCTCCAGCCCGGCAGGCAGGGGCAGCCGCTTCAGCAGCTCGGTGCTCTGGGAGGCGTAGCCGAACAGCAGCAGCAGCACGAACCAACCGCGGTTCGAGACGAACCCGTGCAGCAGCAGCTCCGGGACCGGCAACCGCAGCGATGTGCGGTTGTCCGCAGCGTCCGCTGACCCCGCCGAGGAGGTCGTCGCCATCGCGGGCGCCGCGGCGGCCTCGCCGATCTTGCGGCGCAGCAGCGCGGAGAGCTGCGCCGAGGTCTCCTCGTCCAAGGCCTGCAGCCGCGCCTCGGGGGCGCCGCCCGATGCGGATTCGAGGACGAGTTCCGTGAGCCCGAACAGGCGGTGCAGCAGGCCGCGCCGCGCGTTGATCGCCTGGATGCGCGTGAAGGGCACATGCCGTACCTTCTTCGTGAACACGCCTTCCCGGATGACGAGCTCGTCATCGTGCAGCTCGTAGCGGAAGTTGCGCTTGACCACCGCGTAGTAGGCGACGATCAGCAGGAACAGAACGCCCAGCGCCGCCGCGACGACACCGATGATGACCAGCTTCCGCTCGAGCGATCCGCCCGAGAACAACGGCACCAGGATCATGGGGATCGCGGCCGACAGGATCTCGCCGAACGCCTTCGGCAGCACGAGCACCCACGACAGGGGATGCAGCCGCCCCGTCAGCTGCGGCATGCCGGTTCCGGGCGTGGTCATCCTTGCGGCGTCCGGTTCCCCGCCTGCGCGAGCACCTCCTCGAGCAGCGAGTCGCGCAGCGCGATCGCGGTCTCGGGCGACAGCCCCTTGATGCTGATGCGGAACTCGTGCGATCCGGCGGTGTGCAGCAGCAGTTTCGCGAGGCCGAGCTGTCGGTCGATGGGGCCGCGCTCGACATCGAGATGCTGCAGCCGCGTGATCGGCACCCAGACCTCGCGCCGCCACCACGCGCCGCGCGTCACCACCATGCCGCGGCCGGGATGCCGCTGCCATCGATGGTGGGCGAACGCCAGCCGCGAATGGCGGAGCAGCAGCGGTGCCGGCAGGAACGCGAGCAGGCCCCACGCGGGTGACAGATCGAGGGAGAAGGTCACCAGCGCGACCGCCGCTGCGGTCAGGGTCATGGCGCTCAGCCCGATGATGTCCCAGGCCTTGCGCAGCCCCGGCAACGGACCGCCGCCGAGCAAGGGGTCATCCATCGCCGTCCTCCTCCGTCTGCGGTCCCGCCGGCTGCGCTTCGAAGCGGATGTCGATCGGCGTGTAGCGCCCGTCCTCGCGTATGCGCAGGCGCACGATGCCGCGCAGCGCAGGGTCGGCGAGCTTCGTCTCGAGCTCGCGCGCCTTCTCCTGCGGGATGTAGAGCCGCCCGGCGAGCAGCGTATCGCCGAGGGCGGCACGCACGGGATGGGCGCAGCGCTGGTCGTCGCCGCGCTTCAGGCGCGTCGCGGCGATGCGCGGCGCATCGCCTTCGATGCAGAGCGTGGCGCCCGGTCCCGGCACATCTTCATCGTCGAGACCCGGCCAGTCGTACTGGAAGACGAGGTGGTGCCCGCGCAGCAGGTCGCGCGGGTCGTAGCCCTGCACGGGCACCTCCCACACGACGCCCTGCTGGCCGCGTTGATGCGACACCGCCCACGCCGCAGCGAGACCGATGAGCGGCAATGCGAGCACGGCGGCGCGGAGCCGATCGAGGAGCCGATCCTGGCCAGCGCTCATGACCCGACCCCCGTCGACGGACCGGCCGGCGGCGCGAAACGTTTCGATATCCGCAACGCAAGCCATGCCACGCCGAGGATCAACAGACCGCTCGCGATCAGGCCCGCGCCGCTCGTCAGCAGATCGCCGCCGAGTTCGAAGCTCAGGATGACGAGCCGGAAGGCGATGATGCCGACGGCGGCCTGGAACGCGTTGCGCCAGCCCGCCCGCAATGCGGTGTATGCGATGCCGGCCCACAGCGCCATGAAGAGCAGCGCCGCGACGATCCTGCTGCCTGACAGCGCATAGGCGAGCAGCGGCACGGCGGCGAGGGCGAGCCAGAGGTCCGCGACGATGCGCCCTTCAGGGTCGCGACGCAGGGATCGCACCAGCAGCGCGGTGGCGAGCGTGACGCCGGTCATCACCAGCACCGACCACAGCAGGCGTGTCGCGTGTTCGTCATCTCGCCATGGGCCGTCGGCGCTCGCGATCGCGAAGAGACCGGCGCCGATCACGGCGTAGAGGAGCGCGAGCTCGCCGATGCGGCGCCAGAACGCCCGACGCGTGCTGCGCGCGTGCGCCCAGGCGGCGAGGCCGGCGAGCGGGATCGGCGAGGCGAGCGCGAGCGTGATGCGCAACGTCTCATCGACGGCGCCCAAGCGAGGCTGCAGACCGATCGTCCACGCCATGAAGCTCGAGGCGGCGATGATCATCACCACCATCAGCAGCAGGGCGGTGGGCCAGCCCGTGCCGCGCAACAGGATCGCCGGCGCGGACAGCGCGAGCCACAGCGCGAGCGGCTGCCACAGCGGCGAGTCCGTCTGATAGACCTGCCCGATGTGCCCGAAGAACGTGAGCCCGAGCATGCCGAGCACGAAGAGACCGGCGTCGGCCCAGAAGTCGGAGGCGGGATCCGCGGACGTCTTGCGCCACAGCCAGAGGGCGAGGCCGACCATCAACGCGAAGTGGATGCCGAGCCGCACCGTCCCGGGCACCGCGTCCCAGTTGGCGGCGACCACCGAGATGAGGCCGAGACCGATGGCGAGCACCGCGATGCCGATCACCGCGCGCATCGCGAGCGGACTCGCGTGGGAAGACTCCCACTCACGGATGCGGGCGGCGGTCGCGGCATCGACCAGGCCCGCGGCCTCCCAGGCTTTCAGTTTGCGCAGCGACATGACCCCTCCTGCGCGGCAATGTTAGGACAGCGCATCGCCCATCGCCGCATTTCTGCTAGCGTAGACCGCATGGACATCCGCATCGCCGCTGTGGCGCTCGTCTTGGTCGGGTTCGTGGCCTGCAGCCGCGATACCGCTCCGCCCGTCGAGGCAGCCGCCTCTGCCGGCGTCGAGAAGACCTTGTTCATCGCGTCCGAGCGCAAACCCTGCACCGGCGTCGCGCCCATGGAGTGCCTGCAGGTGCGCGAGTCGCCGGACCTTCCGTGGCAGTACTTCTACAGCGAGATCGAGGGTTTCAGCCACGAACCCGGGTTCGACTACGAACTGCGGGTGCGTGAGGAGAAGGTGGCGAACCCGCCGGCCGACGGATCGTCGCTGCGCTGGACGCTGGTGAAGGTGGTCTCGAAGCGGGCTGCGCCACCCGCCCCTGCGCCTTAGGAAGCACCGAAAAAGCGCTCACAGGGCCTTATTGCACTAAATTAGTGCAAATATAGATCGATTTTCCGACGGTTCGAGTCATAACCTGCTGATTTTTCGTTTTTTCCGGTGCAACGGCACGGGAAATGCATCATACTGGCCCATCTCTCAACCGGCAGACTGACGGAGCCAACATGAGCAGCGCCAACGACGTGATCAAGATGATCAAGGACCGTGAAGTGAAGTGGGCCGACCTGCGCTTCACCGACACCCGCGGCAAGGAACAGCACGTGACGATCCCGTCCAAGGTGGTGGACGAGGGCTTGTTCCGCGACGGCAAGATGTTCGACGGCTCCTCGATCGCCGGTTGGAAGGGCATCAACGAGTCGGACATGATCCTGATGCCGGATGCGAGCACCGCGGTCCTCGATCCTTTCTTTGAAGAGTCGACGGTCAACATCCGTTGCGACATCATCGAGCCGGCCACCATGCAGGGCTACGAGCGCGACCCGCGCTCGCTCGGCAAGCGCGCCGAGGCCTACCTCAAGAGCACCGGCATCGCCGACGGTGCGATGTTCGGTCCCGAGAACGAGTTCTTCATCTTCGACAGCGTGCGCTGGAAGAACGAGATGCACGGCGCGTCCTACGAGATCGACTCGGTGCAGGGCGCCTGGAACAGCAACACGCAGTATCCCGAGGGCAACAAGGGACACCGTCCGGGCGTGAAGGGCGGCTACTTCCCGGTGCCGCCGGTCGACGCCTACCAGGACATCCGCAACGCGATGTGCGCGGCCTGCGAAGAGCTGGGCCTCGTCGTCGAGGTGCATCACCATGAGGTCGCCACCGGCGGTCAGTGCGAGATCGGCATCGGCGCCGGCGGCCTCGTCAAGAAGGCCGACGAGGTGCAGATCCTCAAGTACGCCGTGCACAACGTCGCGCACGGCTACGGCAAGACCGCGACCTTCATGCCGAAGCCGCTGGTCGGCGACAACGGCTCGGGCATGCACGTGCACCAGTCGCTGCAGAAGGACGGCAAGGCGCTCTTCGCCGGTGACAAGTACGGCGGCCTCTCCGAGACGGCGCTCTACTACATCGGCGGCATCATCAAGCACGCCAAGGCGCTCAACGCCTTCACCAACGCAGGCACCAACAGCTACAAGCGCCTGGTGCCGGGCTTCGAGGCGCCCGTGATGCTCGCCTACTCGGCGCGCAACCGCTCCGCCTCGATCCGCATCCCCTGGGTCGCGAACCCCAAGGCGCGCCGCATCGAGGTGCGCTTCCCGGATTCGTCGGCGAACCCGTACTTCGCGTTCGCGGCGATGATGATGGCCGGCCTCGACGGCATCCAGAACAAGATCCACCCGGGCGACCCGGCGGACAAGGACCTCTACGACCTCGAGCCCGAGGAGGCGAAGCACATCCCGACGGTGTGCCACTCGCTCGACATGGCGCTCGAGCACCTCGACAAGGACCGCGAGTTCCTGACCCGCGGCGGCGTGTTCACCAACGACGTGATCGACGCCTACATCAACCTCAAGCTGCAGGAGGTCACGCGCTTCCGGATGAGCACGCATCCGGTCGAGCTCGACCTCTACTACAGCTGCTGACGGACGGGCGCCGCCTCCCCGCCATGGCGGTCGAACGCCTGTTCGCGTCCTTCGCCGCGCTCCACGATCCCTCGGATCTGCTGGATGCGCTGGCGACGGGCGTGGTCCTGCTCGACGCCACGGGACGCGTGCTGCACGCCAACGTGGCGGCGCAGGGCCTGCTCGGTGCGGGGCTCAACCAGGCGCGCGGCCGCGCGCTCGCCGAACTGCTGGTCGACTCCGCGCCGCTGCAGGCGTTGGTGCAGCGTGCGCGCGAGCGCGGCGAGGTGTTCGCGGAGGGCGACATCGCGCTGCGCACGGTCGCCGCGCCGCGGGACGTCCGCAGCGTCGATGCGACGGTCACGCCCCTCGAGGATGTCGGCGGCCCGCGGAGGTTGCTGCTCGAGATCGTCGACGCGACGCCCCGCGCGCGGATCAGCCGTGAGAACGAGCTGCGTGCGCGTCTCGAGGGCAGCCGCATGATGACCCGGCAGCTCGCCCACGAGATCAAGAACCCGCTCGGCGGCGTGCGCGGCGCCGCGCAGCTGCTCGAGCGTCAGCTGCCCGATCCGGCGCTCCGCGAGTACACGGGCGTCATCATCAACGAGGCCGACCGCCTGACCGCGCTGGTCGACGGCATGCTCGGCCCGTCGCGTACGCCGCAGAAGACGCCGCTCAACATCCACGAGATCTGCGAGCATGTCTTCCGCCTGCTGCAGGCCGAGGCGCCGCAGGGCGTCGTGCTCGAGCGCGACTACGACCCGAGCGTCCCCGAGGGTGGGTTCGACCGCAACCAGCTGGTGCAGGCCCTGCTCAACCTCGCCCGCAACGCGCTGCAGGCGGTCGGCGACAGCGGCCGCATCGTGCTGCGCACGCGCACGGTCGCCAATGTGCACATCGGGCTCGCGCGGCATCGGCTCGCCGTGCGCATCGATGTCGTCGACGACGGCCCCGGCGTGCCGCCCGAGATCCGCAGCAGCCTCTTCTATCCGCTCGTCACCGGCCGCGCGAACGGCACCGGGCTCGGTCTCGCCGTGGCGCAGGAGATCGTCACGCGCAACGGCGGCAGCATCGGGTTCGAGAGCGAGCCGGGCCGCACGGAGTTCAGCGTGCTCCTGCCGTTGGGCGCAGCGCCGTCCGTGGCGGAGACCGCGTCGTGAGCGTCCGCCCGCTGCGTGTCTGGCTGGTCGATGACGACGCCTCGATACGTTGGGTGCTCGAGCGTGCCCTGAAAGGCGGCGGCATGCTGCCGCGGGTCTTCGAGTCCGCCGAGCCTGCGCTCGAAGCGCTGCGCACCGATGCGCCCGATGTGCTGCTCACCGACATCCGGATGCCGGGGCAATCGGGTCTGGACCTGCTGCGGCGCATCCACGGTACGCGGCCGCAGCTGCCGATCATCGTCATGACCGCGCATGCCGATCTCGGCAACGCGGTGTCCGCCTACGAGGGCGGCGCGTTCGAATATCTGCCCAAGCCCTTCGACATCGACCAGGTCGTCGACCTCGTGCGCCGTGCGGCGCAGAGCGTGCAGCGCCCCGCGGTGGGCGCGGGCGGCGACCGCGGTCCGACCGAGTTGCTCGGCAAAGCGCCGGCGATGCAGCAGGTGTTCCGCGCCATCGGCCGTCTGTCGCGTTCGGCGGTGACGGTGCTCATCACCGGCGAGTCCGGCACCGGCAAGGAGCTCGTCGCGCGCGCGCTGCACGATCACAGTCCGCGCGCCTCGCGGCCGTTCATCGCGCTCAACACCTCCGCGATCCCGTCGGAGCTGCTCGAGTCCGAGCTCTTCGGCCACGAGAAAGGCTCGTTCACCGGCGCGGACTCGCAGCGCCGCGGCCGTTTCGAGCAGGCCGACGGCGGCACGCTGTTCCTCGACGAGATCGGCGACATGCCCACCGCGCTGCAGACCCGGCTGCTGCGCGTGCTCGCAGAGGGCGAGTTCTACCGCGTCGGCGGCCAGACGCCGGTGCGCGTCGATGTGCGCGTCGTCGCCGCGACCCACCAGGACCTCGAGGACCGCGTGGCGCGCGGGCTCTTCCGCGAGGACCTCTTCCACCGGCTCAACGTCATCCGCATCGAGCTGCCGCCGCTGCGCTCGCGCCGCGAGGACGTCGGCGACCTGCTCGCGCATTACCTGCGCGTGGCCGCCGCCGAACTCGGCGTGGACGCCAAGACCATGGCGCCCGATGCGCTCGCCGCGCTCGAGGCCTATGGCTGGCCGGGCAACGTGCGCGAGCTCGTCAACCTCTGCCGCCGGCTCACCGTGCTCGCGCCGGGCACCGAGGTCCGCGCCGAGGACCTGCCCGCCGAGATCCAGGGCGCTGCCGTCGCGGCCGGGTCCGGTCCCGCGGGGGACGGTTGGGCAGGACTGCTCGCGCGCTGGGCCGAGGCCGAAGCGCAGCGCAGCGGCGCACCGCCGTTGCTCGACACCGCCGCGCCCGAGTTCGAGCGCACGCTGATCCGCGTCGCGCTCAAGCACACGGGCGGACACCGGCAGGACGCCGCCAAGCTGCTCGGCTGGGGCCGCAACACCCTGACGCGCAAGCTCAAGGAATTGGGCATGGAAGAGGCCGGCGACGCCGACGATGCCGCGCCGAGCGACGCCGCGGCGTGATGCCGGTCAGCGCGGTGCGCTGACCAGAGACCGGTAGAGCGCCATGTAGCGGGCAGCTGCGGCGCCCCAGCCGTGGTCGCGCGCCATCGCCGCCTGCTGCATCGCACGCCAGCGTCCCGGTTCGCGCAGCGCATGCATCGCGCGCGTCGCGGACGCGGCGAGCGCGCCCGGCTCGGCGGCCTCGAAGAGGAACCCCGTATCGTCGTCGACCGTGTCCGCGAGGCCGCCCACCCGGCGTACCAGCGGCAGCGTGCCGTAGCGCATGCCGTAGAGCTGCGTGAGTCCGCAGGGTTCGAAGCGGGAGGGCACGAGGATGATGTCGGCGCCGGCCACGACGCGGTGCGCCAACGATTCGTCGTAACCGATCTGCACGCCCACCTGTCCGGGATGCGCCTGCGCGGCGGCCTTGAACGCGGCTTCGAGCGCCGGTTCGCCGCTGCCGAGCAGCGCCACCTGCGCGCCCTCGGCGAGCAGGGCGGGCAGCGCCGCGAGAACGAGGTCGAGGCCCTTCTGCTCGGACAACCGGCTCACCACGCCGAAGAGCGGCGCGTCCGCGCGCTCCGCGAGGCCCATCGCACGCTGCAGCGCGGCCTTGCACTTCGCCTTGCCGGTGAGGTCGTCGGAGCGGTAGCGCGCCGGCAGCGCACGGTCCGTCGCCGGATCCCAGTGGTCCGGATCGACGCCGTTGAGGATGCCCGAGAGGTCGGCGGCGCGGGCGCGCAGCACGCCGTCCACGCCGCAGCCGAATTCGGGCGTCGCGATCTCGCGGGCATAGGTCGGGCTGACGGTGGTGAGCCGGTCGGCATGCATCAGGCCGCCCTTCATGAACGACAGCCAGCCGTGGAACTCGAGGCCGTCGGGCTGCATCAGGCGCTGCGGCAGGCCGAGCAGATGGAACTCGCTCTGCGGGAAGAGCCCTTGGTACGCGAGGTTGTGCACGGTGAACACGCTGCGCGCCGCGGCGCCCGGCCGGGCCCGCAGCCAGGTGCAGGCGAGCGCGGCGTGCCAATCGTGCGCGTGCAGGATGTCGGGCCGCCACGCCGGGTCGAGGTCGCCCGCGGCGATCTGCGCCGCGACCCAGCCGAGCAGCGCGAATCTTTGGAGATTGTCGTCCCAGGGCTTGCCGTCCGGTCCCTGGTACGGGCCGCCGTCGCGCGCGTAGAGCCAGGGCGCGTCGATGACATAGGCCTGCACCGCGTGCTCGCCGGTGCTGCCCTTGAGCCTGCCGAGCCGCAGCGCGACGCGCGCGGCGCCGAACGCCGGACCGAACTCGGCGATCTTGCGCGGCCGCGATACCGCTCCGAGGATCGCGGGCATGCCGGGCAGCACCAGCCTTGCGTCGGCGCCCGCCGCCGCCAGCGCGGGCGGCAGCGCGCCGACCACGTCGGCGAGCCCGCCGGTCTTGACCAGCGGGAAGATCTCGGCGGCGGCGTGCAGGACGCGCAGCGGTGGGGCGGAGGTGGTCGTCATGGTCTGTCCTGCGGGATCCGGCCTGCCGGGCGGCTTCAAGCGCCGAGGCGCTGCAGCATCTCGCGGGTGACGAGGGTGATGCCGGTCTGGGTGCAGAGGAAGCGCTTGGCGTCGTGCTCCGGGTCCTCGCCGATGATCATGCCGTCGGGGATGACGCAGCCGCGGTCGACGACGGCGCGCGTCACCCGCGCGCCGCGCCCGACCTGCACGTTCGGCAGCAGCACGCTCCAGTGGACGTGCGAATAGGAGTGCACGCGCACACCGGAGAACATCAGCGAGCGCTCGACATGGCCGGAGACGATGCAGCCGCCGGACACCAGCGATTCGATGGCGACGCCGCGACGCTCGCCGGTGTTGTGCACGAACTTCGCGGGCGGCAGCTGCGGCTGGTAGGTCCAGATCGGCCAGCGGTCGTCGTACAGGTTCAGCTGCGGGTCGGTCGCGGTCAGGTCGATGTTCGCGTCCCAGTACGCATCGATGGTGCCGACATCGCGCCAGTAGGGCGCCTCGCCCTCGCGCGTGCCCACCGCGCTCTGCTCGAAGCGGTGCGCCACGGCGCGCCGCTCGCGTACGGCCTTCGGGATGATGTCCTTGCCGAAGTCGTGGCTGGAGTCCGGGTCCAGCGCGTCGCGCGCCAGCTCCTCGAGCAGCCACGCGGTGTTGAAGATGTACACGCCCATGCTGGCGAGCGAGCGGTCGGGCTTGCCGGGGATGGTGGGCGGGTCGCTCGGCTTCTCGACGAAGTCGGTGATGACGTCGTCGCCGTCGACGGCCATCACGCCGAAGGCTGTGGCGTCGTGCCGCGGCACCTCGATGCAGGCGACCGTGACCTCGCGGCCGTGCTCGACGTGGTCGGCGAGCGCGAGCGCGTAGTTCATCTTGTAGATGTGGTCGCCCGCCAGCACGACGAGGTACTTGCTGCGGAAGCTGTTGATGATGTCGTGGTTCTGGTGCACGGCGTCCGCCGTTCCCTGGTACCAGTTCGACTCGTCGAGCCGCTGCTGCGCCGGCATCACGTCGACGAATTCATTGAGCTCGCCCTTGAGGTAGCCCCAGCCGCGCTGGATGTGGCGCATCAGGCTGTGGCTCTTGTACTGCGTGAGCACGCCGATGCGGCGGATGCCCGAGTTGAGGCAGTTCGAGAGCGCGAAGTCGATGATGCGGAACTTGCCGCCGAAATAGACCGCGGGCTTCGCGCGCCGGTCGGTGAGGTTCATCAAGCGGCTGCCGCGGCCGCCCGCGAGTACGAGCGCCACCGCACGTTTCGGCAGGTCGAGACTGGTGGCGAGTTCGTTGGAGATCACGGCAGCGCTCCCGGACGGTTCGGGGGGACCGAACCCAAGTATGATAGTCGTCCGCCGCGACGCAAATACGCATCTTCAATCGGTCCGCCATGTCCGCCGTCATCCCCGACCCGCCGTCAGCCGCCCCCGACCTGGACGACCTGCTGCTGCACGAGGTGGGGGTGGCCCCGGCCGATGCCACCGCCCGCGACCTCTTGGATGCCGCCGCGCAGGCCGCCCGCCGCGACCTGTCCCGCCGCTGGGTCGAGACCCAGGCCGGCGAGCGCGCCCGCAAAGCCCGTCGGGTCTACTACCTCTCCATGGAGTTCCTGATCGGGCGCAGCCTCGCCAACTCGCTCGATGCCTTGGGTCTCGAGGCGCCGGTGGCGGCGCAGCTGGCCCGGCATGCGCAGCGCCTCGAGGAGGTCGCCGACCAGGAGCTCGACCCCGGGCTCGGCAACGGCGGCCTGGGTCGGCTCGCCGCCTGTTTCCTGGACTCGATGGCGACGCTCGGGCTGCCGTCGATGGGCTACGGCATCCGCTACGAGCACGGCATGTTCATGCAGGAGATCCAGGACGGCCGGCAGGTCGAGTATCCGGACCCCTGGCTCGCGAACGGCACGCCCTGGGAGTTCCCGCGTCCCGGCACGAGCTTCCGCGTCGGTTTCGGCGGGCGTGTGCTGCGCGAGGGGCGCAAGGTCCTCTGGCAGCCCGCGGGCGAGGTCTTGGCGCGCGCACATGACGTCGTCGTGCCGGGGCACGGCACGACGCATGTCAGCACGCTGCGGCTGTGGCGCGCCACCGCCCCCGAGCAGATCGACCTCGCGGCCTTCAACAGCGGCGACTACGCGCGCGCCGCGATGTTCAAGAACGAATACGAGAACATCTCCTGGGTGCTGTACCCGAACGACAGCACGCCCGCGGGCCGCGAGCTGCGGCTGCGGCAGGAGTATTTCTTCGTCGCCGCTTCGCTGCAGGACATCCTCGCACGCCATCTCGCCGAGCACGGCTCGCTCGCCGACCTCGCCGACAAGGCCGCGATCCACCTCAACGACACCCATCCGGCCATCGGCGTCGCGGAGCTCATGCGGCTGCTCTGCGACGAGCACGGCTTCGTCTGGGCGGACGCCTGGGACATCACGCGGCGCGTGTTCTCGTACACCAACCACACGCTGATGCCGGAGGCGCTCGAGACCTGGCCGGTGTCCCTCGTGCAGCATGTGCTGCCGCGGCATCTCGAGATCATCTACCACATCAACCAGCAGCTGCTCGACCAGGCGGCCGAGCGCTTCCCCGACGATCCGGCGATGATCGCGCGGCTCTCGCTGATCGACGAGCACGGCGAGCGGCGCGTGCGCATGGCGCATCTGTCGATCGTCGGCAGCCATGCGGTGAACGGCGTGTCGGCGCTGCACTCGGACCTGCTGGTGCAGACGATCTTCCGGGACTTCGCCAAGCTCTGGCCGGAGCGCTTCACCAACGTCACCAACGGCGTGACGCCGCGCCGTTGGGTGGCGCAGGCCAACCGCGGTCTCGCGGGCCTTTTGCGCGAGGCCCTGGGCGAGGGCTGGCAGACCGACCTCGACCGGCTCGGCGCGCTGCGCGTACGCGCGGAAGACGCGGGGTTCCGCGCCGCCTTCCACGCGGTCAAGCAGGCGAACAAGGCGCGGCTCGCCAACCACATCGCGCGCAGCACCGGCGTCATGGTCGACCCCGCGTCGCTGTTCGATGTGCAGGTGAAGCGCATCCACGAGTACAAGCGCCAGCTGCTCAACGTGCTGCACGTGGTCACGCGTTGGCAGGCGATGGTCTCGGGCGCGCCGGGCACGGCCGAGCTGCCGCCGCGCACCGTGGTGTTCGCCGGTAAGGCGGCCTCGTCCTATGCCGCCGCGAAGGCCGTGATCCATCTCATCCATGACGTCGCGCGCACCATCAACGCCGACCCGCGCACGAACGACCGGCTCAAGGTGGTGTTCCTGCCCAACTATTCGGTGTCGGTCGCCGAGCAGGTGATGCCGGGCGCCGACCTCTCGGAGCAGATCTCGACCGCCGGCACCGAGGCCTCGGGCACGGGCAACATGAAGCTCGCGCTCAACGGCGCGCTGACCATCGGCACCGACGACGGCGCCAACATCGAGATCCGCCAGCACGTCGGCGACGGGCACATCTTCATCTTCGGTCTGCGAACGCCCGAGGTCGCCGCGCTGCGCCTCGCCGGTCACGACCCGATGGCGCGCTACGCGTCGGACGACGCGCTGCGCGCGGCGCTCGACGCGATCGCCGGCGGCGCGTTCTCGCCGGAGGAGCCGTCGCGGCATCAGGGGCTCGTGCATGCGCTGCTCTGGGGCGGCGACCATTACCTGCTGCTCGCGGACTATGCGTCCTACATCGCCGCGCAGGCCGACGTCGACCGCCGCTACCGCGACCGCGAGGCATGGACCCGCAGCGCCGTCCTGAACGTCGCCGGCATGGGCGCGTTCTCGTCGGACCGCAGCATCCGCGAGTACGCGGAGCGCATCTGGCGCGTGCGTCCATCGTCGTGACCGCGCCGTGACAGGCCGGGGCAGCGCGTCGTCCGCCGAGGTCGCGGCCCTCTGCGAGGGCCGGCACGGCGATCCGTTCGCGGTGCTCGGTCCGCACCGCACCGGAGAGGGCAACTGCGTCCTGCGCGCTTTCCTGCCGGGCGCTGCGCGGGTCAGCGCGGTCGCGGCGGACACCGGTGCGCCGCTCGGCGCCCTGTCGCAGCGCGACGCGGCCGGGTTCTTCGAGGGCGTGATCCCCGGCGAGCAGGCCGAGTCCTACCGTCTCCGGGTCGATTGGCATGCGGCCGGTGCCGGTGGACCCGCCGACGTCGTCACGGACGTCATCGAGGATCCTTACCGGTTCCCGCCGCTGCTCGGCGACGTCGACGTCTGGTTGCTGACGGAAGGCACCCATCGGCGGCCCTACGAAGCGCTGGGCGCGCAGCCGATGGAGCACGCCGGCATCCGCGGCACGCGCTTCGCGGTCTGGGCGCCGACCGCCGCGCGCGTCAGCGTGGTCGGTGATTTCAACCACTGGGACGGACGCCGCTTCCCGATGAGGCTGCGCCGCGAGTGCGGCGTGTGGGAGATCTTCCTGCCCGGCGTGGGCGAGGGCGCACGCTACAAGTTCGAGATCCGCACGCACGACGAGGACGGCCGCCCGGGCGCGGTGCTGCCGCAGAAGGCGGACCCCTTCGCGCGGCGCGCGGAGCTCCGGCCCGCCACCGCCAGCATCGTCGCGGCGTTGCCGCCGCTCGTGCCCGCGGACGAGGCGCGGCGGCGCGCGAACGCGCATGACGCGCCGTTCAGCATCTACGAGGTGCATGTCGGCTCGTGGCGGCGGCGCAGCGACCCGCAGCAGCCGTTCCTCGACTGGGACGCGTTGGCGGAGGAGCTGATCCCCTACGCCGTCGATCTCGGCTTCACCCACCTCGAGCTGCTGCCCGTCAGCGAGCATCCTTTCGACGGCTCATGGGGCTACCAGCCGACCGGACTCTACGCGCCGACCGCGCGGCACGGCGAGCCGGCGGGTCTGCGCCGCTTCATCGCACGCGCGCACGCCGCGGGGCTCGGTGTGATCCTCGACTGGGTGCCGGCGCACTTCCCCGGCGATGCGCACGGTCTCGCGCGCTTCGACGGCACGGCGCTCTACGAGCATGCCGATCCGCGCGAAGGCGAGCACCCCGACTGGGGGACGCTGATCTACAACTTCGGACGGCGCGAGGTGCGCAATTTCCTCACGGGGAACGCGCTTTATTGGCTGGAGCGCTTCGGCGCGGACGGGCTGCGCGTGGACGCCGTCGCGTCCATGCTCTACCGCGACTACAGCCGGCGTGACGGTGGATGGGTGCCGAACGTCCACGGCGGTCGCGAGAACCTCGAGGCGATCGCGTTCCTGCGCGGGATGAACGAGGCCGTGGGCGCGCAGCGACCGCAGGCGGTGACCATCGCCGAGGAGTCGACCGCGTTCCCGGGCGTGACGCAGCCGGTGCATGCCGGCGGTCTCGGCTTCCACCACAAGTGGAACATGGGCTGGATGAACGACACGCTGCGCTACATCGCGCGCGATCCGGTCCACCGCCGATGGCACCACGACGAGATGACCTTCGGTCTCGTGTATGCGTTCAGCGAGCATTTCACGCTGCCGGTGAGCCACGACGAGGTGGTCCACGGCAAGGGGTCGCTGCTGGGACGCATGCCGGGCGACGACTGGCAGCGCTTCGCCAACCTGCGCGCCTATCTGGGCTTCATGTTCGGGCACCCCGGCCGCAAGCTGCTCTTCATGGGCTGCGAGTTCGCGCAGCGGCGGGAGTGGGACCACGACTCGTCGCTGGACTGGCATCTGCTCGATGAGCCGTCGCATGCCGGTGTGCAGCGGCTGGTGCGCGACCTCAACGGCCTGTACCGTACGCGCGGCGCGCTGCACCAGCGCGACGACGACCCCGGCGGCTTCGAGTGGGTCGATGCCGGCGCCCGGGAGCGGTCGGTGTATGCCTTCCTGCGCCACGGCAGGACCGAGGACGACACGCTGCTCGTCGTCTGCAACCTCACGCCGACCGTGCATCACGGATATCGGCTCGGCGTGCCCCGCGAGGGCGTCTGGCGTGAAGCGCTCAACACCGACTCACGTCACTACGGCGGCAGCGACCAGGGCACGCCCTTCGGCGAGGCGCGCAGCGGACCCGTCCCGTCGCATGGCCGCGGCCACAGCGTCGCGCTGACCTTGCCGCCGCTCGCCACGGTGTTCCTCGCATGGCGGTCGTGACGCCGGCGCCGGCATCGTTGCAGGTGGGCCGTCCCGCGCCCTTCGGCGCGCGTTGGGACGGCGCCGGCGTCAACTTCGCCGTGTTCTCCGCGCACGCGCAGCGCATCGAGCTCTGCCTGTTCGACGCGGCCGGGGAGCAGGAACTGCGCCGCATCGACCTTCCCGGCCGCAGCCGCGACGTCTGGCACGGCTATCTCCCGGGCGCCGGGCCGGGGCTGGTCTACGGGTTCCGTGCGCATGGTCCTTGGCAGCCCGCGCTCGGCCACCGCTTCGATGCGGGCCAGGTGCTGCTCGATCCCTGGGCGCGCGAGATCGTGCCGGCCGCGACGCCGCTCGCGCGCGTGGTGCACGAGGAGACCGGCTGGGCCGGCCATCGTCGGCCGTCGCGCGCCCGCGAGGACCTCGTGCTCTACGAGCTGCACGTCAAAGGGTTCACGCAGCGCCATCCGGACATCCCGCCCGCGCTGCGCGGCACCTACGCCGGCCTCGCGCATCCTGCAGCCGTCGGACATCTGCAGCGCCTCGGCGTGACGGCGGTGAGCCTGTTGCCCGTGCATCAGCACATGGACGAGCGCGCGCTGCAGGCCCGCGGGCTGCGCAACTATTGGGGCTACAACACCCTCGGCTTCTTCTGCCCGGAGCCGCGCTATGCGGCGGCGCGGGGAGACGGCCGCGCGGTGCGCGAGGAGTTCCGCACGATGGTGCGGGCGCTGCACGCCGCAGGCATCGAGGTGGTCATCGACGTCGTGTTCAACCACACCTGCGAGAGCGACGAGCACGGCCCGACGCTCTCCTGGCGGGGGCTCGACAACGCGTCGTGGTACCGGCTCGACCGGCAATGGCCGGACCGGTACAGCAACGAATCGGGCTGCGGCAACGTGCTCGACCTGCGCCGGCCACGGGTGCTGCAGTTCGTGATGGACAGCCTGCGCCACTGGGTGTCGGACATGGGCGTCGACGGCTTCCGCTTCGACCTCGCCCCCGCGCTCGCGCGCGGCGACCACGGCTATTCCGCGGAGTCGCCGCTGTTCCGCGCGATCGCGCAGGATCCGCTGCTCGCCGGGGTGCGGCTCATCGCCGAGCCCTGGGATGTCGGCGCCGACGGCTACCAGCTCGGCGCCTTCCCTGCGGGGTGGGCCGAGTGGAACGACCGCTTCCGTGACGGCATGCGGCGCTGGTGGCTGCGCAAGGACGTCGCACGCGGCGAGTTCGCGCTGCGCTTCTGCGCGTCGAGCGATGTGTTCCGGCGGGCGCAACGCGACCCTTCCGATTCGGTCAACTACATCGTCTCGCACGACGGCTTCACGCTGCGCGACCTCGTCACCTATGCGCACCGGCGCAACGAGGCGAACGGTGAAGCCAACGGTGACGGCCACGCGCACGAGCACGGCACGAACTTCGGCGTCGAGGGCGAGTCCGACGATGCGGCGGTGCAGGCGGCGCGGGCGAGGGCGATGCGTGCGCTGCTCGCGACGCTGCTGCTCGCGCAGGGGACGCCGATGATCGCCGCGGGATCGGAGTTCGGCCACACGCAGCGCGGCAACAACAACCCGTACTGCCAGGACAACGACATCACGTGGCTCGACTGGCGGCAGGCGGATCCGACGCTCGTCGTCTTCGTCGCCCGGCTGCTGCGCCTGCGGCGCGAGCGGCCGCCGTTCGCCGACCGTTGGTATGAAGGCGTGCCGGACGCGGACGGCGTGACGGATGTCGCCTGGCACGACGCCGACGGCCGCACGCTCGATCCCGCGGCGTGGCAATCGCCCGACCGTGCGCTCGCGGTGCTGATCGGTCGTCCGGGACGCGGCGTACCGCCGATCGATCGGACCTTGCTGCTGCTCGTCAACGGCGATGCGGCTTCGCGGGGGTTCCGTCTGCCGCCGGGTCGTTGGACCGCGCTGCTCGACAGCGGCGAAGCGGACGGCGAACCTCGCCGAAGCGAGAGCGAGAGCGAGGGCGTGCGCGTCGTCGAAGGCGACCGCATCGTGCTGCTCGAGCGCAGCCCCGAAGGGTCGGCCGCGTCCGCATCCGGGGTGGCACGGTGAGGCTGCCGCGCGCCTGCGGCGTCCTGCTGCATCCGACCTCGTTGCCGGGCCGGCACGGGTGCGGCGATCTCGGGGCCGCCTCGCGGCGTTTCGTCGACTGGCTCGCGGGTGCGGGTCAAAGATGGTGGCAGGTGCTGCCGCTCGGCGGGCTCGGACCGGGTCACTCGCCGTACATGAGCACCTCGGCCTTCGCGGGCAACCCCTTGCTCGTCGACCTCGAGGAATTGGCGCAGCACGGTTGGCTGGATGCGGACGAGCTCGAGCCGCCGGTCGCCTTGCCGGTCTCGCACGTCGACTACCCCTCGACCATCGTCTGGAGGCGCACGCGCCTCGAGCGCGCCGCAGCGCGCTTCGCGCGGCATGCCGACGCCGCGGCGCGGGCCGATTTCGACCGCTTCTGCGACCGCCACGCCGCTTGGCTCGAGGACCACGCGCTCTTCATGGCGCTCGACGAGGCGCAGCATGGCCGCGCTTGGCAGGAGTGGCCGGAGGGTCTCGCCTCGCGCAGCGCCACCGCGCTCGCCGCCGCGCGGGCGCAGCTCGCGCCGCAGCTCGACCACTGGCGCTTCGTGCAGTGGTGCTTCGATCGGCAATGGCATGCGCTCCGTGCGTATGCGCATTCGCGCGGCGTGAAGCTGTTCGGCGACGCGCCGATCTTCGTCGCCTCGCAGGGTGCGGACGTCTGGGCGCATCAGCAGCTCTTCGACCTCGATGCGGCGGGCCGGCCGGCGGCCGTCGCGGGCGTGCCGCCCGACTACTTCAGCCCCACCGGACAGCGTTGGGGCAACCCGCTCTATCGCTGGGAGGCGCATGCCGCCGAGGGCTACGCGTGGTGGGTGGCGCGCACCCGTCACGCGCTCGAGTCCTTCGACCTGCTGCGCATCGACCATTTCCGCGGTTTCGCGGCACATTGGCGCATCCCCGTGCGCGAGGCGACCGCGGTCCATGGCGGATGGGTGCCGGGACCGGGCGCGGCGCTGTTCGAAGCGATGGAGCGCGCGCTCGGCACGCTGCCCATCGTCGCCGAGGACCTCGGGGTGATCACGCCCGATGTGGATGCGCTGCGGCGGAGGTTCCGCTTCCCCGGCATGAAGGTGCTGCAGTTCGCCTGGGGCGGCGACATCGACAACCCGCATCTGCCGCACAACCACGCGCAGGACACCGTGGTCTACACCGGCACCCACGACAACGACACGACGGTGGGGTGGTGGTCGGGTGCGGATGCGGAACAGCGACGGCATCTATGCGACTATCTCGCCACCGACGGCGCCGAAGTCCACTGGGACATGGTGCGCGCGGCCTGTGCCAGCGTGGCGGACACCGCCATCATCCCGCTGCAGGACCTGCTCGGGCTCGACGGCCGTCACCGCATGAACACGCCCGGGCGTGCCGAGGGTTGCTGGGAGTGGCGCTTCGGCTGGTCGCAGCTCGGTGAGGAGCCGGCGCGGCGGCTCTCGGCGCTCTGCAGCCTGCATCGACGGGACGGCATGCCGCTGCCGGCCTGAGGAGGACGACGGATGGAATGGTTGGACGATGTCTTCTTGGGCAATCCGCTGCGCTCCTGGGCGATGGCCGCCGCCGCCTTCGTCGGGGTGCTGGTGCTGCTGCCCGTCATCCGCGGGCTGGTGATCGCCAGGGTGCGCCGCATCCGCAAGGAGGAGCGACCGCCTTGGGCGCAGCTGGTGCTGCTGTTGATCACGCGCACCCGTCCGCTGTGGGTCTTCGTCGCCGGGCTCTACGCGGCGGAGCACTTCTTGGACCTGCCCGAACGCGTCGATCGGATCTCGACGGCGGTGATCGTGGTGGTCGCCTGGCTGCAGGCCGCGGTCTGGGGCGTGGCGATGATCGAGTTCCTGCTGCGTAAGCGGCAGGCGCGGCTCGAGGCCGAGGGCGACACCCGGCAGAGCGGTTCGGTGAGCGTGCTGATGTTCGTCGCACGCATCGTGCTGTTCGCGCTCGCGCTGCTGCTCGCGCTCGACAACCTCGGCGTCAACATCACGGCGCTGGTCGCCGGTCTCGGCATCGGCGGCATCGCCATCGCGCTCGCGGTGCAGACCATCCTCGGCGACCTGCTGGCCTCGCTCTCGATCACGCTCGACAAGCCCTTCGTCGAAGGCGATTGGCTCCGCATCGACGACATCGAGGGCACGGTGGAGCACATCGGCGTCAAGAGCACGCGCCTGCGCAGCGTGTCGGGCGAACAGGTGATCCTGTCGAACGCCGACCTGCTGCGCAGCCGGGTGCGCAACATGGGCCGCATGCCCGAGCGCCGGGCGCTGTTCCAGCTCGGCGTCGCCTACGAGACCCCACCCGCGCTGCTGGCCGAGGTCCCGAAGCTCGTGGAGCACGCCGTGGCGGGCGTCGCCGGGACGCGGTTCGAGTACTGCGCGCTGCGCGGTTTCGGTGATTCGGCGTTGCAGTACGAGGTGGTCTATTTCGTGCCGAACCCCACGACGGCGCGCAACAAGTTCATCGCCATCGGCGACGAGGTCAACCGCCGCATCCACGCGGAGTTCTCCCAGCGCGGCATCGCGTTCGCCTATCCGACGCGCAAGGTGATCGTGAAGCAGCCATGACGCCCGAGTCCCTGATGCTGCTCTGCGCCGCGCTGTTCCTGGTGGCGCTGCTGTATTCGTCGGTGGGCCACGCGGGCGCCAGCGGCTACATCGCGGTGATGTCGCTGCTCGGCTTGGCGCCCGCCGTCATCAAGCCCACCGCGCTCGCGCTCAACATCCTCGTGGCCCTCGTCGCTGCATGGCAGTTCTGGCGCGCGGGGCATCTCCGCTGGGCGCTGTTCTGGCCTTTCGCCGTCATGGCCGTCCCCGCGGCGTTCGTCGGCGGCTGGATCTCCTTGCCGACGCGGGCCTTCACGCTGCTGCTCGGCCTCGTGCTGCTGTGGTCGGCGTGGCGGTTCCTCTCCGAGCCGAAGACGCAGCCCGATGCGGATCCGCCGTCGTCGTCGGCCGAACGGCCGGTGCCGCGCGTGGCCGCGCTCGCGAGCGGTGCCGGCATCGGTCTGTTGTCGGGGCTCACCGGCACGGGCGGCGGCATCTTCCTCACGCCCTTGCTGCTGATGATGGGCTGGGCGCGGCCGAAGAACGCCGCCGCGGTGTCGGCGCTCTTCATCCTGATGAACTCGACCTCCGGGCTGCTCGGCAACTGGGCGAGCACGCGCGACCTGCCCGACGAGCTGCCGATGCTGCTCGCGACGGTGTTCGTCGGCGGCGCGATCGGGTCGTTCATGGGCAGCCGGCGCCTGCCGGCCGGGCAGATCAAGCGTCTGCTGGCCGTGGTGCTGGTGATCGCGGGGCTGAAGCTGCTCTTTACCTGAGCGTGCCGACGAGGTCGGCGACGTTCGCGAAACCGTGCTGCTGCAGGTAGGCGTCGATGCCGGCGTTGATCTTGCGGCAGGCGAACGGATCGTAGAAGAGCGAAGTGCCGACGCCCACGGCGCTCGCGCCGGCGATCATGAACTCGATGGCGTCGGTGGCGTTGATGATGCCGCCCTGGCCGATGATGGGCACGCCGTGCTTCTTGGCGACGTCGTACACCTGATGCACCTTGAGCAGCGCGATCGGCTTGATCGCAGGGCCCGAGAGGCCGCCCTGGATGTTGCCGATGACGGGACGGCGCGTCTTGGCGTCGATCGCCATGCCCATCACGGTGTTGATCACCGCGAAGCCGTCGGTGCCCGCCTCGATGCACTGGCGCGCGTTCTCCTTGATGTCGGTCTGGTTCGGCGAGAGCTTGGTGATGATGGGCTTCTTCGTCACCGCACGGCAGGCCGCGACCACGCGCGCCGACATCTCGGGATAGTTGCCGAAGGCGACGCCGCCTTCTTTGACGTTCGGGCAGGAGATGTTGATCTCGATGGCGTCGATGGGGGAGTCGTCGAAACGGCGCGTGACCTCGGCGTACTCCTCGATGGTCGAGCCGGAGACGTTGGCGATGAAGCGCGTCTCGCTGAAGTCGAGGGTCGGCAGGATGTTGCGCACCACATGGTCGGTGCCGGGGTTCTGCAGGCCGATGGCGTTCAGCATGCCCATCGGCGTCTCGTAGACGCGGTGCGGCGGGTTGCCGAGACGCGCCTCGAGCGTGGTGCCTTTGAGCACCACCGCGCCGCAGTCGGCGTTCGAGAAGCCTTCGACGCGGGTGTACTCCTCGCCGAAACCCACGCAGCCCGACAGCAGCACGATGGGCGAGGCGAAATCCATCCCCAAGAACCTGTAGCGCAGCGAGGCGGGCGGCGCGCCGGGCGCGGTGGGCTGGACGGGGGCCGTCGGGGCGTGCGCGGACATGGGCGGATTATAGCGTTATCATCGGACGCGACGGCCCGCAGATGGTCGATGGCCAGGAGGATCGAGCGATGCAGGACACCGAACTCGAATATGTGGACTTCTGGCCGCGCGTGGGCGCCACGCTGATCGACATGCTCATCATCGGGCTGGTCACGGCGCCTCTGCAGTACCTCGTCTACGGACCGTCGTACTTCACCGTACAGAGCGAGGAGCCTGTCCGGGGCATCCCCGATTTCCTGATCTCCTTCGTCCTGCCGTTCGCGGGCGTCGTGCTGTTCTGGCTCAAGAAGCAGGCGACCCCGGGCAAGATGGTGGTGGCGGCGCGCGTGGTCGATGCGACCACGGGCAAGACGTTGACTGTGGGTCAGGCCGTCGGGCGTTATCTCGGCTACATCGTCGCGACCCTCCCGCTCGGCCTCGGCTTGCTGTGGGTCGCGTTCGACCGCAGGAAACAGGGTTGGCACGACAAGATGGCGGGCACGGTCGTCATCCGCCCGCGCCGCGAGGGCGAGAGGTCCGAGCCGGTGAGGTTCGAGACGCCGGTCTGAGACGCCGGTCCGAGCGATCGGCGGCCCATGTTCCGCATCGTCCTGTTCGAGCCGGAGATCCCGCCCAACACCGGCAACGCGATCCGGTTGTGCGCCAACACCGGTGCGGAGCTGCACCTCGTCAAGCCGCTCGGCTTCGATCTCGACAAGCGTTCGTTGCGTCGGGCCGGGCTCGACTATCGTTGGATGGCGGCGGTGCATGTCCATGCGGACCTCGCCGCCTGTCGCGAGGCGCTTGCGGCGGTCGGTACGCGCCGATGGTGGGCCGTCGAGACCGGCGGCACGCGCCGCTACGACCAGGTGCGGTACGAGCCGGGTGATGCGCTGCTGTTCGGTTCCGAGCGGCGCGGGCTGCCGACCGCCGTCCTCGACGGGCTGCGCACCGCGCAGGGCGAGGACATCGTGGTGGAGATCCCGATGCGCGAGGGCAACCGCAGCCTCAACCTGTCGAACGCGGTGACGCTCGTGACCTACGAGGCTTGGCGTCAGAACGGCTTCGCGGCCGTATCGGCGGGCGCGCCCTCGGGCGCGAAGGGCGACGCTACTCGCTGAACTCGGCCTTGATGGGGCGCGACAGCAGCGCCTTGACGACCTCGCGTGCCGGCAGACCCTCGTACAGCAGACGGTAGATGCCGTCGCAGATGGGCATCTCGATGCCCTCGCGCTGCGCCACCGCGCGCACGGCGCGCGCGGCGAGATAACCCTCGACCACCTGACCGACCTCGGCCAGCGCCGCTTCGACGCTGCGGCCGGCCGCGAGCAGCAGCCCGAAGCGGCGGTTGCGCGACTGGTCGTCGGTGCAGGTCAGCACGACGTCGCCGAGACCGGCGAGCCCCATGAAGGTCTCGCGGCGCGCGCCGAGCGCGACGCCGAGCCGTGTCATCTCGACGAGGCCGCGCGTGATGAGCGCGACGCGGGTGTTGGCGCCGAAGCCGAGCCCGTCGGCGAGGCCCGCGCCGACGGCGAGCACGTTCTTGACCGCACCGCCGACCTCCACGCCGACGATGTCGGGGGACGTGTAGGCGCGGAAGCTGCCGGCCGTCAGGCTCTGCGCGAGCCCTGCCGCGAAGTCTTCGTCGGACGATGCGATGGTCATCGCGGTGGGCAGGCCGCTGCCGACCTCGCGCGCGAACGTCGGCCCCGAGAGCACGGCCATCGGCCGTCCGGTGCCCAACACCTCGCGCGCCACCTGATGCGGCAGCATCCCCGTGGCGAGCTCGAAACCTTTGGTGGCCCAGGCGAGCCGCACCTCGGGAGCGAGCCGCGGCGCGAGCGCCCCGAGCACCTCGCGCAGCGCGTGGCTCGGCACGACCACGAGCACGTCGCGCGCGCCGTCGAGCGCGGCCTCGAGCGTGGCGACGGCTTCCACACCGGGAGGGAAGGGCGCATCGGGCAGATAGCGCGCGTTGCGGCGGTCGCGCGCCATCGCGTCCTGCTGGGCGGGGTCGCGGCCCCACAGGCGGACGGGGTGCCCCGCGCGCGCGAACTGGATCGCGAGCGCGGTGCCCCAGGAGCCCGCGCCGATCACGGCCAGAGGCGTGACGGCGGCGCCCGTCATCCGGTCAGCTGTTGAGCTGCGCCTGCTGCTGCGCTTCGGCCATCGAGCGCGCGTAGAGCACCTCGAAGTTGACCGGCGGCAGCAGCATCTGCGGGAACCCGCCCTGGGACACGAGGTGGGCCACCATCGCGCGCGCGTAAGGGAACAGCACGTTCGGCGCGAGCGTGGCGATGGCGCGGCGGTAGTCCGCTTCCTCGAGGTTGCGCACGCCGAACACGCCGGCCTGCTTGACCTCGACCAGGAACGCGGTGGCCTCGCCGTTGCGGGCGCTGACGCTCACCGTCAGCACGACCTCGCGCAGTTCGGGCGAGAGCGTCTCGGCCGCGGTGTTCAGGTCGAGGTTGATCTGCGGGTTCCAGGCACCCTCGACCCGCGGGCCGCGCGGCGCCTCGAACGAACAATCTTTGAGGTACACGGACTGCAGCGAGAACTCGGGGGCGGTGGAGTCGTCCTGCGGCGCGGCGGCGCCGTCGGCTTTCGGATCGGGGTCGGTCATGTTCGTCTCGGTGTGGGGTGGTTCGGGGAGGGGATGCGATGGCGTCAGGCGAGCAGCGGGTCGAGGCCGCCCGCCGCATCGAGCGCGTGCAGGTCGTCGCAACCGCCGATGTGGCGCTCGCCGATGAAGATCTGCGGCACGGTGCGGCGGCCGCTGCGCTCCATCATGACCGCGCGCTGCTCGGGCTGCGCGTCGATGTCGATCTCTTCGACGGCCGCGCCCTTGCGGGCGAGCAGCTGACGCGCGCGCGCGCAGTACGGGCACCAGCCGGTGACGTACAGGGTGACGGTGGCCATGTCAGGCCTTGCCCTTGCCGGCCGAGGAGCCGCGCGCGGGCTCGGCGCCCTGCTCGAGCGGGAGGTTGTCGGCGCGCCAGGCGGCGATGCCGCCGCGCAGGTTGAAGGCCTGCGTGAAGCCCTGGCCGGCGAGCACGCGTGCGGCGGCCGCGCCGGTCGAGCCCGTGTCGCAGTAGACGACCACCGGCTTCTCGCGGTGCTTGCGCAGCGTCTCGTTGGCCTTGATCAGCTGCGACGCGTCGAAGTCGCGCGCGCCGCCGATGTGCCCGGCCGCGTAGTCCTCCGACTTGCGCAGGTCGAGCACCAGCGCGCCCCGGTTCTGCAGACGGATGAGGTCCTGGGGCGAGATGGCCGCGAAGGCGTCGCGCCGGGCGCGCACCTCGTAGGCGACCACGAGCAGCGCCGCCACCACCGTCAGGGCGACGAGCCACGGGTGCGCTGCGACGTAGAGCGAAAGCTTCTCCATGGCGGCGAGTATATCCGCTGCCGCCCCGCGACGGCGGCCGCACCCCCGCCCTGGGCTACAATCCTGCCGATGCGCGGCTCGAGGATGGCATGGTTGACGCTGTGTGCGGCCCTGACGCTGCCGGGCGGGGTCGCGCAGGGCCAGTCGCGGCCGCCTGCGGAGCCCCGCACGGCCCAGCCGCGCGACGCCGCTCGTGCGGAGGCCGACCTCAAGCGGCTGCGCGGCGAGATCGATCGCATCCGCGGCCAGATCGCGCGCGATGCCGCCGAGCGCGACCGCTTGGCGCGCAGCCTGCGACAGGCCGAGCAGGCCGCCGTCGCCGCCCGCAGCGAGCTCGACAAACTGCGCGATGAGCGCACCGAGCGCGAGCGCCGCCGCGACGGGCTCGCCGGCGAGCGCCGCGGGCGCGAGGCGGAGCTGGCGCGGACCCGTGAGGCGCTGGCGGCCCAGGCGCGCGCGGCGCATGTGCTCGGCCGCGAGGACCCGCTGCGCATGCTGCTCGACCAGGGCGACCCCGCCCGGGCGGACCGGCTGCTCGCATATCACGCATTCTTTGGCCGCGCGCGCGCCGACCAGGTGGCGCGCATCGACGCTGCGGTGCGCGAGATCGAACGCCTGGACGCCGAGGTCGCCGAGGAGCAGCGCCGCATCATGAAGCTCGAGGAGCGTCAGTCCTCCGAGGTCGGCCGGCTCGACAAGGCGCGCGCCGAGCGCGGCGAGGTGCTGGCCGCGTTGACCGCCGAATCGAAGGCGCGCGCCGCGGCGCTGCAGCGCATGCAGCGCGAGCAGGAGGCGCTGGAGCGTCTGCTGCGCGAGCTGCGCCGCGCCGCGGCGACGCAGCAGTTCCCCTCGGACGGCAAGAGCCCGTTCGCCTCGCTGCGCGGCAAGCTCGGTTGGCCGACGACGGGGCGCGTGACCGCGCGCTTCGGCGAACGCCGCGCTGGCGCGCTCAAGTGGGACGGGGTGATGATCGCCGCCGACCGCGGTACGCCGGTGCGCGCGGTGCACCGCGGCCGCGTCGTCTACGCCGACTGGCTCGCCGGCCTCGGACTGCTGCTGATCATCGACCACGGCGGCGGCTTCCTCACCTTGTACGGCCACAACGAGCAGCTGTTCCGCGCGGTCGGCGACGTGGTGTCGCCCGGCGATACCGTGGCGTCGGTCGGCGACTCCGGCGGACGGCCCTCGCCGGGCCTCTACTTCGAGATCCGGCAGGCGGCGAAACCGATCGATCCGACGCCCTGGTTCCGTACCCGTCAGCCCTGAGCCGTCGCGTGCGCCGGCCGGCGTCAGGCCCGATGCGCCGCCCGGCGGCACCCGGCGATACCCGGCGATACCCGGCGATACCCGGTAAACTGTGGTCCACCATGAAGGTCCCCCGTCCATGACCCGCGGCCGCATCTTGGCCGCGGTCGGCATCGGCCTCGCGCTCGGCGTGGCGGCGGCGCTCGCGCTGCCCTCGGCGTGGCGTGCGCTCGTGCCGGCGCGCGTCGCCGCGCAGGGTGCGGACGGGAGCGGCGCGGCGGCGGGCGCCGCCGCGTCCAAGCCGGGACCGCTGGCGACGCTCGAGGCGTCGCTGCCCCCCGCGGAGGCGCGGCGCCTCGCCGAGATCCTCGGCCGCGTCCGCCGCGAGTACGTCGACGAGGTCCCGCCCGAACGGCTGCTCGACGAGGCTGCGCGGGGCATGGTCGCGAGCCTCGATCCGCATTCGGCCTATCTCGACCGGCGCGAGTACGAGGACATCCGGCGCGGCGCGGCCGGCAGCTATCCGGGCATCGGCATCGAGGTGGTCGCCGACGGCGAGTCCATCAAGGTGCTGCGCCCCATCGACGATTCACCGGCCTGGCGCGCCGGCATCCGCGCGGGCGACGTCATCCTGCGCATCGACGGTTCGCCGGTGCGCGGCGATGTCGCCGCCGCCATCGAACAGATGCGTGGACCCGCCGGCTCCCTGGTGCACCTGATGCTGCGCCGCGTCGGGAGCAGCGAGGTGGTCGAGGTCGCGCTCGAGCGTACGCGCGTCGAGGTCCACAGCGTGTCGGGGATGCTGCTCGACGACCGCCACGGCTATCTGCGCATCGCCAACTTCAGCGAGACCACGCCGGCCGATTTCGACGGCCATGTGACGGAGCTGCGCAAGCTCGCGCCGGGCCTGCGCGGCGTGGTGATCGACCTGCGCGACAACCCCGGCGGCGTGCTCGAGGCCGCGGTCGCCGTGGCGGATTCGCTGCTGGAGCGCGGCATCATCGTCACCGGCACCGGCCGCACGGCCGATGCGCGCTTCCGCATGGATGCGCGGCCCGGCCAGACGCTCGCCGGCGTGGACATCGTCGTGCTCGTCAACCGCGGCTCCGCATCCTCCGCGGAGATCCTCGCGGGCGCGCTCAAGGACAACGGGCGTGCCCGTCTGCTCGGTGCGCGCACCTACGGCAAGGGGTCGGTGCAGAGCGTGATCCCGCTGTCCGACGGCCGTGCGCTCAAGATCACGACCTCGCGCTATGCCACGCCCTCCGGCACGCTCATCCAGGAGCGCGGCATCGACCCGGACCTGCAGATCGCCTCGGCGCCGCCGCGCTTCGACGAACCGCATCTCGATGCCGGCGTGAAGGCGGCGGTGCAGGAGCTGCGCCAGATGTGGGACATGCATCGGCGTGACGGCCTGCCCGAGCCGCGCACCGCCGGCGTGAGGCCGCCGCGCGCATGATCGAGCTGCTGCAGATGTTCCTCGATCTCTTCCTCAACCTCGACACGCATCTCGTCGAGCTGTTGCAGCGGTACGGCGTCTGGATCTACGCGATCCTGTTCCTGATCGTGTTCTCGGAGACCGGGCTCGTGGTGACGCCCTGGCTGCCCGGCGACTCGCTGCTGTTCGCGGTGGGCGCGCTGGTCGCGATCGACACCAGCGGCACGCTGCAGCTGCCCGTGGTCATCGGCCTGCTGATCACGGCCGCCATGCTCGGCAACACCTGCAACTATGCCATCGGCAAGCACATCGGCCCGCCGGCGTTCAGCGGCCGTTACCGGTTTCTGCGGGTGGAGCACCTGCAGCGCACGGAGTCGTTCTTCGCCAAGCACGGCGGCAAGACCATCGTGCTGTCGCGGTTCCTGCCGATCCTGCGCACCTTCGCGCCGTTCGTGGCCGGCGTCGGCCGCATGGACTACGGGCGATTCCAGCTGTTCAACGTGCTGGGCGCCGTCTTCTGGGTGCTGACCTTCGTGATCGGCGGCTATCTGTTCGGCAACATCCCGATCATCCGCGACAACTTCGGCATCGTGACCCTCATGATCATCGTGGGGTCGCTGCTGCCGGTGCTGTGGGTCGCGCTGCGCGGCCGCGACTGACCTCAGCCGAGCATCGCGCGCACCGCACCGACCAGCCCGCCGAGCAGCAGGAAAAGCGTCGGGAACATCGACAGCCCGAAGCCGAGGCTGCGCTTGTCCGCCGACTTCACGTAGCCGAGGAAGTAGAGCAGGCGGCCGACGATGAACACCACGCCGAGGCCCGCCGCCCAGGTCGGGCTCACGAACAGCGCGAAGGCCCAGAGCGAGGGCAGGAAGATGGCGAGCAGCTCGAGCGTGTTCATCTGCACGCGGTAGACGCGCTCGAAGTCCTCGTTGCCCGAGGTGGCCGGCGCCTTCACGCCATAGCGGTAGCGGGCGCGGCCGACCGCGATCGAGAACCAGAAGTACTCGAGCAGCGCGACCAGCATCACGACGAAGACCGGTGCCAGCTCGGCGGAGACTGCGGGAACGGACATGATGGAACCCCCTTCAGGATATGCAGGTCGAAAGACCCGCACCGAGCATAACGCGGTGGCAGAATCCGGCAAGGAAGACATCACCTGAGGAGGGTCTCGCATGACCGGTTTCGTGTTGCGGGCGGTGATCGCCGCCTTCGGTCTGTGGCTGGCGTCGACCTGGGTCGACGGCATCGACATCAAGGACGCCCCGACGCTGCTGCTCGCGGCGGCGCTGCTCGGCGTCGTCAACGCCTTCGTCCGTCCGATCGCGGTGGTGCTCACCTTCCCGATCATGCTGGTGACGCTCGGGCTGTTCCTGCTCGTGGTCAACGCGGCGATGCTGATGCTCGTCGCCAAGGTCATCCCGGGCTTCGACATCGCCGGCTTCTGGCCGGCGTTCTGGGGCGCGGTCATCGTGAGCATCACCGGCTGGATCGGTTCGTGGCTGATCGGCCCGAAGGGCCTCGAGCGCCTCGGCCGCTGAGCGCAGGGATGTCCCGCGCGATGTCCCGTACGCCGGCGTCCGGCGCGGCGAGGGTCCTGGCGGCGACCGTGGCGGCGACCATGGTGGCGACCGCCGCACCCACGGCCGCAGCCGATGACCTCGCCTTCAACGGCTACGCGCGTTCGCGCGACGACGGGCGCCTGCTCTACGTCGAGTCGCACCACGTGCGCGACGCCGGCAAGGTCGGCGAGGTACGGGTGGTGCTCTACCGCTGCGCGGCTGACGGCCCCGCGTTCGGGCGCAAGGAGCTGACCTACGGCGCGACGCGCGAACAGCCGGAGTTCAAGCTCACCGACGCGCGCAGCGGCCATGTCGAAGGCCTGCGGCGCACGCCTGCGGGGCCGCGCGTGTTCGTCAAGGAGAACGCCCGCGCACCGCAGCGCGAGGCGGCGGTGCCCGCGGGCGCTGCCATCGTCTCCGACGCGGGCTTCGACGAGTTCGTGCGGCGGCACTGGGCCGAGCTCGAGGCCGGCAAGACGGTGCGCTTCCCGTTCCTCATCCCGAGCCGTCTGGATTCTTTGAGTTTCAAGGTCCGCAAGCACGCGGACAAGACCGTGGAAGGCGCCCCGGCGAGCGTGATCCGCCTGAACCTCAGCGGCGTCTTCGGTTGGCTGCTGCCCTACATCGAGGTGTCGTACCGCAAGGCGGACCAGGTGCTGCTGCGCTACGAGGGGCTGACCAACATCCGCGATGCCCAGGGCGGCAACATGGTCGCGGTCATCCGTTTCCCGCCGGCCGAACGGCGCGCCGCGACGTCCGTCGACCTCACGCGTCTGCGCGCGGAGCCGCTGGTGGCGCGCTGTCCCTAGCGCGCGGCCAGGTCGCGAGCAGCACGCCGAGCAGGATCACGCCCATCCCGACCAGCTGCGGGGCGGACAGCCGCTCGTCGAGCGCCCACCAACCGAGCAGCGCGGCGAGCGCGGGGTTCACGAGTCCGGTGCTGCCGATCTGCGCGGGCGTGGCGTTCACGGAGAGCCATGCGAACGCCGTGTAGGCGATGCAGGAGCTCATGATGGTCATCCAGGCGAGCGCAGCGAGACCGGCGGGGTCCCAACGCCAGCGCGCCAGGTCGCCGCCGAGCAGCGCAGGCACGGCCATCATCAGGCCGCCGAGCATCATCTGCAGGCCGGTGAAGCCCATGAGGTCGAGCTGCATGCGCGAGTTGCGCTGGTAGATGGTCCCGACCGCCCAGCCGACGCAACCGACCAGGATCACCGTCTCCGCGAGCGCGTGGCCCGGCGCCCGGAAGGACGATGCGCCGCCGGGATCGACCACGAGGTACAGACCGAGGGCGCCGAGCAGCAGGCCGGCGAGCACCGGCCTTGTGAGCGGATGTGCGCGCGGCCCCAGGGTGCCGAGCAGCGTGATGAGGAAGGTGGCGGCGACGCCGAGCAGCGCCGCCTCGCCGGAGGTCACCGTCTGCAGGCCCCACATGTTGCAGCCGTTCGAGACGAGGATGGTGCAGAAGCCGACCACCAGCAGGCGCTTCCATTCCGCGGCATCGATCACCGGCAACGGCGCCGCGCCGCGGCGCACCGCCAGCACGCGCGACACGATGAACAGCAGCGCACCGCCGACGATGAACCGCACGCTGCCGAACAGGAAGGGCGGCAGGCGCGTCACGCCGATCTTGGTGGCGAGGAACGACGAGCTCCAGAGGAGGTACACCGTCGCGAGGCAGAGGAGCAGCCTCGAGCGGTGCGCGGCGTCGGCGGCGGTCAAGGCGTCTCCCGCGCGGCGGCGCAGCGGCGTCAGCGCGGCGCGGTGTCCGCGGCGTCACGGCCGGTGGCGGTGCGGTAGAGCCACACCGCCAACACCGCGACCACCGCGAGGCCCAGCAGCTCGCCGAAGCGCAGGCTCTCCGGCAACGCGAGCACGTCCGCGCTGCCCGAGGAGACGATCGGGACCGCGATGCCGATGCCCATCAGCGCCTCGCCGGTGATCATGCCGGCCGCGAACAGCAGGCCCTTGCGGTTGGCGCGTTCGAGGCCGGCCTCGTCGGTGCCCTTGCGGCGCAGCTGGCGTTCGACGAGGTGCGCGATCACGCCGCCGATGAAGATCGGCGTCATGAGCTCGAGCGGCAGGTAGATGCCGACGGCGGCGGCGAGCACCGGCGTGCGGAACTTCGAGCCGCGTGCCTTGAGGACCTCGTCGAGCACGATGATGGCGATGCCGATGACGGCGCCGAGGGCGATCATGTCCCAGGGCAGCTGGCCGCCGAAGAGCCCCTTCGAGACCGAGGCCATCAGGTTCGCCTGCGGCGCCGCGAGCGCGTTGGGCTTGGCTTCGGTCGCGACGCCGATGCCGTAGGCGTCGGCGAGCAGGTTCAGCACCGGCGCCATCACGAGCGCGCTGCTCACCGCGCCGACGGCGAGCATCACCTGCTGGCGCCAGGGCGTCGCGCCGACGATGTAGCCGCACTTGAGGTCCTGCAGGTTGTCGCCGGCGATGCAGGCCGCGCAGCAGACCACCGCGCCGATCATCACCGCCGCGACCGGACCGATGGCGCTGTCCTTGCCCATCATGAGCAGCAGCATCACCGCCGAGAACAGGATGGTGGCGATGGTGATGCCCGACACCGGGTTGTTGGACGAGCCGACGAGACCCGCCATGTAGGCGGACACCGAGCAGAAGAGGAACCCCGCGACGATCATGATGACGGTCATGGGCAGGCTGACGGCGAGCGTGCCGACGATGACCTGGTAGAGCGCGAGCAGCGGCAGCGTGAAGAGCACGATGCCGATCAGCACCCATTTCATGGGCAGGTCCTGGTCGGTGTGCGCGACCGCGACGCCCGCCGCGCTGGCGCGCGCGGCGGCGAGGCCGCTCTTGATGCCGGAGGCGAGCGAATGCCGCAGCGACACCAGCGCCCAGAGGCCGCCCACCAGCATCGCGCCGACGCCGAGGTAGCGGATCTGCTTCGACCAGACGAGACCTGCGATGTCCTCGGCGGGCAGGCCTGCCGCGGCCTGCGCGAGTTCGGCGTTGCCGGGCAGCGCGGTCGCGACATAGAGCGGGATGGCGATGTTCCAGGAGAGCATCGCGCCGGCGAGCACGACGATGCCGACGTTGAGGCCGACGATGTAACCGACGCCGATGAGCGCGGGCGAGAGGTTGGTGCCGAAGTAGGCGAGGTACTTGCCGAAGAACCCGGCGCTCGCGGCGGCGTCGGGGATCAGCTTGAGGCCGCTCGCGGCGGAGAGCTTGGCGAAGGCGCCGCCGAGCGCGGACAGCCCGAGGATACGGATGCCCTGCGACGGGTTCTCGCCGGCCTTCAGCACCTCGGCCGCGGCCTGGCCCTCGGGGAAGGCGAGCTTCTGCTCGACGATCAGCGCACGGCGCAGCGGCACCGAGAACAGCACGCCCAAGATGCCGCCGAGGCCCGCGATGGCGAGCACCCACGAGTACTTGAAGTCCTGCCAGTAGCCGAGGATGACGAGCGCCGGGATGGTGAAGATCACGCCCGAGGCGATCGAGGAGCCGGCCGAGGCGCCGGTCTGCACGATGTTGTTCTCGAGGATGCCGCCGCCGCCGAGCGCGCGCAGCACGGCCATCGAGACCACCGCCGCCGGGATGGCAGAGGCGATGGTCATGCCGGCGAACAGCCCGAGGTAGGTGTTCGCGGCCGCGAGGATCATCGCCAGCACGATGGCCAGCGCGACCGCGCGGAAGGTCAGCTGCGGCGGCAGCGCGCCGGACACCGCGCCCGGCGCGGCGCTCACTTCACGTCACCGGCGAGCTTGCGCAGCCACGGCGAGGTGAAGATGAGCAGCAACCCGGCGCCGCCCGCGATGAAGCACATCTGCAGGAACTGCGACGGCATCGCTGCGGCCTCGCCGGCGCCGACATGGCCGCCGATGAGGCCCGCGAGCGCGTTGCCGACCGCGGCGCCGAGGAACCAGGTGCCCATCATCTGGCCGACATAGCGCTTCGGCGCGAGCTTGGTGACGTTCGAGAGCCCGACCGGCGACAGACAGAGCTCGCCGAAGGTGTGCAGCAGGTAGGTGAGCAGCAGCCAGGTCGGCGCCACCTTGCCGCCCGAGGACACCACGAGCTGGGCCGCCCACATCATGACCAGGAAGCCGATGCCGAGCAGCACCAACGCGAGGCCGAACTTGGCGGGCGAGGACGGGTCGAGGTTGCGCGCGCCGAGCGCCACCCAGAGCCAGGCGAAGAACGGCGCGAAGATGACGACGAAGATCGGGTTGGCGGACTGATACCACGCCGCCGGGTGCTCGTTGTCCGCGAACATGCCACCGAGCCAAGAACGGTCGGTGAAGTCCTGCGCGAACAGGTTGAAGGTGGTGGCGGCCTGCTCGAAGCCCGCCCAGAAGAGCGCCGCGCAAAGGAAGAAGACCGCGATGAGCGCGACGCGCTTCTTCTCGTCGGCGTCCAGCCCGCCGAACACGAAGACATAGAGGAAGAACAGGAAGCCGAGCGCGACCATGCCGGAGGCGAAGAGCTGCGCGAGACCCGTGACGGTGACCGGGATGACGCCGGTGTAGAGCAGCACGGCGAGCAGCGCGACGAGGGCGCCGCCGATGCCGATGTTGCGCCAACCGGCGGCGCGCTGCGCATCGGTGGTGTCGCGCGGCGCGAGGCCGGCATCGCCGAGGTGGTGCTCGGTGGCCCGGTACTGCAACACGCCGATCAGCATCGCCGCGCCGGCGCAGAAGAACCCGGCGCGCCAGTTCCAGGACTCGCCGATGGTGCCGGCGATGAACGGCGCGAGCAGCGCGCCGAGGTTGATGCCCATGTAGAAGATGGAGAAGCCCGCGTCGCGCCGCGCGCCCGGCTGGCCTTCGTAGAGCGCACCGACGATCGCCGAGATGTTCGGCTTGAGGAGGCCGACGCCGATGACGATGACGGCGAGACCGAGGTAGAAGACGGCTGCGCCGGCCGGGATGGCGAGCAGGAAGTTGCCGACGGCGATGATGATGCCGCCCCAGTAGACCGCACGGCGCTGGCCGATGAGCCGGTCGGCGATCCAGCCGCCGGGCAGCGAGAAGAGGAACACCGCGCCCGTGTAGAGGCCGTAGATGGCGCCGGCGGTCTCGCGGTCGATGCCGAGGCCCGGGTTGGCGTCGGTGGTGGCGGCGACCAGGAACAGCACGAGCAGCGCGCGCATCCCGTAGTAGGTGAAGCGCTCGAAGAATTCGGTCATGAACAGCGTGGCGAGGCCGCGCGGGTGGCCGAGAAAGGTCTTGCCCGTAGGATCGTTCATGGTGTCCCCCCTGTTGCCGCGAGTGTGCGCGAAGCCGGGGCGCGGCGGCAAGGCGCGGTCGGCGCGGGCCGCCGCGCGCCGGGCGGGACGCCCTCAGGCGTCGGCGGCGGCCTCTTCGGCGCGGCGCAACCGGTTCATGAGCCGCGCCATCAGCAGCCCACCCTCGTAGAGCAGATACATCGGCACGGCCATGATGGTCTGCGAGATGGCGTCCGGCGGGGTGAGGATGGCGGCGATGACGAAGATGCCGATCAGCACATAGCCGCGCACCGCGGCCAACCGCTCGACGCTCATCATGCCCGTCATCACCAGCAGCACGACCACCACCGGCACCTCGAAGGCGAGGCCGAAGCAGAGGAACATGGTCAGCACGAAGTCCATGTAGCTGTTGATGTCGGTCATCATGCGCACGCCCTGCGGCGTGGTGCTGGCGAAGAACTCGAACATCACCGGGAACACGACGTAGTAGGCGAACACCACGCCCGCGTAGAACAGCAGGATCGACGACACCAGCAGCGGCAGCGCGAAGCGCTTCTCGCGGCGGTACAGGCCGGGCGCGACGAACGCCCAGACCTGGTAGAGCACGAACGGCATCGCGATGAACAGCGCCACGAAGAACGCCAGCTTGAAGGGCGTCATGAACGGCGAGATGACGCTGGTCGCGATCAGCGAGGAGCCTTCCGGCAGCTTGGCGATCAGCGGCTGTGCGACCACCGTGAACACCTCGTTGGCGAAGAACGCCAACGGCATGAACACCACGATGACGGCGAGGAACGCGCGCAGCAGCCGGTCGCGCAGCTCGAGCAGGTGCGAGATCAGCGTGCCTTCGGCGAGCTGCTCAGGAGGGTCTTGGCTCATCGGGGCCGTTGCGGTCGACGTAATCCTCGACCGGCGAGCGCGGCGGCGCGGCGGCGGGCTCGGCTGCCGGTGGAGCCGCGGGCGGCGGCGGACGCGAGGCTTCGGCGGCCTCGACCTCGAGCTGTTCGCGGAACTGCCGCGCCATGGCGCGGGCGCGGCCCATCCACTGGCCGACGCGGCTGACCAGCCCCGGCAGCTTCTCGGGACCGAGCACGATCAGCGCGATGACCATGATCAGCAGCAGTTCGCTGAAGCCGACTTCGAACATGGGGATGGCACCCGCCGCGCGGGCGCGGCTCAGGCCTGGCGGTCTTGCGGCTTGGCGGCCTCGGCCTTGGCGTGGGCCTCCGGGAACTCGGCGTCGGCTTCCTGCTTGATCTGGCGCGCGCTCTCTTCGGCGTCGCCGTCGTTGAGGCCCTTCTTGAAGCCCTTGACCGCCGCCCCGAGGTCGGAGCCGATGGTGCGCAGCTTCTTGGCGCCGAACACCAACAGCACCACCAGCAGGATGATGATCAGTTCGCGCATTCCGATTCCCATGACGACCTCTGTCCGGCGGGCGGTGAGTGACCTTGACCCCTGATGATAGGACAAAAGCGGCTGGCGGGGGTTCCTCGGGCGTCAGGGGTTTCCCGGGGGCACCTCGAGCCAGAAGGTGACCGGGCCCTCGTTCACCAACGCGACCTTCATATCGGCGCCGAAGCGGCCGGTGGCGACCGTCGGGTGGGCCGCCCGGGCGCGGTCGCAGAAGAACCCGAACAGGCGCTCCGCCTCGGCGGGGTTGGCGGCGGTGCTGAACCCCGGTCGGTTGCCCTTGCGGGTGTCGGCGGCCAAGGTGAACTGGGGGACGAGCAGCAACCCTCCCCGCGTATCGGCGAGGGAGAGATTCATGCGGCCTTCGGCGTCGCCGAACACCCGATAGGCGAGCAGCCTTTCGAGCAACCGCAGGGCGGTGGTTTCGTCATCCCGCGGCTGTACCCCGACCAGCACCATCAGACCCGGGCCGATGGCGCCGATGCGCTCGCCGGCGACGTCGACGCTGGCGGAGGAGACGCGCTGCAGGAGGGCGATCATGCGGGCGGGCGAGGGTGCCGTGGTGGCTTTTCAGGCCGCGAAACCTTAACATCGCGCCCGAGTTTTCGCATGTTGAAACGGTCTTCGGGGGTTGTGGTGACGAAGTTCCTCGCAGCGCTGTCGCTCACGGCGGCGTCCATCGCGCTGGCCGCGTTTTCGCCTGCCGCGCACGCTCAGTCCACCGGTGATGCCCAGCGCGGCGCCAAGCTGGCCTATACCTGTCTCGGTTGCCACGGCATCCCGAACTACAAGAACGCCTATCCCACCTACAGCGTCCCCAAGCTCCGCGGCCAGCACCCGGAGTACCTGGTGATCGCGCTGCAGGCCTACCGCAGCGGCGAGCGCAGCCACGCCACCATGCACGCCAACTCGGCGTCGTGGAGCGATAAGGACTACGCCGACATGTCCGCTTTCCTCGCGGGCCCCGTGGTCGCCCCGGCCGCCGCCCCCAAGCCGGTCGGCAAGCTGCCGGCGGCCGGCCAGACCTGCGTCGCCTGCCACGGCACCGACGGCATCGGCATCACGCCGCAGTATCCGACGCTCGCCGGCCAGCACGCCGACTACCTCGAGCGCGCCCTCACCGACTACAAGAAGGGCGGCCGCAAGAACGCCATCATGGCCGGTTTCGCGGGGCAGCTGTCCGCGCAGGACATCCGCGCGCTCGCGCGCTACTACTCGGCGCAGCGCCCGGGCCTCGACACCTCCAAGCGTCCCGCGCGGCGCTGACCGTCGCGGCGCGCCCCGGTCGCCGGGCCGCGCTTATTCTTTGAGCCGCTCGAGGAACGTCGCGCGCGTCTTGAGCTCGAAGTCGCGGTTCGACTTCTTGCGGAACCCGTGGCCCTCGTCGCGCGCCGCGAGATACCAGACCTCGGCGCCGTTGGCGCGCACCCGCGCGACCATCTGTTCGCTCTCCGACGCCGGCACGCGCGGGTCGTTGAGCCCCTGGATGACGAGCAGCGGCTTGCGGATCGCCTCCGCCCGCGTGAGCGGCGAGATGCGCTGCAGGAAGCGGCGCATGGCCGGGTCGCGTTCGTCGCCGTACTCCACGCGCCGCAGGTCGCGGCGGTAGGGCGCGGTGTTGGTGAGGAAGGTGACGAAGTTGCTGATGCCGACGATGTCGATGCCGCCGCGCAACCGGTCGCCGAAGGCGACCATCGACGCCAGCACCATGTAGCCGCCGTAGGATCCGCCGCTCACCACCACGCGCCCGGCGTCGAGGCCGGGCTGCGCCGAGATCCACACCAGCAGCGCGCCGATGTCGCGCACCGAGTCCTCGCGCAGACGGCCGTTGTCGAGCAGGGTGAAGGTTCGGCCGTAGCCGGTCGAACCGCGCACGTTCGGCTGGATGACCGCATAGCCCAGTTCATTGACGAGGTACTGCGTCCAGGCGCTGTAGCCCGGGCGTGACTGGCCCTCGGGGCCGCCGTGGATGTCGATGACGACGGGGTGCGGTCCCGGACCCGCCGGCCGGTAGACGAAGGCGGGGATGCGGCGCTGGCCGCCCTGTGCGCGGTCCCAGGTCGGATAGCGCACCAGTTCCGCCGGCACCATGCGGGCGGGATCGGCGGCGCCGGTCTCGCTCTTCGTCCAGCGCGTCGCCGCGCCGGTCGCGAGGTCGAGCGTCCAGACATCGCGCGGCGACTGCGCGGTGTCGACGCTCATGCCGAGACGCGCGCCGGTGCGGTCGAAACGCAGCCCCGAGACGATGCCCTGCGGCAGCCCCGCGGGCGTGATCGTACGGGCGGCGCCGAGATCGAGCAGCGACAGCTTGCCGTAGCCGTCCGCGTTCGCGACGAAGGCGACGTAGCGGCCGTCCGGGCTCGGCTCGAAGTCTTCGATGTCCCAGGGCACATCGTCGGTCAGCGTCCGCAGGCTGCCGTCCTGGAGGTCGAGATACCGCAGGTGCTGGAACTCGCCGCCGAGGTCCGCCGTGAACCACACGCCGCGGCCGTCGGCGCTGAAGCGCGCACCGCCGATGGCGGTCTTGGGCGCGGCCTTCCCGGACGACGCCGGGATCGCGAGTTCGCGGTATGCGCCGGTCGCGACCTCCGCGAGATAGAGGCGCGCCTCGGTCACCGAGGTGGTCTGCAGCAGCAGCAGCTTCGAACCGTCCTGCGACCAGTCGACCGGCGTCCAGGTCTGGCCTTGCGAGGCGACGACGAGCCGCGGCGCAGTGGGCGTGCCCGTCCGGCCGACCTCGACGAGATAGACGTCGGTCGCGATGCCGTCGCGCGCGTTGCCCGTGAACACGAGACGTGCGCCGTCGCGCGACCACAGCGCACCGCCGTGGCGCGACCTGCCGTCGGTGAGCAGGCGTGGCGTGCGTTCCACGCCGCGCTGCAGGAAGACCTGGGCGTTCTCGTCGCCGCCGCGGTCGCGCGAGAAGGCGAAGCTGCCGTCGGCGGCCGGGCTCGCCACGACGCCGCCCACCGGCTCCGCGCCCCAGGTGAGCTGTTCGCGGGCGCCGAGCGGCGAGGCGACGCGGTGCACCTGCTCGACCTCGCCGAAGCGTGTGCTGATGAGCAGGCTGCCGTCCGGGAGGAAGTCGCGGAAACTCGCGCTGCGGCCGGCCAGCCAGCCGTCGAGCGTCTCGGCGACGCGCGGCGAGTGCGGCGGGACGCCCTCGAGCACGAGGTTGCCGCGGTCGATGCGCGGCGGCGGCGGAGCCGGGACCGCAGCAGGTGCGGGGGTCGCGGCGGAAGCGGAGACGGACAGGAACGCCGCTGCGGCGAGCAGGACGACCGATCGGGTGGCGGGGAGGGCGTGCAGATGTGGCATGGCGCACGTGATAGCCCACCGCAACGCCCCCTGCAAGGGGCCGACGGGGCTTTTGCCCCGGCGTCCCCCGGGGCTTTTGCCCCGGTGTCCTCTAGAATCGACGCCATCATGGCCGAGCCCACCGCTGCCGACGGCATCCACGTCGTCGATACCCACTACGTCCAGCCGTTGTTCGATGCGGCGCACCTCGTCGTCCAGGACGGTCGCGCGGCCTTCGTCGACTGCGGCACCGCGCACGCCGTGCCGCGGCTGCTGGCCGCGCTCGAGGCGCAGGGGCTGACGGCCGACTCGGTCGACTGGCTGCTGCTCACCCATGTGCACCTCGACCATGCCGGCGGCGCGGGCCAGCTGCTGCAGGCGCTGCCGCGTGCGCGGGTCGCGGTACATCCGCGCGGCGCGCCGCATCTCATCGATCCGCGCAAGCTCATCGACGCCTCGATCGCGGTCTACGGCGAGGCGAACTACCGTCGGCTCTACGGCGAGCTGCTGCCGATCGACGCCGCGCGCGTCGAGGCGACGGCCGACGGCGCGCGTCTCGCGCTCGGCGACCGTGCGATCGAGGTGCTGCACACGCCGGGTCACGCGCTGCACCACCAGGCCTATCTCGACCACCATGCGCGGGTGATCTTCACCGGTGACACCTTCGGCGTCGCCTACGGCGCGCTCGCGGTCGACGGGCATCCCTTCTCCGTGCCGACCACCAGCCCGACGCAGTTCGATCCCGAGCAGCTGCTGGCCTCGATCGAGCGCGTGGTCGCGAGCGGCGCGCGCACCGCCTGCCTCACGCACTACGGCCCCATCGGCGAGCTGCCGCGCGTCGGCGAGGACCTGGCGCGCATGGTGCGCCGCTTCACCGACACCGCGCTCGCCCACGCCGCGCGGCCCGCCGCCGAGGCGCGCGCCGCGATCCGCGACGGGCTGCGCGCGGTCGTGCTCGAGGAATGGCGGCGGCTCGGCGCCACGGCGCCGGAATCCTTGCTCGACGCCTGGGCCGGCTTCGACTTCGATCTCAACGCCGACGGCCTGATGGCCTGGCTCGCGCGCCGCGCGCGCTGAACACGGAGCAACGCCATGTCCAAGACCTTCAAAGGTTTCCGCATCCACGAGATCGACGGCAGGATCGTCGCGCGCTTCGACGAGCTCACGCTCGACGACCTCGCGCCCGGCGAGGTGGTGGTGCGAGTGCTCTACTCGGACATCAACTACAAGGACGCGCTCGCCGCGACCGGCGCCGGGCGCATCCTGCGCAGGTATCCGCTCGTCGGCGGCATCGACCTCGCGGGCGTGGTCGAGTCCTCCGAGGATCCGCGCTGCAAGCCGGGCGACCATGTGCTCGTCACGGGCTGCGGCCTCTCCGAGGTGCACGACGGCGGCTACGCCGAGTACGCGCGTCCCAAGGGCGAATGGGTGATCCCGATGCCGCCCGGGCTCGGCGCGTTCAAGGCGATGTCGCTCGGCACGGCGGGCTTCACCGCGGCGCTCGCCATCCACCGCATGGAGCACAACGGCCAGACGCCCGCGCGCGGACCGGTGGTGGTGACCGGCGCGACCGGCGGTGTGGGCAGCATCGCCATCGACATGCTCGCGGGACGCGGCTACGAGGTCGTCGCCGTCACGGGCAAGGCGGAGTCCGTCGATTATCTGAAGTCGCTCGGCGCTGCGCAGGTGCTGCTGCGCGGCGACATCGACTACGGCAAACGGCCGATGGAGTCGGTGCGCTGGGCGGGCGCGGTGGACAACGTCGGCGGCGAGATGCTGACCTGGCTCACGCGCACCGTCGACAACTGGGGCAACATCGCGAGCATCGGCCTCACCGGCGGCGCGGAGCTGCACACCACCGTGATGCCGTTCATCATCCGCGGCGTCAACCTGCTCGGCATCAACTCGGCGGCGACGCTGCGCGACACGCGGCTCGTGGTCTGGAACCGCATCGCCACCGACCTCAAGCCGCGCCATCTCGACCGCATCGCCACGCGCACCATCGCGTTCGCGGAGCTGCCGGATGCGTTCGATGCCTATCTCGAGGGCTCGGTCACCGGTCGCACGGTCGTCAAGATCGGCTCCGGGGCCTGAGCGCGCGGCGCTTGGAAGAGACCCAGCGCATCGTCGCCGGCGCCGCACGGCTCGGCGTCGCGCTCGACGCCGCGCAGGCGACGGCGCTGTCGCGCCTGCTCGACGAGCTCGCACGCTGGAACAGGACCTATAACCTCACCGCCGTCACCGCGCGCGGCGAGATGCTCACCCATCATCTGCTCGACAGCCTGTCGGTGGCGCCGCATCTGCACGGTGCGCGCATCGCCGACGTCGGTACCGGCGCGGGCTTCCCCGGCCTGCCGCTCGCCGTCGCGCAGCCGCAGCGGCGCTTCACGCTGCTCGACTCCAACGGCAAGAAGGTGCGTTTCGTGGCGCATGCGGCGCGCACGCTCGGTCTCGGCAACGTCGAGGCGTTGCAGGCGCGCGCCGGCGGGTGGGCTCCGCCCGCGCCCTTCGATACCGTGGTGGCGCGCGCTTTCGCGCCGCTGCCGGAGCTGGTCCTGCAGGTCGCCGCGCTGTGCGGCCCGGACACCCGCGTGCTCGCCATGAAAGGCCGTCGCGATCCGGCCGAACGGGCGGGGTTGCCCGGCGGTTGGCGGATCGAGGCCGACCTCGACCTCGAGGTCCCGGGGCTCGGCGCCGAGCGGCATGTGCTGGTGCTGCGGCCGCCGGGTACCGCACCGGGCGCCGCACCGGGCGCCGCCCTGAACGGGTAGACTGCCGCCATGACCCGCGTGATCGCCGTCGCCAACCAGAAGGGTGGCGTGGGCAAGACCACCACCGCCGTGAACCTCGCTGCGTCGTTGGCCATGACCAACCGGCGCGTGCTGCTCATCGACCTCGATCCGCAGGGCAACGCCACGATGGGCTGCGGCGTCGAGAAGACCTCGCTCGTGCGCACCGTGGGCGATGTGCTGGTCGGCCACTGCCGGTTCTCGGAGGCGCGCCTGCAGCTCGAGTCGCCGCCGATGGCGCTGCTGCCCGCGAACCAGGACATCGTGGCCGCCGAGGTGCAGCTGCTGTCGATGCCGGCCGGCCGCGAGGCGCGGCTGCGCGAGGCGCTGGCGCCGGTGCGCAACGGCTACGACGTGATCCTCATCGATTGTCCGCCCTCGCTCAACCTGCTGACCGTCAACGCGCTGGTCGCGGCCGACGGCGTGCTGGTGCCGATGCAGTGCGAGTACTACGCGCTCGAGGGCCTCACCGCCTTGATGTCGACCATCGAGCAGATCCGCGCCACCGCGAACCCCGCGCTCGAGATCGAGGGTGTGCTGCGCACCATGTACGACCCGCGGAACAACCTCACCAACGAGGTCAGCGAACAGCTGACCGCGCACTTCGGCGACAAGGTGTTCCGCACCATCGTGCCGCGCAACGTGCGGCTCGCCGAGGCGCCGTCGTTCGGCAAGCCCGCGCTGCTGCACGACAAGGAATCGCGCGGCGCGCTCGCCTATCTCGCGCTCGCCGGCGAGATGATCCGCCGCGGCGAGGCGGCGTCCGGGGTCGCAGGCGGGTGATGCGGCGCGGCGGTCCGAGGCGCTAGCCGGACGGGTCCGGTGTCCGCGGCGGCGAGCGCAGCCGCGCATGGCGGCTTGCGATGCGCCAGCCTCCCGCGGTGCGGCGCACGATGTCGCGGTAGGTGACGCTGCCGACCCGGCCCTTGCGGCCGACGCCGAGCCCTTTGGAGATCACGCGCGCGGTATCGCCGTCGTCGCCCGGTGTGACGACGATGTTGGTCGCGTGGTGCGCGACCGGATGCAGGTGCGCCTGCGTCGTCCAGAGGTCCCGCACCGCGGCCCTGCCCTGCAGCACGCCGAGCCCGAGCTCGCTCATGTCGTAGCGTACATCGTCGGTGAAGAGCTCATCGACGCGGTGCCATTCGCGCTCGTCGATGACGAGCCCGTAGAGGCCGATCAGTTCGTGGATGGCGAGACGGTCCTCGATCGTCAGCATGGGCGGCGCGTCCGGTCCGGCATGGTGACCACAGTATGCCTTCGGCCATCGCGCTGCGGGACCGGACCCGCCTTGCCTTCCGGTGCGGCTATCGATGATGCTCGACGGCCGATGGCACCGACCCCGACACGAGCTGGCCTGACCGCGCGGACCGCAGCGCCCGGCGCGCCATGACGATCGAGCCGCGCAAGGCGGCGCCCGGCGCCGTGTGGCGCTGGTCGCGGCAGGCGCTCGCGCTGCTGTGGCGCGGGCGCGGTTTCTGGCTGGCGCTGTCGTTGTTGATGTGCCTGGGGTTGTTCTTCGTGCACCGGGTGCCGTTGATCGCCGGGCTGCTCGCGTTCGGCACGCTGCTCGCCTGCATCCTGATCGCCGCGCGGCTCGACCGTGCGGGGCCGCTGCGCCTCGGCGAGGTGCTGGCGATGCTGGGCGGCCACCGCCGCGTGCTGCTGCCCTACACGCTGGGCGTGGTGCTCGTCGGCGGGATCGTCTGGGCGCTGCTGCTCGCGCGGCCCGGCGTGCCGTGGTGGAACATCCTCTACACCTCGCGCAACGCGGTCGAGATGCTCTCGAGCGACGGCTTCGAGGCGTTGCGCCAGGTGTTCGTCTACCCGGCGTTCGCGCTCGGCCTGAGCTACTTCGGGCTCAACATCCCGGGGCTGACCTCGTTCTTCCAGTTCCCCTGCATGACGCTGCTCGGGGTGCCGTTCCGCGAGGCGTGGCGGCTCGGCGCCGCCGGGCAGGTGCTGAACCTGCTGCCGCTGCTCACGGTCGCGCTGCTGTTCGTGGTGCTGCCGGTGGTCTGCGGGGTATGGCTGCCGTTCCTGGTGCCGGTGCTCTACTGCTTCTTCGGCGCGCTCTGCTATGTGGCGTTCCGCGAGATCTACCTCGGCGTGGCGGAGAACAGCCCCGCGCTCGCTGCGCCGGCCCGGGCGGCGTCGCCCGCGGTGGCGCGCCCGAGTCCGTTATCATCCCGGGCATGAGCCAGAAGAAACCCAGCCTCGGACGCGGCCTCGAAGCCCTGCTCGGTCAGGCGAGCGCGTCCCGTCCGGTCCCGGCCGCTGCTGCGGAGGCGCCGGCGGGCGCCGGTGCCGCGGCGGGTCGCGACGAGCTGGTGCGCCTGCCGGTCGATGTGCTGCAGCGCGGCCGTTACCAGCCGCGCATCGACATGCGCCCGGAGACGCTCGAGGAGCTGGCGCAGTCGATCAAGGCGCAGGGCGTGGTGCAGCCCATCGTGGTGCGGCCCATCGGCGAGATGCCGGGGGCGGCGCCGGCCGCGGCCGGTGCGCCGGGGCAGCGCTACGAGATCATCGCCGGCGAGCGCCGCTGGCGGGCCGCCCAGCAGGCCGGTCTAACCGAGATCCCGGCGGTGGTGCGCCGTGTGCCCGACGAGGCCGCCATCGCGATGGCCCTCATCGAGAACATCCAGCGCGAGGACCTCAACCCGATGGAGGAGGCCCGCGCCCTCGACCGGCTGATCCGCGAGTTCAGCGTGACCCATCAGCAGGCGGCCGACGCCGTCGGCCGGTCACGGGCCGCGGTCAGCAACCTGCTCCGCCTCCTGGAGCTGGCCCCCGAGGTCGCCGAGCTCGTCGATCGCCGCGAGATCGAGATGGGCCACGCCCGCGCCTTGCTCGGCCTGACCCAGAAGCGACAGCAGCTGGATGCGGCTCGATTGGTCATCAAGAAAGGCCTATCTGTCCGCCAAACGGAAGAATTGGTCCGCCAGTTGAACAATCAAGCGGTTGGCGGGGGATCGGGCGGAGGTTCCGGCGGTGGTGGTGGCGGCGGCGGCGCCCGCAAGGACCCGAACATCCTCGACCTCGAGTCCCGGCTCGCCGAGACCCTGGGCGCCAAGGTCGCCATCGAGCATTCCGGCAAGTCCGGCAAGGGCCGGGTGGTCGTCGCCTACAACTCGCTCGACGAGCTCGACGGCATCCTCAACCACATCCGCTGAACCGCTCATCGACGGGGGCTTTTTTTTGGTTGAAGCCCTCGACCGATATGCCTACAATTCGCCGCCCTTTGGGGACCCCCTCGGGGGTTCCCGGAATCTCCCCGGCGTCGTGTGAACGGATGCGCATGGCATGAACGATCCGGTGTCCAGGGGAAAGCGCCTCGTAAGCCGCTATGCCGCTCTGCAGTTCGCTGCAGCGGCGGTGGTCGCGGTCGGCGCAGGGATGTTGTCCGGCGGTCCGGCGGCGCGTGCAGCGTTGGCCGGCGGGGCGGTCGTCGCGACCGGCAATCTGATCTTCGGCTGGCGTTTGTTCGCCCCGGGGATCGCGGCCGCGCCACGCATCGCTCGCGCCATGTGGGCGGGCGAGGGCCTCAAGTGGCTCTGGGTGGTGCTGGCGGTCTGGCTGGCGCTCGGGGTCGCGGAGATGGTGCCTCTGCCTTTCCTGCTGGGGATGCTGGCGGCGCAGGTGGGTTTCTGGTTCGGCGTGGCAATCTTTCGGTGAGGGCAGGACGCGATGGCGGCTGAAGGCGAAGCGGGGGGCATGACGGGCTACATCAAGCACCACCTCGAGCACCTGACCGTGTCGGTCGGTGACAGCCCCTTCATGACCCTCAACATCGACAGCATCTTCTTCAAGGTCCTGCTCGCCGTGATCTTCCTCTTCGTGTTCGTCCGCGCCGCCCGCCGCGCCACCTCCGGCGTGCCCGGCAAGCTGCAGTGCGCCATCGAGATGATGGTCGAAGCCATCGACGGCATCGTCAAGGACACCTTCCCGGCCAAGACCAAGTTCATCGCGCCGCTCGCGCTGACCATCTTCGCGCTCGTGTTCCTGATGAACTTCATGGACATGATCCCCGTCGACCTGCTGCCGGCGAGCGCGCATGCGGCGGGCATCCCCTACCTGCGCGTGGTGCCGACGGCGGACCTCTCGACCACCGTCGGCATGGCGCTGTGCGTCTTCATCCTCATCCAGTACTACGCCATCAAGCACAAGGGCGTCGGCAAGTTCGTCGGCGAGTTCTTCACCGCGCCTTTCCATGCCCACGGCATCGTCGCCAAGGTGCTGGTCGCGCCCGCCAACCTGCTGCTGCGCCTCATCGAGGAAGCGGTCCGGCCGCTGTCGCTCAGCCTCCGGTTGTTCGGCAACATGTACGCCGGCGAGCTCATCTTCATCCTCATCGCCTGCATGACGCTGGGCGCCGGGATGGCGAGCGGCATCACCTGGGTGATGGCGCCGCTGCAGTTCGTCGCGGGCTTCCTTTGGACCGCCTTCCACATCCTGGTCATCATCCTGCAGGCCTTCATCTTCATGACCCTGACGGTCGTGTATCTCAGCATGGCCGTGCAGGAGCACTGATCCTCCCTTTCTTCTGCTGTTCGTCGTCAATTACGGAGATTTCGCAATGGAAAACGTCACCCAGATCGCCGATGTCATGAGCATGACCGTGATCGCTGCGGGCCTGCTCATCGGTCTCGGCGCGCTCGGTACCGCCATCGGTTTCGCGCTGCTCGGCGGCAAGTTCCTCGAGGGCGCCGCCCGCCAGCCCGAGCTGACCAACATGCTGCAGACCAAGATGTTCATCGTCGCCGGCCTGCTCGACGCGATCCCCATCATCGGCGTCGCCATCGCGCTGCTGCTCATCTTCGCCAACCCGTTCCTGTCGGCGCTCGGCGTCGGCTGAACGCGTCCCGCGCCGGTCCGTCGGTCCGGCGCACAAGGCAACAGGGGTAGCAGAGCATGAGCATCACAGTCACGCTGATCGTCCAAGGCCTCGCGTTCCTCGCGGTGGCCTGGCTCGTGATGCGTTTCGGCTGGCCCTCGATCATGGCCGCCATCGAGGCTCGGCAGAAGCAGATCGCCGATGGCCTCGCTGCGGCCGACAAGGGCCAGAAGGGTCTCGCCGAGGCCACGAGCCGCGCCGAAGCCATCGTCCGCGAGGCGCGTGAGCGCGCCAAGCTGGTCGAGGACCAGGCCGCGCGCCGCGCCAACGAAGCCGTCGAGGCCGCCAAGCAGGCGGCGCAGGCCGAGGGCGCGCGCATCGTGACCGCCGCGCGCGACGAGGCCGCGACCGAGACCGGCCGCGCCCGCGAGCAGCTCCGCAAGGAGTTCGGCTCGATGGTCGTGGTGGGCGCATCGCGCCTGCTCGAGCGCGAGGTCGACGCCAAGGCGCACGCGCAGCTCATCGACAAGCTCGCCGACGAGATCGCCCGTGGCTGACATCGCGACCATCGCACGCCCGTACGCCCGCGCGGCCTTCGAGCACGCGCACGCCGCCGGCCAGCTCGCGCCCTGGGGCGAGATGCTGGCGCGTGCCGGTGCCGCGGTGGCGGACGAGCGCGTCGAGCCGCTCATCGGCAATCCGCACGTGAAGCGCGCCGAGCTCGTCGCGCTGATCGTCGAGGTCGCCGGCGCGACGGGCGACGGCAAGGCGCATAACTTCATCCACCTGCTCGCCGACAACGGCCGCCTCGCGGCCCTGCCGCAGGTGGCGGAGCAGTACGCCGCCCTGCGTGCGGAGGTCGAGAACACCGTGGAAGTCACGGTGGAATCGGCGTTGCCGCTCACCGCCGAGCAGTCCGACAAGCTGGCGCAGGCGCTCACGCGCCGTCTGCGCCGCACCGTGCGCCTCACCGCCACGGTCGACCCCTCGCTGATCGGCGGGGCGGTCGTGCGCGCGGGAGATTTCGTCATCGACGGCTCGCTGCGCGGGCGCGTCGAGCGGCTCGCAAACACCATGGCCGGCGCCTGAGCCGGTCACCGCAGGAATTTCAGAGGACCCCACATGTCCATCAAGGCATCCGAGATCAGCGACCTCATCAAGCAGCGCATCGGCAAGTTCGAGTCCGCGGCGGAGGCTCGCAACACGGGCACCATCGTCTCGGTCACGGACGGCATCTGCCGCATCCATGGCCTCGCTGACGTCCGCTACGGCGAGATGATCGAGTTCCCCGGCAACCTGTTCGGCCTCGCGCTGAACCTGGAGCAGGATTCGGTCGGCTCCGTCGTGCTCGGCGACTACAAATCCTTGAAGGAAGGCGACACCGTGAAGACCACGGGCCGCATCCTCGAAGTGCCGGTCGGTCCCGAGCTGCTCGGCCGCGTGGTCGACGCGCTCGGCAACCCGATCGACGGCAAGGGTCCGCTCAAGACGACCCGCACCTCGCCCATCGAGCGCGTGGCGCCGGGCGTCATCTACCGCAAGTCGGTGAGCCAGCCGGTGCAGACCGGCTACAAGGCCGTCGACGCGATGGTGCCGGTCGGCCGCGGCCAGCGCGAGCTGATCATCGGCGACCGTCAGACCGGCAAGACCGCGATGGCCGTCGACACGATCATCAACCAGAAGTCCTCGGGCATCAGATGCATCTACGTCGCGATCGGACAGAAGCAGTCCTCGATCGCCAACGTGGTGCGCAAGCTCGAGGAGAACGGCGCGATGGACCACACCATCATCGTCGCCGCCTCGGCCTCCACGCCCGCCGCCATGCAGTACCTGTCCGCCTACGCCGGCGTGACCATGGGCGAGTACTTCATGGACAACGGTGAAGACGCGCTCATCATCTACGACGACCTCTCCAAGCAGGCCGTCGCCTACCGCCAGATCTCGCTGCTGCTGCGCCGCCCGCCGGGCCGCGAAGCCTTCCCCGGCGACGTGTTCTATCTCCACTCCCGTCTGCTCGAGCGCAGCGCGCGCGTCAACGAGGAGTACGTCGAGATGGCGACCAAGGGCGCCGTCAAGGGCAAGACCGGCTCGCTGACCGGCCTGCCGATCATCGAGACGCAGGCGGGCGACGTCACCGCGTTCGTGCCGACCAACGTGATCTCGATCACCGACGGCCAGATCTTCCTCGAGACCGACCTCTTCAACGCCGGCATCCGCCCGGCGATGAACGCCGGCATCTCGGTGTCGCGCGTCGGCGGCGCCGCGCAGACCGACATCATCAAGCGTCTCGGCGGCGGCATCCGTCTCGCCCTCGCGCAGTACCGCGAGCTCGCGGCGTTCTCGCAGTTCGCCTCCGACCTCGATGAGGCGACCCGTCGCCAGCTCGAGCGCGGCCAACGCGTCACCGAGGTCATGAAGCAGAAGCAGTACGCGCCGATGTCGGTCGCGGAGATGGCGCTGTCCATCTACGCCGTCAACAGCGGCTACATGGACAAGGTCGACCGCAAGAAGGTCGTCGACTTCGAGGCGGCGCTGCAGTCGTTCGCCCGCGGCTCGCACAAGGCCTCGCTGGACGCCATCAACGCCGAGCCCGTGCTCAAGAAGCACGAGGCGACGCTGAAGGCGATCTGCGAGGACTTCGCGGCCAACGGCACCTACTGAGCGACGCCACGGACCGACCGAGATGCCAGGCACCAAAGAGATCCGCACCAAGATCGCGAGTGTGAAGAGCACTCAGAAGATCACCAAGGCGATGGAGATGGTCGCGGCGAGCAAGATGCGCCGCGCCCAGGACCGAATGCGCCTGGCGCGGCCGTATGCCGAGAAGATCCGCACGGTCATCGGTCACCTCAACCAGGCGAACCCCGACTACAAGCACCCGTTCCTCGTCGAGCGGGAGGCCAAGAACGTCGGCATCATCGTCGTCTCGAGCGACCGCGGCCTCTGCGGCGCCCTCAACACCAACGTGTTCAAGAGCACGCTGATGCTGATGCGTGAGTGGCAGGGCAAGGGCGCGAAGGTCAGCCTCTGCCTGCTCGGCAGCAAGGGCCTCGCGTTCTTCCGCCGCCTCGGCCTGCCGATCCTCGCCAGCGTCACCGGCCTCGGCGACAAGCCGCACGTCAAGGACCTGCTCGGCTCGGTCAAGGTCATGCTCGACGCCTACAAGGACGGCAGCATCGACCGCCTGTTCATCGTCAACGCGCAGTTCGTCAACACCATGACGCAGAAGCCGACGGTGACGCAGCTGCTGCCGGTGCAGACCGAGGACGCCGCCGACCTGCAGGAGCACTGGGACTACATCTACGAGCCGAGCGCCGCGGAGCTCCTCGACGGCGTGCTGATGCGCTACATCGAGTCGCAGGTCTACCGCGGCGCGGTCGAGAGCGTGGCCTGCGAGATGGCCGCGCGCATGGTCGCTATGAAGGCCGCCTCCGACAACGCGGGCAACCTGATCGGCGACCTGCAGCTCGTCTACAACAAGGCGCGCCAGGCGGCGATCACCAAGGAGCTGGCGGAGATCGTCGGCGGAGCCGCTGCGGTCTGACGGCCGCCGCGCAGTTTTCAAAGATATTCACGGATACAGGGCACAGGGTACCGACATGGCAACCGGCAAAATCACCCAGATCATCGGCGCGGTCATCGACGTGGAGTTCCCGCGCGAGTCGATCCCGAAGGTCTACGAAGCGCTGAAGCTCAAGGACGTCGACCTCACGCTCGAGGTGCAGCAGCAGCTCGGCGACGGCGTCGTGCGCACCATCGCGATGGGCGCCTCCGAGGGCCTCAAGCGCGGCCTCGCGGTCGAGACCACCGGTGCGCCGATCTCGGTGCCGGTCGGCAAGGCGACGCTCGGCCGCATCATGGACGTGCTCGGCACGCCGCAGGACAACCGCGGCCCGGTCGCCTCCAAGGAGCACTGGTCGATCCACCGCCCGGCGCCGTCCTACGACGAGCAGGCCGGCGGCCGTGACCTCCTCGTCACCGGCATCAAGGTCATCGACCTGCTCGTGCCGTTCGCGAAGGGCGGCAAAGTGGGTCTCTTCGGCGGCGCCGGCGTCGGCAAGACCGTCAACATGCTCGAGCTCATCAACAACATCGCCAAGCAGTACAGCGGTCTCTCGGTGTTCGCCGGCGTCGGTGAGCGCACCCGCGAAGGCAACGACTTCTACCACGAGATGGCGGAGTCGGGCGTCATCGACCTCGAGAAGCTCGAGAACTCGAAGGTGGCGATGGTCTACGGCCAGATGAACGAGCCGCCGGGCAACCGCCTGCGCGTCGCGCTCACCGGCCTCACGATGGCCGAATACTTCCGCGACGAGGTGCGCGAGGACGGCGGCAAGGGCCGCGATGTGCTGTTCTTCGTCGACAACATCTACCGCTACACCCTCGCCGGCACCGAGGTGT
>JBBAPM010000018.1:0-46466 GCA_040400835.1 Steroidobacteraceae bacterium
CTTCGAGATGAGCGTGATCCTGCCGTCCGGCGCGATGCGCACGAACGCGCCGGGCACGAACGGCCGCGGCGGCGGACCCGACTGCGCCTGCACGACGCTCGGCACACCCATGGACAGCCCCAGCACGAGACCGCCTGCGGCCCCGCCCGCCACCTTGATGAAGCCGCGACGGCTCAGATCGGGGAGCATCCCGGGGGCGACATCCGCGCCCGCGCCCGCGACGGCGCCGAGCATCATCTGGTTGAACTGCTCGCCGTCCATCACGCCTTCTCCTTGCCGACCTGGCCCTTGCCGGCGTGGCCTCTACCGGCCTGGGCGGCGGCCTTGATCGCCTTCTTGATGCGACCGTAGGTGCCGCAGCGACAGATGTTGCCCGCCATGGCCTCGTCGATCTGCGCGTCGCTCGGGTCCGGGTTCGCGGCGAGCAGCGCGGTCGCCGCCATCAGCTGGCCGGACTGGCAGTAGCCGCACTGCGCGACATCGTGGTCGATCCAGGCCTGCTGCAGCGCGGAGAGCCGCTCGCCCTGGGCGAGGCCCTCGACCGTGGTGACCTTCAGACCGGAGACGGCGCTCACCGGGATCTGGCAGGAGCGGACGGGCTGCCCGTCGAGGTGCACGGTGCAGGCACCGCACTGCGCGATGCCGCAGCCGAACTTGGTGCCGACGAGCTTGAGCTCATCGCGCAGCACCCAGAGCAGCGGCGTGTCTTCCGCCACGCCGTCGATCGTCAGTCCCTTGCCGTTGACGTTGAGTCGCATCATGGTCGCTCACCCAGCTTGGGTTGAAGGTCAAGTTCCCGGACCCCGATTCTGCCTGACCGCCGCGACCGACGCAGCGGATCCGTCGTGCCGCGAGGGCCATCGACGGCGTCTATCGGAGGCATCGGAACTGACGATTGGAACTATAGGCTGCGGGAAGGCAATCTGCGCCCGCGTCGCAGGAGCGCGACGCCTCATCCCCCGTCCTACACATCGCCAGGAAGCCACATGTCCCTCATCAACACCGTCATCAAGCCGTTCAAGGCCACCGCCTACCACAACGGCAAGTTCGTCGAAGTCACCGACCAGTCCCTCAAGGGCAAGTGGTCCGTGGTGTTCTTCTACCCCGCCGACTTCACCTTCGTGTGCCCGACCGAACTCGGCGACCTCGCCGACCACTACGCCACCCTGCAGTCGCTGGGCGTCGAGGTGTACGGCGTGTCGACCGACACACACTTCACCCACAAGGCCTGGCACGACACCTCGGACACGATCCGCAAGGTCCAGTACCCGCTCGTCGGCGACCCGACCGGCACCATCACCCGCAACTTCGGCGTGATGATCGAAGAAGAAGGCCTCGCGCTGCGCGGCACCTTCGTCATCAACCCCGAGGGCGTGATCAAGCTGTGCGAGATCCACGACAACGGCATCGGCCGTGACGCCAAGGAGCTGCTGCGCAAGGTCCAGGCCGCCCAGTACGTCGCCAAGAACCCGGGCCAGGTGTGCCCGGCGAAGTGGACCCCGGGCGCCGAGACCCTGAAGCCCTCGCTCGACCTCGTCGGCAAGATCTGATCTGCCGCAGCGCTCATCCAGAGAGACCCTGATGCTCGACGACGCTCTCCAGTCACAGCTCCGGACCTATCTGACGAAGATGGTCCGGCCCGTCGAGCTCATCGCCTCTCTCGATGAGTCGCAGGGCGCGCAGGAGATGCGCACCCTGCTCGGGACGATCGCCAGCCTGACCGACAAGGTGTCGGTCAGGCTGGACGGTCGGAACGAGCGCCGCCCCTCGTTCCAGGTCCGCCGCGAAGGCGAGCAGACCTCGCTGCATTTCGCGGCGGTGCCGCTCGGCCACGAGTTCACCTCGCTGGTGTTGGCGCTGCTGTGGAGCGGCGGTCACCCGCCCAAGGCCGACGAGGCCACCCTCGAGACCATCCGCGGCCTGCAGGGCCCGCTGCGGTTCGAGGTGTTCATGTCCCTCTCCTGCCACAACTGCCCGGATGTGGTGCAGGCGCTGACCTTGATGTCGGTGCTCAACCCCGCCATCGAGACCGTGGTCATCGACGGCGCGCTCTACCAGGACGAGGTCACGGCACGTCAGGTGATGGCGGTGCCGATGGTGTTCCTCAACGGCGAGCTTTTCGGCTCGGGTCGCATGAGCCTCGAGGAGATCGTCGCCCGTCTCGACACGCAGAGCGCCGACAAGGAGCGCGCCAAGATCGACGCCAAGGCGCCCTTCGACGTGCTGATCATCGGCGGCGGTCCCGCCGGCGCGGCCGCAGCCGTCTACGCCGCGCGCAAGGGTCTGCGCACGGGCATCGCCTCCGAACGCTTCGGCGGCCAGACCAACGACACACTGGGCATCGAGAACTACATCTCGGTGCTGGAGACGCAGGGCCCGCGTTTCGCCACCGACCTCGAGGCGCATGTGCGCCACTACGGTGTCGACATCATGGACCTGCAGCGCGCCGACAAGGTCGTGCCGCCCGCCGCACCCGGCGGTCTCGTCGAGGTGCGGATGACCCACGGCGGCAGCTTGCGCGCGCGGGCCGTCATCCTCGCGACCGGCGCCCGCTGGCGCAATGTCGGCGTCCCCGGCGAAGCCGAGTACCGCAACCGCGGCGTCGCCTACTGCCCGCACTGCGACGGCCCGCTCTTCAAGGGCAAGCGCGTCGCCGTCATCGGCGGCGGCAACTCAGGCGTGGAAGCCGCGATCGACCTCGCCGGTGTGGTCGGCCATGTGACCGTGGTCGAGTTCGCCGACCAGCTCAAGGCCGACGCGGTGCTGGTCGCGAAGCTCAAGAGCCTCGCCAACACCACCATCATCCTGAACGCCCAGACCACCGCCATCGAGGGCGATGGCAAGACCGTGACCGGCCTCACCTACAAGGACCGCGCCTCGGGCGCGGCGCAGACGCTCACCCTCGACGGCGTGTTCGTGCAGATCGGCCTCGTCCCCAACACCGAGTTCCTGAAGGGCACCGTGGAGCTCTCGCGCTTCGGCGAGATCGTGGTGGACCACCATGGCGCGACCAACGCGCCGGGCGTATTCGCCGCGGGCGATGCCACCACGGTGCCTTACAAGCAGATCGTCATCGCCGCGGGCGATGGTGCCAAGGCCGCGCTCGGCGCCTTCGATTACCTGATCCGCAGTTCCGCGCCCGCGGTCGACGCCGCGGCCTGAAGCCGCGAAGGGTCAGCCCAGCAGCCAGCTGATCGCGAACACGCCGAGCATCACGAACACCAGCGCGACCTTGGTGAGCGTGCCGACGGCGAGACCGATCCAGGTGCCGATCCCGACGCGGGTCGCGACATCCAGTTTCCGGCGCGCCCAGTACTCGCCGATCACCGCCCCGGCGAACGGCCCGAGGGCAAGCCCTGCGAACCCGAAGGGCAGCGCCGCCAGCGTGCCGAGCGCCGAGCCCCACAGCGCCGACCGGCTCGCGCCGACCCGCTGCGCACCGAAAAGGCTGCCCAAGATGTCGGCCGCGAACGCCAATGCTGTCAGCACGCCGAGCACCACCAGCGTGGGCCACCCGATGCGCGTGAAGTCGTCGATGGAGGCGGCCACCAGCATGCCCCCGAACACGGCGATCACGCCGGGCACGCCCGGCAGCACCAGACCGATGACGCCGATGAGCATCAATGCGCCGGCGATCAACCAGAGTAGGACGGGATCGAGCGTCATGGCTTAGCTCCGAGGATGGAGCCGGGATGATACGACAGCATGTACCGCGGCTGCGCCGTCAGACCCATCCGCGCCGCCAGTGCGCGGCATCCGTGAGCTCCCGCCAACCGATGATGCGTGCGCGCTTGGAATGCACGGCCTCGATCTCCACCGACACCACGGGCGAGCCGGGCGGCACCGGCTCGATGACCTTGGTGACGAGGAAGTGCTTTTCTTTGTTCTTGGGCGCGACCGCCGTCCACTTGGTGTGCAGCAGCTTCTTCGGGCTCAGGGCGTTGGTCGCAGGGCGTATCGTCGGGGCACGTGTCATCCCGGACCACCCCGCTTCACCGCCGCGAGACCCTCTGGACCCAGCTTCTCGAGCGTCGCGAGATTGGCGGCCGAGATGCTGCGGGTGTCGCCGAAGGCATCGACCGCCCGCGCGACGCTCTCCTCGCGCAACAGGTGCAGTGTCGGATACGGCGAGCGGTTGGTCTCGTTGCCGATGTCGTCGAAACCGGTCCCGGCGAACTGGTACTGCGGATGGAAGCTCGCGATCTGGATCTCGCCCTCGAGGCCCATCGTCTGCAGGGCCTCATCCGCGATGTCCAGGAAGTCGTTGAAATCCGCGAAATCCTGCAGCACCCGCGGATGGACCAGCACGGTCGTCTCGATCCGCTCCGGCGGTGCATCGACGAGGCGCTGCAACTCCGCCGCGAGGTCCTCGAGCAAGGCCTCGGACGTCTCGGCCTCGCTCATCGCGTAGCGGATCGTCCCCTTGAGCGCCGGCGTCGGCGCGAAGGGGCAGAGCTTTAGCCCGATGACCACGCGCTCGATCCAAGCGCGCGTCTCGGTGATGGACGGATCTTCAGGCGACCCGGACATCAGCGTGCTTCCGCCCAAGCGTCTACCGTCGTGCTGCAAGCAGCAGCAGGCCGGCGAAGATGCCGAGGTTCTTGATGAAGTTCTGCAGCTCGTGCTGCGGGTTGCCGCCGGGATAGTCGTTCCAGAAATCGTGCATGAAGAGGTTGATCAGCAGCGTCAGCCCGGCGAGGAGGAACGCCGCGGTCCGGGTCTGCCGGTCGAAGATGATCGCGAGGCCGCCGCCGACTTGCAGAAGGATGGTGAGCAGCAGCAAAGGCAAAGCGAACGGCACGCCGTGGAGCTGCATGTAGGCCAAGCTGCCCGCGAACCCGGTCACCTTGAAGATGCCGGGAACCACGAAGTAAAGCCCCAGCAGGACACGGCCTACGACCGCCATCGGTCGGCTGAGGGTGTCGAGCACGGGGTTCAGCGGATTGTTCATGGTGGATCCTATGGTGTGTGGCCGTAGCAGTGTCGCATGACCGCCGGAGACCGGCCTACGCCCGCTCCGCCGTCACGCCGACCAACTCGCCGCTCTCGTCGACCTCGCCTGCGAGGTCGATCGGTTGGCAGCAGACCTGACAGTCCTCGATGTAGCGGAACGAACCTGCGGAGAGGTCCATCACCGTGTCGATCGACTCGCCGCAGTACGGGCACTCGATGGTGACGAGCTGGGTGGGCTCGCCGGACGCGGTGCCCGGTTCGAAAACCGGCTCGAGACCGTAGAGCGCGTCGATCGCTTGCGCGTCGGAGGGGTCGGGCGGCGCCTCGGCAGGTCGCCGGCTCATTCCCACTCGATCGTGGCGGGCGGCTTGCCGGTGACGTCGTAGACGACGCGGGAGATGCCCTTCACCTCGTTGACGATGCGGCGCGAGCAGACATCGAGCAGCTCGTAAGGCAGATGCGCCCAGCGCGCGGTCATGAAGTCCACGGTCTCGACGGCGCGCAGCGCGATGACGGGATCGTGACGGCGGCCGTCACCGGTGACGCCCACCGATTTCACCGGCAGGAACACGGCGAAGGCCTGCGAGGTCTTCTCGTACCAACCCGCCTTGCGCAGCTCTTCGATGAAGATGTGGTCGGCGAGACGCAGGGTATCGGCGGCGGCTTGGGTGACCTCGCCCAGGATGCGCACGCCTAGACCCGGGCCCGGAAACGGATGGCGGTGCACCATCTCGGCGGGGAGCCCGAGCTCGAGGCCGATGCGGCGCACTTCGTCCTTGAAGAGCTCCCGCAGCGGCTCGACCAGCTGCAGCTTCATGTGCTCGGGCAGGCCGCCGACGTTGTGGTGGCTCTTGATGACATGCGCCTTGCCGGTCTTCGCGCCCGCGGACTCGATGACATCCGGGTAGATGGTGCCCTGCGCGAGGAACTCAACGCGTTCGCCGGCACTGCCGCCCGCGAGCTTGCCCGCCTCCTCGTCGAACACCTCGACGAAGAGGCGACCGATGATCTTGCGCTTGGCCTCGGGGTCGCTGACGCCCTTGAGTTCGCGGAAGAATCGCTCGGCGGCGTCGACGCGGATGACCCGCACGCCCAGGTTGCGGGCGAAGAGGTCCATCACGGCATCGCCTTCGCGATGACGCAGCAGGCCGTGGTCGACGAACACGCAGGTGAGCTGATCGCCGATGGCCTTATGCAGCAGAGCCGCCACCACCGACGAATCGACGCCGCCCGAGAGCCCGAGCAGCACGCGGCCCTTACCGACCTGCGCGCGCACGCGCGCGATGGCGTCCTCGATGATGCTGCCGGCGTTCCAGTCGGCGGCGCAACCGCAGATCTCGTGCAGGAACCGCGCATAGAGCCGCGCGCCCTGCTTCGTGTGCGTGACCTCGGGGTGGAACTGCAGCGCGTAGAAGCGCCGCGCCTCATCGGCCATGCCGCCGATGGGCAGGTCGGGCGTCGAAGCGATCACCTTGAAGCCTGACGGCAGCTCTACCACGCGATCGCCGTGGCTCATCCAGACATCGAGCAGGCCGTGGCCTTCACCGTTCACACGGTCCTCGATGCCCTGCAGCAAGGCCGAATGACCGCGCGCGCGCACCTCGGCATAGCCGAACTCGTGCACCGCGCCCGGCTCGACGCGGCCGCCCAGCTGCGCAGCCATGGTCTGCATGCCGTAGCAGATGCCGAGAACCGGCACGCCCAGCGTCCACACGGACGGCGGCGCGGCGGGGGCGTCCTTCTGCGTCACGGACTCCGGGCCGCCCGAGAGGATGATGCCCTTGGGATGGAAGCCCCGCACCGCATCATCGCCCGCGTCCCAGGGATGGATCTCGCAGTAGACGCCGAGCTCGCGCACGCGGCGCGCGATGAGCTGCGTGTACTGCGAGCCGAAGTCGAGGATCAGGATGCGGTCGGCGTGGATGTCGCGGGCGGTCATGGCTTGCGGCTCATGGGCGGCTCACGAGATCCGGTAGTTCGGCGCTTCTTTGGTGATGGTCACATCGTGCACATGCGACTCGCGCACACCGGCCGTGGTGATGCGCACGAACTGCGGACGGGTGCGCATCTGGTCGATGTCCTGGCTGCCGGTGTAGCCCATCGCGGCGCGCAGGCCGCCGGCGAGCTGGTGCAGGATGGCGACGATGCTGCCCTTGTACGGGACGCGGCCCTCGATGCCCTCGGGGACGAGCTTTTCGAGCTCCGTCGTGGTGTCCTGGAAGTAGCGGTCGCTGGAGCCATGACGCTCGGCCATCGCGCCGAGCGAGCCCATGCCGCGGTAGCTCTTGAAGCTCGCGCCCTGGAAGAGCTCGACGTCACCCGGCGATTCCTCGGTGCCGGCGAAGAGGCCGCCGATCATGGCGCAGTGCGCGCCGGCGGCGAGCGCCTTGGCGAGGTCGCCCGAATAGCGGATGCCGCCGTCGGCGATGAGCGGCACATCGGTGCCCTCGAGCGCGGCGGCGACATTGGCGATGGCGCTCACCTGCGGCACGCCGACGCCCGCGACGATGCGCGTGGTGCAGATGGAGCCGGGGCCGATGCCGACCTTCACGCCGTCGGCGCCGCAGCGCACGAGGTCGCGCGCCGCCTCGGCGGTGACGATGTTGCCGGCGATGACCTGCAGCGCGGCGTAGCGCGCCTTGATGCGCTCGACCGACTGCATGACGCCACGCGAGTGGCCGTGCGAGGTGTCGACCACCACCACGTCCACGCCCGCCTCGACCAGCGCCGCGACGCGGTCGATGGTGTCGGGCGAGGTGCCGACCGCCGCGCCGACGCGCAGGCGACCGCTCTCGTCCTTGGCGGCGCGCGGGCGCTCGGTGGCCTTCTGGATATCTTTGACGGTGATGAGACCCTTGAGCTCGTGGCCGTCGCCCACCACCAGCACCTTCTCGATGCGGTGCTTGTGGAAGAGCTGCAGCACGTCCTCGCGCGCGGCGTTCTCGCGCACGGTGACGAGGCGCTCCTGCGGCGTCATCACCGCCGAGACGGCCTTGTCGAGGTCCTTCTGGAAGCGCAGGTCGCGGCTCGTGACGATGCCGACGACCTTCTTGCCCTGCACCACCGGCATGCCGGAGATGCCGCGCGCACGGGTGAGCTCGAGCACCTCGCGGATGGTGGCGTCGGGCGTCACGGTGATGGGGTCGAGCACCACGCCGCTCTCGTACTTCTTGACGCGGGCGACCTCGCGGGCCTGGGCCTCGACGGTCATGCTCTTGTGGATGATGCCGATGCCGCCTTCCTGGGCGATGGCGATGGCGAGCCGCGCCTCGGTGACGGTGTCCATGGCCGCCGAGACCACCGGCAGGTTGAGCCGGATCTTGCGGGTCAGGCGGGTGGAGAGGTCGACCTCGCGGGGCAGGACCTCGGAATAAGCCGGGACCAGAAGCACGTCATCGAAGGTGAGTGCTTCCTGCAGGATGCGCATGGGAGGGGGTCCGTCCAGGGATATTGGACGCGGCATTCTACGCACCCCGCCCGACCCGGTAAACTCGGCCGGCGGGCGCGTGCCCGCCTCGCCGCCCCAACCGCCCGGACGCCCTCCTTGCCCCCGACCGCCCCGTCCAACCGCGACATCTACAGCGTCGGACGCCTCAACCGGGAGGCACGGATGCTCATCGACCACGGCCTGCCGTTGCTGTGGGTCGAGGGCGAGATCTCGAACCTGTCGCGCCCGGCCTCCGGGCACTGGTATTTCTCCCTCAAGGACCGCGATGCACAGGTGCGCTGCGCGATGTTCCGCGGTCGCAACACCCTCCTGCGCTTCACCCCGCGCGACGGCCAACTGGTGCTGGTGCGGGCCAAGGCGGGCCTCTACGAGGCCCGGGGCGAGTTCCAGCTGGTCGTGGAGCACATGGAGGACGCCGGCGCGGGCGCCCTGCAGCGCGAGTTCGAGCGCCTGCGGGCCAAGCTGGAGACCGAGGGGCTCTTCGATGCGCGCCTCAAGCGCCCGCTGCCGAAGGCGCCGGCGACCATCGGCGTCGTCACCTCGCCCACCGGCGCCGCGCTGCAGGACATCCTCAACATCCTGCGGCGGCGCTTCCCGGCGGCGCGGGTGATCGTCTACCCGGCCGCGGTGCAGGGCAAGGAAGCCGTACCGCAGCTGCTCGCGGCCGTGGCGCGGGCCGGTGAGCGGGCCGAGTGCGACGTGCTGATCGTGGCGCGCGGCGGCGGCAGCATCGAGGACCTCTGGGCCTTCAACGACGAAGGCCTTGCACGTGCGCTGCGCGCCGCGCCGATGCCCGTCGTCACCGGCATCGGCCACGAGACCGACTTCACCATCGCCGATTTCGTCGCCGACGTGCGCGCACCGACGCCCTCGGGCGCCGCGGAACTCGTGGTGCCGGACGGCGCCGCGTGGCGCCTGCAGTTCGCGCGCCTCGAATCACGGCTGCTGCAGGGCGCGGCACGACGGCTGCGCGCCGAGGGCGAGCATCTCGCGCGGTTGCAGCGGCGGCTCGCGCTCACCCATCCCGGGCAGCGGCTGCAGCAGGGTGCGCAGCGCCTCGATGAACTCGAACAACGTCTCGCCGGTGTGCTGCGGCTGCGGCTGGCAGATTCTCGGTTCGACCTGCAGCGGCTCGTCGCACGGCTCGGCCATGTCTCGCCCGCGCTCACGCTGCAGCGGCTCACGGCGCGGCGTGCGTTGCTGGAGGCGCGCCTGCGCGCCACCCTGCCCCGGCGGCTCGAGGCGCTCGGCCGGCGCTTCGCGCTCGCCCACCGCACGCTCCACGCGGTGAGCCCGCTCGCCACGCTCGACCGCGGCTACGCCCTCGTCACGCGCGAGGACGGTCGTCTGCTGCGCGATGCCGCCGACGCGCCGCCCGGCACGCGCATCGAGGCGCGGCTCGGTCGCGGCCGATTGCGCGCGACCGTCGACGAGACGCTCGCCGATCCCCCATCAGACCCCACGGAAACCCCTGCATGACCCACGCGCTGCGCGCCGCTTCCCGGAACCTGCTGTGGCCTGCACTCGCGCTCGCGCTGCTCACGGGCGTCGCGCACGCCGACCTGCCCCGGCAGAGCGCCGTACCGGGCGGCGTGGTGCTGATCGACATCCCCGACCGCGTCGGCGCCCAAGACGCCGCGGACGTGCCACCCGCCGTCACCTTCGAGGGCAAGCGCGTGATGGTGCTGCGGCGTGACATCGGCTGGGTGGCGGTGGTCGGGATCCCGCTCGCCCGCAGCCCCGGTCCCGCGCAGGTGGAGATCCGCCACGGCGGCGCGCCGCTGGTCCGCGGTTTCACGGTCGAGGGCAAGGCCTACGCCACCCAGAGCCTCAAGGTCGCGCCGCGGCAGGTCGATCTCTCGCCCGAGGACGCCGCGCGCGTCGCGCGCGAGACGCCGATCCTGCGCAAGGCGATGGACACCTTCACCGAGGACCCGCCCGCCTCGCTGCGGCTCGAGCAGCCGGTGCCGGGACCGCGCTCGAGCTCCTTCGGGCTGCGCCGTGTGTTCAACGGCCAGTCACGCAACCCGCACTCGGGGATGGACATCGCCGCGCCCACCGGCACGCCGATCATCGCGCCCGCACCGGGCCGTGTGGTCGAGACCGGGGATTTCTTCTTCAACGGCAACACCGTGATCATCGACCACGGACAGGGACTCGTGACGCTCTACTGCCACCTGAGCCGCATCGACGTGCAGCCGGGCGACATCGTCGAGACCGGCGACCTGTTGGGCGCCGTGGGGTCCACCGGCCGTTCGACCGGGCCCCATCTGCACTGGGGCGTGTCGCTCAACCGCGCGTACGTGGACCCGGCCCTTTTCCTCGCGCTGAAGAAGCCTTCCGCCGCTTCTGCGCCGTCGCCGAACGCTTCTCCGACGCGGTGAGCCGCTGCGGCCGACCCTTGCCGCGCGCGTAGGGGTTGGCGTCGGTGCGGTACTCGACCGCGACCGGCGAGGCGAACAGGTCGAACTCGCGCCGGAACACGTTGGCGAGATAACGCGTGTAGGCCTCGGGCACATGCACGGTCTGGTTGCCGTGGATGATGATGCGCGGCGGGTTGCGGCCGCCCTGGTGGGCGTAGCGCAGCTTGATGCGCCGACCGCGCACCATCGGCGGCTGGTGCTGCACCATCGCGCGCTCGAGGGTCTTGCTGAGCTTCGGGGTCGGGATCTCGGTCATCGCGGCGTCGTAGGCCTTGATGGTGGCGGCGACGAGCTCGCCGACGCCGGTGCCGTGGCGCGCCGAGATGAAGTGCTGCGGCACATAGGGGACGAAATCGAGCTTCAGCTCGAGCTGGCGGCGGATCTCGTCGCGCTGCTCGACCGGGATGCCGTCCCATTTGTTGACGGCGATGATGAGCGCGCGGCCGCGCTGCAGCGCGAGCCCGAGGACGCTGGCGTCCTGCTCGCCGATGCTGTCGTGCGCGTCGACCACGAACACCACCACATGCGCGGTGTCGATGGCCTGCAGGGTCTTGGCGACGCTCGCCTTCTCGATCTCGTCCTCGACCTTGCCGCGGCGACGCACGCCGGCGGTGTCGATGAGCGTGAACTCGCGGCCATCGCGCGCGAACGGCACGAAGATGCTGTCGCGGGTGGTGCCGGGCATGTCGCTGGCGATGACGCGGTCCTCGCCGATCAGGCGGTTGACGAGCGTCGACTTGCCGACGTTCGGGCGACCGATGACGGCGATGCGGATGCGGCCGTCGTCGGGCGCGGCGGCGGCGGCGAGCGCTGCGGCGTCGTAGCCCTCGAGCACGCGCTCCATGAGGTCGCGGCAGCCCTCGCCGTGCGCAGAGGCGATGGGCAGCGGATCGCCGAGGCCGAGCGAGTGGAAATCGGCGGCGGCGGTCGAAGGATCGAGACCCTCGGCCTTGTTGACCGCGAGGAACACGGGCTTGCCCGAGCGGCGCAGCTCGCGCGCGACGAAGTGGTCCTGCGGCGTGAGCCCGCTGCGCGCATCGGCGATGAACACCAGCAGGTCGGCTTCTTCGATGGCGCGCTCGGTCTGCAGCCGCATCGGCTGCTCGATGCCAGAGGGCTGCTCGACGAGACCGCCCGTGTCGACCACCACGTACGGCACGGGTCCGAGCCGGCCATAGCCGTACTGCCGGTCGCGGGTGACGCCCGGCATGTCCGCGACGAGCGCGTCACGGGTGCCGGTCAGACGGTTGAAGAGCGTGGACTTGCCGACGTTCGGTCGGCCGACCAGCGCCACGACGGGCAGCAAGCTGTCCACGGGGGCGGTCGTCACTCCGACTTCGACGGGGCGTCGGACTTCGGCGCGCGGGGCCGGAAGGCGCTGACGCGGCCGTCGTCGTCCTGCACCACGAGGATGCCCTCGGCGACGCGCGGTGCGTTGGTCACGCGACCGCCCGCCTTGCCGCGCGCGACGAAGGCGCCGGTCTCGACATCCATCCAGTGCAGATAGCCCTCGACATCGCCCACCACCACATAAGGACCGAGCGCGGCCGGGCCGGAGAGGCCGCGCCGGCGCAACGCGTCCTGGCGCCAGAGCTCGATGCCGGTGCGGCGGCGCAGCGCGACCACCTCACCGCCGGCGGTGGCGACGTACACGCGGTCGTCGTCGATGTCGAGGCCGCGATGGCTCGAGAGCTCGCGCGACCACCAGGTCTGCCCCGAGTCGAGCGCGAGCATCGCCACGCGGCCCTGGAAGCCGGCGACGAAAACGTCAGCCCCCGAGACCTTCACGGCGGCGTCGATGTCCACGAGCCGCTCGAGCTCGGTGCGGCCGCGCGCGGGCGTGACCAAAGATTCCCACAGCACCTCGCCGGCGGCCGCCGTCACCGCGACCACACGGCCGTTGTCGAAGCCCGCGATCGCGGTGCCGTCCGCGACCACCGGCGGCGCGGCGCCGCGCAGCGTCAGGCGCGGCAGCGACTGCTCCTCGCGCCAGAGTTCACGGCCGTCCTCGATCGAGAGGCCGCGCAGGCGACCGTCGACCGTGCGCACCACCACCGCGCCTTCGGCGACGGCCGGTGCCGAGAGGACCTCGCCGCCCACGGCGACGCGCCAACGCTGCGCCCCGTCCTTCGCGTCGAGCGCGATGACCTCGCCGTCGGCGGATCCGACCACCACGAGCCCCGAGCCGACGCCGGGACCGCCCGCCAGCGTGGCGTTGGTGCGCGTGCGCCAGAGCTGCTTGCCGTCGGCGAGCTGCAGCGCCGCGACATCGCCGTCATGGCCGGCGGCGTAGACGCGCCCCTGGTCGATCGCGGGGGCGAGCCCCACGCGCATCACGTCGGCACCGCCGCCGAGCGACGCGCTCCACAGACGGTCGATGGATGCGCTCTCGCGGAAGTCGACGAGCTCCGAGGGCTTCTCGACATCCTTGTCGCCGGCGCAGCCCACGCCGAGCGCGAGCGCCGCCAGCAGCGCGATCCGGGCGAGCGGCGCGGCGCGCATCACGGTGTACCCGGCTTGGCAGCGGTCGGCGCGGTGGCGGCGGGCTCCTTCACGCCATCGGCGAGCACATCACCGATCTTGAGCTGCAGCGCGACGAGGTCGACGGTCGGTGCTCCCTTCGCGGCAGCGGCGGTGGCCTCGGTCTCGGCCTTGCGCCAGGCCGCGAGCGCACCCGGGCGGTCGCCCTTGACGTAGAGCGCGTCGCCGCGGATGGCCTCGAACAGCGGCCCGAAGGCGCCCGGCTGCGCTCCGCCGAGCGTGGCGATCGCGGCATCGGCGCTGCCCTGCGCGAGCTGCACGCGCGCGAGGCGCGCGCGGGCGACGAGCCGCAGCTGCGCGTCCTTGGAGCCCTTCATCACGCGGGTCAGCCGCTCGTTGGCCGGGCCGAGTTCGCCGGCCTCGACCAACGCCCGGGCCGCCACGAGGTCGGCCTGGTCGGCATACGCCGAGCCGCCGTGCTCGGCGCGGATCTCATCGGCGAGCACCAGGCCCTTGGCGCGGTCGCCCGACTGCAGCGTCTCGAGCAGCAGCCCGTACGAGGCGCTCGCCGACTGCGCGCGCGCCTCCTGCCGCTGCTCCCACCAACGCCAGCCGGCCAGCGCACCGAGGCCGAGCAGCACGCCCACCACCAGCCAAGGGCCGTTCTCGCGCAACCACTGCTTGACGCGCTCCCACTGCTCCTGCTCGTTGTAATAGTCGTCGATCACGCTCGCTGCTCCTCGAGGCCGCTCAGGCCTGTCCGTCGAACCACTGCGCGACGGCCGCCGGGGCCGTCGCCAAAGATATCTCGCTGGGGGCGCCGGCGCCCTCGCGCAGGGGCTTGAGCTGCGCGACGCCGCGCGCGAGCTCGTCCTCGCCCAGCACCACCGCCAGCGACGCACCGCTGCGGTCGGCGCGGCGGAACTGCGCCTTGAAGTTGCCGCCGCCGAGGTTGACCTCGACGCGCCGCCGGGGCATCGCGCTGCGCAGGGCGTCGGCGAGCGGCAGCGCGGCGCGCGCGGGCGCCTCGCCCTGCGCCACGACGTAGACGTCCGCGCCGCGTGCGGCGGGCGCGCTGCCGGCCTGCGCCATGAGCTCGACCACGCGCTCGACCCCCATCGCGAAGCCGATGGCGGGCGTCGGCTCGCCGCCGAGCTGCGCGATGAGACCGTCGTAACGGCCGCCCGAGCAGACCGCGTCCTGGGCGCCGAGGGCGTCGGTGGTCCACTCGAACACGGTGCGGGAGTAGTAGTCGAGCCCGCGCACCAACCGCGGGTTGATGACGAAGGGCACATCGAGCGCGCGCAGCATGGCCTGCAGCTCGTCGAAGTGCGCGCGCGACCCGGCGTCGAGATGCTCGGGGAGCGAAGGCGCCGCCGCGATCATGTCCTGCATCGCCGGGTTCTTGCTGTCGAGGATGCGCAGCGGGTTGCCCTCGAGGCGACGGCGGCTGTCCTCGTCGAGCGCGTCGTAGCGGACGCGGAACCAGTCGGCGAGCACGGCGCGGTAGGCGCGGCGCGCCTCGGTGGTGCCCAAGGAATTGATCTGCAGCGTCACGCGCCCGATGCCGAGCCGTCGCCAGAAGGCGGCCGTGAGCGCGATCAGCTCCGCGTCGATGTCGGGACCGGCGAAGCCGATGGCCTCGACGTCGACCTGGTGGAACTGGCGGAAGCGGCCCTTCTGCGGCTTCTCGTGCCGGAACATCGGCCCGATGCACCACAGCTTGTGGCGCGCACCGCGCAGCATGCCGTTCGAGATCACCGCGCGCACGAGTCCGGCGGTCGCCTCCGGGCGCAGCGTCAGACGCTCGCCGCCCTTGTCCTCGAAGCTGTACATCTCCTTCTCGACGACATCGGTGTGCTCACCGATGGCGCGCTTGAAGAGGTCCGTGTGCTCGACCACCGGCACGCGCATCTCGTCGTAGCCGTACGCGTGCAGCAGGTCGCGTACGGTGCCCTCGAGGTGCTGCCAGAGCGGCGCCTCGGCGGGCAGCAGGTCGTTCATGCCCTTGACGGGCGGGATGACGGCGCTCACGGCGACTCCGTGGTCGGCGCGGCAGCGGCGGGCGCAGCGGCGGCCGGCGTGACGTCGGCAGCCGCAGACTCGGCGGAGGTGGAGGACGGCGGCGGCGTCGGCAGCGGGCTGTCGGCCGCCGGCGAGGGCACCGGCGGCAGCGCGCGCAGCGCGCCCGATGCGGCGACCTCGAAGCGCGCGACGGCGTTGCGGACCGCATCCTGCGGGAGCGTCACGGTGCGACCGCCGACCTCGACGCGCGTGACATCGCCCCGCCCGAGCGTCACCCGCAGCGGCGGCGCACCCGAGGCGGTGACGCGCTCGCCCGAACGGATCAGTTGGTAGAGTCGACGCGCGCCCTCGGCATCCACGACCTCCGCCCAGCAGTCCGCCTGGGTGGTGAAGGCGAGCGCGACATCGCCCGCCGCGGCGACGGCAGGGGCCGGTGCGGCGGTCGGCGCGGGCGCCTCCGCGGGCGGATCCACCGGTTCGACGGCGGGCAGCATGGGCGACGGGGCGACCGCGGTCGGCGGCGCCTCCTGCGGGAGCGCGGCGACCTCCGGGACGGACACGGACTGCGGCGGCGTGGCGACCGCGCGCGGGTCCGCCGCAGGTGCGGGACGCGCGCCCGCGCCCTGCAGGATCCACCACGCCGCGAGGCCGATGGCCAGCGCGCCGGCGACCACCGCCAGCAGCCGCCCCCAACGCCGGGTATCGATGGGGCGCGGTGCCTGCGGCGCGCGCGTGAGGTCGGGCAGCGGCTGCCCGCCCGACTGCTCCGCCGACCAGCGTGCGAGCAGGTCGGCGGTGGGCGCGCCCAGCAGATCGGCGTAGCGGCGCAGATGACCGCGCGCGAACACGGCGGCGCCGAGGTCGGCGTAGCGGTCGGTCTCGAGCGCCTCGATCACCGCGCGGTCGCAGCGCAGCTCCTGCGCCGCCTTGGCGATGTCGAGACCCCGCTCCGCGCGCAGCCGCGCGAGCAGCTGGCCGATGGACTCGCCCGCGGGCGTGGCTTCGGTGCCGCTCACTTCGGTGCCGCTCATGGGCGCGCTCCCATCGCGGCCCCGAGCTTGTCGCCGAGACGGACGCGCACGCGGTCGTTCACGCGGCCGGCGAGCTGGCCGCAGGCGGCGTCGATGTCGTCACCGCGCGTCTTGCGGATGGTGGCGAGCACGCCGCGCTGCAGCAGTTCGTCGCGGAACGCGGTGATCACGGACATGGGCGAGCGGCGGAACCGCGTCCCCGGGAACGGGTTGAACGGGATGAGGTTGAGCTTCGCCGGCTTGCCGCGCATCAGCCGGGCGAGCTCGCGGGCGTGCGACGGCTGGTCGTTGACGCCGTCGAGCATCACGTACTCGAAGGTGATGCTGCGGCCGTTCTGCTCGTCGATGTAGTGCCAGCAGGCCTCGAGGAGCTCCGCGATCGGGTGCTTGCGGTTGATGGGCACGAGCTCGTCGCGCAGCGCGTCATCGGGCGCGTGCAGCGACACCGCGAGCGCGCAGTTGGTCTCCTCGGCGAGCTTGTAGATCTGCGGCACGAGGCCGGAGGTCGAGAGCGTGACGCGGCGGCGCGAGATGTCGAAGCCGAGGTCGTCGAGCATGATGCGCACCGCGGGCACCACGTTGCGGAAGTTGGCGAGCGGCTCGCCCATGCCCATCAGCACCACGTTGGTGACGGGCCGCAGGCCGCCCGGCTCGAGGCCGAGCTCGCGGTTGGCGAGCCACACCTGGCCGACGATCTCGTCGGCGGTGAGGTTGCGGTTGAAGCCCTGCTGCGCGGTCGAGCAGAACGCGCAGTCGAGCGCGCAGCCGACCTGCGATGAGATGCAGAGCGTGCCGCGGTCGGTCTCCGGGATGAACACCATCTCGAAGGCCTGCACGCCGTCGGCGCGCAGCAACCACTTGCGCGTGCCGTCGGCGGAGTCGTGCCGCGAGATGACCTCGGGCGCGCGGATCACGGCGTGCTCGGCGAGCTGCGCGCGGAAATCGCGCGCGAGGTCGGTCATGGCGGCGAAGTCGCCCTCCACGCGCTTGTACATCCAGTTCATGAGCTGGCGCGCGCGGAAGGGCTTGCTGCCGAGCGACGCGACGAACTCCTCGAGCGCGGGCCTCTCGAGCCCGAGCAGAGGGGTGCGCGCGTCGACGGCAGCGGCGTCCATGGTCGGTTTGCCCGATGCGCGGCGATCAGCCGCGCGGGCAGACCTCGATGGAGCGGAAGAAGTACGCGATCTCCTGCGCGGCGGTCTCGGGACCGTCCGAGCCGTGCACGGTGTTCGCCTCGATGCTCTGGGCGAGATCGGCGCGGATGGTGCCGGGCGCGGCCTTCTTCGGGTCGGTGGCGCCCATGATCTCGCGGTTCTTGGCGATGGCGTTCTCGCCCTCGAGCACCTGCAGCATCACGGGGCCGGAGGTCATGTACTTCACGAGGTCGTTGAAGAACGGACGCTCGCGGTGAACGGCGTAGAAGCCCTCGGCCTCGCGCTGCGAGAGGTGCTGCATGCGGGCGGCGACGACGCGCAGGCCGGCCTGCTCGAAGCGGCGGTAGACCTCGCCGATCAGGTTGCGGGCGACGCCATCAGGCTTGACGATCGAAAAAGTGCGCTCCAGCGCCATGGGGAAGTTCCTTCAGGTTGTGGGAAAGGCCACCCGACCGGCTAAGGACGGGCAAACGCGTAGTGTACCCGCCCCGGACCCTGTCCGGCAACGCGCGGTTTCGCGCAAGTCACTGGCGAAAAAGGGGTTTTTAGACGTTGAAGCTTTCGCCGCAACCACATTCGCCCTTGACGTTGGGGTTGCGGAACTTGAAGGCCTCGTTGAGACCCTGCTTCACGAAGTCGACCTCGGTGCCGTCGATGAGCGGCAGGCTCTCACGGTCGACGTAGACCTTCACGCCGCGGTCCTCGAAGACGATGTCGGCCGGGGTGGTGTCGTCGGCGTAGTTGACCACGTAGGCAAAACCCGAGCAGCCGGTCTTGCGCACGCCGAGCCGCAGCCCGAGCCCCTGCCCCCGCGTGGAGAGGAAGCTGCGGACGCGATCGGCGGCGGAATCGGTGAGCGAGATGGCCATCGGGTCTCCTGTGGCATCGATTCTAGCAATTACGAGCGGTGGACGGCGGCCAAGGCCGCCTCGCGCGCGCGCAGCCATGCGTCTTCGACCAGCAGCAGCCGCCCGAGTTTCTCGGGCGGTACCCCGTGCCGCGCCGCCCAGTCCTGGGGTCCGCCCACGGCCGCATCGGACGGCGCGTGGAGCGGCTGACCGACCAGCGCCGGAGCGAGCCAGGCCGCGACCGCACGGGTGTGGGGGCAGCCGTAGACCCGGAACTCGGCCGCGGCGATGCGCGGCGGCTCGCCGGTGCCCTGCCCAGGGCCCGTGCCCAACCGCGGTTGTGCGATGCGCAGATAGCAGCGGACCCGGGTCCCGTCGCGCACCCGACCCGCCTCCCCTGCCACCCACGGGGCGTCGCCCGGCGTGGCCACGGGCGCCCCGGACGCATCCTCGTCGCGCAGCTTCGTCACGGCGCCGCGGATCGCGGCGGCCGCGAGGTCGGCGTCAGCGGCGGTGTTGAAGCGCCCGAACGCGATGCGCAGCGTCGAGCGGGCGAGCTCCGGGGGAAACCCGAGCGCGCGCAGCACATAGGACGGCTCGCCCGAGGCCGAATCGCAGGCGGCGCCGCTCGACACCGCGATCTGCGGCAGCGCGTCGATGAGGCTCTCGCCCTCGACGCCCTCGATGCTCACCGACAGCAGCCCCGGCAGCCGCGCGGACGGGTGGTCGTTGAAGCGCAGGCCCGGCAGGTCCGCAAGCGCGGCGCGCAGCCGCGCCGCGAGCGACCCGGTGTGGGCGGCGTCGGCGTCGAGCTGGGCGGCGGCGAGGGCCGCTGCGACGCCGAAGCCCGCGATCTGGTGCGTGGCGGGCGTGCCGGCGCGCAGCCCCCGCTCCTGCGGTCCGCCCCACAGCAGCGGCTCGACCCAAGGCCGCGCGCGCGGCGTCACCACCAGCGCGCCCACGCCCTTCGGGCCGTACATCTTGTGCGCCGACAAAGAAAGCAGGTCGACGCCGAGCGCAGGCATGTCGATGGCGAGCTTGCCCGCCGACTGCGCGGCGTCCGCGTGGCACAGCACCCCGCGGTCGCGGCAGACGGCGGCGATGGCGGCGATGTCGTTGACCACGCCGGTCTCGTTGTGGGCGTGCATCACCGAGACGAGCTGCGTATCGGCGCGCAACGCCACAGCGACGGCCTCGGGCGTGATGCGACCGTCCGGCGCAGGCTCGAGCCAGGTCACCGCCCATCCGGACCTCTCGAGCTGCCGCACCGGGTCGAGCACCGCCTTGTGTTCGGTGCGCGGGACGACAAGATGCCGCCCGAAGGACGCGCGGCCGCGCGCGATGCCGAGCAGCGCGAGGTTGTCCGACTCGGTGGCGCCCGAGGTGAACACGATGTCGGCGGGCGCGGCGCCGACCAGCGTCGCGACCTCGGCGCGCGCGCGCTCGATGCGCGCGGCAGCGGCCCGGCCGTAGAGGTGCGTCGCGCTCGAGGGGTTGCCGAGACCTTCAGGACCCGTGAGGCATGCGGCCATCGCCGTGGCGACACGCGGATCGACGGGCGTGGTCGAGGCGTGGTCGAGGAAGACCGGCAGCGCGGCGGTCACGCCCGCCCCGAAGGATCGTGCGGCCCGAGCGCATCGGCGGCCTCGCGCCGCTCGTGCGGCGTGCCGGCGGTGCGGCGCTTCTGCTGCACGGCGGTGAGGATGCCGCGCACGATGTTGGACTCGTTCTGGTCGAGGTCGGCGCGGTTGAACAAGCGGCGGATGCGCTCCATCAAGCGGGTGCCGCTCGTCGTGCGGTCCTTGAAGCCGACCTCGTCGAGCACCTCGGCGAGGTGCGCATACAGCCTTTCCATCTCGTCCGCGGTCGCGCGCGGCACGATGCGCTCGGAGGCCTGCACGGTCGCGCCGCGTGCGCGGTAGAGCTCGTAGGCGACGATCTGCACCGCCATCGCGAGGTTGAGCGAGGAGTACTCCGGGTTCGCCGGGATGCGCAGCAGCAGGTTGGCGAGCGCGACCTCGTCGTTGGTGAGACCGGTACGCTCGTTGCCGAACAGCAGCGCCACCGGGCCGCGTGCGGCCTCCGCGACCATCTGCACCGCGCCGTCGCGCACATCGAGCACGCGGATGTTGGGGTCGCGCTCCCGGGCCGTGGTGGCGACCACGAGCCCGCAGCCCACGAGCGCCTCGGGGAGCGACTCCGTGACCTGCGCGCGCTCCAGGACATCCGTGGCCCCGGAGGCACGGGCGCTCGCCTCGGAGTGCGGGAAGGCCTTCGGCCGCACCAGCACCAGGCGCTCGAGGCCCATGTTCTTCATGGCACGGGCGACCGCGCCGATGTTCCCGGGATGGGAGGTCTCGACCAGCACCACGCGGAGGTCGGCGGGACCGATGGCGACGGGAGAGGCGTCCATGCGTGGTATTCTACGCCCCTTCGCACCGCGCTCTTTGCCAGCATGCCGCCATTACTCAACATCGCCGTGCGCGCCGCGCGCCGCGCCGCGGACCTCATCGTCCGCAGCCTCAACCGCCTCGACTCGCTCGAGGTGTCGAGCAAGGGCCGCAACGACTTCGTGAGCGAGGTCGACAAGATGGCCGAGGCGGACATCATCGCCACCATCCGCCGCGCCTACCCGGACCACGCCTTCCTCGGCGAGGAGAGCGGCGCGATCCCCGGCACGGGGGCGGGTACGGGGACGGGCGACGGCGGCGCCGGCGACACGGTCGAATGGATCATCGACCCGCTCGACGGCACCACCAACTTCCTGCACGGCTTCCCGCACTTCAGCGTCTCCATCGGCTGCCGCGTGCGGGGCCGCATGGAACACGGCGTCATCTACGACCCGATGCGCCAGGAGCTCTTCACCGCCTCGCGCGGCGGCGGCGCCCACCTCGAGAACCGCCGGCTGCGCGTCGGCAACCTGCGCGGCCTGGAGGGCGCGCTGCTCGGCACGGGCTTCCCCTACCGCGCCAACGTCGCCTACCTCGACTGCTACATGGCGATGCTCAAGGATTTCATGAAGGTGACGGCCGGCGTACGGCGCCCCGGCTCTGCGGCGCTCGACCTCGCCTACGTGGCCGCCGGACGCACCGACGGCTTCTTCGAGATCGGTCTCGGCCCCTGGGACACCGCCGCCGGGTCGCTGATGGTCGAGGAAGCGGGCGGCCGCGTCGGCACGCTCTCGGGCGGTGCCTACACCCAGGGCGGCAACATCATCGCCGCCTCGCCCAAGGTCTACGACGCGATGGTGGCGGTCATCAAGCCGCACCTCGTGCCCTCGCTCATCGAGGGCTGAGCGCAGGTCACCGCCGGGGACGACCCGCAGCGTGCCGCATCAAGGCACGATGGTGGTGAACAGGAACACCCCGAAGATGACGAGGTGCACCGCGCCATGCAGCAGCGTGGTGCGCCCGGTGCCGAGCGACAGCGTGCTCACGAGCAGCGCGAGCGCGAGCAGCACCACCTCGCGCGAGTCGAGCCCGAGCTCCAGCGTCCAGCCCATGACGAGCGACAGCACCGCCACCACCGGGATGGTGAGACCGATCGACGCCAGCGCCGAGCCGATGGCGAGGTTGAGGCTGGTCTGCAAGCGGTTGGCACGCGCCGCGCGGAACGCCGCGAGGCTCTCGGGCAGCAGTACGAGCGCTGCGATGAAGACGCCGGTCGCCGCCTCGGGCGCACCGATCGCATCGAGCGACGCCGTGATGCCGGGCGCGAGCGCCTTGGCGAGCAGCACCACCGCGACCAGCGACGCGACCAGCGCGAGCATCGTCCAACCGAGCGCCGACTGGCGCGCCGCCTTGCCGTGGCCCGGCGCGTCCGGCGTGGGGTCGAGCTCGTCGAGGAAGTAGTCACGGTTGCGCACGGTCTGCACCAGCACGAACGCCGCGTAGAGCAACAACGAGACCAGCGCCACGAAGCCCAGCTGGCCGGGGCTGTAGGTCGCGCCGGGCGAGCTCGTGGTGAAGGACGGCAGCACCATGGTGAGCACGGCGAGCGCGGCGAGGGTCGCGAGCGCGGCGCTGACACCGTGCAGCGAGAAGGTCTGCTCGTTGTGCTGCAGCGAACCCGCGAAGAGGCAGAGACCGACCATGCCGGTGACGATGATCATCACCGCGGCGTACACCGTGTCGCGGGGCAAGCCCATGTTGGGGGTGTCGTCGGCGATCATCAGCGAGACGATGAGCGCCACCTCGATGACCGTGACCGCCACCGCGAGCACCAGCGTGCCGTAGGGCTCGCCGACGCGCTCGGCGATGACCTCCGCGTGGTGCACGGCGGCGAGCACAGCGCCGATGAGCCCCACCACCACCGGGATCCAGATCCAGGACAGATCCGCCACGGACGCGAAGCCCACCACCGCCCAAGCGGCGACAGGCCATATCCAAGGCCAGCGCAGCGCGCCGGCCGAACTCATGCCGTAGCGCTCCCGGGCGCGTCCTTGTGTTCGAGCGAATCCACCACGGCGGTGGTGGCCATGTCCGCGCCCACGTTGACCATGGTGCGCGTCATGTCGAGCAGGCGGTCGGCCCCGAGCACGATGCCGATGCCCTCGGGCGGGATGCCGAAGGTGATGAGGAGGCCCGCGATGATGGGCAGCGAGCCGCCCGGGATGCCGGCGGCGGCGACCGCGCCCAGCACCGCGAGCAGCAACAGCGTGACCTGCTCACCGAAGCCGAGTTGGATGCCGAAGACCTGCGCGACGAACAGCACGACGCAGCCTTCGTAGAGCGCCGTGCCCGCCATGTTCATGGTGGTACCGAGCGGCAGCACGAAGCCGGCGGTGGTCGGGCGGATGCCAAGATCATCGCGCGCCGAGGCGAGCGCCGCGGGCAGCGTCGCGCTGCTCGAGCTCGTCGAGAACGCCGTCACCAGCACCGGGCGGATGCGCCGCCAGAAGTCCATCGGGCGGTAGCGCGAGAAGAGCTTGAGCCACAGCGACATGGTGCCGAAGAGGTGCAGCACCATCACCGCGAGGCAGCCGACGACGAACAGACCGAGCGCGATCAATATGTCCCAGCCGACCTTCACCACCACGCTGTAGATCATCGCCGGCACCGCGTAGGGCGCGAGCCTGAGCGCGAAGCGCACGATGCCGGTCATGAGTTCGGTGACGAGCTCGAGCCCCGACTGCAGTTGCTCGCGCCGCCGTCCGCCCATCTGGATCGCCGCCGCACCGACCAGGATCGCGAACAGGATCAGCGGCAGCACCTCGCCCAGCGCCGCGCGGTCATGGCCCGCGATGGCGCCGACGAGGTTGCGCGGCATGAACATGTCGACCACCGTGGCGAAGCTCATATCGGGCTGCGCCGCCTGCTTCTCGATGAGCTTGCCGGAGGCGGTGCCGTACTCGGCGACCAGCCGCGTCTTGGTGTCCGCGTCGATGACCGCGCCGGGCTGCAGCACGTTCATCATCACGAGGCCCAGCACGCAGGCGATGGACATGTTGAGGAAGAACAGCGTGAAGGTGCGCGCCGAGAGCGGCCCGAGCCGACCGAGATCGCCCAACTGCGCGACGCCCGCCGCCAGCGAGGCGAACACCAGCGGCATGACGACGAAGAACAGCAGCCGCAGGAAGATCTGGCCGATGGGGTCGAAGATGTTCGTCGCGACCCAGCGCGCGCCCTCGAGCACCGCGGGCGAACCGGCGCCGATGAGCAGCGTCAGCGCACCCGCGATGGCACCCCCCGCAAGCCCGAGCAGGATGCGGTTGGCGAGCTTGGCATCGACCCCGGCGGCCATGTGAGCGCCCCTACCCGACCGTCACTTCCTGCCCGCGAGCGGGCTCTTGCGGAAGCCGTAGAGCAGGTAGACCACGAGGCCGGCCGCGGTCCACTTGAGGAAGGTCAGCTGGGTGGTCATCGGCAGCGACAACAGCAGGAACAGACAGCCGGCGAAAGCGAGCGGACCGACCAGCCAGATGACCGGCGTACGGAACGGCCGCGGGCGATCGGGCTCGCGGCGACGCAGCACCATCACGCCCACCGACACCGTGAGGAACGCGAACAGCGTGCCGCTGTTGGAGATGTCGGCCAGCACACCCACCGGGAAGAAGGCTGCGAAGATGGTGACGGCGATGCCGGTGATGATCGTCACCACATACGGCGTGCCGAACTTCGGGTGCACCTTGGAGAGGGTCTCGCCGAAGGGCAGCAGACCATCGCGCGCCATCACGAAGAAGATGCGGGTCTGTCCGAAGAGCATCATCAGGATGACCGAGGGCAGCGCGAGGAAGGCCGCGAGGCCTATGAGCTGCGCGACCTTGCTCCAGCCGATCATGTCGAGCACGTGGGCGAGCGGCTCGTCGCTGCAGGCCAGCAGGTTGCGGTTGGCCTCGAGCGCGCAGGCCGCGTTGAAGGCCTCGCTGCCCGGTGACAGCGGCACACCCGACGCATCGCCGACGGGCTGGGCGCCCATGGCGCCGACCGCACCGGCCGCCACCAGCAGGTAGAACACGGTGCAGATGGCGAGGCTGCCGATGAGACCGATGGGGATGTTGCGCTGCGGGTCCTTGGTCTCCTCCGCGGCGGTCGCGACGGCGTCGAAACCGACATAGGCGAAGAAGATGGAGGCGGCCGCGCCGGCGACACCGACCCCGAGACCGGTGGTGTCGAGGAAGCCGTTCGGCGCGAAGGGCTGGAAGTTGGCGCCGTTGATGACCGGGATCGCGAGGATGACGAACACCGTCAGCGCCACGACCTTGATGGCGACCAACACGGAGTTCACCGTGGCGCTCTCTCGGGTGCCGATGACGAGCAGCGAGGTCACCAGCATCGCGATGGCGGCGGCCGGCAGGTTGATGAGGCCACCGGCATACATGCCCTTGGTGAAGGCCTCGGGCAAATCCATGCCGAAGGAGCGTTCCATGAGTCCTACGAAGTAGTTCGACCACCCCACCGACACCGCGCTGGCGGCGACCGCGAATTCGAGCACCAGCGCCCAACCGACCATCCAGGCGATGGCCTCGCCGAGGACCGCGTAGGAGTAGGTGTACGCGGAGCCGGAGACCGGCACCATCGAGGAGAGTTCGGCGTAGCAGAGCGCAGCGACCGCGCAGACGAAGCCCGCGATGATGAAGGAGACCATCATGCCGGGACCCGCCTTCTGGGCGGCCTCGGCGGTGAGCACGAAGATGCCGGTGCCGATGATGGCGCCGATGCCCATCATGGTGAGCTGGAAGGCACCGAGCGAGCGCTTGAGGCTCTTCTTCTCGGCGGTGGCGATGATCTCGTCGAGCGGCTTGATGCGCCAGTTCATGGTCGGTCCCCCCCAGGGCAGTTGTGCCCGATTGTAGGGGGGCGACGCGTCCGGCCGCTAGGGTGTCGGACGGCAGGCGGACGGCCGCCTACGCGGACCGGTCCGCCCGCGCGGGGTCAGGGCAGGTCGTCGAGCGCCAGCTTCTTGCGGGTCGGGAACAGGCTCTCGGCATCGAGACCGAGGTCCAACGCGACCGAGCTCGCGATGTAGATGGACGAGTAGGTGCCGATCAGGATGCCGACCACCAGGGCGATCGAGAAGCCGTGCAGGACCGGCCCACCGAGCAGCAGCAGCACCACCACCACGATGAGGGTGGTGACGCTGGTCATGATGGTGCGCGAGAGGGTCTGGTTGACCGACTGGTCGAGCACCTCCGCGGGCGCGAGGCGCTTGTTGGTCTCGAAGCGCTCGCGGATGCGGTCGAACACCACCACCGTATCGTTGAGCGAATAGCCGATGACCGCGAGCAGCGCCGCGACGACCGACAGATCGAACACGATGCCGGTGACGGCGAAGAACCCGAGCACGATGATCGGGTCGTGGATCGCCGCGACGATGGCGCCCACCGACAGCTGCCAGGCGTTGAAGCGGAAGAAGACGTAGATGAAGATCAGGATCAGCGTGGTGACGAGCGCGACGATCGCCGAGTTGCGCAGCTCCGCGCCCACCTGCGGCCCGACCACCTCGAGGCGGCTGACCTGCACCTGCGGGTCGGCGGCCTTCAGCACGCCCTCGATGCGGCCGCGGATCGCGTCCGGCGTCTCGCCGGCGGCCGGCGGCGGCAGCCGGACCGCCACATCACGCGAGGATCCGAAGTTCTGCACCTGGATGTCCTTGAAGCCGGCGCGCTCCAGCGCGCCGCGCAGCGACTCGGGATCGGCCTCCTTGGTGAACTTCGCCTCGACGGTGATGCCACCGGTGAAATCGACGCCGAGGTTCAGGCCCTTGGTGAAGAGTGCGACCAGAGACACCAAGAACAGCACGGCGGAGACCGCGTACCAAGCCTTGCGCGTCCGCATGAACGCGAACTTGCTGTTGGGATTGAACACTTCCATGGTCGTGGACTCCGGCGGATCAGATCGACAGCCGCTGCGGCCGGCGGGTGCCGCCGTACATCAGCGTCAACAGCGCGCGGCTGCCGAGCAGCGAGGTGAACATCGAGGTGAGGATGCCGAGCGAGAGCACCACGGCGAAGCCGCGGATCGGCCCGGTGCCGAAGGCCCACAGCACGATGCCGGCGATGAGCGTGGTGATGTTGGAGTCGGCGATCGCCGAGAAGGCCTTCTCGAAGCCCTTCGTGATGGCGGTCTGCGGCGTGACCCCGTTGCGCAGCTCCTCGCGGATGCGCTCGTAGATGAGCACGTTGGCGTCGACCGCCATGCCGACGGTGAGCACGATGCCCGCGATGCCGGGCAGCGACAGCGCCGCCTTGAACATCGTCAGCAGCGCCGCGAGCAGCACCACGTTGGCGAGCAGCACGAGGTTCGCGACCATGCCGAAGGTCTTGTAGTAGACCGCCATGAACACGAACAGCAGCGCCATGCCGATGACGAGCGCCGTGACGCCCTTGCGGATGTTCTCCTTGCCGAGCGCCGGGCCGACCACGCGCTCCTCGACCACGAACAGCGGCGCGGCGAGCGCGCCGGCGCGCATCAAGAGCGCGAGCTCGCGCGCTTCGTTGGTGCTGAGGCCGGTGATCTGGAACTTGTTGGAGAACACGCCCTGGATGGTCGCGACGCTGATGACCTTCTCTTCCTTGATGTCGCGCTGCACCTTGCGGCCGTCGACGTCGATCTCCTCGCGGCGCTGCTCGATGAACACCACGCCCATCGGCTTGCCGAGGTTGGCGCGGGTGGTGCGCAGCATCTCCTCGCCGCCGGCGGTGTCGAGGGTGATGGACACTCCCGGCCCCTGCTCCGTCGCCGCGGTCACCGCGTCGATCAGCTGGTCGCCGGTGACGATGATGTCGCGCTTGAGGAGCACCGGCAGACCGCCCGGCGCGTTGTCGTAGAGCTTGGAGCCGATCGGCGCGCGGCCGCGCTGCACCGCATCGGAGACGCTGTTCGTCAGGTCCTGCAGGCGCCACTCGAGGGTCGCCACCTTGCCGAGGATGTCCTTGACCTCGGCCGAGTTCTGCACGCCCGGCAGCTGCACGACGATGCGGTCGACACCCTGCCGCTGCACGACGGGTTCGGAGACGCCGAGTTCGTTGACGCGGTTGCGCAGCGTGGTGAGGTTCTGCTGGATGGCGTAGTCCTGCCGCTCCTGGATCTGCGCCGCGGTCAGCAGCATCTGGACCGCGGGGCCGTCGGCGCCCTGCGTCTCGGAGAACAGCAGGTCGGGCATCAGCTTGCGCAGCGCGACGCGGGCGGGCTCGACGTCCGCACCGGCGGGCAGCAGCACGCGCAGGCCGTTGGGCTTCGCGGCATCGACCGCGACCGGCGTGACATCGACGAACGGGATGCTTGCCCCGGCGAGCGCGCGGCGCGAGTCCTGTTCGTAGACCTCGAGCAGCTGCGACACCGCGCCATCGACATCGACCTGGTAGAGCAGGTGCAGACCGCCGCGCAGGTCGAGGCCGAGCGGCATGGGACGCAGGCCGAATCCGCGCAGCCAGTCCGGCGCGCGCGAGGCGAAGGACAGCGCGGTGGCGTAGTCCTTGCCGAAGGTATCGTTGACCACATCGCGCGCCTTCAACTGCTCCGGGACGGCCGCGAAATGCAGCATCAGGCGGCCCTGGTCGACATAGCTGCGCGTGACGGCGACGCCCTGCGCCGCGAGCGAGTCCCGCACGGACTTGACGGTGTCGTCGGAGACGACCGCGCGGTCCTTGCGCACGACCTGCAGCGCCGCATCCTCACCGAAGACGTTCGGCAGGGCGAAGAGCGCGGCGACCGTCAGCACGATCGCGACCAGCCAGTATTTCCAGCGCGGGAACTCGAGCATCGATCAGCCCTTCAGCGTGCCCTTCGGCACGAGCGAGCTGACCTGGAACTTCTGGACCTTGATCTGCACGCCCTGCGCGACCTCGAGCGTGACCACGCCCTCGCCGATGGCGGTGACCTTGCCGAGGATGCCGCCGGCGGTGACGACCTCGTCACCGACCGAGAGTGCCGTCAGCATGGCCTGGTGCTCCTTGGCCTTCTTCTGCTGCGGGCGGATGAGCAGGAAATAGAAGATGACGATGAACAGCACCATCATCAACAGCGGGGCGAGCTGGCCGCCCGGCGGGGCGGCGCCGGCCTGGGCGTAGGCTTCGGGGATCAGTCCGTTCATGGCGGTGGTCCTCGCAGGAGGTCAGGTCGAAAAAGGCCGCGAATTATGCCACAGGCGGCGCGGACTGCCGCCGGGCGAGGAAATCGCGGGCAAAAGACTCGAGCCGCCCCCCCTCGATGGCCTCCCGCAGGCGCCGCATCAGGTCCAGGTAGAAGTGCAGGTTATGGATGGTGTTGAGGCGCGCGCCGAGGATCTCGTTGCAGCGCTCGAGGTGGCGCAGGTAGGCCCGGGAATAGTTGCGGCAGGTGTAGCAGGCGCACTCGGGGTCGACGGGGCCCGGGTCGCGCTGATGCGCGGCGTTGCGGATGTTGATGTCCCCGGTGGCCGTGAACAGGCGCCCGTTGCGGGCGTGCCGGGTCGGCATCACGCAGTCGAACATGTCGATGCCGCGCTGCACGGCGGCGACGATGTCCTCGGGGCGACCGACGCCCATGAGGTACCGCGGCCGATCGACGGGCATCAGGGGCACGGTCTCCTCGAGCACCCGCAGCCGCTCGGGCTCGGGTTCGCCCACCGCGAGACCGCCGACCGCAAGCCCCGGCAGATCGAGCTGCAGGAGCGAGTCCAGCGAGGCGCGGCGCAGGTCGGCGTACATGCCGCCCTGCACGATGCCGAACAGGTCGCCGGGCGTCGGCCTCTCGCCGGCATCGCGGTAGTAACGGTCGCGGCAACGCACGGCCCAGCGCATCGAGCGCTCCATCGACGCCTGCGCCTCGGCGTGGGTCGCGGGCCAGGCGGTGCAGTCGTCGAAGGCCATGGCGATGTCGGAGCGCAGCGCGAGCTGCACCGCCATCGAATCCTCCGGCGTGAGCCGCACCTCGCTGCCGTCGACCGGCGAGCGGAAACGCACGCCCTCCTCGGTGATCTTGCGCATCTTGGCGAGGCTGAAGACCTGGAAGCCGCCCGAGTCGGTGAGGATGGGCCGCGACCAGTGCATGAAGCGGTGCAGACCACCGAGTTCGTCGATGAGTTCGGCGCCCGGCCGCAGCATGAGATGGAAGGTGTTGCCGAGGACGATCTCGGCGCCGAGGCCCTCGAGCTCCTCGGGCGTCATCGCCTTGACCGTGCCGTAGGTGCCGACCGGCATGAAGGCCGGCGTCTCGATGCTGCCGTGCGCCGCATGCACGCGACCGCGGCGCGCGGCGCCGTCGGTGGTGATGAGCTCGTACCGCAGCGTCACAGGGCGACACCTGCAGCGCCATCCGCCTGCGGCGCGCGCGTCAGGAACATCGCATCGCCGTAGCTGAAGAAGCGGTAGCGCTGCGCCACGGCATGGGCGTAGGCCGAGAGGATGGCCTCGCGCCCCGAGAACGCGCTGACCAGCATCAGGAGCGTCGAGCGCGGCAGATGGAAGTTGGTGACCATCGCGTCGACCACCTTCCAGCGGTGGCCGGGGCGGATGAAGAGCCGGGTGTCACCCTGCCAGGGCGCGAGCGGCTCGGGCGCCGACTCGAGGGTGCGCACCACGGTGGTGCCCACCGCAACGATCCGGCCGCCCGCCGCCCGCGTGGCCGCGATCGCCTCGACCGTGGCCACGGGCAGCTCGGCCCATTCGGCATGCATCACATGCTCCTCGATGCGGTCGCTGCGCATGGGCTGGAAGGTGCCCGCGCCGACGTGCAGCGTGACGGTGGCGCGGCGGATGCCCATCGCATCGAGCCGCGCGAGCATCGCCTCGTCGAAGTGCAGGCTCGCCGTCGGCGCGGCGACCGCGCCCGGCACGCGCGCGAGCACGCTCTGATAGCGGCCGCTGTCGTCGCCATCCGGTGCGCGCTCGATGTAGGGCGGCAGCGGCACGCTGCCGTGGCGACCGAAGAAGTCGAGCGCGGGCTCAGGCAGCCGCACCCGGAACAGGTCCTCCTCGCGCCCTTCGACCACGATGTCGCCGCCGGCGGTGCGCACCACCTGCCCGGGGCGCAGCGGCTTGCTCGCCCGCATGTGCAGCAGCGCCTGGTGGGAGACGCCCTCGACGCCGGTACCGCCCTCCGTCGACGGCTCGATCGGCCGCTCGAGCAGCATCTCCACCACGCCACCCGTGGGCTTCACGCCTTCGAGACGGGCCGGCACCACCCGGGTGTCGTTGAAGACCAGCAGGTCGCCGGGCGCCAACAGGCCGGGCAGGTCGGTGAAGCGTGCATCACGGCGCTGCCCGGCGGTCGCCTCGACCACCAGCAGGCGCGAGGCGCTGCGATCCGGTAGCGGACGCTGGGCGATCAGTTCGGGCGGCAGGGGGTAGTCGAAATCGGCGGCTTGCACGGGGTCGTCGGGAGGCCGGGGCGGGCTTCCAGTATACTTTCCGCCTTGTCCTCCCGGCGCCGGGATGGCGGAACTGGTAGACGCGCCGGACTCAAAATCCGGTTCTGGCGACAGAGTGTGGGTTCGATTCCCTCTCCCGGCACCACGCAACACACATGAACTACTGCAGTCACTGCGGCTCCGGTGTCGAGCTGCTCATCCCCGAAGGCGACCAGTTGCCGCGGCATGTCTGCGCCGCTTGCGGCACGGTGCATTACCAGAACCCGAAGCTGGTGGTCGGCTGCGTGCCGGTGGACGATGCCGGCCGCATCCTCATCTGCCGCCGCGCCATCGAGCCGCGCCACGGCTACTGGACCGTGCCGGCGGGGTTCATGGAGAACGGCGAGACGCTGCAGCAGGCCGCCGCACGCGAGTCCCACGAGGAGGCACTCGCCGACGTCGAGATCGGCTCGCTGCTCTCGGTGGTGCATGTGCTGCATGCGCATCAGGTGCATGTGTTCTTCCGCGGCCGCATGCGCACGCCCGCCTTCGGCGCAGGCACCGAGAGCCTCGAGGTCAAGCTCGTCGCCGAGCACGAGATCCCCTGGACGGACATCGCGTTCACCAGCACGACCTACACGCTCAAGCGCTTCCTCGAGGACCGCGCGGCGGGCGCCGATCGGCACCACTTCACCGAGATCGACCGCCGGGCCTACGCCTGAGCGCTGCGCGGACGGCGTTGCGCCGATGCTGGCGCGCCGCGCAGGGTCGTTATAGAGTTCGCGCCATCCGCCGCAAGGGCATCTGCTGCAAAGGTCTGGACCATGGCGTTCGTCGTCACCGAGAACTGCATCAAGTGCAAGTACATGGACTGCGTGGAGGTCTGCCCGGTGGACTGCTTCCACGAGGGCCCGAACTTCCTGGTGATCGACCCGGACGAGTGCATCGACTGCACGCTCTGCGAGCCCGAGTGTCCGGTCGAGGCCATCTACTCGGAGGACGAGGTGCCGACGGGGCAGGAGTCCTTCAAGGCCCTGAACGCGGAGCTCGCCCGCAAGTGGCCGGTGATCACCGAGAAGGGCGAGGCGCCCGCCGACGCCAAGACCTGGGAAGGCAAGCCCGACAAGCTCAAACTGCTCGAGCGTTGAGGTTCAGCGCGCGTCGGTCGCGCGTATCGTTCAGCGCGCGTCGGTCGCGCGTATCGTTCAACGCGCGTCGGTCGCGCGTATCGTTCAACGCGCGGCCGCGGGCGGTCCCTGCAGCTGCTTGATCAGCATCGCGGGCGGCATGTAGCCCGCCACCATCTCGCCGTCCGGCAGGATGATCGCCGGCGTGCCGCGCAGGCCGACATCCTGGCCGAGCTCGTAATCGCTCTTCACCGCGCGCGCGTCGCACTTGGTCGACCTCACCGTCTCGCCTTTCTTGGCGCGGGTCATCGCATCGTTGCGGTCGCGTGAGCACCAGACCGACTCGGCCTTGTTCCAGGACTCGGTGTCGGGGCCGCTGCGGGGGTAGAAGAGATAGCGGACGCGGATGCCGAGCTCGTTGTACTGCGCGATCTCGCCGTGCAGCTTGCGGCAGAAGGTGCAGTCGATGTCGGTGAACACGGTCACGGTGTGGCGCGCGTTGCGCGGCCCGAAGATGACCATATCGGCCTCGGGCACCTTGCCGATCAGCGCGAGCCGGGCCTCGCGGCGGCGGCGCTCGGTGAGGTTGGCCTGCGAGGTGAGCTCGAAGACATCGCCGTCGATGACGTGCCGGCCGTCGGCCGTGACGTAGACGATGTCGGCGCCGTGCGCGTACTCGTAGAGCCCCGCGACCGGCGACGGGCGGAAATCCTCGGGCTTGCTGCCCGGCATGCGCTTCGATAGCTCGACGCGCGGATCGGGGCGGGTCGAGAGCGTCGTGCCGGCCGCAGGGGGGCGCGCCGGCGCGGGGGCGGGCTTCGCCGCCGGCCGTTGGGTCTGAGCGGGAGCGGAGGATTGCGCCGGCGCGTCGACGACCGACGACAGTCCGAGGGCTGCGACGGCGATCAGGGACGCCGTGAGGATCTTGCGGGTCATGCGGGAAGTCTAGCAGAGGCCGCCCGCCGTTCCGTGGGGCGGCTCACCCGCGCGGATGGTGCCGTCCGTGCAGGTCCTTCATGCGCTCGCGCGCGACATGGGTGTAGATCTGGGTGGTCGAGAGGTCGCTGTGACCGAGCAGCATCTGCACCACACGCAGGTCGGCGCCGTGGTTCAGCAGGTGCGTGGCGAAGGCGTGCCGCAGGGTATGCGGCGAGAGCGGCTTGTCGACCCGGGCGAGCCGCGCGTAGCGCTTGATGATGTGCCAGAACGACTGGCGCGTCATGCGGTCGCCGCGCCGGGTCGGGAAGAGATAGTCGGTGACCTGCGCGCCGAGGATCTCGGCCCGCGGCCCGTCCGTGAATTCCTTGATCCAGCGCATGGACTCGGCGCCGAGCGGCACCAGCCGTTCGCGGTTGCCCTTGCCGCTGATGCGCACGACGCCTTGGTTGAGGTTCACCTGCGAGTGCTTGAGGCCGACGAGTTCCGAGACGCGCAGACCGGTCGCGTAGAGCACCTCGAGCATGGTGCGGTCGCGGATGCCGAGCGCCCCGGACAGGTCGGGCGCGGCGAGCAGACGCTCGACCTCCTCCTCGGTGAGCGACTTCGGCAAGGCGCGGCCGGTGCGCGGCATCGAGATGTCGAGCGTCGGATCCTCCTTGATCGCGCCGTCGCGCAGCTGCTGCCGGAAGAAGCATCGGAACGAGGACAGCTGGCGCGCCGTGGAGCGGGGCCGGGCGCCGCCCTCGGCCTTGGAGGCGATGAACGCGAGCAGATCCGCACGGTCGACCGAGCGCAGCGTCCGTCCGCGCTGGGCCAGCCAGCGCTGCAGCGAGAGCAGGTCGGCGCGGTACGCGGCGAGCGTGTTGGCCGACAGGCCGCGCTCCATCCAGACCACGTCCAGGAAGCGCGGCACCGCGGGGTCTATCTGTACGGATTCGTCCATGGTCGGAGGACAGTATGCCGACCACGGGAGGCGCGGGCCGTGACGGCCCTCACAACTATGCGCGCTCGTTGACTTTCGACCGCCACCCGCGAAGCATACCGCGCGGATGCCGCAGACCCCCTCGAAATCCCCTGCCCCGCCCGGGACGTCGTCCCCGGCACACCCGCGCGAGACCCTGCCGGCGCTCGCGTTGCGGGTCGTCTACGGCTCCTGGACCTGGCTCGTCTTCGTCGTGGTGGCCCTCGTCACGCTGCTGCTGCTGCTCGTGCTGCCGGACATGGAGCGTCGGCGGCATGTGACCGGCGTCGCCGCGCGGCTGATCATGAAGCTCGCCGGCGTGCCGCTCGCGGTCACCGGCATCGAGCGCCTGCCCGCCGGCCAGTGCATGGTGGTCGCCAACCACTCGAGCTACATCGACGCCATCGTGGTGAAGGCGGTGCTGCCCGAACGCTTCGCGTACGTGGTGAAGCGCGAGATGGCCTCGGTGCCGCTCGCGGGGCTGCTGCTCGAACGCATCGGCACGGAGTTCGTGGAGCGCTTCGACCGGCACAAGGGCGGGCTCGACGCGCGGCGGGTGCTGCGCAGCGCCACGAGCGGCCAGCCCCTGCTGTTCTTCCCGGAAGGCACCTTCGAGCCCGAACCCGGGCTGCTGCGGTTCCGCATCGGCGCGTTCGCGAGCGCGGCGCGGGCGCGCTGCCCGGTCGTGCCCTGCGCGATCCGCGGCACGCGCGACATCCTGCCGAGCCCGCGCTTCTTCCCGCGGCCGGGACGGGTGGAGTTCGAGGTCCTGGAACCGCTCCACCCCGACCCCGCCCTGCCCCCCGAGCGCGCCGCGGCCGTGCTGCGCGATGCGGCGCGAGCGGCGATCCTGGCCCGCGTCGGCGAACCGGACGCCGCGACGGAGGAGCCGGCCCGCGAGGATGCAGCCGGGGAGCGCGTTGGCTAAACTGCCTGCCTCTCCCCGGAAGAGGCCTTGCGGATGTCCGTCTCCGTCGTGATCGCGGCTGCGTGCCGCACGCCCATCGGCGCTTTCCAAGGCGTGCTGTCCGCAGCCACCGCTCCGCAACTCGGCACCGCCGCCATCGCCGGCGCCCTCGTCGCCGCGAAGACCGCGCCCGCCGATGTGCAGGAGGTCGTGATGGGCTGCGTGCTGCCCGCCGGCCTCGGTCAGGCGCCTGCGCGGCAGGCCGCGCTCGGCGCGGGCATCCCGGCCTCGGTGCCCGCCACCACCATCAACAAGATGTGCGGCTCGGGCCTCAAGGCCATCATGATGGCCGCCGACCAGATCCGCGCCGGCGACATCGAGGTCGCGGTGGCGGGCGGTCTCGAGTCCATGAGCAACGCGCCCTATCTGCTGCCCAAGGCCCGCTCGGGCTACCGCATGGGGCACGGCGAGGTGCTCGACCACATGTTCTACGACGGCCTGCAGTCGCCGTGGGACGGCCAGATGATGGGCTGCTTCGCGGAGAACACCGCGGGGCGCTACGCGTTCTCGCGCGCCGAGCAGGATGCCTACGCCGCGGAGTCCGTGCGCCGCGCGCTCGCCGCCGTCGAGAGCGGCGCGTTCACCGACGAGATCGTCCCGGTGACGGTCAAGGGCCGCAAAGGCGAGACGCGCATCGATCGCGACGAGACGCCCTTCACCTGCGACCTCGCGAAGATCCCGCAGCTGAAGCCCGCCTTCCGCAAGGACGGCACAGTCACCGCCGCGAGTTCGTCGTCGATCTCCGACGGCGCGGCGGCGGCGGTGCTGATGAGCGCCGGCGCGGCCGCCGCCCGCGGCCTGACGCCGCTCGCGCGCGTGGTCGCCTACGCGAGCCACGCGCAGGAGCCCGAGTGGTTCACGCTGGCGCCGGTCGGCGCCATCCAGAAGGTGTTGGCGCGCGCCGGATGGTCGGCGGCCGATGTCGACCTGTTCGAGGTCAACGAGGCCTTCGCCGTCGTATCGATGGCCGCCGCGCGCGACATCGGCATCCCCGCGGACAAGCTCAACGTGAACGGCGGCGCCTGCGCGCTCGGTCACCCGATCGGCGCCACCGGCGCACGCATCGTCGCCACGCTCGCGCACGCCCTCGCACGCCGCGGCCTGCGCCGCGGCATCGCGGCGCTCTGCATCGGCGGAGGCGAGGCCACCGCCATCGCCATCGAGCGCGGCTGAGCGGCAGCGCCGCCGCCGCACGCCCAGACAGAAGACAGGGAGCCCCGATCATGGACATCACCCAAGCCCGCGCCGTCGTCACCGGCGGCGCCTCCGGCCTCGGCAACGCGGTGGCGCGGCATGTCGCCGCGCGCGGCGGTCAGGTCACGCTCGTCGACATCCAGGAGGGACCGGGCCAGGCGGCCGCGGCGGCCATCGGCCCGAAGGCGCGATTCCTGCGCTGCGATGTCAGCTCCGAAGCCGAGGTGAACGCGACGATGGACGCGGCCGCCGCGGCGATGGGCGGCATCGACCTGCTGGTCAACTGCGCGGGCGTGATCGGCGCGGCGCGTGTGCTCGGGCGCAACGGCCCGATGGCCGGCGAGTTCTTCGCGCGCGTGGTGCAGATCAACCTCATCGGCACCTTCCTCTGCGACAAGGCCGCCGCCGCGATCATGCAGCGCAACACGCCGAACGCCGACGGCGAGCGCGGCGTCATCATCCACACCTCATCGGTCGCCGCCTTCGAGGGCCAGATCGGCCAGGCCGCCTACACGGCCACCAAGGCCGGCCTCGCCGGCATGACGCTGCCGCTCGCCCGCGAGTTCGCGGCCTTCGGCATCCGCGTGCTCTCCATCGCGCCCGGCATCTTCCACACGCCGATGGTCGGCGGTCTGCCGGCGGATGTGCAGGCCTCGCTCGGCGCGCAGGTGCCCTTCCCCTCGCGGCTCGGCCGGCCCGAGGAGTACGCGCAACTGGTCGAATCGATCTACTCGATCGCGATGCTGAACGGCGAGACGATCCGCCTCGACGGCGCGATCCGCATGCAGCCTAAGTGAGGGACTGATGGACATCGAACGCGACCAGATGGAGTACGACGTGCTGGTGGTGGGCGGCGGCCCGGCCGGCCTCGCCTGCGCCATCCGCCTCAAGGAGAGGAAGCCCGACCTCACGGTCTGCGTGCTGGAGAAGGCCTCGGCCATCGGCGCGCAGGCGCTGTCGGGCGCGGTGCTGGAGCCGGGTCCGCTCGATGCGCTGCTGCCCGGCTGGCGCGACTCGCCGCCCGGGGTCTGCGTGCCCGCCAAGCGCGACGAGTTCGCGCTGCTCACGCGCACCGGCAGCATCCGCATGCCGGTTCCGCCGCAGCAGCACAACGAGGGCAACTTCATCGTCTCGCTCGGGCTCCTGACGCCGCTGCTCGCGGCGCGAGCCGAGGCGCTCGGCGTCGACGTGTTCCCGGGCTTCGCCGCCGCGCACCCGCTCTTCAACGAGGACGGCTCGGTCGCCGGCGTGCAGATCGGCGATGTGGGCATCGAGAAGTCGGGCGAGCCCGGCCCGAACTTCGCGCCCGGCCCCGAGGTGCGCGCGCGCATCACCGTGCTCGCCGAGGGCTGCCGCGGCAGCATCAGCAAGCAGCTGATCAAGAAGTACGCGCTCGACGCGGACTGCGATCCGCAGACCTACGGTCTCGGCTTCAAGGAATTGTGGCAGCTGCCGCCGGGCCGAGTGGAGCCGGGCCTGATCCAGCACAGCATCGGCTGGCCGCTCGACTCCGGCACCTACGGCGGCAGCTTCCTCTATCACCTGGACAAGGACCGCGTTTACATCGGCTATGTGGTCGGCCTCGACTACCGCGACCCGCGTCTGAAGCCCTTCGAGGCCTTCCAGCAGTTCAAGCACCATCCGAGCGTGCGCAAGCTGCTCGAGGGCGGCGAGATCCTCGCCGCGGGCGCGCGCACCATCGCCGCCGGCGGTTGGCAGTCGCTGCCCAAGATGGAGATGCCGGGCGCGATGCTCGTCGGCGATGCCGCGGGCACGCTCAACGTCGCCAAGATCAAGGGCATCCACCAGGCGCTGCGCTGCGGCATGCTCGCCGCCGAACACCTCGCCGAGCACGGCTCGCCGGCGGGCTTCGATGCGCGCTGGCGCGCCTCGGAGGGCGGGCAGGAACTGCGCAAGGTGCGCAACATCAAGCCGGGCTTCAAGCGCGGCCGCTGGTTCGCGCTCGCCAACGCGGCGCTCGAGACCCTGCTCGGCGGCCGCACGCCCTGGACGCTGCGCAACAAGGCGGCCTACGCCGAGACGCAGCGGCTCGCCGACTTCGAGTCGCCCGACCGCGGCTGGATCGACCGCAGCCTGCCGCCGCGCGACCGCCTCGCCTCGGTGTTCTTCGCCAACAATTCGCACGAGGAGAACCAGCCGGTCCACCTCAAGGTGCGCGATACCTCCATCTGCGCGACCAAGTGCGCCACGGAGTACGGCAACCCCTGCCAGAACTTCTGCCCGGCCAACGTCTACGAGATGGTGGACGACGGCGCGGGCGGCAAGCGCCTGCAGATCAACGCCTCGAACTGCGTGCACTGCAAGGCCTGCGACATCAAGGACCCGTACCAGATCATCGACTGGACGACGCCCGAGGGCGGTTCGGGACCGATCTACCAATCCCTCTGAGCCCGGGCCCATGGCGAGGGGAGCATGATGGACGACACGCCGCTCTGGGCGCCATCGCCGCAGCGGGTGGCCGACGCCCATCTGACGAGGTTCATCGAGCGTCTGGACAGACGGCGCGGCCTCTCCATCGACGGCTACGCCGCGCTGCATCGTTGGTCGCTCGAGCGACCGGACGCTTTCTGGTTCGAGGTGGCCCACTACGCCGACGTGCGCGCCGACTGGGCCGACACCCCCGTGCTGCGCCACGGCGAACGGATGCCCGGCGCGGAGTGGTTCCCCGGCGCGCGGCTCAACTACGCCGAGAACCTCCTGCACTTCCACGATGACGGCCCCGCCATCATCGCCTGGGACGAACGGTCCCACGCCGAGCCGGCGCGCCGCCGGTCGCTGACACGTCGGAAGCTCGAATCGGAGGTCGCGCGGATCGCGTCGGGCCTGCGCGCGGCGGGCGTGGTGGCCGGGGACCGCGTGGTCGGCTTCCTGCCGAACATCCCCGAGGCGGTGATCGCGATGCTCGCGGCGGCCAGCATCGGCGCGGTCTGGTCGTCCTGTTCGCCCGACTTCGGCGTCGCGGGCGTGCTCGACCGCTTCGGACAGATCGCGCCCAAGGTCCTGGTGACGGCCGATGGCTACTTCTACGCCGGCAAGTCCATCGATTCTTCGGCCCCGGTGGCGGGCGTGCTCGCCGCGCTGCCCTCGGTACGCACGGTGCTGGTCGTGCCGTTCCAGGCCGGCGAGACGCGCGGCGCAGAGGTCGCGGCGCGGCTCGCAGAGCGGCTCGCAGCGCTGTCCGCGGACAGCGCCGCCGCGCCGCCGACGGTGCTGCCCTGGTCGGGCTTCGGTACGCCGGGCGCGCGGCCCGTCTTCGAGCGGCTGCCGTTCGACCATCCGCTGTTCGTGATGTACTCCTCGGGCACGACCGGCGTGCCGAAGTGCATCGTGCACGGCGCCGGGGGCACGCTGCTGCAGCACCTCAAGGAGCACCAGCTGCACTGCGACCTGAAGCGCGGCGACCGGCTCTTCTTCTTCACCACCTGCGGCTGGATGATGTGGAACTGGCTCGCGGGCGCGCTCGCGAGCGGCGCGACGATCGTGCTCTACGACGGCTCACCGCTGCACCCGGACCCGGGCGCGCTGTGGCGCATGGCCGAGACCGAGAAGGTCACGCACTTCGGCACCAGCCCGCGCTTCCTCGCGGCGCTCGCCAAGGCCGGCTACCTGCCGCGCGAGCACGTCGCGCTCGGCGCGCTGCGCAGCGTGCTCAGCACCGGATCGCCGCTGCCGCCCGAGTCCTTCGACTTCGTCTACGACGCCGTCAAGCGCGACGTGCATCTCGCGTCCATCTCCGGCGGCACCGACATCATCTCCTGCTTCTGCCTCGGCGATCCCACCGCGCCCGTGTTCCGCGGCGAGATCCAGTGCGCCGGGCTCGGCATGGCGGTCGATGTCGACGACGGCGCCGGCCGGCCGCTGACCGTCGGCGAGCGGGGCGAGCTCGTCTGCCGCCAGCCCTTCCCGTCCATGCCGCTCGGCTTCTGGGGCGACCCCGACGGTGCGCGCTACCGCAAGGCCTACTTCGAACGCATCCCGGGCGTCTGGCACCACGGCGATTTCGTGTCGCGGACGGCGCGCGGCGGCTTCCTCATCCACGGCCGCTCGGACGCGGTGCTGAACCCCGGCGGCGTGCGCATCGGCACCGCGGAGATCTACCGGCAGGTGGAACGGCTGCCCGAGGTGCTGGAGTCGGTGTGCATCGGCCAGGAATGGCAGGACGACGTGCGCGTCGTGCTGTTCGTGCGCCTGCGCGACGGCGTCGCGCTCGACGACGCGCTGCGGACCCGGATCCGCGACGCGATCCGCGCCCACACCTCGCCGCGGCATGTGCCCGCGCGCATCGTCGCGGTGGCGGACATCCCGCGCACGCTGAGCGGCAAGACCGTCGAGCTCGCGGTGCGCGAGGTGGTGCACGGACGGCCGGTCGCCAACACCGATGCGCTCGCCAACCCGGCGGCGCTCGAGCTGTTCCGCGACCTGCCGGAACTGCGCGCATGACGCAGCGCGGGTCCGGCCGCGACCTGCTGCAGCGCTACGAGGAGGCCGCCCGTGCGGGCGGCTTCAGCGACGACCCGGCGCAACGCGCCGCTTTGACGGCGCTCGAGCGGCTGCGCACGGAGCTCGCCGCCGCGGAGCGCATCTCGCTCGCGGCGCGGCTGCTGCGCCGCTTCTCGGGTCCCGCCGGCCACGGCGCCGCGCCGCGCGGCGTCTATCTCTGGGGCAGCGTCGGCCGCGGCAAGACCTGGCTCATGGACCTCTTCTTCGAGTCCGTGGCGACGCCGCGCAAGCAGCGCAGCCATTTCCACCGCTTCATGCAGGGCGTGCACGCCGGTCTGCGCCGCCACCGCGACCGCGCGGACCCGCTCGCCGCCGTGGCGGCCGACCTCGGCGCCGAGGCGCGGCTCATCTGCCTCGACGAGCTCTTCGTGTCGGACATCGCCGACGCCATGCTGCTCGGCGGCCTGTTCACGCATCTGGTGGACGGCGGCGTCACGCTGGTGACCACCTCCAACGTGCCGCCGTCGGGCCTGTACCGGGACGGCCTGCAACGCCAGCGGTTCCTGCCGGCGATAGCGCTGCTGGAGCGCCACTGCGAGCGGGTCTGCGTCGACGGCGGCAGCGACTACCGGCTGCGGCAGCTGACGCGCGCGCCGATCTGGCTGCAGGCGGGCACCACGACCACCGGCGCCTCGCTCGCCGAGATGTTCGAGGACCTCGCCGACGGCCCCGGCACCACGGGCGGTGCGGTGACCATCGAGGGGCGCGACATCCCGGTGGTGCGCGCCTGCGACAACGTGGTGTGGTTCGATTTCCGCGCGCTGTGCGAGGGCCCGCGCAGCCAGGACGACTACGTCAGCATCGCCCGCGAGTACCAGACCGTGCTGCTCTCGGATGTGCCCGTGTTCGACGGCAAGGGCACGAGCGAGGACGCCGCGCGGCGCTTCATCGCGCTGGTCGACGAGTTCTACGACCGGCGGGTGAACCTCGTGGTGTCGGCCGCCGCCGCACCGACGCAGCTCTACCGCGGCAGCCGCCTCGCGTTCGAGTTCGAGCGCACGGCGAGCCGGCTCATCGAGATGCAGAGCGAGGAATATCTCGCGAGCGAGCACCGCTACTGACGGCGGTGCTAGTTGAGCGCGCCCGATCCGCCGACGGGCCGGTCGGCGCCGCCGAAGAGACCCGCCACCTCGCGCGCCTCGAAGCGCCACGGCCGGTGGCAGAACTCGCAGGTGACGGTGACCGCGCCCTGCTCGGCGATGATGCCGTCGAGCTCGGCCTCGCCGAGCGCGCGCAGCATGCCGGAGACGCGCTCGGCGCTGCAGCGGCAGCGGAACGCGACGGACTGCACGGGCTGCAGGCGCAGGTCGTGGCCGGCGCAGGCGCGCTGCAGCAGCTCATCGGCGGGACGCGCGAGCAGCTCGCCGGCGGCGAGCCCCGCCAGCGCCTCCCGCGTCGCCTCGAGCGTGGCGGATGCCTCGGCTTCCCGCGCGGCGAGCGATGCGGAGTCGTCGGCGCCCGCCCGTCCGCCGGACTGGGGCATGCGCTGCACCAGCATCCCGGCGGCCTGGGAGTCGTCGGCGGCGAGCGCGATCGCCGTCGGCAACTGCTCCGAGCCTTCGAAGTACCGCTCCAGCGCGGCGGCGAGCGAACCGCCCCCGAGCGGCACGATCCCCTGGTAGCGCGCGCCGCCCTCCGCTTCGAGCGTGACGGCGAGCTGGCCATCGCCCACCAAGGCCTCGAAGCCCTCCGCGACCCGTCGCTCGTCGAAACGCGCCACCGCGCGCAGCTTGAGGTCGTGGGTGCACTGCGCGACCAGCAGCCGCACCGCGCCCGTGCCCTGCATCTGCAGCGTGAGCTCGCCCTCGAACTTGATGGTGGAGGCGAGCAGCGCCACGGCGGCGGTCGCCTCGCCGAGCAGCCGGCGGACCGGCGCGGGGTAATCGGCATGCTCGCGCAGCGCGAGCCACGCGGAGCCGAGACGCACGAAACGCCCGCGGACCGCCTGATGCTCGACGGTGAACCGGCGCAGCACGTCCTCGTCGACGGCCTCGCGCCGCTCGGTCACGCTCATCCGGCGAGCTTTTTCTTGAGCAGGTCGTTGAGCTGCGCGGGGTTCGCCTTGCCGCCGGTCGCCTTCATGACCTGGCCGACGAAGAAACCGAACAGCTTGTCCTTGCCGGAGCGGTAGTCGGCAAGCTGACCGGGGTTCTTGGCCATCACCTCGTCGATGGCGGCCTCGATGGCACCGGTGTCGGTGATCTGGCGCAGGCCCTTCTGTTCGATGACGGCATCGGCGCTCCCGCCGCCGTCCCACATCGTCTCGAACACCTCCTTGGCGATCTTGCCGGAGATGGTCGCATCGACGATGCGCGTGACGAGGCCCGCGAGCGCCGCGGAGTCGACCTTCGACTGGCCGACCTCGAGATTGTCGCGGTTGAGGAAGGCCGCGAGGTCGCCCATCACCCAGTTGGCGCAGAGCTTGGGGTCGCGGCCGACGCGCCGCACCACGTCCTCGTAGTACGCGCCCAGCTCGCGGCTCGCGGTGAGCACGCCGGCGTCGTACTCGGAGAGGCCGTGCTCGCGCACGAATCGCGCCGCCTTCTCGTCTGGGAGCTCAGGCAGCGTGGCGCGCAGCGACTCGATGACCTCGGGCTCGAGCGCCACGGGCAGCAGGTCCGGGTCGGGGAAGTAGCGGTAGTCGTTGGCTTCCTCTTTGGAGCGCATCGAGCGCGTCTCGCCCTTGTCGGGGTCGTAGAGCCGCGTCTCCTGCACCACCTTGCCGCCGGATTCGATCAGCTCGATCTGGCGCTCGACCTCGTAGTTGATGGCCTTCTCGACGTAGCGGAAGGAGTTGAGGTTCTTGATCTCGGCGCGGGTGCCGAACTTCTCGGCACCCTTGCGGCGCACCGACACGTTGGCGTCGCAGCGGAACGAGCCTTCCTGCATGTTGCCGTCGCAGATCTCGAGGTAGCGCACCAGCGTGTGCACCTTCTTCATGTAGGCGACGGCTTCCTTGGCCGAGCGCATGTCCGGCTCGCTGACGATCTCGATGAGCGGCGTGCCGGCGCGGTTGAGGTCGATGCCGGAGACGCCCGGCAGCCCCTCATGGAGCGACTTGCCCGCGTCCTCCTCGAGGTGTGCGCGCGTGATGCCGATGCGCTTGCGCGTGCCGTCGTCGAGCACGACCTCGAGCGCGCCCTCGGCGACGATCGGCAGCTCGTACTGGCTGATCTGGTAGCCCTTGGGCAGGTCGGGGTAGAAGTAGTTCTTGCGCGCGAACACCGAGCGCGGCGCGATGCGCGCGCCGATGGCGAGGCCGAAACGCACGGCCATGCGCACTGCCTCGCCGTTGAGCACCGGCAGCACGCCCGGATAGCCGAGGTCGACGAGGTCGGCCTGGGTGTTCGGCTCGGCGCCGTAAGCCGTGGCGGAGCCGGAGAAGATCTTGGAGCGCGTGGCGAGCTGCGCGTGGATCTCGAGGCCGATGACGGTTTCCCATTCCATGGCGACGCCTCAGGCCCAGGCCGCCGGCACACGCAGATGCCAGTCGGTCTCCTGCTGGTAGCGGTGCGCGGCGTTGAGCATGCGCGCCTCCGAGAAATGCGGTCCGATCAGCTGCAGACCGACCGGCAGACCACCGGCGAAGCCGCAGGGGATGGACATCGCCGGCAGGCCCGCGAGGTTCGCGCCGATGGTGTAGATGTCGTTGAGGTACATGGTGATCGGGTCGTCGTTCTTCTCGCCGATGCCGAACGCGGTGGTCGGCGCGGTGGGTCCGACCAGCAGGTCGCACTCGCCGAAGGCGCGGGCGAAGTCCGCGCTGATGAGCTGCCGCACGCGCTGCGCCTTCAGGTAGTAGGCGTCGTAGTAACCGGCGGAGAGCACATAGGTGCCGGTCATGATGCGGCGCTTGACCTCGGCGCCGAAGCCCTCACCGCGCGAGCGGCAGTAGAGGTCGGCGAGGTTGCGCGGCGAGTCGCAGCGGTGGCCGAATCGCACGCCGTCGAAGCGCGCGAGGTTGGAGGAGCACTCGGCGGGCGCGACGACGTAGTAGGTGGGCACGGAGAGCGGCAGGTTCGGGCAGCTGACCTCGCGCACCTTGGCGCCCTGCCTCTCGAAGACCGCGATGGCCTCGCGCACCCGCTCGCCGCAACCGCCGTCGAGACCCTTGTCGAAGAACTCGCGCACCAGGCCGATGGTGAGGCCCTCGAGGCCGTCGCCGAGCGTCGCGGTGTAGTCGGGCACGGGCGAGTCGACGCTGGTGGAGTCGCGCGGGTCGAAGCCCGACATCGGTCCGAGCAGCAACGCGGCGTCCTCGGCGCTGACCGTGATGAGGCCCGCCTGGTCGAGGCTGGAGGCGAAGGCGATCATGCCGTAGCGGCTGACGCGCCCATAGGTGGGCTTGATGCCGGTGAGGCCGCAGAGCGCCGCGGGCTGCCGGATGGAACCGCCGGTGTCCGTAGCGGTGGCGGCCGGCGCGAGGCGCGCCGCGACCGCCGCGGCCGAGCCGCCCGAGGAGCCGCCCGGCACCTTGGTGGGGTCCCAGGGGTTGCGGACGGGCCCGTAGAAGCTGGTCTCGTTCGACGAGCCCATGGCGAACTCGTCCATGTTGAGCTTGCCGAGCATGACCGTGCCGGCGGCCTTGAGGCCCTTCACGACCGTCGCGTCGTAGGGCGACACGAAGTTGGAGAGCATCTTGGAGCCGCAGGTGGTGAGCACCCCCTCCGTGCAGAAGATGTCCTTGTGGGCGATGGGGATGCCGGTGAGCGCCCCGGCGCGGCCCGCCGCGCGCGCGGCATCGGCCGCCGCGGCGGCGGCCAGCGCCGACTCGCCGGTGACCGTGACGAAGGCGTTGAGCGCGGGCTGCCCGGCGGCGATGCGGGCCAGACAGGCCCGGGTGAGTTCGACGCTGGAGAATTCGCCCTGGGCGAGACCGCGGGCGAGGCCGGCGACCGTCGGGGCCGGCAGGGACGGCGGGGCGGTCATTCGATCACCTTCGGGACCAGGTAGAGGCCGGCCTCCACCCGGGGCGCGTTGCGCTGGTAGAGGTCGCGGCGGTCGGTCTCGCTCACCTCGTCGGCCCGCAGCCGCTGCGTCAGCCCCGGCAGGGGGTGCGCCATGGGGGCGATGCCCTCGGTCGGCGCCCGGTCGAGCTCGCCGACGAAGGCGAAGATGCGCGACAGGGAGTCGACGTAGACCGGGATCTCGGCCTCGGTCAGCTCCAGCCGCGCGAGGCGGGCGATGTTCTCGATGTCGGTACGGGTCAGGCTCATGCGGCAGGCCCCATGCGGCGGTCCGCGGAATCCACGGGAAAACCGGCTTCGGCCGGGCCGCGAATCATACACCGTCGCCTTGTGGAAGGTCGCGCGGATTGGTAGATTTCCCGCCCTTTCCCCCCTTCTCCGGATCGCGGCAACCCACCGATGTTCAAGCGCCTGCGCGGCTATTTCTCCAGCGACCTCTCCATCGACCTGGGGACGGCCAACACCCTCATCTATGTCCGCGACCGCGGCATCGTGCTGAACGAGCCGTCGGTCGTCGCGGTGCAGGAGGACTACAGCCGCGGCGGCAAGGTCATCGTCGCCGTGGGCGCGGAGGCCAAGAACATGCTCGGCCGCACGCCGGGGCACATCACCGCCGTGCGCCCGATGAAGGACGGCGTGATCGCCGACTTCACCTACAC
>JBBAPM010000019.1:0-39485 GCA_040400835.1 Steroidobacteraceae bacterium
GGCCGGGTAGCTCAGTTGGTAGAGCAGCGGATTGAAAATCCGCGTGTCGTTGGTTCGATTCCGACCCCGGCCACCATCTCCTTCAGTCCCGCAGCGCCTCGAAGCGCAGCTCGCCGCCGTCCAGCGGCATCGTGACCAGCAGGCCGTCGTGCCCGATGCGTACGCCGCGCGGGCGCACCGCCTGTACGCCGCGCAGCCACGGGATCTCCATCGGTCTCGCCACGAGCGGCGGCGCGATGTGCGTGTAGACGAGCTCGCGCACGCCGGCCTCGTTCGCCATCTGGGCGGCCTGTACCGGCGTCAGGTGATAGTTCGTGGTGTCGCGCAGCACGCCCGCGAGCCTCGCATCGCCCGTGGTCGCGATCTCGCCGGCCAATATCTCCAGGAGTTCGTGCGACTCCGCTTCGCTGACCATCAGGTCCGCGCCGCGTGCAGCGACGACGAGCGGCGGGTAGTACACCGTGTCGCCCGTGATGACGACCGAGCGCCCGCGGTAGTCGAAACGGTAGGCGAGGGCGGGCGTCACCGGCCGATGGTCGACCTCGATCGCGGTGACGACGAGCCCGTCGCGCTCGAACACCACTGCGCGCCGTCCGGCCGGCGCCTCACCCGCCTTGAACGGCGGGATGACGCGCGCCTGCATCTCGCCCGCCGCGACCGGCATCAAGCCCTTGCCATGGTCGTGGTGCGCGTGCCGGTAGCTGCGGTCGGGCGCATAGGCCGCGTTGAAGCCGCCGACCACCTGTTCGACGCCGTCGGGTCCGTACACCTGCAGCGGCGTGCGACGGCCCTGCGCCCAGCCCTGCATGTTGAACTCGCCGAGTTCGCCGACGTGGTCGGAATGGAAGTGCGTGAGCAGCACGGTGTCGACGCGCGCGACCGGCACCCGCCAAAGATTCAGGTTCTCGGTCGCCTCCGGGCCGATGTCCACCAACACCAGCTGACCGCCCGCCGCCACCAGCGTGCAGGCCTTGGCCGCGCCGCGCCGCGGCATCGGGCTCGAGGTGCCGCAGAGCAGTACGCGCAGCGCGTCGTCGGCGAGCGGCAGCTGGCCGCTGCGCGCGAGCTGCGCACGGGCGGCGCGGGCCACCACGGTGTCCTGCACCGCGGGCGAGAGACGGAACGCGGCGTAGCCGCCGACCGCGACCACCGCCGCCAGCGCGGCCAACGTCCACAGGGTCCGTTTCAGGGTCATATCCGACGCGCCTCCGATCAGATGTCGTGATCGCCGACGGGACCCAGTCTAGACGATGCGGCGCGGCCACCGGCGCTAGAATCCGTGGCATGCAGCGCCGTTACACCGTCGTCGATGTGTTCTCCGACCGTCACTTCATGGGCAACCCCGTGGCCGTCGTACACGATGCGGAGGGGCTGGACACGGCGGCGATGCAGCGCGTCGCGCGCTGGACCAACCTGTCGGAGACCACTTTCGTGCTGCCGCCCACCGCGCCCGAAGCGTCCTACCGGTTGCGCATCTTCACGCCGATGTCCGAGCTGCCGTTCGCGGGGCATCCGACGCTCGGCAGCGCGCACGCGGTGGTCGCGGCGGGTCTCGCACCGCGGGGGCTGCTGCTGCAGGAATGCGGTGCGGGGCTCGTGCCGGTGCAGGCAGAGCCAGCGGACCGCTACCGGCTGCGTCTGCCGGAAGCGCGCGTGACGACGCTCGGCGCTGCGGAACGCGCCGCGCTCGAGGCCGCGCTCGGTGCCGCAACCGATCCGTCGGTGCCCCTGCAGGTGATCGATGTCGGTCCGCGTTGGCTCGTGACCGCGCTGGCGGAGCCTTCGGTGCTGCTCGCGTTGCAACCTGACCTGACGCGCCTCGCCGCGTTCGAACGCGCCACCCGCACGATCGGCGTGACCCTCTTCGCCGAGCGCGGCGCGGACGGTCACGACATCGAGGTGCGCACCTTCGCGCCCTCGGACGGCGTGCCCGAGGATCCGGTCTGCGGCAGCGGCAACGGCGCGGTCGCCGTGATGCGCCGTGCGCTCGGCCGCGTGTCGCCGGGCGGCTCGTATCTCGCCCAGCAGGGCCGCTGCGTGGGGCGCGACGGCCGCATCGAGATCGCGCTCGATGCGGCCGGCGACATCTGGGTCGGCGGCGCCTGCGTCACGACCGTGCAGGGCACGATCGAGGCCTGAGGCGCAGCCGCGGCGCCCGTCGCAGCGTCAGTTCCAGAGCCTTTCCACCTACGCCGTCACCGCCACGCGCCGTTTCGCGAACCCCCTCATCAAATCGTTGTTGCAGCCCGCCCAGGACGCGGCGGCGCGTTGAGCCGGACATGACGGATCGGACCAGCCCCGGCGCGGGGCCGTACCACGGCGTCGCGATCGGCTTCCTCACGCGCCACGGCAAGCAGGAGCAGGTCCGCGGGCCGCTCGAGCGCGCGCTCGGTTGCCGCATCGTCCACACGGATGCCTATGACACCGACCTGCTCGGCAGCTTCACCAAAGAGGTCGCGCGCGCGGGCGTCGGCCTCGCCGCCGACCCCGCCGGCTGCGATTCGTGCAATCCTTGACCCGTCGCCCCCGAGGACGCTCCATGCCCGTTCAACTCGCCCGGATCGCCAAGGTGCTCGCCTTCTACGGCCGCTTCCTGCCGTCCTTCACGCAGCCTGGATACCGGCTGCGCCACGTCTTCTGGCCGCGCTTCGCGCCCTCGTTCACGGGCCAGCATTGGCTGGTCACGGGCGGCTCGGGCGGGCTCGGCCGCGAGATGGTGCTCGCCGCGCTCCGCGGCGGCGCTACGGTCACCGCTGCCGCACGCGACCCGGCCAAGCTCGCGGCGCTCGCGGCGGACGCCGCTGCAGCGGGGCTCGCCGGGCTCGACACCGAGGTCTGCGACTTCACCTCCGTCTGCGACACGCAGCGCCTCGTCGAGCGGCTCGTCGCGCGCGCTGCAGATACGGGCCGGCGCATCGATGTGCTGATGGGCAACGTCGGCGTGCTGCAGGACGCGCTCGTGACGACGCCCGAGCGTCACGAGGCCTCCTTCGTCTCCAACATCCTCTCGCACCACCAGCTCGTCGAGGCGCTGCTCGCCCGCGGCACGTTGGGCGCCGGCGCCGCGGTCATCGAGATCACCTCCGGCGGCGCCTACACCGTGCCGCTCGCCACGGCGATGCTCGACGTCACCGACCCCGCGCGCTATGACGGGGTCGCGGCCTACACCTTCCACAAGCGCGCGCAGATCTCGCTGGTCGCGCACTGGCGCGCGGCGCACGCGGCGAGCGGCGTCGCGTTCTACGCCATGCATCCGGGCTGGGTCGACACCGCAGGTGTGCAGCGCTCGCTGCCGCGCTTCCGGAAGCTCCTGCGACCGTTGTTGCGCGATGCGCGCTCGGGCGCCGACACCGCGGTCTGGCTCGCGGCGCAGCGTCCCGCGCAGCCGGCGGGCGAGTGCGTGTGGTTCGATCGCAAGCCGCGGCCGGCCCATGTCTACCCGCACACCCGCGATGCGCGCGACACGCCGGATTCTTTGGCGGCGTTCCTGCGGGCGAGGCTGGCCGCGCATGGCGTCTGAGCGGCGCGGCGCTCCGCGTAGCCCGTCGCGTAGCCCGTCGTGTGGCCCGTCGCGTGGCCCGTCCCGTGGCCCTTCGCGCAGCGCAGCCCGCGGTGCGCGGATCGTACGGCCCCGCGACCTCGAGGGCGCGTGGGCCTATCACCGCTGGCGCATCACCTATGCCGACGGCCGCGTGACCGAACCCTTCGGCGCCGATGCGACGGGGCTCCTGCTCTACACCCGCGATGGCCGCATGAGCGCGACCATCATGGCGGCCGACCGCAAGCCCTTCGCAGCGGGGAATCCGCGCGCCGCCACCACGGCGGAGCGCGCCGCTGCGTTCGACGGGTTCTTCAGCTATGCGGGCCGCTGGCGGATCGTCGCCGGCCGAGTCGAGCACCGCGTGACCGTCTCGCTCAACCCCGGACTCGTCGGCACGCGCCAATGGCGCGACGCGGAACTCAGCGGGCGGCGGCTCGTGCTGTCGGTCGAGGAGGGAACAGGGTCCGGTGCACGGCGCCACGCGCTCGAATGGCGGCGTGTCGGTCCTCGCGTCAGGCCTTGAGCGCCGCCAGCACCTCGTCGAGCATCTTCTTCGCGTCGCCGAACAGCATGCGGTTGTTGTCCTTGAAGAAGAGCGGGTTGTCGACGCCGGCGTAGCCCGAGGCCATCGAGCGCTTCATGACGATCGAGGTCTTGGCCTTCCACACCTGCAGCACCGGCATGCCGGCGATGGGGCTCGTCGGGTCGTCCTCGGCCGCGGGGTTCACGATGTCGTTGGCGCCGATGACCATGGCGACGTCGGTGTCCGGGAAGTCGTCGTTGATCTCGTCCATCTCGAGCACGATGTCGTAGGGCACCTTCGCCTCGGCGAGCAGCACGTTCATGTGGCCGGGCATGCGGCCCGCGACCGGGTGGATGCCGAAGCGCACGCCGACGCCCTTCTCGCGCAGCAGCTTCGTGATCTCGAACACGGTGTGCTGCGCCTGCGCCACCGCCATGCCGTAGCCCGGCACGATGATGACCTGCTTGGCGCTGCGCAGCATCTCGGCCGTCTCGACGGCGCTCACCGCCTGCACCTCGCCCTGTGGTCCCGCCGCTGCACCTGCCGCCGCCGGCGCGCCGCTGCTGGTGCCGAAGCCGCCGGCGATGACGCTCAGGAACTGGCGGTTCATGGCGCGGCACATGATGTACGAGAGGATCGCGCCCGAGGAGCCGACGAGGGCGCCGGTGACGATCAGCAGGTCGTTGCCGAGCATGAAGCCGGTCGCCGCCGCGGCCCAGCCCGAGTAGCTGTTGAGCATCGACACCACGACCGGCATGTCGGCGCCGCCGATCGCCATCACCATGTGGATGCCGAACAGCAGCGCGATCGCGGTCATGATCAGCAGCGGCGTCATGCCTTCCGCCGCGGTGGGCGCCGCGAGGTAGCGCGCGCCGATGATGATCACCGCGACCAGCATCGCGAGGTTGATCCAGTGGCGCGCCGGCAGCAGCAGCGGCTTGCCGCCGATCTTGCCGGAGAGCTTGCCGAAGGCGATGACCGAACCGGAGAAGGTGACCGCGCCGATCAGCACGCCGAGGTAGATCTCGACGTGGTGGATGGTCTGGGCGGCCCCCTCCAGCACGATGGAGGTGTCGACGTAGCTCGCGAAACCGACCAGGCAGGCCGCGAGGCCGACCAGGCTGTGCATCAGCGCGACGAGCTCGGGCATCTGCGTCATCTGCACCTTGCGCGCGGCGTAGAGGCCGATGGCGCCGCCGACCGCGAGCGAGCCGATGATCCAGGGCAGACCGCCCGCGGTGACGCGCGGGCCGAGCACCGTGGCGAGCACCGCGAGCGTCATGCCGACGATGCCGTAGAGGTTGCCGCGGCGTGCGGTCTCGGGATGCGAGAGGCCGCCGAGGCTCAGGACGAACAGGATGGCCGCGCCGAGATAGGCGACGGTGGCGAGGTTTTCGGTGAGCATCATGGCGTCGCCCTCACTTGCGGAACATCGCGAGCATGCGACGCGTGACGGCGAAGCCGCCGAACATGTTGATGGCCGTGAGCACGAGCGCCGTGACCGCGAGGCCGAGGATGAGCCCGTCCGGACGGCCGCCGGTGTCGCCGCTGAGCGGCGGCGCGACCTGGATCAGCGCGCCCACCGCGATGATGCTCGAGATGGCGTTCGTGACGCTCATCAGCGGCGTGTGCAGCGAGGGCGTGACGTTCCAGACCACCATGTAGCCGATGAAGCAGGCGAGCACGAACACCGTGAAGTGCCCGAGGAACTCGGGCGGCGCGTAGGCGCCGACCAGCCAGAAGAGCAGCGCGCCGATGCCGAAGGTGATCGCGAGGCCGGTCGCCGAGGCGGGCTCTGCGCCGCCGCCGTGGCCGTGCGAGGACTTCTTCGCCGGCGCGGCTGCCGCGGCTGCCGCGGGCTTCGCGGCGGGTGCCGCAGCCTGCTTGAGCGGCGGCGGGGGCCAGGTGACGGCGCCGTCCTTGATGACGGTGAGGCCGCGGATGGCGTCGTCGTCCATGTCGACGTTCAGCGTGCCGTCCTTCGCCTTGCAGAGCTCCTCGGTGAGGCGCAGCAGGTTGTTGGAGTAGAGCGTCGAGGACTGGCGCGCGAGGCGGCTCGCGAGGTCGGTGTAGCCGACGATCGTGACGCCGTGGCGCACCACGGCCTCGCCCGGCACGGTGAGCTCGCAGTTGCCGCCCTGCTCGGCGGCCATGTCGACGATGACGCTGCCCGGCTTCATCGTCTGCACCATCTCGGCGGTGATGAGCCGCGGTGCGGGCTTGCCGGGGATCAACGCGGTGGTGACGATGATGTCGACCTCGCGGGCCTGCTGCGCGTACATCGCGCGCTGCGCCTGCTGGAAGCCCTCGCTCATGACCTTGGCGTAACCACCGCCGCCCGAGCCTTCCTCCTCGTAGTCGACCTTCACGAACTCGCCGCCGAGCGAGACCACCTGGTCGGCGACCTCGGCGCGGGTGTCGTTGGCGCGCACGATGGCGCCGAGGTTGGCGGCGGCGCCGATCGCCGCGAGGCCCGCGACGCCGGCACCCGCGATGAACACCTTGGCGGGCGGGATCTTGCCGGCGGCCGTGACCTGGCCGTTGAAGGGGCGGCCGAACGCGTGCGCCGCTTCGATGATGGCGCGGTAGCCGCTGACGCCGGCCATGGAGGTGAGCGCGTCCATCTTCTGCGCGCGCGACAGCTGGCGCGGCAGCGAGTCGATGGCGAGCACCGTGGCCTTGCGCGCGGCGAGCTGCTGCATGAGCTCCGGGTTCTGGGCGGGCCACACGAAGCCGATGAAGGTCGCGCCTTCGCGCAGCTGCGCGGCCTCGGCGGCGGTCGGCGGACGGACCTTGAAGACGACATCGGCGGCGCCGTAGACCTCGGCTGCGGAACCCGCCACCGTGGCGCCGGCGGCGCGGTAGGCGTCGTCGCTGAAGTTGGCGGCATCGCCCGCGCCCGTCTCGACGCAGACCTTGAAGCCGAGCTTCAGGAGCTTCTCGACCACCTCGGGGACGGTCGCTACGCGCTTCTCGCCGGCGAAGGTCTCGCGCGGCACTCCGATCGTCAGGGACATGCTCACCTCGGGGTCTGCAGGGCTTGCGGCGGCGGCCACAGGCCGGACCGGATATTAGACCAAAGTGCAGACGGTACGCCCGTTTTCGGCCCTAGAATGGGACATGGATCCGCAGCTCTTCCAGTCCCTGGCCCTGGTCGCCGTGTTCGGCGGCTTCGCGGCCGCTGAATGGGTGCGCGGCGAGCTGCGCCCGCGGATGGCGGGCCGCGAGGACGACCGCCTCGACATCGCCATCCTGCTGGTCTTCCCCCTGGTGTTCGTGGGGGTGCTCACCACCTCCACCGCGCTCAGCGCCTGGCTGATGCCGGAGCAGCGGGGTGCGCTCGCCCACTGGCCCTGGTGGGCCATGGTCGGCACGCTGCTCATCGCCGACGACCTCACCCAGTATGGGTGGCACCGGCTCTCGCACAGCAGCCTGATCTGGCCGCTGCACCGGGTGCACCACTCGGCCGCCTACATGAGCGTGCGGGTCGTGTACCGCAACAACGCGCTCTACTACGCCTTCATGCCCGGGCTGTGGCTGAGCGGCGTGCTCGTGTACCTCGGGTTCGGCTGGGTCTACGCCGGGTATTCGGTGGTGAAGATCGCGGTGATCATCGGCGCCCATTCGAGCTGGCGCTGGGACGAGGCGCTGTACCGCATCCCGGCCATGCATCCGGTGATGTGGGTGCTGGAGCGGACCATATCGACGCCCGCCACCCACCATGCGCACCACGCGCTGACGCAGGACGACGGCGTCGGCCACTACGCCGGCAACTTCGGCAACCTGCTTTTTCTTTGGGATGTCATCTTCGGCACGGCGCGCATCACGCGCCGCTACCCGCCGGCCTACGGCCTCGCCGACGACCGTGAGCACGGCACCGAGCGTTGGGCGACGCAGCTGCTGTACCCGTTCCTGCGTTCGCGGCGGCGCGCTACGGCCTTGTCCTGGCCGCCGGGGCGTCCGCCGCGGGCGGAGCGTCCGTCGTCGCCGGGGCGTCCGCTGTAGCGTTCGCTGTGTCCGCAAGGTTCGCGGACAACTCCTCCATCAGGGTGGTCGCTGCGGCGCGCGCGAGCCGCTCGATGCGCTCGGGCGGGGTGTCATCACCCGTCTCGTAGGTCATCGCAGGGATGCCATAGCGCAGATAGAGCCAGGTCTTGGCGGTCGGGTTCTCCGGATTGTGCGAGGGGCTGCGGGCGATCGGCTCGCCGGGTAGCTGCGCATCGAGACGCGTCAGCCACGCCGCATACGAGAATCCGTTGCGCATCCGGTCCTCATCGCGCTGGGTGTAGAACACATCGCGGCGGGTCGAGTGGAAGTCCACCACCATGGCGAGGTCGCCCGCAGGATCCGCCTCGATGCGGTCGATGAGCGCCCCCACCAGCGCGATCTCCGGCTGCGAGAACCGACCCCAATCGCGGTTGAGATCCATGCCGCCCATGCCGTTGCGCCAGTGGCCGCGCTCCACGCCGTCCGGGTTCAGCAGCGGTACGACCACCACGCGGTGCGTCGCGCGGAAACGACGTGCGGTCGCCGTGTCGGCGAGGAGCTCTGCGACGAAATGCTCGAGCGATGCCGCGCCGCTCACCTCGGGCGGGTGCTGTCGGCCCGTGATGACGAGGGTGCGCGGGCGCGTCTGCCCCGGATCGGATCCGATCATCAGGATGTCGCGGCCCTCGCGTGAACGGCCGAGCACCGAGACCGCCAGATCCGGGCGCGCGGCCCAGGCGCGTGTCCAGGCGTCATGTCGGCTCGCAGGCCAAGGCTCGCGCGCCGCGACGAAGGTCGAGCCGCGCGGCAGATCGAGCCGCAGCAGGGCCGAGCCGTCCGGCTGCACGCTCACGGATCCGCGGTCGAGGGCGCGCCACACACGCCCGTCCGCGCTGACGAAGGGCGAGTAGCGGTGCTTGGCGCCCTGATACTCCAGCCGCATCCGCAGTTCACGCGGTGCGGCCGACTCGATGCGGAACGCGTACCAGGGGCTGGGGTTGATGTCGGCCGCCTCCGGGGCGATCCGCACCACGATCTCGTCTTCGTCTGCGCGACGGCAGCCTGATGCGCGCGCGGTCGGGAAGTCCGTGCGGACGGCGAGATCGCCGAAATCGCAGGGATCGCCGCTCGATGGCAGCTGGACGCAGCCGGTCAGCAGCGCGATGCATGACAGCGCCGCACCGAGCTCGCGCGGTCCGGCGGTGGTGACGGCGGGTGGTTTCAAGGATCGGTCCTCCGGAACGCATCGAGGTCGATGCCATGGCGTGCGACCTTGTCGTAGAAGGTCTTGCGGGGGATCCGCAGTATCCCGAGGCAGGACTTCACATCGCCGCGCGTGCTGCGCAGCGCGTCGCGGATCAGTCCTGCCTCGAAGCGCTCTACACGGATCGGCAGCGGATCGGGCGGGTCCGCGCCGGTCGACGTGCCGATGTCCAGGCCGATGCCGAGGATCAACCGTTCGGCGAAGTGGCTGAGCTCGCGCAGGTTGCCCGGCCAATGATGGCTGTACAGATGGGTCTGGGCGGTGCGGCTGAGCCCGGGCACCGGACGTTTGAGGCGCCGTCCAGCCGCCGCCAGCAGTTCGCCGAGCAGCGGCGCGAGGTCCTCGCGCCTTTCCCGCAACGGCGGCAGGTGCAGCGTGACCGTGTTGAGCCTGAAATAGAGATCCGACCTGAACGCGCCCGTCGCGCAGAGGCGCGCGAGATCGTCGCTCGATGCGGCGATGACCCGGCAATCGAGCGGATGCGCCCGATCGCGGCCGGCGCCGTCGTCCGACGCGCCCACCGTCGCCTCGAGCGCGGCGATCAGCCGTGCCTGCAGAGGCAGCGGCAGCCGGTCGATGTTCTCGAGGAACAGAGTGCCGCGTTCCGCGGTCTCGAGCCGTCCGGGGCGCCGCCGGGGAAGTCCGCCGCCGAAGAGTTCGGCTTCGAGCAGGGCTTCGGGCAGGGCGGCGCAGTCCACCACCACGAACGGACGTGGCCGGCGTCGCCCGGCATCGTGCAGCGCGCGCGCGAGGGACACCTTCCCGGTGCCGGTCTCGCCGACGACCGACAGCGGGACATCGGCGTCCGCCAGATCCCGCACCAGGGCGCGCAAGGCGCGGATACGGTCGCTGTCGCCGCGCAGCGGCAGCGGCACGTCCGCCTCGGCGGACGGGTCGCGAAGGCGCCGGTTGTCGAGGACGAGACCGCGTTGCCCGAGCGCGTTGCGGACGCTGACCACGAGGCGTGTCGCTGCGAAGGGCTTGGTCAGGAAGTCGTATGCACCTTCGCGCATCAGTTCGACCGCGTCCTGCACCGCCGCGTGACCGGTGACGATCAGCACCGGCAGTTCCGGGTCGATCTGCCGGACACGGCGGAACACCTCCCGCCCGTCCATGCCCGGCATGCGGATGTCGGTGACGATGACGCCGTCGAAGCGGGGCGTCACGAGGTCGATCGTCGCGCCCGCCTCGGCGTGGGCCTCGACCGCGAAACCCTCGAGGGTGAGCGATTGTTCGATGACGGCGCGGACGTCCGCGTCGTCCTCGAAGAGCAGCACGCGCCGTGGATCGGTGGGCAGGGTCATGCGCGACCGCCCGGGAACAGGACCACGAAGCTCGCGCCTCCGGACTCCGAGCGTTCATGGCGGAGCGTGGCGCCGTACTCGGCGAGCAGGTCCTTGCAGATCACGAGGCCGAGGCCGAGGCCGAGCGGCTTGCTGGTCGAGAACGGCATGAACAGCTGTGCGAGCTGTGCGGGCGCGACCCCGGGGCCGTTGTCGCAGATGCGGATCGTGACGCCGCCGCCGGTGTCCTCATGTGCCACGCGGATGCGGATCAGCGGCGTGGGCCGGTCCTGCAGCGCCTCCAGGGCGTTCTGCAGCAGGTTGACGAGCACCTGTTCCAGCCGCACACGGTGCGCGACCACGGTGACCGGCTCCGCCGGTTCCTCGCGCTGTACCCGCACCCGCTGCGACTTGATGAGCGCATCGAGCAGCAGCAAGGCGCCATCGATCGCGTCGGCCACGCGCAGGGTCTCCGGCGCCCCGTCCGTCTTGCGCGAGAACAGGCGCAATTCGTTGGTGATGAGACCGATGCGGTCCGTGAGTCCTGCCACGGCGTCGAGATTGCGCCCCACCGCGTCCGCATCGCCCCGCCGGAGCAGCAGGGCGGCGTTGTCGACGTAACCGCGGATCGCGGCGACCGGTTGGTTGATCTCATGGGCGACGCCGGCCGAGATCTGTCCGAGGACGGCGAGACGGTTGGCCTGCATCAGGTCGGCGCGCAGTTGCTGCACCCGCGCCTGAGCGCGTGAGCGGACCAGCCAGAGCAGTCCGAGACCGAGGCACAGCAGCGCGCCCGCGAAGCCCCCGGTCGTCCAGCCGAGGGCCCGTGCGGTGAGCGTTGCGCGCCGGATGTCCCGTGTCGCGACCAAGGTCCAGCCTTTCTGCGCGGCGTCGGTGGTGATGCGGAGCATGCCGTCGGTGACCGGCCCCTTGGAGGCGGGATCGCGCGTGAACCGCAGCGCCTGATCGGAGGTGACGAGCACCGTCCCTTGCGCGTCGGTGACGAAAGTCCGGTCGCCGACCGCGCGCCAACTGCGTTCGAGCGCGCCGAACTCCACCTTGACCACGACGACCCCGCTGCGGTCCCAGAGCCGCTGCGCGAGGTAGAGACCGGGGATGCCGCTCACCGTGCCCTGTGCGAAGAACTCGCCGCTGCCACGCGTCATCGCATCGCGGAAATACGGCCGGAACGAGTAGTCCTGGCCGACGAAGCTCGCCGGCGAGTCGTGGTTGCTCGCGGCCACCGTGATGCCGTCGGCCCCGATCAGGTACAGCGTCGCCGCGCCGTCGCGCAATGCGAGGGTGGCGAACCGTGGATTGAGGCGGGCCACGGCGTCGTCGCGCCCGTCCGCCCGCGGTCGGCGGAGCAGCGCGTCCGACAGCGTGCGGTCTTCGGCCAGCACCGCCGGCAGCAGCCGGTGCCGTTCGAGTTCGCTGCGCAGCAGTTCCCGTCGCAGCAGCAGATCGGTCCGGAGTTGCGCGGTCTGGCGATCGGTCTCGCGGCGCTCCGCGATCGTTCCGCCTGCCCACGCCAGGAGGGCGACGGACGCGACCACCGCCAGCGCCGTCAGGAACATCGGCCAAGTCGGTCTCAGGCGGGTGGCGAGGCGGTGCACGGCGTGCAGGATAGCGGTCGGGCGGGATTCCGCACAATGCCGACCGGTTTGTGCGTAAATCCGCACAAAAAAGATGAAAATACCATTTAATTCATGGTTTTACGTTTATCTCGACGCTGTTGTCAGCTGGTCAAAAGCCCGTTGTAATCCTCCGCATGAGTGCAACGGTTCCGGACGTCGTCGCCCCGCGCCCGGCGTGGTGGAAGGCGCTGTACGCCCAAGTGCTGATCGCGATCGCGGTCGGTGGGGCGTTGGGCCACTTCGCGCCCGACCTCGCCGTGTCGCTCAAGCCGCTCGGCGATGCGTTCATCAAGCTCGTCAAACTCATCATCGCGCCGGTGATCTTCCTGACCGTCGCGGCGGGCATCGCCAGCATGAGTTCGCTGGCGCGGCTCGGCAGCACCACCGCCAAGGCGATGGGCTATTTCCTCGTGGTCTCCACGCTCGCACTCGTGGTCGGCCTCGTGGTCGCCAACATCGTCCGGCCCGGTGAGGGCATGGGGGTGGACCCGCGGACGCTCGATTCCGCCGCTGTCAGCGGCTATGTCGGCAAGGCCGAGGAGCAGGGCCTCGTGTCGTTCCTGCTCGCCATCATCCCCGACACCTTCGTCGGGGCGTTCACGGGCGGGCAGATCCTGCCGGTGCTGTTCGTCGCCATCCTGTTCGGTGTCAGCGTTGCGGGGCTCGGCGATTCGCGCAACCGCGTCGTCGACGGGCTGCATTCGGTCAGCGACGTGTTCTTCCGGATGGTGAACCTGCTGATGCGCTTCGCGCCCATCGGGGCGTTCGGCGCCTTCGCGTTCACGATCGGGAAATACGGCATCGGTGCCATCGCCAACCTCGCGGCGCTCATCGCCACCTTCTACCTCACCTCGGCCTTGTTCATCGCGGTGGTGCTGGGGCTGATCGCGCGCGCGGCGGGGTTCCGCCTGTGGGACCTGTTGGCGTACCTCAAAGAGGAGCTCTGGCTGGTGCTCGGCACGAGCTCCTCGGAGTCGGCGCTGCCTTCGCTCATGCGCAAGCTGGAGGTCGCCGGTTGCAGCCGCTCGGTGGTGGGGCTCGTGGTGCCGACCGGCTACTCCTTCAACCTCGACGGCACCAACATCTACATGACCTTGGCGGCGCTCTTCATCGCCCAAGCGACCGGTGTCGAACTCAGCCTCGGTGAGCAGGTCTTGTTGTTGCTGGTCGCGATGATCAGCTCGAAAGGTGCCGCCGGCGTGACCGGCGCGGGTTTCATCACGCTCGCGGCGACGCTCGCCGTCGTGCCGTCGGTGCCGGTGGCCGGGATGGCGCTGATCCTCGGCATCGACCGTTTCATGTCCGAGTGCCGCGCCATCACCAATTTCATCGGCAACGCCGTGGCCACGGTGGTGGTGGCGCGCTGGGAAGGTGCGCTCGATGAAGCCGCGCTCGCCAAGGCCTTGCGGCCGCCCGTATTTCCGATGCCGGACGCGCGTCCGGATTGACCCGTTCCAGACCAGGGAGATGCCCATGCAACGCTTGAAGCCCCAGATCCCGACCGCCGTCGCCGCGCTCGTCGCCGCGCTCGTCGCCGCCTCTTCCGCCCAGGCGCAGCAGGCCGCGACGGCCACCGCAGACCAACTGGCCGAGGTGGTCGTGACCGGTTCTCGCATCAAGGGTGCGTCCGACTCGGGCGCCATCGCGGTCTCGGTGTTGAACGCCGAGCAGCTCGAGGCCTTCGGCAAGTCCTCCACCGGTGAGATCCTCGAGAACCTCGCGCAGGCGGGCAGCTTCGAGATCAATCCGGCCGCCGACGGCCCCAACGACGCGCGCGGCGACATCGCCACCGTGAACCTGCGCGGTCTCGGCACCGGCAACACGCTGGTGCTGCTCAACGGTCGTCGCATCGCTGCGCACGCCGTGAACCAGGACATCGGTTCGACACCGCGCCAGGTCACCAACGTCAACGCCTTCCCCTCCTCCGGCATCGACCGCGTCGAAGTGCTGCGCGACGGTGCCTCGGCGCTCTACGGCGCGGACGCCACCGCCGGCGTCGTCAACACCATCCTCGATGCCGAGTTCTCGCGTCCGGTGCTGACGGCGCGCTTCTCGGAGCTCGAGGGCACCGGGTCGCGTGAGCGCTCGTTCGACCTCTCCGCCGGCACCTCTTTCAACGAGGACCGCAGCCGTATCAAGCTCTCGGCCTCGGCCTATGACCGCAGCGGGCTCTACTCGAGCGAGCTCGGGCTGCAGTTCCAGTTCGTCGACAAGCGGGCGTTCCTCGGGAACTCGCCGTTCGCGACCGGCACCACGGATTTCCGCAACACGTCCACCGCCTCGCCCTTCGGCCAGTACCAGGTGGGTTCGCTGAACGCGCAGAATGTCTGGGTGGGCCAGCGCGCGCGCGTCGGTACCACGAGCGTGACCAGCAGCACGGGCGTGTTCCACATCCAGCCCTGCAGCTTCACCGGCACCCTCGCGCAGCTCGGCACCCGCCCGGGCGGCTGCATGGGCATCGACGACGGTTCGCTCGACGCCGGGCTGCGCTACGACTTCAACGCCAACCAGCCCAACAACTCCCTCAACGAGGGGGTGAACATCGCGAACGATCCGCTGACCGCGCTCGGTCGTCAGATGATCAGCGACGCGCGGCGCTACAACGCCTACCTGATCGGCGAGCACGACATCTCCGACGACCTGCAGGCCTTCGGCGAGGTCCTCTACTACCGCGCCACCACGGATTCCAACCGTGCGGCGCAGCCTGCGGACTCCGGGCTCGCGTTCCTCGTCATCCCCAAGACCAACTATTGGAACCCGTTCGGCCCGGTCGGCAGCCCCAACCGTCTGCCGGGCCTCAGCACCACCGACGTGCCGGCCGCCGGCCGTGACGTGCTGGTCTCCAACTGGCGTCCGACGGAGCTCGGGCCGCGCCTCATCGCGACCGAGACCGAGACCTACCGCCTGATCGCCGGCCTGCGCGGTGAGCGCGGTGGCTGGGACTGGGAGGGCGCCTTCGGCGCGAGCGGCAACGAGACGACCGACTCCGAGGGCAACCGCATCTCGAAGACGCTTCTGCAGCAGCAGCTCGCACTCAACACCCCCGAGGCGATCAACCCCTTCGGCGGTCCCAACGCGAACACCGCGGCCCAGTGGGACAAGGCGCGGATCTCCTCGACCAATGTCGGCGAGACCGAGCTCTACACGGCCGACCTGCGCGCCGCCAACTCTTCGGCCTTCACCAACTGGGCCGGCGACATCGGCGTCGCGGCGGGCTTGGAGTGGCGCCGCGAGAGCTATCTCGAGGACCGTGATCCGCGGCTCGACGGCACGATCATCTTCTCGACGGCCAACGTGTCCGGCATCTCGGACGTGGTCGGCGTCAGCCCGACCCGCGACTCCTCGGCCAGCCGCAACGTCTATTCGGCGTTCGCGGAGTCGCTGGTGCCGCTGCATCGCGGCGAGGGCACATGGGTCAACGATCTGACCCTGCAGCTCGCCGTGCGCGCCGAGTACTTCGACGACGTCAAAGCCGAGGCGGTCAAGCCGAAGATCGCGCTGTCCTGGTTCCCGGTCCGCGGCGTCAACCTGCGCGCAGCGTACAGCCAGGGCTTCCGTGCGCCGAACCTGGTGCAGCTCAACCGCGGCGATGTGTCGCGCCTGAACCTCGGCACCGAGGACTTCTGGCGTTCGGACGTCACGCGCGATCCGCTCGCCACCGGCGCCACCTACGCGGCCTCGCTGCGGCAGTCCAACCCGGACCTCAAGAACGAGGACACCGAGACCCTGGTCGCCGGCGTCATCGTCGACCTCACGCGCATGATGGAGTTCGAGGCGGTGAGCGACCTCCGCTTCAGCGTGGATTACTGGCGCTTCGAGCAGAAGAACGTCATCGGCGCGTTCGGTGACGAGGAGGCCCTCGCGCTCGACTTCCTGCTGCGCAAGCAGGGCAGCTCGAACCCGAACGTGGTGCGCTCGGCACCGACGGCGGACGACCTCGCGGCCTTCGCGGCCTGGAACGCCGCCAACCCCGGCGACCAACGCACGGCCGCCGGCTCGGTGCAGTACGTCATCGACCCCTACATCAACCTCGACAAGCAGGTGGCCGACGGCTTCGACCTCGGGTTCGCGATCGGTGTCGACGGTGGTGCCGCCGGCAAGTTCGATCTCGACATCGAGGCGACCTACCTGGCCACGCTGGATGTGTTCCGCAACGACCTGCTCTCCGCGATCGCGGCCAACCCGAACTTCGCGGGGTCCTTCGACAGCCTGGCGGTCGATCGCGTACGCCTCGACGGCAATCCGCGTTGGCGCGGTGCGGCGACGCTCGGTTGGCGCAAGGGCCGCATCGGCGCCGGCGCCTCGCTGCGGTATGTCGGCGATTATCAGGACACGGGTGCGGATGTCGATGTGGACGGCGACGGCGTCGCCGAGTTCTGGCAGGCCAAGGCGGAGACCAAGGTGAACATGTACGGCGACTACCGCTTCGGCGAGGTCGGCCCGCTCGACGGTCTGCGCCTTCGCTTCGGCGTCAACAACGTGTTCGACAAGGCGCCGCCCTTGGTCGACGAGTCGCTCGGCTACTCGCCGCAGTACCACTCGCTGAAGGGTCGCGAGTACTACCTGCAGATCCGCGCGAGCTTCTGAGCCGATGATCCGGCGGCTGCTCGGCGGGTTGTGCGCCCTCGCGCTCGCCTCCCTGCCGTCCCTGGGGACGGCAGGGCTCGCCGGCGTCGAGGTCCCGGGCTCCTCGCGTCTGGTGGTCGCGGGTTGGGGCGGTCCCGACATCCGGCTGTGGTACATCCGGCCGCCGGGCTCGCCGGCGGATGCACCGGTGCTGTTCGTGATGCACGGCGTGGGCCGCGACGCGGACCGCTATCTGCTCGAGTGGCGCGACCTCGCCATGCAGTCGGGTGTCATCGTCGTCGTCCCGGAGTTCAGCGCCGAGAACTTCCCCGGCGCGGAGAACTACAACTTCGGCGCGGTGTTCGACGATGCCGGCAAGCTGCGGCCACGCACGGCGTGGTCGTATTCGTCTCTCGAGCCGATGTTCGACGCGTTGCGGCGTGAGGAGAAGCTCGATACCGCCCGCTACTGGCTGTTCGGCCATTCGGCCGGTGCGCAGTTCGTGCATCGGCTCGTGATGCTGGGCGGCGGTCCGCGCATGATCGCGGCGATGGCGGCGAACTCGGGTTCGTACATGATGCCGAGCAACGCGGAGCGCTGGCCTTTCGGTCTCGACGGGGCGCCCGTGGGCGATGCCCGCGCGGGGTTCGCGACCCCCATGGTGGTGATGCTGGGCGATGCGGACAACGATCCGGATCATCGCAGCCTGCCGCGTCAGGAGGCGGCGATGCGGCAGGGACCGCACCGGTTCGCGCGCGGGCTGCATTTCTACGAGACGGCTCGCCGTACGGCTGCCGAGGCCGCGATGCCGTTCGACTGGTCCTGCGTCGTGGTGCCGGGCATCGCGCACGACAACGCCGGCATGGCGCGCAGCGCGATCCGGCTGGTGCGCTCCGGCCTGCCGTCGGTGGGGCGCGATTGCTCCGAGTTCAATCCGCCAATGCGACCGTGACCTGACCGTCGGCGCCGATGTCCGACACCTCGATCCTCACGCCGAGCTCCGCCGCGTAGCCGAGCAGCCGAGGCTTCAGCCAGCGCTCGTGCAGTTCGCGGTCGCTGAGGTCGGACTGCCCCTCCGCGCGCGCGATGCCGAGCACCTTCGAGTAGGGGAAGGTGAAACTGCGTTTGCCGGGCTCGCTCTTGAGGTCCATGCACAGCTGGTAGAGGCAGGCCGTGCGGTCGAACATGCCGGCGAGCGCGATCTCCTTCTCGCCGGTCTTGTCGATCATGCCCTTGAGCCGCGTGAGCATGGGCGCCATGGTCTTGACGTCGTGCGCGACGTACTCCTCGAGCACGCCCTGATCCTTGAAGAACTGGACGGAGCTCAGGTGCATCTTGACCAGCGCGTCGTTCATGTCGTGCTGGTAGGGCGTGGAATCTTTGAGCGTGCGCAGCGCGAGCGCCACGGCATCGCCGAGCATCCGCTCGCGGCCCTCGAAGCCGCTGGAGGTGGCGAGCATCGCCGCCATGCCGCCCGGTGGGCCGCCGCCCGCCATCATGGCGCGCACCCAGGGCGGCGGTCCGCCGCCCGACCCGGGGCCGCCGGCGCCGCCGGGCCCGCCGGCGCCGCTCATCATCTTCTTCATGGCCCAAGCGATCAGCTTGCCTTTCAGTCCGCCGGGTGCGCCCATGCCGGTCCCCTCCGTCTGTCCGTGGCGGTCAGTCCGCCGTGGTGTCGCGGTACAGCCCCACCGAGTTGCCGCCGCCCTGGCCGCTGCGGCCCTGGCTCGTGGTCACGATGGTACGGCCATCCGGGCTCACGGCGAGCCCGACGGTGAACGGGTCGACCGCGGCGCGGTCCACGACCTGCCAACGGGCGAGGTCCACCTTCACGAGGCGCGACTCGTTGTTGACGGCGGCGTAGAGCGTGCGGCCGTCGGGGGAGAGCGCGATGGTGCGCGCTCCGACGCCCACCGCCAGCGTCTCGCCGCCCGGCCCGTCGACCCGCTTGCCGTCGGCGGCGTAGAGCGCGCGGACCATCGACGCGAGGTCGTAGCGGCCGACCGCGCCGCTGCGGTTGCCGCTGGCGTAGAGCGTGCGGCCGTCGGGCGAGACCGACAGGTGCCGCGGATTGGACACGAAGTCGAGCAGCGTGCCGAGGTAGCGGCCGGTCGCGACCTCGAAGCCCGCGAGGCCGCCGCCGCCCATGCGCGCGACCAGCACGGTGCCGCCGTCCGGCGTGAACACGGTGCCGCGCAGGCAGAAGCCGCACTCGCTGTCGCGGTTGCCGGTGATCCCCTCGACGGGCAGCCGGTACTCGACGGTCCAGTGCGCGGTGTAGCGGAACTTCGCGGGGTCGTCGCCGCGGATGTCGAGGGCGCCGAGCGTGTTGTCGCCCCAGTGCGTGACCACGGCCACGGTGGAATCGGGCGAGACCGCCATGTACTTCGGCAGCGGCCCTGTCGGCATCACGCGCACGATGCGGTCGCTGCGCGTGTCGATGATGGCGAGCGCCGAGGGCGAGGCCGCCTGCGGGTCGTAGCTGCGGCGGTAGTACGGCACCCAAAGATATCGACCGCCGTGCGAGAAGGCCATCTCGACGGGCTTGCCGCCGAACACGTTGCGGCTGCCCTCGCGGCCGTTGAAATACTCGTAGCCGAACACCGTGGTCTCGCCCTGGAACAGCGCCGCGTCGCCCGGGCCGAACTGGTGACGGATGACCGCGACGCGCTTGAGCGAGGGGTACGCGTAGACCAGCGTCTCGCCGCCCTCCAGCGCGTTGATGTAGAGCTTGCGGCCGTCGGGCGTGAACGCGGCGGACTTCGGCGAGCGCACGCCGGCGTCGTAGATGTCGCCCGGCCGGCCCGTGGCCGCGAACGCCTGGATGCGGCCGGTGCGCTTCAGCCCCGGCTGGGTCGCGGTGTCGGCGGTGGCGGGCGCCGAGGCGGTGCCGCCCACGGCGAGCACGAGGGCGAGGGCGGCGAGGGCGGCGGTGCGGGTCTTCCTCGAGGTCATCTCAATCTCCGGCAGCGGTCGTACGGGGCGTTCCTTCGCCCAGCAAAGCGGCGAGGCGCGGCTGCGCGAACACGGTGGCGAGCACCAGCGCGGCGCCGAGGTAGAAGAGCGGCGTCAGCTGTTCGTACTCGCGGAACCAGAGCGCGGCCAACAGGATGGCATAGACGGGCTCCAGGTTGAGCGCGAGCTGGGTGGTGAAGGCGCTGATGTAGGGCAGGGCGTGCAGCCACAGCAGCATCGTCAGCACGGTGCAGGCGGCGGCGAGCACCAGCAGCCACCCGAGGTCGGGCATCGACGGCCAGCGCAGCGTGTCGTCGGCGCCGAACGCCGCCGTGCAGCCGACCACGAGCGTGAGGCAGCCCGCCGCCATCTGCAGCAGCGCCACGCCCTCGGGCGGATCGCCGGTGGCGTGCCGCTTGTTGAGCGCCGCGAAGAGCGCCGCGAGCAGCGCGGCCACGATGCCGACCGCTACCCCGAGGCGCATGTCGAGCGGCACGCCGCCCACCAGCAGGAGGACGCCGGGCAGCACCAGCACACCGAGCAGCAGTTCGCTGCGGCGATGCGCCCGTCCCGTGATCCAGGGTTCGAGGACGGCCGCGAACACCGAGCCGAGCGCCACGCAGGCGACCGCCACCGACGCGTTGGCGAGGCGTACCGAGCCGTAGAACGCGAGCCAGTGCAGCGCGATGACCGCGCCGATGCCGGCGAGCAGCGCGAGGTGCCGCGCAGGCAGCGCGCGCAGCCCCCGCCATGCGCGGGGCAGCATCGCGAGGATCGCCGCGGCGAGCCCCATGCGCCAGACGACGAGCGCGCTCGTCGGCAGCGTGATGAGCTTGCCGAGGATGGCCGTGAAGCCCCACAGCAGCACGCAGGTGTGCAGCTGCCAGAGCGCGCGGCGCTCCGCGACGGCGTCGCCCATGCTGTTCAGCGTCCCGCCGGGGTCCCGAGCAGCCGGTTGAGCTCGATGAAGTTGCCGTCGGCGTCCCACACCGCGCTGAAGAGCACCGGGATGCTGCCGCCGCCGGCGGCCGGGTAGTCGATGCGCCGCGGCTTCTCCGCGACGGTCACGTAGGGCGTGGCCTCGATGCGTTCGAAGCGCTGCTCGAGGTCCTGGATGTTGAACACCAGGATCAGGCCGCCCGGTCCCGCGCGGCGGAACTCGGGCGGCGACGGTGCCTGTTCCAGGTTCAGGCGCTGCATCAAGCCGAGCACGCCGATGAAGTCGTCGTTGGCGCGCAGCAGCACGAGCCGCACGGTCGGCGGCAGCGTGCGGCCGTCCGGCTGCGGGCCGCCGCCGATGAGCTGGTCGTAGATGACCTTGAGCCCGAGACCGTCGCGATAGAGCGGCAGGGACCGTTCGATGTCACGGACCACCAGGGTCGTACGGCGCAGGTCGACCGGGATGCGCTCGGCTTCCGGGACCGGCGCGGCGGGCAGGCGCAGGGGCATGCCCAGGCCGGCCAGCGTCACGAGTACGTAAAGCATTGATTTGACGTAAATTTTCAAGTGTCCCTCCCGGTCCGCAGCGTGGGCAATCCGGGGATGTACGGAGCGCCGTAAGGCGGGGTAGAATCGCGCCCCCAATCATAGGCTTGGAACAGGAGCGGACGCGAGATGAGCCTCCGTCGGCATAACGGGCTTGTGGCGGCAGCCGTCGTCGGGCTGCTGTGCGCCTGCGTGCGCCCGGCGTCCGCCGATGAGCGCCCGAGCCCCGTGCTGCAGAGCCCCGTCATCCAGAACCAGGTCGTGCAGAGCCTGCGCGCGCTCGGCCTGCCTGCCCCCGACTCCTACGCGTCGCGTGCCATCACCCTCGACCTCAGCTCGATCAGCGTGCCCTCGGTGGGCGGCGGCTTCGACCTGCCGGGCCTCGATGTCACGGCCCTGGTCGACAACGCGCTGTCCTTCATCGGCGTGCCCTACCGCTTCGGGGGCAGCAGCCCCGCGAGCGGCTTCGACTGCAGCGGCTTCGTGAAGTACGTCTTCAGCAAGACCTTCGACCTCTCGCTGCCGCGCACCGCGCGCGAGATGGCGCGCGGCGGCATGGCCGTGGCGCGCGGCGAGCTGCAGCCGGGCGACCTCGTGTTCTTCAACACCCGCGGTGCCGCCAACTCGCACGTGGGCATCTACCTCGGCGACTCGAAGTTCGTGCACGCGCCGAACTCCCGCGGCCGCGTGCGCATCAACGACCTCGACGAGACGTACTACCGCCAGCGCTTCAACGGCGCGCGTCGCGTCGCTTCGGTGGAGATCGCGGCGCCGGCCGCGAAGCCGGCGGCATCGCCCATGGGTCCGCGCGCGGTCGTTGCGCCGGTCCTGCCGACGCCCGCTCCCGCACCCTCGACGCTGATCCCCGCCTCGGGCGGCTGACGGATCAGGTCGCCGCGGGCGCTGACGCGTTCAGCCCCCGCTCAATCCTGTCGGCGCGTCATGTCCGGTCGCGGCTGCGCCATCAGCCACAGGCAGCCCATCACCGCCGACAGCAGCGAACCCATCAGCACGCCGATGCGCATCGCGGCGTCCTGGCTGCCGTCGGGGAAGGCCAGCGAGCCGATGAAGAGGGACATCGTGAACCCGATGCCGGTGATGATCGCGACGCCGTAGAGGCTGCGCCAGGTGGCGCCGGCCGGCAGTTGTGCGAGCCCCGCTGCCACCGCGAGCCGGCAGACGATGAACACGCCGAGCTGCTTGCCGAGGAAGAGTCCGAGCAGGATGCCGAGCGTCACCGGCTGGGCGAGCGTCTGCAGCCCGAAGCCCTCCAGCGAGGCGCCGGCGTTGGCGAGCGCGAACACCGGCATGATCGCGAACGCGACCCAGGGATGCAGCGTGTGCTCGAGGCGGCGCAGCGGCGCGCCTTCGTCGCGCGCCGTGCCTTTGCGGCCGAGCGGTACGCACAGACCGATGATGACCCCCGCGAGCGTCGCGTGCACGCCCGACTTCAGCACGCAGAGCCACAGCAGGAAGCCGACCACCATGAACGGCCACAGCTTGCGCAGGCCGGCACGGTTGAGCGCGACCAGCACCGCGACGCAGGCCGCGGCCCAGGTGAGCGCTTGGGCCGAGATGTCGGATGTGAAGAGAAGGGCGATGAGGATCACCGCACCGAGGTCGTCGATGATCGCGAGGCCGAGCAGGAAGATGCGCAGCCCAGGCGCGACATGACGCCGCACCAGCGCGAGCACGCCCAGCGCGAAGGCGATGTCGGTGGCGACCGGGATCGGCCAGCCGGGTGTGGCGGCCGCATCGCCCGAGTTGATGGCGAGGTAGACGAGCGCGGGCGCGACCATGCCGCCCAAAGCGCCGAACAGCGGCAGCGCCGCGCGCTGTCGGTCGGACAGCTCGCCCTCGACCAGTTCGCGCTTGATCTCGAGGCCGACCAACATGAAGAACACGGCCATCAGGCCGTCGTTGATCCACTTGAGGACGCTCTTGGTGATCGCGAGATCGCCGATGCCGAACCGCACCGGGGCGTCGAGCAGACGCTCATAGGCGGCCGCGAGCGGCGAGTTGGCCACCACCATGGCGATGACGGCGGCGAACACCAGCAGCACACCGGCCCCGGCATCCGACTTGAGCAGCGTCTTGATCATGCCTGCGTCCCTTCCTGGGTCTCGAAGAACCAATGCCACACGCCGTGCGGTGCGCGCACCGCTGCCGCGCGCTGCGGCGCGCAACCCGGCAGCGCGAGCAGATGCGCTGCGCACACGACCTCGACGCCCGCCGCGCGGCAGCGCTCGAGCAGCGCATCGAGGCCCTGCACGAGGAGCCGGACGCCGACGAGGCCGCGGTGGGGCGGCTGCGCGCGCTCGCGCAGGTCGTCGTAGCTGCCGGGCGGCAGCCCGTAGTGGATGATGCCGAGCATGACATCCTCGAGCACGCGCCCGTAATTGTTGGCCTGGATGCGCAGCAGACGATCGGCACCCACCATGCGCGAGAACGACTCGCTCTCGAACTCGTAGCGGAAGCCGCGCATCACGCCGAGAACGTCCTCATAGAAGGCGCGCACCGGCTCGAAGTCTGCGACCGGCCCGGAGCTGCTCTGCACTTCGCTGAAGGGCTGGTCGGTGACGCTGACGAAGGCGGCCGCATCGACGTTCAGCGGCTCGATGGCGGCCACCATCACGCCGTCCGGTCCTTTGGCGTGCGCTTCACGGAACCGCGAGCCGTCGGGCAGGTCGACAGAGGCGCCCTCGTCGACGATCTCGAAGCCGTGGGCGCGCAGCCGCGCCACGGCGGCCATGCGGTCGGCGGTGAAGAAATCGATCATCTTGAGCGCGTTGCAGGCGACACCACGGCCGCCGACGCGGATCACCGTGCCCGAGCCGGGCGTGAACTCCACCAACCACACCCCGATGGAGGTTCCGGGTGTCGTCATCCGCACCACGCGCGCCTTGCGCCCTGCGGTGCCGAAGAGCGCGCCCGCCGCGGCTTCGTCGAGCGTGGCGTCGCCTTCGACGCGCATCCCGACGACCTGCCCGAAGAGCTCGAGCTGCCGCGCGAGCTCAGCGGTGACGATCACCGGGCCCGCGATGGCGAGCACGCGCCCCATGGGAGCGGTCTGCGTCATCGGACCGTGCTCAGCGCGGCGCGGTGGCCGCGGCGTACCGCTGCGACACCACCGACCAGTCGACCACCTGCCACCAGGCGTCGAGGTAATCGCCGCGGCGGTTCTGGTACTGCAGGTAGTAGGCGTGCTCCCACACGTCGTTGCCGAGCAGCGGCGCGCCGCGCACCGCAGCGAGGTCCATCAGCGGGTTGTCCTGGTTCGGCGTGGAGGTGATCTGCAGCTTGCCGTCGGCGCCGACGATGAGCCACGCCCAGCCCGAACCGAAGCGGCCGGTGCCCGCGGCCTTGAAGGCCGCCTTGAACTTGTCGAGCGAGCCGAAGTCGCGGTCGATCGCGGCGGCGAGCGCCGCCGAGGGGGCGCCGCCCCGGCCCGGGCGCGTCATGCTGCGCCAGAAGAAGTCGTGGTTCCAATGGCCGCCGCCGTTGTTGCGCACCGCGTCCGGCAGCTTCGACATGCGCGCCATCAGGGCTTCGAGCGTCAGGCCGCGCAGCGATGCGTCGGCCGCGACCGCGCGGTTGAGGTTGTCGACGTAGGCCTGATGGTGCTTGCCGTGGTGGATCTGCATGGTGCGCGTGTCGATGACGGGCTCGAGCGCGTCGTGCGGATACGGCAGCGGCGCCAGCGTGAACGCGGCCGGTACCGCTGTGGGTGCGGCAGCGGGTGCGGCGGCGGCCGACGGCGCAGGCGCGGCGGTCGATTGGGCGAGCGCGGTGGGGAGCGCGAGCGCGAACAGCGCCGCCATCGTGAGACGGTGGGACATGGGGACCTCCTTGTCGGTCAGTCGTGGGCGGGTCGGTCGTGCGCGAGATGCTTGCCGGCGAAATAGCTGGCGAGCACCACCATGAAGACCGCGCCGCCGAACCAGAGTTCCTTGCCCTCGGACCAGGCGTCGAGGTCGGGCAGCGTCATCTTGGCCAGCGCGAACGCGGCGATCAGCAGGCTCACGCCGCCGACCGCGAGGCTCATCACCCGCGAGGCGATGCGGGCGAGCTCGTCGGCGCGCGCGATCAGCCGCGAGATCCACAGCCCGTTGATGCCGTCGGTGACCAGCATGCCGAGCGTGAACAGCGCGCCGAGCATCAACGCGTGGCCGAGGCCGCCGAACTGCTGCGCCGTGATCGAGAACAGCGCCGCCTGGCTCACGGTGTCGAAGGAGAGCGCGAACAGCGCGCCGACGAGCGCGACGAGGCCGGGCGAACCGGCCTCGGCGAGCCGGCCGAGCAGCCGGCCTTTGAGGCCGATCGGCGCCACCATCTCGTCGGCGGGCGCGGTCACGGCGGCATGCACATTGGCGATGCCGAGCGCCGCCAGGAACAGCACGGAGATCCACACGCCGCTCGACTGCAGCCAGTCCGGGGTCTGCCACTGCGAGGCGGCCAGGCTGACGATCACCGCGATCGCCATGACCACCGCACCGTGGCCCAGCGAGAACAGCGCGCCGCACCAACGCGCGAACGGCCGCCGGGCGCGGGCGTTGACCCGGGTCAGGCCGTCGATGGTGGCGAGATGGTCCGCATCGAAGCCGTGCTTGAGGCCGAGCAGGAACACCACGGCGGCGAGCGCGCTCCAGCTGGTCGGAAGGCTGTCCATCACGGGATGTTAGCGGCTTGGGCGGCGCGGGGTCGATGGTCGGCTTGCCCGCGGTCCGGAGGGCGGGTACTTTCGGGTCCATGCCCCTCACAGGAACGCGTCTCGCAGGTTGGATCCTGGCCTTCGGTACCGCCCTCGTGCTCGTCTCCTGCGGGGGCGGCGGGGGCGGAGGCGGCGGTGGTGGCACGTCGGCACCGCCCTCCGGTTCGACCCCGACGCCGCCGCCGCTCGCCACGCAGGCCTCGATCGAGGCCTCGCAGGGCACGACGCTGCAGCGTCCCGTGTTCCAGTGCGGCACCGGCGCCGATGCCGTCACCGCCGACGCCGCGCCGGACTCGGTCACGGTGTTCGAGTCGGGGCCGGTGCGCCCGCTCGCGCTGTCGGCGGACGGCCAGCGGCTCTATGTCGCCAACGCACCGGCCGACTGCCTCGAGATCTACGCCGTCGAGGGCGACTCCTTGCGGCTCGCGAGCAGCGTCTCCGTCGGCCTCGAGCCGGTGGCGGTCGCCGAGCGCAACGCGAACGAGGTGTGGGTCGTGAACCACCTCTCGGATTCGGTCAGCGTGGTGCGGCTCGACGGCACGCCGCGCGTGCTGCGCACGCTGCTGGTCGGCGACGAGCCGCGCGACATCGTGTTCGCCGGCGCGGACCGCGGCCGCGCGTTCGTCTCGGCGGCGTTCCGCGGCCAGAACCATCCGCAGTTCAGCTCCGCCACGCTCACCGCGCCCGGCACCGGCCGCGCCGATGTCTGGGTGTTCGATGCAGCCGGGCTCGATGATTCTTTGAACGGCCGGCCCGTCGCCGTCGTCAACCTCAGGGCCGACGCCGCGCGTGCGCTGGCGGCGAGCGCCGACGGCCGCACGGTCTATGCGGCGCCCTTCATGTCCGGCAACCGCACCACCGTGCTGCACCGCGACGCGCTCACCGGCGCCAAGCCCGGCCCGACCACCAGCATCGACGGCGTGGCCGCGCCCGGCACCGGGCTCATCGTCAAGCAGGTCGGCGCGGTCTGGCGCGACGAGGCCGGACGCGACTGGTCCTCCAAGGTGCGCTTCACGCTGCCCGACCTCGACCTGTTCGCCATCGACGCCACGGCCGCGACGCCCGCGGTCACGGGCCGTGTCGCGGGCCTCGGCACCACGCTCTTCAACCTCGCCGTGCATCCGACCGATGGCCGTGTCTTCGCGAGCAACACCGAGGCGCGCAACGAGGTGCGCTTCGAGGGGTCGGGCGCGCGCGGCACCACCGTCCGCGGCCGCATCGCCGACAACCGCATCAGCGTCGCGACGCCGGCGAGCGGCGCGGTCGCCGCCGTCCACCTCAACCCGCACGTCGACTTCTCCCGCCCGATGGGTCAGGCCGCGCCCGCCGCCGAGCGTGCGCGCAGCCTCGCGCAGCCGACCGCGCTCGCGTTCGACGCCGCCGGCGGCACGCTCTACGTCGCCGCCTTCGGCTCGGCCAAGGTGGCGGCGCTGCCCGTGGCCTCGCTCACGCCGGCCGCGTTCACGCCCGATCCGGCGCGGCACATCGCGGTGCCCGACGGTCCCGCCGGGATCGCGCTCAACGCCGCCGGTTCGCGTCTCTACGTCTACTCGCGCATCGCCCATTCGGTGAGCGTCGTCGACACCGGTTCGCGCGCCGTGCTGCAGACCCGCGCGATGTTCTCGCCGGAGGCCGCGGCCGTGAAGACCGGCCGGCGGTTCCTGTACGACGCGCTCGCCACCTCCGGCAACGGCACCACCTCCTGCGCCAGCTGCCATGTGTTCGGCGACATGGACCATCTCGCCTGGGACCTCGGCGACCCCGACCTCGGCATGCTGACCAACCTCAACGACTACGTCAGCAACAGCCCGCGCACCACCGCGCGCTTCCATCCGCTCAAGGGACCGATGGCGACGCAGACGCTGCGCGGCATGCGCGGCAACGGCCCGCTGCACTGGCGCGGCGACCGCATGGGGCGCAGCCGCGCGACGGTGCGCGGCGCGCAGGAGTCGCTCGAGGAGGCGGCGTTCAAAGAATTCAACCCGGCGTTCGTGGCCCTCAACGGCCGCGAGGCGCCGCTCGCCGCCGCCGACCTGCAAGCGTTCACCGATTTCGCGATGCGGCTCGCCATGCCGCCGAACCCCGTGCGTGCGCTCGACAACTCGCTCACGCCGGACGAGGCGCAGGGCCGCGACATCTATCTCAACACGCCGACCACGCTGCTCGGCAGCTGCGACAACTGCCACCGTCTGCGGCCGGAGCAGGGCCAGTTCGGCACCTCGGGGCTGATGTCCTTCGAGGGCGGGCGCATCACCGAGAACTTCAAGGTCCCGCAGCTGCGCAACATGTACGCCAAGGCCGGCATGTTCGGTTTCAGCCTCGATGCGGGCGCGCCGGGCGCCACGGGCGAGCAGATCCGCGGCTTCGGCTTCAGCAACGACGGCGCCATCGACACGCTCGACAACTTCTTCAAGGATCCGGTGTTCTTCTTCCCGGCGCCCGCCGACGAGAGCCGCCGCAAGGTGATCGCCTTCGTGCTCGCCATGGACAGCGACCTCGCGCCGGTGGTCGGCCAGCAGGTCACCTGGCGGCCGGGGTCGAGCGCCGCCGTCGAGGCGCGGCTCACGCTGCTGCGCCAGCGTGCCGCCACCACCGGGCCGCGCGCCGAGTGCGACCTCGTGGTCCGCGGCAACATCGACGGCACGGCGTTCTCGGGGCTGCTGCAGTCCGACGGCAGCTGGCTGATGCGCGGCGGCGCGGTCCGCGCCGACGCCGCGTTGCGCACGCTCGCCACCGCGGCGCAGCCGCTCACCTTCACCTGCCTGCCGCCGCGCAGCGGTCGGCGCGCGGCGCTCGATCTCACCTGACCGCGCGCGTCGCCGGTCAGGGCACCGGTTTCGGCGCCTCCAGCAGCTCGACGAGGTGCCCGTCGGGGTCGCGGGCGTGGAACACCTTGCCCTGCATGGCGCCGCCGTCGGGCGCGCGGTGCCGCGACACGTAGACCTGCGGCGGCTCGAGCACGCGGGCGCCCGCCGCGACCAGCGCGGCGTGGGCCGCCTCGGCGTCCGGCACATCGAACACCAGCACCACGTCGCCGCGGCCGGTCTTTTCTTTGTCGAGACGGTTCTCGTCGGGCGTCGGCGACCGGAACTCCACCAGCCCGATGCGTCCGCCTGCGCCGTCCGCGCTGGCGAGGATCACGAGCCGCACGGCGGTCGAGGGCGCGTTGAGCGGGAAGGGGTTGCCCTCCGGGCGCCGCGCGTTGGTGAAGTCGGATTCGATGCGGAAGCCGAGCGCGGCGTAGAACGCGGCCGCGCGCTCCGCGTCCTCGACCAACAGCGACGCGCGCAGCAGCGTGGGCGATGGCGCGGCGGCGGTCGCGGCGCCGGTCGTACCGGCGGCGGCCACCGGCATCGCGAGCATCGACATCAGCGGGATGATCGGCAGCATCGTCCTTGCTCCTGATGCAAGCTGTCTGCAGTCAGGATAACCTGCGCTCCTCGCGACGCAACCCGAGCAGGCGCGAGGTCCGACGATGCCCGATCCGGCGACGGTGCACTGGCTGCTGGTGTTCCTGCACCTCCTCGCCTTCGCACCGTCATCAAGGCCTGGGTCGAGGGCTTCACGGCCTTGCGCGCCGGGCCGGACCCGGCCGCCGAGCGGCTCATCGCCGCGGGCCTCCGCCGGGGCCGCCGCGGCGCATACCTCTTCTGGGTGATGATCGGTGTCACCGCGTGTCTCGGCCTCGCCAAACCGTTCTGACGGTCCGCCGCCCGGTGGGCCGGGATTCGGCTAAAATCCGCGGATGACCAAGACCCCCTCGCGCCGCGGCCGCTTGTTGGCCGGCCTGCTCCTCTGCGCGCATGCGCTCGCCGGATGCCTGAGCGGTGCGGGTCCGGAAGCCCCGACCATCACCGAGCAGCCCAAGGACCGCATCGGTTTCCTCGGGTCGACCGTGCGCTTCGACGTCGGCGTGTCGGGCAAGCCGCCGATGACCTTCCAGTGGCTGCGCAACGGCAGTGAGATCGCGGGCGCGACCGGCATCGCCTACACCACGCCCGTGCTCACCGCCGCCGACGACGGCGCGAAGTTCTCGGTGCGCGTCACCAACGCGCAGGGCACGGCGACCAGCACCGAGGCCTCGGTGAAGGTCAACGGTCCGCCGGTGCTGACCACGCAGCCGGTCTCGGTCACGGTCGCGGCCGGTGCTTCGGCGTCGTTCACGGTCGCCGGCACCGGCGAGTCGCTGAGCTACCAGTGGCTGCGCGACGAGCTGCCGATCGCGGGCGCGACGGCCGCCACCTACACCCTCTCGGCGACCACGGCCGCCGACGACGGCGCCGTGTTCCGCGCCTACATCCTCAACCCCGCCGGTTACGTGGTCAGCAACGCGGCGACGCTCACCGTCACCGCTGCGCCGGCCGTCGGCGTGCAGCCGGTGGGTCAGACGGTCGCGGCGGGCGAGCCGGCGATCTTCAGCGTCCGGGCGACGGGCGGCAACCTCGCCTACCAGTGGCAGCGCAACGGCGTCGACATCGCCGGCGCCACCGGCGCCACCTATCGCATCGCCGCTGCTGCGGCTACCGACGACAACGCGTCGTTCACGGTGCGCATGACCAACGCACAAGGCAGCGTCACGAGCGCGGCCGCGGCGTTGCGCGTCACGAGCGCCGCCGTGGCGCCGGTGCCCGCGCTCGCGGCCGAGGTCTCGCTGTCGCGCAACACGATCACCGCCAACAGCTTCACGCTGGTGCGCCGTTCGGACGGCACCGTCGCCGGGTGGGGATACAACGCCGATGGCCAGCTCGGCAACGGCACGCCCGGCGCCGCGTCGGACACCATCGTGCAGGCGGTCCTGCCCGCCGGCCGCCGCGCGACCGCGGTCGCCGCCGGCTTCAACCATGGTCTCGCGCTGCTCGACAACGGCGACGTGCTCGCTTGGGGCGGCAACGATCTCGGCCAGCTCGGTCTCGGCGACACCTTGTCGCGCGCCACGCCGACCAAGGTGGTCTTGCCGCGTCCGGCGGTGGCCGTGGCGGCCGGTCGGGCGTTCTCGGTGGCCGCGCTCGACGATGGTCGGGTGTTCACCTGGGGCAACAACAACATCGGCCAGCTGGGTGACGGCGGCCGCGATGCGATGGTGTCTCCGGTGCAGGCCGTCGGCCTCAGCGGCATCGTCGCCGTCGCGGCGGGCAACGCGCATGCGCTCGCGCTCGGTGGCGATGGGCGGGTCTGGGCCTGGGGCGCCAACGCCTCGGGCCAGCTCGGCGACGGCAGCTTCAAGCCTGCGCTCGTGCCGGTCCTGACCGGTCTCGTCGAGATCGTCCGCATCCGCGCGGGCGGCGACCACTCCGCCGCGGTGTCGCGGCGCCGTTCGCTCTATCTTTGGGGCGAGAACGCGGACGGCCAGCTCGGGCTCGGCGCCGGTGCGCCCGTCGATGTCGGCGCGCCGGTCGGCGTGTCGCAGGCGGTGGTCGATGCCGCGCCCGGTGCGCGCATGACGCTGCTCGTCGGCAGCGACGGCCTCGCGCGTTCGGCGGGCGCCAACGATTCCGGTTCGCTCGGCGATGGCGGCACCACCGCCCGCAACACCTTCGGCGCGGTGTCCGTGGTGAGCGCGGGCATCACGGTGGGCGCGGGCGGCCAGTCCTTCGCGGCGGCGATCACCGACAGCGGCACCACCCTCATGTGGGGCGACAACGGCTCGAAGCAGCTCGGCAACCCGGCGATCTCGGCCAACGGCACCTCGACACCGACCGCTGTGCCGAACTTCGACGCGATCCCCTGACGCCGCGCGCGCCTTGGCGTGCGGCGTCGGCTCCGTGGTCCGTGACCTGCGCTACGGCGTGTAGGGACGGCGCTGGCCGTCCGCGCCGCGCAGCCACATCCCGCCCGGGCGGTTGACCACCTCGAGCAGCGCGGCGGTCTCGGCGTCGGGCGTGCCCGCCCAGTCGCTCTGGCGGTACTTCATCTGGAAGGCCATCAGCACGCGGCGCGTCGCGGCGTCGAGCTCGCCGCTGCGCGGCACCTCGAAGCCGGTCTTCGCGAGCTGCTCCTGGAACCACGCGACCGGCGGCAGCGCGGCCTCGTAGGCCGGACGCGCGGCGGTCACCGCCGACTCGTCCGGCCACGGGATGAGCCCCTCGTCGGCGAGCCGCCGCCACGGGAAGCGCGGACCGGGATCGGTCTTTCGCTGCGGCGCGACGTCGTTGTGGCCGAGGATGCGGTGCGGCTTGATGCCGTGCCGCCGCTGGATGTCGCGCACCAGCGCGACCACCGCGTCGATCTGCGCCGCCGGGTAGGGCGCGTAGGTAGGGTCCTCGCGCTCGCCGAGGTTCACGATCTCGATGCCGACCGAGGCGGAGTTCAGCATCGTCTCGCCCGCCCAGTGGCTCACGCCGGCGTGCCAGGCGCGGCGGTCCTCGTCGACCAGCCGGTAGATGCGCGGCGGATCCACGTCGACGAGGTAATGGCTGCTCACCTTGCCCTGCGTCAGCACCTTGAGCGAATCCGCGAAACCCTCCCAGGTGAAGTGCAGGATGAGGTAGCGGACGCGGCTCTCCTGGCTCACCGCGTCGTAGCGGGTGTCGACGGGGTATCGCCCGTCGATGCGCGGCACGCCGGCGCAGCCCGCGAGCAGCACGGCAGCGGACAGCAGCGCGACGGGCAGTGACGCGCGGGCGCAGGCGCGTATGATGGGACGCAGCGCCATCGGGGGCGCCGTCACGCTCGTCGCTGGGCGGAGGGATGTCATGGGCAAGAAGACCTTCTGGCCGCTGTTGGCGGTCCTCATGGTAATCGCGGTGAACGCCGCAGCAAACATCGTCCCCCTCGGCGGCTACAACACGGGCCAGCTGTCGGCGATGTACCCGACCGGGTTCACGCCCGCGGGCCGGACCTTCGGCATCTGGAGCCTCATCTATCTCGGGCTGCTGACCTTCGGCATCGCCGCCTGGGCGGGCGCGACGCGCACCCGCGAGCGCATCGCCGCGATCGCCGCACCGTTCTTCGTCAACGCGGCCGGCAACGCGGCGTGGATCTTCGTCTGGCACCACCAGCTGGTGGAGCTGAGCCTCGCGGTGATGCTCGTGATCCTCGCCACGCTCATCATCATCTTCCGCCGCCTGCGCGCGCTGCCGGCGCCGACCCGCGCCGAGTTCTTCGCCGTCGACGGCGTGTTCAGCCTCTATTTCGGCTGGATCACCGCCGCCACGCTGCTCAACTTCGGCGCGCTGTTCTTCGACATGAAGGGGTACCCCTTCGGCCTCACGATGGACGAGTGGGCGCTGGTGTCGGTGTGCACGGCCACCGCGATCTACGTCTGGATGGGCGCCGTCACGCGCGATGCTGTCTACTGCGCGGTGTTCGTGTGGGCGGGCTACGGCATCTGGTCGGGCACCGAGGCGATCACCGCCCCGGTGCGGCTCGCCGCGCTCACGGGCATCGTCGCCGTGGCGGCGGTGATCCTGTGGGCGCTCTTCAACCCCTGGCGTCGAGCCAGGCTGCGAGGGCCCTGAAGGGCGACGCCGCCGGGTCGGCGGACGCGGCGGCGGGGCCGGCCGGCTCCGGCTCATTGAAGACCTCGTGGTACAGCGCCGGGAAGCGCACCGCCGTCACCGGTGCGCCGCCCTCGGCGGCGGCGGCCGCGAAGGCGTCGCTGCCGCGCGGCGCGACGAGCCGGTCGTCCCCGGCGTAGAGCAGCAGCGTGGGCACGCGCCACCCGCCCGCGGCCGCGCAGACGGCCTCGCCCTCGGTCGCCACGAACGCGCCCAGCCGCGCGCAGATGCGGTCGTGCACCAACGGGTCGGCCACATAGGCCGCGACCACCGCCGGATCGTGCGACAGGTATTCGGGCTTCAGCCCGTTGCCGAGCGTCAGGGCGGGTGCGAGCCGGGGCAGCCAGCCGACCGCCGCGCGTTGCCAGGCCGCCATGTCGACGGCGAGAGCGGGCGAGGAGAGCACGAGACCGTCCGGCCGCAGCAGGCCGTGCATCACCGCTGACGCGGCCACCAGGCCCCCGAGGCTGTGGCCGAGGACGATCAGCGGTGGCGGTCCGGCGGTCGTCGGTGAGGCCGTCGTCGGCGGTGGCCCGCCGAGGGCGGCACGGGTGGCCGCGGCGACCTCGGCGAGGTGCTCCGGCAACTGCAGCGGCCGCGCCAGAGCGCCTCTGCGGCCCGCGCCCTGCCGGGCCGACTCGCCGTGGCCGTACTGGTCGTAGGCCCTCACGGACCACCCGGCTGCGTTAAGGCGGGCGGCGAGCGCCGTGAAGCGCCCCGCATGCTCGCCGAGGCCGTGGACGATCAGCACGGTACCGCGCGGTGTGCCGTCGGCCACCGGCCAGTCGTAGAGCGCGAGCGGGCTGCCATCGGCGGTGGTGAGCGTCGAACGCTGGCTGCCCGACCCTCGGGTCGGGGCTACGGGGGGCGTGGGTGCGTGGGTCATGGTCTAGACTCTAGCGATGATCTACCTCGCCGCCTACCTCGTCCCCGTCACCGCAGCGCTCGGCCTCTGGCTCGGAGGCGCGTGGTCCTGGCTCACCGTCGTGTTCGTCTACGGTCTCGTGCCGCTCGCGGACGGGCTGCTCGGCGTCGACCCGCGCAACGCCGAGGATGCCGCGCTGCAGCGCGCCGGCCGGTCGCGGCTCGCCTCGTTGCCGCTGGTGCTGGCGCTGCCGGTGCAAGTCGGGCTGTTCGCGCTGCTGGGCATCGTCTGGCAAGGCGAGGCAGGCTGGCTGGAGCGCGTCGGCTGGGTGGGCTCGGTGGCGATCGCCGGCGGAGGCATCGGCATCGTCATCGGCCACGAGCTCGTGCACCGCCGCGACCGCGCGCTCTACTGGCTCGGCAAGCTGCTGCTCGGCATGGTGCTCTACATGCACTTCGCGGTGGAGCATGTGCGCGGCCACCACCCGCGCGTCGGCACCGACGAGGATCCGGCGAGCGCGCGGCAGGGCCGGTCGGTGTACGCCTTCCTGCCGGCGAGCATCGTCGGGCAGTTCCGCTCCGCTTGGGCGCTCGAGGCCGAGCGGCTCGCGCGCGCCGGGCAGGGGCCGTGGACGCTGCGCAACGAGGTCCTCACCGGGCTGCTGCTGCAGGCGGTGTGGCTCGGTGCCGCGGCGCTGCTCTTCGGCGCGGCGGTGGCGGCGGTGTTCGCGGTGGTGGCGCTGCTGTCGGTGTCGCTGCTCGAGGTCGTGAACTACATCGAGCATTACGGCCTGCGCCGCGGCCGTGACGCGGCGGGCCGGCTCGAGCCGGTGCGCGCCCAGCACTCCTGGAACAGCGACCACGTGGTGAGCCGCGGCCTGCTGTTCGAGCTGCCGCGCCACACGGACCATCACATGAACGGCAGCCGGCCGTACCAGACCCTGCGCAGCGTCGCGGGCGCGCCGCAGCTGCCTGCGGGCTATCCGACGATGGTGCTGCTGGCCCTGCTGCCGCCGCTGTGGTTCCGGGTCATGGACCCGCGGGTCGCCGCGGTGCACGGCGAGCGCTGACGGCCCCTCGACGGAGGACGCTGACAAAGAAAAAGGGCCCGGTCTTGCGACCGGGCCCCGTTATCGACCCGAAGGTCGTGGTCTGCGTCAGAAGTCGTAGTTCACACCGACGAAGAACCGGCGACCGAAGAGGTCGAAGTTGTCGTCGGAGCTGTTGCCCAGCCACTTGGACGGCTTCTTGTCGAAGGCGTTGACCACGCCGCCGCGGAGGGAGAGGTTGTCCATCACGTTGTAGCGCGCCGAGAGGTCGTGCTGGATGTACGACGCCGTGTCGTAGTAGTCGGTGGTCTCGTACAGGTCGTCGTTGCCGCCCAGCGTGTTCGCGTTGAGCAGGTACTGCGACGCCTGGTAGTCCGCCTTCCACTGCAGGCTCAGCTTGTCGTTCGGCTGCCACTCGGTCGTCAGCGAGAACCGCGTACGCGGGAAGGCCACGTAGCCTTCCGCGCGGCCGTAGGTCGCCGGCAGCGCGATGTTGTTGTGGTTGCGCCAGTCGAACAGGTAGTTGCCGCTGAGGCGGAACGACAGGTTCGAGTCGGTGCGGTAGAACAACTGGTAGTCGATGCCGCGCGTGTACAGCTTGGCGTAGTTCACCGAACCCTGGATGAAGTCGATGATGCCGTACGCCGGAGCCGTGCCCGGCGGGGTCGCGCCGGTGCGGGTCAGCGTCGCGCAGATCGCCGAGTTGAGGTCGGCCTCGCTGACACACTGGTTGGCCGCCGTCTGCGCGCTGACCGAGGCGATCACGTCCTTGATCTCGATCTCGTAGTAGTCGACGACCAGGGTCGCCTTCGGCAGGAAGCGCGGCGTCACGACCAACGAAACCGTGTTCGTGAACGAGGTCTCAGGCAGCAGGAACGGGTTGCCCGCGTTCTTGCCCGGGATGCCGCTGGTGTAGTTGATCACCGTACCGGCCGGGATGCCGAGCTCGACGCAGTTCTTCTGGCGGTTCGCCCGCACCACCGTGTCCGCGAGGCCGGCGATGACCGTCGCGCTGCAGGGGTCGACGAAGCCGTTCGCGAACGTCTGGGACGCCGGGGCGAAGTTCTCGCCGAGGGTCGGGATGCGCACCGCCTTGCCGCGCGTGGCGCGCAGGGTGATGTCGTCGATCGGGCGCCACACCACGTTGAAGCTGTAGGTGTCCGTCTTGCCGACGGTCGAGTAGTCGGAGGAGCGGAAGGCCGCGCCCAACTCGAGCGAACGGGTGAACGCCATGTCCTTCAGCAGCGGCAGCCGCAGCTCGCCGAAGTACTCCGTGGTGTCGTACTTGGCGGGCAGGAAGTCGGCGCCTGTGTTGAGGAACAGCAGGCGGTCACCGGTGTCGCGCGAGCGGCCGATGCCCTCGGTCTTCTCCTCGCGGTACTCCATGCCCAGCGCGAAGGCGATCGGGCCGGCGCCCCAGATGTCCCAGAGGTTGCCCGAGACGAAGCCGAGCGCATCCTGCTGCTCGTTCTTCTGGCGCACGTTGATGGCGGCGCTGAAGAAGTCGAGCGCAGCCTGGCTGTAGCCGCCCTCACCGAAAACGCGCGAGGGGACGCAGTTGGCGATCTCGGGGTTGGTCGGGTTGTAGACGCCGCCGCGGAGCTGGTCCGCGATGGCGATGCCGTTGGCCGCGAGCAGCTGCACACGGCAGACGATCTGGCCGGGCCGGCCGCTGACCCGGCCGAGGGTGTCGACGACCGCATCGGCGGAGTGCTTGAAGCGCACCACGTCGACCGCGGCCTCGCGGTTGGTGTTCTCGAGCTTGCCGTAGGTGTAGCTGAGCTCGTAGTTGAGGTCGTCGATGAAACCGAGCGACTCGGTCTCACCGCGCACGCCGACCACATAGCGCATCAGCTCCTTCTCGTTCTTCTGGGTTCGCGAGGGACCGAAGATGCTGAGGCGAGCGCGCGGGTCGGCGACCGTGCCGGTCTGCACGCCGGCCGAGCTGATCACCGGGCGGACGTTGTTGAGGATCGCCGTGCGCACCGCCGGGTCGAGGTAGGCGTTGTCGAGGCCGGTGTTGAAGGCCGAGGTGGCGATCAGCGCGGTGTTGGTGTTGGCCGGCTGGTTGACGATGCCGATGTCGAAGAAGGTCTGCTGGGACTCGAAAGAGGTCTCTTCCTTGACGTACTTGGCCTCGGCGAAGAGCTGGACGCTCTCCGTGAGGTTGAAGTTGGCGCCGCCCTGGAAGCGGTCGGCCTGCGCCTCCGGCACACGGCTGAACTGGCTGAACTCGGTGCTGATGTTCAGACCGTCGCCGCCGACGTTGAGGTTGCGGTTGCGGCCGACCGTGTTGCGGATCGTGCCGAAGTTCGCGAGGCGCCCGACGCCCTGGTTGTCGAACTGATAGGTGCGACCGGGCTCGGCGAAGATGCAGTTCGCGCTGATGGAACCGGTGGTGCCGAGCGCGCAGGTCTGGCCCGTGGGGATGTTGCGGGTCGGATCGGCGGGGATGTCGTTGGTGAGGATCAGCGTGCCGCCGCGCGAACGGGAGATGTTGCGCAGACCGCTGACGAGGATGTTGTCCACGACGCCGTCGTTGGGCGCGGTGGTCGGGTCGAAGTCGACGCCGAGGAAGCCCCAGGCGTCACGGCGCCAGTCGACGTCCTCGTCCCGCACCTCCTCGTTCTGCTCGCGCTCGTAGGCGCCGTAGACGTTCAGGCGGTCGCCGAACAGGTTCGTGCCGCCGAGCAGCGAGACGCGGTTGTTGAGCTCGCCGTTCTTGTTGATCATCGACGAACCGGCGTCGATCTGGATGCCTTCGTAATCGCGGCGCAGCACGAAGTTGACCGCGCCCGACACGGCGTCGGCGCCGTAGAGGGCCGAGTTCGCGCCGGTGATGATCTCGACGCGATCGATGAGCAGGCGCGGGATGGTGTCGACGTCGACCGCCAGCGTGCCGGCGTTCGAGCCGACATGGCGACGACCGTCGACCAGCGTCAGCGTACGGCCGCTGCCGAGGTCACGCAGGTTGAGGAGCGAGAGGCCGCCCGTGTTGAGGACGCTGCCCGTGGTGTCTTCCTGGACCAGCGAACCCGAGAGCGCCGGCACGTCGGCGAGCACGTCGATGACGCTGCCGAGGCCCGAGCGCACGATGTCCTCGCGCTGGATCTGGATGAGCGGCGTCGGCGCGGTGGCGGGGGCGCGCTTGATGCGCGAGCCGGTGACGACGACTTCCGCGAGGGCTTCCGCCGCCTGCCGATCGGTGGCCTGCGGGTCGGCGAGCGCGGTGGTGTGGGTCAGCGTGGCGGCGAACAACACCGCCGCGACTGCACGATGCACGCGATTCATGGATTGAAGCTCCTTCCCTAGGATTGTTGGTTTTTTGCGACAGGCACGACCCGCGCAGTGTTCGATTGAAGCACGAATCCGTGGGGTACTCAACAGGTCGGCGACGGCCGAAAAAAAAGGGGGCATGCCGAGCATGCCCCCCTTTCTGTGCGACCACCGCGCGCGGGACGCGGTGCCGCGGCGGGTCAGAAGTTCTTGCGGACCGTGAGGCCGTAGGTGCGGGGCTGGTTCGGGTAGCCCGACACGCTGAACTGCTGCGCCACCGACGGGAACGACTGGACGAGGTACTCGTCGTTCGTGAGGTTGCGGCCCCAGATCATGAAGTCCCAACCATCGCGGCTGAAGCCCGCGCTGGCGTTGACCGTGTTGACCTGACGGTACACATCGAAGGTGTTCGACGGGATCGTGGTCGTGCAGACCGAGGTCGCCTGCTCATGCTGGTTCACGAGCGTGTTGTCCTCGTAGAGGTAGTCCGCGCGCACGAAGCCCTCGGTCTCGCCCATGCTCCAGCCGTACTGGATGCCGGCGCTGAGGCTGAGGTCGTGGATGTTGAGCGGACGTTGGCCGGCGCGGTCGATGTTGCGGCCCGAGCAGGGGCTCGGCGCGCCGGCATACGAGTCGTACACCGGGTCGAGCAGCGTCGCCGCGAGGTCCACGCGCCAGTTGTCGGAGATCTTGAACTGCGTCTCGATCTCGATGCCTTGGGTCGACTGCTTGCCGGCGTTGCTCAGCACGAAGCCGGTACCGCGGAAGGTGTTGTCCTGGAAGCCCTTGATGTTCTGGTCGAACAGGGCGACGTACACCGCCGCGCGCGGCCAACGGCCCTTCAGGCC
>JBBAPM010000020.1:0-38650 GCA_040400835.1 Steroidobacteraceae bacterium
CGCTCGAGGTGCTCGAGGCGCTGGCGCTCATCAGGGTGTCGCTGAAGCCGAGGCTGACGGCCATGTAGCCGAAATCCTCGACGTTCTGCAGGTGCTCCATGAAACGGTAGGCGCGCTCCGGCGTACCGAGGTCGACGCTCAGCAGCCCGCCCGCGCCGTACCCCGGGTTGGCGATGCGCCGGAACACGGCGTGATCGGGATGCGAGGCGAGCCCGGGATAGATGACCGCCGCACCGAGCGCCTCGAGCCGCTCGGCACAGGCAAGCGCGCGCCGCGCGTGCTCGGTGATGCGCAGGCCGAGGTTCGGCATGCGCGTCGCCACCTCGTAGGCGGCGCGCGGATCCATCGCGGGCCCGAGCAGCATCAGGCTGCCGAGATGCAGGTCGTAGAGCTGGTCGATGAACTCGCCGCTGGCGCAGACACAACCCGCCACGATGTCCGACGCGCCGTTGATGAACTTGGTGAGGCTGTGGATCACGACGTCGGCGCCGTGCTGCGCCGGGGTCACCGCGACCGGCGCGAAGGTGTTGTCGACGACGAGCCGCGCACCCCGCTCGTGCGCGATGCGGGCGAGCGCCGGCAGGTCGGCCACCCGCAGCGTCGGGTTGGAGAGCGTCTCGCAGTAGAGGACGCGCGTCCGCGGCGTGAAGGCGCGCGCCACGGCATCGAGGTCCGACAGGTCGACGAACGTGGCCCCGATGCCCGCCTTGCGCGGCAGGTAGTCGTGCAGCAGCGCCCAGGTGCCGCCGTAGAGCGCCTGACCGGCGACGATGTGGTCGCCGCTGTCGCAGGCCTGCAGCATCGTGCCGGAGATCGCCGCCATGCCGCTCGCCGTGCAGTAGGCGCTCGGCAGCGCCTCGAGCGCGGCGAGATGCCGCGACAGCACCATCACCGTCGGGTTGAAATGCCGGCCGTAGAGGAAGCAGCCGCCCTGCGGCCCGGCGCGGCCGCCGAAGATCTCCGGCATCTTGCCGGCCTCCAGCACCGTGAAGGTGGCGCTGGTCTCGATCGAGAGGTTGACGCCGCCGTGCTCGCCGAACTCATGGCGCGAGCGCGCGAGGCGGGCGATCGGATCGGCGGAAGGTGGGGTCGGCTGGGCCATGCAAACTTCTCCGGCGCCGGGCGGCGCGTTCCGGGGTAGTATTTTCCATCATGAGCGGCAGGGAAGTCTCCGACCAGACCAAGGCACCCGTCGGTTGGGTGGCCATCCTCGCGTTCAGCCTGTTCGCCTGGACGATGAGCAACCTCGACCAGTCGCTCTTCGGCTACGCCATCCCGGGCGTGATGGGCGAGTTCAAGGTCGGCCTCGACACCATCGGCCTCATCCTCACGGTGGGGTTCGTCGCGGCGGCCGTCATGGTCGTGTTCGCGGGGCTCGCCGCCGACACCTGGGGGCGGCGTTGGACGCTCGCCGGCCTGCTCGCGCTCTCCGCGGCCTGCGTCGGCCTGAGCGGCTTCGTCACCGACCTCACGCAGCTCACCGTGCTGCGCGCGCTCGCCTTCGGCCTCGCCGCGGGGCTCGCGCCCATCACCTCGGCCTACGTCGCCGAGAGCGCGCCGGACCGCTACCGCGGCCTGTTGATGGGCGTGCTGCAGTGCGGCTATCCGCTCGGTTGGTTCCTCGCCGCCGCGCTCGCCGCCCCGCTCCTCGAGGACGGCGGCTGGCGGCAGGTGTTCTTCATCGGCTTCCTGGTGGTGCCCATCGCGCTCTTCATCGGCTGGCGCATGCCGGAGAGCGAGCGCTTCCAGCGCGCCGCTGCGAGCCGCACGGCCGCGCCGTCCGTGCTCGACTGGGTGTTGCTGCGCGAACTCTTCTCGGGGCGCTTCCGGCGCCGCTCCATCGCGCTGATCGTGCTCTTCTTCAGCTTCGGCTGCGCCTACGCGGGCACGGCGTTCTTCTTCCCGACCTACTTCGCGTCGGTGCGCGGCTACACGCAGGCCGAGGCCACCTGGCTCGTCGGTCTCGCCAACCTGATCGCCATCGTCGGCTACCTCGGCGCGGCGTGGGTGGGCGAATACGTCCTGCCGCGACGCAACACCTTCGCCCTCTGGTGCCTGCTCGGCGCGTCGGCGCTGGTCGGGCTGATGTGGCTGCCGAGCGAACGCTGGCACGACCTCGTGCTGTTCGGCCTGACGACGGCCTTCTTCTACGGCAGCAACGCCGTGGTCGGCGCGCTGCTGACCGAGCTCTATCCGACGCGCATGCGGACCACCGCCTTCGCGGTCTGCGGCTCGGCGCCGCTCAGCATGGGTTTCGCGTTGTTCCCGGCGATCGTGCCGCTCGTCGTGCAGTCCTCCGGCTGGCAGGTGGCCTTCAGCACGCTGATCGCGCCGCTGCTGCTGGTCTCCGCGGCTGCGGCGCTGGTGCTGCCCAACGTGCGCTCGGGCACCGGGCTCGACAGCGAGTGAGCGCGGCCGCTCAGCCGTGATCGGCCGTGCGGTCGACCGGCTCCGGCCGCACGACCGCACCGCCCACGGGCTCCGCACCCGCCGGACGCACCACATAGCGCCGCACCGTGCCGCGCTCGCCCTCGATGAGCTGCCGCAGACGCTCGCGGATCGCCTGGTCGGCGAGCGTCGGCCGTGCGTAGCGGCGCAGGTGATCGGCCCAGGTCGGGCTCTCGAAGCGCTCCACCCACAGCACGGGGTCGTCGATGTCCTGGCTGGCCGACCAGGCCCGAGCGCCGTCGCGGCGCCGGATGCGGCCGAGGTCGTTGATGCCCTCCGCGAACTCCACCGCGTTCTGCGGCGGCACCCGGTACTCGATGGTGACCACGATCGGGCCTGAGGACTCGTCGAGTTCGGCCTTCGGTGGCTGCACCTCGGGCGCCGCGTAGGGATCGAGCGAGCCGAGCCGCGCCACCGAGACCGGCAGCCATCGCGCGAACGGCACGGTGAGGATCGCGAGCGCGCCCGTGATGGCGAGCGTGGTCCGCAGCCCGAGATCCGCCGCGAGCAGGCCCGAACCCCATGCGCCCAAGGCCATGCCCGCGAACGCGAAGGTCTGGTAGAGCGCCAACATCCGCGCCATCACCCAACGCGGCGAGGACATCTGCACCGCGATGTTGAAGGTGGCGAGGCCCAGCGTCCACACGAAGCCCGACACCAGGTGCGCAAGGAGGTTGAGCGGTGCCCACGGCGCGAAGGCGATGCCCGCCATCGCGAGTCCGGCGACGACGCACAGGCCGCGCAGCAGGGCGTCGCTGGTGAAGCGCGACCGCAGCGCCGCGCTCGACAGCGCGCCCATCATGGCGCCGAAACCGAATCCGCCGAGCAGCAGGCCGTAGGTCTGCGCGCCGCCGCCCAGCAGGTCGCGCGCCACCACCGGCATCAGCGCCGGCACCGCCGCGAGCGGCACCGTGAACAGCAGGCAACGGAACAGGATCGCGAGCAGATGGGGCGACAGCCACGCGTAGCGGACACCGGCCGCGATCGCCGAGCCGAGCGGCTCGCGAGGCAGGGTGCTCACGGCGCGCTGCGGACGCCACCAGAGCATCACGGCCAGCATCCCGAGGTACGACAGCGCGTTGACCAGGAAGGCCGCGGCGGCGCCGAGCACGGCGACCACCACGCCGCCGATGGCCGGGCCGACGCTGCGCGCGAGGTTGAACCCGAAGGCGTTGGCCATGATCGCGGCGGGGACCTGCTCACGCGGCACCATCTCGCCGATGGAGGCCTGCCAGGCGGGGGCGAACGCAGCAGCGCCGCAACCGATCAGGAAGGTCAGCAGCAGCAGCAGTTCGGGCGTGATCCGGCCGGCGAAGGCGATCCCGACCAGCACGGCCGAGGCCACCAGCATCAACCCCTGCGAGGCCAGCATCACGATGCGGCGGTCGTGGGTGTCGGCGAAAGCGCCCGCGACCAGCGACAGGAAGAAGAACGGCAAGGTGCCCGCGGTCTGCACCAGCGCGACCATGTCCGGCGAGGGTGCGATGGTGGCCATCAGCCAGGACGCACCGACCGTCTGGATCAGGCTGCCGAACGACGACACCAGCGCCGCCCACCAGAACAGGGCGAAGACGCGGTGGCGGAACGGGGCGAGCGTGCCCTGACGCCAGCGTTGCAGGGGGGATTCGGAGGGCGAGGTCATGGCGGGGTCGGCCAAAGGTATCATGTAGCCATGACCGTCACCGCCGGGAACATCCGCAGCGCCGCCGAGCAGTTGGCCGGCCGCGTCGTCCGCACGCCCTGCCGCAGGTCCGAGGCGCTCTCGGCGCTGACCGGCGCCGAGGTGTACCTCAAGTTCGAGAACCAGCAGCACACCTCGTCCTTCAAGGGCCGTGGCGCGTTGGTGAAGCTGCTGTCGCTCGACGAGGCGCAGCGCCGCCGCGGCGTGATCGCGATGTCGGCGGGCAACCATGCGCAGGGCGTGGCGTATCACGCGCAACGGATGGGCGTGCCGGCGACCATCGTCATGCCGGTCTCGACGCCGTTCAACAAGGTCCAGCAGACCCGCAAGCTCGGCGCGCGCGTGGTGCTGCACGGCCAACAGCTCGCCGAGTCCGAGACCAAGGTGCACGAACTCGTCGCCGCCGAGGACCTGGTGCTGGTGCACCCCTACGACGACGAGGCCGTCATCGCCGGTCAGGGCACCGTCGCGCTCGAGATGCTCGAGGACCAGCCGGAGATCGACTCCCTCTGCGTGCCGGTGGGCGGCGGCGGTCTGCTCGCCGGCATGTCCATCGCAGCGCACGACCTCAGACCCGACCTCGAGATCTTCGGCGTGCAGACGCGGGCCTTCCCCTCGATGCACGCGTTGCTCAACGATCAGCCCCTGGAGTGCGGCACCACCACCATCGCCGAGGGCATCGCGGTGCGCAACGCAGGCCGCATCACCTCGGCCATCCTGCGCGAGCACGCGCGGGAGATCCTGCTGGTCGACGAGGCCGACATCGAGAACGCCATCAGCCTGCTGATCGCCATCGAGAAGACCGTGGTCGAGGGCGCGGGTGCGGCCGGCCTCGCGGCGTTGCTCACCCACCCGGAGCGCTTCCGCGGCCGCAAGGTCGGGATCGTCCTGTGCGGCGGCAACATCGACACGCGCCTGCTCGGCATCGTGCTGCAGCGGCAGTTGGTGCGCGAGCAGCGGCTCGTCACGCTGCGCTTCGAGATCACCGACCTGCCGGGCACGCTCGGCCGTATCGCAGGCCTCATCGGCGAGGCGGGCGGCAACATCATCGACGTCACGCACCACCGGCTGTTCCTCGACGTCTCGGCCAAGGCCGCCGACCTCGACTTCACCATCGAGACCCGCGACGCGGCGCATACCGCGCAGGTCGAAGAGACCTTGCGTGCAGCGGGACTCAAGCCACGACGCCTCTCGGCGATCGGATCATGAACACACCCGGAGCGGACATGTCCAAGACACGGTTGGAACGCGTCCTCGACGCCATCGAGCGCGGCGGCAACGCCCTTCCCCACCCGGCGACGCTGTTCGCGCTGCTCGCGCTGCTCGTCATCTTCGCGTCGTGGCTCGCCTCGCTCGCCGGCCTCGAGGTGCAGCACCCGACCACCGGCAAGACCGTCAGCGCCGTGAACCTGCTGAGCCTCGACGGCCTGCACCGCATCCTCACCAACCTCGTGACCAACTTCACCGGCTTCGCGCCGCTCGGCACCGTGCTGGTCGCGCTGATCGGCATCGGCGTCGCCGAGCACTCCGGCCTGATCGCCGCCTCGCTGCGCAAGCTCGTGCTGTCGGCGCCGCGCCGCCTGCTGACGCCGATCGTGGTGTTCGCCGGCGTGATGTCCAACATGGCGAGCGAGATCGGCTACGTGCTGCTCATCCCCCTCGCCGGGCTCATCTTCATCTCGGCGGGACGGCACCCCATCGTCGGCATGGCGGCGGCCTTCGCCGGCGTCTCGGGCGGCTACTCAGCCAACCTGCTGATCGGCACCATCGACCCGCTGCTCTCGGGTCTATCGCAGGAAGCGGCCCGCATCGTCGACCCGACATATTCGGTCAGCCCGGCCGCCAACTGGTTCTTCATGGCGTTCTCCACGCCTGTGATCACGCTGCTCGGTTGGTGGGTCACCGAGAAGTTCACGGCGCAACGCTTCCCGGACGGGGTCTTCCGGGCCGATGCCGCCGATGCCGCCATGGGTGCGCCGCTCTCCGCCACCGAGCGCCGTGGACTGCGCTTCGCGGGCCTCGCGCTGCTCGCGCTCACGCTGCTGATCGTGTGGTCCGCGCTGCCCGTCGACAGCCTGCCCGGCGCGGGCTTCCTGCGCGATGCCGAGACCGGCGACCTGCTGAAGTCGCCGCTGATGTCGGGCGTCGTGGCGCTGATCTTCGTCATCGGCGTGGCGCTCGGCATCGCCTACGGCATCGGCGCCGGCACGGTGCGCAGCGACGGCGACGTCATCAAGGGCATGAGCGCCAGCATGGCGACGCTCGGCAGCTACCTCGTGCTGGTGTTCTTCGCCGCGCAGTTCGTGGCCTTCTTCAACTGGACGCAGCTCGGGCTCATCATGGCGGTCAACGGCGCGGAATCGCTTAAAGCGCTCGGTCTCTCGGCGCTGCCGCTGTTCGTGCTCTTCATCCTGCTGACGGCCTTCATCAACCTGTTCATGGGCTCGGCCTCGGCGAAGTGGGCGCTGATGGCGCCGGTGTTCGTGCCGATGTTCATGCTGCTCGGCTACTCGCCGGAGCTCACGCAGACCGCCTACCGCGTCGGCGACAGCGTCACCAACATCATCTCGCCGATGCTGAGCTACTTCGCGCTCATCATCGCGTTCTTCCAGAAGTACGAGCCGAGGACCGGAATCGGCACGATCGTCGCGGTCATGCTGCCGTACTCGTTGACCTTCCTGGTGGGCTGGTCGATCGTGTTCGCGATCTGGCTGGCCTTCGGCCTGCCGGTGGGCCCCGACTCGCCGCTCACCTACCCCGCCGCGAAATAGCCGTCCACGAAGCCGTCACCGCGTAGAGAGACCGCCACCGCGGCGAAGGGATCGCTCAAGGACAGGTACGCGCCACCGCCGGGCCGCCCGGCGGCGCGCGGCGCAGCTCGAGATGCTGCACCTTGGGCGGTTCGGTCGGCGCGAGCGTCACCGAGGCGACGAGATCGCCGCGTTCGCAGCGCAGCAGCCAATCGCCGCGCAGGCGGTTCTCGATGGACACCCAGCCGCCCGCGTCACGGCACTCGCCGACCTCGGCGCGCAGCTGCGCGAACTCGGCGCGACGCCGTGCCTTGTCGCGGTCGAGGAAGAGGTTGACCGCGGCGAGGCGTTCGACGGCGGCATCGTCCCAGCGGCCCACCAGCGCCGTGACCTGCTCGCGCGCCTCGACGAGCGCGCCGGAGGGTTGGACCGCGCGCGGCCGAAGCCCGCCAGGATCTTTGAGCGCCGCGAGCGCCGGACCGAGGGCGTCGCCCCAGGGCGTGTAGGTCCGGTTGCCGAAGGCGATCAGACCGACCCCGTACTCGGGCAACCAGCGCATCTGCGAACCGAAGCCCGGCAGGCCACCGCTGTGCGCCACCACATGCGCGAAGTCGCAGGTCTGCGAGATGCGCAGGCCATAACCGTAGCCGGCCGCGTTCAGCTGCACGGCGCCGGAGGCGTCGCGGGTCACCGCCGCCGGCCGTGCGCGCCACATCTGCTGCATCTCGCGCAACGAGGCGCGCGCCACCGGCCCGGGATCGGCGCCGTCGCGCGCCGGCCAGGCGCCGAGCAGCAGCCCGACATACCGCCCGAGGTCCTCGAGCGACGTGAGCATGCCGCCCATCGCGCCGAACGCGCCGTCCGGCAGCTGCGGCTCGCGCTTCCAGCGCGCATCCTCCCATCGGTAGCCCTGCGCGAGCCGCGCAGGCGGCACCGCACCCGGCTCGAGCGTGGTCGAGGTCATGCCGAGCGGCCGCAGGATCTCGCGCTCCACATATCTCGTGTAGGGCACGCCCGAGACGTTGCCGATCACGCGGCCGAGGATGGCGTACGCGTAGTTCGAGTACTCGTAGGCGATGCCGGGCGGGTTGGAGAACGGGAGGCCCCCGCGCATCAACGCGGAGAACGCCTGCTCCGTGATGCCGAGCTGCTGGTCGCCCCAAGGGTTGTCCTCCGGGAACCCCGCCGACATGGTCAGGAGATGCCGCAGCGTGATGCGGGGCGCATCGCTCGTCAGCGGTCGCAGGCCGCGCAGTTCGGGGACATGCCGTTCGACGGGATCGTCGAGCGAGAGCTTGCCCTGGTCACGCAGCCTGAGGATCGCCATCGCCGTGAACGACTTGGTCATGCTGGCGATGCGGAACACCGAATCGCCCTGCACCGGCTGGCCGCCCTCGACATCGCGCAACCCGACCGTGCCGATGTGGGCGAGTTCGCCGTCGACCACGATGCCCCAGGCCGCGCCGGGGACGTTCTCGCGGGCGACGAACTCGCGCATCACCCGGTCCACCTCGGGGTAGGCCGCGGCCAGCTTCGCGCGGCGGTCGGGGTCCTCGAACGCGACCGACGGCCCTGCGTGGGCTGCGAGACAGAGGGATCCGAGGGCCAAAGGCAGTATCTTGCGGCGCATGGGCTTACGGTAACCCAAGGCAGGACGCCGCCCAAGCGTCGCTTGGGCTAATATGGCTCGTCGATGGGGGATCGGGCTACCGAGACCGGGCCGAGGGGGCCGGACCGTCGAGCCACGGAGGCGCTGACCATGATCCAGATCTCTTACCTCAGCCGGGCTTCATCGCCCTTCTCGTCCGAGCAGCTGTTGGCGCTGCTGCAGCAATGCCACGCGAACAACACCGCTCGCGGCATCACCGGCATGCTGTTCTACGGCAACGGCACCTTCCTGCAGGTCATCGAGGGCGACGAGACCGTGGTCGACGAGCTCGTCGGCCGCATCGCACGCGACTCCCGGCATGACGACATCCGCATCCTCTCGCGCAAGGAGATCGAGCGCCGCGAGCACCCGGATTGGACCATGGGGTTCGAGCGCGTGACGGAGGCCGGGCTGCGCGAGGTCGCGGGGCTGCGCGATTTCGCCGAGAGCGACTTCACGCCCGAAGTGCTCGCGGCCCGTGGGGATGTCGTCGACACGCTGATGGACCGCTTCCGCGCGCCGCACTGGGATCCGTTGGTGCGCGAACTCGACGCCAAGGACAAGGTGCTCGAGCACCTGCGCCTCGCGCTCGCCCGGCAGCGCGGCCGCGCGGCGTTCGCGACGCTGGTCATCGAGAGCCTCGCCGAGGCCGGCCGCAAGGGCCCGCTCGGCGAGGAGCATCAGAAGCTCTGCGAATCCGCCCTCAAGTCGCTGCGCGGCGGCTGAACGCCGCGTCGGCAGCGCCTGCCGGGGCGGAGGCCTCCTCGGCGGCCTCGACGGCGAACTGCGCCTGCCAGCGCGCCATCTGCGCGCGGTTGTCGATGTCCCAGGGGTGGAAGCCCGGGCGGTACCACGCGAAGTAGGTGCGCGGGTTGGCGCGGAAGAGCCCCGGCTCGCGCCACAGGAAGCGGCGCACCGCCTTGCGGGCCTCGCGCGGCGTGTAGCCGTCGGCCTGCAGCAACAGCGACGCGTACTGCGTGATGTTGCGCGTGAACATGAAGCTGATGAAAACCATCGACCAGACGCGCAGCATGTAGCGCCGCCACGCCGGCCAACCGCGCGTGACCTCCATGAAGACGTCGAAGGCGACCGCCTTGTGCTCGGTCTCCTCCAAAGAATGCCAGCGCCACAGCCGCTCCAGCTCGGGCGCCGTCCGGCCGAAGAGCTTCTCCTGCATGAGGTCGTGGGCCTCGGCCATCATGGCCGTGAAATGCTCGAGCGCGGTGGTCGCGCAGAGCATCCGTATCGGGCCGCGCGAGCGCGCGAACGCGATGCGCTTGCGGATGCGCGACTCGATCGCGGCGACGGGATAGCGCCCGCGGTCGATGAGCGAGTTCAGCGCGTGGTGTTCGCGGGCGTGGATCGCCTCCTGCGCGAGGAAGGCGCGGACATCGTCGGCGAGCCGCCCGGTGAGGCGCGAGCGGTAGTGCCGCACCGAGTCCATGAACATCTTCTCGCCGTCGGGGAAGGTCAACGACAGCGCGTTGAACACGGCGGTGCCCACCGGATCGCCGTTCAACCAGTGCGTGCCGCGATGGGCCTCGAGGTCGAAGTGCAGGTCGCGCGGCTGCGGTGCGACGTCGGATGGGGTACGGGGTCCGGTCATGGGGGAACGGTGGCCGCGGGCGGCTTCTTTGTCAATCGGGGACGGCCTCCGCGGGCTCGGCGGGCCGCCCCGGCCGGTACTCGCGCGGCGCCACGCGACGCACGTCCGCCTCGTCCAAGCGCACCGGCTTGGTGCGCTCGGTGAGGAACAGCGGCGCCTGGTCGGCGTAGTGCGGCGAGGCGACGTCGAGGGTCGCCGAGCCGAACTGGTGGATGCCGTGCGCCTTGAGACGCCCTTCCCGGTCCCATTCGACGAAGTAATAGAGCGTATCGCCCTTGCGCGCCACCAACCGACCGTCGGCATCCGGCTCCATGCCGGCCTCGAAGTCCCGCAACACATCGGGGCCGCCGTCGGTGGGCGCGTCGATGGCGCCGCGCCGGAAGCGGCTGACCTCCCCCCACTCGGGGTCCAGCCGCCCGAAGTGACGCTGCAGCACCTCGACGGCGCCGCGCAGCGCCTCGAGCTCGTCCGCCGGCGTTTCGCCGATGAGCCGCCGGCCCACCACCGGCATCCCCGTGAGCACCGCGAGCGCCGTGCCGCGGTTCGTGGCTTCGGCGCCGAGGTCCCAGCCGCGCAGCACGGCCTGCGCACGGCCGAGCGCAGCGGCATCCGGCTCCTTCGACAGGTCGCGCGCGGCGAGACGCGCGACGAACTGCGCGACCGGCGAGTCCCGGGAGTAGCGCTTGTCGTACTTGATGGCTTCGAAATCCGCGGCGCTCACCGAGGTGTCGGCCGCGAGCAGTTCCTTGAAGCGCAGACCGCGGTTCGTGACGCGGGTCTCCAGTCCGAGGGTGGCGGGGAAGTCGTCTGCGACCGGCTCGTCGCCGGGCCCGCTCGCGAGCAGCGGCGTGTGGTTGGCGTTGAAGACATAGCCCGAAGCGGGCGCGATCACCTTCGGCACGAGGTCGAACGGCTCGTAGCCGGTCCACAGCGCGCGCGAGGTGTCGCCCGGCAGCACGCCGCGCCAATCGAACGCCGGGTCGCGGCGCGGGAACACCGCGTTGTAGATGTAGGCGATGCGGCCGGTCGCATCGGCGTAGACGTAGTTCTGGCTGGGGATCGCCTGCAGCCGCAGGGCCGCCTCGAAAGCGGCCCAATCCCGCGCGCGGTTGAGCTGGTAGTACGCCTGCACCGCATCGACGCGGTCGATGTTGGTGTAGCGCAGCGCGTAGGTGCCGTGCGGCCGGCGCAGCACCGGTCCATGCACCGACCACAGCACCTCGCGCCGCACGCGGATGGCGATGGGACCGAGCACGCGCAGCTCGAGCTCCGCGTCGCGCCTCTCGAGCCGCCGCCACCCGCCGTCGAAGCGATAGCGGTCCGGATCGGCCGGATCGATGACCAGGCGGTAGGTGTCGGACAGATCGGGCGTGTTGACCGTGTTCGCCCAACCGAGCGTCGGGCCGAAGCCGTGCAGGATGAACGGCGATCCGGGGAACACGCCGCCCGCCATGTCCCAGCCCTCCTCGGACTTCAGCCGGACCTCGTACCAGGCGAGCGGCCCGGTGTAGGGCTGGTGCGAGTTGATGAGGAGCCGCGTGGCGCCGTCCGGCGTGCGCGAGGGTGCGACCGCCATCGCGTTCGAGCCGCCGCCCTGCGGCACGGATTCGGCAGGTGGACCGGGACCGAAGAGCGCGCGGATGTCGCGCTCGAGACCGAAGAAGAGCGGCGTGAAGAAGGTGAAGCCCGACACGAGGTCCTCGGCCTTGACGGCCTCGAAGCCGTGCACGACCTCGCGCGGATGCCGGGCGGCGTAGAGATTGATGCCGTCGGCGTAGCCCTGCAGCACGGCCATCGTCTTCGGCGAGACCTGCCCGGCCGCGAGCGCCCGCGGCAGGCCGTCGCGCACCCGTTCGCGGACGCGCAGCAGCGCGACCAGATAGTCGGACACCGCGGGGTCGGTCCCCTCGACCGTCATCGGCGCGGGAAGGCCGAGCGCGCCGGCCACCGCGTTGAGCAGACGCGGCGTCTGGCCGTCGACCCGACCGAGCCGGCCGCGGCTCGTCATGAGGCTCTGCTGCAGCGTCGCGAAGTCGTCCTCGGCATGCGCGTACGCGAGACCGAAGGCGACATCCTCGTCGCGCCGCCCGTAGACGTGCGGGACGCCGAAATCGTCGCGTAAGATGCGCACATCGTAACGGTCACCGAGACCGCGGTACGCCGCGGCATCGAAGGCAGGCAACCAGGTCGGCCGCAGCCAGACGACGCCCGCCACGACCGCCACCACCACGACCACGCCGACCCATGACGCCGCACGCTTCAACCGACGCATCATCCGCCTCCCCCGCGCCCTCGCCGAGACGGCGCCCTTCGCCGCACTATGGTCCGGCGCGCAGGGCGCGTCCAGCGACGGCCGTGCTGGCGATCGCAGCGGTCTCGTCCGTGCTGGTCGCACAGCAGACCCCTCCCATCGCGCCGTCGACGCCCATCGCACCGAGCGTCGCGCAGAGCGCGCCGCTCGAGGAAGTGAGGGTGACGGCGCCCGAGCCGCGGTATGTCGCCCCGACGCTGCGCGACCGCATCGGCCGCATCTGGGCGCCCGTGACCATCGACGGCAAGGGACCGCTGCGGCTCGTGCTCGACACGGGTGCGAGCCGATCCGCGCTCACGCCTGCGGCGCTCGACAAGCTCGGGATCCAGCCGGATCTCGACCGGATGGTGTTGCTGCGCGGGACCACGGGTTCCGCGCGGGTGCCGACGGTGCGGGTCGGTCAGGTCGAGATCGGCGACCTGCTCGCGGAGCGTCAGACGATGGTCGTGGTGGACGACGCTTTCGGCGGCGCCGACGGCGTGCTCGCGACCACCGCGCTGCGCGATCGGCGCATCCTCGCCGACTTCCGCCGGGACCGCATCGAGATCACGCGCTCCAGCGGCGAGCGAGCACCTCCCGGGTTCACGACGCTGCGGATCAAGCTGCTGGAGCGCCATGTCCCCTGGGTCGAGGCCATGGTCGGCGGCGTGCGCGTCAAGGCCGTCATCGACACCGGCGCCCAATCCACCATCGGCAACCTCGCCTTGCGCGACGCGTTGCTGGCGAAAAGGCGTGAGGTCGATCCGCGGGAGGAAGGCGTGATCGGCGTCACCGGCAATCTGCAGGAAGGGCGCAGCATGGCCGCGCCGGCCATCCAACTGGACAAGATCATGGTGCGCCGGGCGCGGATCAACTTCGTCGACCTGCACATCTTCCAGCGCTGGCAACTGCGCGACGAACCCGCCATGCTGCTCGGCATGGACGTGATCGGGGTGCTCGATACGGTCATCCTCGACTATCGTCGCCGCGAACTGCAGGTCAGACTCGTCGACAGGTGAGCTCATGCCGAAAGACGCTACCGGCATCGGTCAGATCTTCTATACCCATCTCGAGACGCCGCTCGGGCCGCTGCTCGCCGCCGCCGATGCCGAGGCCTTGGTGGTGCTCGAGTTCGGCGTCGGTCGCAGCACGCCGCGGCCCGCATCCCACTGGACGGCGCGCCCATCGTCGTCCTTGCTGCGGGCGACGGCCGCACAGCTCACCGGATACTTCGCCGGCCGCCGCCGCACGTTCGACCTGCCCCTGCGGCCGCAGGGCACGCCGTTCCAGCTCGACGCCTGGGAGGCGCTGCGCCGCATCCCCTACGGCGAGACGCGCTCCTACGGCGAGCAGGCGACCGCGATCGGCCGCGCCGGCGCCGCGCGCGCGGTCGGCGCCGCCAACGCACGCAACCGCCTCGTCATCGTGATCCCCTGCCACCGCGTGATCGGCGGCGACGGCTCGCTGACCGGGTTCGCCGCCGGGCTGTCGCGCAAGCAGGCACTGCTGCGGCTCGAGGGCGCGCTGCCGAGGCCGCTGCTGTGAGCGACCGGTGCACGCCATGAACTGGCTGCCGCCCGGCCCCGCGAGCCCGTCCACCGCGGCGCTCGAAGATCTCCTCGCACGCGCCGGGCTCGCGGACGACGCGGCGGCGCGCGCCTCGGTGCAGGTGCGCTGGATCGGTCTCGATGCGCCGACCACCCGCTCGATCTTCGAGCTCATCCGCAAAGGCGACAAGACCGGCACCTTCACGCTGCCCTGGATCGTCGAGCGTACGGGGCTCGCGCCGCCTGTCGTCGGTCAGCGGATGGTGCTGATCGACCACGACGGGACACCCGTGCTGCTGCTGCGCACGACGGAGGTCCGCGAGGTCGTGTTCGGTCGCGTCACCGCTGCCGACATCGCCATCGACGGCTCACCGGTGCGCGACCCGGCGATCTGGAAACCGTTGCACACGGACTACTGGAACGCGCTGCTGCAGCCTTTCGGCCTCGCGGTGAGCGACGACATGCCGTTCTGGGCCGAGCGCTTCACGCTGCTGTTCGACGCCGGAGCCGGCGGCGCCTGATGCTCGCGCTCAAACTGCTGCTGGTCCCCGCCTTGCTCGCGGTGGTGACGCTCGCCGGGCGTCGCTGGGGCCAACGGGTCGCCGGTTGGCTCGGCAGCTTCCCGATCGTCGCGGGTCCGATCCTCCTCATCCTCACGCTCGAGAACGGTGTGTCGTTCGGCGCGGCGGCGGCGGAGCGCGCGTTGGCCGCCGTGGCCGCCACCATGGGGTTCTTCGTGCTCTACGCGCGTCTCGCGCCCCGCCTCTCCTGGCCGGTCACCGCACTCGTCTGCACAGGCTGCTGGCTGGTGCTGGTGGCCTGGCTCGGTGTGCTGCCACAGACGCTGACCGCGGCGGCAGCGGTCGCGTTCGCGGCGCTCCTGCTCGCGCCGCGCGCGATGGGCGCCGACGCGCCGCCGCGGATGGATGCGGCGCCCGCGACCTCCACCGTTCCCGCCCACGGCGAACTCGCGGCGCGGATGCTGGCCGGCGCCGCCTTGGTGCTGTTCACGAGCGGCGTGGCCGCGGACTTCGGGCCGGAGGCGAGCGGCCATGCGTCGCTGTTCCCGGTCGTGGGCGGCACCGCAGCCGTGTTCAACCATGCGCGACAGGGCGCGGGCGCTGCGGTCGATTTCCTGCGCGGCACCCACCGCGGCATGTGGTCGGTCGCGGTGTTCTGCGGCGTGCTGACGCTGGCGCTACCGCGCTGGCCGGTCACCGCGGCCTTCGGCGCGGCGCTGGCCGCGACGGTGGCGATGCACGCGGTGACGCTGCCGCGCGGGCGCCAGACCGCCGCCGGCGCGGAGCGCCGACGGCCCGGCTAGAGACGCGTCGCCAGCAGCGTCGCGTCGCGGATGGCGCGCTTGGCGTCGAGCTCGGCGGCGACATCGGCGCCGCCGACGAGATGCGCCCGCAGGCCCGCGGCCTGCAGCGGCGCGAGCAGGTCGCGTCGCGGCTCCTGACCGGTGCAGAGCACCACCGAGTCGACGGCGAGCGTGCGGCGCTCGTCGCCGATGGTGACGTGGAGCCCGGCGTCGTCGATCAGGTCGTAGCGGGCGCCCGCGATCATCTGCACCTTCTTCATCTTGAGCGCGGTACGGTGGATCCAGCCGGTGGTCTTGCCGAGACCCGCGCCGGGCTTCCCCACCTTGCGCTGCAGCAGGAACACCTCGCGGGCGGGCGGCGAAGGCTGCGCCCGCACCCCCGACACGCCGCCGCGCGCGTCCGACGGGTCACCGACGCCCCACTCGCGTCGCCACGCATCGCGGTCCAGCGCGGTCGACGGGCCGTCGTGCGACAAGAACTCCGCGACGTCGAAACCGATGCCGCCCGCGCCGATGACCGCGACGCGCCGTCCCACGGCGCGTGCGCCGGTGAGCGCGTCGATGTAGCCCATCACCATCGGATGGTCCTGTCCGGGGATGCGCGGGTCGCGCGGCGTGACGCCGGTCGCGAGCACGACATCCTCGAAGCCCTCGGCGCGCAGCAGCTCGGCCGTCGCCGCGACGCCGAGCCGCAGCGTCACACCGGTCTCGCGCAGGCGTTCGCCGAAGTAGCGCAGCGTCTCGTTGAACTCCTCTTTGCCCGGGATGCGCTTGGCGAGGTTGAACTGCCCGCCGATCGTGTCCGAGGCCTCGAACAAGGTGACGGCATGGCCGCGCTCGGCGAGCGTGGTCGCCGCCGCGAGCCCGGCGGGACCCGCACCCACCACGGCGATGCGTTTCGGTGCGCTGGGCGGACGGATGACGATCTCGGTCTCGTGGCAGGCACGCGGGTTGACGAGGCAGGAGGCGAGCTCCTGCGAGAAGGTGTGGTCGAGGCAGGCCTGGTTGCAGGCGATGCAGGTGTTGATGCTCGCCGAACGCCCGGCCGCCGCCTTGCGCACGAACTCGGGATCGGCGAGCAGCGGCCGCGCCATCGAGACGAAGTCGGCATCACCCGCCGCGAGCACCGCCTCGGCGACCTCGGGCGTGTTGATGCGGTTGCTGGCGCAGACCGGCAGCGACACCTCGCCCTTGAGCTTGCGCGCGAGCCAGGTGAACGCCGCCCGCGGCACCGAGGTCGCGATGGTCGGGATGCGCGCCTCATGCCAACCGATGCCCGAGTTCAGCATCGAGGCGCCGGCGGCCTCGATGGCGCGCGCGAGCTGCGCCACCTCGGACCAGTCCTGCCCGTCCGGCACGAGGTCGATGAGCGAGATGCGGTAGATGAGGATGAAGTCCTTGCCTACGGCCTCGCGCACCCGCGAGACGATCTCGACCGGCAGCTGCATGCGCTGCGCATAGGGACCGCCCCAGCGGTCGTCGCGCTTGTTGGTGTGCGTGACCAGGAACTGGTTGATGAAGTAGCCCTCGGACCCCATCACCTCCACGCCGTCGTAGCCCGCTTCGCGCGCGAGCGTCGCGCAGCGCACGAAAGCGCGGATCTGCCGCTCGATGCCCGAAGCGCTGAGCGCGCGCGGCGTGAACGGCGTGATGGGCGAGCGGATGCGCGACGGCGCGACCGAGAACGGCTGGTAGCCGTAGCGTCCCGAGTGCAGGATCTGCAGCGCGATGCGGCCGCCCTCGCGGTGCACGGCGTCGGTGATGACGCGGTGCTCGCGGGCGGCGCGGCCCGTGGCGAGCCGCGATCCGAAGGGCGACAGCCAGCCTTCGATGTTGGGCGCGAAACCGCCGGTCACCATCAGCCCGACACCGCCGCGCGCGCGCTCCGCGAAGTACGCGGCGAGCCGCGGGAAATGCGCGACCTTGTCCTCGAGGCCGGTGTGCATGGAGCCCATGAGCACACGGTTGGGCAAGGTCACACCCGAGAGCGTGATGGGCGAGAGCAGGTGCGGGTAGGACATCGGAACTCCGTCAGGCTTGCTGCGGGGAAAGCCAGCGCAGCGACAGACAGGATAACCCGGCGTCGAGCAGCCCGACCTGTCGGGTGGGCAGTCCGACCACGCGCAGACCTGCAGCCCCGAGCAGGGCCGCCGTCCGCGGATACCCTTCCGACAGCAGCAGCACGTCGTTGACGCGCAGCGCATTGGCCGCCGCCTCTTCGCCCGCCGGGACGACGATCTGATCGAACCCGGCGAAGGCGGGCAGCCCGGCGAGCTGCGCGGTGACGAGCAGACGACCCTCGTCGAGCAGTGAACAGGCGGTCTTCAGGTGCAGCACGCCGGGCGGCGGCTCGACGATCTCGGCGCGTTTGCCGAACTCCGCCAGCGCCCGCGCGAGCGTCGCAGCGCCCCGGCGGTCGGTGCGCGCCGAGAGGCCGATGTAGACGCCGCGCGGCGTCACCAGCACATCGCCGCCGTCGGCGGCGCCCTCCGCCAGCGTGAGCACCCGCGCGAAGCGGGTCTCCAGCGCGGGGCGCAGCGCCTGCGCCTCGCCGCGCCGGGTGGGCGCACCGGGCCGCAGGAGGATGGCGCCCTCGGTGAACACGAGTGCGGGGTCCTCCATGAACACCGAGTCGGGGAAGTCCTCGAGCGCGGGCAGCATCTCGACGGTGACGCCCGCCGCCTCGAGCGCCGCACGGTAGCGGTCATGCTCGTCGCAGAGCCCCTCGAAGGACGGTGCGCCGCGGTCGACCGCGCGCAGCCCGGCCGTCACGCTGCGGCCGGGGCGACGCATCAGGGCATGGTCGAAGCGATGGGACATCGCCGCATTGTCGTCCTTCCGCGGCGCGGAAATCGACCCCCGCGCCCCTTGACCCTGCGCGGCCTTGGGGATGTACTGACGTCTCGTCACCCAAGGAGCCCTCGCCCATGTTCTCGCACGTCATGATCGGCACCAACGACCTCGAGCGCGCCAAGCGCTTCTACGACGCGCTGCTCGGCACGCTGGGCATCAAGCCTGCGGTGGTCGACGGGCACCGCATCTTCTATCGCTCGCCCACCGGACTGTTCTCGGTCTCGCTGCCGATCGACGGCAAGCCCGCCACGGCCTCCAACGGCAGCACGCTCGGCTTCGCTGCGGCCTCGCCCGAGCAGGTGCAGGCCTGGCACGCGGCCGGGCTCGCCGCAGGCGGTACCGACATCGAGGACCCGCCGGGCGTGCGCGAAGGCAAGGGCATGAAGCTCTACCTCGCCTACCTGCGCGACCCCGACGGCAACAAGATCTGTGCGCTGCACCGGATGTGAGGCCCGTCGCGGCGGCAGGCTCGCCGCGACGCTGATCGCGCTCGTCGCCGCGTGGGCGACGGGCGCGGCAGCGCCATCGGCAGCCCCACCGGCGGTTGTACCAGCGGCTGTACCGGCGGCCGCACCGGCGCCGACCGCCGCGCCCGCGCTGACGCCGCTGCAGGCCAAGGCGCGCGAGATCTTCGAGCGCGTCATCGCCTTCAAGAGCATCGCACCGGGCTACGAGACGCCGCAGCTCGCCGAGTATCTGGCCGGCGAACTGCGGGCGGCGGGCTTCCCTGAGCAGGACATGCTGCTCGGGCGCCTCGACGAGACCGCCTATCTGGTCGTGCGCTACCGCGGCCAGCCGCCATCAGGTGCGCCCACGCGCAAGCCGGTCCTGCTGCTCTCTCACCTCGATGTGGTTCCGGCGCTCAAGGAACACTGGAAGCGCGACCCCTTCAAGCTCGAGGAAGCCAACGGCTTCTTCTATGGCCGCGGCACGCTCGATGTGAAGAACGGCGTGGCGACGCTGGTCGCCCTCTTCCTGCGGCTCAAACAGGAAGGTTTCGTGCCGACGCGCGATCTCGTGCTGGTGCTGAGCGGCGACGAGGAGACCACCGGCGCCACCACGCGCAAGCTCATCGACGAGCACCGTGACTGGGTCGACGCCGAGTACGCGCTCAACACCGACGCGGGCGGCGGCACGCTCGACAAGGACGGCAAGGCGCTGTCCTACAACATCCAGACCGCCGAGAAGACCTACGCCAGCTACAAGCTGAGCGCCTACAACCCGGGCGGCCACAGCTCGCAGCCGCGCGCCGACAACGCGATCTACGAACTCGCCGATGCGCTCAAGACCGTGCAGGCCCATCGTTTCCCGGTGCAGTGGTCCGAGACGACCCTGCGCTACTTCGAGGCGATGGGCGCCACCACCGCCGGACCGCTGGGTGCCGCGATGCGCGCCTTCGCCGCCGATCCGCGCGATGCCGCGGCGGCCGAGGAGCTCTGGAAGCACCCGTCGTATGTCGGCGCCACGCGGACCACCTGCGTCGCGACGATGCTGCGCGCAGGCCATGCGGAGAACGCCCTGCCGCAGCAGGCGACGGCGACGGTCAACTGCCGCATCTTCCCGGGCGTCACGCCGCAGGCGATCCGCGACGAGCTGCAGAAGGTGGTCGGCGAGCGTATCGAGGTCGAGGTGATGGACGAGCCGCGTTACAGCGACGCCTCACCGCTGCGCGACGACGTGCTGCAGGCCGTCACGGACGCGGTGCACGCGCGCCACCCCGGCATCCCCATCGTCCCCATCCAGGAATCGGGCGCCACCGACGGCCTGTTCTACCGTGCCGCGGGGATCCCCACCTACGGCATCAGCGAGACCTTCATCCGTGCCGGCGACCAGTTCGCCCACGGACTCGACGAACGCATCCCGGTGCATTCGTTCTACGAGGGGCTCGACCACTGGCATCGCATCGTGCACACGCTCTTCGCACCGCCCTCGCCGCCCGACAGCGCGTCGTTGGTGGTCGACTGCGGTCGACTGGTCGATGGGCTCGGCGATACGGCGCACGAACGGCAGCGCGTGCGCATCGAGCGCGGACGCATCATCGCCGTCGAGCCGTTGGCCACGACATCGACTGCATCATCGTCCGCATCGGCGACGACGCCAGGAGTGCCGTACCTCGACCTGACAGCGCACACCTGCCTGCCTGGCCTCCTCGACCTGCATACGCACCTCACCGACATCCCCGAGAACACCGCCGACTTCCGTATCTATCCGCGGCGCAGCGCCGACGAGCACATGACCTTCGCCCGCGCCAACGCGCGCGCGACGCTCGCGGCCGGCTTCACGACCGTGCGCGACGTCGGCGGCTATGTCGGCGGGCTGGACCGCGAACTGCGGGACGAGATCGATGGCGGGCGCACGCCCGGGCCGCGCATGCAGGTGTCGATCGGCTATCTCACCATCTCGGGCGGCGGCGGCGACATGCTGCTGCCCGGCTTCCCCCGCGCCGAGGCGCGTACGCCGCTCGCCCGGCTGCGGCGCGGCGTCGCCAAGGGGCCCGCCGAGTTCGCCGCCAAGGCCCGCGCCTTCCTCGACGACGGCGCGGATGTCCTCAAGATCATCGCCTCGGGTGCTGTCCTCTCGCCGGGCGGCGTACCGGGGTCGCCGGAGATGACCCCAGCGGAGATCGAAGCGGTGGCGCGCGAAGCCAGGGCCCGCGGCAAGCGGCTCGCGGCGCACGCGCACGGCGCGCGCTCCGTGAAGGAGGCCATCCTCGCCGGTGCCGACACCATCGAACACGCCTCGATCATCGACGAGGAAGGCCTGCTGCTCGCGCGCGAACGCGGCGTGGCGCTCGCGATGGACGTCTACAACGGCGATTACATCGATACCGAGGGCCGCCGTCAGGGCTGGCCCGCCGAGTTCCTGCAGAAGAACCTCGACACCACCGAGGTGCAGCGCAAAGCCTTCACCCGAGCCGTGGCGCTCGGCGTGCCGATCGTCTACGCCACGGACGCGGGTGTCTTCCCGCACGGACTCAACGCGCGCCAGTTCCGCATCATGGTCGAGCGCGGCATGACGCCGATGCAGGCGATCCGCGCCGCCACCGGCGTCGCCGCGCACCATATGGGTTGGGGCGACCGGGTCGGCGCACTCGCACCCGGTCGGTACGGCGACCTGATCGCCGTGCGCGGCGACCCGCTCCGGGACATCACCGTGCTCGAGCGCGTCGATGTCGTGGTGAAGGGCGGCACCGTGGCGAAAGCGCCCTGACACCGTCCCGACCGCCCGCCCGGACCGCCGATAGGAGCACCGCCATGCGACACGCCACCGCCCTGCCCGCACTCGCGCTCGTCCTGCTCGCCCAGACCGCGCTCGTCCCGGCCGCGCGCGCGGACGAGGGCCTGCAGCTGCCGCCCACGGGACACACACTGCTCAACTTCAGCGCCACCGAACGCATGTCGCTGCCGCAGGACACGCTGACGGCGGTGCTGCGCATCGAGTCGCGCAACGCCGACCCGCGCAAGGTCCAGGCCGACATCAACACCGCGATGGAGAAAGCGCTCGCCACCGCGAAGAAGGTCGCGGGCGTGAAGGTCACCACCGGCGGCTACCAGGTCTACGAACAGCGGCTCGAGCGCAACCTGCGGCTGTGGCAGGGCCAGCAGACGCTGCAGCTCGAGTCCAAGAACTCCGCCGCCGTGCTCGACCTCGCCGGACAGCTGCAGTCGAGCGGTTTCGCGATGAGCGGGCTGTCGTATTCCTTGTCCACCGAGAAGGCCGAGAGCGTCCGCGACGAGCTGATGGTCAAGGCGCTGGGTTCGCTCAAGGCCAAGGCCGCGCTGGTCGCGCGCACCCTCGGCAAGTCGGGCTACGAGCTCGTCGACGTGAACCTCGGCGGCGACATGCCGGTGGTGCCGGTGTACCGCGCGATGCGTGCGGAGATGGCGATGGCATCAGCGGACGCCGCGCCGCCGCCGTCCGCGGAGCCGGGCGAGACCGAGGTGGCGGTGAGCATCTCGGCGCGGGCGCTGCTCAAGCCCTGACGGATCCGCGTCGGGGCGCGACCGGCCGCGGCGACGGTCACTCGCCGCGGTCGTCCTCGCCGCGCAGACGCAGCTTCTCCAGGCTCAGCTTGTCCTTCCAGCTCATCACGAGCGCGGCGGCTGCGAGGATCAGGATGCCGCCCGCCTCGAACAGGATGTTGATCGGGTCGATGTCCTTGCTCTGCAGGATGATCATGCGGCAGAGCGCGGTCATGGCGATGATGATGGGCAGCGTCACCGGGATGCGGTGGCTCTTGTAGAAGGCGCCGACCATGCCGATCACCTCGGCGTAGATGAAGAGCAGGAACAGGTCGCCGAGCTCGACCTTGCGCGTCTCGACGAGCCGCAGGATCTCAAGGCCCGCCGCGTACAGGGTGGCCAACCCGATGACGAGCAGGATGGCGTTCTCGCTGAAACGCACCAACCGGATGCTGAGTTGTCGGACGGGTTCGGACATGGCCCCAGATTAGTCCGGCCGGCGCGCGGGCGCCACCCCGGGCTTCGCATGCCGGTCGTACCAGCCGATGGTGCCGAGGATGGCGGCGAGCCACTGGCTCGGCCGTCCGAAGCCATGGCTGGCCTCCGGCAGACGCATCAGCGCGCTCTCGACACCTTGCAGCTGCAGCGCCTGGAAGTACTGCTCGGAATCGCTCATCGGCGTGCGCCAGTCCTGCTCGCCGGTGATGACGAGCGTGGGCGTACGCACCTTCCCCACCAGCGACAGGGGCGAGCGCGCCCAGTACTTCTCGGGCTCTTCCCACGGCATGCGGTCGAACCAGGCGCTGCCCATGGTCGCACCGATGTCGGTGGTGAGCGCCGTGGAGGCCCAGTTGATCACCGGTCGCTTCACCGACGCCGCTGCGAAGCGATCGGTCTTGCCGATCGCCCAGGACGACAGCACGCCGCCGCCCGAGCCGCCACCGATGTAGAGCCGCGCCGGATCGATGAAACCGCGCGCGAGCACCGCATCCACCGAACTCATCAGGTCGTCATGGTCCTTGCCCGGATAGGCGCGGTTGATGAGGCTCGCGAACTCCTCGCCGTAGCCGATCGAACCGCGCGGGTTGGTGAAGAGCACCACGTACCCCGCCGCCGCGTAGAGGTGATGCGTGATCGAGAACATCGGCCCGTAGTCGATGTGCGGGCCGCCATGGATGTCGAGCGCGAGCGGGTACTTCCGCGTCGGATCGAACCCGGGCGGGTAGAGGATCCAAGCGTGGACGGGACGCCGGTCCGCGCTCGACTTCACCCATATCTCCTCGAGGCGTCCGATGTCCCGGCTCGCGCGCCACGCGGCGTTGAGGTCCCAGAGGATCCGTTCGCCGCGACCTTCCTCCACCGCCAGCGCTGCGGGCCGGTCGGGCTCCACGCTCGGGTACGCGAAGACACCGCGCGCCGCGGAATACGACCCGCCGCCCGAACTCGGCAACAGGAGCCGCGTGTTGCCGACCTCGGCGACGCGGGCCTGCGGTTTCGCGATGCCGCCCGCATCGACGAAGCCGACGCGGTTCACGCCCTGGTCCTGGTAGAGGAAATGCAGACCGGCGCCGTCTTCGCGCCAACGCGGCTGCTCGGTGTTGCGGTCGAGCGTCTGCGTGAGGTTGCGCGCTGTGGCCGACGGCCCCGATGCCGCAGAAGGACCCGCGGCCGGCGGCAAGGGCATCACGAAGATGTCGTTACGTTGGTAGGAGTTGCGGCGCGAACGCCAGCCGACATAGGCCACGCGCGTACCGTCCGGGCTCAGCACCGGGCTCTGTTCGCTGCCGTCGTCGCGCGTCAGCTGACGCGGTGCAGCGCCCTCGGCGAGCGGCCACAGCCAGAGATCGGACTGGTTGGCGCGGCGTCGGGCCGCAGGATCGGTGTCGCCCGATACGATGACCGCCGAACCGTCGGGAAGCCAGGCCGGCGCCTCGTCGCGCGCGCCCCAGTCGCCGACGCCGCGGCTGATCTGCCGCGCAGCGCCGCCGTCGACACCCACCACGAAGACCTGCGTCCCGCCCGGCGTCAGCCAACCCTGCGAATCCGTCCGGTACGGGTAGGTCTGCACCACGCGCGCCGGCGGTGCCCACTGCGCGGTGGCCGGCTTGTCAGGCAACGCATAGAACGCCTCCGGCTGCTGCTCGACCAGCGCGACATAGGCGATGCTGCGACCATCGGGCGACCACGACAACGACCGCGGCGGCTGCGGCGAATCGGTGACGGCGCGGACGCGGCCGTCGGCGATCTCGACCACCAGCACCTGCGGCTTGCCGCCCTCCCGGCCGATGAACGCGAGCCGCGAGCCGTCGGGCGACCAGCGCACACCACCCGGCGAACGGTCCGCGCCGACCAGCATGCGCCGCGCACCGGCCGCCACGTCCACCAGCCAGATCTCGTGGTTGACGCGATCGGTGTTGATGTCGCGGGTCTGACGCAGCACCGCGACCGTGCGACCGTCGGGCGAGAGCTGCGGATCGACCGGCTGCTCGATACGGTAGAGGTCGAGCGCCTCGATGGGCGTGCGGGGCGCCGAGGCCGCGGGCTGCGCCGGCGATGGCGGCGCGGCCGCGCAGGCCAAGAGGACGGCCGCCGCCGGGACGACACGGAAGTGTTGTCGGATAGGCATATCGTTCACCTCATGAGCCTGTCCGCAGGGCCGCCTGCTCCTGCTCGTTCGCTTCGCGCAGCTTCTGGATGACCTCGTCGTAGTACGGGCGGTCTTTGAGGCTCGCGTATTCGCCGGGGAAACAGACCGTGACGATGTCCGCAGCTACCGGCGAGAAGTTGGCGAGCGTCGCAGCGCAGCGCACGCCGGTCGGCAGACGCGTGTTGTCGATCACCGGGAAGTCGTAGAACCCGACCGTGAAGTTGGCGCGCGAGTCGGGCAGCGCTGCGCTGCCGTCGGATACGGTCACGCGCATCCGTACGGACAGTTGCTGCTGCTCCGGGTCCACTTTCAGCACCCGCAGACCGACCTGGAAGGTCTGGCCATCGACGGTGACGGTCTCGGGGTCGAGTTCCACCCCCGCGGCTCCGGCAGCAGTGAGCGCCTCGAGGTCGGCGGTGCGCCGGAAACTCTGCCCCTTGCCTTCGAGCGCGAACAGCTGCTTCGCCGAGATCTCGCGGGCGACGCGGTTGAGGCGAGCGAGGTAGTCGGCCTTCTCGGGATCGGTCGAGCGGCGCAGCTGGCGCTGGACCTCGAGGAACAGCGGCTTGAGGTTGAGCGAATCATGGAAGTTGTAGGCGAGCAGCTCCAGGTTCAGCACGCGCGCCGAGAGGCCGTCCGTGGTCGGCGTGAGGAAGCTCGTGATGATCGACTGGAACATGTCCTTGCGCAGGCTCGCCTCGGCCTCCTCGCGCCGGCTCATGAGCTCCGAGTAGAGCCGCGCGTTCGTGTCGAGCGACTGCCGCCGCTCGAGCAGTTGCGATCCCTTCATGCCGACGAAGGCCACCGCGAAGGCGGTGAGCAGACCGCCGATCGGCGCGAGGAGGATCGCCGCCTTGTCCCAATGGTCCTTGTGCCGCTTCTCAGGCTTCGCTTCCGGCTTGGCGGCGTCGCTCATCGCGGTCACCGACGGCGGGCCGTGAGCAGCCCGTCCTTGAGCTCGAGCACGATGTCCGCCTGCGCGGCATCGTCGTACGAGGCGACATCGACGGTCGCAGCCTTGCCCTGGTGGGTGACCGTCAGCGTGCACTTGCCGGTCTCGGCGACGACGAGGTTGTAGGTACCGGTGCGGTCGGTCTTCACCGCCGGGTACGCCTTGGCCCCGCAGCGCGCAGCGACCGTCGCGCCCTCGCCCACCGCGGCACCGTTGAACGACACCTTGCCGTAGATCTCACCGGCGAGCGCTGCGGGGGACAGGGCGATGGTCAAGATGAGAACGACGGGCAAACGGGACATGGAGCGGCACCTCGGGGGCGAGCGCCGGGTGCGCATCGCGGCACGCGAATGTATCGGAATGCAGGACGACCCCTCAAGCGGAAACGGCGGAGGACACCACACCGCTGCGTCATCCGCTGCGGAACCGCACCCGCGCCCCCGGCGGGATCTGCCCGGCGAGATCGAGATGATGCTCGGCGACGACGGCGATCACGGGATAGCCGCCCGTCAAAGGATGGTCGGCGAGCAGCAGCACGGGCTGGCCGTCGTGGGGCACCTGGATCGCCCCGCGGACCAGGCCCTCGCTCGGCAGTTCGGACGCGTCACACCGTGCCAAGGGTCGGTCTCCCCGCAGCCGCAGTCCGACGCGGCTCGACTGCGGCGTGACCTTCCAATCCTGCCCGCAGAGGACGGCGACAGCCTCCGCCGTGAACCCCTCCGTGCGCGGTCCGAGGGTGACATCCAGCACGACGGTATCACCGGAGGTCGGCAGCGGCTGTACCGGCGCGTCAGCACCCGGCGTGTCAGCACTCGGCGGTTTGGCACCCGGCCCACCGGTGTCGACCGGGCGCGAGCGCTCAGCAGCCGGGGATGCCACGCGGAGGACCGAACCTTTGACGATCGGCGTCGGCCCGAGCACCGCCAACGTATCCCGCGATGCGCTGCCGAGCGATCGCGGCGCCTCGAACCCGCCGCGCACCGCGAGGTAGCTGCGCAACCCCCGCGCGGGATAGCCCAGCTTCACGCTGTCGCCGGGACAGAGTGCGATCGGCTGTCCGATGACGCTCTCGAAGACCTCGCCCGAGACGCGCTGCACGACGATCTGCGCCGACGCACCGGTGAACGCGACCACCATCTCGTCGGTGCATCCGAACACCGCGCTGCCGAGCGTGATCTCGAGACAAGCGAGTCCGGGCGGGTTGCCGACCGCGCGATTGGCGGCCCTCAGCGCAGCGCGGTCCGCGGCGCCGGACGGCGCGACCCCGAGATGGGCATAGCCGGGACGACCGAGATCCTGCAGCGTTGCGGGCAGCAGCATCGCCGTCACCTCGAGATGCGCGTCCGATGCGCGCACCTCAGGCGTCGGCGGTCGCGGCGAGTACGGGACAGCAGTCACCGCAACGCCGACCGTCGCATCGCGGAACCGCACCCGCGTGCCTGGGGTCAGGAGCGCCGGCGGATCGCGGTCGGCATCCCACATCTTGGTACCGGTCGTGCCGATCAGCCGCCAGCCGCCGGGCGACGCCTGCGGATACACACCGCAGTAGACGCCGCCGAGTGCGACCGATCCCGCCGGCACCTGCGGTCGCGGCGTCTGCCGACGCGGCACCTGCAACGCAGGGTCGCCGCCGATGAGATAGGCGAAGCCGGGCGCGAAGCCGCAGAAAGCGACGGTGAACTCGCTCGCCTGATGGCGGCGGACGACCTCGGCGACATCGAGACCCGCGAGCGCTGCGACCTCGGCGAGATCCTCGCCGTCGTAGCGCATCGGGATCTGCACCAGCGGGCGCTGAGGTGCGCCGAGCGCTTGCTGCGGTGCCGTCAGGTCACGCCGCGACAGCGCTTGCGCGAGCGTCTCGGCCGACAGCCGATCCGGCGCGAACCGCAGCATCAGCGTGCGGGCCGCGGGCAGCATCTCTTCGATGCCGTCGATCGGCTGCGAAGTCAGACCGGCATGGAGCGCGAGGACTTCGTCGAGATCCCGCAGTTCGACGAGCACCGTCGAACGGTTGACCGGCAGGATGCGCATGCTGCCGTGACGGATCAGGCGCTGAGCATAGACAGGAACGGCGCGACGGCGATCCCCGCGGCCTCGAGCCGACCGCGGACCTCGCGGGCGATGGCGACGGCGCCCGGGCTGTCACCATGCACGCAGATCGACTGCGCGTCGATGCGGATGACGCTGCCGTCGATCGCTTCGACGACGCCCTCGGTCGCAAGCCGGACCATGCGTGCCGCGATCAGCGATGCGTCGTGCAGCACGGCGCCGGCCTCGCGGCGCGGCACCAGATGCCCCGCCGGGGTGTACGCGCGGTCGGCATACGCCTCCGCGACGACCATGAGACCTGCCGCGCGCGCCTGATCGAGGATCGGCGCGCCTGCGAGGCCCATCAGCACGAGCGAGGGATCGACGGCCTTGAGCGCCGCGATGACGGCCGCGCCCTGCACGGCATCGACGGCGATGCGGTTGTAGAGCGCACCGTGCGGCTTCACATAGCGGACCTTCGAGCCCACGGCGGCCGCGAGACCGGTAAGCGCGCCGATCTGGTAGACGACATCGGCGGTGAGATCGGCGGGCGCGATGTCCATGTCGCGCCGCCCGAAGCCCGCGAGGTCCGGATAGGAGACATGCGCGCCGATGGCGACGCCGCGCTGGGCGGCCGTCTTCACCGTGCGCAGGATGCCGGCCGGGTCGCCGGCATGGAAACCGCAGGCGACATTGGCGCTCGAGACGACCTCGAGCATCGCCGCGTCATCGCCCATGCGCCATGCGCCGTAGCTCTCGCCGAGGTCGCTGTTGAGATCGATCGTCTTCATCATCACCTCATCGGGTGTCCGCTCTAGGGACCGAGCAACGCAAAGATCGGACCGATCGACTTGTACCCCATGTACCAGGTCAGCGCACACACCAGCACGCCGAGGCCCAGTAGCCCGCGCGGATAGCGGTGGCCGTCCATGAGATCCGCCCGCGCCCATGCGGCGTAGAGGACGATGGAGAACCCGATCGGCAGGATCAAGCCGTTGAGGCCGCCGACGAACACCAGCATCTTCGCTGGCGGGGTGCTGATCACGACGTAGCAGAGCAACGAGATCGCGATGAACACGACCGTCGCGATGTCGCGGGCGCGCTCGCTGAGGTCCGTCTTGAACACCGTCAGGAACGAGACCGAGGTGTAAGCGGCGCCGACGACACTAGTGATGGCGGCGGCCCAGAGGATCGCGCCGAAGATGCGCAGCCCGGTCGCGCCGGCAGCGGCCTCGAAGGCCTGCGCCGCGGGGTTGGCGCCGCCGCTCGTGAGATCGATCCGCGTGCCGGCCGCCACCACGCCCAGCACCGCGAGGAACAGCACGAAGCGCATGGCGCCGGTCACGGCGATGCCGGTGAGGGCCGCGCGACTGACCGCGCCGAGGTTCTCGGGACCGGTCATGCCCTTGTCGAGCAGCCGGTGCGCGCCCGCATAGGTGATGTAGCCGCCGACCGTGCCGCCGACGATGGTGGTGATGGTCGCGAGATCGACCTGATCGGGGAACACGGTCTGGCGCAGCGCCTCGCCGACCGGCGGCGAGGAGACGAAGGCGACGTAGACGGTCAACGCGATCATGACCACGCCCGCGACGATGACCAAGCGGTCGAACGCGGCGCCTGCACGACGCGACAGGAACAGACCGATGGCGAACAGCGCGCTCAGCAGCCCGCCCCACTTCGGATCGAGCCCCGCGAGCGCGTTCAGGCCGAGGCCCGTACCGCCGATGTTGCCGATGTTGAAGAACAGCCCGCCGATGACCACCAACACGGCAAGCAGATGACCCGCGCCCGGCAGCGCGGCGTTGGCGAGGTCGGACGCCCGCATGCGGGTCAGCGTCACCACGCGCCAGATGTTCAGCTGCACGACGAAGTCGATGAGGATGGACGCGAGGATGGCGAAGGCGAACGCTGCGCCCAGCTTGCTGGTGAAGGTCGCGGTCTGGGTGATGAATCCGGGACCGATGGCCGAGGTCGCCATCAGGAAGATGGCCGCGGTCAGCGCAGCGCGGCGGGAGCCCATGCGCGGGAGTGTATCAGCGGGTCGGAAATCGCGACCAGCGCCACGGTGGACAGGCATTCCGAGGCTTTGACCCTGCCTTGACGGCGCCTTCACATCCTCTTCACGGCCCTGCGTCCAGCATCCCGACCAAGACGCTGCGAAGCGGCGTCCATCCAGTCATCCACAAGGAGTGAGTCCATGTCGAACATCCATGCAGGGAAACTGCTCGCGCGTGCGGGTATCGTGCTGATCGCGTTGACCGGCGCCGACGCCGCCCGGGCGTCCGAGGACCGCCCGTGGTACGCCACGGCGACCGCCGGCTTCGTCACCCAATCCGACCAGCGTCTGGACTACACGCGCCCCGGTGTCGCCGGCGTGGTCTCGCCGACGTTGCCGCTCGACACCGGCATCCTGACCGGCGCCGCCATCGGCCGCCATTTCGGCGATGCGTGGCGCGTCGAGGCGGAGTTCATGTACCAGTCGGTCGACCACCCGAACTTCACGCTCGTGACGGGCACGGCGGGCGACGGCAACTACGCGTCGACGACGGTGGCCGTGAACGCGCTGCGCGACTTCGACCTCTTCGGCTCGCCGAGCGCGAAGACCTACGCGGGTCTCGGTGCCGTCTACGCGACCGAGGTCGATGTCGACTTCGAGAGCGGCGGCGTCGAGAAGTCCTTCAGCGGTTCAGGCGCGGGCGTCCAGGCGCTGCTCGGTGCGCGCTACACCTTCGGTGAGCGCGCGTTCGTGGATGCCGGCGTGCGCTATCTGCTGGTCTCCGGCGTGGAGCTCGACGCCGAAGAAGGCGGCGCGGTGGGCCGGATCAAGGCCGACTACGAGCCGCTGGCCGTCACCGTGTCCTTCGGCTGGCGCTTCTGACGGCGTCTTCACATCCGCTTCACAGGCCACCCTGCAGAGTACCGACCGATGAAGATCGAACCGAAGATCGTCCTCAACTTCGTCGCCTGTCAACTGGCATGGTCCGCCTGTGTGCTGGGCGGCGCCAACGGTCGGCCTCTGGCCGGCGCGTTGGTCGCCGCCGCGGTGATCGGGCTGCATCTCGCGCTCGCGAGGCGAGCCCTCCCCGAGGCGCTGCTGATCGCCACGGCCTCCGTGATCGGCCTCGTGTGGGACAGCGCCTTGATCGCCATCGGCCTCTTCAGCTATCCCAGCGGCACCCTCGTCCCCGGCCTTGCGCCGTACTGGATGATCGCGTTGTGGGCGGTGTTCGCCACCTCCCTCAACCTCTCGATGGGGTTCCTGAAGGGCCGCCTCTGGCTGGCGGCGCTGGTCGGCGGGATCGGCGGTCCTGTGTCCTATCTCGCAGGCGGCCGCTTGGGCGGCCTCGAGATGTCCGATCCGCTCCTCGCGCTCGGCGCACAGGGGCTCGGGTGGGCGGTGTTGCTCCCGCTGCTAACCCATCTGGCGACGCGATGGGACGGCTGCTCGGTCGCACCCTCGTCCGCCGCTCCGCAAAAGGATGAAGACCCTACGCTCATCCCCCAAGAGGTGCGCAGCCATGTTTGACCCCATCCTCTGGGTCAAAGGGCTCGCGGCGCTCGCGCTCTTCGCCAGCGCCGGCTGGCTGCTGAGCCTGCCGCTGCGCAATGTGAGCATCGTCGACAGCCTGTGGTCGCTGATGTTCTTGTTGGCCGCGTCCGTCTATCTGGCAGGTCAGGCTTCACCCGGTCCACGCGCCTGGCTGGTGATCACCTTGGTCGCGCTCTGGGCGATCCGGCTCGCCGCCTACATCACCTGGCGCAACCACGGTCACGGCGAGGACTTCCGGTATCGCCAGATGCGCGCCCGGAACGATCCCGGTTTCGCGTTCAAGAGCCTCTACATCGTCTTCGGCCTGCAGGCCGGGCTCGCGTGGTTGATCTCGCTGCCGCTGTTGGCCGCCATCGGCTCCTCGTCACCGCTCGGCTGGCTGGATGCGGCGGGTGCGGCGCTTTGGCTGGTGGGGATGGTGTTCGAGGCCGGCGGCGACTGGCAGCTCGCGCGCTTCAAGCGCGACCCTGCCAACCGCGGCAAGGTGTTGGACTCCGGTCTGTGGCGCTACACCCGGCATCCGAACTACTTCGGCGACTTCTGTGTGTGGTGGGGCCTGTTCCTGATCGCGCTGTCCGCCGGCGGATGGTGGAGCATCGTCGGCCCGCTGCTGATGTCCTTCATGTTGCTGAAGGTGTCGGGCGTGGCGTTGCTCGAGAAGGACATCGGCGAGCGCCGCCCTGACTACCAGGCCTACATCCGTCGCACCAACGCTTTCTTCCCCGGCCCGCCGCGGGCCTCCTGACCACAGGAACGACCTCCATGGGAGCATCCGACATGACATCACCGACCCGCCGTGCGGTCACGGCCCGACCCGTCGCGACCCTTTCCATCGCCGCAGCCTCGCTGATCGCCGTGCTCGCCTCCCCGCTGCAGGCCAACGGAGCGGAAGGCGCCCGCAAGCTGAGCTTCGATGTGTTCCTCGACGACCGGGCGATCGGCTACCAACGGTTCTCGTTGACGCCGGCCGGCGACGGTACGCGCATCGAGACGCAGGCGCGGTTCGAGGTGAAGCTGCTGCGGATCACCGCCTTCGCCTACGACCATCGCAACACCGAGATGTGGCGCGGCGGCTGTCTGCGGTCGATCGACGCCCGCACCGACTCCAACGGCAAGAAGTCCGCCGTCAGCGGCCGCACGCAGGGCAACGCGTTCGTCGTCGCGACGAAGGACGGCGAACGCGCGCTCGGCGACTGCGTGGCGACCTTCGCCTACTGGGACAAGGGCGTGCTGCTGCGCAGCAAGACCCTGCTCAACTCGCAGACCGGCGAATACGTGCCGGTGCAGATCGCGCCGCTCGGATCGACCACCAAGCGCATCGGCGCGCGCGACATCCCTGTGAAGCGCTATGCGCTCAAGGGCAAGGGCATCGACATCACGCTCGCCTACGCCGCGGGCAACGACGAATGGGTGGCGCTCGACAGCAAGATGGATGGCGGCCGCACCTTGCGCTACCGCCGCAGCGCCGCCGAGCTCGAGCTGCTCGCGGCATCCCCGGCACCGCGGGGAGGCGGCCCGACCGCCGGCGGTTGAGGGCCCGGGGTACACTGCGGGCACGGAACGACCGCCCCCATGACAGACGAGCCGCGACAACCCAACATATTGCTGGTCGACGACCACCGCGACATCGCGGGCGCGATCATCGAGTACCTCGAGCACCGCGGGTTCGCGGTCGACTACGCGGCCGACGGCGTCACCGGGCTGCACCTTGCCGTGACGAACCCCTACGACGTCATCGTGCTCGACATCATGATGCCCGGGCTCGACGGTCTCTCGGTATGCCGCAAGCTGCGCGAGGAGGCCCGCATCGACACGCCGCTCCTGATGCTCACGGCCCGCGATACCCTCGACGACAAGATCACCGGCCTCAGCGCCGGCGCGGACGACTACCTCGTCAAGCCCTTCGAGGTCCGTGAACTCGAAGCGCGGATCAGCACCCTCCTCCGCCGTCACCGCCGCGCTGTCGCCCGCGAGGTGCTGACCGTCGGCGACCTCACGCTGGACACCGGCACGCTGCGGGTCACGCGCGCCGGCCAGACGCTCACGATCACGCCGATCGGCCTGAAGCTGCTCACCGTGCTGATGCGCGCTTCACCGCGGGTCGTGACGCGGCAGCAGCTCGAACGCGAGGTATGGGGCGACCTGCTGCCGGACAGCGATACGCTGCGCAGCCATCTCTATTCACTGCGCAAGGCGATCGACAAGCCGTTCGATCGCGTGCTGCTGCATACCCTCGCCGGTGCCGGATACCGGCTGTCGGACGACGATGGCCGCTAGCGGAGCACGCGCGCGGCTCGGTCGCGCCTTCCTGCTGCAGGCCGTGTTCATCGGCGCGGCGGCCGTGGTCGGCGTCTTCCTCGCGAGCCTGCTGCTCGAGGGCGTGCTGATCCGTCAGGCCTTGAGCGAAGAGAGCGCGCATTATTGGCAACAACGCGAACGCGATCCCGCGTTCCCGCTGCCGGCGACCGTGAACCTCACCGGCCACTTGGGCTCCGCGCCGGCGTCGATCGCGGGCCTGTCCCCCGGCTATCACGACCGCGTGGTCGACGGCGTCGAGACGGTCGTCCTCGTGTCGGACCGCGGCGCAGAGCGGCTCTATCTGGTGTTCGACCGCAGCGGCGTCGGCAAGCTCGCCACGATGTTCGGCCTGCTGCCGCTCGCGATGGTGCTGCTGGTGCTGTACCTGACGACCTGGCTCGCGTTCCGCGCCTCCCGCCGCGCGTTCTCGCCGGTCATCGCGTTGGCGCGTGCCGTGCGCGGCCTCGACCCCGCGTCGCCGGACCCCGCGCAACTCGACCCTGCCCGGCTGCCGAAGGACGCCGACGGTGAGGTGCGCGAGCTCGCCGAGGCGCTCAACCGCTATGCCCAGCGCCTCAACGAATTCGTGGCGCGCGAGCGCGACTTCACCCGCGATGCCAGCCACGAACTGCGCAGCCCGCTCACGGTGATCCAGCTTTCCGCCGGCATGCTCGAGACCGACGCCGGCCTCAGCGAGGCGAGCCGCAGGTCCGTGGCGCGCATCACGCGGGCGGCCCGCGACATGGAGGAGCTCACCAGCGCCTTCCTGCTGCTCGCCAGAGAATCCCAGAACGGGCTCCCCGTCGAGGACACCTGCGTCAACGACGTGCTCGCCGACGAGCTCGACCGTGCGCGCCTGCTCGCAGCCGGTCGCCCCATCGGGTCGCGCCTCACCGCCACCCACCGCCTGTCCGTCGATGCGCCCGAGAAGGTGCTGCCGGTGCTGCTCGGCAACCTGCTGCGCAACGCGTTCTCCTACACGGACACCGGAGAGGTGACGGTGGAGGTCGGCGCGGCCTCGGTCGTCATCCGCGACACCGGCGTCGGGATGGCCCCCGAGAAGCTCGATGCGATGTACAAGCCGTTCGTCCGCGGCGACAGCGCCCGGCGCGGCGGCCACGGCGTCGGACTCACCATCGTGCGGCGGCTGTCGGACCGCTTCGGTTGGCCGGTGACCATCGAGAGCAGCCCGGGCGTCGGCACCCGCGTCGAGATCCGCTTCCCCGACGCCCGCAGCGAACAGCTCGACGGCTGAGCGCTGGGGCGCAGGGACCTCGCAGGATCAATCCATGCCAGCGGATACCCGGTCAGAACCGCCAGACGAGGGCCAGGGACAGCTCGAACTCGGTGTCGCTGCGTGCGATGGGGCTGTCGCCGATGTCGCTCGAATAGAACTCGACGCCGGCCTGCGCGATCGCATGCAGCTTGCGGGTGAGGTGCCGGCGGTGCACGAGCTGCACGCCGGTCGAGCGATAGCCGCCGCTCAAGGTCGTCACGGGCAACCCGGATCCGACCGCATCCGCCGCGGTCACGCCGAAGTCCTTGTTGATGAACTTGTCGGTGCCGAAGGTCATGAACCCGTAGAGCTCCGTGCCGGTGCCGTCGAGCTGCTGCCCGAAGCGGCGACCCGCCGCCACCACGCCGAGCACGCCGAAGTCGCTGGGGCCGCCCATGAGCCGCGCCGCGACCCAGTTCCGCCAGTCGTCGCCGACCGCGCGGCGCACCTCGAGGAAGCCGACCACATGCGAGTCACGCGGCAGGATGCCGTCGAGGTTGCCGTCCTCCGAATCGTCGGGCTCGAGCCCGCCCTCGTTGCGGATGCCGGCCTGCACCAGCCAGACATCGGCGAGCCGTCCCCGCCAGCCGAGTTCCATCCCCTCCCAGAAGAACAGATGATCGCCCTTCCGGTAGTGCACCGCACCCGCCGGCTCGACCTCGAGTTCGGTCTCGTCCGCACCGTCGTAGGCGTTCTCGTACTCGACGCTAGCCCCGAGCGCCACGCCCCAGCCATCGCCGTCCGTGAAGTCGAGGACCGAAGGCAGGGGCACGAGGGCCTCTGTGGTCGGTTCGGCGGCGAGCGCGGGGGCCGAGATCAACAGCGAACTCATGGCCACCAGGGCGCTCAAACGGGGTGCGTGGATCCGATCCATCCTCGTGTCTCTCCTTCAAATTGGTGGCGGACGGTGCGCCGTGGATACCGTCGAGGAAGAAGGATGGGGGGCCATGGGATGCCGCCTGTAGACTGCGCGCCACGAGCGGCATGCGCCCGGCATGAGCGGCGGGTTTCGTACACGAGCGGCGCCTGCGGGATGCCGCCGAGGTGCCAGATGGGGTCCCAAGGATGAAGTTTCCTGCCCTGATGGAGCGCTGGGGCCTGTTCGCCGCGTTGGTGTTCCTGCTGCTCGGCGTCACGCTGGCGTATCTGGAGGCCGGGCCGGTGGCGGAGCACGGCGTCGTGGCGCGCTACGCGTTCTGGATGACGACCGCAGCCGCCACCTTCCTCGCCTGGTGGCTCAGCCAGTGGTGCATCGTGTCGGGCCGCGAGCGGCTCACCCGTGGGCTTCTCCTGGCCTCGTGCCTGCTCGCGACGCTGCTGTTCGTGCCGGCGTCGCTGCTCATCGACGCGCTGTTCGGCATATCCGATACGGAGGGCGCCTGGTGGTCATCGCTCATCGAAGAGTGGGCGGTCAGCGCCCTGCCCATCTTCGCCGCCTGCATGATCGCGAGCCTGCCGGCCTGGCTGTCGATGAGCGAACCGGCGCCGCTCGCCCGTGTACCCACGCCCGCGTCCGAGCCCGCGCCCGAACAGATCACCGACCCTGTCGATGAGCCGACACCGGCGGCTGGACCGGCGGCCGCTCCTGCTGCTGAGCCGATCCCCGCCGTCGCCGCGGTGACCGCGACACCGCCTGAGAGCGCCCTGCTACCGAGCGCCGTGCGCGGTGGCGTGCTGCGCGCCACGGCGGACCTGCAGTATGTGCATCTGCACAGCCCCGAGGGCATGACCACCGTCCCCGGCCCCATGCACCGGGTCATCGCGCTGCTCGGCGATCAAGGCCTCGAGGTCCGGCGCGGCGAATGGATCGCCGACCGCCATGTGAAGCAGGTGAAGTCCGTCCGTGGACAGTGGGTGGTGCTGCTGAAGGACGGCCAGCAGATCACCGTGAGCCGCCGACGGTTGACGGAGGTCAAGGAGCGGTGGGGTTCGACGCGTTATGCGTGAAGCGGGTCGACGCGCTACCACGAGTACTCGAACGACAGCCCGAAGAGCGGCAAGCTCTCCTCCTCTTCCTTGATCGTCTCGCCGGTCAGTATGTTGAACTCGGCCGGCAGACCGGCCGGTCCGCCGTACACGTTCAGCACATCGAGGAACACGACCACATCCACCGGACCGACGGGTCGTCGGTAGTCCACCCGGAAGTCGAGCGCGTGGAACGCATCGCCGCGGCCGATGTTGGTCTGCGTCACCTCCTTCGAGAAGCGCACGGGCCGACTGGGCGCGAGCACATCGCGGTGCGAGATGAACCGATCGCCGGGCTGCCCGGAGCCGTACTTCCAACGGGCGGCGATCTGCCAGCGCTTGTTGATCTCCCATCGACCGCCGATCGCCGCGAAGTGCTCGCGGTTGAAGTCCCAGTCGTAGGACCCGCGGCCGTCGTCGTCATCGACGCGATAGCGGTTCCAGGAATAGACGAAGTCGGCGGCCCAACCGCCGGCGAACGCCCGCGTCAGCACGACATCGACGCCGGCATTGCTGCCCTTGCCGGCGTTGGTGATGCGTCCGTCGGTGCGGCTGCCCTCGACGAGCCGATCATCCAACCGCTGCGCGTACGCCTCCACCAGCAGGTTGAGGCCGTCGCGGATGCGGTAGTCCACCCCGGCGCCGAGATGTAAGAGGCGCTCGCTCTTCAGGCGGGCGTTGGTGGGGTCGCTGGAGCGCGCCAGGTTGCGCGGCGACTCGTAGAACACGCCCGAGGTCGCCGAGAACCGCAACGAGGGCGACAGCGCGTAGTTGAACGACACACGCGGCGACAGCAGGTCCTCGCGGCTGAAGCCGTCGTGGTCGTAGCGCAGGCCGACGCGCAGATCGGCGGCACCCCAGTCGAACAGCTGCTCGCCGTACAGCGCGTAGTTGTTCCCGCTCTTCCGGTAGTCGGAATCGATGTCCGAGGGCCGCAGCACGATGTATCTCGCGCCGGGTGGGCGCGGGTCGTCCGACTCGTACATGAAACGGATCCAGTCCTCGCGCAAGCGGGTGGTGTAGTCGAGATCCGTGCGGGTCAGATGCAGACCGGCGGCGAAGCGGCCGAAGCGGTTGCCCAACGTCACATCGCTGCGCCATCCGAGTTCGGATTCCTTCTCCGTGACCGTGAGCAGGCGCTCGCGCACCGGCACTTGAGCAGCCGGCGTGCCGATGGGGACGAGGTCCGGATAGGCCTCACCCTCTGCGGACCGCTTGTCGCTCTCGCGGAAGTACAGGCGGTCGACCCATTCACCGTCCTCGCCGAAGCGCCGCCGCCAGGTCGCACCCAGCAGCATCAGGTCCTGCTCGTCGTTCTGCAGCCCGAGATCCTCGATGCCCTCCTCCTCTTCCTGGGCGGCGAGGATGTTGTCGATGTTGCGCTCGTACTTCTCCGGCGCGTAGATCGCGAGGAACTCGACCTCGTCGTCGTTCCGCAGGCGGGTCCGCGTCTTCAGGATCACATCCGTCGACACGGGCGCGCCGAGGTCCTCCTGACCGATGGTCTCGAAGAACTGCCCGAAGTCGAAGCGTCGCGCCTGGAGGAACATCGAGGTGCGGTCATCGAAGCCGCTCGGCCCCTCGTACAGGACCTCGACACCCGCGAGATCCACGCGCAGGCTACCGACCGGCGACGGGCCACCGCCGGCCACATCGAACTGCAGCAAGGAAGCATTGCGGCCGCCGAACTCGGCGCTCCAGCCACCCGGCGAGAACTCGGCTCCGACCACCGCGTTCGGCGCGAAGATCGAGTAGCGGCCGCCGTTCACGACATCGTCCTGCTCGCCCAGCGTCTGCTCGAAGTGGACGACCTGCTGGAACGGGA
>JBBAPM010000021.1:0-37741 GCA_040400835.1 Steroidobacteraceae bacterium
GACAACTTCGGCGAGGTGCTGATCGTGCTCGGCGCGACGCTCGCCATCGCACGCTACGCGCGCGCTACGCCCCGAGACGGCGCGCCAACGCCAGCAGGTCCGGCACCTCGAGGTCCGCCCCCGGGCTGAGGCCTTCAGGCCACGACGCCCCGACGCGGTTGAGCCACGCCGCGCGGCAGCCCGCCGCGCGCGCGCCGGCGACGTCGAGATGCGGGTTGTCGCCGACGTACAGCATCTCGTGCGGCGCGACGCCGAGCGCGGCCGCGGCGGCGTGGAAGGCCTCCGCGCGGGGCTTGGCGCAGCCCACCGACTCCGCGTTGAGCACGCCCAAGAAATGCCCGTCGAGGCCGATGCGGCCCAGATCGGCGTTGCCGTTCGAGAAGGTCGCCATCGCGTAACGGGCGCCGAGCACCGTCAAAGCGGGCCGGACATCATCGAACAGCTCCACCTCGTTGCGCGCCGCGATGAACACCTCGAAGGCCGCATCACCGATGGCCGGATCATGGCCGTGCTGCGCGGCGATGCGCCGCAACGCCTCGGTGCGCAGCCAGGTCATGTCATGCGCCCGTGCGGGATGCTCGGCGGCGAGCGAGAGCCGCGTGTCGAAGACCGACTCGGCCGTGAGATGGGGGCTGAGCCCCGGGTGACGGGTGGCGATGAACTCCGCCACCCGCGCCTCGGCGCGCACGAGCACGGGCTTCACCTCCCAGAAGGTGTCGTCGAGGTCGAAGCACAGGGCGCGTACCTGGGACAGGGCGTGCGACATGACGGGACGGGGACTCCACGACGGACGGGCTACAATGAGGTCAGGCTTTGTACCGACCCGCCACGCGGAGCACAACATGTCCCGTCACCCCTCGCCCCTGCTCGCCCACCTGTTCGCCCTCGGCCTGCTCGGGTGCGCGGCCTCCTCCGCCGCCCAAGCCGGCGCCGCCCAGACCGCCGGTGCGGCCACGAAGCCTTTCACCGCCGACGACCTCGTCCGCCTCGCTCGCGTATCCGATCCGCAGGTCTCGCCCGACGGACGCCGCGTGGCCTACAGCCTGCGCGAGACCGACATGGAAGCGAACCGCGGCCGCAACGACCTGTGGCTGCTGGAGCTCGACGGACGCGGTTCGGCGGGCGCCGCTGCGGCGCCGCGCCGACTGACGCAGCATCCGGCCTCCGACAGCGCGCCGCGCTGGGCGCCGGACGGCCGCGGTCTGTATTTTTTGTCGAGCCGCGGCGGCAGCTCGCAGGTCTGGTACCTGAGCCTCACCGGCGGTGAGCCGCAGCCCGTCACCGACCTGCCGCTCGATGTCGGCTCGTTCGAGGTGTCGCCGCGCGGCGACCGCCTCGCCGTCTCGATGGAGGTCTTCCCCGACTGCGCCGACCTCAAGTGCACCGTCGACCGCAAGGCCGCGCAGGGCAAGCAGAAGGCGACCGGCAAGGTCTACGACCGGCTGTTCGTGCGCCACTGGGACACCTGGAAGGACGCCACGCTCTCGCAGCTCTTCACCGTATCTATGGGCGCCGACGGCAAGGCCGGCGCGCCCGTCAAGGTGAGCGGCGGCGTGGTGGGCGATGTGCCCTCGAAGCCCTTCGGCGGCGACGAGGACTACACCTTCAGCCCCGACGGCTCGCGCATCGTGTTCAGCGCGCGCCTCGCCGATCGCACCGAACCGTGGTCGACCAACTTCGACCTCTACGAGGTCGCGGCCGACGGCAGCGGCGCGCCGCGCAACCTCACGGCCGACAACCCCGCCTGGGACGCGCAGCCCGTGTTCCTCGGCAACGGCGATCTCGCCTGGCTCGCGATGGCGCGCCCCGGCTTCGAGGCCGACAAGTACACCGTGATGCTGCGCAGCGCGCGCGACGGCAAGACGCGCGCCCTCACCGCCGACTGGGACCGCTCCGTCGGCCACGTGGGTACCACCTTCGACCGCAAGCGCCTGCTCGGCACGGCCGACGACATGGGCCAGGTCGCGCTGTTCGAGATCGACCCCGCGCGCGGCACGCGCACGCGCCTCGTCGGCGAGGGGCAGGTGCAGGCGTTCTCCCCGGCCGAGAAGGGCGTGGTCATCGCGTGGGCCTCGCTCGGCTCGCCGCCCGACCTGCATCTCGCGGCGCGCGGCGGCGCAGCGCCGCAGCGCCTGACGAGCGTCAACGCCGAACGGCTCGCCGGTCGCGAGCTCGCCGCCTTCGAGCAGTTCTCGTTCGCGGGCGCCGAGGGCACCACCGTGTACGGTTACGTGATGAAGCCGCAGGGCTGGACGCCGGACAAGAGGTACCCGATCGCGTTCATCGTGCACGGCGGCCCGCAGGTGAGCTTCGCGAATCATTGGTCGTGGCGCTGGAACGCGCAGGTCTATGCGGGCGCCGGCTACGGCGTCGTGTTCATCGACTTCCACGGCTCGCCGGGCTACGGCCAGAAGTTCACCGACTCGATCAGCCAGGACTGGGGCGGCAAGCCGCTCATCGACCTCCAGAAAGGCCTCGACGCCGCGCTCGCGAAGTACGGCTGGCTCGACGGCACGCGCGCCTGCTCGCTCGGCGCGTCCTACGGCGGCTTCATGCAGAACTGGATCGCCGGCAACTGGTCCGACCGCTTCAAGTGCATCGTCAACCATGCGGGAATCTTCGACCAGCGCACGATGTACTACACCACCGAGGAGCTGTGGTTCACCGAGTGGGAGAACGGCGGCCCGTACTACACGAACCCGCAGGTGCACGAGAAGTTCAACCCCGCGGACCACGTGACGAAGTGGAAGACGCCGATGCTCGTGATCCACGGCGCGCTCGACTACCGCGTGCCGTACTCGCAGGGCCTCGCCACCTTCACCGCGCTGCAGCGCCAGGGGGTCGAGAGCCGGCTGCTCTACTTCCCGGACGAGAACCACTGGATCCTGAAGCCCGCGAACAGCCTGCTGTGGCATGCCGAGGTGATCGGCTGGTTGGACAAGCACACGAAGTGACGCCCGCTGCCGCTCAGGGTGCGCGCCATTTTCTCAGGCGCCAGACTCCTTCCGGCTGCTCCTTCGCGGGGACGCTGAAGAGCACATCCCTGTGAGCTCGAGGCGCGCCATCCATGGCGCGCCACGCCCCGCTCCGGAGCAGCCGGAAGGAGCCCGACGCCGTCGTCGACGGCGCGCACCCTGAGCGGCCCATGCCGAAGTTTCGATGGGCGCGCCCGTCGTGGCCCTCAACGACCTGCAAGCGGATTGATGTGCACAAGCCCAGCGAAGCGTTTGAAATCGTTGTCGGCTGAATAGAGCGTTCCACCGAGCTCGATGGTCATCGCTGCCAGATGGGCGTCCGAAGTCAGATTGCCGCCGGTGCCGCTCGCGATGATCAACGGTCGAAGGATCTCCCAATGCCGAGGCATCGGACTGATGGGCCGTACGCCCGGCACGGCGAGCCACTCGTCGAGGTAGGCGACGGCCCTCTCCACACTCAGCGGGCGCTCGAAGATGCGCGGATGGGTGCTGATCCGAAGGAACGCGAGCGTGACGCCCCACGCGAGACCCACAGGCGTGTTGCGCGACAAGACGCTCTCCCACCAAGCGCGCGCCACGTCGTGCTGCGGCAGGTCGCGGTTCACGGCGTAGAGCAAGAGGTTGGCATCGACGACGATCACTTGCGCGTGTCCAGCTTGTGGGCGATGGCCTCATCCTCGAGCCGCTCGGCGAGCGCGAGCGCCTTGACCAGATCGACCCCAGGGCGCGGCGCCCCCATCGAGGCCGGCGTCACCCGATAGACGACCGGCTCGCCGGGGCGGTCCATGACGCTGAGACCGAGGGCCAACGCCTCGTTGACCACGTCCTTGAACGGACGCCGGGTCGCGTGGGCCTTTTCCTGAAGGCTTTTGGCGATGTCGTCGTCCAGGGTGAGCGTAGTTCGCATCATGATGCCTCGTGTGAAGCATCATGATGTCTCTGGGGCTGGGAGGTGTCAACGGTGGCGGGCGCGCACGACGGTCGGCGGTGCGGGGCTTCCTTACAGATGTCCCGGCGCGGGGCGCGGCGCGCCCGTCGAACTTCGCGTGGGCCGCTCAGGGTGCGCGCCGTCGACGACGGCGTCGGGCTCCTTCCGGCTGCTCCGGAGCGGGGCGTGGCGCGCCATGGATGGCGCGCCTCGAGCTCACAGGGATGTGCTCTTCAGCGTCCCCGCGAAGGAGCAGCCGGAAGGAGCCCGGCGCCTGAGAAAATGGCGCGCCCCTGAGCGGCAGCGCGCCCGTCAGGCGTAGCCCGCCCGCCATTCCGCCTTGTAACTCATCCCCAGCACGATGATGCGCGCGAGCAGGTCCTGGTAGCCGATGCCGGCGGAGAGCGCCGACTGCGAGAAATCCTCGGCCTGCGCGAGGCAGGGGTTGGCGTTGGCCTCGAGCACGAACACCTGGCCGTCGGGGCGCACGCGGAAGTCCATGCGCGCGTAGCCTGAGAGGCCGAGGCTGCGGTAGATGCGGCGCGACAGACGGTCGAGCGCGGCGACGACGGGCGGCGGCAGGTCGACGGCGGCCTGGCGGGTGATGCCATGGCGCTGCTGGTACTTGCGGTCCCATTTGACCTTGCGGGTGGCGATGCCCGCCTGGTTGGCGGCGAGCGAACCGAAGCTGAGCTCCCACACGGGCAGCCGCGTCAGGCGTTCGTTGCCGAGCACGCCCACATACACCTCGCGGCCGTCGATGTACTCCTCGACCAGCGCATCGGTGCCGACCTGGTCGTGGATGAACGCGACGCGGTCGCGCAGCTGCTGCGGGTTCTCGACCACCGAGGCCTGGGAGATGCCGAGCGAGGCGTCCTCGGTCGCGGACTTCACGAACAGCGGGTAACGCAGCCGCGGCGGCACGCGGAACTTGATGCCCTTGCGCAGCACGGCGAACTGCGCGGTCGGGATGCGGTGGTAGGCGAGCAGCTGCTTGCAGAGCGGCTTGTCGCGCGAGAGCAGCAGGCCGCGCGGGTTGCAGCCGGTGTAGGGCTGCTCCATGAGCTCGAGGAACGCGACGACGTGCTGGTCGTAGGTGACGATGCCGTTGAACTCCTCGAGCAGGTTGAAGACCACGTCGGGCTTCCACTCGGTGATCGCGGCGCGCAGCTCGGTGAGGCTGTCGAGCACGCCGAGGCATCGCACCTCGTGGCCGACCGCGCGCAGCGTGGCGATCACGTCGTACTCGGTGCGCCAGTCGTCGATCTGCTGGTCGGTGTAGCCCTCGACGCTCTCCGGCGGCATGAGGCTGGGGTGGACGAGGACGAGGATGCGCAGGCTTTTCATAGGGTGAACCCGAGGGTAGCGCCGGCGAGCGCGGCGCGCGACATCCGCAACAGCAGGCGCTGCGCTGCGGCGCGGGCCTCGCGGACGCCGCCGCGCACCCAGAGGCGGCGATCGTGGATGCGCTCGATGGCGACCTCGAGCAGCTGACGCGCGGCGTACGGGTCGATGCCCGTACGGCGCACCGCCTCGGCGACGAGCGTGGCACGCGCGGCGCGCAGCAACGGCGCCGCGCGGCGGGCGCGGGCGCGCGGCGGGCGCGGCCCGAACGCCGGACCGAGGTGGGCATCGACCAGCGCGAAATCACGGTGCGCGCGGCGCGCCACACCGCGCCGGTAGTACTCGCGCAGGGTGTGGTCGTCGGCGGCGACGGTGTCGATGCGGTGCGCGGAGCGCACCGGCGGCTCGCGACCGCGGATGGCCGTCATCATCGCGTCCATGGCCTCGAGTTTGCGCAGCGCGGGCCAACCGGCATAGCGGGTGCGCCAGCGGGAGCGCGGCGCGAGCCAGACGGCGAATGTCTCGGCGAAATCCTCGGCGGGATGGGCCTGGGCGTACCAACCGTCGAGATGCTGCACGAAGGCGCGGCTCACGGGATCGACATGATACCGGTCCGGATAGGGCGCGCGCGGCGCGCCGAACGCATCCCGCCACGCGCGGCGGCGGCGCAACCGGTAGGCGGTGTCGATGGCGTGGCCGGCCTCATGGCGCAGGATGCGCATCAGCGACCCGGCGTTGCCGCCCTCGACCATGCCGTTCATCCGGCGCTCGAGGCGCTCGAGCCGCGGATGCGCCAGATAGAACGGGATGGCGATGCCGGGCACGCCGTCGGGCGAGAACCACTCCTCCGCGAACCACACGTGCGGGCGGATCGAGATACCGCGCGCCTCGAGCTCGGCGTGGAGGCGACGGATGGCGCGGCGCAAGGGTGCGCTGCGCGGGCGTCCGAGGTGCAGGTCCCGGAAACGCATGCGCAGCATGCGCGCATCCGTCTCCCTCGCCCACGCGGGGCGCTTCACGCGACGAGCCCCACCAAGGCATCGGCGAGCAGGCGGTCGGCGAGGTCTTCGATCTCCTCGCGACGTGCGAGCGCGCCGCGCCATGCGGCCGGGATCGCCTCGACGCCGAAGTGCGCCCCGGCCAACGCACCGGTGAGCGCACCGAGCGCATCGGCGGGACCCCCGAGGTTGACGGCGCGCAGCACGGCGTCCTTCCAGCCCGCAGCTTCGGCGAAGGCGCCCGCGGCGGCGGTCAACACGACCGCGGGCGGGACCGACGCCGCCGCGGTCGGGACCGTGGGCGGCTTCGCGGGGACGTCGGCTCCTGCATCGGCCAGGGCGTCGACGACATCCTCCGGGGGCGCGCCGCGCAGCGCCGCGAGCAGCGCGGCGGCGCAGCGCGCCGCGGCGTCGAAGGTCGCCGGCTCGTGGCAGGTGACGGCGGTGGCGGCGCGCACCGCGTCCTGCAACGTCCCGGCGTCGGCCCAGTACCGCAGCACGAGCGGCACGATCCGCGCCAAAGATTCGGCGCCGTCGGGCACCGCGCCGTCCGGCCGACCGTCGACGAGCGCACGCGCCGTGCCGGCGCCGATGCCGACGCATTCGCCGGCCGCCGAGCCCTCTCCGTCGCGCTGCCAACGGCGGTAGCGGTCGAGCTGGTCCTCGGGATCGCAGCCTCCGGTCCCGACGAGGCTGCGCGCGACGCACAACGCCATCGCGGTGTCGTCGCCCCAGGCGCCGCGCGGCAGGTCGTGCGGCCCGCCGCCCAGCAGGTCGCGCACCGGCGCGAAGGATCCGGGACGGCCGTACACGGCGGGCGCGGCGAGCGCCTCGCCCACGGCGAGACCGACGAGCGCCCCCTGGAAGCGGCTGCGCAGGCGTGCGACGAGCTCGACCGCCTCGGCCTCGGGGACGTCGTCGCTCATCGCGCGCTCACCGCTCGGCCCGCAGCGAGGCGAAATCGAACAGCGCCGGGTCGGCGAGATGACCGGCTTCGACGTTGCGCAGCGCGGAGAAGATGGACTCGGTGCGGCCGGGCTGCTCGCGCTCCCACCCCGCCAGCATGCGCTTGATGGCGCGGCGCTGGGCGTTCTCCTGCGAGCCGCACAACGTGCAGGGGATGATGGGGAAGCGCCGCGCGCGCGCGTAGCGCGCGACGTCGCGCTCGGCGACGTAGGCGAGCGGCCGGATCACGATGTGCCGGCCGTCGTCCGAGCGCAGCTTCGGCGGCATGGCCTTCAGGCGCCCGCCGTGGAACAGGTTCAAAAAAAGCGTCTCGACGATGTCGTCGCGATGGTGGCCGAGCGCGATCTTGGTGGCGCCGTTCTCGGCGGCCCAGCGGTAGAGCGCGCCGCGGCGCAGCCGCGAGCACAGCCCGCACATGGTGCGGCCCTCGGGGATGACGCGCTTGACCACCGAATAGGTGTCCTGCTCGATGACGGCGAACGGCACACCGAGCGCGGTCAGGTAGTCGGGCAGCACGTGCTCCGGGAAACCGGGCTGCTTCTGGTCCAGGTTGACGGCGACGATGTCGAAGCGCACCGGTGCGCTGCGCTGCAGGGAGAGCAGCAGGTCGAGCATCGTGTAGCTGTCCTTGCCGCCCGAGAGGCAGACCATGACCTTGTCGCCCTCCTCGATCATGGCGTAGTCCTCGATCGCCTTGCCGACGAGGCCGCGCAGCTGCGCCTGCAGCTTGCGGAAGGTGCCCGAGGGCCGCGCCGGACGCGGCGCGGGGACGACGACCGGGACGACGACCGGGACGACGCTCGCGGGCGTCGCGCTCATGCGGCGGCGCGCGCCGCCTGCACGATCAGCGTCAGGCAGGCGCCGAAGCCCGCCACCCACACGAGGGACCGCAGCGTCGGCAGGTCGGCGAGGTAACAGGCGAGATAGGCGATGCGCGCGACGAGGAACACCGCGGCGACCGTGGCGATGGTGCCGTGGTCGACACCGGCCGCGACCCCGGCCACCAAGGCCGCGGTGTAGACCGCGAGCGCCTCCCAGGAGTTCTGCTGCGCGGCATGGGCGCGCGCCTGGTAGCCCTCGAGGCGGCCGAGCCACGCGCGCGGGTCGCGGTTGTCGTACCGCCCGGGGCCCGCCTTGGCGATGCCGGCGCAGACCACGGGGAAGATGGCGGCGATGAACAAGGTCCAGAGCGCGAACGACATGACTGGCTCCATGGCCCCGTCGGGGGCGGTGATGTCAAAGAATCCTTGCGGCGCCGCGCGTCACGGCGCGCGGTCGACCCCCCAATGCGCGGCCATCCAGCCGAGCGCCACCGACGCGACGATCAAGGCGCCGATCACGGCGACGAGCAGCAGGCGTCGGAGCGTCACGGGATCCATCGACGGTTCAGCGCCGGCTCATCGCAGGCTCAAGGAGCCCGTCTCGTCGAACGGGATGGTGCGCGCGAAACCGCGCGCCAGCTTGACCTCGCCGCGGATACGGTAGCGCAACGCATCGGGCAGCCCGTTGCCGCGCGCGCGATCGAGCAGACGCAGCACGGTCCCGGCGAGATCGGCGGTGACGTCCATGTCGAACTCGGCCTCGCCCAGCGCGGGGATCTCGAACGCGGATCCGGCGAGGCCGCGGCCGAGCTCCTCGCCGCCGATCTCCAGCGTGTAGGAGATGCTGCGCACCGCGATCACGCGGTCGTTCGGGTTGGTCACGCGCATGCGCGCCTTGAAGCGCTGCTGCAGCAGATCGCCTTTGACGAGCGTGACCCCGACGACCTTGAGTTGCGGTGCCTCGAGCTTCGGCGCGAGGCTCGCGCAACCGGCGAGGCCCAGCAGCGACAGCAGCGCCAGACTGAGCGCACGGACGGGGAAACGGGTCAGGGCGGGCATCACGCCCTGATTCTAGCAACCCGCCTCGATGGCGACCTGCCGAGCCTCGACGGCGCCATCACCAGCCGCAGCCCGCCGAGAGACTACCACCCGATGGCGTGTGCTGAAAAGTGTATTATATAAATTACTGTACATTAGATGCCGACGAAACCGACGGGACGGCATCCCCACCCGCGCCAAGGCGGCGGTTATGCTTGTCCCCCCGTCGATTGCCTGAGTCCCTGAGATGCCGCCGCGCACCCCCCTGTCCCCGACGGCCCATCGGCTGCTTCCCGACGCCGCGCGTCCACAGCGCGCTTGGCGGGCGCGTGCTGCGGTGCTGCTGTCGACGCTCACGTTGACGCTCACATGGACGCTCGTGGGCGCCTTCGCGACCACGGCAGCGCTCCGGGCCGAGGAGGCCGTACTCGACCTTGCCACCTATCCGAAGGGCGACCTCGTCGTCGAGACCGCAGCCGGTGGCCGCCACAGGTTCCGGGTCTGGATCGCGGATACCGAGCCCCGCCAGCGTCAGGGGCTGATGTTCGTGCGCGATCTGCCCCCCGACCAAGGGATGTTGTTCGTCAACCGGCCGCCGCGGCCCGCATCCTTCTGGATGAAGAACACCTACATCCCGCTCGATCTCCTGTTCGTCGATGCGCGCGGCAAGGTGCTGCACATCTTCGAGCGCGCGACGCCGCTGTCGCTGGAGCCGATGGGCATCGAGGCGCCGGTCCGTGCGGTGTTCGAGATCAAGGGCGGCGAATCCGCCCGCCGCGGCATCCGGGTCGGCGACCGGGTCCGTCACCCGGCCTTCGGGGCGCGCTGATCCCGCGCAGCCTTGTTGCCCGTGCGCCACAGGCCTGACTCGCAGGCGTAACGCGGATTGGGCTATCATAGTTGTTGGACTGCAAGGTCTGAGGCGCTGCTGCGCCACAACTCGAACTCGAAACGGAGTGGTTCCATGAAGAAGATCGGACTCTGTCTGGCGACCGCCGCGGCGCTCGCGCTCACCGGTGTCGCCCGTGCGGGCTCGGACCCGGGCAGCTGGTACGTCGCGCCGCGCATCAACGGTGTCTGGGTGGACGACGGCCGCAAGGCGGAGGACGACATCGGCTTCGGCGCCTCCTTCGGCAAGGTCGTGTCGCCGAACTGGAACATCGAGCTCGGTGCGGACAGCAGCGGCCATCGCCGCTCGGGCGTCGATGACCGCCTGCGGCTCAGCACCATCGACCTGAACGCGCTGCGCGTGTTCAAGCGTGAGGACAGCATCAACCCGTACCTGATCGCGGGCGTCGGCCAGATCGACACCAATGCGCCGGGCAGCGACAAGGATTTCTACGGCAAGGCCGGTGTCGGCCTGATGGCCGACATCGCCAAGAACACCAGCAAGGGCACGAACCTGCAGCTGCGCGGCGAGATGCACGTCCGCAAGGTCTTCGCCGACGCGGCGGACCTCACCGACTACGTGGCTTCGCTCGGTCTCGTGTACTCCTGGGGCGGCGCGATCGCAGCCCCGGCTGCCGCGGCCATCGCCGCCATCGCGCCGGTGGTCGTCGCCAAGCCGGTCGACGGCGACGACGACCGTGACGGCGTGCTCAACAGCCGCGACAAGTGCCCGAACACCCCGCCGGGCGCCAAGGTCGACAGCGACGGCTGCGAGTGCGGCGACATCATCCTGCGCGGCGTCACCTTCGTGACCGACTCCGCGGAGATCACCCCGCAGGGCCAGCTCGTGCTCGACTCGCTGGTCGCGGGCCTGCAGCGCCGTGCCGGCACCAAGCTCGAGATCCGCGGCCACACCGACTCGGTCGGCTCCGAGGCCTACAACCTCGCGCTCTCGCAGCGCCGTGCGGAATCGGTGAAGGCCTACCTCGTCTCGAAGGGCCTCAACGCCGCCGACCTCAGCACCATCGGTCTCGGTGAGATGCAGCACATCGCCACCAACGACACGGCCGAGGGCCGCGAGCAGAACCGCCGCGTCACCCTGCAAGCGCTCAGCGTGATCTGCGAGGCCCGCGCCTCGGAGGACCTCGTGCTGCGCGGCGTCACCTTCAAGACCAACTCGGCGGCGATCACCCCGACCAGCAAGCTGGTGCTCGATTCGGCCGTCGCCTACCTCAAGGCGCGTCCGAACGCGGCCGCCGAGGTGCGCGGTCACACCGACTCGGTCGGCAACGACGAGGCGAACATGCGCCTGTCGAAGGCCCGCGCCGAAGCCGTGCGCGACTACCTGATCGCGGGCGGCATCGATGCCGGCCGCCTCACGGCCAACGGCTACGGTGAGACGGAGCACATCGCCCCGAACGACACCGCCGCCGGTCGCGAGCAGAACCGCCGCGTGACCCTGCGAATCGCGCCGTAAGGCGCGTATCCGACGACGGCGCCGTAAGGCGCGTATCCGACGACGGCGCCGTAACACGCGCTGCGCGGTCCTCGACCGCTCCAAGGCCCGCCGGGTGTCCGCCCGGCGGGCCTTTTTCTTGGGTGTCATCGCCGCGAAAGTGGGCTTTGTTACGATGAGTGCACCCCGACCCTGCGAGACTTGCACCGGAGCCCCACCATGTCCCCGACCCACACCCGCATCCTCTCGCTGCAGGCCGCGCTGCAGGCCGCCCTGTGGGCCGCCCTGTCGGCCGCCGCGCTGCTCGCCCCTTCCGCTGCCCACGCGCAGGCCACCGGCAACGCACCATGGCCCATCGACCAGTTCTGCGGCCGCGCGCAGGGCTACGTCACGCTGTCGAGCCGTCCTGCGCGCAACGTGCTGCACGAGGGCTACGACAGCTTCCGCGCCGCCACGGCCTCGGCGCAGCCGCTCGAGGCGCAGCAGTACACCGTCGCCGACGAGGCGCCCGGCAGCGCACGCCTGGTGTCCTGCAAGCTCGTGACCGCCGATACGCTGCGCGCCGCGTACGGCGCCGACGCCGCGCGCAGCGATTCGAGCTGCTCGCTCGTCAACCGCAACACCTTCACCGCGGTGCTCGACGCGATGACGCCCGCCGAGCGCTCGCGCACCCGCTTCGGACAGGGCAAGAAGATCGCCTACGACCGCGACACCGTGGTCGCCAGCGCCGCCGAGTGGCTGGAGCCGGGCGAGCTCGCCACCGTCGACAAGCGCGGCACGCTGCATCTCACCGCGCGCAGCTGGACCGGCGACGATGCCGGCCGCAGCGTGCGCCACTGCCATTTCATCGCCCCGGACCACGCCCGGCGCATCCTGCTCGACGGCTCGCTGGTGCTGCCGGCGACACCGGTCAAGCGCTGAGCCCCGTCCCGTCGCACGCACCCCTCGACCGCAACACTTCGCACGGAGACCCGTCATGAAGCACCCGTACCGCACCCCCCTCTGCGCGCTCGCGCTCGGCTCGCTGCTGCTCGCCGGCTGCGCCTCGACCGGCAACCCCGACACCGCCAAGACGCGCAGCGGCGCGGCCATCGGCGCCGGCATCGGCGCGGTGATCGGCCTGCTCAGCAAGGGCGACAAGTTCGACAACGCCGCCATCGGCGCCGCGATCGGCGGCCTCGGCGGCGCGGCCATCGGCAGCTACCAGGACCAGCAGGAGCGCAAGCTGCGCGCGCAGCTCGCCAACAGCGGCGTCGAGGTCCAGCGCGTCGGCAACAACATCACGCTCGACATGCCGGGCGGCGTGACCTTCGCCACCAACAGCGCCGACATCAACGCCAGCTTCTACACCGTGCTCGACAAGGTCGCCGCCACGCTCGGCGAGTTCAACCAGACGGTGATCGAGGTCGCGGGCCACACCGACTCGACGGGCTCGCGCGCGTACAACATGTCGCTCTCCGAGCGCCGCGCCGGTTCCGTGGTCAGCTACCTCTCGAGCAGGGGCGTCGCGCGCGAGCGCATGATCTCCGTGGGCGCGGGTCCCGACCACCCGGTCGACACCAACGACACGCCCGAGGGACGCGCGCAGAACCGTCGCGTCGAGATCACCATCGTGCCGGTGGAGAAGAAGGCCGGCTGACCGGACCGCGCGAGCGCGCCCCGCCCGTCGCCCGTCGCCCGACTCAGGCGTCGGGCGCGGGTTCTCCGGCGGTCGCTGCCGCGGTCGTCGCCGCGGTGGCGACCGGCGGCGCGGCGCGCAGCGCCGCGAGCGCGCGGCGCCGCACCTCGAGCGACTGGCCGATCTCGCGCGCGAGCGCCGGGCTCGCCTCGAACCACTCGCGCATCGCGTCCGGCGAGAGCGCGACGCAGACGCTGTCCTGGCAGGCGACCGCGCGCAGCCCGGCGCGCTGCGCGCCGTGCAGACCCGCCTCACCGAAGAACCCGCCCGGGCGCACGCGCGCCACCTCCGCGAAGGCGCCACCGTGCGATGCCTGCAACGACACCTCGCCCGATGCCAGCAGCATGACGCCGTCGATCGGACCGCCCTCCTCGTGCACGGGCTCGCCGCGCGCGTAGTCGGCGCGGCGCGCACGCGCGGCGCCCCACCCCTCGGGGATGGGCGGTAGACGCGCGAAGCGCGCCGCGAGCTCGCGCGGCGTCGCGTCGGGCCGGGTGAAGGGCTGATCGCCGTCGAGCTCGAGGTTGACGCTCATCGGATACGGGATGGTGAGCCCCTCGCGCTTGGCGGCGTACCAGACGCGGGTCATGATCTCGTTGCGCACCGCGAAACGCTGGCCCTGCGGCACGCGCACGATGAGCGTGTAGTTGACGCTGAAATCCGCGAACGAGACCGTGGCCGCGAGCGGCGGCGGATCGGCGAGCACGCCCGGCGTCTCGCGCGCGACGGCGAGCAGCACCTCGCGCACCTTGTTGGGCGGGTCGTCGTAGCTGAAGCCGAACTCGAGCGTCTCGGCGCGCTGCCGCGCCGGGCGCGAATAGTTGGTGAGGGTCTCGCCGTTGAGCGAGGAGTTGGGGATGACGCGCAGGATGCCGCCCGGCGAGAGCACATGCACCGAGCGCCAGTTGATCTCCTGCACCACGCCCGTCGTACCGCCGACCTCGATCTCGTCGCCGACCTCGAAGGGCCGCTCCATCAGCAACATGATCCCCGAGAAGAGGTTGCCGAGCGGCTCCTGCAGCGCAAGACCGAGCACGAGGCCGCCGAGACCGAGGGCGGTGAGCGCGCCGGAGAGGTCGGCGTCCCAGACCTGCGCGTAGATGAACGCGGCCGCGCCGAGCACCAGCGCGAGCCGCACGAGGTCGCGCAGCAGTTTCGGCACACGCGCCTGCCAACTGCCGGCGGGCGCGCCCTCGAACAGCACTGCGTTGGCGAAGCTGAGGCCACCCGCCACCAGCGCGATCCACAGCGCGGTATGCGCGAGGCGCACCCACAGATCGTCGTCCGGCAGGCCGAGCACACCGTCGAGCAGGACCACCAGACCGACCACCGGGACGATGACGTTGCGCAGGAACGCGACGGGCGCGGCGAGCGGACTGCCGCGCCGCTGCAGCGCAGCGACGGCTTCGTTGAGCACCAGCAGCGCGAGCGGCACGCCGACCAGCAGCCCGAGCGCGGGCCGCCATGCCTCCTGCAGGCCCGTCTGCAGCACGCCGAACTCGGTCACGACTCCGCCACCGGCCAGAGCTCGACCTCACCCAGGCCGCGTACGGTGGCGCGGAAGGACGGACCGAAAGCCACCTCGTCGCGCACGCGGTCGCGCACCGCGCGCGTCACCTGGATGGAGGTCTTGCCGTCGGACTCGATGCCGCGCGCGAGGCGAACGGTGTCGCCCCACAGGTCGTAGATGAAGCGGCGGCGACCGACAAGCCCGCCGGTGACGGGACCGGCGTTGATGCCGATCTCGGCGACGATGTCGAGGCCGCGCTCGGCGTTGAAGCGCTGCACGATGCGCACCACCTCGCGCGCGAACGACACCATGCGCGCCGTGTGATCGGGGCGTTCGACCGACAGACCCGAAGCTGCGAGGTACGACGAACCGATGGTGCGGACCTTCTCGACGCCGTGCTCCTCGGCGGCCTCGTCGAAGGCCGCGACGATATCGGAGAGCAACGCGAGCGAGGCGCCCTCGGCCTCGCCGCCGGCCGCGGGCGCATCGAGGCCGATGAGGTTGACGAAGGCGACGGTGACATCGGCGAAGGCCTGCGGTTCGTCCTGCCGGCCCTCGCGCACCTGCGCCGCACCCGGCCCCGGCAGCAGGCTGGAGAGCAGCCGCTCGGTCTCGCGCACCTGTTCCTGCATTCGGTCGCGGTTCGCGCGGAGGCTCCCCGCCATGTCGTTGAAGGCGACGCCGAGCACGCGGAACTCGGGCGCATCGGCGAGCGGCACCGGCGTGTCGAGGTCGCCTGCGCTGATGCGCCGTGCGCCCTGCGCCAGCTGCTCGATGGGCCGCGCGATGCGCGAAGCGAGCCACACGGCGAGCAGGGACGCGAGCAGCGCGAGCGCCGCGGCGGCGGCGAGCGCGCGGCGAGCGTAGGCGGCGAGCGGTTCGAGCGCCTCGGCGCGGTCGATCTCGGAGATGACGCCCCAGCGCAGCGAGTCGAGGTCCATCGGCCCGTACGCCGCGAACACCGGCTCGCCGCGGTAGTCCTCGGTCTCGATGACGCCCGACTCGCCGTTGAGCGCGGCGCGCGTACCGTCGTGGTCGACCTTGACCGTGAGCACGGTGGTGCCGAGACGCTCGACGGCGTCGACGGTGTGGGTGGTCAGCGGCGAGGTGCGCAGCGTCGTCACGAAGGCCTTGGCGTCCTCGCGGACGAAGCGCGAGTCGGTGCGCATGGTGAGGTCGGGGCCGACGAGATAGGTCTCATCGGTGCGGCCGAGCCCGCCCGGCTTGCCGTCGCGCGTACCGTAGAGCGCCTTCTCGATCGAGTCCATCGGCAGGCGCAGCGACATGATGGCGACCAGCCGGTTGCCGTCGAACACCGGCGTCGAGATGAAGGCGCGCGGCGTGCCCATCGCCGGGCGGTAGAACTCGAAGTCGGAGAGCTTGTAGTCGTCGATGTTCTGGCTGCGGCGCAGCCCGCGCGCCGCCTCGGCGAGGTGGCTCGAAGCGTAGGGGCCGTCGGCGAGGCTGGTGCCGAGCACGGTCGAGGCCTTGTAGCTGAAGAACACCTCGAGGGTCTCGGGGTCGGTGAAGAGGATGTTGTCGAAGCCGAGGCGGCGGACGGTCTCGCCGAGTTCGGGGCGCAGCTTGGCGAGCGCGCGACCGTAGGCGCTGTCGTCAGCGGCGGAGACGAGGTCGGCGGCACCCGTGTACGGGCGCGCGCCGAGGGCGATGTAGCGGTGCTGCAGGTACCAGCCGGCGGCGCTCTTCGGCAGGTAGGCGCCGTCCGGGGAGTCCACGCCGAGCCGGGCATCGATCGCCGGGGTGAATTCCTTGGCGTAGAAGTCCGTGACCGCGGCGCGCTCGGCGGCGGTGAGCGCGGCGCCGTCGAGGCCGCGGTAGGCGGCGAGGAGCTCCGAGGCGGCGGCGCCGACCTGCGGCATCGCCGAGAGGGCGAGCACCTCGTTTCGGGCCGCCTCGAGCGCCGAACTGACGGCGCCCGACTTGGCGCGCTGCATGGATTGGACCTGCGCGAGGGCGGAGGCCCGCAGGCTGTCGCGCGCGCTGGCGTAACCGAGCCAGGCGACCACGGCGATGGCCGAGAGCACGAGCGCAAGGATCGCCGCCAGCAGCTTGGACTGCAGGCTGATGGAACGAAGAGATCTCAAAGGCCGCCCTCCCCCGACAGCTAAGGATCCGTGGTCACGGACCCCTGGGAGGGACTTTAGCGCGAGGCTTCCTGCGGTGCCACGGCGGCGAGTTCGCGGAACACGCGCTCGAGGTACTCGGCCTGCAGGCGGGCGCGGGCCTCGGCGTCGGCCGCATCGGGGCGGAAGGCGTCGATCGCGCCCGGGTCGAGCTTGCCGCCGCGCGCCAGGACGCGCTCGAGCGTGTCGAGCCGGGTGCGGGTCACGGCGAGCTCGGCGACCAGCGCCAAGGTCACCGAGTACAACCGGTCGAGCATCGGGTCGTCGGTGAATTCCGGGCGGCGCCCACGCGCCACGGTCGGCGCGGGCTGGGTGGGGTCAGCATCCAACGGGAGGGAGAGGTCCATGTCCGTGCTACCCAATGACGGCGAGTCCGTTCGCCGCTTGCCATGCGCCGACCGCGTACCACGCGGGCGCGCGCCCGAAATCTTCGCTCCTGCCGGCGGCCGCCTTGAAGGTGGGCGCGCGGCACTCGGTCTCGAACACGCGGTCGCGCTCGAAGCCGGCGCGCACCAGGCGCTCGGTCAGGTCCATCTCGTGCAGCGCGGTCCAGAACGGCTCGTTGTTGTAGCGGCCGTCCCAGTCGCGCATGAACTGCTCGAAGGGCTCGAAACGGCGGTACGGCGGCTGCTCGAGGTGGATCGCGAGCCCGCCCGGACGCAGCAGGCGGCGCGTCTCGGCGAGGATGCGCGGCAGCGCGTCGGCCGAGGTCTCGTGCAGCACCATCGTCGTGTAGACGAGGTCGACGCAGCCGTCGGGCAGCGAGGTCGCGGTCGCATCCTCCTGCCGGAACTCGATGTCGTCCACGCCGAGCGAACGGGCGCGCGCGTGGCCGTAGCGCAGGAAGGGCGCCGCGACGTCGACCGCGACGATGCGCGCCTGCGGGAAGGCGCGGCGCAGCGGCAGCGTGTTGTGGCCGAGACCGCAGCCGAGGTCGACGATCAGGCGCGGCTCGAAGGTCGGGTGCTCTCGCTCGAGCCACGAGGCGAGCGCGCGGCCGGCGGCATCGTTCCAGGGACCGGCGCTGCCGCCCACGGTGGCGAAGAAGCCCGCGTCGTAGTTGGCGGGGTTGGCGACGTCGTCCTCGATGCGCTCGGCCGCGTAGCCGCCGCGCATCAGGTGGGTGTCCATCGCCGAGACATAACGCGGCACGTCGAGCGAGGGGTCGAGGTGCAACGTCGCCGCGTCGGCGTTGAGCTCTCGGGCGCGGTCGCGCAACGCCTCGGCCTGACGGCCGACCAGCTGCCGACCGGCGTGCTGGCGCATCTCCATGGTGTTGCGGCGCACCAGGCTCCAGGCGCGCCAGGCGGGGTCGCGCGCCATGGCCTCGGCCACCTGGCGGCGGTCGCGCGGCTCGTGGCCGTGGCGCAGGCGGAAGGCCTGCCGCGCCTTGCCCTCATAGGAATCGCGCACCGCGGGGGCGAGCCGCGCCGCCAGGAAGGTGTTGAGCTGCGCGACCACGTCGAAGCGCGCGGCCTCGTCGTGGGTCGCCTGCGGCGTCAGGGCATGACGCCCGATCTCGGTCCAGGGTACGGGTGCGGACATGGAGACATCCTAGGCAAGATCCCCATTTCCAGAAAATCGATTATTATTGACGGATCCTACGGAATGCTCGAATCATCCGCGGAGGCCCGCCGGTGCGACACCCCAACTACACCCATCTGCTCTACTTCTGGACCGTGGTCCGGGAGGGCGGCGTGACCCGCGCCGCCGAGGCGCTGCACCTCACGCCGCAGACCGTGAGCGGTCAGGTCAAGCTGCTCGAGGAGCAGCTGCAGGGCGCGCTCTTCGAGCGGCAGGGCCGGCGGATGGTGCCGACCGAGCTCGGCCGCATCGCCTACGCCTACGCCGAGGAGATCTTCCCGCGCGGCCTCGAGCTCGCGAGCGTGCTGCGCGGCGCGCGCACGCGCGGTCGTCGCTCGGTGACCATCGGGGTGGCCGATGCGGTGCCCAAGCTCGTCACCTTCCGCGTGCTCGAGCCGCTGCTGCACGGCGACAGCCCCTTCCACATCGCCTGCCACGAGGGACCGCTGCCGGACCTGCTCGCCGACCTCGCCGCGCACCGCCTCGACCTCGTGCTCTCGACGAGCGCGGTGCCGGCCGACTCGGCGTTCAAGGCCTTCAACCACCTGCTCGGCGAGTCCGAGATCGGGTTCTTCGCCGCACGGCCGCTCGCCGCGAAGCTCCGGCGCAACTTCCCGAAGAGCCTCGACGACGCGCCGCTGCTCGTGCCCACCGAGCGCAGCGCCAACCGCCGCGTTCTCGACGACTGGCTGGAGGCCGCGGGCGTGGTGCCGCGCATCGTCGGCGAGCTCGACGACAGCGCGCTCATCAAGACCTTCGCGCAGCACGGCGTCGGCGCGTTCGCCGCACCGCTCGCCATCGAGACCGAGATCGTGCGCCAGTTCGACGTGGCACGCATCGGGGTCGCGACCGGGATGAAGGCGCGCTTCTACGCCATCTCCACCGAGCGGCGCATCAAGCACCCCGCGGTCGCCGCCATCACCGCACAGGCGCGCACCGGGCTGTTCGCCGCCGCGGCCTGACGGACGGCAGGGCCGGCGGCGCGGACGGCGGCCTGACGGCCGCGCTTTGCTAGACTTCCGGCAAGCCCCGCGAGGAGAGACGCCGATGACGCCCCGCCCGCTCCGCTCCGCCGCCGCGCTTGCGGCGCTCGCCGCCGCGCTGCTGGCGCTCATCGCCGCGGTGGCGGACGCGCAGACCGCACCGGCCGTGCCCGGCCTCGACCGGACGCACGACGGTTTCTGCGCCGAGGCGCAGCGCCGCCTGGTCGGCACCGCGCTGCCGGTGAGCAACATCGTCGAGACCAGCTTCGAGCCGTTCAAAAAATCCAAGCCGGCGGTGCAACCGGTGCGCACGCACCAGTTCCTCGTGGCCGACGCGGCCGGACGTCCGATGCAGCTGTCCTGCAAGACCAAGAGCGCCGACCATCTGCGCAGCGCGCACGGCGCGGCGGCGGCGGGCCCCGACCGCAGCTGCCGCGACCTGCATCGCGACATGGTCAACGGGGTCTGGGGCGCGCTCACGCCCGCCGAGCGCGCGCGGGCAGCGCATCCGCCGTGGCGCGTGATGCTGGACGCCGACACCGAGAGCTACATGGGATCGTCATGGCTCAAGTCGCGCGCCGAGGCCGTGACCGGCGCCGATGGCCGGCTGCACCTGCGCGCGGCAGGGCTGTTCGCGGCGTGGGAGGACTGGCGCTGGAAGTTCATGCCCGAGTCCTTCCGCGGCAACCACTACTGCCATCTCGTCGCGCCCGAGCGCATCCGTCGTCTGATGCTGGGCGAAGAGCCCCTCCTCGCGCCGCCGACCGGCGCCGCGCCGCAGGGCTGATGCGCTGATGCACCGCCGCGCCGCCGCGCCGCCGACCGGGCTGCTGGGCGCCCTGCTGTCGGCCCTGCTCGCGGCCCCGATGGGGGCACTGCTCGCGGCCTCCGCCGCGGCGGAGACCGTGCCGCTGCGCGAATCGGAGCTGCCGGAGGCGAACTTCGCGTTCGCGCACCGGCTCGGCACCGGCGTCTACGAGATCTCCGGGCGCACGGTGCAGGTCTATTCTTTGCCCTTCGAGTGGCGGCTGCGCGTACGCGAGGAGGCCGTCGAGGGCGACGGCGGTGCCGAGGGCCGTCGGGGCCGTGCCGGCCTCACCCTCACGCTGCCCGTGACGCTCGGTTTCTTCGACTTCAAGCTCGAAGACGTCCTGGAGTCGGGTCTGCCCTCGGACATCGCGACGCTGTCGTTCGTGCCGGGCCTGCGTTGGGACCTCGAGGTCGGCGACCGTTGGCAGCTGCAGCCGTTCGTCGAGGCCGGCATCGCGCGCGACCGCAGCAGCGACCTGCGTTCGCGCGTCGCGACGGTCGGCGCGACCGCCGACCGCCGGACCGCCTCGCGCCACGGCATGCTGCGCGTGCATCACGCCTTCGAGTACGCGCACGCGAGCATCGACGGTTTTCCGGGGGACGACTTCGCCCTCTTCGTGTCGGGGGCGGAACTGACGCGGGCGCTGCCGGTGAAACCCGGCCGCCGCGCCCTCGACTGGGCGCCGTACGGGGCCGTGCGCTGGTACCCGGACCCCCCGGGCGTGCCGCTGCTGGCGAGCGCGCCGATGCGCGGCGTGACGCGCCTGCAGGGCGAGATCGGCCTGACCTTCGGCACCGTCGAACCGCTGCGCATCGGCGGCGTGACCCTGCCGCGCATCGGCCTCGGTTGGCGCTTCGGCGAGCACCTGTCGGTGGCGCGCCTGGTCATCGGCGAGCGGTTCTGAGCGCCGTCCGCGGGCGCCCTGCGGCGCACCGCGCGCGCGCCTTGCGAGTCCTCCGCGCCCCACGGACAATGTCCGGATGAACGACGACGCCCGCAGCCCCGGCCCGCGCCGCCTGCCCTCCACCACCGACTCCACGCGCGAGGCGCGCGACGCGCGGCGCGCGCGGCTGCGCGAGGACGGGCACGCGATCGAGGCGATCAGCGGCACGGCGCCCGAGGTCGACCCGGCCGCGCTCGCCGGCAGCATCGAGGGCTTCGTCGGCTTCGCACAGCTGCCGCTCGGCATCGCGGGTCCCGTGCGCATCCGCGGTCAGCACGCCGAGGGCGACTTCATCGTGCCGCTCGCCACCTCCGAGGGCACGCTGGTCGCCTCGTACCAGCACGCCTTCAACGCCATCAACCGCGCCGGCGGCGCCCGCGCCGCCTGCAGCCGCCAGCTCGTCGGCCGCGCGCCCTGCTTCGCCTTCGCCGACCTCTCGGTCGCGTCGATCATGGCCGCCTGGCTGCCGACGCAGTTCCTGCCCATGCAGCAGGCCGCCGCCGGCACCTCGCGCTACTGCCGCCTGCAGGGCGTGCGCACCTCGTTGGTCGGCAACACCGTCTATCTCATGCTCGAGTACGCGACCGGCGACGCCGCCGGTCAGAACATGGTGACGCTCGCCACGCAGGCGGTGTGCGCGATGCTGCTGCCGCGCATGCCGCACGCGCCCACGAGCTGGCTCGTGGAGTCGGTGCTCTCGGGCGACAAGCGCGCCTCGGCGCAGGCCTTCCTCGGTTCGCGCGGCCGCAACGCCTCGGCCGAGGTCGTGCTGCCCGCGCGCACGCTCAACCGTTACTGGCGCGCCGATCCCGCGGCGATGGCGCGCGCCTGGCAGCAGGCGACCGCCGGCTCGATCCAGACCGGCGCCATCGGCGTGCAAGGCAACGTCGCCAACGCCGTCGCGGCGCTGTTCATCGCCTGCGGTCAGGACGCCGCCTGCGTCTCGGAGGCCACCACTTCGCTGACCCGCATCGAGGTCGATGCGGCCGGCGACCTCTACGCCTCGGTGACGCTGCCGAACCTCATCGTCGGCACGGTGGGCGGCGGCACCTTCCTGCCGACCGCGCGCGAGTGCCTCGCGATGCTCGGCTGCACGGGCCCCGGCACGGCGGCGAAGTTCGCGGAGATCTGCGCGGTGACGGCGCTCGCCGGCGAGCTCGCGATCGCGGGCGCGATGGCGAGCGGCGCGTTCGCCGACGCGCACGCGACGGGCGGCCGCAAGGGTCGCGGCACGGGCGAGGCGTGAGCGGGCCGGACACGACACCCCCGGCGGCCGCCGCGCCGCGGCCGCGCAAGCCGGTGCGGCGCTTCGTGCTGCACAAGATGTTGCCGCCCTTCGGCTGGCGCGCCTATCGGGCGCTCGGGCGCTCCTGGACCTACCGCCCCGACAACATGCAGGTGCTGCAGGAGTGCATGGCCGCGGGGCAGCCGGTGGTCGGCGCGTTCCTGCATTCGCGCACCTTCGCGCTGATGCATTACTTCAGCCTCCCCGAGCAGGGCCGCTGGATGCTCATGTGCTCGCAGAGCCGCGACGGCGAGGCGATGGCCCGCATCGAAGAGGGCCTCGGTTTCCGCGTCGCGCGCGGCTCGTCCGGCAAGGGCGGCGCACGCGCGCTCGTCGAGATGATCAAGGCGCAGCGCGAGGACCGCGGGCTCAACTCCTGCCTCGCCATCGACGGTTCGCGCGGGCCGCGCGGCATCGCACAGCTCGGCATCATCACGCTCGCGCAGAAGACGGGCAGCGTGCTGCTGCCGGTGGCCGGCTCCACCCCGCATTGCTGGCGCTGGGACCGCTCCTGGGACCGCACCGTGATCCCCAAGTGGGGCGCCACGGTCGCGGTGCGCGCCGCCGACCCCATCCCCGTGCCCGCGAAGCTCTCGCCCGAGGAGCTCGAGGCCCTGCGGCTGCGCGTACAGGAGACGCTGGTCGGGCTGCATGTGGCGCTCGACGCCGAGACCGGCTACGCCGACAGCGAACCGCTGCAGCGGTCGGCATGAACTCACCGCGCCAGATCGACGGCTGCGCGGTGATGTTCGTCGACATGCGCGGCTTCACGCGTGCCTCGGCGCAGCTCGGCGAGCACGAGGTCGTACGCCTGCTCGAGGGCTACTTCGCGATGGTGGCGGACCTGACGACGGCGCACGGCGGCCGGCCCTGCAACATGGCGGGCGACGGGGTGCTCGCGGCCTTCGGGCTTGACCGTGCGCCGCGCGAGGCGCACGCGGCCACGGGGCCTGCGCCGCAGGCGCTGCGCGCCGCGCGCGGCATGCTCGACGCCTGGAAGGCCATGTCGGCCGACTGGCAGGCGCGCCACGGCGTCGTCACGGGCCTCGGCATCGGCATCCACATGGGCCCGGTGATCGCAGGCCCGATCGGCCCGCCGTCGTTCCGCCACGACACGGTGGTGGGCGACACCGTCAACATCGCCGCGCGCCTCTGCCAGCGCGCCCGCTCCGGCGAGGCGCTGTTCTCCGAGGCCGTACGGCGCGCGCCGGGCATCGACGGCTTGGGGCTCGAGATCCTCGAACTCCCGCCGCTGCAGATCCGGGGCCGCGACGCACCGCTCGGCATGCATTGCCTGCCCGCCACGGAGCGGCTCGACCTCGGCGCCGACTGACGTCGGCTGATATCCTCCGCGGCCCGTCCGTCTCGACCGGACCCGCCACCATGCGCCTCGCGGCGCTCCTCGCCATGACCATCGCCTCCATCACCGCCGCCGTCGCCTCCACCTCCGCCTCCGCCGCCCCGTCGAATCCGCTGCTCGCACCGTGGGCCGGACCCTACGGCGGCGTACCGCCGTTCGACGAGGCCTCGCCGGCGCTGCTCGCGCCCGCGCTGGAGGCCGGCATGACCGAGCATCTGGCCGAGCTGCAGCGCATCGCCGACGATCCGGCGCTGCCCAGCTTCGAGAACACCCTCGCCGCCATGCAGCGCGCGGGCCGCACCCTCGGCCGCGTCGGCACGGTCTACGGCATCTACGGCGCGACGCTGAGCGACGATGCCGTGCAGGCCGTCGAGCGCGACATGGAGCCCAAGCTCGCCGCATTCCGCGACCGCATCACCCAGAACGGGAAGCTCTTCGAGCGCATCGCCGCGGTCTACGGGACGCACACCACCTCGGGCCTGACGCCCGAGCAGCAGCGCCTCACCTGGCTCACCTACACCGACTTCGTGCGCGCCGGCGCCAAACTCGACCCGGCCGCCAAGCAGCGGCTCGCCGCCATCAACCAGTCGCTGGCCGGACTCTTCACGCGCTTCAGCCAGAACCTGCTCGGCGATGAGGGCAGCCGCTACACCGTGCTCGCCGGCGAGGCCGAGCTCGCGGGGCTGCCCGATTCGCTGCGCGCCGGCTACGCCGGCGACGCCGAGCGCCGCGGGCAGAAGGGCAAGTGGGTGGTCGCCAACACGCGCTCCTCGGTCGAGCCCTTCCTCACCTGCTCCACGCGGCGCGACCTGCGCGAGAAGGTGTGGCGCGAGTTCGTGAACCGCGGCGACAACGGCGATGCGCGCGACAACAACGCCATCATCGGCGAGGTCCTGCAGCTGCGCGCCGAGCGCGCCCGGCTGCTCGGCCATGCGACGCACGCGCACTGGCGGCTAGAGAACACCATGGCGCGCACCCCGGAGCGCGCGATGGAGCTCATGGAGGCCGTCTGGAAGCCCGCCGTGGCGCGCGTGCGAGAAGAGGTCGCCGACATGCAGGAGGTCGCCGACGCCGAGGGCGCGAGGATCACGATCGAACCCTGGGACTACCGCTTCTACGCCGAGAAGGTCCGCAAGGCGAAGTACGACCTCGACTCCGACCAGCTGAAGCCCTACCTGCAGCTCGACAGGCTGCGCGAGGGCATGTTCCACGTGGCGAAGGAGCTGTTCGGGCTGGTCTTCAAGCCGCTGACGCCGGGCGCGGTGCCGGTCTACCACCCGGATGTCGCCGTGTGGGAGGTCAGCGACCTCGCCGGACGCCATGTCGGCCTCTGGTACTTCGACCCCTACGCGCGCGTCGGCAAGCAGTCGGGCGCGTGGATGAACGCCTACCGTGACCAGGAGCGCTTCGACGGCGAGGTCACCACCCTCGTCTCGAACAACAGCAACTTCGTGAAGGGCAAGCCCGGCGAGCCCGTGCTCATCAGCTGGGACGACGCCGTGACGCTGTTCCACGAGTTCGGCCACGCGCTGCACGGCCTGGCTTCCGACGTCAACTATCCGTCTTTGTCGGGCACCAACGTGGCGCGGGATTATGTGGAGTTCCCCTCGCAGCTGCTCGAGCACTGGCTGCCGACCCAGGAGATCCTCGAGCGCTACGCGGTGCACCACGAGACCGGCGAGCCGATTCCAGCCGAGCTCGTCGACAAGGTCGAGCGCGCCAAGAACTTCAACCAGGGCTTCGCCACCGTCGAGTACCTGGCGGGCGCGCTGGTCGACATGAAGCTGCACCTCGCCGCCACGCCGGACGAGCGCATCGACGCCGACCGGTTCGAGCGCGGGACGCTGGCCGCCCTCGGCATGCCGCGCGAGATCGTGATGCGCCACCGCACGCCGCAGTTCGGCCACATCTTCTCGGGCGACGGCTATTCCGCAGGCTATTACAGCTATCTTTGGTCGGACACGCTGACCGCCGACGCCTGGGAGGCGTTCACCGCGGGCCAAGGTGCATGGGACCGCGACATGGCGGAGCGGCTGCGCGACCACGTGTTCTCGGTGGGCAACACCGTGGACCCGGCGGACGGTTACCGCGCGTTCCGCGGCCGCGATCCGCAGATCGACGCGCTGATGCGCAAGCGCGGGTTCATGCCCCCGGCCAAGTGACGCAGCGGGGCACGGCGAACGGATCCGCCGGACGGCCGCGCGGCGGTGCGTCCGGCGGCGCGCCCGGAGCGACCCTTCCATGAATTTTCAACGATAACTGCGCTCTGCAGAACAATATTGCAACGAAGGACGCGTCGCGCTCGTCTATACTTGCGCCTCGGAGAGTCGATCAGCGCGTACCACGCGCACCGAAGGAAGGACCGAAAAAAATGGCCAAGAAGACCGCCCGCAGCACCCGCAAGCCCCGCAAGGGCTCGCGCAACTTCACGCCCTGGACGCCCGCCGAAGAGAAGAAGCTGCGCAAACTCGCCGGCAAGATGCCGACGGCGAAGGTCGCCAAGGCCCTGAACCGCTCGGTGGCCGCCGTCACCTTCAAGGCGTTCTCGCTGCGTCTGTCGCTGCGCCTCGCGAGCTCCAACCGCGGCCGTCGCCTCGGCCACTGACCGTCGGGGCAGCGGCCCCGCCGCGTCGTCGACCGTCAGGGTCCGCGGTGCGTGCGCCCCGGCCCCAGCGCGCCCAGCACGCGGCGCGCGAGGTTGACCGCCACCAGACCGCGGCTCGCCAGTTGCAGGGCCCGTCGTGGGCCCGAGAACACCAGCAAGGCCGCGCCGGCCGCGAGCAGCACCGGCGCGCTGGTCAGCGCGCGCGCCGCGCGCAACGCCGGTTGCGAGCCGCCGAGCCGGCCGGTGACCTCCGAGCCGGTGCGCGCGATGTCCTCGCGCAGGCGACGGCTCTTCATGATCAGCTCCGCCGTACGGCGGTCGTCGTCGCGTTCACCTGAGGTCATCGCAGGCCTCCCTCGTCACGGACATCACGGATGTCACGGATATCGCGGTCGGTCGCACGCGGCTGCGCGGCGGCGTCGATCGCGGCGCGGTCGCGCCGCAGCTCCTCGAGGCTGGCGGCCAGCAGCGGCTTGCGGCCGCGCACGCGGCGCAGCACCTGCCACAGCGCCAACGCCGCCACCAGGAAGAACCCGAGCGTGATCAGCGCCGCCGCGAGCACGCGGTGCTGCTCCCAGAGCGCGATGATGATGGTGACGGTGACCATCAGCATCGCGAGCGCACCGAACAGCAGCGCCACCGCCGCCCAGACGAGCACCACGGCGATGCGGCGGATCTCGCCGGACAGTTCCGTGGTGAGCAGCTCGACGCGCACTTGCAGCAGGGCCAGCAGCTGCGCGAGCAGCTGGCGCAGGGATTCGAACATGCGGGTCAGCGGCGGCTGATGAGCACGCCGAGCAGCAGCCCGACGCCTGCGGCGATGCCCACCGCCTGCCAGGGGTTGCGTCGCACGTAGTCCTCGGTGCCCTGCGCCGCGTCGCGCGCGCGGTCGATCAGTTCCTCCTCGAGCCCGGAGAGACGCTCGCGGGCGGCGCGCACGGAATCGGCGGCGCGATCACGCGCCTCCGCGGCCCGCTCGCCCACCAGACCCGAGGTCTCGCGGAGCAAAGATTCGGCGTCGTCGACGACGCGGCGAAGATCGTCGAGGATGCGGTCGGTATCGGGCGTCGTGCTCATCGGTCGTCTCCCATCCGGGGCAGCCCCCGTAGCGGGCCTTACGGGGGCCTGCGCAGATTTCGACCATGCTAGCGTGCCCGGGTTCCCCCCGTCACGGCATCAGGGGTTGTACGCAGCCCGCAGGTCGGCCGTGGCCGCCCGCCACGCCGCCTCGTCGGCGCGGGCGGCGGCGTCGAGGTCGCCGGGCAGCGCGCGGGGGTCATCGACCCATCCGCGCAGTGACGGACCGCCGTTGATGAGGTCGATGGCGAGCCGGTCGCGCTCGTATTCATAGGGGAAGTCGCGCCACAGCGGATAGTCCGGGCGCAGTGCGCGGATCGCCTTGAAGGCGAGCGCCTGCAGCCGCCACGGCCGGAAGCGCGCGTGGTCGTAGCGCGGGTCGTCGAGGTGGATCTGCAGGCCGTGGCAGAGCTTGCCCGCGTGCTTGTGGAAGGTCGGCTCGAACCAGCACTCGCGCAGGCGGCAGCCCGCGAGCCACTCCGGCGCGAGCGCCGACATCTTGCGCAGCACGGCGGCGGCGTCGAGGTCCGGCGCGCCGAAGAGCTCCAAAGGCCGTGTCGTGCCGCGGCCCTCGGAGAGCGTGGTGCCTTCGAGCATCACCGTGCCCGCGTAGGCGCGCGCCATCGAGAGGTTCGGTGCGTTGGGGCTGGGGTTGATCCAGCTGCGCTCGCCCAGCGGCCAGCCGTAGCCGGGCGCGGCATCGGGCGACCAGCCCTGCATCGGCACGGTCACGAGCTCGACGTCGATGCGGAACTCGCGCACGAACCAGCGCGCCATCTCGCCCATGGTGAGGCCGTGGCGCATCGGCATCGGACCCGCGCCGACGAAGCTCTCCCAGCCGTTGCGCAGCGCGAGGCCCTCCACCGGACGGCCCGCCGGGTTCGGCCGGTCGAGCACCCACACCGCCTTGCCGAGCCGACCGCACTCCTCGAGCACATAGCGGAGCGTCGTGATGAAGGTGTAGATGCGGCAGCCGAGGTCCTGCAGGTCGACGAGCAGCGCGTCGCAGTGCGCGAGCATGGCGTCGGTGGGGCGTCGCACCTCGCCGTACAGGCTGAACACCGGGATGCCGAGCGCGGGATCGAGGAAATCCGCCGACTCGACCATGTTGTCCTGCTTGTCGCCGCGCAGGCCGTGCTGCGGACCGAAGGCGGCGGTGACGCGCAGACCGGGCGTCGCGGCCAACGCATCCAAAGAATGCCGCCAGCCGCCCACGCCCGCACCCGCGCCCACGCCCGCACCCGCGCCCGCACCCGCGCCGACCTCGGTCATGGAGGCCGGGTGCGCGAGCAGACCGAGGCGCTTGCCCATGAGCGGCGCCCGCAGCGCCGGGTCGGCGAGCAGCCGGTCGATGCCGAAGGCGATGCCGGCGGGCGCGATGCCGCTCATTCCGTCACCGTGAAGTCGGCGACGAAGCCCGCGCGGTCGTGGAACTCGGGCTCGGCACGCGGATGCGCGATCGACCAGAAGCTGAGCGCGCCCGACCGGTCCTCGAGCACCAGCGTGAAGGCGGCCTCGAGCGGCGGCATCACCTCGTCGCGCAGCAGGCAACGGAAGGCCTCGTGCGGCACGGTGGCGACGATGCGCGTCGCGCCCTCGCCCGGCACGATGCGCACCTCGGGCTGCGGCCCGCGCCACGGTCGGTCGCGGCCGTTCTCACGGTAGCCGTCGAAGGCATAGGACGCCCAGTCGCCCGAAGGCGAGAAGTTGAACTCGATGTAGCCCGGCTCGCCGCGCACGCCGACGAAGAGCTCGCCGCAGGTGCGCTTCCAGAGGAAGTCGCGCGCGGCGGGCGAGACGCTGCGCGGCGCCAGCGCGAGCCGCCCCGCGGGCACGGCGAGCGTGTACTCGGCGACGAGGCCGCGCGCCGACCAGCGAGTGGCGACATCGACGCGCCAACCGGGCGGTACCGGCGTCTTCGGGTGCGGCTGCAGCGCAAAGCTGCCCGGCACGCGAGGCGCAGCGTCGCCGCTCATGGCGCCGCTCCGGCGCCGTGCGCGGGCTTGCGGCCCGCGACCACCGGCAGCTGCCACACGGCATAGCCTTCGGGGTCGCGGAGCGTGGCGAGCGCGGCGTCGAAGAGCGCGCGCACCTCGGGCAACGGCGTGCCGGAGGACTGCGCGAGCACCGCGGCGTAGCCGTCGCGCCAGGACTCGATGATGCCCGCGAGCACCTCGCGCGGCACGCGCTCGGTGTCGAGCACGAGGTACTGGACGCTCACGTGCTCGAAACCGAGCGCGCGCAGCATCGGCAGCGTACGCCGCCCGATGCGCGCATCGGTGCCGGTGTGGCGGGTGTGCTCGACGACATCCATGTGCCAGAGACGGTCGGGATCGAGCCCGTCGCGGACCGGGAAATGCAGCATCCCGTAGTCCTCGGAGACCACATGCAGCCAACCGCCGGGACGCAGCACGCGGCGGCACTCGGCGAGCACGGCCTCGGGATCGGGGAGCAGCTGGGTGAGGTGGCGCAGCGCCACGAAGTCGAAATGCGCGTCCGGGAAGCGCAGCCCCGTGGCATCGCCCTCCTCGAAGACCAGCCGCGGCCGCGGCGCAGCGCCGACGGCACCCGCTGCGCCGCCGCCCGCGGCGGCGCCGCAGAGCGCCTCCGCGGCCCGCAGCATCCCGGGCAGCACGTCGACCCCGGTGATGGACCCGGCGCCCGGGAAGGCTTCTGCGAGCCTCCGGACGAACTCCCCCGAGCCGCAGCCGAGATCGAGCAAGCGCGCGCCGGCCGGCAGCGCGTAGCGGGCCAGCAGCCGCGACTCCTGTGGCCAGGTGGCCTCGGTCTGGAAACGCGGGGTGCGCAGCATGGCGGGGTCCGCCATCTGCGCCGCCTGCGGGTGGCGTGGGTCGAAATCGAGGGGCATGGGGCTGCTCATGGCCCCAAATGATAGGGCAACGGTGGGAGAATGGCGCTCCAGCACGGATGCCCTGCCCTAAGACCCCTGATGAACGCCCTTGCCTCTGATCTGCCGTTGTTCGCCCCGCCGGAGAGCGCCGCGCCGCGCATCCGCGAGATCCCGTACAACTACACCTCGTACTCCGACCGCGAGATCGTCATCCGGCTGCTCGGCGCCGATGCCTGGGCGCTGCTCGACGAGCTGCGCGGCGAGCGCCGTACCGGCCGATCCGCGCGCATGCTCTACGAGGTGCTCGGCGACATCTGGGCCGTGCAGCGCAACCCCTACCTCGAGGACGACCTGCTCGAGAACCCGCGCCGTCGGCGTCTGCTCATCGAGGCGCTCGAGCACCGCTTGGGCGAGATCGACAAGCGCCGCTCGGCCGACGGTAGCGCCGCCGACCGCGAACGCGACCGCAAGGTCGGCGAACTGCTCACCGCCGGCCGGCGCGCGGTCGAGGGATTCGCGGCCGCCTTCGAGCGCACCCGCAAGCTCCGCGACCGCGCGCGCCGTCTGCTCGGCCGCCATGTGCGCGGCGATGCGGTGCGCTTCGACGCCGCGGCCCGCGTCGCGCACGTCACCGACGCCACCGACTGGCGCGTCGAGCACCCCTTCGTCGTGCTCTATCCGGACGCCGAGGACGAGATCCCGGGCCTCGTGCGGGCCTGCATCGAGCTCGGACTCAGCATCGTGCCGCGCGGCGGCGGCACGGGCTACACGGGCGGCGCGATCCCCCTGACGCCCCTCTCCGCGGTCATCAACACCGAGAAGCTCGAGCGCGTCACCGAGGTCGAGCACCTCGCGCTGCCGGGCATCGCCGCGGGCCGCACCGTGCCGACCGTGTACTCCGAGGCGGGGGTGGTGACGAAGCGCGTCGCCGACGCCGCCGAGCGCGCGGGCTTCGTGTTCGCGGTCGACCCGACCTCGATGGACGCCTGCTGCGTCGGCGGCAACGTCGCGATGAACGCCGGCGGCAAGAAGGCCGTGCTGTGGGGCACCGCGGTCGACAACCTCGCCTGGTGGCGCATGGTCGACCCGCAGGGCGACTGGCTCGAGGTCGAGCGCATCGGCCACAACCTCGGCAAGATCCACGACGCGCCCGAGGTGGTCTGGCGCCTCACCTGGAAGGACGGCCGCGCCCCGGCCGCCACCGCGCGCACGCTGCGCACCGAGACGCTCACCATGCCGGGCGCCGCGTTCCGCAAGGCGGGGCTCGGCAAGGACGTCACCGACAAGTTCCTGGGCGGCCTGCCCGGTGTGCAGAAGGAAGGCTGCGACGGCCTCATCACCGCCGCGCGCTGGGTCGTGCACCGCATGCCGCGGCACATCCGCACCGTATGCCTCGAGTTCTTCGGCGAGGCGCGCGAGGCCATCCCGTCGATCGTCGAGATCATCGGCCGCCTCGAGGCCGCGGACCGCGCCGACGGCGTGAAGCTCGCGGGCCTCGAGCACCTCGACGAGCGCTACCTCAAGGCCGTCGGCTACGTCACCAAGAGCAAACGCGCGCTGCTGCCCAAGATGGTGCTGATCGGCGACATCGTCGGCGACGACGAGACCGCGGTGGCGCGCGCCGCGAGCGAGACCGTGCGGGTCGCCAACGCCCGCGCCGGCGAGGGCTTCATCGCGGTCGGCGCCGAGGCGCGCAAGAAGTTCTGGCTCGACCGTGCGCGCACCGCGGCCATCGCCAAGCACACCAACGCCTTCAAGATCAACGAGGACGTGGTCATCCCGCTGCCGCGGCTCGGCGACTACACCGACGCCATCGAGCGCATCAACATCGAGCTCTCGATCGCGAACAAGCTGCGGCTCGCCGATGCGCTCGAGGAGTTCCTGCGCGGCCCGCTCAAGCCCGGCAAGACCGGCGACGCCGAGCTCGACGCGCTGTCGCGCGAGGAGATGCTCGGCGACCGTCCGGCGCAAGCGCGGCAGCTGGTGGTCGAGGTGCGCGACCGCTGGTCGGACCTCCGGCACCGGCTCGATGACCCCGCGGTGTTCCGCGGGCTGCAGGACCGCACGCTGCGCGTCTCCTGGAAGCGCGAGCTGCGCGACCCGCTGTCGGCGGTGTTCGCGGGCGACGCCTACGCGCCCATCCGCGCCGAGATGGCGGCGATCCACCAGCGGGTGCTCAAGGGCCGCGTCTGGGTGGCGCTGCACATGCACGCCGGCGACGGCAACGTCCACACCAACATCCCGGTGAACTCCGACGACTACCTGATGCTGCAGGAGGCGAACGCCGCCGTGGCGCGCATCATGCGCATCGCGCGCGAACTCGGCGGGGTCATCTCCGGCGAGCACGGCATCGGCATCACCAAGCTCGAGTTCCTGACCGAGGACGAGACCGCGGACCTGCGCGCCTACAAGCAGCGCATCGACCCCGAGGGCCGCTTCAACAAGGGCAAGCTGCTGCCGGGCGGCGACCTGTCGCGCGCCTATACGCCGAGCTTCAACCTGCTCGGGCACGAATCGCTCATCATGCAGCAGTCGGACATCGGCACCATCTCGGGCGCCATCAAGGACTGCCTGCGCTGCGGCAAGTGCAAGCCCGTGTGCGCGACGCATGTGCCGCGTGCCAACCTCTTCTACAGCCCGCGCGACAAGATCCTCGCCACCTCGCTGCTGATCGAGGCCTTCCTGTACGAGGAGCAGACGCGCCGCGGCGTGTCGATCCGGCACTGGGAGGAGTTCGGCGACGTCGCCGACCACTGCACCGTGTGCCACAAGTGCGAGAGGCCCTGCCCGGTCGACATCGACTTCGGCGAGGTCTCGATGGCGATGCGCGACCTGCTGCGCCGCATGGGCAAGAAGCGCTTCAACCCGGGCGCGGCGGCCTCGATGGCGTTCCTGAACGCCACCAGCCCGGAGAGGATCACGCTGCTGCGCAAGGGTCTCATCGACTGGGGCTTCAAGGCGCAGCGGCTCGGCCACGGCCTGCTGAAGGCCTTCGCCAAGCCGCAGCTCGCCGCGCCGCCCGCCACCGTCGGCAAGCCGCCGGTGCGCGAGCAGGTGGTGCACTTCGTCAACCGCCGCATGCCGACGGGCGTGCCGAAGAAGACCGCGCGCGCACTGCTCGACATCGAGGACAAGGACCATGTGCCGGTGATCCGCGACCCGCGCGCCACCTCGTCGGACGCCGAGGCGGTGTTCTACTTCCCGGGCTGCGGCTCGGAACGGCTCTTCTCGCAGGTGGGGCTCGCGACGCAGGCGATGCTGTGGCATGTCGGCGTGCAGACCGTGCTGCCGCCCGGTTATCTCTGCTGCGGCTACCCGCAACGCGGCTCGGGCGACTTCGACAAGGCCGAGAAGATGATCACCGACAACCGCGTGCTCTTCCACCGCGTCGCCAACACCCTCAACTACCTCGACATCAAGACCGTGGTGGTGAGCTGCGGCACCTGCTACGACCAGCTGCAGGGCTACGAGTTCGACAAGATCTTCCCCGGCTGCCGCATCGTCGACATCCACGAGTTCCTGATGGAGAAAGGCGTACAGATCGAGGGCGTGACCGGCACGCGCTATGTCTACCACGACCCCTGCCACTCGCCGATGAAGCAGCACGAACCTTTGAAGGTCGTGAACCAGCTGATGAACTCGGCCGCGAACGGCAGGATCGCCGACAACGCCCGCTGCTGCGGCGAGTCCGGCACCTTCGCCGTGACGCGGCCCGACATCTCCACCCAGGTGCGCTTCCGCAAGGCGCAGGAGATGCAGAAGGGCGCGGACGCGGTGCGCGCCGACGGCTTCGCGGGTCCCGTCAAGGTGCTCACCTCCTGCCCGTCCTGCCTGCAGGGCCTCGCGCGCTACAGCGACGACACCGCGATGGAGGCCGATTACATCGTGGTGGAGATCGCGCGCCATGTGCTCGGCGAGCACTGGATGCGCGACTATGTCGCGCGCGCCAACGACGGCGGCATCGAGCGGGTGCTTGTCTAACGCATTTCTCGACGAACACGCCGGATAGTCGCGTTGCCGGGCGACGACGGAGTTGATTATATGCATAACATATGCATATCATCTTCGCTGCCGTCGAGTTCGATGCGACCAAGGCGGCGCGCAACCTGCTTCGGCATGGCGTCTCGTTCGGTGATGCCGAAGCGGCGTTGCGCGACCCGAGGGCTTTGACCCGCGAGGATCCGGATGCCGTGGAAGAGCCCCGGTTCGTGACGCTGGGAACCGATGCGCTCGGCCGGGTGCTGGTCGTCGCCCATACGCCGCGGGGCGACCGGGTCCGGATCATCTCGGCGAGGAAGGCCAGCCGCGGCGAAGCGGGGAGATACCATGCGGAAGAACTATGACTTCAAAGGTGCGCGGCGCGGCGCGGTGCTTGCGGCCCCCGGCAAGACCCGTATCACCATCATGCTGGACGACGACATCCTCGCCCACTTCCGCTCGCGCGGCGACCGTGCGGGCACCGGCTACCAGACCCTCATCAACGAGACCTTGCGGCAGCACCTGCCCCGCGGGATCGCATCGGCACGCGATGACCGGCCGATCACGGCCGGCGAACTGCGCCGGATCCTTCGCGAAGAGCTGAAGACCGGCTGACGCGCCGCGGGCCCAGCGCCGCCCTACCCCGCCTTGCGGAAGGTGAGGTTGATGCGCACGGGGGCAGCTGTAGCGGCCCCTCGGGCGGGGGCGCTCCAAAGATCGCCCTGCGCGGCCTCGGCCACGAGCGGCGGTCCCACGCCGTGGTAGCCGCGGCGCGCAGCGCCGCCCCACACCAGCACATCACCCGGCTCGAGCCGCACGCGCAGCGGCGTGCCGGCTCGGCGCGCACCGTACCAGAAGAACACCGCCGCGGCGCCGAGCGTCACCGACACGATGGGCTGGCTGAAGTCGCGCTCGTCGGCATCACGGTGTGCGCCCATGCGCGCGCCCGGCACATAGCGGTTGACGAGGCAGGTGTCGGGGTCGAAGCCGGGCCAGCCGGCGGCCGCGGCGGCGCGCTGCGCGAGGTCGCGGAAGATCCCGGGCATCGCGGGCCAGGGGCGTCCGGTCAGCGGATCGCAGGCTTCGTAGCGGTAACCGCGCGCGTCGCTCACCCAGCCGAGCGCGCCGCAGTTGGTCATGGCGGCGGACATGGGCCGCCCGCCAGGGGTTTTGAGGTGCCGAAACGACGCGGCGGCCGAGATGACCTCGACCGCCGCGACGATGTCCTCGGTAGGCCCCGTGAAGCCGTGCAGCAGCACGACCTCCGGGGCCACCGGCGTGGACTTCACCGGATCAGAACGCGAAGGTCACGCGTCCGTAGACATAGCGGCCCGAACGACCGAAGGGCGCGAGGTTCGAGAACGAGGTCGCACCCGTGGTGTTGAGGCCCGGCGGCAGCGGATCCGGGTACTCGTCGAGGACGTTGTCGGCGCCGACCGCGAACTTGAAGTGCTCGCCGAAGGCGTAGCGGGCCTCGAGGTCCACCAGCGTCTTGGGCGTCATCAGGAAGTCCGGGGCGGTGACCGTCGGCGCGTTCTGCGGCGAGAGCACCTCACCGTAGCGCGTCGCACGGGCGGTGAGGCCGAAGTCGCCGAGCGACCAGGCGACCGACAGCGAGTACTTGTCCTTCGGCGTGCCGCGCTCGAAGGTCAGGCGGTTGCCGCGGTCGAACAGGATCGGCGCCGGGGACAGCGCCGACAGCTGCGGCGTGGCCGGGACCTTGGTCACCACGGTCTCGTTGAAGTTCGCGGTGGCGGTGATGTCGAACCGGCCCGCGCTGTCGGTGACGAGCGGGTAGTTGAACACCACATCCACGCCCTTCGTCACGGTGTCGACACCGTTGATGAAGAAGCGACCGCCGCCGATGCCGACGAAGCCCTGCGCGGTGAGGAAGTTGCGCACCGCGACCGAGGTGAGGTTCTCGGAGAGCACGATGCGGTTGTCGAGCTCGATGCGGTAGGCATCGATCGTCAGCGAGGCACGGTCGAACTGCAGCACCGCACCGACCGAGAAGTTGGTGGAGTCCTCCGAGTCGAGCGGCTTGGCGCCGAGCGCAGCGGCCACCGGGTCCGTCGCCGGGAAGGTGGTGATGTCGAACGGCACGCCGTTGATGAAGTTCGTCGAGGTGGTCGCGAAGTACTGCTGCTGCAGCGACGGCGCGCGGAAGCCCGTCGAGTACGAACCGCGGATGGCGAAGCCGTCAGCGATGTCGTAGCGGCCGGAGATCTTGCCCGAGACGTTGCTGCCGAAGTCCGAGTAATCCTCGGCGCGGATCGCCGCGGAGGCGAGGAACTTCTCGGTGATGTTCGCCTCGAGGTCGATGTAGGCACCGACCGCGTTGCGGCTCTTGTCGACGACGTTCGCCGGACGGAAGCCCGGGAACACCTGCGCACCCGAGGGCGTCGGGCAGCCGCCCGCCGCCGTGTCGGCCGCGGTGGGCGAGGTGCAGCCCGGGCTGCCGAGCGGCAGGCGCGCGCCGCCGTTGCGGTAGGAGTCCGGCTCACCGGCGGTGATGCTGTAGCCCTCGCGACGCGCCTCGAGGCCGATCGCGACGTTGAGCGGCGAGGCGAGGCCCGAGACCTCGACGCCGCGCACGCCCGAGAGGTTGAACACGAGCTGGTCGTAGTCGTAGCCGCCCGCGTCGAACACGGTCTTGCTGGTGGGACCGAGCGAACGGTTGAGGGTGTTCTGGATGGTGAACATCATCTCGTTGTAGCCGTAGCCCAGCGAGGCATCCATGTCCCAGTCGCCGAGGCCCCAACGCATGCCGGCCGACAACGCGTAGTCGGTGACGTCCGGCGCGATCAGCGGCAGGAAGCCGTCCGGATAGATGGACGCGATGTTGCGGCCCGAGGGGTCGTTGGCGAGGCGCTGGAAGCCCGCCGACACCGCCGAGCGGTCCTGGTAGCTGGCCGAGGCGTAGAACTCGGCGTTGTCGTTGACGTCGATGCCGGCGTTCACGAACACCGTGGTCTGCTTGAGCTCGGGCTCGCCGTACCACTGGCTGAAGCGGTCGAAGGTGGCCTCACGCGGATCGAAGGCACCGGTCGAGGTGCGCGCGTACTGCGAGCGGAAGTCCCAACCGCCGCGCTCGGTGCGCTCGGCGTCCTTGTACTCGGCGGAGACGGTCAGGAACCCGCTGTCGCCCAGCGCGAAACCCTTCCAGCCCGACACGGTCAGCGTCTCACCGTCCGAGCGCGAGCGCTTCAGCACGGCCGGGGCCGACCAGGTGGCGCCCGCCGGCGGCGTGCCGGTGAGGTTCTTGTAGGTGGAGTCGCGCCAGCCGTAGCTCACGCCGAGCTCGCCGCCCGAGCTGTCCTCGCGCATGCGCAGGTTGATGACGCCGGCGATGGCGTCGGAACCGTACTGCGCGGAGGCGCCGTCACGCAGCACCTCGATGCCGCGCACGGCGACGTTCGGGATGGTGTTGAGGTCGACAGCGGCCGAGCCGCGGCCCACGGTCCCGTTGACGTTGACGAGCGCGGCGGTGTGGCGGCGCTTGCCGTTCACGAGCACCA
>JBBAPM010000022.1:0-31077 GCA_040400835.1 Steroidobacteraceae bacterium
TTCTTCCGCGACAACATCGGCTACTCGATCGGCACGCTCGGCATCCACCGCTTCGGCCTGCTGCTGGCGGTCAACGCGGGCGTGTGGAGCGCGATCTGCATCGTGGTGAGCGGACCCTTCTGGACACGCAGCTGGACGGACTGGTGGGCCTGGTGGCTCAACCTGCCGATCTGGAGCTGAGGAGAAGACCATGGCTGAATACCAAAACCTCTTCACCCGCGTGCAGGTCGACGCGCCGCATTATCCCGGCGTGCCGCATGACCCGCCCGGCATCTGGAAGCGCGGCGTCAAGGCCAGCGCCAGCTACTGGCTGGGCAAGCTCGGCGACGCGCAGATCGGGCCGTTCTATCTCGGCACGACCGGCGTGCTGTCGATCCTGTTCTTCATCATCGCCTTCGAGATCGTCGGCCTGAACATGCTGGCGTCCGTGAACTGGAACCCGCTGCAGTTCGTGCGGCAGCTGTTCTGGCTCGCGCTCGAGCCGCCGGCGCCGGAGTACGGGCTGCGGCTGCCGCCGCTCGCGCACGGCGGATGGTGGCTGATGGCCGGCTTCTTCCTGACGGCGTCCGTCATCCTGTGGTGGTTCCGCACCTACATGCTGGCGCGGCGACTGAAGCTCGGCACGCACACCGCCTGGGCCTTCGCCTCGGCGATCTGGCTGTTCCTGGTGCTCGGCTTCATCCGTCCGGTGCTGATGGGCAGCTGGTCGGAGGCGGTGCCCTTCGGCATCTTCGCGCACCTCGACTGGACCGCGGCGTTCTCGCTGCGCTACGGCAACCTGCTCTACAACCCGTTCCACGCGCTGTCGATCGTGTTCCTGTACGGGTCGGTGCTGCTGTTCGCGATGCACGCCGGCACGATCATGGCGGTGAGCCGCTTCGGCGGCGAGCGCGAGGTCGAGCAGTCGATCGACCGCGGCACCGCCGCGGAGCGCGCCGCGCTGTTCTGGCGCTGGACCATGGGGTTCAACGCCACGATGGAGTCGGTCCACCGCTGGGCCTGGTGGTTCGCGGTGCTGTGCACGCTCACGGGCGGCATCGGCATCCTGCTCACCGGCACCGTGGTCGACAACTGGTACCTGTGGGCGGTGAAGCACGGCGTCGCGCCGGTCTATCCGACCACCTTCGAACCGTTGCCGGATCCGGCGACGCTCCCGGGAGCCCCGCAATGAGAAACATCATCCGCAACAGCGCGGCGGTGATCGCCGCGATCGGACTCCTCACCGCCTGCGGCGAGCGGCCGCCCATCAAGACCGAGCAGCTCGGCTACCGCGGCACGGGGATGGAGCAGAACGTCAACCCGCGCATCATGGCCAAGCTGGTCGAGGCCAACCAGGTCGGTCCGGTGCAGCCGGCGGCGGACGGCAGCGGGCCGCTCGCCTCCGAGGTGTACCAGAACGTGCAGGTGCTCAAGGACCTCTCGGTCGGCGAGTTCACGCGCGTGATGCTCTCGATGGTCGACTGGGTCGCCCCGGCCGACGAGAAGAACTGCACCTACTGCCACAACAACGAGAACTACGCGGACGAGAGCAAGTACCAGTACCAGGTCGCGCGGCGCATGCTGCAGATGACCCGCGACATCAACAGCAACTGGAAGTCGCATGTCGCCGCGACCGGCGTCACCTGCCATACCTGCCACCGCGGGCAGCCGGTGCCGCCGTACGTGTGGTTCGTCGATCCGGGTTCGGGCCGCGAGAACGCCTTCGTCGGCACGCGCGCCGGCCAGAACTCGGCGGTGACCGGTCTCGGCATCACCACCATCGGGCACTCGAGCCTGCCGTACGACCCGTACAGCCCGTTCCTGCTCGGCGACATGCCGATCCGGGTCAACGGACCGACGGCGCTGCCGACCGGCAACCGCAACTCGATCAAGCAGGCGGAGTGGACCTACTCGCTGATGGTGCACATGTCGGAGTCGCTGGGCGTGAACTGCACCCACTGCCACAACTCGCGCGCTTGGGCGAGCTGGGAGGAGAGCAGGCCGCAACGCTCGACGGCGTGGTACGGCATCCGCATGGCGCGCGCGCTCAACAACGAGTACATGGTGCCGCTGACCGACACCTTCCCGCAGCATCGGCTCGGACCGACCGGCGATGTCGCGAAGGTGAACTGCCAGACCTGCCATCAGGGCGCCAACAAGCCGTACTACGGTGCGAGCATGGCCAAGGAGTATCCGGAACTGCAGGGTGCCAAACCGATGCCGGTCGCAGCGCCCGCGGACGCGGCGGCAGCGGCCGACGCTGCTGCGGCGACCGCTGCAGCGCCGGCGGCCTCCGACGCCGCGGCGCCCGCCGCGGCGGCGCCGATGGCCAGAGCCGTGCCGGCCGGTCCGGCCGCGGCCGGCTGACCGGACGCACGGGAGACCTGTGGCGATGGAGGCCTTGCTCGCACAGCCGCGCGGGTTCTGCGCCGGTGTGGCGCGGGCGATCGAGATCGCCGAGCGCGCGCTCGAGGCCTACGGGGCACCGGTCTACGTGTTCCACGAGATCGTCCACAACAAGCACGTGGTGGACGATCTCGCCTCCCGTGGCGCGGTGTTCGTGGACGACATCGACGCCATCCCGCACGGCGCGCTGACCATCTTCAGCGCGCACGGGGTCGCGACCGCCGTGGTCGACCGGGCGCGCGCACGCGGCCTGCGGGTCATCGACGCCACCTGTCCGCTCGTCACCAAGGTGCATCTGCAGGCGCAGCGTTACTCGCAGCGCGGGCACGTCATCGTGGTGATCGGCCACGCCGGGCACGAGGAGGTCGAGGGCACCCGCGGCTCGGTGGCGGGCGAGGTGCATGTGGTGGGCACGCTCGAGGAGATCGCCGCCTTGCCGATGACGCCCGGTACACCGGTCGCCTACGTGACGCAGACCACGCTCTCGCTCGACGACACGCGTGTGCTCATCGAGGCGCTCGAGGCCCGTTATCCGGACGTGGTCGGTCCCGGGCTCGACGACATCTGCTACGCGACGCTGAACCGCCAGCGCGCGGTGCGCACCATGGCGCGTTCGGTCGATCTCGTGCTGGTGGTCGGCTCGCGCAACAGCTCGAACGCGAACCGTCTGCAGGAGGTCGCCGCGGACCACGGCGTGCCGGCCCGTCTGCTCGAGACCGCTGCCGACCTGGACGCCGCTTGGCTCGCGGGCGTCCAGCGCGTCGGTGTCACGGCGGGCGCCTCGACACCGGAGCACCTCGTGCAGGGCGTACTGGTGCGGTTGCAGGAGCTCGGCGCGACCGCCGTGCGCGAACTGCCGGGCCTCGCCGAGACCACGCGGTTCAGGCTGCCGGAGATCCTGCGCGCCGCGAGCTGACGCGGCGCGTCCCGCACATCGTGCCGGCCACGCCCCGCCGCCGCGCGGGGCGACTCAGCTCATCTGGCTGCGGGTCAGCAGCCGCATCACGCCGCTGAACATCGGGTTGTCGCGCAGCCGCAGCGGACGGCGTACGCCGTTGGCGGCGCGGGTCTCGGTGAGCCGCGCGACATGGCGGGCGATGGCGTCGAAGATGCCGGGGACGTCGAGTCCGGCGTCGGCGAGGCACTGCTCGCGCGTGCCGTGCTCGAGCGGCCGGTCGGGCAGGCCGAGATGCAGCACGGACACGTCGCGGCCGCGGCCCGCGAGCAGCTCGCTCACCGCGGTGCCGGCGCCGCCCGCGACCACGTTCTCCTCGAGCGTGACCAGGAGCTCGTGCGTCGCCGCGGCCTCGAGCACCAGGGCCTCGTCGAGCGGCTTCACGAAACGCATGTCGATGACCGTCGCATCGATGATCTCGGCGAGTTCGTGCGCGGCATGGGCGAGGGTGCCGAAGGCGAGCAGGGCGATGCCCGACCCGCGCCGCTGCAGTTCGCCGCGGCCGATCGGTACGGCCCGCGGCAGCAGCGCACCTGCGCCGTCGGCGACGCCCTCGCCGTCGACGGGCGGCGGCGCCGCGCGGCGCGCGAGCGGTTCCCCCGCGGCCGCGGTCCGCGGATAGCGGATCGCGCAGGGGCCGTCGGCGTCGATGCCGGTGCGCAGCATGGCGCGCAGCTGGTCGGCGTCGGACGGGGTCATGACGGTCATGCCGGGCACGCAGCGCAGGAAGGACAGGTCGAGGCTGCCGTTGTGGGTGGCGCCGTCGGGTCCGACGAGCCCCGCGCGGTCGATGGCGAAGGTCACCGGCAGGCCCTGCAGGCAGACGTCGTGCACGAGCTGGTCGTAGGCGCGCTGCAGGAACGTCGAGTAGATCGCGACCACGGGTCGCAGGCCGCGCGCGGCGAGACCGGCCGCGAAGGTGACGGCGTGCTGCTCAGCGATGCCCACGTCGAAGTAGCGGTCGGGGAAGCGCTTGGCGAAGGCGACCAGGCCCGACCCCTCGCGCATCGCCGGGGTGATGACGACGATCCGCGGGTCGCGCTCGGCGAGTTCGCAGAGCCAATCGCCGAACACCTGCGTGTAGGTCGGCGCGGTCGGTTTGCCGGCCACGATGCCGACCGACGGATCGAACGGCGTGACGCCGTGGTACTTGATCGGCTCGGCCTCGGCGCGCGGGTAACCCTTGCCCTTGCGCGTGACCACGTGCAGCAGGCGCGGTCCCGGGCGGTCCCGCAGCGCGCCGATCTCGGCGAGCAGCGCCGGCAGGTCGTGGCCGTCGATCGGGCCGCGGTAGGCGAAGCCGAGCGCGCCGAAGAAACCGTCGACATCGCCGACCGGGTCGCGACCGTGGGCCGCGAGGTGCCGGGACAGCGCCCCGACGTTCTCCGAGATCGACATGCCGTTGTCGTTGAGCACCACCAGCAGGTCTTCGCCGGTGTCGCCGGCGTGGTCGAGCGCCTCGAAGGCGAGGCCGGCGGTGAGCGCGCCGTCGCCGATGATGGCGACCGCGCGTGACGGCTCGCCGAGGCGGCGGGCCGCCGCGGCCATGCCGAGCGCGGCGCTGATCGAGGTGCTCGAATGGCCGGCGCCGAACGCGTCGTAGGGGCTCTCGTCGCGCTTGAGGAATCCGGAGAGGCCCTCGCGGCGGCGGATGCCGGGCAGCTGGTCGCGGCGGCCGGTGAGCACCTTGTGCGGGTAGCACTGGTGGCCGACGTCCCATACCAGCGCGTCGCGCGGCGTATCGTAGAGATAGTGCAGCGCGATGGTGAGCTCCACCGTGCCGAGGCCCGCGGCCAGGTGGCCGCCGCTCTTCGCCACGGTCGTGACGAGGAAGTCGCGCAGCCCGTCGGCGACCGTCGGCAACCGTTCGGGCGGCAGTGCGCGCAGATCCGCAGGGGAGTCGATGGCGCGCAGCAGCGCGAGGCCGTCGGAGGTCGCGGGGTCAGTCATGGCGGTTCTCCGTGCTGGCGTTGCCGCCCGAGCGGACGGCATGCAGCGGCTTGGCGGTGCGCAGGCCCCAGAGGGATTCCGGGGCGACGGGCAGCACCATCAGAAGATGTTCGAGCACACCGAGGGCGGCGAGCGTGGCGAGCAGGGTGTAGCCCGTGGACCCGACCGGCAGCGTCGCGGCGAGCGCGCGGCCCGCGAGCCAGGCGGTGAGCAGCGCGCCGAGCAGCACCGAGAACGGCAGCAGCGCGTTCATCGGACGGCGGTGCAGGTGGTCGAGCAGGTGGGCGAGGTGCGTCGGCAGGAAACCCTCGCCGAGGTTGCGCACGCCGAGGAAGAGGTTGAGCTTGGCGCTGCTGCGCAGCGCCCACAGCACGAGCAGCGTGCCGAGCCCGATGACGTTGGCATGGCCGGCGACGAGCAGCGCGACGGCCGCGAGCACGGTGAGGATGGCGAGCTCATGCCACAGGATCGCGGTCAACGCGGCGAGCGCATGGCGCCAACCGCGGCGCGGCATGCCGGGCGGCAGGGCGCGCACGGGGCCGGTGATGGCGCCGGTGAGGAAGGTGATCTCGATCCAGGCCCAGAGCGCGAGCGCGGCGCAGAACGCGGCGACGGCGCCCGCGGCATCGGTGGCATCGCGCAGGACCACCAGCACCGCGAGTCCGAGCACCGCGACCACCGAGGCGACGGCGAGCAGGGCAGGGAAATGCCGCGGGCCGCGGCGCACCAGCAGCGCGATGAGGCCGGTCGAGCCCCACCACAGCGCCACCGTGAGCGCGATGGCCATGGCGCTCACCCGGCGGCGCGCGCGTCGAGTGCGTGGCCGGCGCGCCAGATGCGCGCCAGGATCGCGGCGTTGGCCGAACCGAACACGTCGAGCTCGACGCGCATGGTCTGGCCGGGGTCCTCCATGATGAAGCGGCCGTCGGCGAGGCGGGTGAGCCGGAACGGCGCGTCGGCGGCGATGCCGGCGTGGCGGCGGCCGCGGGCGAACCCGCGCATCACGCCGCGCGTGAAGCCGGACTCGGCGACGCTCAGCGTGCCGAGCGGGCGCCCGTCGGCGAGCACGGCATCGAGCGAGCCGTCAGGCCGGTCGACGAAGCGCACGTCGTACGACGCGACGACGGCCACCGGTGCCGTGGGCGACTCGGCACCGACGCTGCGCCCGAAGGCGGCGAGCAGGATCGCGCCCACGACCAGCATCAACGCCCCGACCAACGCGTGTCGGGGCATGCCGCCGGCCGTGGTGGCGCTCACGGCGCGGCTCCCGCCGGCGTCGTCGTCGGGACGCGGGCGTCGGGCGCGGCGTCGACCCGCACGGCGCTGCGACCGCCTGCGGCCGCGAAGGCACGGGCGAGCAGCGAGCCCACGGTCTCCGCGTCCGGCAGGTTGCGCAGCATCGGCTGCGGGCGGGTCCAGCGCCACGGCCGCACGTGCGGCCACAGCCAAAGATAGGACACGCGATGGTCGGGCAGCAGTTCGAGCGAGATGTCGCCCGTACCGTCGCGCCGCTCGCGCAGGTCCGCCGACCGCAGCACCGAGAACGGCAGGTTGAGGGTGCTGGAGAGGGCGATGCCCTGACGGATGACGAGGCGGCGCGAGGTCACCGTGTAGACGGTGCCGCGGGCGGAGAGCGCGGCGATGCCGACGAGCAGGGCGAGACAGACGAGCGAGAACGCCGCCGGTCCGGTGCAGCCGGCGAGCGCCGCCGCCGGCGTCGCGCCGTCGGCCAGCAGCCAACCGCCGCGCGCCAGCACGATGACGGCGAAGTACACCGCGAGCGCCCGCACACGGTAGGCGTCGAGCGCCAGCGACCACCACCGCGGCGAGCCCTGCCAGAGCAGGGTCTCACCGGGCGGGAGCGGACCGGGCAGTCCCCGGACCGGTTCCGAGTCGTGTTCGGCGAAGGTCGCTGGTGTTCGCATCGTCATCCCCCCCGGGAAACGTCAGACCAAAGGACCGAGGCGGCTCGGTACGGCGTAGAGATGTCCGCTCGCGAAGTAGGCCATGATCCGGTCCTCCTCGAGCTTGGTGATCTGGTCGCCGCGGGCGATGCCCGGCACGCCGGCGAACTGCGCCGCCGTGATGGAGGCGACCTTCACCTTGCGGCCCTTGACGTCGTAGCGCACGAAGCCCGCGGGGAGCATCACCGAGCGCCCGCCCTCGAGTGCCACCTGCAGGTAGCGGATCTGCGGTTCCGACTTGTCGACCCACAGTTCCGTGACGCTGCCGGCTGAGGCGCCGTCGAGGCCCACCACGGTCATGCCGCGCGGGTCGGGGTCGCGCTTGGAGACCGACCAACCGCTGACCGAGGACATCGGCACGATCATCGGCGAGCCGTCGAGCATGCGCTCCGGCTGGTCGGCGCGCTCGGCGTAGGCGGCGGGACCGACGCCGTCCTTCATCGGATCGCCGGTCGGGTCGAGCGGCGCACCCACATCGGGGCCGTAGCGGTCGTCCCAGCCCACCTGCCGCGCCGCGATCGGACGGCGGTCAGCGGCGCTGGCGCGCGGCGCTTCGACCGTGCTGCCGTCGGCCAGCTTGAAGGTCTTCGGGCAGGGCACCGGCGGCAGGCCCTCCACGGTCACCGGGTTGCCGTCGCGGTCGACGCGGTGCGTGTCGAGCGGATAGCCCTCGCGCTTGTCCTCGCGGTGCAGGTACCAGATGAGGCCGAAGAAGAAGGCCCAGAAGCCGTACAGCGCGACCTGCGCGGTGTCGACGTATTCGAGGAACGCATTGGATTCCATGTCACTGCTCTCCCTGTTTCAAGACTCGGACGGACTGATCACGACCCCCAAAGAAAAACCCGCTCACCCCGGCATCTCCGCGAGGCCGATCCCGGCCGGCGCCGTTGCGGGCGTCGCGCCCGACGGCGCCGGCGCGCGGCGCGCGCGCACCAACGGGCCGATCGCGACCAGCGCCGCGAACAGCAGCAGGATCTCGAGGTGGTAGACGAACATGTAGCCGGTGGCCGGCGAGACGAGCGCCGGGCCGAGCGCGCCCTGGGCGGCGAGCGCACCGATGGCGTCGCAGGCCGCGCCGCCGCCCGCGATGGCGAGGCCGCCGGCCGTCGCCTGCACGGCGCCCCAGGCGCCGAGCGCGAGGCCGTTGTCGCGCTCGCGCAGCGACATCGCCGCGAGCAGCGTGCCGACCGAGAACAGGCCGCCGCCGAAGCCGATCAGTACGGCGCCGGCGCGGAACAGCGCCGCCGAATGCAGCGGATCGGCGAACACCACCGCGACGAAGCCGAGCACACCGACCATGGTGCCCTGCGCCGCGACGCGCAGCGGGTCGGCGCCGCGGCCGAGACGGCGTGAGGCGAGGCCGAACGCGACCAACGCGCCGCCGGCGTAGAGCGCGGTGAGCAGGCTCGTCGCGCCGACCGGCATCCCGAGCACCTCGCCGCCGTAAGGTTCCAGCAGCACGTCCTGCATGCTGAAGGCGGCCGTGCCGAACCCGAGCGCGGCCAACAGTCTGCGGGTCGCGGCCGGCGCGGTGAAGTCGCGCCAGGCGGCCCCGAACCGCGGCGCCGCCTCCGGTGCCGCCTGCGCCCGAGCGCGGTCGCGCGGCTCCTGCTGCCAGAGCGCCACGACGTTGAGCAGCAGCGTGACGACGGCGGCGCCCTGGATCACCTGGATCAGGCGCAGGTGCGTGTAGGTGCCGCCGAGCAGCCATCCGAAGGCCACCGACCCGCCGACCATGCCCACGAGCAGCATGACGTACATCAGCGCGACCACACGCGGCCGCGTCGGCGTCGGGGCGAGGTCCGTGGCGAGCGCGAGCCCCGCGGTCTGTGTCGCATGCAGCCCCGCGCCGACCATCAGGAAGGCGAGGGCGGCGGCGGTCGGTCCGAGCCAGGGCGGCGGCTGCACCTGGCCGGTGCCGCTCAGCACCATCAACGCGAACGGCATGATGGCGAGGCCGCCGTACTGCAGCAGCGTGCCGAACCAGATGTAGGGCACCCGACGCCAGCCGAGCACCGAGCGGTGGTGGTCGGAGCGGAAGCCGACGAAGGCGCGGAACGGCGCGAACAGCAGCGGCAGCGCCACCATCGTCGCCACCAGCCATGCAGGCACATGCAGCTCGACGATCATCACCCGGTTGAGGGTGCCGTTCAGCAGCGCGAGCGCCATGCCGACCGAGACCTGGAACAGCGCGAGCCGCAGCAAGCGCGGCAGCGGCAGATCGTCGCTCGCCGCATCGGCGAACGGCAGCAGCCGAGCGTTCCAAGCCCATTGCGCGAGGCGGCTCATGAGCGGGAACCGAGCGGCTGCGAGGCCAGGTCCACCGCCGCGGCGGCGGCCGGCGCGTCCGTCAGGGCGGCGGCCCGGCGGGCCGCGCGCAGCTTCAGGAAGAACTGCAGCGCGTTCACGACATAGGCCGCGTAGGCGACCAGCGCGAGCAGCAGCTGCGCCCGCAGGTCGAGCGCGCCGGTGAGCCAGGCCCAGAGATACGCGGTGTGCAGCGCGATCACCGCCATGCTCACCACGTCCTCCCAGAAGAAGCTGTGCGCGAACAGCCAGACGCCGAACACCTCCCGCTCCCAGACGGCGCCGGTGACCATGATCGCGTAGAGCAGGGCGGTCTTGACCAGCACCGAGACGGTCGCGGCCTGTGCGCCCTCGCCGGTGCGCAGGAAGTGCAGCACCAGCCAGAGGCTGACCAGGAACGCGAGGAACTGCAGCGGCGCGAGCACGCCCTGCACGAGGGTCCAAGGCGACCGGTCCCGACGGACCCGCTCCTCGGGGGTGTAAAGGGGGCGGGCGGCGGACGCCCGGCTGGCATGGGACATGGCTGCTCGCGCCACAGGAAAGCCAGTCCGGAATCTAGAACGACACCTTGATAGTGTCAACCTGATTTTACATCAACCTAGATTGACAATTGACAGCCCCGGGTCTAAATGTGAGATGGTGTCGGTGGGGTTACCCCCACCGGTCACGGGACATCTCGATTCCGAGCCGGTGGGAGAGGGTCGGTCATGGCGGATGAATCCGCTCGCGAACGCGAATCTGGCGACGAAGGCCAGAGCGCGCTGCTGCGCGCCATAGAATCCCAGATCATCCCCCGCCTCGTCCTGGCGCATCGCGATGATGCCGCCACGGCGCCCGCCGACTGCGCCGAGCCGGGCGAGTCGACCCGTCCCAGCACCGCCGAGATCACCGAGTTCACGGGGATCGTGCTGCGCGGCGATCTCGACGCGGCGTCGACCTTCCTCCGTCGCCTGCAGACCCGCGGCGTGCCCACCGAATCGCTCTACCTCGACCTGCTGAGCCCGGCGGCGCGCCACTTCGGCCTGTTGTGGGAATCCGAGCGCAGCGATTTCGTCGAGGTCACGTTGGCGCTGCATCGGCTGCAGAAGCTGGCCCACGACCTCTCCGAAGAATTCGTCGCCGCCGGCGACGCCGCCACGCCGGCGGGCCCGCGCGCGCTCTGCGTCGCGCTGCCCGGCGAGCAGCATGTCTTCGGCGCGCAGCTGGTGGGCGAGTTCCTCCGCCGCGCGCGCTGGGACGTGTGGGACGCGCCGGGCGCGGACGAGCAGGACATAATCGGTCTTGCGGAACGTGAGTGGTTCACGCTGGTCGGCATCTCGATCAGCACCGCCGGGCAGTTCGATGCCCTCGCGGCGCTGGTCCGGCGGCTGCGCCGCGTGTCCCTCAATCCGGACCTCCGCGTCATGGTCGGCGGCAGGCCCTTCGAGGAACATCCCGAATGGGCGGCGCTGGTCGGCGCGGATGCCACGGCACGCGACGGACGCGACGCGGTCGCCAAAGCGCAAGGACTTCTGGAACTCACCCGCCGAAGAAACTAGCGCGCAACCCCCAGAGACACGAAGGAACGTGAAGAACTTCAAGGCGCCAAGGAAGGCCCTCGACGGACTCGATTTTTCGACCGTCGCCGCGCTCGTCACCGCCTCCGCCGACATCGCCCTGGTCCTCGACCGGCGTGGCGTGGTGCGCGACATCGCCTTCGGCAGCGCCGACCTCGCCGCTTCGCTCGGCGCCGACTGGGTGGGCAAGCCGTTCACGTCGCTGGTCACCGTCGACAGCCGGCCCAAGATCGAGATGCTGTTCACCGAGCTCGAGGCCGATGAGCCGCGGCCGCGGCAGGCGAACCATCCGCTCCCCGGCGGCGGCACGGTGGCGGTCTCCTGGTCGCTGCGCGCCCTGGGCGACGACGGCGCGCTGCTCGCGCAGGGGCGCGACCTGCAGCCGGTCGCCGCCCTGCAGCAGCGCTTGATCGAGGCCGAACAATCTTTGGAGCGCGACTATTCCAGGCTGCGGCTCGCCGAGGCGCGCTACCGCCTCCTGCTGCAGTCGAGCGGCGAACCGACCGTGGTCGTCGACCTCGGCACCCAACGCATCGTGGAGGCCAATCCCGTGGCGGCGCGGCTGCTCGGCGAGGACGCCAAGCGGCTGGTCGGCAAGCCGCTCGCCGAGGACCTCGACGCCGCCAGCGGACGACAGCTGCCGGAGTGGTTCGGCGCGTTGCGCGCCGCGGGGCGCGCCGAGCCGCTGCGCGTCAGGCTCGCTTCAGGGCGCCGCGAGTGCCGGTTGCAGGCATCGGTGTTCCGCCAGGACAACGCCTCCCACGCGCTGGTGAGGTTCGACGCCGCGGGCGAGGCTGCAGCGGCGACCGGTGACGGACAGGCCGCGCCGGGCCGGTTCATGGAGGTCTTCCAGCGGCTGCCCGATGCGCTCGTGGTCTGCGATGGCGACGGACGCATCCTCGCCGCCAACCGCAGCTTCCTCGACCTCGCGCAGCTCGCGAGCGAGGAGCAGGCCCGCAACGAGTCGCTGGAACGATGGCTCGGGCGTCCGGGCGTCGATCTCGGCGTGCTGACCGCCAACCTCCGGCAGGGCGGGGAGGTGCGGCTGTTCGCCACCACGCTGCGCGGCGAACTCGGCTCCAGCGTCGAGGTCGAGATCTCGGCCACCCGGCTCGGCGAGGAGGAGGCGCCGTCCTACGCCTACGCGATCCGTAACGTGGAGCGGCGGCGGGCCGTCGAGCCGCGCGACGCGCGTGCGCTGCCGCGCTCGGTCGAGCAGCTCACCGAACTGGTGGGGCGCGTCTCGCTGAAGGAGCTGGTGCGCGAGACGACCGATGTCATCGAGCGGCTGTGCATCGAGGCCGCCCTCGAACTCACCCGCGACAACCGCGCCTCGGCCGCCGAGATGCTCGGGCTCTCGCGTCAGAGCCTGTACGTGAAGCTGCGCCGCTACGGTCTCGGCGACCTCGACGGGGGCGGTGGGCGGGACTGAATCCGGCCGCCGCCGCCGGGCCGTAAGGGCGGGTGGCGCGGGACAGCCGACCTAGGTCTGTAAAGTTAGATTGACATACCGCAGTGTCATGGCTATTTTCCAGTCATGTCACGCCCGGCCAGCAGCGTTCTACCGCAACGGCGGCCGTCGTGGCTCGCCACCCTCGAACTGCTCAAGCCCGTCACCTGGTTCCCGCCGATGTGGGCTTTCGGCTGCGGCATCATCGCGAGCGGTGTCGCCCCCGCGGGCCACTGGTCGCTGATCGCGCTCGGCGTGCTGCTCGCGGGTCCGCTCGTCTGCGGGACCAGCCAGGCCGTCAACGATTGGTTCGACCGTCATGTCGACGCCATCAACGAACCGCGCCGTCCCATCCCCTCGGGCCGCATGCCCGGACGATGGGGCCTCTACATCGCCGTGTTCTGGACCTTCGTCTCGCTCGCCGTGGCGACGCTGCTCGGTCCGTGGGTGCTCGGCGCCGCGGCGGTCGGCCTCGCGCTCGCCTGGGCGTACAGCGCGCCGCCGCTGCGGCTGAAGCGCAACGGTTGGTGGGGCAATGCGGCCGTCGCGGCCTGCTATGAGGGCGTGCCTTGGCTCACCGCGCTCGCGGTGATGACCGGCGCGATGCCCGACGCGCGCAACCTCGCGCTCGCCTGGGCCTGGAGCGTCGGCGCCCACGGCATCATGACGCTCAATGATTTCAAGTCGGTGCAGGGCGACCGGCGCATGGGCGTGGGTTCGCTGCCGGTGCGGCTCGGCGTCGAGCGCGCGGCGCAGGTCGCCTGCCTGATCATGGTCGCGGCGCAGATCGCCGTCATCGCGCTGCTGCTGCTCTGGGGGCGCCCGCTGCACGCCGCGACCGTCGTCGCGCTGCTGCTCGGGCAGCTCGCCATGATGGCGCGGCTGCTGCGGCGGCCCGCCGAGCTCGACGTCTGGTACAACGCCTGCGGCGTGCCGCTCTACGTGATCGGCATGCTGGTCAGCGCCTTCGCCCTGCGACCCGGAGCGTGACATGACCGCAAGAAACGCATCACCGTTCCTCGGTTGGCTCGGCATCTTCAGGCTCGGTCTCGTGCAGGCCTCGATCGGTGCGTTGGTGGTGGTCACCACCTCCATGCTCAACCGCATCCAGGTCGTGGAGCTCGCGCTGCCGGCGGTGCTGCCGGGCGTGCTGGTCGCGATCCACTACTTCGTGCAGGTGCTGCGGCCGCGCTTCGGCTACGGCTCCGATGTCGGCGGCCGGCGCACACCGTGGATCATCGGCGGCATGGCGGTGCTCGGTGCGGGCGCGCTCGGTGCGACCTGGGCCACCACGCTGATGCCCACCGATTTCGCGCTCGGCGTCGCGATTGCGGTGGCGGCGTTCGTGGTGGTCGGTCTCGGCGTCGGCGCCTGCGGCACCTCGCTGCTGGTGCTGCTCTCGACCAGCATCGCGCCGACGCGGTTGGCCGCCGCCGCCACGGTCACCTGGGTCATGATGATCGCCGGGTTCATCGTCACCACCGTGGTGGTCGGCAAGCTGCTCGAGCCTTTCTCGCTGGCGCGGTTGGTGGAGGTCACGGCGGTGGTCGCCGCGGGCGCCTTCCTCGTCACCTGTCTCGCGGTGGCGGGCGTCGAGCGTCCGCGCGGCGCGCCCGGCTCGGCCGCCGCCCGCGGGGACGGCGCCGGCGCGGCGCCACCGGTCGATTTCCGCGCCGCGCTCCGCGAGGTGTGGGCCGAGCCGCACTCGCGCCGTCTCGCCGGCTTCGTGTTCGTCTCGATGCTCGCGTACAGCGCGCAGGACCTGGTGCTCGAACCCTTCGCCGGCGCGGTGTTCGGGCTGACACCGGCGCAGTCGACCCGGCTCTCCGGCATGCAGAGCGGCGGCGTGCTCGTCGGCATGCTGCTCGTCGCGCTGATCTGCACGGCCGGCGCGCGCTCGCGGTTCGGTTCGCTGCGCGGCTGGACCATCGCCGGTTGCCTCGGCTCGGCGGTGATGCTGGTGCTGCTCGCGGTCGCCGGCATGACCGGCGCGTCCGAGGCGCTGCGCGCCCTCGTGTTCATGCTGGGCCTCGCCAACGGCGCGTTCGCGGTCGCCGCGATCGGCTCGATGATGGGGCTCGTCGGTCGCGGCCGCGAGTCGCGCGAGGGAACGCGGATGGGCCTGTGGGGCGCGGCGCAGGCGATCGCGTTCGGTCTCGGCGGCATCGTGGCGACGGGTGCCGTCGACCTCGCGCGCCTCGCCACCGGGTCGGCGCCGATCGCCTACGGCGCCGTGTTCGTGGCCGAGGCGCTGTTGTTCGTATGGGCGACTTTCTATGCGGTGCGGTTGAGCCGCGAAGACACCGCGACGCCTGCGGGAGGGCTCGGCGACGCCGCGCTCGACCGTGCGGCGCCCGATGCCGCGGCGGCAGGGAGGGGCTGATCATGGCCGATGGTGACGAGCGCGGCGGCACGCCGCTGCCGGAATACGACGTCGTGGTGGTGGGCGGCGGCCCCTGCGGCGCGACCGCGGCCGACGACCTCGCCCGCGAGGGTTGGCGCGTGCTGCTCCTCGACCGTGCCGGCCGCATCAAGCCTTGCGGCGGCGCGATCCCCCCGAAAGCCGTCGAGGAGTTCGAGATCCCGCCGGAGCTCTTGGTCGCGCGCATCACGGCCGCGCGGATGGTCGCGCCGAGCGAGCGCTCGGTCGACATGCCGATCGACGGCGGTTACGTGGGCATGGTGGACCGCGGCGAGTTCGACGAATGGCTGCGCGAGCGCGCACGCGCCCACGGTGCGACGCGGGTCGCAGGGACCTTCGTCGGCGTGGCCCGCGACGCCGATGGCCGCGCGGTGGTGCAGTTCGAGCCGAAGGACGGCGCTGCCGCCCGAGGCGCTGCGGCCGACGGCAGGGTACGTGCGCGGCTCGTGCTCGGCGCCGACGGCGCGCGCTCCGAGGTCGCGCGCCAGTGCATCGCGGGCGGCCGCGAGGTGCCGTTCGTGTACGCCTTCCACGAGATCCTGCGCACGCCTGCGGAGCGGCCCGCGCAGTACGACGGCAGCCGCTGCGACGTCTACTACGACGGCCGTCTGTCGCCCGATTTCTATGCCTGGGTGTTCCCGCACGGCGACACCATCAGCGCCGGTGCGGGCACGGCGCACAAGGGCTTCTCGATCCGCCACGCCGTGGGCGACCTGCGGCGCGTCGCCGGGCTCGAGCACGCCGAGGTGGTGCGCCGCGAGGGCGCGCCGATCCCGCTCAAGCCGCTGCGCCGCTGGGACAACGGCGTCGACGTGCTGGTGGCGGGCGACGCCGCGGGCGTCGTCGCGCCGGCCTCGGGCGAGGGCATCTACTACGCCATGGCCTGCGGCCGCATGGCCGCCCGCGCGCTGGCCGAGTGCCTGCGCACCGGCGATGCGCGGGCGCTGCGCGCCGCGCGGCGGGAGTTCATGAAGCTGCATGGTCGGGTGTTCTGGGCGCTCGGGATGCTGCAGCGCTTCTGGTACGTGAGCGACGCGCGCCGCGAGCGCTTCGTGAAGATGTGCCGCGACCCCGACGTGCAGCGCCTCACCTGGCAGGCCTACATGCACAAGAAGCTGGTGCGGCGCGAACCGCTCGCGCACCTGCGGGTGTTCTTCAAGGACCTCGCGCACCTGCTCGGTCTCGCGCCGACCTGAGGGCCGCGTGCTCGCCGCCCGCTTCGCCGACGGGAGCCTGCTGCTCGGTATCGTCGCGCTGATCGCCGCCGAGGCGGTGCTGCTGCTGTACCTCTGGTACGGCCGCGGCATCGGGCTCGCGCCGCGCGCCTGGGCCGGCAATCTGGTGTCGGGCGCGCTGCTGATGATGGCGGTGCGCGCCGCGCTGCTCGACCAACCGTGGATCCTGGTCGCGTTCTGGCTGTTGGCCGCGCTCTTCGCGCACCTGCTCGACGCGTTCGTGCGCTGGGGTGTCCGGCCCGAGCCGCCGCCTACAGGCTGATCGCGGTCTCGAACACCATCGCCGCGCTGCCGATGATCCACACGCCGGCCAGCGCGCCGCCCTCGAACTCCAGTTCCACGTCCACGCGCCCGGGGCGGTGCACGAAATGGCCTTGCGCGCCCGAGAACACCGCCCGGTCGCCGTCGCGCGGCAGCAGACCGTGGTGCAGCAGGTAGGCGCCGAGCAGCCCATGGGCGTTGCCGCTCACCGGATCCTCGGGGATGCCCATCGCCGGGCAGAACATGCGCGACTGCACGAGGCAGCCCTCGATCTGCGGGTCGAGCGTGAACACGAAATGGCCCGAGGCGCCGAGCTGCGCCGACAGCGTCGAGAGGCGCGTGAAGTCCGGCTTCATCGCCTTCAGCTGCTGCGGTCCGCGCACGCCGATGAGCAGCCGGTTGCCCGCGCCGCCGACGATGCGCATCTCGCAGCGGGGGTCGAGGTCGTTGCTGGAGAGGGCGAGGGCGTCGAGCACCGCGAGGCGCTCACGCTCGGCGAGCTCGCGGCCGAGCGGCGGCGCGCTCTGCCGCACCGCGATGCGGCGTGCGGCGCCTTCGCCGCGCACCTCGACATCGACGAGGCCGGCTTTCTGGCGTTGCCGCAGCCGACGCGGCGCACCGGGCAGCCGCGACAGCACGAAGTGCGTCGCGACCGTGGCATGTCCGACGAAGCCCGACTCGGTGCGCGGCGTGAAGAAGCGTACGCGCAGGTCGTGGTCGGCGCCGTCCGCCGGCAGCACGAAGGCCGTATCGCCGTTGTTGAGCTCGCGCGCGATGGCGAGCATCTCCTCGTCGGACAGCGATTCCGCCCCGAGCACGACCCCGGCGGGGTTGCCCGTGAACAGACGATCGGTGAACGCGTCGACCTGGAAGACCTGGATGCTGCGCGACATGGCCGCTGCCTCCCCCCGTGGCGGGCCCGCAGGACCCCGGAAGGGCCGCGATTGTAGGCAGTTTGCCCGGCGGCTGCACCCGCCCATTGCAAGCCCATGATTCCGATGGGAAAATGATAGAAACCCAGGGGTGGCCGGCCGGCCTGAGACGACGCTCTGCGTCGAACCCTTGAACCTGATCCGGTTAGCACCGGCGGAGGGAGATGGTGTCGTCGCGCGCTTTCCTGTGTCTGCTGTCCTGTGTGTCCGTATCTTTGGCCGCCGCCGCGCAGCCGCCCGACGACGGCGCGCTCGAAGAGGTCGTCATCACCGCGAGCCTGCGGCCCGTCGCCGCGCGCGCGACGCCGGCGAGCGCGACCGTGCTCGATGAGCGCACGCTGCGCGCCGTCGGCGTGCAGCACCTGCAGGACGTGTTGTCGGTGGTGCCCAACCTCAACTGGGCCTCCGGCACCTCGCGGCCGCGCTACTTCCAGTTGCGCGGCATCGGCGAGACCGACCAGTGGCAGGGTGCACCCAACAATTCCGTGGGCTTCCTCGTCGACGGCATGGACTTCTCGGGCGTCGGCATGCCGGGGCATCTGCTCGACCTCGCGCAGGTCGAGGTGCTGCGCGGACCGCAGGGCACGACCCTCGGCGCCAACGCGCTCGCGGGGCTCGTGAACCTGCGCAGCAACGCGGCGGTCCCCGAGCCGTCGCTGCGCTTCGAGGCCACGGGCGGGGGGCTCGGCACGCGGGCGATCGGCGCGGTGGCGGGCGGCGCGCTCGGCGACGACGGCGCCGCGTGGCGCGCCGTCGCGCAGGGGATCCGCAGCGACGGTTCGCGCCGCAACGTCACGCTCGGCCGCGACGACACCAACGGCTTCGACGAGCGGCTGCTGCGCTTGCGCCTCGCGGGCGCGCAGCGCGGCGCGTGGCGCGCCGATGTCGCGGCGCTCTGGTCGGAGCAGGACAACGGTTTCGACGCCTTCGCCGTCGACAACTCCCGCACCACGCGCTCCGACCAGCCGGGCCGCGACAGCCAGACCTCGCGCGGACTCGCGCTGACGGTGGAGCGCGCCGGCGCGCTGCGGTTCGTCAGCACCAGCGCGGTCGCCGACGCCGACATCGTCTACGCCTTCGACGGCGACTGGGCTGCGGATCCGGACTACGACTTCACCTCGCGGTTCCTCCGGCGGCACCGCACGCTGACCCAGGATCTGCGCCTGACCGGCGGCGATGCGGGCGACGCGGGCGGCGAGGGCGACGCGGGCGGCGCCATCGGCTGGGTGGTCGGCGCGTACGCCTCGCGCGTCGACGAGTCCAACGACCAGCTCGATCTCTACGGCGGCAGCGTCTACCGCGCGCTGGTGTCGGATTACCGCGCGCGCACGCTCGCGGCCTACGGCAGCGTCGAGCGGACCTTGGCGCCGCGCTGGCGTGCGCGGCTCGGCCTGCGCGCGGAGCGGCGCGCGATCGACTACACCGACACGGACGGCGCGCGCCTCGATCCGGCCGAGACCATATGGGGCGGACAGGCGACCTTGGAGTACCGGCCTGCCGCGCGCGCCTTCGGGTATCTGACCTTCGCACGCGGCTACAAGGGCGGGGGCTTCAACCTCGGCGCCGCCGTGCCGGCGGGCCGGCGTCTTTACGACGCCGAGGGGCTCGACAGCCTCGAGGTGGGTTGGAAGTTCGACGACGCGCAGCGCGGGCTGCGCGCCGAGGTCGCCGTGTTCCACATGTGGCGGCGCGACCAGCAGGTCGGTACCTCGGCGCAGCTCGACCCGGGCGATCCGCTGTCGTTCGTCTACATCACCGACAACGCGGCGCGCGGCGCCAACCACGGCCTCGAAGCGTCGCTGGATTGGCGGGCGACGGAGGCCTTGACCGTGCAGGCGACGGCGGGCCTGCTGCGCGCGGAGTTCACCGACTACCGCAGCGGCGCGCGCGACCTGTCGGGCCGCGACCAGGCGCATGCGCCGCGGGGCCAGGCGAGCTTCGCCGTCGACTGGCGCCCCGCGCGCGGCCTGTTCCTGCGCGCCGACCTGCAGTACACCGACGCCTTCTTCTTCTCGGACAGCCACGACCAGCGCGCGGCCTCCTGCACGCTCGGCGCGCTGCGCGGCGGGCGCGAGACGGCGCGCTGGTCCGCGAGCCTCTGGCTGCGCAACGCGTTCGACAGCGCCTGCGCGCAGCGCGGCTTCTTCTTCGGCAACGAGCCGCCGGACTTCCCCGACAAGCTCTATGTCCAGAGGATCGACCCGCGTCAGGCGGGCCTCACGGTCTCCTGGACGGTGCGCTGAGGTGGAGACGTCGCTGCACGCATCGCTGCAACGCCTGCTCGAGCAGGCGCAGGCGAGTTCGCCGCTCGAGTGGCTGGCGCTCGCCGCCGGGCTCGGCTACGCCGTGCTCGCCGTGCGTCGCGACCGGCGCGCCTGGATCTTCGGGGCGGTGTCCTCCGCGGTGCTGGCCTGGCTCGCCGCCGGCGCGCGGCTACCGCTGCAAGCGGCGTTGCAGACCGCCTACGTCGCCATGGCCGTGTACGGCTTCCGGACGTGGACGCGCGAGGCCGACGCGGCCGACGCCGGCCGCGTGCGCATCCAGCGTTGGCCGCTGCGGCGCAACGGCGCGGCGCTGATCGCGGTGGCGCTCGGCACGCTCGCGCTCGCGCCGCTGCTCGCGCGCCTCACCGATGCCGCGTGGCCGACGCTCGACGCCGCGGTCACGCTCGGCAGCCTGCTCGCGACCTGGATGACCGCGCGCGCGCTGCTCGACAACTGGGTCTGGTGGATCGTGGTCGACGCCGCGTCGCTGGTGCTCTACGCCTCGCAGGGTCTCGTGTTCGTCGCGCTGCTCTATCTCGTCTACATGGTCATCGCGGTGATCGGCCTGCGCGACTGGGGCCGACGGCTGCGCGACGCACCGCCGCAGGCCGCGCCGTGATGGTCGGCAGCGGCCTCCACCGGCTGCGCCGTATCGCGACCCCCGACGGTCGGCAGGTCGAAAGGTCCTGGCATCCCGATGCGCTCGCCGAGCTCGGCGTCGACATGCATGCGGAGGTCGCGGCGCAGCGGCTCGCGGCCGAGCACGACCTGGCGCCGCCGGTGCTCGCTTTCGAGCCTGACGCACGCCTGATGCGCATGCCTTGGATCGAGGGCACGCCCCTGGAGCCCGACTGGCCGCAGCGCGCGCCGCGGCGTGCGGCGATGCGCGACGTCCTCGAGCGGCTGCGCGCCGTGCCGGCGGTATCGCTGGCGCCGCTCGACCTTCCGGCGCGCGTGCAGCTGTTGCACGCGCGGCTCGCGGCGCGGGATGCAGCGCGCGCGGCGGCCCACAGCGCCGCGGTGGAGGGGGCGCTCGCGGCGTGGCGGTGCGCGTGGCAGGCGGCACCGGCGCGCGCGGGCGGGGCGGCGCCCTGCCTGGTGCATGGCGACCTCGTGCCCGGCAACGTGCTCGTGCGCAGGGACGGCGCGCTGCTGCTGCTCGATTGGGAGTACGCGCATGCGGGCGGCCCGTGGGACGATCTCGCGGCGCTCTGTGCGGCCGCGGAGGGCGAGCCGTTCGGCGACTGGGCGGCGGCCGTGCCGGCCGTCGAGCGGGCCCGCTTCGAGGTGATGCGAGACCTGCGCCGGACGCTCGATGCGCTCTGGTACGCCTTGGCGGCGACGCTCGGCGCTGCGCCGCGGGACGATGCACCGTATGTCGCCGGCCCGCAGACTGGCATCCGACCGCGGCCGGAGGCACACTAGCGCCCCTCGTCGGACCCTTGCAGGAAGCCTCCATGCCCACGCTGAAGATCGTCGATCGTGATGGTGTCGAACATGTCGTCCAGGCCCGTGCCGGCCTCAAGGTCATGGAGACGCTGCGCGAGCTCGACTACGGCGTGGCGGCCATCTGCGGCGGCATGTGCTCCTGCGCCACCTGCCACATCTACATCGACCCCGAGTGGACCTCGAAGATCCCGGCGCCGATGTCCGACGAGCGCGAACTGCTGCAGGAACTCGCCCACCACAAGGAAGGCTCGCGCCTGTCCTGCCAGGTCGACATGACCGACGCGCTCGACGGGCTGCGGGTCACCATCGCACCGGACGAGTGACATGGATTGGATCCTCCTGCTGCTGGTCGCCGGCGCCGCGGTCATCCTCTGGCGCATCGTGCAGAAGGTGCGGGCGCTGCGCGATACGCGCGAGGAGGACTACGACGCGCGCTTCATCTCGCAGCTGCGCCGAAGCGGTGTCGATCCCTTCAAGCCGGTGGACGTCGATTTCTTCCTCGCGCTGCCCACGCGCGAGGCGGCGGAGCGGTTGGCTGCGCGGCTCGCGGACGATTCCTTCACGCCCGACATCCGCGTCACCGAGGGACCGGGCGACCTGCCGGTGAGCGTGCAGGCCCGCAAGGTGATGCAGATCAACGAACTCGGCATCCGCACCGCCGTCGAGCGGCTGCGCGAGCTGGCCGCGGCCGAGGGCGGACGTTACGACGGTTGGGCGCCGGGTTCCGAGGCGATGGGCGCGTTGCGCGCCGCCTCGCAGCGGGCGCGGACGACGCCGCGCCGCGGCTTCAACTGACGCGCTTCTCGGTCTGGCGCCGTACGGCCTCGGCGGCGGCCTTGATGGCTTCCGGGTCACCGAGGTAGCGGCCACCCGTGCTGCGCAGCGCGCCGTCGGCGCCCACCGGCTCGAACCCGTAGACCCGCGGTACGCCGGTCGGCACGTTGAGCTCGGCGATGTCGGCCTCCGAGATCCCCTCCAACATCTTGATGAGCGCGCGCAGGCTGTTGCCGTGCGCCACCACCGCGACGTCGCGGCCCGCGACGAGCTGCGGGACGATGCGCGACTCCCAGAAGGGCTGCACGCGCGCCAGCGTCTCCTTCAGCGATTCGGTGGCCGGCAGCAGCGCCGGGTCGACCTCCGCATAGCGCGGGTCGAAGCGCGGGTGGCGCGGGTCGTCGGCGTCGAGCGGCGGCGGCGGGATGTCGTAGCTGCGGCGCCAGATCTTCACCTGCGCCTCGCCGTGGCGCGCCATGGTCTCGGCCTTGTCGAGCCCCTGCAGCGCGCCGTAGTGGCGTTCGTTGAGCCGCCAGCTGCGCTCGACCGGGATCCACATCCGGTCCATGGTGTCGAGCATGATCCAGAGGGTGCGGATGGCGCGCTTGAGCACCGAGGTGTAGGCGATGTCCACCGTGATGCCGGCGGCGAGCAGTTCGCGGCCGGCGCGCGCGGCCTCCGCACGGCCCTGCTCGGTGAGGTCGACGTCGGTCCAGCCCGTGAACAGGTTGTCGACGTTCCAGACGCTCTGGCCATGACGGACGAGGACGAGTTTGCCGACGGACATCGGGATCTCCCTGGGGGTGCCCGGGGCGGGCGGCGCGAATCCTAGCACGGCCCGGCACGGCCACGGCGTGGACACGGGGCGGTCGCGGCCCGGCCGGGCGTGCGCAGCCGGGGCGACGGGTATACCCTCGGGGAAAAGCGCCGGATCCCATGAGACCCGGCGCGCCATCGACGGGGGTAGAGCGATGAACGAGTCAGCATCGGGCGCGACCGCGTCCAAGCCGTCCGGCGGGTTGTTGAACACCTTGTACCGCCCGCCCTGGGTGGGTCTGCTCGCCTTCGTGATCGTGTTCGTGGTGCAGGCGCTCGGTCACACCGTGATGATCGTCATGGAGGACTACTGGCCCGGACCCGACTACCTCTACCAGTCCGCGTTCGCCATGGGGATGCTGGGCGCCGTGCTGCTGTTCGTCGGCATGCGACACCCCAACGAGGTCGCGGCGACCTGGTACGGCTTCTGGGCAGGCACCTTCCTCTGGACCGGCTGGATCGAGTTCTCCTTCGTCTGGTCCGCCGACTACCTCGGTGTGCCCGATCTCGCCGACCCGCACAAGCCGGGCGCCATCGCCACCAAGAACGAATATCTGGTGATGATGTCCTCGATCGGCGTGATGGCCGCGACGCTGACCTATTTCCTGTTGAACAAGGAGACGAAGTGCAACTTCTTCGTCTGGTTCCAGCGCCATCTCGGTCTCAAGACCGGCAAGCCGAACCCCGACCACGAGCGCAACTTCGCCGCCATCACCGCGCTCGAGACGGTCTACGTGATCTGGTTCTTCTACCTGTTCCTGCTGTTCATCTACGACGAGGACATCCTCGGTGACCGGCATCCCGTCACCTACGGCATCTTCTTCCTGAACGTCATCTGGGCGGTCTATCTCTTCCTGCGGCTGATGAAGTTCTGGAAGGTGACGACCGCGATCCGCTACGGGATCCCGACCGCGATCATCGCCTGGAACGCCGTGGAGATCGCCGGCCGCTGGCATCTCTTCACCGAGTTCTGGGAGCATCCCGGCGACTACGCGCTCGAGATGTCGCTGTTCACGGCGGGCACGGTGATCGCCGCCTGGCTCGCGGCGCGGACGCCGTCGCACGAGAAGGCGCGGCTGTCGCGCGGACAGCGGCCCGAGGGCGCCTAGCCCCGCGGCGCAGCCTCGGGCGCAGCGATGGATGCCGCGGCGGTCGCCGCGGCGAGGTGGGCGTCCACGCCGCGCTCGCAACGCGTCGCGCGGGCGGCGAGGGTGGCGGCGAGCAATGATTCGTTGAGCGCGCGCCGGTCCCGCGGCGCGGGTGGATGGTGCAGGTGGCAGGCGATGCCGCCGCCGAGCAGCGCCTGACGGCGCACGCCCGCGTGCCCGAGCCGCGCGCAGAGCTCCTTGTCCTCCGGTCCCCAGCCCTCGAACCGCTCGTCGAAGCCGTTGACCCGCAGCAGGTCGCTGCGCCAGAACCCCTGGTTGCAGGACTTCACGGCGAGCAGCGCGGCGCCGGGACCGCGCAGCACGCGCTGCAGACGCGGCGCATGCCAGAGCGCCGCACGCCGCAGCCCGAAACGGCCGCGGCCGAAGGGGCCGGGCAGGGCGGGGGCGTCGTCGCCGTCGACGTCGACGGCGTCCCCGGCGCCGGCGAGCATCGTCCGCGTGGTCGCGGCATCGAGCGGTACGCGTACGCCCTGCGTCCAACGTCCCCGCCGCGCGCAGCGCGCATGGTCATCGAGGAACTCCGGGTGCAGCAGCATGTCGCCGTCGATGAACACGATGTAGTCGCCGGTCGCCGCGGCGATGGCGAGGTTGCGCAGCCGCGCGACGCGGAAGCCGTGATGGGGCTGGCGGAGATGGTGCAGCCGCGCCGCGCCGCCTGCCGGGGCGGCGGCGTGCCGTGACACCACGGCCGCCGTGGCGGGGTCCTCGCCGTCCTCGGCGACGATGACCTCGTCGGGGGTGCGTGTCTGCGCCCGCACGCCGGCCAGCACCCGCGCCAGCGCGTCGGCGCGCGCGTGGGTGGTGATGGCGAGCGTGATGCGGTCCGTCACTCGGCGAGCGAGCGCAGCGCCTCGACGCAGACCGAGAGCGCCGCGAAGTCGGCGTGGCCCAGCGCGGACACCTCGCGCGTGGTGCGCTGCCAATCCTCGAGGCGTGCGGCGTGGGCCGTGCGCCATGCCTGCCAGCGCGCTTCCCAGCCGCGGCCCGCGCCGCGGCCTGCACCGCTCCAGAGCAGCTGCGTCAGGATGCGCGCCTGGGTGCTGCGCAGCGCGTCGCGCAGGCCCGCCCGGGCCGTCGCCTGCAGCGGCCCGTCGACCGCGAGCCCCTCGATGCGCGCCTCGAGACGGTCGAGGCCGAGCGACGCCGAGGCGGTGGACCACGCCCGCGCCGCGTCCTCGACGCGCAACCCCGAGGCGTGCGCGATCTCGCAGATCTCGAGCGCCGCATCGAGCATCGGCAGCCCGGCCGCGGTCTCGGCGAGCGCCGTCGGGACGCCGGCCGCCACGTGGCGCGCGCGCGCCGCCTCGAAGGCCTCAGACGGGGCGCCGGTCAGCACTCGCGGCACCGCCGCGCGCAGCTGTGCGACCGGCGCGGCATATTCTTTGACGGCGGCGTCGACGGCGAGGCGGTCGCGGCGGCGGCGCAGCAGCCATACCGTCGCATGCCGCAGCAGACGGGCGGAGTCGCCGAGGATGGCGTACTGCGCGGCGGCCGGGACGCGGTGGTCGAGCGATTCGACCGCGCTCCAGAGGTCGCGCGCGCCGAACACCTGGCGCGCGATGCCCCAGGCGCGGGCGACGTCCGCGGCCGCAGCGCCGGTCTCCGCGCAGGCGCGTCCGACGAAGGTCGGTCCCATGCGGTTGACGAGGCTGTTGGTGACCGCGGTGGCGATGATCTCGCGGCGCAGCCGGTGGCGTCGGATGTCGGCCGGGTACGCGTCGCCCACCGCCTTCGGGAAGTAGCGCATCAGCTCGCCCGCGAAACCGGGATCCTCCGGCAGGTCCGAGGCGAGCAGCTGCCGCGTGAGCCAGATCTTGGAGTACGACAGCAGCACCGCGAGCTCGGGCCGCGTCAGCCCGAGGCCCTGCTTGCGGCGCTGCGTGAAGCCCTCGTCGTCGGGCAGGTGCTCCACCGCGCGGTTGAGGTCGCCCCGGCGCTCGAGGTCGCGCACCAGACCCTGCAGCTCCGGCAGGCGCTGCGCGGACTGAAGTTCGAGCATCGAGAGCGCCTGGCCCTGCAGGTAGTTGTTGCGCAGCACGAGGCCCGCGACCTCGTCGGTGAGCCGCGCCAGCAGCCGGTCGCGCGCCGCACGCGCGAGCCTGCCGCGCGCTTCGACCTGCGTGGTGAGGATCTTGAGGTTCACCTCGACGTCCGAGGTGTTGACCCCCGCCGAGTTGTCGATGAAATCGGTGTTGAGGCGCCCGCCGGCGAGCGCGTATTCGATGCGTCCGCGCTGCGTGAAGCCGAGGTTGCCGCCTTCGCCGACCACGCGGGCGCGCAGCTCGCGGCCGTCGATGCGCACGCCGTCGTTGCCGCGGTCGCCCGCCGCCGACTGCGGTTCGACCGATGCCTTGACGTAGGTGCCGATGCCGCCGTTCCAGAGCAGGTCGACCGGCATGCGCAGGATGGCGCGGATGATCTCCTGCGGCGGCGCGGAGGGCGCCGCGATGCCGAGCAGGGCGCGCGCCTCCGCCGACAGCGCGATCGACTTGGCGCTGCGATCGAACACGCCGCCGCCCTTGGAGATCGCGCGCCGGTCGTAGTCGTTCCAGCCGGAGCGCGGCAGGGCGAAGAGCCGCGCGCGCTCGGCGAAGGAGCGCTCCGGATCGGGCGCGGGGTCGAGGAACACGTGCTGGTGGTTGAAGGCGGCGACGAGCTTGATCTGCCGCGACAGCAGCATGCCGTTGCCGAACACATCGCCCGACATGTCGCCGATGCCGGCGACGGTGAAGGGCTGCGTCTGCGTGTCGTGGCCGATCTCCCGGAAGTGGCGCCTGACGCACTCCCAGGCGCCGCGCGCCGTGATGCCCATCTTCTTGTGGTCGTAGCCCGCGGAGCCGCCCGAGGCGAAGGCATCGCCGAGCCAGAAGCCGCGCGCGACCGAGATGCCGTTGGCGATGTCGGAGAAGGTGGCGGTGCCCTTGTCGGCGGCGACCACGAGGTAGGGGTCGTCGCCGTCGAGCCGGCGCACGCCCGCCGGCGGCACGATGCGTCGGCCGCGGATGTCGTCGGTGACGTCGAGCAGCGCGCCGACATACTCGCGATAGGCGGCCACGCCCTCGGCCTGCACCGCCTCGCGGCCGCCCGCGACCGGCAGGCGCCGGGGCACGAAACCGCCCTTGGCGCCGACCGGCACGATGAGCGTGTTCTTCACGTTCTGCGCCTTCATGAGGCCGAGCACCTCGGTGCGGAAGTCCTCACGCCGGTCGGACCAGCGGATGCCGCCGCGCGCGACCTCGCCCATGCGCAGGTGCACGCCCTCCACGCGTCCGCCGAGGACGTAGATCTCGCGGTACGGGCGCGGCAGCGGCAGGTCGTTGAGGCCCTGCGTGTCGATCTTGAGCGCGAGCGTCGGACGCCGGGCGCCGTCCTCGCCGCGGGCGAAGAAATTGGTGCGCAGCGTCGCGAGGATGACGGCGAGGAAGGCGCGCAGGATGCGGTCCTCGTCGGCGTTCGCCACGGCGTCGAGCCGCTCGCGCAGCTTCGTCACCAGCTTGTCGGCCGCAGGCGAGGGACGCCGCGCCGCACGGGCGGGCGACAGCCGGAGCTCGAACAGGCGGTAGAGGTCGGCCGCCACCGCCGGATGCGCGGCGAGGGTGCGCGCCATGTAGGCGAGGCTGAACGGGATGCCGGTCTGCAGCAGCCAGCGGCAGCAGGCGCGCAGCACGCCGGCCTGATGGCCGTCGAGCGGCGTCAGCAGCACGAGTCGGTTGAACGGGTCGTCGTCGATCGCGCCGTCGCGCACCGCGCGCAGCGCGTCGAGCAGGCGCGCGCCGGCGCGCAGCGGGTCGACGCGCGCGGCGTCGGCACCGTCGGCACGCAGCTCGAGCTCGAAGTCCTGCAGCGCGACGGCGCCCGCGCCATCGGGCGAGGCCTGCGGATCGGGCGCGACGCGCCAGGGCCGCTCGGCGAGCATGCGCAGGCCGAAGTTCTCGAGCACCGGCAACAGCGCGGCGATCGGCTCGGCATCGCCCATCCGCGCGAGGCGCAGGTGCAGCCGCGCGCGCGGCGCACCTGTGGGGCGCCACAGGCGCAGCTGCGGCCGCGACGGATCGTCGGCGAGGGCCTCCAGCGCCTCGATGTCCGCGAGCGCCGCGGCGGGTTCGACCTCGCTCTGGTAGGCGGCGGGGAAGCGCGCACCGTGGCGCTGCAGGCGCCGCAGCGCCTGTTCGGCGGGCAGCGTCGCGAGCAGCGCCGCGCGCAGCCCGTCCTGCCAGGTGGCGACCGCCGCGGCGATGCCGCGCTCGAGCGCGGCGTGGTCCACCTTGCCGCCGTCGACGGCGCGGCCGCCGCGCACCATCACGTGCAGGCGGGCGTGGCTCGAGAGCGCGATCTCGACCTGCGACTCGAGGTCGCCGCCGCCGAGGCGCGCGAGCAGCAGCTGCTCGATGCGGCGGCGTGCCTCGGTGTTGTAGCGGTCGCGCGGCACGAACACCATGCACGACCAGAAGCCGCCCGAGGCGTCGTGGCGCATGATCAGACGGGTGGTGCGCCGCTCGTAGAGGTTGACCGCGCCGCGCACGAAACCGACCAGCTCGGTGACGCTCGCCTGGAACAGCTCGTCGCGCGGCCAGGTCTCGAGCACCGCGAGCACCGACTTGCCGTCGTGGCTGCGTGGGTCGAGGCCGAAGCGTTCGACCACCGCCGCGACCTTGCGCCGCACCACCGGGATCTCCGCGGGCGAGGAGAAGTAGGCGGTCGAGGTCCAAAGACCCACGAAGCGGTGCTCGCCGACCACGCGGCCGCGGGCGTCGAATTCCTTGACCGCCACCTGGTCGAGGTGGCCGGGCCGGTGCACCGTCGAGCGGCGCGACGCCTTGCTGACCCGCAGCGGCTCGGCCGAGCGCACCGCCTCACGCAGCGCGCCGCGGAGCGCGCCTCCGGCGTCGGCGCCTGCCGCGCCGTCGCCGACCGCATGACCGTCGCGCAGCACGCCGAGCCCGCTGCCGCGCACCGGCACGAGGCGGTCGCTGCCGCGGCCGCGGCGCAGCCGCAGACGTTGGTAGCCCTGGAACACGAAGTGCGCGCCCTCGATCCACTCGAGCAGCGCCACCGCTTCGGCGGTCCCGCGGTGGCCGGCGGGCAGGGCGCGGGCCGCTTCGAGCATCCGACGGCGCATGGCGCGCCAGTCCTCGACCGCGACCCGCACGTCGGCGAGACCGGCCTGCAGCGAGGCCTCGAGCCGCGTGCGGTCCCCGGCGTCGAACTGCGGGTCGATCTCGTGGAGCTGCCACGACTCGGCGCGGCCGCGGTGCTGCAGCACCGGATGGATCAGCATGTGCACGGCGACCCCGGCGCGCGCGAACGCGAGCCCGATCGAGTCGACGAGGAACGGGCGGTCGTCGGTGACCACCAGTGCGATGCTGGTGGGGCGGGCCACGCGGTCGCCGACCGCCGGCGGCGGCAGCACCCGCACCAACGTCTCGCCCGGCTTGCGGCGCGCAGCGAGCGCCGCGTGCTCGGCGGCGAGCGCGGCGAGCTCCCTCGGCGCACGGGCGGCGAGGTCCTCCTCGCCGACGCCCGCGAAATAGGCGCGCAGCAGCGCGGCGTCCGGTGCGTCCCTGAGGCCGCGCGCGGCGCGCACGATGCCGTCGATCAGGAGGCGGCGCTGGCGGGGGATGGTTCCTGGCATGGTCGGGACTCCTCGGGGAGATCTTCGGCGGTGCGTCCGGCGACGGATTGTACCTGCGACTGCAGGACCCGAAGGATGCGATCGAGCGCGTCGCGGTCGGACGGCGTCAAAGAGTCGAGCAGCTCCCGCTCCAGGCGTCTCGCGACCGGCACCACCTGCTCGTAGACGGCCGCACCGGCCGCCGACAGCCGCAGCCGTGAACGGCGCCGGTCCTGCGTGTCGTCGCTGCGTTCGAGGCGGCCCGCGCGCCGCAGCACGGCGACGGCGCGGCTCACCGCGACCTTGTCCATCGCGGTGCGCGCGGCGACCTCGGCCGCCGACAGCCCGGGCGCCTGCGCCAGCACCGCCATCACGCGCCACTCGGGGATGCCGAGGCCGAATCGCTTCGAGTAGTGCGCGGCGATGCGGCCGCTCACGAGGTTCGAGAGCACCGACAGCCGGTAGGGCAGGAACCGTTCGAGCAGCAGCGGGTCGGCGGGGGTGTCAGCGGCTCCGGTAGCAGGCACGTCCGCCATGTCGCCGGCCACGTCGCCGTTCAGCGGTGCGGACCGGCCGCGACGACGCGTTGGTCGATCGCGCCGAAGATCTCGCTGCCGCCGGCATCGCGCATCGAGATGCGCACGCGGTCGTCCGTCCGCATGAAGGGCGTCCGCGGCTCGCCCTCGCGCAGGGTCTCCACGGTGCGCTGCTCGGCGATGCAGGAGTACCCGCGGCCGCCGTCGGCGACGGGGCGTCCGGGACCGCCGTCGGCGTCGCGGTTCGATACCGTGCCCGAGCCGATGATCGTCCCCGCGGCGAGCGTGCGCGTCTTCGCGGCGTGCGCGATGAGCTCAGGGAAGCCGAAGGTCATGTCGACGCCGGCGTCCGCACGTCCGAACGGCTTGCCGTTGAGGGCGACCTCCAGCGCGCCGTGCAGGCGGCTGCCGTCCCAGGCGGTGCCGAGCTCGTCCACGGTCACCGCGACCGGCGAGAAGGCGGAGGCCGGCTTCGACTGGAAGAAACCGAAACCTTTGGCGAGCTCGTCGGGGATCAATCCGCGCAGCGACACATCGTTGACCAGCATGAGGAGGCGGATGGCGCGCGCGGCGGTCGTCGTATCCGCCCCCATCGGCACGTCGCCCGTGACGACGGCCACCTCCGCCTCGAAATCGAGGCCCCACGCAGCTTCACGCAGCGGGATGTCCTCGCAGGGTCCGAGGAAGCCGTCGGAGCCGCCCTGGTACATGAGGGGATCGGTCCAGAACGAGGGCGGCAGCTCCGCGCCGCGTGCGCGGCGCACCAGCGCGACGTGGTTCACGTAGGCCGAGCCGTCGGCCCACTGGTAGGCCCGCGGCAGCGGCGAGGCGCAGGCGCGCGGGTCGAAGGCCTCTCCCGCACCCGAATCCAGCGCGGCGGCGATCGCGGCGAGGCGTGGCTCGCAGCGCGTCCAGTCGTCGAGCGCGGCCTGCAGCGTCGGTGCGACGCCGTCGGCGGGCAGCATACGGGCGAGGTCGCGCGAGACGACGACGAGACGGCCGTCGCGGCCGCCGGCGAGGCTCGCGAGCTTCATCGCGGCG
>JBBAPM010000023.1:0-26532 GCA_040400835.1 Steroidobacteraceae bacterium
TGGCCTCGCCGAGGTCGTTGAGCGTCGCCTTCTCGAGCTGCAGGCCGACCTCATCGGAGATCACCGTGCCGCCCGTGAGGATCGCGATGTCCTGCAGCATGGCCTTGCGGCGGTCGCCGAAGCCCGGGGCCTTGACGGCCGCGACCTTGAGGATGCCGCGGATGTTGTTGACGACGAGCGTGGCGAGCGCCTCGCCCTCGACGTCCTCGGCGATCACGAGCAGCGGACGGCCCGACTTGGCCACGCCCTCGAGCACCGGCAGCATCTCGCGGATGTTCGAGATCTTCTTGTCGACGAGCAGGATGAACGGCTTCTCGAGCTCGACCGTCTGGCTCGCCTGCTGGTTGATGAAGTACGGCGAGAGGTAGCCGCGGTCGAACTGCATGCCCTCGACGACGTCGAGCTCGTTCTGCAGGCCCGAACCTTCCTCGACGGTGATCACGCCTTCCTTGCCGACCTTCTCCATCGCCTGGGCGATGGTCTTGCCGATCGACTCGTCGCTGTTGGCGCTGATCGTGCCGACCTGCGCGATCGCCTTGTTGTCTTTACAGGGCTTGGCGAGCTTCTTGATCTCTTCGGTGGCGGTGATGACGGCCTTGTCGATGCCGCGCTTGATGTCCATCGGGTTGCGGCCCGAGGCCACGGCCTTGAGGCCTTCGCGGATGATCGCCTGCGCGAGCACGGTGGCGGTGGTGGTGCCGTCGCCGGCTTCGTCGGAGGTGTTGGAAGCGACTTCCTTCACCATCTGCGCGCCCATGTTCTCGAACTTGTCCTTCAGTTCGATCTCCTTGGCGACGGAGACGCCGTCCTTGGTGACGGTCGGGGCGCCGAAGCTCTTCTCGAGCACGGCGTTGCGGCCCTTCGGGCCGAGGGTCGCCTTCACGGCGTTGGCGAGGATGTTGACGCCGCGCACCATGCGCGAACGGGCGTCATCGCTGAAACGTACTTCTTTGGCAGCCATTGTTCGTGTTCCTTGCGTGTGGGTTGCGGCTTACTTGCCTTCGATCACGGCCATGATGTCTTCCTCGCGCATCACGAGGAGTTCGTCGCCGTCGATCTTCACTTCGGTGCCGCTGTACTTGCCGAACAGGATCTTGTCGCCGACCTTGACGTCGAGCGCACGGACCTTGCCGTCCTCGAGGATCTTGCCCTTGCCGGTGGCGATGACCTTGCCCTGCGAGGGCTTCTCGGTGGCGCTGTCGGGGATGACGATGCCGCCCGGGGAGGTGCGTTCCTCCTCCAGGCGCTTCACGATCACGCGGTCATGAAGCGGACGGATTTTCATGTTTCGCTCCTTAGCTCAAACGGTGGACTGGAAAGGGGGCAGGGATCGGTGCGTTAGCACTCTCCCCCTGTGGCTGCTAATGATAGCGGCGGAATGTTCCATTTCAAGGCCGGACCGGGATATGCTGATGGGCTAGCCCGACCTGAGTTTCGGTAACTCCATGAATTTCAAGCGTTTATCTTCCGGGCTGCGACGCGCGCTCGGCCTCATCTCGATGGCCCTGCTCGCCGCACCGGGCTTCGCGCAGATCGGTGGCTCGCAGTTCCTGCCGCCGGGCGAGGCCTTCAAGGTCGAGGCCGTGGCCGAGGGCGCGGACCGGATACGGGTCGATTTCATGGTCACCCCCGGCTACTACCTCTACCGGCACCGCATGAGCTTCGCGGTCGACAGCGCCGCGGGCCCGATCGCCGCCACGCTCGGCGCCGCGGACATCCCCGCGGGCGAGTGGAAGGAGGACGAGTTCTTCGGCCGCCAACAGGTGTTCCACGAGAGCATGAGCGTCACGGTACCCGTGTCGCGCGCGCCGGGCGGTGCGCTGGAACTCCCTCTGGTCGTGGGTCTGCAGGGCTGCGCGGATGCGGGCCTCTGCTATCCGCCCGAGAAGCGGCGCTTCAAGGTGATGCTGCCCGCCGCGTCGGGCTCTGCTGCCGCGGGGCCGCCGCCGGGCTCGACGGCGCGCGACGGTGCCGCCGGCGGCGCGGGCACGGGCGGCTTCGTCTCCGAGCAGGACCGCCTCGCCTCGCTGATCCGTGACGGCAGCCTGCCGGCGGTGCTCGCCACCTTCTTCGGCCTCGGCCTGCTGCTCGCGTTCACGCCCTGCGTGCTGCCGATGGTCCCCATCCTCTCCGGCATCATCGCGGGGCAAGGATCATCCGCGACGCCGCGGCGCTCGTTCATGCTGTCGCTCGCCTACGTGCTCGGCATGGCCTTCACCAACACGCTGGCCGGCATCGGCGCGGCCGCGGCGGGCCAGCAGCTGCAGGCCTTCTTCCAGCAGACCTGGATCATCGTCGTGTTCGCGCTGCTGTTCGTGGTGCTCGCGGCCTCGATGTTCGGGCTGTTCACGCTGCAGCTGCCGGCGGCGCTGCAGACCCGGCTCGCCGCGGCCAGCAACGCGCAGCGCGCGGGCACGCTGTGGGGCGTCGCCGCGATGGGCGCCCTGTCCGCGCTCATCGTATCGGCCTGCGTCGCGCCGCCGATGTTCGCGGCGCTCGCGGTCATCGCCCAGACCGGCGATGTCGCGCGCGGCGGCAGCGCGCTCTTCGCGATGTCGCTCGGCATGGGCGCGCCGCTGCTCGCGGTCGGCGCCTCCGCGGGACAGCTGCTGCCGCGGGTGGGCGCGTGGATGGAGGCCGTCAAGGAATTCTTCGGCGTGCTGATGCTGGGCGTCGCCGCGTGGATGCTGGCGCGCGTGATGCCGGCGCACCTCGCGCTGCTCGTCTGGGCGGCGCCGGCGCTCGCCCTCGCCTGGGTGCTGTGGCGGCTGCGGCCGCGGGGCGCGGCGGGGCGCTGGGTCGCGCGCGGTGCTGCGGTTTTGGCCGGCCTCTACGGCATCGTGCTGCTTGCGGGCGCGGCGCTCGGCGGCCGTGATCCGCTCGCGCCGATCCCGCAGCTCGCGCGCGAGGTGAAGACGCTGGAGTTCCGCAGGATAAAGGGCACGGCGGGCCTCGATGCCGAGCTCGCGGCCGCGGCGGCGGCCGGTCGGCCGGTGATGCTCGACTTCTATGCGGACTGGTGCGTCTCCTGCAAGGAGATGGAACGCTACACCTTCACCGATGCGGCGGTGCAGCAGGCGCTCGCGGGCACGGTGCTGCTCAAGGCCGATGTCACCGCCAACGACGAAGCCGACCAGGCGCTGCTCAAGCGCTTCGGCATCTTCGGTCCGCCGACCATCGCGTTCTGGGGTCCGGACGGCACGGAACGCACGCGGTTCCGCGTGGTCGGATTCATGAAGGCCGCCGAATTCGCTGCGGTGGCCGGTCAAGCCATCGCCCCCGCCGCCGCCGCCACCACCCCTGCCGCCGCCCCCGGAGCCACACCATGAAGAAACTGCTGCTGCCCATCGTGCTGCTCGCGATCGCCGCCGGCGCGGCGATGTACTTCTGGGCGCAGTCGCGCGGCACCGCTGCCGCGGGCGTCGCGGCGACGTTGCCCGGGATGCCCTCGACGACCGGCGCAGCAGGCACGGCCGCCGGCAAGAAGCCCGCACGGGTCATCCCGGAAGTGCTGCCCGACTTCACGCTCGCCACGCTCGAGGGCCCGCCCCGCGCGCTGTCCTCGTACCAGCACCCCTCGCTGATCGTGAACTTCTGGGCGACCTGGTGCGCGCCCTGCCGGCGCGAGATCCCGCTGCTGCGCCAGCTGCGCGCCGAGCGCGGCGCGCGCGGGGTGGAGGTCCTCGGCATCGCCGTCGACTTCCGCGAGGATGTCGAGAAGTACGTCGCCAAGATCGGGCTCGACTACCCGCTGATGATCGGCGAGGAGGACGGCCTCGCCGCCGCCGACGCCTTCGGCATCGACCCGGCGTTCCCGTTCACGGTGTTCGCCGATGCGCAGCGCCGCATCGTCGCGGTGAAGGTCGGCGAACTGCACGCCGACGAGGCGGCCTTCATCCTCGACCACATCGAACTGCTGAATGCCGGCCGACTGCCCCTGAAGGAGGTCCAGAGCCTCATCCGGACCGAACTGCAGCGCCTCGAGGCCCAGCGCACCGAAAAACCGGCCTGATCGCCGCTTTTCGGGGGCTATAAGGCTGGCATCTCCGTCGAATTGGGGTAGATTGGCTGCCCTTTCGCGCCCACGCCCTCCGGGGGGACCATGGACATCCGCAAGGTCAAGAAACTGATCGAACTGCTCGAGGAATCGGGCATCAACGAGATCGAGATCAAGGAGGGCGAGGAGTCGGTGCGCATCAGCCGAGCCCCGGCCGGCGGCGTTCCGCAGATGTCCTACTACGCGCCGCCGATGCCCGCCGCGGTCGCCGAGGCGGTCACCGCGGCGGCGGCAGCCGCGCCGGCGGCGTCCGCCCCCGCCTCGGCCGCCGCACCGCGTACCACCGAGCACACGGTGCAGGCGCCCATGGTCGGCACCTACTACTCGGCGCCGGCGCCCGGCGCCAAGGCCTTCGTGCAGATCGGCGACGAGGTCAAGGTCGGCCAGGTGCTGTGCATCATCGAGGCCATGAAGATGATGAACCAGATCGAGAGCGACCGCGCCGGACGCATCACCTCGGTGCTGGTGCAGAACGGCGATCCGGTCGAGTTCGGCCAGCCGCTGTTCTCGATCGCCTGACCATGCTCGACAAGGTCATCATCGCCAACCGCGGCGAGATCGCGCTGCGCGTGCTGCGCGCCTGCCGCGAGCTCGGCATCAAGACGGTGGCGGTGCACTCGACCGTGGACGCCAACCTCAAGCATGTGCTGCTCGCCGACGAGTCGGTGTGCATCGGTCCGCCGCCCTCGGCGAAGAGCTACCTCAACATGCCGTCGCTGATCGCAGCGGCCGAGCTCACCGACGCCGCGGCGATCCACCCGGGCTACGGCTTCCTCTCGGAGAACGCCGATTTCGCCGAGCGCGTCGAACAGAGCGGCTTCATCTTCATCGGCCCGAAGGCCGAGACGATCCGGCTGATGGGCGACAAGGTGTCGGCGATCCGCGCGATGAAGTCCTACGGCGTGCCCTGCGTGCCCGGCTCCGGCGGGCCGCTCGGCGCCGACGGCGACGAGAACCTGCGTATCGCCAAGGACATCGGCTATCCGGTGATCATCAAGGCCTCGGGCGGCGGCGGTGGCCGCGGCATGCGCGTGGTGCACAACGCGGCGGCGCTGCTGCACGCCATCAACGTCACCCGGTCGGAGGCGCTCGCCGCCTTCGGCAACGACCAGGTGTACATGGAGAAGTTCCTCGAGAAGCCGCGGCACATCGAGTTCCAGGTGCTCGCCGACCACCACGGCAACGTCATCCACCTCGGCGAGCGCGACTGCTCCATGCAGCGCCGTCACCAGAAGGTCATCGAGGAGGCGCCCGCGCCCGGCATCACCGAGGCGCAGCGCACGCGCATGGGCGAGCGCGTGGTCGAGGCCTGCCGTGCGGTGGGCTACCGCAGCGCCGGCACGCTCGAGTTCCTCTACGAGAACGGCGAGTTCTACTTCATCGAGATGAACACGCGCATCCAGGTCGAGCACCCGGTGACCGAGCTCATCACCGGCATCGACCTCGTCAAGGCGCAGCTGATGATCGCCGCCGGCGACAAGCTGCCCTGGACGCAGTCGGACATCGTGCTGCGCGGGCATGCGCTCGAGTGCCGCATCAACGCCGAGGACCCGAAGACCTTCATGCCCTCGCCGGGCCCCGTGCGGCTGTGGCACGCGCCGGGCGGCCCCGGGGTGCGCGTCGACAGCCATCTCTACTCGGGCTACAGCGTGCCGCCGAACTACGACTCGCTGATCGCGAAGCTCATCTCCTACGGTGAGACACGCGACACGGCCATCGCGCGCATGCGCAACGCGCTCGCCGAGATGGTGGTCGAGGGCATCAAGACCAACGCCGGCCTGCACCAGGAGATCCTGGCGCATGCGGCGTTCCAGCAGGGCGGGCTCGACATCCACTACCTCGAGCGACGACTCGGCCTGAAGTAGCCGGGCCGCACCCCGCGCCGCCGTGCCGCAGATCGCCCTCACGCTGGACCTGGACGGACTCGATGCCGAGGCCGTCGAAGCCGCCTGCTTCGCCGCCGGCGCGCTCGCCGTCACCTACACCGACCAGCGCGACGACGCGATCCTCGAACCCGCGCCGGGCGAGGTGCGGCTGTGGCCCGCGACGCGCCTGCAGGCGCTGTTCGAGGCCGAGGCCTTGCAGCCCGCGCAGCTCGTGTTCCTGGCCGCCGACATCGGTTGCGATGTCGGCCGGCTGCAGGTGCGCGCCGTCGAGGACAAGGTCTGGGAGCGCGAGTGGCTGCGCGACTTCAAGCCCATGCGCTTCGGTGAGCGGCTGTGGATCCAGCCCTCGCACATGGAGGTCGACGCGCCCGATGCGGTGATCGTCGAGCTCGACCCCGGCCTCGCCTTCGGCACCGGCACGCATCCGACCACCCGGATGTGCCTCGAGCACCTCGATGCGGCGCAGGCCGCGGGCACGCGGCTCGCGAGCGGCTGCATGGTCGACTACGGCTGCGGTTCGGGCGTGCTCGCCGTGGCTGCGCTGAAGCTCGGCGCCGCGCAGGCGCTGGCCTACGACATCGATCCGCAGGCGCTCACCGCGACCCGCGACAACGCCGGCCTGAACCATGTCTCGGACCGGCTGCAGATCCATGTCTCGCACGACGATCTCGTCGCGGCGGTCGCGGCGCAGGGCGGCGCCGACCTCGTGGTCGCCAACATCCTCGCCGGTCCGTTGCGCGACCTCGCACCGCAGCTGCGCGCGCTGCTGAAGCCGGGCGGCACGCTGGTGCTCGCGGGCCTGCTCGACGAACAGGCGCCGGACCTCATCGAGGCCTACGCACCGGCGATGACGCTCTCGGTGTGGCGCTCGCTCGAGGGCTGGTCCTGCCTGGTCGGCCGCCTGAGCGCGGTGACCGCCGCGGACCTCGTCCCGCCGCCGCCGGCCGATGCGCCGCGCGGCACGCTGCCGCTCGCCGCGGCGCTTGCGCTGCTGCTCGCCGGCCAGGTGGCTTGGCAGGAGCGGGCATGGCTCGCCGCGCTGCCGCATGTCGGCCCGGTGGTCGAAGGCATCGCGGCGGCCGTGGGTCGTCCGTTGCAGCCCGGGTGGGATCCGCGCGCTTACGAGGTCGTCCAGCAAGGCGCGAACGAGGGCGACGCGCCGGGTCTGCTCACGGTACGGGCCGCGCTGCGCAACATCGGCACACAGCCGCAGCCCGCGCCGCTGCTGCGCGTGGTGATGCTCGACGCCGCGGGCAAGCCCGTGGCGCGCCGCGACCTGCTGCCGGCGGAGTACGCCCCGGGCGGCGTCACAGGACCGGGCGGCGCCACCGCTCCGGCAAGCGCCGCGCCGCTGCTCGCGCCCGGCGCACGGCTGACCGCCGAGTTCTCGGCGCAGGACCCGGGTGCGCGCGTGGTGGGCTTCGAGCTCGATGCCTGCCTGCCGCGCGCCGACCGCGCGCCGGTCTGCGCCCACGGCGCGGGACCATGAGCGGGCCATGGACGGGACGATGAGCGGCGTCATGCCCGCGTTCCGCATCGGCCGCTGGGAGATCGCGGCGCCGGCGGTGCTCGCGCCGATGGCGGGCGTGACGGACCGGCCGTTCCGCATCGTCGCGCGCGGGCTCGGCGCGGCGCTCGCCGCCTCGGAGATGATCACCTCCGACACCCGGCTCTGGAACTCCCGCAAGTCGCGCATGCGCATGGACCACACGGGCGAACCCGAGCCGCGCGTCGTGCAGCTCGCCGGGGCCGAACCCGAAGCGATCGCCGAGGCGGCGCGGCGCAACGTCGATCTCGGCGCGCAGATCATCGACATCAACATGGGCTGCCCCGCCAAGAAGGTCTGCAACCGGCTCTGCGGCTCGGCGTTGATGCAGGACGAGCCGCTGGTCGGACGCATCCTGGAAGCGGTGGTGGCGGCCGTGCAGGGCACGGGCGTGCCCGTGACCCTCAAGACCCGCACCGGCTGGGACCACGAGCACCGCAACGGGGTCGCGGTCGCGCGCATCGCCGAAGCCGCGGGCATCGCCGCGCTCGCCATCCACGGCCGGACACGGGCGGACTTCTATGAAGGGGCGGCGGAGTACGACACCATCGCCGCGATCCGCGCCGCGGTATCCATCCCGGTCGTCGCCAACGGCGATGTGGACTCGGCCCAGAAGGCGCGCGATGTGCTTGATCGGACAGGCGCGGCCGGGGTGATGGTCGGTCGGGCCGCGCACGGCGCACCGTGGATCTTCCGCGATATCAACGGTCTTTTGACGCGCGGACAGCTGCCCGAGCCGCTCTCCCGCGCCGAGCGGCGTGATATCATCCTGCGGCATCTGCAGGCCATCTACGCCTTCCACGGCGAGGATTCCGGGCTGCGGATCGCACGCAAACACCTCGGCTGGTACGGCAGGCTGCTCGACGATGCGCCCGCGGCGCGTTCTCGGTTCATGGCGGCTCCGGACACGGCATCGCAGTTCGCGTGCGCAGGCGAGGAGTTCGAGGCGTGGAGCCGGGCGGATCCGCTAGCGGCGTGACCCACGGACCGGGAGGCGACGCAGATGGCCAAAGATGATCGGGACACCGGTGCCTTGCCGTTGCGCGGCCACGCCGAGCGCGCGTTCGAGGACTACCTCGCGCACCTCGACGGCCATCGCGCCGGCGACCTCTACCAGCTCGTGATGAGGGAGGTCGAAGAGCCGCTGCTGCGCGTCGTCCTGAAGCACGCCGCCGGCAACCAGAGCCGCGCCGCCGACATCCTCGGCATCAACCGCGCCACGCTCCGCCGCAAACTGCGCGACCACGGCCTCGCGGCCGACTGACGCGACCCGTCCGTACCGCAAACCCGCGCCCACCCCGAACCCGACCCGCGAGGCCCGACATGCCCGTCACGCTGCGCCGCGCCCTGCTCTCGGTCTCCGACAAGACCGGTCTCATCGACCTCGCCCACGCGCTGCAGCGCCGCGGCGTCGCCATCCTCTCCACGGGCGGCACGGCCCGTCTGCTCGCCGCCGAGGGCATCGCGGTCACCGAGGTGTCGCAGCACACGGGCTTCCCCGAGATCATGGACGGCCGCGTGAAGACGCTGCACCCGCGCATCCACGGCGGCCTGCTCGGCCGTCGCGGCGTCGACGAGAGCGTGATGGCGCTGCACGGCATCGAGCGCATCGACCTGCTGGTCGTGAACCTCTACCCCTTCGCCGAGACCGTCGCGCGCCCGGCCTGCAGCTACTCCGAGGCCATCGAGAACATCGACATCGGCGGCCCGGCCATGGTGCGCGCCGCCGCCAAGAACCATGACGCGGTGACGGTGGTCGTCGATCCCGCCGACTACGCGGCGGTGCTCGCCGAACTCGACGCGAACGAGGGCGCGACCACGCCGCTGCTGCGCGCGCGGCTCGCCGCCAAGGCGTTCGCGCACACCGCCCGCTACGACTCGATGGTCGCGGGCTACCTGCAGTCGCGCAACCCCTCGCCCGGCGAGGCCTTCCCTGCGGTGCTGCCGCTCGTGTTCGAGAAGGTGCAGGACCTGCGCTACGGCGAGAACCCGCACCAGCAGGCGGCGTTCTACCGCGACCCGACGCAGCGCGCGCCCTCGGTCGCCAACGCGCGGCTGCTGCAGGGCAAGGAGATGTCCTTCAACAACATCGCCGACGCCGACACCGCCATCGAGTGCGTGCGCCAGTTCGCGGCGCCGGCCTGCGTCATCGTCAAGCACGCCAACCCCTGCGGCGTCGCCGTCGCGGGCGACATCGTCGCCGCCTACGATGCGGCGTACCGCACGGACCCGGACTCCGCCTTCGGCGGCATCATCGCCTTCAACCGCCCGCTCGACGGCGCGACGGCGGCGCGCATCCTCGATCGGCAGTTCGTCGAGGTGATCGCCGCACCGCAGATCACCCCCGAGGCGCGCACAGCGCTCGCCGCCAAGCCCAACATCCGCGTGCTCGAGCTCGGCGACCTGCCGCGCGATGCGGGCAGCGAGACCGAGTACCGCAGCGTCACCGGCGGCCTGCTCGCGCAGTCGTGCGACCGCGGCAGCGTGGCGCGCGAGGACCTCAAGGTCGTGACCCGCCGGGCGCCGACCGCGGCCGAGCTCGACGACCTGCTGTTCGCCTGGCAGGTGTGCAAGTCCGTCAAATCGAACGCCATCGTCTACGCGCGCGGCGGCAGCACCATCGGCATCGGCGCCGGCCAGACGAGCCGCGTCTACTCCAGCCGCGTCGCCGCCATCAAGGCCGCCGACGGGAAGCTCGAGGTCAAGGGCGCGGTGATGGCCTCGGACGCCTTCTTCCCGTTCCGCGACGGTCTCGATGTCGCGGCGGAGTACGGCATCACCGCCGTCATCCAGCCGGGCGGGAGCCTGCGCGACGCGGAGGTCATCGCCGCCGCCGACCAGCACGGCATCGCGATGGTGTTCACCGGCATGCGCCATTTCCGGCACTGAGCGGCGCGACGGCGCCGGGACGGACCCACCCATGCAGCAGCACAGCGGCCGGAACGGCCTACGCATCCTCATCGTCGGCGGCGGCGGACGCGAACATGCGCTCGCCTGGAAGTGCGCGCAGTCGCCGCGCGTCGCCGAGGTGCTGGTCGCGCCCGGCAACGCCGGCACCGCCACCGAGCCGCGGATGCGCAACGTCGCGGTGTCCGCCGAGGACATCCCCGGCCTCGTCGACCTCGCGCGCCGCGAGCGCATCGACCTCACCATCATCGGACCCGAGGCGCCGCTGGTGCTGGGCGTGGTGGACGCCTTCGAGGCCGCCGGACTGCGCTGCTTCGGCCCGCGCAAGGCCGCCGCCCAGCTCGAGGGGTCCAAGGCCTACACCAAAGAATTCCTGCGCCGGTACGGCATCCCGACCGCGGCCTACGCCACCTTCACGCGCGCGACCTTCGATCCCGCCTGGGTGCGCGCCCAGCGCTGCCCCATCGTGGTCAAGGCGAGCGGGCTCGCCGCCGGCAAGGGCGTGCTGATCGTCGACACCGCCGATGAGGCGATCGCCGCGGCGCAGGACATGTTCGACGGCCGCTTCGGCACGGCGGGCGACGAGGTGGTGATCGAGGAGTTCCTGCCCGGCGAAGAGGCGAGCTTCATCGTGATCGCCGACGGCGTGCACGCCCTGCCCTTCGCGACCTCCCAGGACCACAAGCGCGTGGGCGACGGCGACACCGGCCCGAACACGGGCGGGATGGGCGCCTACTCGCCGGCGCCGGTGGTCACGCCCGAGATGCACGGACGCATCATGCGCGAGGTGATCGGCCCGACGCTGCGCGGCCTCGCCGCCGACGGCACGCCGTACACGGGGTTCCTCTACGCCGGCATCATGATCGCGCCGGACGGCACGCCCAACGTGCTGGAGTTCAACTGCCGATTCGGCGATCCGGAGACGCAGCCCATCATGTGCCGCCTGCGCTCGGACCTCGTGACGCTCTGCGAAGCGGCGCTCGAGGGGCGGCTCGACCAGGCGTCGATGGACTGGGACCCCCGTGCCGCGCTCGGCGTGGTGCTCGCGGCAGACGGCTATCCGGAGACGGTGCGCAAGGGCGACGCGATCGCGGGGCTCGACGCCGCCGCGGCGCTGCCGGGCAAGGTGTTCCACGCCGGCACGACGCTGAAGGACGGACGGGTCACGACGGCGGGCGGCCGCGTGCTGTGCGCGGTGGGGCTCGGCGATACGGTGGGCACGGCGCAGGCCGGAGCCTACGCGCTCGTCGACCGCATCTCCTGGGACGGCATGCTCTGCCGCCGCGACATCGGCCACCGCGCCATCGCGCGGGAGCGTACGTCCCGCTGAGGACCCCGGACGGCCGGGGCTCCGCAGCAGGCGCGGAGCGCCTCAGCGCCTCAGCGCTTCATCGCCTCGAAGAACTCCGCGTTCGTCTTGGTGTCCTTCATCTTGTCGAGCAGGAACTCGATGGCGGCGAGCTCGTCCATCGGGTGCAGGAGCTTGCGCAGGATCCACATCTTCGCGAGCTCGCCCGGGTCGGTGATGAGGTCTTCCTTGCGGGTGCCCGAGCGGTTGATGTTGAGCGCCGGGAAGGTGCGCTTCTCGGCGATGCGGCGGTCGAGGTGGATCTCGCTGTTGCCGGTGCCCTTGAACTCCTCGTAGATGACGTCGTCCATCTTCGAGCCGGTGTCGATCAGCGCCGTGGCGAGGATGGTGAGCGAACCGCCCTCCTCGATGTTGCGCGCGGCGCCGAAGAAACGCTTCGGGCGCTGCAGCGCATTGGCGTCCACGCCGCCCGTCAGCACCTTGCCCGAGCTCGGCACCACGGTGTTGTAGGCGCGCGCGAGGCGGGTGATGGAATCGAGCAGGATCACGACGTCCTTCTTGTGCTCGACGAGGCGCTTGGCCTTCTCGATCACCATCTCGGCGACCTGCACATGGCGCGCGGCCGGTTCGTCGAAGGTCGAGGAGACGACCTCGCCCGCCACCGTGCGCTGCATCTCCGTGACCTCCTCCGGGCGCTCGTCGATGAGCAGCACGATGAGGTAGACCTCGGGATGGTTGGCGGTGATGGCGGTGGCGATGTTCTGCAGCAGCATCGTCTTGCCGGCCTTCGGCGGCGACACGATGAGACCGCGCTGGCCCTTGCCGATCGGCGCGCAGAGGTCGATGGCGCGGGCGGTGAGGTCCTCGGTGGAGCCGTTGCCGCGCTCGAGCTTCAGGCGCTTGGTCGGATGCAGCGGCGTGAGGTTCTCGAACAGGACCTTGCTGCGCGCGTTCTCGGGCGAGTCGAAGTTGATCTCGCCGACCTTGGTGAGCGCGAAGTAGCGCTCGCCTTCCTTCGGCGGGCGGATCAGGCCCGAGATGCTGTCGCCGGTGCGCAGGTTGAAGCGGCGGATCTGCGCGGGGCTGATGTAGATGTCGTCGGGGCCGGCGAGGTAGGAACCGTCGGCCGAGCGCAGGAAGCCGAAGCCGTCCTGCAGGATCTCGAGCACGCCGTCGCCGTAGATGTGCTCGCCCTGGCGGGCGTGCGCCTTGAGCAGGCTGAAGATGATGTCCTGCTTGCGCGAGCGGGCCATGTTCTCGACGCCGTACTTGGCGGCGAGCTCGACCAGCTTGTTGATCGGCATCGACTTCAGCGTCGTCAGGTTCATCGACTTGCGCGAGGCGGCGAGCTCCTCGGCGCTGATGATCTCGGCGTCCTCGCCGGTCTCGATGAACGGGGCGTGGTCGATCGGACCCTCGTCCATCATCGGCCCGGCGACGTTGCCGTGGCGACCGCCGCCGCCGCCACGGTTGGGGTCACGGTTGCCGTGACGCGGGCCGCGCTGGCGCTGTCCGCCGCCGCCGCCGCCGCCCTTGTTGCCGAGGTAACCGCCCCTCACAGGTGGCTGTCCAGGAAGGCCGCGAGCTGCGAACGCGAGGCCGCACCGACCTTCTGCGCTTCGACGGTGCCGTTCTTGAACAGGAACAGCGTCGGGATGCCGCGGATGCCGTACTTGGCCGGCGTCTGCGGGTTCTCGTCGATGTTGATCTTGGCGATGCGCAGACGGCCCTCGTAGGCGGGCGCGAGCTCATCGAGGATGGGCGCGATCATCTTGCAGGGGCCGCACCATTCCGCCCAGAAATCGAGCAGGACGGGCTTGTCGGACTTGAGGACGTCGGTCGCGAAGGTCGCGTCCGAGGTGTTGAGGATGTGAGGGCTGCTCACGCGGGTAAACCTCCGTCGGGGAGTGTTGGTGGTCGAGAACGGGGCGAGGGGGTCGGCGGGCGGGCTCGCGGCTGAACGCCGTACGGAAAGGCCGCCAAACGGTTACAATAGCGCCGCAGAAAATTGTTGTTTCGTGCCTCTGGGCTTACCAGAAAGAGAGGATGACTCGGGGGCAGAACGCCCGTTGGTCGGCATTTTTAGCCAATCGGCGGTCCTTTTGCAAGCACCTGTGTCCACCCTCACCTGACTGGTACGAAATGTCCGACACCCACCTTTCCGACCTCACCTTCTCGGCCCTCGAGCTCGCCCCGCCCTTGATGCAAGGCATCGAGGACGCCGGTTTCGTGCGCTGCACACCCATCCAGGCGCAGACCCTGCCCCACGCGCTCACCGGCCGTGACATCGCCGGCCAGGCGCAGACCGGCACCGGCAAGACCGCCGCGTTCCTGGTGGCGCTGTTCCAGAACCTGCTCACGCACCCCGCGCCGCCCACCCGCGGCGCCACCGCCATCCGCGCGCTCGTCATCGCCCCGACGCGCGAGCTCGCCGTGCAGATCCACAAGGACGCCGAGGTCCTCAACCGCCACACGGGCCTCAAGCTCGCGGTGGTGTTCGGCGGCGTCGACTACGAGAAGCAGCGGCGCGACCTCGAGGGCGGCGTCGACGTGCTGATCGGCACGCCGGGCCGCATCATCGACTACTACAAGCAGCATGTGTTCGAGCTGCGCGAGGCGCAGGCCGTGGTGCTCGACGAGGCCGACCGCATGTTCGACCTCGGCTTCATCGCCGACATCCGCTACATGCTGCGCCGGCTGCCGCCGCCCGATCGTCGTCAGTCGATGCTGTTCTCGGCGACGCTGTCGCAGCGCGTGCTGGAGCTCGCCTACGAGCACATGAACGAGCCGGTGCTGGTGCAGGTCGAGCCCGAGAAGATCACCGCCGACCGCGTGCGCCAGCTCATGTACTACCCGGCGATGGAGGAGAAGATCCCGCTGCTCGTCGGGCTGCTGCGCCGCATGGAACCCCACCGCACCATGGTGTTCGTCAACACCAAGCGCATGGCCGAGCGGCTCGAAGATGTGCTCCGTGCCAACGGCATCGACGCGGCGGCGCTGTCGGGCGACGTGCCGCAGAAGAAGCGGCTGCGCTACATGGAGGACTTCCACGAGGGCAAGCTCGGCGTGCTGATCGCGACCGATGTCGCCTCGCGCGGCCTGCACATCCCCGACGTCAGCCATGTCTTCAACTTCGACCTGCCGCAGGACGCCGCCGACTACGTGCACCGCATCGGCCGCACCGCGCGTGCGGGCGCCGAGGGCGATGCCATCAGCTTCGCCTGCGAGGAGTACGCCGTCGGCCTGCCCGACATCGAGAAGTTCATCGGCCGCAAGGTCCCCTACGAGCCGATCGGCAAAGAGCTGATGGCCGAGGTCGTCTGGCCGCCGCGCCGTCCCTACGAGGACCGGGGCGGCGGTGGCCGTCGTGGCGGCGGCGGGGGTCGTGGCGGCGGCGGTGGCCGTCCGGGCGGCGGCCGGCCCGGTGGTGGTGGTGGTCGTCCCGGCGGCGGCGGTCCGCGACGCGGCGGCCGGCGCTGAGACACGCCTGCGCGGCGTCTCAGGCGAGATCGGTCACCGCATCGATCGCCGAGAACTCCTCATGGCGGTGCGGGTCACGCGAGGAATCCGGGCGCCGCACGCCGTAGACATGACGGATGCCCGCAGCGATGGCGGCGCGCAGCACCGCCGCGCTGTCGTCCACGAACACGCTGCGCGCCGGATCGAAACCGACCTTCTCGCGCGCCGCAAGCCAGAACTCCGGCGTCTCCTTCGGCGTGCGGAACTCATGCGAGGAATGCGCGGCATCGAGCAGGTCGAGCACGCCGGTACGCGCATGCTTGATCTCGACGATGCGCGGATGCGAGTTGGTGAGCAGCACGAGGCGCTTGCCCGCGGCGCGCAGCCGCCCGAGGAACCCGCGCGCGCCCGGCAGCCACGCGACCCGCGCCGCCTCCTCGGCATGCACGCGCGCCACATCGATGCGCAGCATGCGCGTCCAATGATCGATGCAGTACCACTCCATCGTGCCCTGCAGCCGCACGAAGTGCGGCATGAGCTCGGCGTGGGCCTCGGCGATCGACAGCCCGTTCTGCTCGGCGTAGATCTCCGGGATGCGGCCGAGCCAGATGAAGTTGTCGTAGGCGAGGTCGAGCAGCGTGCCGTCGAGGTCGAGCAGCACGGTGTCGACCGTGGACCAATCGGGCGCGGCGGCGGGAGCGTACGGGGTGTCCGGCATCGGCCTATGATACCGCCGTCATGACCGAGCCTGCCCGCTCCGCCGTCGCCGATCTGCACCTGCACAGCCATCACTCCGACGGGCTGCTGGCGCCGGCCGCGTTGATGCGCCTCGCGGCCGAGCGCGGCGTCGGCACCGCCGCGCTCACCGACCACGACACCACGGCGGGCTGCGATGAAGCGGCCGCGGCCTGCGCGGCCGCGGGGCTGCGCTTCGTGCCCGGGGTGGAGGTCTCGGCCGGCTGGAACGGCCTGTCGCTGCATGTGCTCGGCCTCGGCGTGGACCCCGCCTCAGCGGCCCTCGAGGCGCACCTCGCCGCCGTGCGCACGCTGCGCCGCGAACGCCTCACCGAGATCGGCGAGCGGCTCGAGCGCCGCGCGGGGCTGCCCGGGCGGGAGCTCGTGGCGGGCGTCTGCGCGGGCACCGCCGTACCGACGCGGCTGCACCTCGCGCGGGCCTTGGTCGCGCTGGGGCGCGCGCGCGACGAGGCGGAATCGTTCGCGAAATTCTTGGGGCGGGGCACGCCCGGCCATGTGCCGATGGAGTGGCCGGGCGTCGACCGGGCCATCGCCGCGTTGCGCGCCGCGGGCGGCGTCGCCGTGCTCGCGCATCCGCACCGCTACGGGGCATCGGGCGGCGCGCTGCGGCGGCTGATCGGCGCGTTCCGCGATGCCGGCGGCCAGGGCCTCGAGGTGAGCATGGCGGGCATGAGCCCGCGCGACCGCGACCGGCTCGCCACGCTCGCGCGCGGCCACGCGATGCTCGCGTCCACGGGTTCGGATTTCCACGATCCGGCGCTGCCGTGGAATCCACCGGGTCGCTTCGATAAGCTACCCGCCGACCTCGAACACGTCGCGGCGACCCTCTGATGTCGGACCAGGACAACATCGACCGCGAGCTGTTCCGCAACATCGAGAAGCTGCGGCAGCTGCGCATCGAGCACCGGGACCTGGACGAGGTCATCACCCGCCTGTCGATGGACATCCATGTCGACCAGCTGCAGCTCAAGCGCCTCAAGAAACGCAAGCTCATGCTCAAGGACCAGATCGAGCGCTACACGAGCCAACTGATCCCCGATCTCAACGCCTGAGGACGCCGCGATGGAACCGAACTACATCTCGATCGGGAAACTGGTCCGTGAGCTGCTGACGCCGTCCGGCCTCAACGAAGCGCTCGCGGTGCTGGTCGCGGCCGCGGTGGCCTATGTCTTGGGGCGTCTGATGCGCCGCGCCTCGTCGCGCCTGCAGCCGGCGGGCGGCGCGTCCGCGACGGGTTGGCAGTGGCGCCTGATCGAGGCCGGCACGGTCGCGGCGCCCTACGCCGTCGCCGTGCTGCTGATCGGCGCGGCGCGCGAGGTCACGCAGGAATTCGGCGTCGCGGGCACGGTGCTGGTGTTCGCGCTGCGGCTCATCGCTGCGCTCGGCGCGGTGCGGCTCGGGGTCTACGTCGTGCGCCTGCTGCTCGGCGACGGCAGCTGGCTCGCGCACCATGAGACCCGCGTCACGCTGCTCGTCTGGCTCGCCCTCGGACTCGAGGTGCTGGGCGGCTTCGACTGGCTGGAGCGCGTGCTCGGCCAGGTCGACCTGCTGCCCGGCAAGTCGGTGTTCAGCCTCTGGGACCTGCTCAAGGGCCTGGTCGTCGTGACGGCGTTCGTGCTCGCCATGACGCTGCTCGCGCGCGCCATCGAGCGGCGGGTCATGGCCATGGAGTCCCTGGCGCCCTCCACCCGCGTCGGCATCAGCAAGTCCGCCTACTTCCTGCTGATCGGCCTCGGCGTGCTGCTCGGCATCAACTCCGCCGGCGTGGACCTCACCGCGCTCACGGTGCTCACCGGCGCCATCGTGTTCGGCCTCGGCTTCGGCATCCGCGACATCACCAGCAACTTCGTCAGCGGCTTCGTGCTGCTGATGGACAAGTCGATCAAGCCCGGCGACGTCATCAGCTTCCACCAGCACACCGGCACCACCTCCGACAACTTCGGATGGGTGCAGGAGCTGCGCGGCCGCTACGTGGTGGTCCGCGACCGCGACGGCGTGGAATCGCTGGTGCCCAACCAGAGCCTCATCACGAGCTCCGTGATCAACTGGAGCTACTCCGACCAGCGGGTACGCCTGCGCCTGCCGGTGATGGTCTCCTACGACGACGACCCGGAGGTCGCGCTCGACCTGCTGGTCCGCGCCGCCGAAGGCCACCCGCGCATCCTGCGCGATCCGGCGCCGGTGTCGCGGCTGATCTCCTTCGAGAACTACGGCATGAAGCTCGAGGCGCGCTTCTGGATCCGCGACCCGATGAACGGCGTCAACAACGTCCGCTCCGACGTGAACCGGCGCATCTGGCGGCTCTTCAAGGACGCCGGCATCAAGATCCCGGTGGCGCAGCAGGAGGTGCGCGTCCTCGAACCGGACGCGGTCGCCGTACGTCCCCCGCACCTCGGTGGAGCCGACGATGGCCCTGCGCGCGGGTAGGGTCGAGATCCCCGACGCCGACCTCGAGGTCAGCTTCGTGCGCGCCGGCGGTCCCGGCGGCCAGAACGTCAACAAGGTCGCCTCCGCGGTGCAGCTGCGCTTCGACCTCGCGGGCACGGCGGTCCTGTCCTACGCCGTGAAGCAGCGCCTGCGCGCCCTCGCCGGCCGCCGCGTCACCGACGACGGCGCGCTGCTGATCATCGCGCGTGAGCACCGCAGCCAGGAGCAGAACCGCCGCGCCGCCGAGGGACGTCTCGTCGACCTCGTGACGCGTGCGTTGGTGGAACCCAAGACGCGACGTGCCACCAAGCCGACCCGCGCCTCGCGCGAGCGGCGCATGGATTCGAAGACGCGGCGCGGTACCGTCAAGCGCGCTCGCGGCCGCCCGGCCCGGGACGACTGAGCGGACAGGCGTCCGCCAAGGGGGCCGTCGTGCGGGCCACGGGGCGTCAGCCCCGCGTCACCTGCAGGATGCTGTGGCGGATCTGCTCCGAGAGCACGAACTCGGCGTCCTGCGCCACGCGCTGCAGCACCTCGTCGTGCAGCAAGCGCCCCGCGTCGTCGCTGCGGACCACGCCGCGGCGCTGCAGCAGCGCGATGAACTGGTCGAACAGCGCGCGGTCGGCGAACTCCGGCGAATCGAAGCCGTAGACCATCTCGATGCGCTGCGCCATGAGCTGGCAGCGCTCCGACAGCTCCTTGGCCGTGTAGGTGCCGGGCTCGGCGTGCGTCAGCGCCGAGATGGCGAGGTAGTAGCGCTCGATGGTCTGCACCGAGGACTCGGCGAGCAGGGACAGCTGCACCGCCGCGGGGGTGCTCGAGGCCGGCCGGCGCCAGCCTTCCATGCCGTCGGGCAGCGTCAGACGCTCGAGCACGCCGAGCTTGGCGAGCGCCGCGAGCTGCGCGTCCACCTGCGCGGGGAGCTCGTCCTCCGACCACTTCAGGAACAGCTCCGCGGCGACGTAGGGGTACACGCGCCACGCGAGGCGCTGCAGGTCGGCGGCCGGGACGACGGGGTTGGCGATGAACGCGCAGGCGATCAGCGAGGGCAGCGCGAACAGGTGCTGCACGTTGTTGCGGTAGTAGGTCATCAGCACCGCGACCTCGTCGCTGCTGCGCACCAGCTCGCCGAGCTTGTGCGGCTGGCGCTGCAGGACGCCGAGCGTCTCGCCGTGGGCGATCGCCGCCTCGCCGCCGGTCGCCGTCACCGTCACGCGCGGATCGTAGGGCGCTTCGCGCAGCAGCCCGATGTAGAGGTCGATCTGCCGCGCGAGGTCCGCCGCCGGCATGGTCTGGCGCGGCATGGCGAGCAGCGTCAGCGCCAGCAGGTTGATCGGCGTCACGGCCGCCGCGGCGTTGATGTGCCGCATGATGCGTTGCGAAAGGTCGTCCACCGCGGGCCCGAGCCACGGCACGCGCGCCTCGTCCTCGAGCGCCTCGCTGCGCCAATCCGGCGCGTGGCGCCCGAGCAGCGCGTCGAGGTGGATCGGCGAACCGAGGTTGACGCTGACGCGGCCGTACTTCTTGCGCAGCAGGCGCGGGGCGCGCAGCAGGTCGCCGATGCCCTCCTTGCGTTTGGGGCGGCCCGACAGCTCGCCGATGTAGGTGTCGCCCTCGACGATGCGCTCATAGCCGAAATACACCGGCAGGAACACCACAGGACGGCGCGGGTCGCGCAGATAGCTGCGCACCGTCATCGCCAGCATGCCGGTCTTGGGCTGCAGCAGACGGCCGGTGCGCGAACGACCGCCCTCGATGAAGTACTCGATGGAGTGTCCGCGCGCCATGATGGCGCCGAGGTACTTCATCAGCACCGCGGTGTAGAGCGCGTTGCCGGCGAAGCTGCGGCGGATGAAGAACGCGCCGCCCTTGCGCAGCAGCCGGCCGACCACCGGGATGTCGAGGTTGATGCCGGCCGCGATGTGCGGTACCGCGTAGCCCTGCACGTAGATCGCGTACGAGAGGAGCAGATAGTCCATGTGGCTGCGATGGCAGGGCACGAACACGACCTCATGTTCGCGCGCGACGGCCCGCAGCGTGTCGACGTGGTTGAAGTCGACGCCGTCGTACAGCCGCGTCCACAGGCGGCGCAGGAAGGCTTCCATGAAGTTGACGAAGGCGTGGGAATAGTGGGCGGCGATCTCCTCGCCGTAGCCGCGCGCGGTGAGCAGCGCCTTGCGGCGCGTGACCTTCTTGGCCTTCGCCTCCTGTGCGGCGGCGGCGCGCACGGCACGGGTGTTGAGCACGCGCGCCAGGATGGTTCGGCGGTGCGAGAGGTCGGGACCGATGCGCGCGGCGCGCTGGCGGCGGAAGGTGGCGCGCCAGGCGCGGGCGATGCGCGCGGCCTGCGGCTCCACCGCTCCGTCGCCGTCCAGCATGCTTCGCAGGCTCACCGGCTCGCCCACCTCGACCATGGTGAAGCGGCCGTTGAACAGCACCTGCAGCGTCTTGCGCAGGCCGCCGCCGAGCACCCAGCCCTCGGTGAGCCACAGCCTGAGCCAGGATCCTTCCTTCTGCGGCGCACGTCCCCAGAACACCTGCACCGGCACGAGGCGCACGTCGAGACCCGGATCGGCGCGCAGCGTATCGATCAGACGCAGCAGCTCGGGCGGCGAGCGGCGGTCGATGCGCGGATCGAACCAGCCGCGCGCCTGCAGCAGCGGCAGCGTCGCGCGCACCTCGCCCGCACCGCGACCCACCAAGCGGCCGGCGGGCGACGGCAGGCCATGCCGCTTGCAGATCGACTCCAGCAGCGCCGCGTCGACGACGCTGCGCCGTTCGAGCACGTAGCAGACCGGCGCGGCGGTGGCGGCGCCGATGCGCTCGATCGCACCCTCGGGGCGCACCTCGGCGCGCACCCACCACGACAGGAACCAGCGCAGCAGGGACTTCACGCGGCGACCGTCACTCGGGGATCGAGCCGAGGAACTCGCCGAACCAACGGCTGATCCGCGGCAGCGAGGCCGTCAGCCGGTGGTCGTCATCGACGAGATGCAGCGTGGCACGGTGCGCCCGCGCGAACGCGATACCGTGGTCGACCGGTACGATGTCGTCCTGCCAGCCGTGCACCACGACCGTCGGGCAGTCGGCGACCGGCGGCAGCGGCGGGAGCCCCGGCATGTCGAACGCCGGTGCCATGAGGAACATGCCGCGCGCGGCGACGCTGCGCGAAGCCGCCGCCGTGAGCCAACCGCCGAGGCTCGAGCCCGCCAGCACCGGCGGCGCAGAGGTTGCAGGCAACGCCCGGCAAGCCGCGAGGAGCGCCTCGAGCCGGCCCTCGGCGCTGTCGATGCCGCAGTAGTCGACGGACTCGACCGACCAACCGGCGGTGCGCGCGACCTCGGCCAACGCCGTGATCTTGGTGCCCCAGGGACCGGATTCCTTGCCGTGCGAGAAGACGACGCAGCGCATGCTCATGATGGGCCGATGTTACACCGGACGGCGGCCGGTCACGGCCGCCCCGTCCCGACAGGCGTCAATGCCGACGGAACAGCGGGATATGCGGCTGCTTGAGCAGCGGCACCAGCGCCATGCCGGCGACGAAACCGCCGATGTGCGCACCGAAGGCGACGCCGCTGCCGCCGATGCCGGTCATGGTGGCCATCAGCAGCTGCATCAGGAACCAGCCGAGCAGCACCCACACCGCGCGCACCCAGCCGATGGTGAGGAACATCAGCGGCGGCGGCAGCGCGAGCAGCACGCGCGCGCGCGGATACAGCAGCATGTAGGCGCCGAGCACGCCGGAGATCGCACCGCTCGCGCCCACCATCGGCACGGTGCTCGCCGGGTCCGGCAGCGCCTGGGCGAACACCGCCGCGACGCCGCACAGCAGGTAGAACACGATGAACCGCGCGTGGCCCATCGCATCCTCCACGTTGTTGCCGAACACGTAGAGGAACAGCATGTTGCCGAGCAGGTGCGCCCAGGAGCCGTGCAGGAACATCGAGGTGAACACGGTGAGCCAGCCCGGCACCCAGGGCGGGTCCTCCATCGCGTTCTCGCGGCCGAAGATCACCTCCGGCGTCGCGCCGAGACCCGCGATGATGGCGCCGAAGCGCGCATCGCCCGACAGCGACTGCCAGAGGAACACCAGCACGCAGGACGCGATCAACGCCCAGGTCAACCACGGCGTCAGATGCGTCGGGTTGTCGTCGTGGACCGGGATCACGGCGCGGCGCGCGCGACATTGGCGCCGAGCGGCGCCGCGTTGCGCACGCGGCGCGCCTCGCCGACCACGGACTGCAGCGTCGCACCCGCGCGGGACAGCGGCATCGGGATGCCGCGGGGATCATGGCTCGCGCGCGACACGGCCTCCCAGTCCATGGTGTCGCCGCGGTCGGCCAGACGCTGCCGGATGCGCGCGGCGAGCGACTTCGAGAGCAGCTTGCGCTGCGCGCCGCGCCAGTCGCGCGGGTCGTCCTCGAGCACCTCGAAGGCCTGCATCATGAGCTCGCCCTCGTGCCAGCCGAAGACGAACGGCTGGTTGACGACGGTGACCTTCACGCCGGGCTTCACGAGGTCGTAGAGCAGCTCGATGTCCTCGGGGAACAGCCGGATGCAGCCGTGGCTCGAGCGCAGACCGACGCCGGCGGGCTTGTTGGTGCCGTGGATGAGGTAGCTCGGCCAATCGAGGTAGAGCGCGCGGTTGCCGAGCGGGTTGTCCGGGCCCGGGGGCACCACGGCGGGCAGGATCTCGCCGTTCTTCTTGTGCTCGGCGCGCACGCCGGGGCCGGGTCGCCACGTGGGGTTCTTGGTCATGCGCACGACGCTGGTCGTCCCCTCCGGCGTCGCCCAACCGACGCGCCCGATGCCGATCGGGAAGGTGTAGACCGTCTGCCACTCGCCGGGCTTGCGCGGCGGGTAGTAGAAGAGCCGCATCGCCGCGAGGTTGATGACGATCCCCTCGCGCGGCGCGTCGGGGAGGATGTGGCGCGTCGGCAGCACGATCTCGCGGCCCTCGCCCGGCAACCACGGATCCACGCCGGGATTGGCGCGGACGAGCTCCTCGTAGCCGACGTTGAAGCGGCGTGCGAGGTCGACGAAGGTGTCCTCGCGCGTCGCGCGGGTGACCTGCAGTTCACCGATCAGGTCGCCGTACGCGGGGTCGAGCACCGTGCGGTGCGCGCTGGTCGCGAGCGGCGCGGGTGCGTCGGCCAACGGTACCCACGGCACGGATGATGGACGCGTGGTGGGCGCCTTCGGCTGAGGCGCGCTGCAGGCCGCGAGGCCCAAGACCAGCCCCGCCAGCAGCGTGCGTAAGACGGAGGTGCGGAGCGCCGACATGGGCGCCGAGATTACAGCAGGACGGGCCGGTTTGGCTGCTCGTTGCGGTCGCCGCCTTCGGACGGGAAATGCTGCGCCAACAACGCCGCCACGCCCTCGACCCCCGCGAGCGCACCCTCACGCCAACGGTCCTCGCGGAAGTGGGCCTCCATGGCGCGGCAGACCTGCTCCCACTCGGCATCCGACACGCGCGCCGACAGACCGCGGTCGACGACGATCTCGACATCGCGGTCCGCCATCAGCAGGTAGATGAGCACGCCGTTGTTGCGCTCGGTGTCCCACACGCGCAGCGAGCCGAAGACCTCGAGCGAGCGCTGACGCGGCGTGATGCCGACGCGCAGCGAACGGCTGTCGAGCGAGGTCTCGACGGCGAAGCGGATCTCGCCCGCGTGCCGCGACTCGACCGACGCGATCGCCTCCTCGACGGCGGTGAGCGTCGCGGGCGTGAAGCGCCGCCGCGTGTAGGCCGGGAAGGTGCTGAAGTGGCGCCACCAGCGTCGCAGGTCCATCTCACCAGCCTCCCGAGGCGCCGCCGCCACCGAAACCGCCGCCCATGCCGCCGCCGAAGCCGCCGCCGCCGAAACCGCCCCCGCCGAAGCCGCCGCCGCCGAAGCCGCCTCCGAAGCCGCCGTCGTGGCGACCGCGTCGGCCGGGGGAGTAGTAAGCGCCGCGGCCGGCACGCGAGTCGAGGCCGACGAGGGTGCCGAACAGCGCCGCGATGAGCGCGAACACGATCGATCCCGTGAACACCAGCGCCATCACACCGAAGGTACCGCCCGAGGCGAGCGACGCGCCGGCGCGACCCTTGGCGGCGCTGATCGCGAACAGAAGCAGCAGCAGGACGGCGAGCACCCCCGCCGCGATCCAGTTCGTGCCCTCGTCCTCGTCGCCGCCGGACCATCGCGGATCGGGCGGTGGCAGCGGCTCGCCGTCGATGACGCCGATCATGCGGTCGACGCCGGCCTCGATGCCGGCGCCGAATTCACCGGCGCGGAAGGCGGGCCGTACCGTCTCGTCGATGACACGCCGCGATACGAGGTCGGTCAACGCGCCCTCGAGCCCGCGACCCACCTCGATCCGCATGCGCCGGTCCTGTTGGGCGACGATGAGGATCGCGCCGTCGTCGACGCCTTTGCGACCGGGCTTCCAGGCGTCGGCGACGCGGATCGAGTACTGCTCGATCTCCTCGGGCTGCGTGGTGTCGACGATGAGCACCGCCACCTGCGAACCCTTGCGCTCCTCGAAGGCCTGCAGCTTCTGCTCGAGACGCGCCTTCTCATCAGGCTGCAGCAGCCCGACGGTGTCGACCACCCGCGAGGGATAGGCCGGGATCGGCTGCAGACCCGCCTGCTGCGCCGACGCCGGCCCGAGGGCCAGCGCGGCGAGCAGCGCAGCGGTCAGCGCGACGACGGGCCGGGCCAGCACGGCCGGGCGTGGACGCATCCGCGCGTTCAGGGCGTCAGCGCGCCGGCGCGGGCGCGTTGAAGTCGACCGACGGCGGTCGGGCGATCGCGGCCTCGTTCTCGACCGTGAAGTTGGCCTTGACCTGGTGGCCGAAGACCATCGCGGTGAGGTTGGACGGGAACTTGCGCACCGTGCCGTTGTACTCCTGAACCGTCTGGATGTAGCGGTTGCGGGCGACGGTGATGCGGTTCTCCGTGCCCTCGAGCTGCGCCTGCAGGTCGCGGAAGTTCTGGTCCGACTTCAGCTGCGGATAGTTCTCGGTGACCATCAGCAGGCTCTTGAGCGCCGAAGACAGGTCGCCCTGCGCCGCGTTGAACTTCTTGACCGCCTCGGGATCGTTGAGCATCTCGGGCGTGAGCTGGATGGAGGTCGCGCGCGCGCGCGCCTCGGTGACGCCGACCAGGACCTTCTCCTCCTGCGCGGCGTACCCCTTCACCGTGTTCACGAGGTTCGGGATGAGGTCGGCCCGACGCTGGTACTGGTTGAGGACCTCCGACCAGGCCGCCTTGGTGGACTCGTCCTGGGTCTGCAGGGTGTTGTAGCCGCAGCCGCCGAGCAGCAGCGCCGCGACCAACAACAGAGAAGCACGGATCGAACGCATGGGTGTACTCCTTAAAAACGCCGGACGCCGGATTTTGACGCGTTCCGCCGGTGGGCGGTAGAGGCCGAAGAACGCTTCGACCACGGCGGCGCCACAAAATTCCATGATGCCCGAGGGGAGGCCGACGCCGCCGTCCGCCAGGGGGGGCGCCGCCGGCACGCTCCCTCCGCCGGAGGACCCGCGCCCCGGTATCCTGCGCGGGCCATGCCCCGCTACCGCCCCCCCGTCACGCCCGGTTCGAAGTTCATCACCCCGACCGGACACGCGCGGCTCACCACCGAGCTCGATGAGTTATGGCGCGTCGAACGCCCGCGCGTGACGCAAGCGGTCAGCGAAGCGGCCGCGCAGGGCGACCGTTCCGAGAACGCCGAGTACACCTACGGCAAGAAGCGCCTGCGCGAGATCGATTCGCGCGTGCGCTTCCTGCGCAAGCGCCTCGACGGCATGACCGTGGTCGCCGCGCCGCCGGCCGACCGCCAGCGCGTCTTCTTCGGCGCTTGGGTGACGCTCGAGGACGAGACGGGCGCGGAGCGCCGCCACCGCATCGTCGGACCCGACGAGTTCGACATGGACCCGCACTACGTCAGCATGGACTCGCCGCTCGCACGCGCGCTGCTCGGCAAGCGCCTCGACGACGAGGTGGCGGTGGAGACGCCCGGGGGCGTGCGACGGTTCGTGGTGGTCGCCATCGAGTACTGACGCCGCTGCGGGCGCGCGCGGTCATCACCGGCACGGGGCTTCCTTCAGATGTCCCTCCGCGGGGACGCTGAAGAGCACATCCCTGTGAGCTCGAGGCGCGCCATCCATGGCGCGCCACGCCCCGCGCCGGGACATCTG
>JBBAPM010000024.1:0-25356 GCA_040400835.1 Steroidobacteraceae bacterium
CGTTCAATCTGAGCCAGGATCAAACTCTTCACTTGAAGATTTTGAACTTCAACTATAAAGAGTAATCAAACAGCCCATCGCTGGACAAAATTTGGTTACTCGGTCTTTGGCATCCAAAGGACGCATCGACGCGAGTCCCCACACAAGTTACCTGCCGAATTTTTAAACAGCGCTCTGGACCGCAGGGGCGCAGAGGGGGCGGGAAGTATAGCCATCCGGCTCTTCCCGTCAACCTTTCGGTCGATGGATCGGCCTTCGTACGGAACCTGCCGCGGGGGCAGGGGTACGGGGTCGAGGGCGCGCATTATAGGCGTGCGCCGCGCCCTGTCAACGGAATGTCACGATTTATTTATCGGACATACAACCCATTGATTCAATTGGGGTTATCCACCTTGACGCGGGCGAATCTCCGAGGGCCGACCTGCAGGATATGCTCGGCGCCGACCGGCAGGCGGGTATCCCGCTCCTGGACCTTCTCTCCGTCGATCCGGACCGCCCCTTCCGCGAGTTTCCGGACCGCCTCGGAGTTGCTGGAAACGAGGCCGCAGGCCTTCAAAGCGGCCACCAAAGGCAGCCCGGCCGCATCCGGCGCGGCCAGCGGCTGCAGCGGCAGGTCGGTGGGCAGGGTTTTCTGGGCGAAACGGGCCGTGAAGGCCGTCTGCGCGGCCTCGGCGGCCGCGGCGCCGTGGAAACGCGCCACGATCTCCCGCGCCAGCTCGAACTTGATGTCGCGCGGGTTGCGGCCGGCGGCGGCGGCGGCGCGCAGGCCCTCGACCTCGACCAAAGGCCGGAACGAGAGCAGCTCGAACCAGCGCCACATGAGATCGTCGCTGATCGACATCAGCTTGCCGAACTGCGCGTCGGCCGGCTCGGCGATGCCGACGTAGTTGCCCAAAGATTTCGACATCTTGTTGACGCCGTCGAGGCCCTCGAGCAGCGGTATGGTCAGCACGCACTGCGGCTCCTGGCCGTAGGCCTCCTGCAGATGCCGGCCGACCAGCAGGTTGAACTTCTGGTCGGTGCCGCCGAGCTCGACGTCGGCGCGCAGCGCGACGGAGTCGTAGCCCTGCGCGAGCGGGTAGAAGAACTCGTGCACCGAGATGGGCTGGCCCGCCTTGTAGCGCTTGGCGAAGTCGTCGCGCTCGAGCATGCGCGCCACGGTGTAGTGCGCGGCCACCTCGACGAACTTCGGCAGCGGCATGCCGCTCAGCCACTTCGAGTTGAACTCGATGGTGGTGCGCGCCGGATCGAGGATCTTGAAGATCTGCTCCTGGTAGGTGCGCGCGTTGGCCTGCACGTCCTCGGGCGTGAGCCGCGGCCGCGTCGCGTTGCGCCCCGTCGGGTCGCCGATGAGGCCGGTGAAATCGCCGATCAGGAACACGACCTCGTGCCCGTGCTGCTGGAAGGCGCGCATCTTGTTGATGAGCACGGTGTGGCCGAGGTGCAGGTCGGGCGCGGTCGGGTCGAAGCCCGCCTTGATGCGCAGCGGCTTGCCGCGCACGAGCTTCTTGCGCAGCTCCGCCTCGACCAGCAGTTCGGAGGCGCCGCGGCGGTACTCCGCCAGCTGCGCCTCGATGTCCTGCGTGCTCCGCTCTTCCATGTCGTCCCCGTCTCTGTTGACCCGCCCCGACCGGGGCGGTTAGCGTCGCGCATCACGTCGATTCCGCGCCTTGGGGGAAGTGTAGACGATGCCGGACGCCATCCGCGCGCGACGCGCACCCCGCCGCGCCGTCCCGCCCCTGCTGTCCGCAGCGCTGCTCGGTGCGCTGCTCTGCCTGCCGCTCGGGGGCTGCGGCGGCGGTGCGCCGCAGGGCGCCGCGCCCGACCCGGCCGCGTCCGGTGCGGACGCCGCCGCGTCGGCCGCAGCGGCGACCACGCCGACGACGCCTGCGGTTCCGGTGCGGCGCAGCATCGATGTCACCGTCGCACCGGGCGACACCCTCGATCGCATCTTCCGGGCGCAGGGCCTCGACCCCGACGACCTCACGGCGCTGCGCGCCGAACCTGCGCTGCGCCGCAGCCTCGACCGCCTGCGCCCCGGCGACCTGCTGCGCTTCACCACCGAGGACGGGCGGCTCGTCGGGTTCGAGCGGCCGCTCAGCCTGAGCGAGACGCTGCTCGCCACGCGCACGGCCGAGGGCGCGTTCCGCAGCGCGACACGCGTCGAACCGCTCGAGCGCAGCGTGCGCAGCGCCGGCGCGACCATCTCCGCATCGCTCTTCCAGTCGGCCAAGGAAGCGGGCATCAGCGACACCATGGCGCTGCGCATCGCCGACATCCTCCGCTTCGACATCGATTTCGTGCTCGACATCCGGCCCGGCGACTCGTTCAGCGTGGTGCATGAGGTGTTGAGCCGTGACGGTCGCGTGCTCGGCGAGGGCGAACTGCTCGCGGTCGAGTTCGTCAACCAGGGCGTAGCGTACCGCGCGGTGCGCTGGGCGCCGGAAGGCGGCAGACCGGACTACTACACGCCGGAGGGCAAGAGTCTGCGCAAGGCGTTCATCCGCGCGCCGCTCGAGTTCACGCGCGTGAGCTCGCGCTTCAACCTCTACCGTCGCCATCCCATCCTCAACCGCATGCGCGCGCATCGCGGCGTCGACTACGCGGCGCCGATCGGCACGCCCGTGAAGGCGGCCGGTGGCGGGCGCGTCGCGTTCGTCGGCGTGAAGGGCGGTTACGGCAATGTGGTCGAGCTCACGCATCCCGGCGGGGTGCGCACCGTGTACGGGCATCTGTCGGCGTTCGCGCGCGGGCTGCGTCCCGGACAGTCCGTGGCCCAGGGACAGCTCATCGGCAAGGTAGGCATGTCGGGGCTCGCCACCGGGCCCCACCTGCACTACGAGTTCCTGTTGAACGGGGTCCACAAGGATCCGCAGAAGGTGCCGCTGCCCAAAGCGGAGCCGGTGCCCGCGGCGCAGCGCGCCGCGTTCGACGCGCATGCGGCGCCGCTGCTGGCACGTCTCGGCCCCGCCGCGCCCGCCGGCGAGCAGGTCGCGGCCCGGGCGGCGGACCTCCCGGCGGTCGCCGCAGCGACGCCCTCCCCGGGTACCGGCGGACCTCCCGCGCCGCCGCGCTGAGGACGGCTGTAACACAGCACGCCCTTGCGGCATGCTTTACTGACGGGCCCGGCCACCGGCCGTCCGCCGCCCGTCGACCCGCACCGCCCGCCATGCCGCGCCCCACCCGCCCACGCCCCGCCCCGACGCGGTCGAAGCCTGCGCCCAAGCGCAAGGCGATCCGCCGCGCCTCGGCACCGGTCCGGCGCGGCGCAGCGGCGCCGTCGTCGCCGACCCGGCTCATCAACCGGGAGCTCTCGCAGCTCGACTTCAACCAGCGCGTGCTCGCGCAGGCGCAGGACCCCTCGGTGCCGCTGCTCGAGCGGCTGCGCTTCCTCTGCATCTCCTCGAGCAACCTCGACGAATTCTTCGAGATCCGCGTCGCCGGCATCAAGCAGCTGCTGGAGGACTCGCCGCGGTCGCTGAGCCCCGACGGGCTCACACCCGCGCAGCAGCTCGCCGCGATCCACGCCCGCGCGGCGCGGCTGGTCGCCGAGCAGTACGCGTGCCTCAACCGCGTGCTGCTGCCGGCGCTCGCGAAGGCGGGCATCGTGCTGCTGCGCCGCGACCAGCTCGATGACGGCGCGCGCGCCTGGCTCGCCGGCCATTTCGAGCGCGAGATCGAACCCGTGCTCTCGCCGCTCGCGCTCGACCCCTCGCGCCCGTTCCCGCGCATCCAGAACAAGAGCCTCAACTTCGTGGTGCGCATCGAGGGCGAGGACGCCTACGGCCGCGAGGCGACCCTCGCCATCGTGCAGGCGCCGCGTTCGCTGCCGCGCGTCGTGCCGCTGCCGCCCGGCGACGGTACCGCGCAGCGCTTCGTGCTGCTCTCCACCGTCATCGAGGAATCCGTGCCGCGGCTCTTCGAGGGCATGCGGGTGCTCGCCTGTCATCCCTTCCGGCTGACGCGCGACAGCGATCTCTTCGTCGATGAGGAGGAGGTGGAGGACCTGCGCCGCGCCCTCGAGGGCGAGCTCGCGCAGCGCCGCTACGGCTCGGCGGTGCGGCTCGAGGTGGCGACCGACTGCCCGCGCGACCTCGTCGCCTTCCTCGCCGAGCATTTCTCGGTCGGCGCGACGGACATCTACCGGGTGCCGCCGCCCGTGAACCTGCACCGGTTGTCGGCGCTGCACGAGCTCGCGCAGCGGCCCGACCTCAAATACCCACCGTTCTCGCCCAGCCTGCCGCGGCGGCTCGCGGACGGCGCCGACATGTTCACCGCCATCCGCCAGTCCGACCTGCTGCTGCACCATCCCTACCAGTCGTTCGCGCCGGTGGTCGATTTCCTGCGCCAGGCGGCCGCGGACCCCGCGGTGCTCGCGATCAAGCAGACGCTCTACCGCACCGGCGGCGACTCGGCCGTGGTCGATGCGCTGGTCGCCGCCGCGCACGCCGGCAAGGACGTGACCGTGGTCATCGAGCTGCGCGCGCGCTTCGACGAGCAGGCCAACATCGAGCTCTCCGACCGGCTGCAGGAGGCGGGCGCGCACGTCATGTACGGCGTGGTCGGCTACAAGACCCACGCCAAGCTCGCGATGGTGGTGCGGCGCGAGGAGGACGGCATCCGCCGCTACTGCCACCTCGGCACCGGCAACTACCACTCGCGCACCGCGCGCGCCTACACCGACTACGGGCTGCTGACCTGCGACCCGGAGATCGGTCAGGACGTGCACGAGGTGTTCCTGCAGTTGACCAGCCTGACGCGCTCACCGCGGCTCGCCTGCCTGCTGCAGTCGCCCTTCGAGCTGCAGCGTGCGATGGTCGCAAAGCTCGAGCGCGAGATGGCGCACGCCGCCGCCGGACGGCCGGCACGCGTGATCCTCAAGATGAACGCGCTCGTCGAGCCGCAGTCGATCGCCGCCCTCTGCCGCGCCTCGCAGGCGGGCGTCGAGGTCGACCTCATCGTGCGCGGTGTCTGCGCCCTGCGTCCCGGGGTGCCGGGCCACTCCGAGCGGGTGCGCGTGCGCTCGGTGGTCGGTCGCTTCCTCGAGCACTCGCGGGTGTTCTGGTTCGCCAACGGCGGCGACCCGGAGATCTTCTGCAGCAGCGCCGACTGGATGGACCGCAACTTCTTCCGGCGCGTCGAGATCGCCTTCCCGATCCGGCGCGGGAAGTACCGCGAGCGCATCCTGCACGACCTCGAGACCTATCTGAGCGACGACACGCAGGCCTGGACGCTCGACGCCCGCGGCCGCTACGCGCGGACGCCGCGGCGGCACGGTCCGCCGCGCTGCGCACAGCTCGAGCTGCTCGCGGCCTATACGGCGGGCAGGCCCCTCGAGGAGTAGACCCGCAGACGGAAGCCCGCGGCGGCGAGCAGGTCGATCTCCTGGCTCAGGTCGGCGACGGTCAACGGATGCGCGCGCAGCCAGCGCACCGGGAAGCGGATCTCGAGCGCACGCCCGCGCGCCGTGAGCGTGATGTCCGGCAGCGGCGCGCGGCCCCGCCCGCGGTGCAGCAGCACCGCGAGCCGCAGAACCACCGTCAGGTTCAGGATGCGCCGGTCCCAAGGCGGCAGCAGCTGCTCGACGCCCTCGGTCGCGAGCTTGCGGCGATGACCGCCGACGAGGCGTGCGAGCAGGCGTTGCTCCTCGCGCGGGAATCCCGGCATGTCGGCGTGCTCGAGCAGATAGGCGCCGTGCTGGTGGTAGCGCGAGTGCGCGACGTCGAGGCCGATCTCGTGCAGCCGCGCCGCCCAGGCGAGCAGCTGCGCGGCGAGCGGATCGCCGAGCTGCCAGTCCTCGTCCACCTGCGCCAACAGCGCGAGCGCCGTGCGCTCGACCCGTTCGGCCTGCGCGAGGTCGACGTGGTACCGCGCCTGCATCGCGCGCACCGTCCGCTCGCGCGCGTCCTCGTGGGTCAGACGGCCGACGAGGTCGTGCAGCAGACCGTCGCGCATCGCGCCCTCGGCGACCTCCATCCGCTCGATGCCGAGCACCTCGAACACCTCGGCGAGGATGGCGAGCCCGCCGGGGAACACCGCGCGGCGCTCGTCGTCGATGGCCGCGAGCGGGATCTCGCGCACATCGCGCGCGCGCAGCACGGTGCCGATCACCGCTTCGAGGCCCGGAGCGGTGATGGCGGTCGCCGATGGGTCGAGCTCGCGCACCGCCTCGGCGATGGCCTTCACCGACCCCGAGCTGCCGAGCGCCTGCTGCCAGCCGACCTTGCGGAACGACTCCTCGATGGGTTCGAGCTCGCCGCGCGCCGCGACCCGCGCGCGCGCGAGGCGTTTGGCCGAGACCTTGCCGCCCGCGAAGTGCCGCTCGCTGAGCGAGACGCAGCCGAGGTCGGTGCTCGCGAGACGGAGCGGCGTGAGCCCCTCGCCGACGATGAGCTCGGTGCTGCCGCCGCCGATGTCGACGACCAGGCGCCGACCGTCCGCCGCCGGCGAGGTGTGCGCGACGCCGGAGTAGATGAGCCGCGCCTCCTCCATCCCGGAGACGATCTCGATGGGATGGCCGAGCGCGGCGCGGGCGCGCTCGAGGAAGGATTGCTTGCGGTGCGCCTGCCGCAGCGCGTTGGTGCCGACCACGCGCACCTTGTCGGCGTGCATGTCGCGCAGCCGCTGGCCGAAGCGCTCGAGGCAGGCCAAGGCGCGCGCGGCGACCTCGCGGTCGAGACGGCCCTCGGCGTCGATGCCGGAACCGAGGCGCACCATCTCACGCAACCGGTCGACGACGACCAGCTGGCCGTGCGTGTGGCGCGCGACGACGAGATGGAAGCTGTTGGAGCCGAGGTCGACGGCCGCGAGCAGTTCGGGAGCGTGTCTCGGGGAAGCGCGCGTCACGACACGCCAGCGGTTCTGGCGTGCGCCGTCAGGCGGAGAACGAGGACCCGCAGCCGCAGGTCGTGGTGGCGTTCGGGTTGCGGATGACGAACTGCGCGCCGTCCAGCCCCTCGCGGTAGTCGATCTCGGCGCCGCTCAGGTACTGCAGGCTCATCGGGTCGACGAGGAGCTTGACGCCGTGGTTCTCGACCATGGTGTCGCCGTCCTGCTGCTGCTCGTCGAACTCGAAACCGTACTGCATGCCCGAGCAGCCGCCGCCCTGCACGAACACGCGCAGCATGAGCTTCGGGTTGCCCTCGCCCTCGATGAGCGAGCCGACCTTGCGGGCCGCCGAGTCGGTGAAGACGAGCGCGGGCGGCAGGTCGAGCGGGAGGTCGTCGGTGACGGCGTTCATGGCGGTATGTTACGGCTCGGGGTGAGTCAGCGTCAAAACGCCTGCGTTCGGCGCTGCGGTGGCCGGCGCTGCAGCGGCCGGCGCTGCGGCACCCCCCGGCACGAGCTTGCCGTCGACGCGTGCGCCGAGGGTCATCTCGATGGCGCCGTAATGGACGTCGCCGGTGATGCGCGCCGTCGCACCGAGCACCACGCGCTCGTGGCCGTGGACATCGCCCTTCACGGCGCCGTGGATGACGACCTGCTGCGCCTCCACACGCCCCTCGACGCTGCCCTGTTCGCCGATCCAGAGCGTGGCCTCGGCGCCGCCCGCGGACGGATGCACACGGCCGACGATGCGGCCGTCGACATGCAGCCCGCCGGCGAACGCGAGGTCGCCCTGCAGCACCGTCCGAGGGCCGACCAAGGTGTCGATGCGTCCGGGCACGGACGGCTTGCGTCGCGAGAACATGTCGAGATCCCCCTAGGTCGGTCCGTCCACCGCCCACAGCAGTGTACGCGTGACCGGCGCTGCGCCGCGCTCGGTCGGGCGCACCTCCACCAGGACGCGCTCCGGCCGCAAGCCCGACGGCAGCGCGAGCTCCTGCTCCAGATTCTCGAAGTAGAGGAAGCGGTAGGTCAACTGCGCGGTCCGCGAGGGGCTGACCTCGCGCAGTTCGAGCCGCGCCAGACGCCCGTTGCGCTGCCCTTCGACGGTGATCCGCACCGATCCGGTGACCTCGCGCTCGGGACGCCCTGGCCGGGCGAGCGCGATGCGCAGCAGGTACCGTCCCGGCGCCTGCATCGGGGCCACCCGCAGCTCGCGGATGGCCACCGAGGGCGCGGGCGCGGTGCCGCCCGCCACCACGCCGCGGAGGAAATCGAGCTGCTGGCTCTGGCGCGCCACCTCGGCCTGCAGCTCGCCGATGGTGCGGGAGACCTCCTGGCGCTCACGTTCCTGCGCGGCCTTGAGGGTGTCGAGCTCCGCGACCTGCCGTCGCAGCGCCGCGATGGTGGCGTCGCGCTCGCCGAGCGTCGCCTGCAGCGCGGCCTGCGCATCGAGCGCGCGGCGGGCGTCGAAACCGGCGTGCCAACGCCCGAAGGCGTAGAGCGCGACCACGACGGCGAGCAGCGCAGCGGCGATGAGCGCGAGGCCGGGCCGGCTCGCGAGCCACGCCGGCCCGCGCAGCACGAGCAGCTGGGTGCGCGTCACCCGGCCACCTCCCACCAGTCCGGATAGGCGGGCAGCCCCCCGGGCAACGCCGCGCGTCCGAGCTCGTGCAGGGCGCGACGATAGATGGGCCGCTTGAAGTGGATGACCTCGCGCACCGGCTCCCAGTAGTCGGCCCAGCGCCAATCCGAGAACTCGGGTTCGCCCGTCAGGTCGAACCGGAAAGCGGGTTCGGCCACGCGGCTGCGCAACAGGTACCAGCGCTGCTTCTGGCCGATGCAGAGCGGCGTCTGGTCGCGGCGCACGAACTTCGCCGGCAGCCGATAGCGCATCCAGCGACGGGTCACGGCCAGCACCTCGACATCGTCGGGGCCGAGACCGATCTCCTCGTGCAGCTCGCGGTACATCGCGTCCTCGAGGCTCTCGCCGATCCGCATGCCGCCCTGCGGGAACTGCCAACCCTTGCCGCCCGCGCGGCGCCCGAGGAACACGCGGCCGTCGTCCTGCGCCAGCACGATGCCGACGTTGGCGCGGAAGCCGTCGCTGTCGATGAGGTCCTGCACGGCGTCTCAGGCGCGCGGCGGCTGCTGCGCGCGCCGGTCCTCCAGGTACTCGCGACCCTGCACCATCAGGCGCGTGAACGCGTCCTTGTCCTGCGCGAGGACGGCGCGGCGCAGCGACTCGACGGCGCGCGCCAACGCCTCCAGCGACTCGGCGCCGTAATCATTGAGGCTCTGGATCTCGTAGTAGAGGTCGGGGCTCTCCTGCGCGACGCGCGACGCGACGTCGAGCTGCGCGTCGAAGGTGGTGCTGGAGAGCCGTGCGAGCCGCGGCGCCGCCTCGCCGCTGCCGGCGAGCGCGGTGAAGAACGAGATGTTGAGCGCGTGCGAGAGCCCGAGCACGTAGGCGATCAGGCGGTCGTGGTCGTCGAGCGACATCACGGCCTGCTCGACCATGGTCGGCGCGAACAGGTCGCGCGCCGCCTGCAGCGCCTCGGCGTGACCGAGGTCGACGAACACCACATGCCGCCCCGACAGCAGCTCCGTGTCGGGGCCGAACATCGGATGGACCGAGGTGACGCGGCAGCCGTGCGACCGGAGCGCCATCAGCCCGCCGCGCAGCGGCGACTTGAGCGAGCCGAGGTCGAAGATCGTCCCCGTCGGCCGGCGCAGCGCGAGCTCGCGCAGCACGGCGTCGGTGTGGCCGAGCGGCGTGGCGACGACGATGAAGTCGTGGTCGAGCGGCGAGTCGGCGAGCGCGGCGACCGACGTCGCGCCGGGCGGCGCGCCGGCCGGGTCGCAGACCTCGACGGCGAAGCCCTGCGACAGCAGGAAGTCGGCGAACCAGCGGCCCATCTTGCCCGCCCCGCCGATCACCAGCGCACGCCGGCCGCTGCCGTGGCCCTGCGCGGCGACGCTCGCCTGCTCCTGGGTGGTGAGCGAGCTGCGGATCAGCATGCGCATCAGGTCCTCGGCCACCTGCGGCGGCACCCCCCGACGCTCCGCCTCGACGCGCGCGCCCAGGATCACCTCGCGCTCGCGGCCGTAATCGCGGGTCGGATGGCCGGTGCTGCGCTTGACGCGGGCGATCTCGCGGCTGGTGCGCTGGCGGTCGGCGATCAGCTCGATCAGCCGGGCGTCGAGGTCGTCGAGGTGTCTGCGGAGTTCGTCGAGGCTGGACATGGGACGGCGGGCCGGGGGCTGCGCGGACGTGCGTCCGCCCGCGTACTATAGGCGCATGCCCCTGCCCGCCCAACTGCTCGCCGACCCGCTGCCCGCCGAACCGCTGGCGCTCGCCGCCGAGTGGCTCGCGCTCGCCCGGCGCCGCGCCGACCAACCGAACCCCAACGCCATGGTGGTCGCCACCGTCGGCGATGGCGGCCAGCCCTCGGCGCGGGTCGTGCTCTGCAAGGAGATCGTGGTCGACCCCGGCTACGTCTGCTTCTTCACCAACTACCTCTCGCGCAAGGGCCGCGAGCTCGAGGGGCATCCGCGCGTCGCCATCGTGATGCACTGGGACCATCTGCATCGGCAGGTGCGCATCGAGGGTCGCGCGGTGCGCGCGCCCGAGGCCGAGAGCGATGCCTATTTCCGCACCCGGCCTTGGCAGCGCCGCATCGGCGCCTGGGCGAGCGCGCAGAGCGAACCGGTCGCCTCGCGCGCGGCGCTGCAGGCGGCGGTGGTCGAGACCGCGACGCGATTCGGCACGCCGGTACCCGGCCCCGAGGACGATCCCGCGCAGGCCGGTGCCGGCGAGCACATCCCGCGGCCGCCGCACTGGGGCGGGTATCACGTGTACGCGGAGGCGGTGGAGCTCTGGCTCGAGGGCGAGTCGCGCATCCACGACCGCGCGCGCTGGACCCGCACGCTGCGCTGGCCCGAGGCCGCGTCCGCGACCGACGCCGCCGCGCGCCCCGTCGTCGCCGGCGCGTGGCAGGCGACGCGGCTGCAGCCCTAGCCGCGCGGCGAGCCGCGCAGGTCCGACGTCAACCGATCAGCCGCGCGAGCACGGCTTCGTGCAGCAGGCCGTTGGTGGCGAGCACCGTCGTGGTGTCGAGCGTGAGCGGCGCGCCGGCGAGGTCCGTGAACCGCCCGCCCGCCTCCTCCACGATCACCGACAGCGCGGCGATGTCGAGGATGTTGACGTCCGACTCGATCACCGCATCGAGCGCACCGCGCGCGAGCAGGTGGTAGTGCACGAAATCGCCGTAGCCGCGCAGCCGGTCGACCTCGCCCACCAGACGTCCGAGACGTGACCAGCCCGGCCCTGCGGCCAGCGTCTTGAGGTTGCCCGTCGAGAGGATCGCGCGGTCGAGGGCCGCGACGGCGCTCACGCCCATGCGCTGGCCGCCGAGGAACGCGCCCGCGCCGCGCTCGGCCCAGGCGAGCTCGCCGTACGCCGGCGCGGCCGACACGCCGAGCACGATGCGGTCGCCGCGCAGCAGCGCGATCTGCGTCGAGAAGAACGGCGTGTCGCGCACGAAGGACTTGGTGCCGTCGATCGGGTCGACGAGCCACAGGCTCTCGGCGTCCATCGCGTGCCTGCCGGTCTCCTCGCCGTAGAAGCCGTAGCCGGGGAAGCGCCGCTCGAGCACGCCGCGGATCGCCTCCTCGGCGCGGACATCGGCCTCCGTCACGGGCGAGCGGTCGGCCTTGACCGTGACGGCGAGGTTCTTGCGGTAGAGATCGCGGATGACCTGCGTGGCGGCCTCGGCGGCCTCGAGCGCGGCTTGCAGTTCTGCGGACGGCACGAAATCGGCCTCGGCGGCGGGGGTCAGGATGCTATCTTAAACCCCATGGGAAACCGCTTGAGCAAGATCTACACCCGCACCGGCGACGAGGGCACCACCGGCCTCGGCGACGGCACGCGCGTGCCGAAGGACGCGGCGCGCGTCGAGGCCTACGGCACGGTCGACGAGGCCAACAGCGCGATCGGCGTGGTGCTCGCGGTGCCGGACCTGCCCGATGCCGTGCGCAGCTGCCTGGTCGCGGTGCAGCACGACCTCTTCGACCTCGGCGGCGAGCTCTGCATCCCGGGCATGACGCTGGTCCACGACGCGCAGGTCGACCGGCTCGAGCAGGAGCTCGACGCCTTCAACGACCCGCTGCCGCCGCTCAAGGATTTCATCCTGCCGGGCGGCGGCCCGGCGGCCGCGGCCTGCCACCTCGCGCGCACCATCGTGCGCCGCGCCGAGAGGCGGGTGTGGACGCTGTCGGCGCTGGAGGCGCAGGGTCCGCAACCCGTCTCCCCCGTCCCCGCGCGCTACCTCAACCGGCTCTCCGACCTGCTGTTCGTGGTGGCGCGCGTGCTCGCCCGCCACGAGAACGGCAGCGAGGTCATCTGGAAGCGCGAGCGCGGCTAGCGGTCAGCCACCGCGCGCTCGTCGACCTCGCTGCGGATCAGCAGCCCCACCAGCAGCGCGACCACGATCGCCACCGCGAGCACCGTGAACGGCACCTGATAGCTGCCGTAGCGGTCGAACAGCAGGCCCGTCACCCAACTGCCGAGGCCGACGCCCACCGACTCCATCAGGCTGATCGAACCGTTGATGCGGCCGATCTCGCGCAGGCCGAAATTGTTGACCGCCAGCATGTTGTAGAGCGTGAACAGCCCGCCCCACCCGAGCCCGATGACGACCGCCGAGGCCACCACCCACCCGCGCTCCATGCTGGCGAGCCCGACCATGCCGACCAGCATGATGACCTGACAGGCGGTGAAGACCTTGTGGCGGTCGATGTGGTCGGCGAGCCAGCCGATCGCGAACTTCGCCGTCATCGCCACCAGGCTGAACACGAACATCATCTTGCCGGCGTCGGCGAGCGTGTAGGCGAAGCCCTTGTTGAGGTGCAGCACGAAGTGCTGCACGAAGCTGAAGATCGAGTAGTAGGCGAGGAAGCCCGACACCGCGATCGCCCAGAAGGTGCGGGTGCGCAGCGCCTCCTTGAAGGTGAGACCGTGCTGCTTGAGGTCGGCGACCGCCGCCGACTGGCCGACGGCGCGCCAGCCGGCCTGCGCCGGCGTGCCCTTGATGGCGAGGGCGACCAGCACCAGCAGCACGACGGGCATGGCGGCGTTCCAGGTGAAGGCCTGACGCCAACCGAAGGTCTCGATCAGCGGCGGGTTGACCAGCGGGAACACGGCGCTGCCGAGGCTGGTGCCGATGAGGGCGATGCCGATGGCGAGACCGCGGTGCTTCACGAACCAGCTCGACACCAGGAAGATCACCGTCATCGACCCGGCGGCGGACAGCGCCAGCGCGAACAGCATGTGGATGGCGTAGAGCTGCCGCAGCGCATCGCCCGACCATGCGCCGTAGAACCTCCAGAGGAAGGCGAGCGCGAGCAGGGCGGCGACCGCGATCGCCGGCGTGCGGCCGAACTGCGGCAGCAGGCTGCCGAGCGCGACCACCAGCACCGCCGCGAGGCCGAAGGCGCCGAGCGTCGCGATCAGCAGGATCACGGGCGGCGCAGCGCCGTCCAGCAGCGCCGCGTAGCCGAGGTAACCGAGCGTCAGCAGCGCGCAGCCCGTCATCAGCAGCCAGCGCGGGTTGACCTTGTCGATCAGGATGCCGACGAAGGGCGCCATCAGCGCGGTCAGCACGAACTTGATGGTGTCGGTGAACTTGAACGGACCGCGGTCCCAGCCGAACTCGTCGAGCAGCGCGGCGTCGAAGATGGTGACGCCCGTCGCCGTCATGCCGTTCGACAGGAACAGCGTGAGCATGCCCACCACGGCGACCAGCCACGGATACCAGGTCGGCGCCTCGCGCGGCGCGCTGTCGTCGTTCATCTCAACCCCCCGTTCGGTACGCGGCTCGATCCGGCCCGCTCAACCTCCATCGGCGGGCGCGCGGCAGGATGCGATGCGTGCCCAGTCGAAGGACGGCCCGGGATCGGTCTTGCGCCCGGGCGCGATGTCACTATGCCCGACGACATGGCGGGCGGCGAGCGCCGGATAGGTCGCCTGCAGCGCGCGCAGCAGCCCGCGCAGCGCCGCGTACTGGGCGGGCTGATAGGGCGTGTCGTCCGTGCCCTCGAGCTCGATGCCCACGGAGAAGTCGTTGCAGACCGCGCGACCGCGCCACGACGACACGCCGGCGTGCCACGCCCGGACGTGGAACGGCACGAACTGCACGACGCCGCCGTCGCGCCGCACCAGCAGGTGCGCCGAGACGCGCAGCCCCGCGATGCCCTCGAAGAACGGGTGCGCATCGGCCGGCAGGTCGCCGCAGAACAGCCGGTCGATCCAGGGTCCACCGAACTCCCCCGGGGGCAGGCTGATGCCGTGCACCACCACCAGCTCCGGGGCCTGCCCGGCCGGTCGGGCGTCGCGGTGCGGACTCAGCACCTGACGCACGCCCCGCAGCAGCCCGGTGGCGGCGTCGATGTGGAACTCGGGATCGGCGGCCATCGGCGCTGATGATGCCAGAACCGCGGTGCCATAACCGCCGTGCCAGAATAGCGGCATGAACAGCGGCTTGCCGCCCTCCAACGACGCCCTGCGCGCCCTCGACCTGGCGCATGTCTGGCATCCCTGCACCCAGATGAAGGACCACGAGCGGGAGATGCCGCTGGTGCCGCTGCGCTCGGGGCGCGGCGCGTGGCTCGAGGACTTCGACGGTAGGCGCTACCTCGACGCCATCAGCTCCTGGTGGGTCAATCTTTGGGGGCACGCGCACCCGCGCATCAACGAGGCCGTCAAGGCGCAGCTCGACGCGCTGCCGCACGCCATGTTCGCAGGCTTCACCCACGAGCCCGCGGCGCGGCTCGCCGCCGAGCTCACCGCCGTCGCCCCGCCGGGACTCACGCGCTGCTACTTCGCCGACAGCGGTTCGGCGGCGGTCGAGGTGGCGGTGAAGATGAGCTTCCACTGTTGGCGCAACGCCGGGCGGACGCGCAAGACGCGCTTCGTCACCGTCGCCAACAGCTACCACGGCGAGACGCTGGGCGCGCTCGCGGTCGGCAACGTCGAGCTCTACAAGGCCATCTACCGGCCGCTGCTGATGGACGTCATCACCGTGCCCGCGCCCGACGCCGAGGGCGCCGCGGCGGCGCTCGAGGCCGTGCTCGCCGCGCAGGGCGAGGAGATCGCGGCCGTGATCCTCGAGCCGCTCGTCCAGTGCGCGGGCGCGATGCGCATGCACTCCCCGGAGTACCTGCGCCGCGCGCGCGCCGCCTGCGACCGCCACGGCGTGCATCTCATCGCCGACGAGATCGCGGTCGGCTTCGGCCGCACGGGACCGCTGTTCGCCTGCGAGCAGGCCGGCATCACGCCCGACTTCCTCTGCCTCTCCAAAGGCCTCACCGCGGGCTACCTCGCGATGTCGGCGGTGCTGACGCGCGACGAGGTCTACCAGGCGTTCTACGACGACTTCCACAAGCTGAACGCGTTCCTGCACTCGCACAGCTACGCCGGCAACCCGCTCGGCTGCGCCGCCGCGCGCGCCTCGCTCGCGATGCTGCAGGAGCCGGGCGCGGCCGAGGGACGGGCACGGCTCGCCGCCACGCTCGGCGCCGCGGCACGCGCGGCCTTCGCGGACCATCCGCAGGTCGCCGAGGTGCGCCAGTGCGGCACCATCGTCGCGGTGGAGTTCGTGCGCGACCGCGCGACGCGCGAACCGTATCCGTGGCGCGAGCGGCGCCATCTGCACATCTACCGCCACGCCATCGCGAGCGGCGTGCTGCTGCGCCCGCTCGGCAACGTCATCTACTTCATGCCGCCCTACATCGTCGGCGACGCGGAGATCGAGCGCATGGTGACGGTGGCGCGCGAAGGCCTCGACCGCGCGGCGGCGGCCGGGGCGGACGACGGGATGCACGCCGCATGAGGCTGCCGCGCATCTTCGTCGAGGGACCGCTCGTCGCCGCGCAGCAGATGGAGCTGCCCGCGGCGGCGTCCCAGCACCTGCTCGCGGTGCTGCGGCTGCGCGTCGGCGCGCCGCTCGTGGTGTTCGACGGCCGCGGCGGCGAGCACCCCGCCAGCCTCGTCGCCGCCGGCCGCGGCAGCGCGCGCATCGAGGTCGGCGAGCACCGGGCCGTCGAGCGCGAGTCGCCGCTCGCGGTGACCCTGCTGCAGGGCCTCGCGCGCGGCGAGCGCATGGACGTCGTGGTGCAGAAGGCGACCGAGCTCGGCGTGACGCGCATCATCCCGGTGGCGGCGGCGCGCAGCGTGGTGCAGCTCGCCGAGGCGCGCGCCGGCAAGCGTGTCGCGCATTGGCAGGCGGTCGCCGTGTCGGCCTGCGAGCAATGCGGCCGCAACCGCGTGCCCGAGATCACCGCACCGCTGCCGCTCGTCGAGGCCTGCCGCGTCGCCGCCGCGGACGCCGCCGACGCGTCGGCCACACGGCTCTGGGCGCTCGACGCCGAGGACGGCACGCCGCTCGCCGCCGCGCCGCCCCCGCGCGGCGGCCGTGTCGCGCTGCTCGTCGGACCTGAAGGCGGGCTCGCCGAGGAGGAGCTCGAGGTCGCGGCGCTGACCGGGTTCTCGCGCGTGCGCCTCGGACCGCGTGTGCTGCGCACCGAGACGGCGGGCCCCGCCGCCCTCGCCGCCCTGCAGGCGCTCGCCGGCGACTTCGGCGCCTGAGCCCGGGCGGCGACTGACGCGCCGCCCGGCGCGGATTACACTCGCGGCATGAGCGCCCGCCGCACCCTCGCCGTGGTGATGGATCCCATCGCCGACATCAAGTTCGCCAAGGACACCTCGCTCGCGATGCTGCTCGCGGCGCAGGCCCGCGGCTTCGAGCTCTGGTACCTCGAGCAGGGCGACCTCTGGCTGCGCGACGGTGTGGCCTGCGGCCACGCCCGCCCGCTCACGGTGCGCGACGACCCCGCCGACTGGTTCAGCCTCGGCGACCGGCGCGTCACCCGCCTCGGCGATCTCGACGCGATCCTGATGCGCAAGGATCCGCCCTTCGACACCGAGTACATCTATTCGACGTACATCCTCGAGCGCGCCGAGGACCAGGGCGCGCTGGTGGTCAACCGGCCGCGCGGGCTGCGCGACATGAACGAGAAGGTCTACACCGCGTGGTTCCCGCAGTGCTGCGCGCCGACGCTCGTCACGCGCGACATGGCGGACATGCACGCCTTCCTCGCCGAGCACGGCAAGGTCGTCTGCAAGCCGCTGCACGGCATGGGCGGCCGCTCCATCTTCGTCGTCGAGCAGGGCGACAAGAACGCCAACGTGATCCTCGAGACGCTCACCGACTACGGCACGCGCTACGCGATCGTGCAGCGGTACCTGCCGGAGATCGTCGAGACCGGGGACACGCGCGTGCTGCTGGTCGACGGCGAGCCGATGCCGTTCGCGCTCGCCCGCATCCCGAGCGGCAGCGACAACCGCGGCAACCTCGCCGCCGGCGCCACCGGCGTCGGCCGGGCCTTGAACGACCGCGACCGCTTCCTGGCGGCCCAGATCGGGCCGCGGCTCGCCGAGCAGGGGATGCTGTTCGTCGGCATCGACGTCATCGGCGGCTTCGTCACCGAGATCAACGTCACGAGTCCGACGGGCGCGCGCGAGCTCGACAAGCGGTTCGGCATCGACATCGGCGGCGCGTTCATCGACGCCGTGCTGCGCCGGCTCGACGCCCGCGCGTGAGCGCCGGGACCGCCACGGCCCTCGGCGCGACCGCCGCTGCGGGCGGCGGCGCAGGCGGCGTGCTGGCCGCCGACACCCCGCCCGAGAAGGACCGGCTCGCGACCACGGTGTTCATCGCGTTGCTGTTGCACGGCATGGTGATCCTCGGCATCACCTTCGGGCGCCAAGGGCCCCCGCAGGGCGCCGCTCCGACGCTCGATGTGCAGCTGGTGGTGGACGCGCTCGACGAGACGCGGGAGGGCGATGCGGCCTACCTCGCCGAGGTCGACCGCAAGGGACGGGGCAGCACCAACGAGCGCCTGCCGGCGCTGACGCCCCGCGGCCTGCCGCCGCGCCCGCTGCAGGACGAAGGCCCGCTCGACCCCTCGGAGATGAGCCCCGACGGCCGACCGACCCGCGAGTCGGTGCTCGCCGCGCGCGTGCCCCGCATCACCGTCCTCTACTCCGGACCGGCCGCGCCCGACCCCGTGACGCCGAGCAGCCGCCTCGCGCGCCGCCCGACCGCTCCCGCCACGCCGCTCATCGAGAGCGGCGGCGAGGACCGCGTCGACCGCGCCCGGCTCACCGGTCCGCTGGCGCGGGACGGCGAGACGCTCTCGCCCGACACCCGGGCTGCGGTCATCGCCCCGTGGCTGGACGCGTGGCGGCGCAAGGTGGAGCGCCTCGGCACGCTCAACTTCCCCGAGGGGCTGGTCACCGGCCGCGAGTCCGCGCCGGTGCTCGAGATCGAGGTGCTGGCGGACGGACGGCTGCGCGACGCGCGGGTGCGCCGCAGCAGCGGCAACCCCGCGCTCGACCAGGCCGCGCTGCAGATCCTGCGGCAGGCCGCCCCGTTCCCGCCCTTCCCGGAGGCGCTCGCGAAGAGCGCGCCGAGCGTGCGCTTCGCCTACGAGTGGCGCTTCGAGGCTGGCGGCGGCGGCGGCTGAAGCCGCATACTGCGCGCATGGCGGACGGCAACAGCCTCAGCAACCACCTGCTCGTCGCGATGCCCTCGCTCGACGACCCGGATTTCTCCCAGTCCGTCACGCTCGTCTGCGAACACAGCGCCGAGAAGGGCGCGCTCGGCATCGTCATCAACAAGCCGCTGCCGATGCATCTCAGCGAGGTCTTCGAGCAGATGCGGCTCGAGGCCGTCGACCCGGCGATCGGCACGCAGGCGGTGCTGCGCGGCGGGCCGGTGCATCGCGACCGCGGTTTCGTGCTGCACCGCCCGGGCGGCGATTGGGACTCCTCGCACCGCATCTCCGAGGGCATCCAGGTCACCACCTCGCGCGATGTGCTCGCCGCGATGGCTCGCGGCGAGGGTCCGCGCGACGCCTTCATCGCGCTCGGCTACGCCGGCTGGGAAGCCGGCCAGCTCGAGCGCGAGATGCACGAGAACGCCTGGCTGTCGCTGCCGGTCGACGAGCAGATCGTGTTCGGGACGCCGTTCGAGGACCGCTGGCAAGCGGTGTGGCGGCAGCTCGGCATCGATGTCGGCCGGGTGAGCCATGTCGCCGGGCACGCCTGAGGCGCCCGCGTCCGGGACCACGCCGTCCGAGTCCCGCACGACCGACCCGCGCGCGCCGTCCCGTCCCGAGATCGTCCTCGCCCTCGATTACGGCCTGCGCCGCATCGGCCTCGCCGTCGCCGACACGCTGACGCGCGCCCCGCGACCCCTGCCCGCGCTGCAGGTGAGCGGCGCAGCCGGCCCCGGCGAGCGCGAACTCACCGCCCTCGATGCGCTGGCCCGCGGGCTCGGCGCGCACAGGCTGGTGGCCGGCTGCCCGTATAATGCCGACGGCAGCGTCCACCCGCTCGCGGGCCGGGCGCGCAGCTTCGCGGCGGCGTTCGGCGCTCGCCGCGCGCTGCCGGTGCACACGGTGGACGAGCGCTTCTCGTCGCTGGAGGCCGAAGACCGCCTGCGCGAGCAGCGCGCCGCGGGCCTCAAGCGCGGGCGCGTCTCGAAGGGCGAGGTGGACAGCGTGTCCGCCGCGGTGATCCTCGAACGCTGGTTGGCGGGCGAAGGCGAGCCCGGTCAGGGAGGATGACGGACCGATGGGTGAGATCGCGCAACTGCGCAGCGACGGCACGCTGCGCCACCTGCTGACCCTCGAAGGGCTGCCGCGCCCGCTGCTCGAACGGCTGCTCGAGCGCGCCGCGCATTGGTGCCGTCCTTTCGGCGCGCGCGCGGCCCGCAGCGACGCGCTCGCCGGCCGTACGGTCGCGGTGATGTTCGCCGAGCCTTCGACCCGCACCCGCGTCTCCTTCGAGCTCGCCGCGCGGCGCATCGGCGCCGAGGTCGCGGTGATCGAGGTGCAGCTGTCCTCGCGCCTCAAGGGCGAGAGCGTGCTCGACACCGTCGCCACGCTCGAGGCGATGCATGTCGACGCCTTCGTGCTGCGCGACGCCGATGCCGATGTGCCGGACCTCGTCGCGGCGCATGTGGCACCGCATGTGAGCGTGCTCTCGGGCGGCGCGGGCAGCCGTTCGCACCCGACGCAGGGCCTGCTCGACGCCTTCACCGTGCTGCAGCGCAAGGGCCGCATCGAGGGCCTGCGCATCGCCATCGTCGGCGATGTGCGCCACTCGCGCGTCGCGCGCTCGGCCTGGCAGGCCTTCGCGGCGCTCGGCGCCGGCGAGATCCGCCTCGTCGCCCCGCCCGGCCTGATGCCGGAGGCCGGTGAGTTCGCGGGCTGCACGCGCCACGGCGCGCTCGAGACGGGCATCGAGGGCTGCGACGCGGTGATGATGCTGCGCATCCAGAAGGAGCGCATGACAGCCGCCGCCATCCCGGGCGAGGCCGCTTATTTCGCCGAGTGGGGCCTGACACCCGAGCGCCTGCGCAGCGCGCGGCCCGACGCGCTCGTGATGCACCCCGGCCCGATGAACCGCGGCGTCGAGATCGCTTCGGAGGTCGCCGACGGTCCGCAGTCCGTGATCCGCGACCAGGTGCGCCACGGCGTCGCGGTGCGCATGGCGGTGCTCGAGGCCGCGCTCGGCGGGACGGTGCGGCCATGAGCGCCGTGCAGCACCCCGCACACCGCGGCAGCATCGCGCTCGAGGACGGCAAGGTGCTCGGCCAGCACGCCTATCCGGGCGAGCAGTACATCATCCGCATCGAGGCGCCGCGCTGCGCCGCGCGCGCGCAACCCGGCCACTTCGCGCATCTCACGGTCGACGACGACATCCCCATGCGCCGGCCGCTCTCGATCATGCGCGCCGACGCGCAGGCGGGCTGGATCGACATCCTCTACAAGGTCGTGGGGCCGGGCCTCGCGGCGCTCGCCCGCCGCCGCGCCGGCGACACGCTATCGGTGCTGGGACCGATCGGCCAGGGCTTCACGCCGCATGCCGAGCGGCCGCGCGCGCTGCTGGTGGGCGGCGGCGTCGGCATCCCGCCGATGGTCTTCCTGGCCGAGCGCATGGTCGGCACGGCCTGGAAGCCGCTGGTGCTGATGGGCTCGGAGATCCCGTTCCCGTTCACCGCGCGCCCCTCCACGCATCTGCTGCCCGGCATCCCCGCGGGCGTCATCGCCGCCATGCCGCTGCTGGAGGAGATGGGCGTGCCGAGCCGGCTCGCGAGCCGCAGCGGCTTCGCGGGCTGCTACGACGGCTTCGTCACCGGCCTCGCCGAGGGATGGCTGGCTTCGCTCGCGCCCGCGGCGCTCGCCGATGTCGAGGTCTTCGCCTGCGGCCCGACGCCGATGCTCGAAGCGACGGCCCGTGTGGCGGCGCGTTTCGGCCTGCCCTGCCAGGTGTCGCTCGAAGAGTTCATGGCCTGCGCGGTGGGCGGCTGCGCCGGCTGCGCGGTGCGCGTGAAGACGCCCGCCGGCCCCGCGATGAAGCGCGTCTGCGTCGACGGGCCGGTGTTCGACGCCTACGCCGTGTTCGATGCCTGAGAACCGGACGGAGCCCGCCCCCTCGTCCGCGACGCCCGACGGAACCGCACCGGCGGCACGCCTCGCCGCGGTCCGCGGCCGGCTCGCCGCCGCGGCGGCGGCGGCCGGGCGCGATGTCGCCGGCATCACCTTGGTCGCGGTCTCGAAGACCCGGCCCGCCGCGGCGGTCGCCGCGCTCGCCGATCTCGGCCAACGGGATTTCGGTGAGAACTACCTGCAGGAGGCCCTGCCCAAGATCGAAGCGCTGCGCTCGCGCGGCCTCGTCTGGCACTACATCGGCCAGCTGCAATCGAACAAGACGCGGCCCGTGGCCGAACAGTTCGACTGGGTGCACACCGTCGACCGCATCAAACTGGTGGAGAGGCTCGCAGCGCAACGGCCCTTCCATGCGCCGCCGCTCAATGTCTGCCTGCAGGTCAAGCTCGGCGACGAGGCGACCAAGGGCGGGGCGGATCCCGCCGACTTGGCGGCGCTGATCGCGGCCGTCGCGGCGGCACCGCGGCTGCGGTTGCGCGGGTTGATGGCGCTGCCGCCCGAGGAGACCGACCCCGCGAGGCAGCGGCGCTGGTTCGCCGAGTTGGCGGCGCTCGCGGCCACGGCCCGGCTTGCGCATCCTGGCCTCGACACCCTCTCGATGGGCATGAGCGGCGACCTCGAGGCGGCGGTGGCCGAGGGCGCGACGATGGTGCGCATCGGCACCGCGCTCTTCGGCGAACGCTTACAATCCTGCGCATGACCGCCCGCACGACGACGGCCGCCGCGCAGTCCGCCCCACAAACCCTGTCGGCCGGGTCGGCTCCGTCGGCCGTGACGGCGATCCGCGACCAGACGATCGGCTTCCTGGGCGGCGGCCACATGGGCCGCGCGTTGGTCGCCGCGCTTCGTCGGCATGGCCATCCGGCCGCCCAGATCCTGGTCGGCGAACCCGCCGGTGATGCCCGCAGCGCGCTCGAGCGCGACTTCGGCGTGCGCACGACCGCCGACAACCTCGAGGTGGCCGCTGCCGCCGACATCCTGGTGCTGGCGGTCAAGCCGCAGGACATGGCCGCGGCGCTGCTGCCGCTGCAGGCCACCCTCGCGCACCGTCGGCCGCTCGTGGTCTCCATCGCCGCAGGCCTGCCCGTCGCGCGCTTGCAGGAGTGCTGCGGCGCGTCGCTGCCGATCGTGCGGGCCATGCCCAACCGCCCCGCCCTGCTCGGCCTCGGCGCGAGCGGGCTCTACGCGCCCGCTGCAGTGCCGGCCGAGGCGCGGGCCCGGGCAGAGGCCGTCCTGGCCGCCGCCGGCATGGTCGCGTGGATCGACCACGAGACCCTGATGGACGCGGTCACCGCCGTCTCGGGCAGCGGCCCGGCCTATTTCTTCAGGCTCGCGGAGGCGCTGGCCGATGCCGGACGCGCCCAAGGCCTGCCGGCGGACGTCGCCTCCCGGCTCGCCGCCGCGACGCTCGCAGGCGCCGGCGCGATGGCCGCGGCGGATGCCGACCTCGCCGGCCTGCGCGCCGCCGTCACCTCGCGCGGCGGCACCACCGCGGCCGCGCTCGCCACCTTCGAGACCGGCGGTCTCGAGCGGCTCGTCGCCGAGGCGGTGGAGTCCGCCACCCGCCGCGGCCGCGAACTCGCGCAGGCCGCACCCGACAGCACCCTTAAGAGAGGCTGACATGATCGACGCGTTGGCGTTCCTGGTCGATACGCTGTTCTCGCTGCTCTTCTGGGCGTTCCTGCTGCGCTGCCTGCTGCAATGGGTGCGCGCCGGGTTCCGCAACCCCTTCGGCGCGGCGATCCTGCAGGCCACGGATTGGCTGGTGCTGCCGTTGCGGCGCGTGCTGCCCTCCTTCGGGCGCATCGACACCGGATCGGTGGTGGCGGTGCTCGCGGTGGCCCTCGCCCAGATCGGCGTGCTCTCGCTGCTCACCGGCAGCGGTCTCCCCGACGCCGGCAACTGGCTGCTCGAGGCCGGACGCGAGGTCCTGCGCTCGGCGCTTTGGCTCTATTTCTGGGCGATCTTCATCTACGCCCTGCTGTCGATGATCGCGCCAGGGCAGGATTCGCCGTTGCTCGACATCCTCGAGGCGCTCTGCGAGCCGGTGCTCTCGCGCATCCGCCGCGCCGTACCCTCCTTCGCCGGTCTCGACCTCTCGCCGATGTGGGCGGCGATCATCATCCAGGTGCTGCTCATCCTGCTGCGCTGATGCGCGAAATGCCGGTTTTTATAGCGCCGGAACGCGCGAAAACTGTTTTTTCCCGCAGCGCTATGTGCTATGTTCCACTCCGGAATGCGACGCGCGGCATGCCGCGCACCCATCAAAACCAGGAGAATCATCAGATGGCGAAAAAGGCCGGTCCGCCGACCAAGTCGGAAATCCTCAACCAGATCGCGAAAGACACCGGTCTCTCGCGCAAGGCCGTGAACTCGGTCTTCGAGTCCCTCAACGGCGTCATGAAGAAGAGCCTGCGCGCGAACAGCCTGTTCACGCTGCCGGGCGTCGCCAAGTTCAAGGTCGTCAAGAAGCCCGCCACCAAGGCGCGCGAGGGCGTCAACCCCTTCACCGGCGAGAAGATGGTCTTCAAGGCCAAGCCCGCCTCGAAGAAGATCCGCGCCATGGCGCTCAAGAACCTGAAGAACATGGTCAACTGACCGTAAGGTTCCAGACGCAAAAAAGCCCGGGACGGCGACGTCCCGGGCTTTTTTTTGGCCGTCGGCCGGACCGCGTGGTCCGGCCGTCCCGCCCGGCGAAGCGTCAGGGCGTGCCGCGCAGCTCCCGCGCGCGACGCTCCATCCGGTCGGCCTGTTCCCCACGGCGCTTCTTGGCCTCCGCTCTCTTCGTCTCGGCCTTCGCCCGCTGCTCGGGCGTCAAGAGCTGCCACACCTGCCGTTGCAGCTGGGCCTGCTGCTGCACGCGCTGCGCCGTCAGCTCACCGATGCGCTTCGAGGTGGACGCGACCAAGGCGTCATGACCCTTCGCGTTCGGATCGGCCTCGCGCAGCTTCGATCGCTCCGCGCGCAGTTGGCCGCGCAGCGCTTCCATCTTGGGTCGCGAGGCCTGCACAAGACCGCGCATCTGCGTACGCTGCTCCGGGGTGAGACCGAGTTCGCGGGCCATGCGCATCATCCGCTCGATGCCTCGACCGCCGGCAGCGCGCATGCCGGGACCGCGCGGACCCTCAGGACCCATGCCGGGCATCATGCGGCCCTCGGGACCGGGGCCGCGCAGGATGAACACCTCCCGGCGGCGGCCGTCAGGTCCGACCATGCCGCGATCGCCGGCCTCGCCGTCATGGTCGATGACGACGACGCGGCGACCGTTGATCATCGCCGGTCCCTGCTCCACCGGCTTGCCGTCTTTGTCGACGACGACCATCCGGTCGGTGATGATGGTGACCGGCGCACCCGGCGGCGGGGGCGGCGGGGGTGCCTGGTCGGCGAGGGCGCGCCCGGCGATGAGCGCGCCCGCGAGGAGCGCCGACGCGACGAGGGTGGACCGGGTATCGGAACGCGAACGCATGGATGCTCTCCTGTATTCGGGGATCGGGCCGCAGCACGGCTTCTCCGTACGGCACACTGTATCGCTTGAGACCCGCCGTTGAAGCCATCATTCCGCAAAGAGCTTGCAAAGTTGTGTGAAGCAGGCGCCACGCCCTGTGCAAACATGTCCCGCGAGGGGCAACATCCCGCTCACCCGCCGCCGCCGCCGAGACCCATGCCCGGCCACATCCTCATCGTCGACGACGACCGCGAACTCTCCGGCATGCTCGGCGAATACCTCGCGCGCGAAGGCTTCGGCGTGGCGAGCGCACACGACGCCGAGACCGCCACGAGCGCCCTCGCCGCGCGGGAACCCGACCTCGTGATCCTCGATGTGATGCTCCCGGGGCGCAGCGGTCTCGACCTGCTGCGCGAACTGCGCGCCGCGCGCCCGCGCCTGCCGGTGCTGATGCTGACGGCGCGCGGCGACCCGGTGGACCGCATCATCGGCCTCGAGCTCGGCGCCGA
>JBBAPM010000025.1:0-12650 GCA_040400835.1 Steroidobacteraceae bacterium
GTGAACCAGCCCTTGCCCGGCACGGTCTGCACGAAGTTCGTGTTCGCACCCGCGGGCTTCTTCGGGCCGAAGTAGAGGTCAACCGAACCGTCCGCGTTCACCACCAGCCCCTTCTTGCGCGAGGAGATGTCGGCGGCGCCCTGCGGCGACTGCAACGGCGCGCGGGTGGTGTTCTCGTACAGCGTGAACGACCAGAACTGCTTGACCGGGGCGTTCGGCGGCACGCGCAGGCGGTAGGACTTGGCACCATCCAGCCACGCGCCCGACTTGTCGCGCGCGGTCTCGAGGTAGACCTGACCGAAGCCCACGATGCGGCCCTGCATGCCGGAGGTGTTGCCGATCGCCTCGTAGAACCAGGAGGCGCGCTCGTCGAGCTGCGAGAACATCGGCAGCTGCTGGTCGAGCTCGACCATGTTGGCGTATTCCCAGTGGGTGCCCTCGAACACCGTGGCGCCGGGGAAGCGCTTGTCGAAGGCGTTGGCGCGGGCCATCAGCTCGCCGGTGAGGGCCGCGTCGCCGAGGATCTTCCGGCGGCGCGCATCGGGTTCGAACGGCTTGCCCGGCTCCATGCCGAGCGAGCGCATCATGGCGTAGAAGTAGCCGTTGTGCGTCTCCATCGGTTCGCCGTCGAGGATATCTTTGAGCTGCTCGAAGTAGCGGATGTCGCTCGGCTGCCAGGAGGCCCAGTCACGCCCGCCGACCGGGATGAAGTTCGTCACGCCAGGCGTGGCGCGCTGGTTCCAGCTGTAGACACGATGCTTGCGCAGCGTCGCCTCGGCCTCGACCGGGTCCGGCGCGAGACCGCGCGAACCGAACCAGATCTGGTTGGTCTTGGAGCGCACCACGAAGTAGCCCGCCGGGTTCAGGTCTTCACCGCCCGGCGGCAGGATCAGGTACTTGCCGCCCTGCCCCTTGTCGGGACCGGTCTGGCCCATGTCGATGACGGGTCGCTGCCAGATGTCATCCACGCCGCCGGCGGTCGCGCCCGCGGGCACTTCGACGACGAGCGGTCCCTGCGTCACGAGGTTCCAGAAGGTGAAGGCATAGACCGTGGTGAGGTTCGGCGTCAGCATGCCGGCCTTGTCCTTGAGAGACTGGTACACCACGACCTCGCCGTCGCGCGCGCCGAAGTTCTTGCGCTGCGCTTCGCGCAGGCCGTAGAAGCCGACCGCAGGCAGGCCCCAGAGGAAGGTCTGCGTGGCGCGCTGGAACTCCATCTCGTCATAGAGCTTCTCGATCGCCTCGCGCGAGGGGTAACCGTTCTCGAGCTGCAGAGGCCCGAGACGGGTGTCGACCGTCTGCGCCTCGGCGGACAAGGCGCCCACGGACGCGACCATGAGGGCCGCGAGGGCGACGCTGGAGAGCGCTCGGGGATGCTTGTTCATTTCGACCTCTGGATGTCGCCGGGTTTCCAGCTGTTGTCGAGCGCGGCCTCGGTCGGGCCGTAGAGACGCAGGATCACGAAATAGCCTTTGCCGGGGACGGTGGCGAGCCAGTTGCGCGCCTTGCCCTTGGGCGCCTTCGGGCCGAGGTAGACATCCGTCGTGCCGTCGGCGTTGACCACCGGCTTGTCACGCGACCCGAGCGAGGGGAACGGCTGACCGTTGGCGAGTCCGGAGGCGTTCTCGGCCTCGTAGAGCGTCACCGACCAAAAATTGGCAGCGGGGATGTCAGCGGGCAGGGTCAGCCGATAATCGTTGCCGCCCGAAAGATCCGCACCCGCGGCATCGGCGAACGCGATCATGTATTTGGCGCCCTTGCCCGGCACCTGCGAGAGCATGCCCGGGCTCACCGAGTAGTAATCGGTGAAGAACCAGATGCGGGTATCGAGGTCGAGATAGCCGCCGTCCGTGCGCCGCCAGCCGAGATCGAACGGTCCGGCCGGGTTGGCGGCGGTCGCGTCGGCCATGGGATTGAGCCAGCGACGGTCCGGGTAGATGCGCAAGGAACGGCCGCTGACCTCTTCCTTGAAGCCGATCACGCGGCTCATCTTGTACGCCGTGCGGGCCGCGGCATCGAGGATGGCACGGGTGCGCGCGTCGGGGTTGAACGGCCGGTCCTTGACGATGCCGAGGGCGGCCAGCATGCCGAGCGAGTCCGGCTCGGCGAGGTGGCTGCCTTCGGCGTCGAGGAGGCGCTTGAGCTGGTCGAACGCGCGACCGTCGCTCACCGGCAGCAGGTCCGCCGGCACTCCGGATGCATCCGGGAACACCATCGGCTTGGCCGTGGCCTTGCCGTTCAAGGGGTAGATCTTCGACTGCTCGATGAGCGCGACAGCGGGCTTGAGGTCGGCAGGATCCTTGTAGAACGAGCGCAGGAAGATGAAGACGTTGTTGGTCGACGAGCGGTACACGTAGTGACCGGCGGGCACTTCGCCGCTGTAACCCGGCGGCAAGAGCAGGAACTTGCCGCCCTGGCCCGCATCAGGACCCGGCAGGCCGACATCGCCGGCGAACCTGCCTCCGTCCACCGGGATGGGCCGCTGCCAGAAATCCATGAGGATGCCTTGGAGATTCGGCGGCGCCTCGAAGACCAGCGGCCCGTCCTTGCCGAGGTCCACATAGCTCATCGCGTAGATCACATCCGAGTTCGGCGTCGTGACCAGGGTCCGCGCATCGAGACGACGCTTCCAGATCGGCAGCACGTTGTAGCCGGCGCCGAAGACACGCTCCGAACCTTCCTTCATGCCGAGGGTGTTGATGAGCGGCAGCGCCCACAGATAGGTCTGTGTGGCGCGCTGGAACAGCAGCTCGTCCATCAGCGTCTCGGCCGACTGCGGAGTGGGCCGGTTCTCGGACATGGGGCTGACCGCGAGCGCGTCGAAACGGGCTTGCTGCGCGTGGACCGACGGCGACACCAGCAAGGACGCCGTGGCGACGAGCATGCCGACGAACATGTAGGCGGATCGGCACCGCGACGACGGGGGCGGTGCAAGACTAAGTGACATAGAGGCCTCGGACGGTTGGGACGCTTTGGGAAGTTACACGCCCTACAGTCCGCCACAGCCATACCTTGGGCGAATGCTCATGCGCGAATCGCATAGACTCGATGTCCGAAACGCTGCACAGTGCCGCCATGCGATTCGAACTACGACTGCTGCAATACGCCCAAGCCTTGGCCGAACACGCCAGTTTCAGCCGCGCCGCCGAAGCGCTCGACATCGCCCAGCCCTCGCTCAGCCGCGGCATCATGGAACTCGAGGCCCGGGTGGGCGCGCCGCTCTTCCACCGCAGCCGTCTCGGCAACGAGCTCACCGATTTCGGACGCGTCTTCATGCAGCACGCCGAGGAGGTGCTGCTCAGCGCCCAGGAACTCGAGCGTGAGGTGGACCAAGCGAGGGGGCTCGCGGCTGCGGAGGTCTCCGCAGCGCTCGGCCCCTATGTCGTCGATGCCATCGGCGCGCAGGCGGCGGGCGTCTTCAGCGTGACGAGCCCCGACATCCGGCTGCGGTTGGTGATGGCGGATCCGGCGTCGGTCGCGCGCGCCGTGCGGACGCGGTCGGTGGACCTCGGCATCGCCGAGGACACGGTGATCGCGGGTACGGACGACTTCGAGACGATGATGACGCTGGCGCCGCTGCCGGGATGGATCCTCGTCCGGGCGGAGCATCCGTTGGTGGGGCGCCCGGATGTCACCATACCCGATTTGCTCGATTTCCCCTTCGCCCAGGTGGTGATGCTGCCACCGCGGGTGCTGAAGCCGCTGCTGGCCGCCCGCCGACGACCCACCCGCGGGACACCGTCGCCCTTTCCGGCGATCGAGTGCGCCACGGTGCGCTTGGCGATCGGCGCCGTCACGCATTCGGACGCCTTCACCTTCGGGACGCTGGGACAGGTCCGACCCGAACTGGAGTCGGGCGCGGTCGTCCCGCTGCTGCAGCCGCCATGGCTGCGCTCCTCTTGGTCGATCGTCCGGCTGCGCAAGCACGCCATGTCCCCTGCCATGCTCGCGCTCATCGCCGCGTTCCAGAAAGCCCATGACGCGGCCCTTCAGGAAGAAGATGCGTTGCGGGCAAGACATGTCACCTGAACCCGAACCGCTCCGGAGGTCTCCGATGCCGCACCTGTCCTCGCGACGCGCTCCCCGCCTCCCGATCCTGACCGCCCTCGCAGGGGCACCGATCGTCGCCGGCACCGCCTCCGCCGCCGACAAGCCGTCCCCGACGTTCCCGGACGCGCGAGCGAGCGATCCGATCGCGATGCGGTGGATGGTGGGCGATCCACCGCCGCCCGAACGCCGCATCGCGTTCTACGACATGTCGTACACGAAGTTCCCGCAGCTGCGCTGGAGCTTCTCGCACTGGCGGCAGTTCGTCCCGACCGTGGTCGTCCCGCGCGGCGCCGGACCGGTGAGCGCCCTGCCGCACTCGGGTGCGGCGCCTCCCATCGCCGCGCTAGAATCTCCGGCATGCGCGTCACACCCCGCCATCCCACGCCTCGGCCCACGCCTCGGCCCACGCTCGCCGTCCTGCTGATCGGACTCGCGGCCGCCGTCGGTGGCCACGCCGCCGCCGCATCGCCGGTCGGCCTCTGGAAGACCGTCGACGATGAGACCGGCGAGGTGCGCTCGCAGGTGCGCATCACCGAATCCGGCGGTGTGCTCTCCGGACGCATCGAGCGCGTGCTCGCGCCGGGCAAGGGGGATGCGAAGTGCGTCGCCTGCAGCGGCGCGCGCAAGGACAAGCCCGTAGCGGGCATGACCATCATCGAGGGCGTGAAGCCCGACCGCGGCGGCGCCCACTGGGACGGCGGCACCATCCTCGACCCGAACAACGGCAAGGTCTACCGCGTGCGTCTCACGCCGCAGGACGGCGGCCGCAAGCTCGAGGTGCGCGGCTTTCTCGGCCCTTTCCACCGCAACCAGTACTGGCAGCGCGTCGAGTGAACGAAGCGGCCTCGCCTCCGCTTTGGCTGGGCCTGATCGCGCTGCTCGGCCTCATCGGCCTCGCGGGCCTCGTCGGGCTGCGCCATCCGGTCGCGCGCGACATCCCGGGCGCGGGCATCCGGCTGCTGAGCCTGCTCGGGTTCCTCGGCCTCGCCGGCATCTGGATCCCGGGCGCGGGCGCCGCCGGCGCGTTCGGCGCACTCGGACTCTGGAACCATCCGCGCCCCGCGCTGCATCGCATCGCGAAGCTGGGCTGGCTGGGCGTGCTCGGGCTGCCGCCGATCGTCGCAGCTCTCGTCCGCGCGCTGACGACCGCCTGACGCGGCGATCAGCGGCGATCAGCGGCACTCAGCGCCGCATCGCGCGGCGCAGCTGATCGTAGGTCTTCGGACCGTACGGCGGTTCGAAACCGAGCGCGCGCCGCGGATCCCACCAACCGCTCCGGTACACGGTGCGGGCATGGCTGAACTCCTCGAAGCCCTCACGGCCGTGATAACGCCCGAAGCCGGAGCCGCCGACACCGCCGAACGGCGCATCGAGCGCCGCCACATGCATGACGACGTCGTTGAGCGTCACGCCGCCCGAGCGGGTGCGCTCGAGCACCCGTCGTTCTTCCGCGGCGTCACGACCGAAATAGTAGAGCGCGAGCGGCGAGGGACCGCGCTGGATGCGGACGATGGCGTCATCGACGTCCTTGCAGGTCTCGATCTGCATGACCGGCCCGAAGATCTCCTCGCGGGCGAGCCGTGACGCAGCCGGCGGATCGACCACCAAGGTGAGCGCCGGCCGTCGGTCCGCAGCCCGGTCGACGCCGTCCGCTGCAGCCGTCGCACCGGCTGCGCCGAGCACCACCACGCGCGCGCCGGCCGCCGAGGCTTCCGCGACGAGACCCTGCACGCGCTGGCGATGTGACTCGCTCACCACCGCCGTGTCCTGGACACCGCCCGGCACGAGCTGCCCGTACGCGGCACGGCAAGCCTCGATGAACGGCTCCAGCTGCGGCGCAGGCACATAGACCGTGTCGGGGCTCACGCAGATCTGGCCTGCGTTCATCACCTTGCCGGCCAGGATGCGGCGCGCGGCGAGTCCGAGATCCGCGCCGCGGCCGAGGATCACCGGCGACTTGCCGCCCAGCTCGAGCGTGAGCGGGGTGAGGTGCTCGGCAGCGGCCTGCATCACCTTGCGTCCGGTGCGGTCGCTCCCGGTCAGCACGAGGTGGTCGAACGGCAGCGCTGCGAAGCGCGCGGAGACCTCCGGACCGCCCTGCACCACCGCGATCTCGTCGGGGGCGAACGATGCCGCGATCGTCGAGGCCAGGAGCTCCGAGGTGCGCGGCACGGTCTCAGAGGGCTTGATCATCGCGCGGTTGCCGGCCGCGAGCACGAAGGCCAGCGGCGAGATCGTCGTGAACAGCGGCACGTTCCAGGTGCCGAGGATGCCCACCACGCCCTTCGGCGCGCGCTGCACCTCGACCCGCGCGCCGAACAGGGTGAACGGGAACACGCCGCGCCGACGCTGCGGCCGCATCCAGCCGCGCAGTCCGCGCTTGGCGTAGCGCAGCGCATCGGTGGTGGCGAGCAGGTCGCTCATCAGGCTGGTGAGCCGCGATCGGCCGCCGAAATCGGCGTCGAGCGCCTCGCAGAACCGCTCAGCGTCCGCGTCGAGCAGGCGGATCATGCGCTCGAGACGGTCGAGGCGCAGCGCGGCATCCGGCGGTCCCGCGTCGCGCTGCGCGATCTGCATGGCTTCGAGGAGGTTCGACATCGGGTCGGACATGGTCGGGCGCTCCGGGTGAGGTCAAGGACGATACTGCCCGGATGACGCGTGGCGAGGAAGCGCTGGCGGGGAGCGCCGTCCCCCGCCCGTCTGCCGCCGTTGGGAAGCAGCCTCACCCACCCTAGGTTGGCCCACTGCCCGACGCTTTGCTATGATTAATGAGAATCATTCGCATCTGGCAAAGCTGAGAACGGAGTCCCATGAAGCCCATCCGTTTCCTGTCCGCGACGGTCGTCACCTTGTTGATGGTCGGCTGCAGTCGTCCCGACTCGCCGCTCTCGACCACGCCCGACACCGCTACTGCCCCGGCCGCCCCCGGCGGCGAGGTCGTGGTCTACACGGCGCGCAAGTACCAGTTGGTCGAGGACCTTTTCGCCGAGTACTCGAAGACCACAGGCACACAGGTCCGCGCCGTGACGGACGATGCCGGCCCGCTGATCCAACGGCTACGCACCGAAGGCGCTGACACACCCGCCGATCTTCTGATCACCGTGGATGCCGGTGATCTTTGGTTCGCCGCCGACCAAGGGCTGCTCGCGCCGCTCGAGAACACCACGCTCGCGACGAATGTGCCGGCGAACCTGCGCGACCCCGGCAACCGTTGGTACGGACTCGCGGTGCGCGCGCGGACGATCGCGTACTCGACGAAGGCCTACACGCCGGAGCGCTTCGCGGCCGAGGTGAAGGGCTACGCGGACCTCGCCGGCCCCGCGTGGAAGGGCAAGCTCTGCCTGCGCAGCTCGAAGCATGTCTACAACCGCTCGCTGGTGGCCGCGCTGATCGCGCGCTACGGCGAGCCGAAGACCGAGGAGATCGTGCGCGGTTGGATCGCCAACCTCGCCACCGAGCCGTTCTCGAGCGATACGCTGCTGCTCGAGGCCATCATCGCCGGTCAGTGCAGCGTCGGCATCGTCAACCACTATTACCTCGGCCGGATGATCGCCGAGAAGGGCGCGGTGCCGATCGCGATCCGCTGGCCGGATCAGGACGATGCGGGCGTGCATGTGAACATCTCGGGCGCGGGTCTCACGACGCACGCCAAGAACCGCGACGGCGCCGTGAAACTGCTCGAGTGGCTGTCCACGCCGGCGGTGCAGGCGCGCTTCGCGGCCGCGAACCAGGAGTATCCGGCCAATCCGCAGGCCCAGCCCACCGACATCGTGCGCGGCTTCGGCACGCCGGTGCAGGATCCGATCGCCGTCGCCGAGGTCGGCAAGCTGCAACCGACCGCCGCCAAGCTGATGGACCGGATCGGCTGGCGTTGAGCGCGGCGGCGACACCCGCGATCGACGGTCGGGCGATGGACGCGCGTGTGCACCACGGACGAGGGCCGCTGCTCACCGCGGCGGTGGTCGCCGCATTGCCGGTCACGGTGCTCATCACGCTCGCTTGGGGCGCATTCGGCGCGCCGGCCGCCGATATGCAGCACCTCTTCGACCACGTCGTGCCCGGCGTGCTGCTGAACACGCTGGTGCTGGTGGTGGGCGTCACGCTGCTCGCCGGGCTGCTCGGCACCGCGCTCGCCTGGCTCGTCACCGCCTACGAGTTCCCGCTGCGATCCCTGTTCTCGTGGGCGCTGCTGCTGCCGATGGCGATCCCCGCTTACGTGCTGGCGTTCGTCGCCATCGCCGGGCTCGACTTCGCGGGACCCGTGCAGACCGCGCTGCGCGGCGTCTTCGGCGCGGACCTCCGGCTGCCGCCGATCCGTTCGACGGGCGGCGTGATCCTCGTCATGACCCTCGCGCTCTATCCCTATGTCTATCTGCTCGCGCGCGGCGCGTTCGCGACGCAGGGACGACGGGCGATGGAGGTCGCCGCGTCGTTCGGTCTCACGCCGCGGCAGGCGCTGCTGCGCGTACAGCTGCCCTTGGCCCGCCCGTGGATCGCAGGCGGCGCGGCGCTGGTCGCGATGGAGACGCTCGCCGACTTCGGTACCGTCGCGGTCTTCAACTACGACACCTTCACCACCGCCATCTGGCGCGCCTGGTCGGCGCTGTATTCCATCGAGGCCGCGCTGCAGCTCGCCGGTGCGCTGGTGCTGCTCGTCGCCGTGGCCTTGATGTTCGAGCAACGGGCGCGCGCGGCGCAGCGCCACACCGCGCTCGGCGGCCCGGACGCGCCGCGCCACCGCCTCACCGGCGGTCGCGCCGCCGCCGCCACTGCCCTGCCCGCGACCGTGCTGCTGCTCGCGCTGGTGCTGCCGGGGATCGCCCTCGTCGCCTGGGCGCTCGGGCATGCCGCGCGCGACCTCGATGCGGACTGGTGGGCGGCGGCCGGTCGCAGCGTCGCGCTCGGACTGATGGCCGCGGCGCTCGTCTGTACGCTCGCGGTCGCGCTCGCCTACGCGGTGCGCGCGCGTCCCGACAGCGCGACCCGCGGCCTCGCGCGCCTCGCCACGCTCGGCTACGCCCTGCCGGGCGCGGTGCTCGCCGTCGGCGTGTTCCTGCCGATGGCAGGGCTCAACAACCTGCTCGAAGCCGCCGCCCGCGCGCTCGGCACGGACTGGCCGGGCTACCTGCAGGGCTCGGTCGCCGTGCTGCTGCTGGCCTATGCGGTGCGCTTCCTCGCGGTCGCGCATGCGCCGATCGAGGCCAACCTCGGCCGCATCACCCGCAACATCGACGACGGCGCCCGGCTGCTCGGCGCGGACGGTCTCGCGCTGCTGCGACGCGTGCATCTGCCGCTGCTGCGCACGGGGACGCTCACCGCCGCGGCGCTGGTGTTCGTCGATGTCATGAAGGAGATGCCGATCACGCTCATGACCCGACCCTTCGGTTGGGATACCCTCGCCGTGCGGGTGTTCGAGCTCACCTCCGAGGGCGAGTGGACGCGCGCCGCACTGCCCGCGCTCGCGATCGTGTTGGTCGGCCTGCTGCCCGTCGCGCTGCTGCTGCGGCGTGCCGAGCGACCGGATTGAGATCGGGACCGGGCGCAGGCAAGGGGCTCCGCTGATGCGATTGGTGATCGACTCCGTACGACGGTCCTTCGACGGCACACCGGTGCTGCGGGACATCTCGTTCACGCTGGCACCGGGGACGATCGGCTGCCTGCTGGGCCCGAGCGGCTGCGGCAAGACCACGCTGCTGCGCATCATCGCGGGCTTCGAGCCGGCAGACGCCGGTCGCGTGCTCGCCGACGACCGCGTGCTCACGGCGCCCGGCGTGCAGCTGCCGCCGCAGGTACGGCGCATCGGCATGGTGTTCCAGGACCATGCGCTGTTCCCTCACCTCGATGTGCTCGGCAACGTCGCCTTCGGCCTGCACGACCGGCCGGCCGCGGCGCGGCGCGCACGCGCGCGGGAGCTCATCGAGGCGGTGGGCCTCGCCGGACTCGACGCAAGACGGCCGCACGAACTTTCCGGCGGCCAGCAGCAGCGTGTGGCCCTCGCGCGCGCCCTCGCGCCGGGTCCGCAACTGCTGCTGCTCGACGAACCGCTCTCGAGCCTCGACGCCGAACTGCGCCGGCAGCTGGGTGCGGAGCTGCGCCAGATCCTCAAGCGCTACGGGACCACCGCGCTCCTCGTGACGCATGACCAGCAGGAGGCGTTCGCGATCGCCGACGAGGTCGGCGTGATGCGCGACGGCCGGATCGAGCAGTGGGCCACGCCCTACGACCTCTACCACCGCCCGGCGACGCGCTTCGTCGCCGAGTTCGTGGGCAGCGGCACCTTCGTGGTCGGCCGCTGCCGCGCCGACGGCAGCATCGATACCGCGCTCGGCGCAGCGACCGCCCCGCATGCGGCGGACTGCCCCTGCACCCCGGGCTCGACCGTGGACCTGCTGCTGCGCCCGGACGACGTGGTGCACGACGACGCGAGCCCCACCACCGCGGAGGTGCTCGCCAAAGCCTTCCGCGGCGCCGATTTCCTCTACACGCTGCGGCTCGCCGACGGTACGCAGGTGCTGTCGCTCGTGCCGAGCCACCACGACCACCACATCGGCGAACGCATCGGCGTGCGGCTCGAGACCGACCATGTGGTCGCGTTCGAGCCGCGCGACGATGGCCGCGGACGACCGGAGGCCTGACCCATGGAAAGCTCGATCGTCACCACGCTGTTGCTGCCCGTCGCGCTCGGCATCGTCATGTTGGGCCTAGGGTTGTCGCTCACGGTCGCGGATTTCGCGCGCGTCGTCCGTTACCCGAAGGCGGTGCTGGTCGGACTGTTCGCCCAGACCGTCGTGCTGGTCGCGGGCGCCTATGTCATCGCGCGCCTCTTCGCGCTGTCGCCCGAGCTCGCCGTGGGCTTGATGTTGCTCGCCGCCTCACCGGGCGGGGCCACCGCCAACATCTACAGCCACCTCGCGCACGGCGATGTCGCGCTCAACATCACCCTCACCGCCGTCAACAGCCTGCTTGCGCTGCTGACCCTGCCGCTCATCGTCGACGCGGCGCTCGCGCATTTCCTCGGCCAGGACCAGTACGTGCCGCCGCCGACCCGCAAGGTCATCGAGGTGGCCGCGATCATCGTGCTGCCCGTGCTCATCGGCATGGCGCTGCGCGCCGGTCTGCCCAAGGTCGCGGCCGCGCTCGAGAGGCCGATCCGGCTGTTCGCGGTGCTGGTGCTGGTCGCCGTGATCGGCGCCGCCATCGTCGCCGAGTGGGAGCGGTTGCCGGGCTTCATCGCGGCGGTGGGGGCGGCCTGCCTCGCCTTCAACCTGCTGAGCATGGCCGTGGGCTACGGCCTGCCGCGGCTGCTCGACCTGCCGCGCGGTCAGGCGATCGCCATCTCCATGGAGATCGGCATCCACAACGGCACGCTCGCGATCTTCATCGCGCTCACGGTGCTGCAGAACGCGACCATGTCGGTCCCGGCGGCCGTCTACAGCGTCGTCATGTTCGTCACGGCCGGCGCGTTCACCTTCTGGCTGAACCGCGGACGCTGAGCGGACGGACAGGCCTCCCCCCGCTTCAACGCCGACCGCCGCCGGTGGTAGGCTCGGGCGGAAGACCGGGAGGTGCGTCGATGTCCCTGCGTTCCCTGACCTCGGCCGAGTGGCTCGTCATCGCGCGTTTCGTGCTGATGGGCATCGAGATGTCGCTCGTCAAGGCGGGCCTCGTGCGCGGCGAATACGAATGGCGCGACACGCTCGCCTCCATCGGCATGCGCATCGGCAACTACGCCACCAATGTGCTGCTCGCCGGCGTGGCGGTGGCGATGTTCACGGTCTTCTACGACCACAAGCTGTTCGAGATATCGGCGGCTTCGCCCCTCGCCTGGATCGCGCTCTTCTTCCTGGACGACTTCGCCTACTACTGGTTCCACCGCGCGAGCCACGAATGCCGTTTCTGGTGGGCGGCGCACGTCAACCACCACTCCTCTCAGCACTACAACCTCTCGACGGCCATCCGTCAGCCCTGGACCGGCGTGCTGGTGGGCACCTGGGCGCCGTGGTTCCCGCTCGCCTTGCTCGGCTTCCCGCCGTCCATGATCTTCACGATGAGCGGCTTCAGCCTGCTGTACCAGTTCTGGCTGCACACCGAGGCGATCCGCCGCATGCCGCGTTGGTACGAACACCTCTTCAACACGCCCTCGCACCACCGCGTGCACCATGCCTCGAACCCCGGCTATGTGGACCGCAACTACGGCGGCACGCTGATGGTGTGGGACCGCCTGTTCGGCACCTTCGCCGCCGAGCGCGACGAGGAGCCCTGCCGCTACGGGCTCATCAAGAACATCGACACCTTCAACCCCATCAAGATCGCCTTCCACGAGTGGGCGGCGATGGCGCGCGATGTGTCCTCGGCGCGCAGCCCGCGCGAGGTGTTCAAGTACATCTTCGGCCCGCCGGGCTGGCGGCCGGACGGCCAGGGCCCGACGGCCGACAACCTCCGCGCAGCGTGGCGGGCGGCGCAGACACGGTCGACCTAGACCGACGACCTCAGGCCCGACGCGCGATCGTCACCGCCACGCCGTTCAGCGCGGCGTTGCCGCAGAGTTCGTCGATGAAGGTCTCGTCGGTGAGGTCGTTGGCGCTCACGCCGGCGTGCGC
>JBBAPM010000025.1:12750-24744 GCA_040400835.1 Steroidobacteraceae bacterium
CGACCGATGAGGCGCAGCACGCCCTCCTCGGGCGCACCGCCGGTCGCAGCCGCCGCCGTCACCGCCGATGCCTGCACGGCCCGTGACAGCCGCTGCAGGTCGGCGACCAGGGCCTGCGGCGCAAGACCGATGCGCCGATCAGGCGTCTTGAGGCGCTTCGGCAGACAGGGCTCCAACGGGCCGAGATCGAGACCGTGCGGATGCGCCGCCACCTTCGAGAGCGTGAGCCCGCGCGAGAACGGGTTCCAGCCGGCGCCGCGGCTGCCGAGACGGATGCCGAGCGCGACGCTGCGCTTCGGCGTCAGCCAACGCGACGTCAACCGCGCGGCCCAGCCCGGTCTGCGCGCCGGATCGTGCACCCCGATGCGTTCGGCGAGACGATGGAAGATCTCCCAGTCGTGCAACGCACCCGGCGGCTTGGCGAACAGCGGCTTCGAGTACTTCACCGTGTTGCGCACCGCGAGCAGATGGAACACGACGTCGAAGTGGTCGCGCTCCAACCCCGATGTCGGCGGCAGGATCAGGTGCGCATGGCGGGTGGTCTCGTTGAGGTACGGATCGATCGAGACCATGAAATCGAGCCCGGCCAACGCCTGCTCGAGCTTGCGGCCGTTCGGCGTCGAGAGCACCGGGTTGCCCGCTGAGGTGACGAGCGCGCGGATCTGCCCCTTGCCGGGCGCCAGGATCTCCTCGGCGAGCGCCGACACCGGGAATTCGCTGCCGAACTCCGGCAGGCCGCGCACGCGCGTGCGGCGCTTGCCGAACGAGCCGGGCTGACCGAAGGCTCCGCCGAGACCGACGATATCGAACGCGGGCCGCGTGAACATGGCGCCGCCGACCCGGTCCAGGTTGCCCGTCAGGATGTTCAGCAGCTGGATCAGCCATTGGCACAGCGCGCCGAACTGCTGCGTCGAGACGCCCATACGGCCATAGCACACGGCAGAGGGCGAGGCCGCGAAGTCGCGGACGAGCTGCTTCACGACCTCGGCATCGATGCCCGTCGCGGCGGCCGTCGACTCGGGCGTGAACGGGCGCACCAGGTCGCCGATGGTGTCGACGCCGTCGATGAACCCCGCGAGCGCGCCCGGCGCGACCCGCCCTTCGGCGAACAGCACCTGCAGCATCGACAGCAGCAGCAGCGCATCGGACCCCGGCGTGACGAAGAGATGCGTGTCGGCGATCTCCGCGGTCTGCGTCCGACGCGGGTCGACGACGACCAGCCGACCGCCGCGCGCACGCAAGTCCTTGAGACGACGGGTGACATCGGGTGCCGTCATCAGGCTGCCGTTGGAGACCACCGGATTGCCGCCCAGCACCAGGAAGAACTGCGTGCGGTCGATGTCCGGCACCGGGATCAGCATCTGATGGCCATAGAGCAGGAAGGCCGACAGATGATGCGGCAGCTGGTCCACGGAGGTCGCCGAGTAGCGGTTGCGGCTGCGCAGCGCGCGCAGGAAGCGCACGCCGCCGAGCAGACCCGAATAGTTGTGGACCTGCGGGTTGCCGATGTAGGTCGCCACCGCATCGGCGCCGTGCTCGCGCTGGAGGGCGACGATACGCCGCGCGGCCTCGTCGAGCGCCGCCTCCCAGGACACCTCTTCCCAGCCGTTCGCCGTGCGCCGCATCGGTCGGCGCAGCCGGTCCGGATCCTCATGGAAATCCTTCAGGCCGAGCGCCTTCGGACAGATGTGACCGCGGCTGAACGGGTCCTGCTCATCGCCGCGGATGGAGAGGATCTCCGTGCCGCGGACGCGGATCTCGACGCCGCAGATCGCCTCGCAGAGGTGGCAGGTGCGGTAGTGGGTGTGCTCCGCGGCGCGCATCACCAGATCCGCACCCGCTGCTCGGGCGGCAGATAGAGCTTGTCGCCGGGCTTCACGTCGAAGGCCTCGTACCACGCGTCGAGGTTGCGCACCACGCCGTTGACGCGGAACTCGGCCGGGCTGTGCGGCCCCGTCATGATCTGGTTGCGCAGCCGCTGCTCGCGGAACAACGTCCGCCACACCTGTGCCCAGCCGTGGAAGAAGCGCTGGTCACCCGTCATGCCGTCGATGACCGGCGCACGGCGTCCCTCGAGCGACAAACGGTAGGCTTCGAGCGCGACCGACAGGCCGCCGAGATCGCCGATGTTCTCGCCGAGCGACAACCGTCCGTTGAGGCGCAGACCCGGCAAGGGCTCGAACTGCGAGTACTGCTCGGCGAGGCGATCGCCGAGCTGTTTGAACGCCGTCTCGTCGCGCTCGTTCCACCAGGTGCGCAGCACACCCCGGGCGTCCGACTTCGAGCCTTGGTCGTCGAAGCCATGGCCCATCTCGTGGCCGATCACGCCGCCGATGGCGCCGTAGTTGACGGCCGGATCGGCCGCCGGATCGAAGAACGGCGGCTGCAGGATGGCGGCGGGGAACACGATCTCGTTGAACACCGGGCTGTAGTAGGCGTTCACCGTCTGCGGCGTCATGCCCCACTCGTCGCGGTCCGTCGGCTTGTCGAGCTTGGCGATCGAGCGCCGCCACTCGAAGAGCTCGGCACGCTGGGCGTTGCCGAACGCATCGGACGCCGACACCTCGAGCGCGGAGTAGTCGCGCCAACGGTCCGGGTAGCCGATCTTCGGCCGGAACGCGGCGAGCTTCTCGAGGGCGACCTTCTTGGTCTCGTCGGTCATCCACGGCAGCGCGCGGATCCGCTGCGCGTAGGCCTTGCGCAGGTTCTCGACGAGCGCGGACATCTGCGCCTTGGACTCGGGGCTGAAATGGCGCTCCACATAGACCTGACCGACGGCTTCGCCGAGCGCATCGTCGACCGCGTCGACGCCGCGCTTCCAACGCGGCCGCTGCTCCGGCTGACCGTTGAGCTGCTTGCCGTAGAACGCGAAGACCTCGTCGTCCAAGGCCTGCGGCAACACCGTGGCGTTGCTGCGCAGGTAGTGGTAGGCCATGTACTCGCGCCAGGTGGCGACCGGGGTCCGGCCGAACAGCGCCGCCAACGGCGCCATCGCATCGGCCTCGCGCACCACGAACTCCTGCACCGTGCCGAACCCGGCGGACCCGAGGGCTGCCGTCAACGGGAAACCCTGCGTCATCTCGAGGAGCTGCGCGCGCGAGCGCAGGTTGTAGGTCAGCTCGCGCTCGCGCCGCTTGGCGACCGGCCAATGGAGCTTGGCGATCTCCGTCTCGAGCGCGAGGATGCGGCCGGCCGCGGCGGCGGCCTCCGCGCCGCGCGCCACACCGCCGAGCTCCAGGAGCCGCGCGAGATGCGTGCGGTACTGGTCCCGGATCTCGCGGAACTGCGCATCATCGCGCAGATAGAACTCCCTCTCCGGCAAGCCGAGGCCCGCGTGGGTGACCGTGACGACATGACGGTCCGGGTTCTTCTGGTCGATCGAGACGCGGCCGACGATCGGCGCGGTGACCGAGACGTCGGGCCGGTACATGACGCGCGCGACATCCGCATGGGAGGCGAGCTTGCGGATCTCGTCCAACACCGGCTGCACAGGCGCGAGACCGCGCGCCTCGATCGCCGCCGTGTCCATGTATGCGCGGTAGTAGTCGCCGATCTTGCGCTGCGGGGTGCCGGTCGCGGCCGGGTTCGCCGCGAGGTCCTCGATGATCTTGCGCGTGTCGAGGCTCGCGCGGTCGGCGAGTTTGTCGAAGGTGCCCCAGCGCGTGCGGTCGGACGGCAGCACCTCGCGCTGCATCCAACCGCCGCCCGAATACCGGAAGAAATCGTCGCCCGGGCGGACGGCCGTGTCCTTGCCGGCGGTGTCGAAACCCCAAGCGCCGATCTCCGGGGATTCGGCCTGCGCCGACACCGTCAACAGGCAGGAGGCGAGCGCCATCGGCAGCCATGCGCGACGGACAGGACGGGTGGTTGCTGACATCGAACGGATCCTCCTGGAGACGTTGAGGGGCTTGGAAAGGTTGAGGGGTGGATGTCCGACCGCGTCGGTGACGGCCAGTTCAGCGCCCGGAAGGCACGGTGCGGACAGCATGGCGGTGGTGGGCGTGTTGGGCGGTGATCAGGAAATCCTCGGCAGCCCGATCGTAGCAGGCCGTCGGTCGGTCATACCGATATCCGTCTCGCCACGAACCGGGCCAGGCGATCGGGCCCCATGCTCGTCAAGCGGAACAACCACACCGCCAGGAACCCGACCGGCCAATGGACCTTGCCGAAGCTGCCGCGGTAGGTCGCCGCTCTCCAGATCACCTGGGCCACGTCCTCCGCGGTGAGCCGGACACCCAGCCGGTCGATGCTGCGCGCGTCGAGGCCGGTGACCATCGCCGTCTGCACGAAGAGCGGCATGACGTCCATCACCCGGATACCGGCGTCCTGCCACTCGATGTTGAGCGACTCGGTCAGGCCCCGGATGGCGAACTTGGTGGTGGCGTAGGTCGCGAGCGATGCCTGCCCGTAGATCGCCGCGCTCGATGACAGGTTGATCACGCGCGAACCCCGTGTCGAGGCCAGATACGGCTTGGCGAGATAGCAGCCGTGGAGGACGCCTTTGAGATTGACGTCGATCACGGCCTCATGGCGTCCGATCGGGTTCGACTCCAACGGACCCGAGATGAGGATGCCGGCGTTGTTCAGCAAGACATCGAGACGCCCTGCGCGGCCGTGGAAGAGCGACAGCGCCTCCCGCCATGCCTCAGGGCTTCTGACATCCAACGCCATCTTCAGGGAATCGGCTTCCCCCAACTCATCAGCCAACGCGTCGAGGCCGGCCAGATCGATATCGGCGATGCCGACGAACCAACCCCGCTTCCGGAAGAGACGCGCCGCGGCGCGACCGATGCCGGTCGCCGCACCCGTGATGAAGATGCTGGGACGAGGATCCGCCTTATCGGTGCCGTCCACTCAGTTCTCCCGCGTCAACCGGTAGGCGTCGAGGTTCCCGAGCCGGGCGAGCCAACGGTAGGTGAGCGTGAACCCGGGCCAATTCGCGCTGTTGTGGCCGCGCCCATCGACATACCAGCTCCTGCATCCCACCCACACCGTGCGGGCGAGACGCGCCTGCACGCGGTCCGTGAACCGCTGATGCGCCTCGGCCGCCACCTCGATGTGCGTGGCCTTCGACCGCTCCATCTTCTTGAGGCAACGCATCACATGCGCGATCTGGCTCTCGAGCATGTAGACGATGGAATTGTGCCCGAGATTCGTATTGGGTCCGTACAACATGAACAGGTTCGGGAACTCCGGGACCATGATGCCGAGGTAGGCCTTGGCACCCATCGACCACACATCGCTCAACCTTTTCCCGCCCCGGCCTTTGATGGCCACAGGCGCGAGGAACTCCTGCGCCGCGAACCCCGTCCCATAGATGATCGCATCCACCTCATGATGCCGACCGCTCTCGGTCTCGACGCCGGCGGGCGTGATGCGCCGGATACGGTCCGTCTCGAGCTTGACGTTAGGGCGATCGAACGCCGCGAGGTACTCGCTGGACAACAGGATCCGCTTGCAGCCAGCCGGATAGTCCGGTGTCATCTTCGTCCGCAGGCCAGGGCTCGACACCTGCCGCGCGAGCAGCGCCAGGAAGGGCCGCTCCGCCATGGGTTTCATCAACCCTTTGAAGCGCGTGAACGCGACGGCCCGGGATTCATACCGCAGATAGATGACGAGCCGTTGCAGGCGCATGGTCCACGGCGCCCACCTGCAGAGGAGACGCTCCAGCCGCGAGTAGGCGCGATCCGGTCGCGGCAGGATGTACGCAGGCGAGCGCTGGAAGACCGTCATCTCCCCCACCCTCCCGGCGATGGCCGGCACGAACTGGATGGCGGAGGCGCCCGTACCGATGACCGCGACGCGCGTGCCGCCGAGATCGAAGCCATGATCCCAGTCGGCCGAGTGGAAGGCTCTGCCCTGGAAGCTCTCCCGGCCCGGGATGTCCGGCAGCGCAGGGCGGCTCAATTGCCCCATGGCCGTCACCACGAAGCGGCTCCGCAATACCGTGCCGTCCACCAACGCGACCTGCCAGTGCGAGGACACATCGTCGTAGTCCACCGACCGGACCTCCGCGCCGAAGCGGATGTGGCGCAGGAGGTCGAAGCGCGCCGCGCAGTCGCGCAGATAGGCGAGGATCTCGCTTTGCGGCGCGAATCGCCGCGACCAGTCGGGGTTGGGATGGAAGGAGAAGGAGTAGAGGCGTGACGGGACATCGCATGCCGCGCCGGGATAGCTGTTGTCACGCCAGACCCCGCCGACATCGCGGCCCTTCTCGAGGATGACGAAGTCTTCGATGCCCTGCTTGCGCAGGGCCACCGCCATGCCTATCCCGGCGAATCCCGCTCCGATGATGATGACGTCATGGGCGTGCCGCGAAGCGGCCTCTACATCGTCCATGTCCGCTTGCATCGTGGGGGATCCTGCATGTCGACCCGGCGCGGGCAGCATAGCAGGGCCCTGCATCCCGGAGGTTCAGGGGTGGGGCGGCCTCATGGATATCCCCGCTGAAGCCACGGACGGCCTCACCTCGACTGATACACCCACTGCAGCAGGGCATCCTGCAGCTCTTCACCGGGCCCGCGATGGGCCTCGGGCGCGTTGACCAGCACCACGGCGAGGAAGCGCTGGCCGGAAGCGGCGGTGACATAGCCCGCCACCGCCGAGACATCGTCGAGCCGTCCGGTCTTGATGTGCATCCGGCCGGTCGCCGGCGAGTTGCGGAAGCGGTTGCGCATGGTGCCGTCGAGTCCGGCGAGCGCGAGCGACGAGGCGTACTCGGGCATGTAGGGGCTGTTCCAGGCCGCTCCGAGGATCGCGGCCAACTGCCGCGCCGTGATGCGGCCCTCGCGGGACAGACCGGCACTGTTGGCGATCACGAGACCTCGCGTGTCGATACCGCGCTCGCGCAGCACCTCGAGGATCGCGCGTTGGCCTTTCGCGGGCGTCGCGGGGCTACCATAACGTTCGCTGCCGAGCGCGAGCTCCAGATGCCGCGTCATCACATTGTTGCTGGACTTGTTGACCGAACGGATGATGTCGCCGAGCGGTCGCGAGCGATGCACATGGAACGGCGCACCGATGTCCGCCGGAAGAACACCGACGCGCCAGCCGCCCTTGAGTTCGCCGCCCTGCTGCCGCCACTGCAGATCGAAGAGCCCCCAGGCGTAGCTCTCCGGTCGGAGGACGGTGCGCGACAGCTCGTACTCCCGACACGCAGCGGGGAACCGGCCGTCGAGCACTGCGGTGTCGCGCCGCGCCTCATCGCGCACCGCGAACACCACGCCGTTCTGGAAGCCGCCGCAGGCGCCCGCGCCCCGCTGCAGACGGTTGTCGATCCGCAGGTTCGGCAGGGCCGGTACCGCAGCGACCTCGACGCCGCCCTGCGTGCGCGTCTGGATGCGGAAGCGCACCGCATTGAAGTTGACCAGCAGCGGATGCGGGGTGATGTTGTAGATCCGGTCGGGCTGGCCGTCGAACGCGCCCGGATCCTCGGGTGGCAGGTCGAACCCCGACACATCGAAAACGAGACCGCGCTCGATGCGCGTGAGGCCGCGCTCGCGCAACGCACCCAACATCCTCCAGTGCTCTTCGACGACCAGGAACGGATCGCCGCCGCCGCGCACCCAGAGCTCGTCCGTCGAACCGTCCGGCCGCAACGGTTGCGCGAGATGGAACTCGGTCTTCCAGGTGTAGGCCGGGCCCAAGGCCTCGAGCGCCGCGAAGGTGGTGACGAGCTTCATGACCGAGGCCGGGTTGCGCGGCAGGTCGGCGTTGAACGCGACCCGCGGCTCGGCCTCGCCGATGCGCTGCACCCAGACGCTGACCGCCGACTCCGGCACCTTGAACGCACGCGCGACCTGCGCCACCGGCGCGGGCAGCGGGGTCGTCGAGGCGATCGCCACGGAAGATGCCACGGAGACGATGGATACCGCGAGGGCAGTCAGGACGATACGCATGGACCGGAGCTTCCGACGATCAGGGGCGGATGGGCGGGATGAGCACGAACTTGCCGACGTGGCGCTTCTCGAGGAACGCGCGTTGCGCATCGGCGATGCGCTCAAGCGGGAAGGTCGCAGCGACGAGAGGGCGGATCTCGCTGCGCTCGATGTACCCGACGAGGTTCGTGAACACGGGTTCGTCCCAGGCGGTACAGCCGACGAGCGTGAGGTCCTTGAGGTAGAACGTGCGCATATCGAGCGACACGATCGGCCCGCCGATCGCACCCGACGAGGCGTAGCGTCCGCCGCGACGCAGCAGCCTCAATATCGCGCCGAAGTGCGGCCCGGCGACGTTGTCGACGACGAGGTCGACCGACTCCTCACCGAGCAAGGCGACGGCATCAGCATCGCGGTCGATCACCCGCTCCGCGCCGAGCGCGCGCACGGCGTCGGCTTTCGAGGCCGCGGCGATCGCGGTCACCCGCGCGCCGCGGCGGCGCGCGAGCTGCACGGCGGCGGAACCGACGCCGCCCGAGGCGCCGGTCACCAGCACATGCTCGCCCGCCGCCGCACGGGAGCGGTGCAGCATGTTCTCGGCGGTGGCGTAGGCGCAGGGGATGCTGGCGAGCTCCGCATCGGTCCAGTCGCAGCGCACCTCGAACACCTCGGCGGCCGGCACCTTCACGAACTCGGCGAAGGCGCCGTCGAAGTCCGACCCCATCCAGATGTTGTCCATCGAGCCGAAGCCCTGCGGACGCATGCAGGCGCGCACCAGCACCCGGCGACCGACGAGCGCGGGATCGACATCCGGCGCCGCCTCCACCACCCGACCGCAGCAGTCGGTGCCCTGGATGAACGGGAAGGGTGTCGCGATGTTCCAGCCGCCGTCGGACTTGTGGGTGGGACGTTCTTCCTCGACCGCCGCAGCGGCGTGGGTCGCCGTGGTGACCGACGAGGAGTACCAGCCGAGCCGCGTGTTGATCTCGGTGTTGTTGACGCCCGCCGCGAGCACACGCAGCAGCACCTCGCCGGGCCCGATCGTCGGGACAGGCACATCGCGCCACGCGAGACGGTCGTAGCCGCCGTTGCCGGTGGTGACCACGGCCTTCATCGTCGCTGGCTTGTTCTGTGCAGGCTGCTGCATCGGATCGTCGTCAGTCGATGAGCGCATCGGCGCGCAGTCCTGCGCGCTCGAGGTGGATGGGCAACACGCGCCCGTAGAGCTGGCGTGTGCGCTCGGGGCTGCCCACCATGCCGGGTTCCTCGGCGAAGCTGAAGATCGCCACATAGCGCAGGCGTGGGCCTGAAAGCGGTGTCACACGATGCAGCGAGCAGCGGCCCTTGAAGATCTGCAGATCGCCGGGCTCGAGACGCAGGCTGCGGATGAGCGAACGGTCGTCGTCGAGCACCCGTCCGACGCCCGCGTAGTTCTCGTCGGTGGGCGTGCGCAGGTAGGGGCTGTACTCGAAGTCGCCGCCCTGTTCGGCGTTCTGGATGGCGAGCGTGACCGTGTAGTTGTTGGTGTCGAAGTGCCACGGGAAGCCGCCGCCCTCCTCCGCGAGGTTCACGATCACATCCGCGAGCGGATCGGCGTAGCGGTGGAAGCGCTGCTCGCCGAGCGCCTCCTGGATGAAGGGCGCGAAGGCCGGCCACTCGTAGATCGCGCGCAGGATGCTGTCCGCGCCGAAATGGTCGGCAGGGACGAAGGCGTTCGAGCGGTCGTAGAAACGGCGCAGCGGGTGCGAGGCCGGCAGGTCCGGCCGGTCCTGCGTGAAGTACGGGTTGGTGCGGTTGAAGTTCCGGTGCCCGTACGGCGCGGTGCGATCGCACTCGGCGACGAGGTGGGCGATCCGCTCGGCGCGGACGAAGCCCTTCAACACCGCACAGCCCACCGAGTCGATCGCGGCCCGCGCCTCGGCGATGAGGGCCTCGCGACCCGCCCCGGGCTGGTCGATGGGGTACCGGTCGATATCGATGAAGTCGCGGGCGATCGGTGGCACCAGTCTATCCTCGACGTCGCGGCGGGCTTCCCGATCAACCGATCGTGAAGCCCTCGTGGGTGATCGGCAGCGTGCGGATGCGATGGCCCGTGGCGGCGTGGATCGCGTTGCAGATCGCCGGGACCACCGGCGGGAACACCGGCTCGCCGAGACCGGTCGGTGAGTGCTCGCTCTGCACGAAGTGCACATCGACCTGCGGCGATATCACCATGCGCGGCAGCGGATACCGGTCGAAGTTCGTCTGCTGCGCAGCGCCGCCCTCGACGGTGACCTCGAGGGCCAGCGTGCCGATCGCATCGACCACGCTGCCCTCGCACTGGTTCTCGGCGGCCGAGAGGTTGATCACCGGGCCGACATCGGCGGCGACGGTCACCTTGTGCACCGTCACCTTCTTGGACGCATCGACGCTGACCTCGGCGATCTCGGCGATATGCCCGAAGTGGCTGAAGTAGAACGCGAGACCGTGGTGGTGACCCTTCGGCAAGGGCTCGCCCCAGCCGGCCTTCTCCGCGGCGAGCTTGATCACACCGATCGCACGGTCGGGATCGAGCCCGCGGTTGGTCGGCGCGCCCGTGCCGGACCTGCGACCGAACAGCTCGAACAGAAACTCCACATGGTCGCGTCCGGCGGCGACGGCGACCTCGTGCAAGAACGACTGCTGCACCCACGCCATCGTGCTTGCACCCGGCGCACGCCACCAGACCACCGGCGTCGACAGCGGCAAGAACGACTGGGAGGCGCGGTAGTCGTCGACATAGTCCGCGGGGAACTCGTTCGGCGAGATGCCGCCGCCCTTGGAGACCTTGCCCGACGCGGTGTCCTTGAAGGTGACCATGTGGGCATCGAACGCGGCGAGCCTGCCCTGCGCATCGATACCCGCTCGATATCCCATGAAACCGCCGACACGGTAAGCGTCGTGGCGCATGTCGTCCTCGCGGGTCCACACGACCTGCACGGGGCCGTCGACCTTGCGCGAGAGGTGAGCGGCCTCGCAGACGAAATCGTTCATCAGACGGCGACCGAAACCGCCGCCGACGCGCATCTGGTTGAGCTTGACCTTGTCCGCAGGGACACCGGCGGCCGCAGCGACCAGCGCCGGGTCCGGCAGCTGCATCGGGGCCCAAAGCTCGACCGCGCCGTCCTTGAACCACGCGACCGTGTTCTGCGGCTCGAGCTGCGCATGCGAGACGAAGCCGAACCGGTAGAAGGCCTCGACGGTCCTGGTCTTGCCCTCGCCCGCGGCCAGCGCCTTGTCGACATCGCCCTTCGCCTTGACGACCGTCTCGCCCTGCGTCTTCGACGCCAGCACGCCGGCCTGCTTCACGAAATCCGTCCAGCTGTCCTTCGAGGCGGTGCTGGTATCCCACTCCACCTTCAACGCCTTGCGCGCGGAGAGCACCGCCCAGGTGTTCTTGCCGATGATCGCGACGCCGGGCAACACACCCGTCTTCATCACATCCGCGACCGGCGGCGTGCCTTCGACGATGAACGCGTCGAGGATGCCCGGCAGCTTCTTGATCTCATCGGCGTTGAAGCTCCTGGCCTTGCCGCCGACCGCGGGGCATTTCTCGATGCTCGCGTACTTCATCCCCGGCAGCTGCACATCGAGCGCGAACAGCGGCTGGCCCCGGACGAGCGCCGCGTTGTCGACGCCCGTGAACCGCTTGCCGATGAGCTTGTAGTCCTTGCGTGCCTTGGGCTTGAGCGTCTGGATGTCGGGCACCGGCAGCGCGGCGGCGGCTGTCGCCAACGACCCGTAGCCGGCTTTCCGGCCGCTCGCAGCGTGGATCACCGTGCTGTCTGCGGTGGTGAGCTCGCCGACCGGTACGCCCCACCGCTGTGCCGCGGCCGCGATGAGCATCGCGCGCGCGCCGGCGCCGGCGTAGCGCAGCTCGTCCCAGCCCCGCGGGATCGACATCGACCCGCCGGCGATCTGCGTGCCGTACACGGCCGCGTTGACCGCGGCCTGCTCGACGGTGACATCGGACCACTTCGCGTCGAGCTCTTCGGCGAGGATCACGCCGAAGCCGGTCTTGATGCCCTGCCCGATCTCCGGGTTCTTCGAGATGAGCGTGATCCTGCCGTCCGGCGCGATGCGCACGAACGCGCCGGGC
>JBBAPM010000026.1:0-23151 GCA_040400835.1 Steroidobacteraceae bacterium
GCGCCGATGGTAGTTTCGCCTGTTGCGACGCTAGAGTAGGTCACTGTCAGGGTCCCCATCGAGAACCCCGTGTGTCGAAAGGCACACGGGGTTTTCCCTTTTCAGGGCCGGCTCAGCGTGCGCCTGCGCGCCGCGTGGCCGAGGGGTTCTCGCCGTAGAAGGACCGGTAGTAGCCGGCGAAGCGCCCGAGATGCTCGAAGCCGTGGCGGAACGCGGTGTCCGAGACCGACGCGACGCCGGCGCGGAGCTCGTCGCGCACGCGGTGCAGCCGCGCCGCCCGCGTGACGAGGCCGTAGTTCACGCCGAAGTGCTCCTGGAAGGCGAGCTGCAGGGTGCGCCGCGTCGTCCCGAGCGCCGCGCAGAGCGCATCCAGCGATGTGTCGCCGGGCTCCGTGGACCGCACACGGTTCCAGATGAGGTCCTCCGCGGCCGCCGCGAGCGCATGTCGCCGCTTGCCGCCCTGCGCCGTGCGCAGGTCGGGCGTCCCGACAGCCGCCTGCAACGCGGCGCACATGTCGCGTCGCAGCGCGGTCTCCGCGGCCTCAGCGTCTTCGCCCAGCGGATCTTCGCCGCTCAGGCGCAGCAGCCGGTCGCGCAACCGCAGGGCCGCTTCGCCCACCACCGGCAGCAGCACGGTCCCATCGCGGCCACGCTGGTACCACTGCGCGAGCAGCGCATCGTCTTCCGTCGGGAGCGCTGCGACGGTCAGCCCGACACCCGTCGCGCCGTCCTTCGTCGAGAGGACCATCGTCGCGCGTCCGACGGTCACGGCCATCGCCTCTTCGGCGACGCGCCAACCCCGCACGCGCAGATCGACGCCGCGGATGAAAGCGACATGCAGCAGACCCGGCCTCAGCACCATCCGCGCACGCACGGCACCTTCGCTGCGCCATCCGTCGGCGCAGAGGCCCGGCGCCAGCGCGACGCCCACACCCGCGAACGAGAACGGACCGGGTGCGATGCGATAGGCGACGCCTTCCCACGCGGCACGGGTCGCTGCGATCAACTCGCACGGCTCGTCGGCCCGCACCTGATGGCGCCGAGGATACAAAGTAACACTGCCGTCCACGCATGACCCCGTCGTCGACTGCGACGCGGCCAAAAATACGCGCTGGGTTGCGCGATGTGACCCATACGATGGTTCAACCGGACACGGGGATGTCCGCCTGTCGGCATCGGCGCTCCGAGCCCCGCGTCGGATGGCGTAGAGGGTTTCCGGTCGCTACCTACTCGCACATAATTGGTGCAGGATGGGGGGACGGGTCGGGAAAAGCGTGCGCAAAGAGATCCGGGATACGGACCTTGCGGGAAGACCATCGCGCGTCATCGCAGGCGCGCTGGCCACCGTGCTCGTCTTCTTGATGATGCTGATGATGTCGCCGCCTGCGGAGGCGTGCCCCATCTGTTCGGGCACCGCGCCCAACCTCACGCTGCTCCAGAAACTCATCAACGCCGACCGCGCCGTCATCGCACGCCCCTTGGGCGGCGGCGACTTCGAGGTGCTGGAGTCCATCAAGGCATCGCCCAAAGAGAACGACCGCCCCGGCACGCGGCTGCGCAAGCCGAAGTTCGTGCCGGGCGAAGATGTGCCGACACGCGCCGACGCGCCATCGGTGCTGCTGCTGCGCCAGAGTCTCGGCGGCGCCTGGGTGGTGGCCGGTCAGATGCCGTCGTCCGCCGCGTCCGCCGCGCGTCTCCTGGTCGGCGGCAAGCGCAGCACCGACATGACGCTCGCGGACTGGCAGGCCCGCGTCGTCACGCTCGCCCCGTTGCTCGAGCATCCGGTGTCGGCGCTCGCCGAGACGGCGTATGGCGAGATCGCGCGTTCGCCCTACGCGGCGATGCGCAGCGCCCGCGATCGCGTGAAGCCCGCCGACCTGCGGACCTGGCTCGCCGACCCCGGCCGCGCGCCGCGCCGTTCGCTCTACTGGTTGCTGTACGGCATCAACGCGGGTCCCGCCGAGGCGCGCGACATCGCGGCGCGGGTCGATGCGCTCGGTCGCAGCAACGGGCTCACCGATCTCTCATCGCTGATCGCGGCCGACCTCGAGGCGGGCGGCAGCACGCGCCGCGCCGTGCTCCGCAAGCGCTACTTCGAGGACCGCAGCCGCACGCTGCCTGAACTGCAGGAGGCGGTGCTCGCGTTCACGGTGCACGCCGATGCCGGCGATGCGGCGCTGCGGCGTGACACGGCGACGATGTTCGGCCGTTTGGTGCGGACGCATCGCGCGCTCGGCGGCCTCGTCGCCGCCGACCTCGCGCGCTGGCAGTACTGGGAAGCCGTGCCCGATTACATCGCGCTGCTGCGCTCGCGGGCGCTGCACCCGGTCATGCGCCAGCCGGTGCTCGACTACCTCACCGCGAGCGGCCGCCCCGACGCCTTGGCGGCCGTCGCCGCCGCCGTCGCCGCCGCCGAGGCGGCGCGCCGAACCGAATCCGCAGCGGTCATCCCGACCGCCGCACTGCTCAGTGGGAGAACCCCATGATGTCCGTGTCCCGATCGTCCTCCAAAGCTCTGCGCGTCCCGGCCATGCTGCTCGCCGCCACGGCGCTGCTCGTCGCCGCCGGTTGCGCGAAGAAGGCCGCCACGCCTGCTGCGGCGTCCACCACCACCGTGTACGCGGGCGGTGACATCCTCACCATGGCGGGCCGTGAGCCGGCCTACGCCGAGGCGCTCGCGGTGCGCGACGGCAAGATCCTGGCCGTCGGCACGCGCGCCGAGGTGGACAAGGCCGCCGGTGCCGGCGCGACCCAGGTCGACCTCGCGGGCAAGACCTTGGTGCCGGGTTTCATCGACACCCACGGCCACATGGTCTACTTCGGCAAGAACCTGATGGACGCCGACCTCGTCGGGACCGCCGATCTCGCCGAACTGCTCGCGCGCCTCAAGAAGCACGCCGAGACGGTGCCCGAGGGCGCCTGGATCGTCGGCTTCGGCTACAAGGCTGCGGGTCTCGCCGAGAACCGCACGCCGACCGCCGCCGAGCTCGACCAGGTGTCGGCCACCCGCCCGGTGATGATCGTCGATTCCTCGGGACATCTCGGCTCGGCCAACTCGGTGTTGCTCAAGCTCGCTGGTGTCACGGCGGACACGCCGGACCCGGAGGGCGGCAACTTCACCCGCAAGCCCGGCAGCCGCGAGCCGCTGGGTCCCATGGAGGAGACCGCGCTCAACGCCGTGCGCGCGCAGCGTCCGGCGTTCACCGGCGAGCTCGCCGACCGCGCCATGAAGGCCGGCGCCGCCGAGTGGGCGAAGCATGGTCAGACCACCGCGCAGGATTGCGGCCTCGGTCTCGGCAACGACGACATCGATCTCGTGCTCAACGCGATCGACAAGAAGCTTCTTCCGATCGACCTCTATGTCTGCGCCAAGGACTCGATCACCGACCAGGTGCTCGACGCCGCCTACGGCGTGTCGCGCGCCTACGCGCCGGACGAGTCGGGCGTCGCCCAGAAGCTGCTCGACAAGCGCCCGGACCTCAACAAGAGCTACATCAACCGCGTGCGCATGGGCGGTGTGAAGTACTGGCTCGACGGCAGCCTCGACACCGCGTGGTTCACGCAGCCCTACACCAACAACCCGCCGGGCAAGACCGGCATCTTCTCGGGCTTCCAGCAGATCCCCGACGAGGTGCTGCAGGCCGCGTTCGACCGCTTCTGGACCACCGACATCCAGATCAACATGCACATGAACGGCGACGCCGCCGTCGAGCAGGCGCTGCGCGCCATCGAGAAGGCGATCGAGAAGCACGGCATGCGCGACCACCGGCCGGTGTTCATCCACGCCACCTTCATGCGTCCCGACCAGATCGAGCGCATGAAGAAGGTGGGGGCGGTGCCGACCTTCCTCTCCGCCGGCATCGTGACGGCGGGCGATGGCGTGGTGCGGCTGTGGGGCGCGGAGCGCGCCAACAAGTCGGCCGCCGCGAACACCCTCGAGAAGATGGGCGTGCCCTGGACGCTCTCGCATGACGCGCCGGTGACGCCGTCGCCGTCGGTGTTGGCGCTCGTGGATGCAGCGGTGAACCGCCGTACCGCCAGCGGCAACGTCATCGGTCCGGACGAGCGCGTGACGCCGTATGCCGCGCTCGGCGCGGTGACGCGCTCGGCCGCGTACCAGATCAAGGAAGAGAGGAGCAAAGGCACGCTCGAGGCCGGCAAGCTCGCCGACATGGTCGTGCTGTCGGCCAACCCGCTGAAGGTCGAGCCGGCCACCATCAAGGACATCAAGGTGCTGCGGACCCTCAAGGAGGGCGTGACGGTCTACGAGGCCCAGCCCTGATGCTCGGTCCCCGGCGTCGCGCCGTCGTCGGCGCGACGAAGTCCGCGGTCGCGCTCGCCGTGGCGCTGGCCCTCGCGGCCGGCGCCGCGGGTGCGGCCGAGCCTGCCCGACAGGCTGCGGCCGCGACGCCGACCGCCGAGGAGATCGCGGCGCTCAAGTCGCGGCTCGCGGCCCAGCAGGAACTGCTGGAGTCGCAGCTGCGCCAGTTGCGCGAGCAGCAGGCGCAGATCGACGCGCTCGAGCGACGGCTCGGCGCCGCCGCTGACGCCCCTGCCGCTCCCGCCGCCCCGGTCGTCGCAGCGGCGGCTGCGACGGTCGAGTCCGCGCCGGCTGCGGTCGCCGCGGCCGAGCCGGCCGCGTTGCCGCCGCCGGTGGTCACCGGCCGCTACGACGGCGTCGGCGTGGTCGTCGGCGGTTCGCTGCGCACCACGGTCAACACCACCGGCGCACGCATGCTGCCCGATGCCGCGCCGTTCTTGGTGCTGCCCTCGGTACCGGGGGTGCGCGAAGGCACCACCAAGATCGACGCGCGCCTCTCCACGCTGCTCATCGCGATCCGTGGCCGCGAGCTCGGCGGCTTCCAGCTGGGCGGCGTGATCCAGGCGCAGCTCTTCGACGGCGACCTGCTGTCGGGCAAGTACGGCGTGTATCCGGGCGTCGCCTACGTCGAGGCGACGAACGAGCGCTGGCGTCTCGCCGCGGGTCTGCAGCCGGACGTCTTCAGCCCGAAGATCCCGCGCATGGTCGACAGCATGTCGGGCATGGCGGGTTCGGGGAATCCCGGCAACTCCATGAAGCCGCAGCTGCGCGTCGAGCGCTTCGTGCTGACGGGCGGCGGCAAGCTGACCTTGCAGGCGGCGCTCGCCGATGCACAGCCCTCCAACATCCAGCCGCCGTCGCTCGCCTCCACCGAGAACACGGGCACGCCGAACTACGAAGCGCGCATCGCCTTCGCGCGCGGCGCGGCCGACAAGACCGTCTCCTGGGCGCCGTATCCCGAATGGGAACTCGGCATCTCGGGTGCCACCGGTTCGTTCCGCACCTTCTCGATCGCCGGCGCGTTCCCGGCCTACGACACGGACCTCTCCGGCGTCGCGATCGAGGGCGCGGCGCGCTTCGGCCAGCGCTTCGCGGTGCAGGGCGAGCTCTATCGCGGGCGCGCCTTCGCTCCCTATCTCGCCGGCATCTTCCAGACCGTCACCGCCGACCGTACGCCCGTGCGCAGCGAGGGCGGTTGGGGCGAGTTCGCGTGGTGGTGGACGCCGACCGCGCATTCGCACATCGGCTACGGCCGCGATCGTGCGTGGGCGTCGAGCGGCGCACAGCCCGGCGTGCGCTCGAACGAGACGGCCTTCGCCAACCTGTTCTGGGATCCGAGCCCCATGACCACGCTCGGCCTCGAGGCGACCTGGCGTCGTACCGAGTACGAGGGCGGCCTCGGCAACGAGGGCTTCGCGCTGATGCTGTCCTCGGAACTGCGTTTTTGAGCGTCTGAAAGCGGCGGCCTGCGGGCCCGGGAGGAGATGATGTCCAAGAAGATCCAGCGGGGAGCCGCATGGCTCGCCGTCGCGGCCGTGTCGCTCGTGCTCGGGGCCTGCAGCAAGCCGGGTACCGCGCCGGCCACGACCGGCGTCACGGTGTACTCCGGCGGCGACATCCTCACCATGGCGGGGGCCGAACCGGCCTACGCGGAAGCGGTCGCGGTACGGGACGGCAAGATCCTCGCCGTCGGCACGCGCGCCGAGGTGGTCAAGGCCGCGGGCGCCGGCGCCGCGCAGGTGGACCTCGCCGGGCGTACGCTGCTGCCGGGGTTCATCGACGGCCACAGCCATCTGCTCAACTACGCCGATTCTTTGGTGCAGGCCAACCTCAACCCGCCGCCCATCGGCGGCGTGACGAAGATCGCCGACATCACCGCCGCGCTGCAGAAGCTCAAGGGCGAGCTCGGCGCGGGCGACGGCGAGTGGATCATCGGGCAGGGCTACGACCAGGACATGCTCGAGGAGCGCCGCCACCCGACCGCGGCCGACCTCGATGCGGCCTTCCCCAAGAACCCGGTGATGATCATCCACGCCTCCGGGCACATGTTGGTCGCCAACTCGCTCGCTTTCGCGGCGGTGGGCATAAACGCCGACACGCCGGATCCGGAGGGCGGCACCATCATCCGCAAGCCCGGCGGCCGCGAGCCGCAGGGCCTCGTGCAGGAGATGGGCATGATCGCGTTCCAGCCCGTCCTCAAGGGCGCGCGCAAGCCGGAGGTCGACCTCGACCTCATCAAGCGCGCGGTCGCGCACTACGCCGCCAACGGCTACACCACCGCGAGCGAAGCCCTGGTGCTCGGCGACAAGCTGCCGGTGATCGAGATGGCGGCCGACAAGGGCGCGTTCACCATCGATGTCATCGCGTTGCCCGCGTTCACGATGGCCGCGGAACTCGTCGGCACCGGCAAGCTGAAGTGGGGCGAGTACCGCAACGGCCTGAAGTACGCCGGACTCAAGATGGCCGTGGACGGCTCGCCGCAGGGCAAGACGGCCTATCTCACCAAGCCGTTCCTGACGCCCGTGCCGGGCTGCAAGACCGACTGCCGCGGCTTCCCGAACCTCACGCAGGACCAGGTGAACCAGCTGTTCCTGCTCACCTACAAGAACGGCGTGCAGATGTTCTCGCACTGCAACGGCGACGCCGCCGTCGACATGATGATCGCGGGCCATGAGAACGCCGAGAAGGTGCTGGCGACGCCCGGCAAGGACCGCCGCACCATCATCATCCACTCCCAGATCATGCGCGCCGACCAGCTCGACGCCTATGCCAAGCATGGCCTGCTGCCGAGCTTCTTCACCAACCATGTCTACTATTGGGGCGATGTGCACTACGCCAACCTCGGGCCGGAGCGCGCGGAGTTCATCAGCCCGATGGCGGGCGCGTTCAAGCGCGGCATCCGTGCCACCAACCACACGGACGCGACGGTGACGCCGACCGACCCGATGTTCCTGCTCTGGACCTCGGTGAACCGCGTCACGCGCGAGGGGCGGGTGCTGGGCGAGGCGGAGCGCATCTCGCCCTACCAGGGTCTGCAGGCGCTGACGGTGAACGGCGCCTATGAATACTTCGAGGAGTCCTCGAAGGGCACGCTCGAGGCCGGCAAGCGCGCCGACTTCGTGGTGCTCGACAAGAACCCGCTCAAGGTGGCGCCGATGACCATCAAGGAGATCCGCGTCGTCGAGACCATCAAGGACGGCAAGCGCGTCTACGCACGCACCTGACCCTCAGCGCGGACCGCGGCGGCGCCTCACCAGGCGATGCCGTGGTCCTCGCCGTGGTCGCTCACGCCGCCCCACAGCGCGCCGTTGTCGAGGTCGACCTCGATGGCGGTGATGGGGCCGGAGGTGCGCGGCTGGAACTCGAGACGGTAGCCGCGCGAGACGAGTTCGCTGCGCACCCAGCGCGGCACCTCGTCGTCGAGCAGCATGCGGCCGGGCCTGCTCGAGTGGTCGCCGAAGGAATCGCGCAGCTGGAAGCTGTTCATGTTGGCGGCCTCCGCGGCCTGCTGCGGCGTCATGCCGAAATCCACCCGGTTGAGCAGGAACTGCAGCAGGTTCTGGTCCTGCCCGTCGCCGCCCTGCACGGCGAAGGCGAGCCAGGGCTTGCCGTCGCGCAGCGCGAGGCTCGGGGTCAGCGTGGCGCGTGGCCGCTTGCCGGGCTCGAGCACGTTGAACGGGTTCTCGCGCGGGTCGAGCACGAAGGACTGCAGCCGCTGCGAGAGGCCGATGCCGGTCGTGCCGGCGATCACCGCCGGGATCCAGCCGCCGCTCGGCGTCACCGCGACCAGCCAGCCTTCCTTGTCGGCCGCCACCACCGAGGTGGTGCCGCGGTAGAAGGCCTCGTGGTCGTCGTCCAAGCGCGCCGTGGGCGGCGTTGCGTCCAAGCGCGCCGTGGGCGGCGTTGCGTCCAAGCGCGCCGTGGGCGGCGCGACCCCGCCCGGCGCGACCCCGCCCGGCGAGAACGGGCGCGGCGCATCGCCGGCGGGGCGGGGCGTCGTGCCATCGGCGGGCGGCCAGTCGCGCAGCAGGTCCGCGTACGGGTTGACGCCGCCCTGGAAGGGGTAGGGGTCGCCCGGGCCGATGCGCGGGTCGTTGCGCTCGCCGATGCGCTTGGCGCGCTCGCGCGCGTAATCTTTGGAGAGCAGGCCGAGGATGGGCTCGGCCGGCGGGAACGCCGGGTCGCCGTAGTAGAAGTCCCGGTCCGCGAACGACAGGTTCATGGCCTGGTAGAGCGTGTGCAGGTAACGCGCCGAGTTGTAGCCCATGGCGCGCAGGTCGAAGTTCTCGAGGATGTTGAGCGCCTGCAGCATCACCGGGCCCTGCACCCAGGTGTCGAGCTTGTAGACCTCGACGCCGCGGTAGGTGGTGCTGCGCGGCGCCTCGATCTTCACCTGCCAGCGCGCGAGGTCCTCGCGGGTGATCAGGCCGCCCGCGGCCTGCACGGCGGCGGCGAACTCCGCGGCGATGTCGCCGCGGTAGAAGCGCTCGTAGGCGGCCATGATGGCCTGCTTGCGCGAGGCGCCGCGCTTGAGGGCGCGCTGCTCGGCCTCGACCAGCTTGCGCAGCGTCGCGGCGAGCTCGGACTGGCGGAAGATCTCGCCGGCGCGCGGGGCCTCGCGACCGGTCGCGGGCGGCGGGGCCCGGTGCGGCAGCATGATGCGGGCGCTGTCCGGCCACTCCTTCAGCTTGGCCTTGTCGCGCTCGATGGCATCGGCGGCCTGCGCCTCGATGGGATAGCCGTCGGCGAGCTCGATGGCGGGCGCCAGCACTTCGGCCAGCGACAGCCGCCCGTACTCGGCGAGCATCACGATGATGCCGCCCGGCGTGCCGGGCGTGACCGCGGCGAGCGGTCCGTGCTCCGGCGGATGCTTCATGCCGCGGCTGCGGAAGAACTCGACCGTGGCGCCCGTGGGCGCGACGCCGAGCGCGTTGATGGCGATGACGCGCTTCTCGCGCGGATGCCAGATCAGCGCCTGCGTCTCGCCGCCCCAGTGCAGCGTGTCCCAGAGGGTGGCCGTGGCGGCGATCATCGCGCAGGCGGCGTCGACCGCGTTGCCGCCGCGCTCGAACATCTTCGCGCCGGCGGTCGCGCCGAGCGGCTTGCCGGTGATGGCCATCCAGTGGCGGCCATGCAGCGGCGGCTTCGCGGTGCGCTCCTGCGCGGCGACGGGCGCGGCGGCGGTGACGACGAGGGCGGCGAGGGCTGAGCAGAGCGTCAGCAGAGCGTTGCGGCGGATCATGCCGCTAGAATAAGGCCTTTCGACGCCGGAGCGCCCGTGCCCATCACCGATCCCGTCATCATCGCCGGCGCAGGCCCCGTCGGCTGCACGCTGGCGCTGCGTCTCGCCCGGGGCGGGGTGCCCGTGCGGTTGCTGGAGGGTCTGCCGGCCCTGCCCGAGACGCTGCGCGCCTCCACCTTCCACCCGCCGACCCTCGACATGCTCGATCGTCTGGGCATGGCCGCGCCGCTCGTCGCGCAGGGGCTCGTCTGTCCGCGCCTGCAGTACCGCGACCGGCGCACCGGCGAGATCGCGGAGTTCGACCTCGGGGCGCTCGCCGACGTCACCGGGCATCCTTACCGGTTGCAGGCCGAGCAATGGAAGTACACCCGTCTCGTCTGGGAGACGCTGCAGCGCGAGCACGCCGACGTCGCACGATGCTCGTACTCGCATGCGGTGCGCGGCGTGCACAACACCGCGGACGGCGTCGAGGTGCTGGTGTGGGTGGACGAGGGCGGCGGCCGCGGCCATGAGGAAGTGCTGCGCGGTTCCTACCTCGTCGGCTGCGACGGCGCGGACAGCGCGGTGCGGCGCGCCGTGGGCATCCCCTTCGAGGGCTTCACCTATCCCGAGCGCTTCGTGGTGGTGTCGACGCCGTTCCCGTTGGAGGAGAAGTTCGAGCGCCTCGCGCCCGTCAACTACATCGCCGATCCCGAGGAGTGGCTGGTGCTGCTGCGCACGCCGTCGCTGTGGCGCGTGCTGATCCCGACCGACCCCGCCATCGAGGACGACGCGCGCTGGCTCGCCGACCGCTGGATCCAGGACCGCCTGCACCACATGGCGCCGCACGACGGCGACTATCCGGTGGTGCACCGCACGGTGTACCGCGTCCACCAGCGCGTGGCCGCGACGTGGCACCGCGGCCGCGTGCTCATCGCGGGCGATGCCGCGCACGTCAACAACCCGCTCGGCGGCATGGGCATGAACGGCGGCATCCACGACGCCTGGAACCTCGGCGCCAAGCTGCTGCGCGTCCATGCCGGCGAGGACGCGACCACGTTGCTCGACGCCTACGACCGCGAGCGCCGCGGCGTCACCACGCGTTTCGTGCAGGAGCAGACCATGGCCAACAAGAAGATGCTCGAGGCCAAGGATCCGGATGCGCAGGCGCGCCGTCAGCGGGACCTGATGGCGACCGCAGCGGACCCGGCGCGGGCGCGTGCGTTCCTGCTGCGCAGCTCGATGATCGACAGCCTGCGCGAGGCCGGCGGCCTCGACTGACGCGGGGTCAATGCCCCGGGAACGCGACCAGCGTCTGCACCGGCAGACCCATGTCGCGCAGCCGTGCCGCGCCGCCGAGGTCCGGCAGATCGATGACGAAAGCGGCTGCGACGACCTCGGCGCCGATGGCGCGCAGCAGCTCGACGGCGGCCACGGCCGTGCCGCCGGTGGCGATCAGGTCATCGACCAGCAGCACCCGCTCACCGGGCGCCACCGCGTCGCGGTGCACCTCGATCTCGTCGCTGCCGTATTCGAGCGCATAGGCGATGCGCACCGTCTCGTGCGGCAGCTTGCCTCTTTTGCGCACCGGCACGAACCCCGCGCCGAGGCGGTGGGCGACCGCGCCGCCGAGGATGAAGCCGCGCGCTTCGATACCGGCGACCTTGGCGACCGGTCCGTCGCGGTACGGCGCCACCAGCGCGTCGACCGCGGTCGCGAACGCCGCCGGGTCGCCGAGCAGCGTGGTGATGTCGCGGAACAGGATGCCGGGCTTGGGATGGTCGGGGATGGTGCGGATGCTGTGCTCGAGCATGGCTTCACCTTACCATGCGTTTCCGGAGCGGAGTGATGGAGCGGAGGACGGGCATGGACGGACGCAGCGCGATGAAGGTGATGGTGTCGATGATCGCGATCTCCCTCGCGGGTTGCGCCGCCGCGCCCGTGCCCGCGCCCGCGTCTGCGCCGGCGCTCCGCGACATCAAGCCGGCCGCCGCCGCGCCGCCGACGGTCGGACGCGAGACCGTCAACGCGACGCTGTGGATGCAGCGCGCGGCCGAGTACCGCATCGTCACCGAGCAGGTGTTCGGGCTCGCGACCGAGCGGCTCGCGAGCAGCATCGCGGCGCCCGGCACCGCCGCCGTCGAACAGCAGGGGATGGATCCGGCGCGCCTCGCGGCGCTGCCCACGGCGGTGGTCGTCGACCTCGACGAGACCATCCTCGACAACGCGTTCTATCAGGCACGGCGTGCGCTCGCCGGCGCGGAGTTCGACGATCCGTCGTGGAACGCGTGGATGGCCGAGGGCGCTGCGACCGCGGTGCCGGGGGCCATCGAGTTCCTGCAGGCGGCGAGCCGCGCCGGGCACCGGATCTTCTACGTCACGAACCGCGCCTGCCCGCGCGGCACGGCGCCGGGTGCGTCCTGTGCCGAGCGCGAGGCCACGCTGCGCAACCTCGCCGCCCTCGGTGCGCCCGGGGCCGCCGACCCCGGCAGCCTGCTGCAGCGCGGCGACCGACCGGAGTGGACCTCGAGCAAGGTCTCGCGCCGCGCCTACATCGCGCAGACGCACCGCATCGTGGCGCTCGCGGGCGATGACCTCCATGATTTCGTCGACCGTGCCGAATACGCGCGCCGCCGCGATGAGTTGGCGCCGCTGTTCGGCGCGCGCTGGTTCCTGCTGCCGAACGCGATGTACGGTTCCTGGGAGCGCGCGATCGTGGCCGGTGCCTGCACGCCCGACATGGATGCCGTGGCCTGCGCCGCCGCCAACACGGCGCGCAGGTACGCGGCGTTGGAGCCTGACCCGCCGCGTTGAGGCCGGAGCGCGGTCTGTGAGGGTTGGCCGGTCTGCGCGGTCTGCGCGGCCTGCGCTCGAAGGGCTACCGGCGCTGCGGGCAGCGGGTGCCGGGCAGGGCGATGTCCACCCAGACCAGCCGATGGTCGCTGCTGGCCTCGGCGTCGTCGTTCACGAGCGCGAAGTCGGGATCGTCGGCCGTCGGCCAGAAGACACCGGACGCGCAGACCTCGAGGTCGGACGAGGGCAGCACGTAGTCCACCCGCAGGTTGCCGGGTGAATTCGGTCCGCCCTCGCCGAAATCGGCGGTGTCCTCTGCGGCGGGGCCGCGATGCGCGGCGTTGGCGCCGCCTTGCCGGACCGCCGCCCCGGCGGCACCCGCAGAACGCGGCACGAGGCCGCCCAAGGCGGCCTCCGGGTGCACCCGCGGGTGCTGCAGCAACTGGCGGATGGCGCCGCCCCGTACGCTCTCGCGGCGGCTGGCGCCGTCGTAGGGGTCGGCGTTGAGGTCGCCTGCGACCACGAAGGAGGCGCCGGCGGCGAGCGTCCCGCGCCGACCGGCGTCGTCGACGAGGTAGCCGCCCTGGCCGGCGCTGAGGTAGTCGGCCCACAGCCGGATCTCGTCGTGGTTGCGGCGGCCGTTGCGGTCCTCGGGGCCGTCGAACCCCGGCGGGGTCGGGTGGCTGACCAAGAAGTGCAGCAGCTGCGGCGCGGCGGTCGCCGCGGCACCGGGCGCCGCCGGCAGTTCGAAAGGCAGGTCCCAGTGGCTCTTGGAGGACAGCGGCAGCACGGCCAGAGCCTCCGGCCCGTACCAGTCCGGCGGCAGGTCGGCGTCCGGCATGTCGCGCCACAGGAACTTGCGGAAGCTACGCACGGCCTCGCGCCGCAGCGCGAGCCGCGAGCAGACCAGCATCCCGTACTGGCCCGGGAAGAGCCCGAAGCCGCGCGCGTCGTTGCCGCCCTGTACACGTCCGTCGCGGTCGAGGTCGACGCCCGTCGGCATCCCGGTGTTGGAGGGTGCGCTGAAGAGCGTCGGACAGGCGAGCGGCCGGCGGTCGCCCTGGCCGACCCCGAGGTGGTGGCGCACGAAGGCCTGCGCGGCGGGCGCGGGCGGTCGCGTGGCGTGGTCGTCGGACATCGCGCCGTCGTAGTCGAATTCATTGATGAGCAGCAGGTCGGGGCGCACCGTCTGCAGCACCGCGGCGATGGTGCGCGCCTGCGGATGGTCAGGCGTCGCAAGATCCCGCGCCAACGCGCCCGCTTCGCGGCGGAACAGGCTGGTGTTGTAGGCCGCGACGCGCAGCGTGCCGGGTGCGACCGGCGGTGGCGCTGCGCGGGGCGCCGCATCGCCCGCCGCCGCCGTCGTCACCACCGCCGCGGCGCCCAGCAGGGACAGGAGCGCAAAAAAGAAGGGGCGGCCGAAGCCGCCCCCTCCCATCACACTCCGCGCAGGGCGCAGGAGGGACATCCGGCGCCGGTCAGAAGCGCGCCTGGATGGTGAGGCTCATCGAGCGCGGCGCGCCCAGCGCGAGGTTCGGCGAGAAGCCCGGGACGCCGTTGGTGGTGATCGCGTTCGTGCTCGAGCCGAGGCTGCCGAAGAACTCCTCGTCGAACAGGTTGTAGACCACGAGCTGCGCGCGCAGGCCCTTGAGGCGCGACACCTCGAAATCGTAGCCTGCGTTGAAGTGGTACAGCGTGTAGCTGTCGACCCGCGCGTCGTTCACGTCGGTGGTGAAGCGGTCGCCGACGTACTTGCCCTCGAAGCCGACCGTGAGGTTCGGGATCGGGCGCAGGTCGACGCGGGCGCCGAAGGTGTACTCCGGCGTCTCGACGAACTTCTTGCCCTTGGTCGGCAGCGTGGCCGTCGAGGTCACGCGCACGTCGTTCTTGAGCTCGCTGTCGTTGTAGGAGCCGTTCGCGCTGACCATGATCCAGTCGTTCGCGCGCCAGCCGACCTGCACATCGAAGCCCTCGAGGTCGACATCGCCGACGTTGCGGTCGACCGAGAAGCCGAGCTCCTGGTCGAAGGCCGAGACGATGCGGTTCTTGAACTTCGACTGCCAGTACGACGCCGAGGCGATGATGTTGTCGGCGCTGTAGCGCCAGCCGAGGTCGAAGGAGTCGGTCTGCTCCGGGTCGGGGTTGACGCGGGCCAGCGAGCCGTCGGCGAGACGGCGGACGCCGTAGAGGTTGTCGACGCGCGGCGCCGACAGACCGCTTGCGTAGGACGCATAGACCGTGTGGTTGTCGGTGACCGCGTAGGTCACGCCCACGTTCGGCAGGATCTCGTCGAACTTCGCCGTGGCGGAGAACGGCTTGATGTACTCCGTGGCGGTCGGCGTGTCGACGAACACCACGTTGCCGTTCGCGCGCGTGGCGGCCGGGTTCTGCGTGGTGCAGAGGACGTTGCCCGAGCCGTTGACCGTGTGGCAGTACTGGTTCAGCTCACGGGTGAAGTACGGCGCGCGCACGCCGATGGTCGCCGTCAGGCGCTCATCGAGGAACTTGCCGCGGTACTCGGCCGAGACCTGGTTCAGCTCGGCGATCGAGTAGCGGTCGCGTCCGCGCAGGTAGCTGCCGTCGGCGGTGGCGACCTTGCGGCCCTGGCGGCCGCCGAACACGTTCTCCGGGTTGCCGCTGGCGTCGAGGTAGCCCCAGGCCGCGGTCTGACGGTGCTTGCCGTAGTCGAGCGTGTAGGCGAGGCGGACGCGCTGGGTCTCCGAGAGGTCCCAGATCAGCGAGGCGTTGACGCCGTAGCGTTTGGTGTTGGTGTTGTTCGGCGTGTAGAACCGGACGCCGTCGAGCGTGTCGCCGTCGCCGTTCAGGTCGAAGCCGAGCAGTCCGGTGTTGCCGACCACGCGCTTGTCGACGGTGGTCGCCGTGACGAACTCGTTGATGACCGTCGTGCCGCCGCCGTTGGCGAGCGTGTACTGGAACGACGGGTCGACCGACAGGCGCAGGCTGTCCGTCAGGTGCCACAGCGAGTTGATGCGGATGTTGCCGGTGTCCGACGGGTTGATGCGCAGGTTGTAGTAGTTGGTGCAGGCCGACGGGTTGAGCGGGTTCTCGGTGCCGCCCGCGAGGGTGCCCGCACCCTCGTTGTCCGCGGCACCCGGCGTGCCCATCAGGCGCGTGCAGGTCGCGAGGTTGTCGAACTGCCGACCGTTGGCCAGGAAGGTGGCCTGGGAGGCGTTGCGGTAGAAGTTGTTGCGGTTGCGGTTGAAGTGGAACGATGCCGCGACGAAGTTGCCGTTGTCGAGATCCTGCTGGATGCGCGCGTTGAACTGGCGCTTGAAGATCTCGCCCGGGCCCTTGAACTTGTCGTTGCGGGAGTAGGAGCCGGCGATGTAGGCACGGGTGCCGAAGGGACCGATCTCGCCGGTCTCGAACATGCCGAACACGCGGCGGAAGTTGTCCTCACCCACCGAGAGCGAGGCCATGCCGCCCATGTCCTTGGCGGGACGGCGGGTGCGGTTGTTGATGGTGCCGCCGACCGCTGAGGCGGTCGGGCTGTCGACATCGGTGGTGCCGAGGTTGACGTCCACTGCCTCGATGAGCTCGGGGTCGATCTGCTGGTTGGTGTAGACAGCGTAGTTGCCCGTGTCGTTCAGCGGGATGCCGTCGAAGGTCAGCGACACGCGCGAGCCGTCGAAGCCGCGCAGGCGCAGGTTGCCGCCCGAGCTGCCATAGGCGTCGTTGTTGGTGAAGTTCAGGCCCGGGACCTGGTTCAGCGCGTCGAGGAAGGTCTGGCCGGGCACGTAGTTCTGCAGCGACTCGCCCGTCACGCTGACGCGCGACTTGGCGGCGGTCTGGTCGGTGACGCCTGCGAGGGAACGGACGCGGCGGCCGGTCACGACGACCTCGGCGAGGTTCTCGGCCTCGACGGTGCCGGTGGACTGGGCGTAGCTGACCTGACTGGCGCCGATGACGAGCACCGGGGCGGCCAACAACGCGGCGACGGTGACGCGACTGCGTCGCGAGGGCGACATGGACATCTTTGGGGTCTCCGGGTAAGGGCGAAGGGCAAGAAGAAACTGCGCGGGACTTCCTGCCCCGCCAGGGCCTGCGCATTCAACCGCAGACAGCTGACTATTCTATGACAGTCGGGTGCGCGGAAGCACCCCCAACAATGTTGCATGGATGCAACAAGGGTCAAGCTGAGCCGGACGAAATCGCCTCGCGGAAGTGCTTGCGGCAGAGGGGGACATAGCGGTCGTTGCCGCCGATCTCGACCTGGGCGCCTGAAGTCTCGACGCGCCCGTCCTGGCGCACGCGGACGACCATCGTGGCTTTGGCGCCACAGTGGCAGACGGTCTTGAGCTCGACGAGGTTGTCGGCCCAAGCCAACAACTGCGCGCTGCCCTCGAAGAGCCGGCCGAGGAAGTCGGTCCGCAGCCCGTAGCACAGCACCGGCACGTCGAGTTCGTCGACCACGCGCGCGAGCTGCCCGACATGGTCCTCGGTGAGGAACTGCGCCTCGTCGACCAGCACGCAGGCGAGCGGCGCGCGCGCGTGCTCGGCGGCGATCTCGGCGTGCAGGTCCTGCCCGGGCGAGAAATGCCGTGCGTCGGCGCTGATGCCGATGCGCGAGGCGACGCGGCCGCCCGCCCGGTCGTCGAGCTTCGCGGTGTAGACGAGCGTGCGCATGCCGCGCTCGCCGTAGTTGTGCGAGGCCTGCAGCAACGCGGTCGACTTCCCCGCGTTCATGGTCGAGTAATAGAAATACAGCTTGGCCATGGCGGACGGGTCCCCGGCGGCGGCGTGTCAGCCGGCGACGATGCCGACGATGCAGCCGGTCATGCAGGACCCGAGCGTCGCCGCGACGAACGCCGGCCAGGCGAGCTCGGCGAGGTCGCCGCGGCGGGAGGGCACCATGGTGCCGATGCCGCTGATCTGGATGCCGATGCTGGCGAGGTTGGCGAAGCCGCAGAGCCCGTAGATGGCGATCAGCCGCGAACGCTCGGAGAGCGCTTCGGGCGGCATGCCCGAGAGCTGGATGAAGGCGATGAATTCGTTGAGCACGCTCTTCACGCCGAGCAGCGAGCCGACCGTGGTGGCCTCGGCCCAAGGGATGCCCATCAGCCAGGCGACCGGCGCGAAGATCCAGCCGGCGATGCGCTCGAGCGTGACCGCCTCGCCGCCCACCATCGGCAGGAAGCCGACGATGCTGTTGGCGAGCGCGACGAACGCCGTCAGCACGATGAGGATCGCGATGATGTTGAGGTACAGCTGCAGGCCGTCGCCGGTGCCGCGCGTGATGGAGTCCATCGCGCTCGAGTAGATGCGCGGCGGCTCCTGCAGCGCCTGGGTGGCGTCGTCGTCGTCCGGCAGCATGATGTGCGCGAACAGCACCGCCGCCGGCACCGACATGATCGACTTCGTGATGAGGTGGCCGAGCACGCCCTCGAACTGCGCGCCGAGCATCGCCGAATAGATGACCATCACCGACCCGGCGATGGTCGCCATGCCGGCGGTCATCACCAGCAGCAGCTCATAGCGCGACATGCGCTCGAGGTAGGGCCGGACGAGCAGGGGCGCCTCGGTCTGGCCGAGGAAGATGTTGGCGGTGGCGACGAGCCCCGCCGGGCCGCGGGTGCCGAGCGCGCGCTCGAACACCCACGAGATGCCGCGGATGACGACCGGCAGGATGCGCCAGTACCAGAGCAGCGCCGACAGCGCCGACATCACGATCACGAGCGGCAGCACCTGGAAAGCGAAGGTGACGACGGCGTTCGGGTTGGTGACGGTGAAGGGCGTGTCGCCGCCGCCGAGGTAGCCGAACACGAACGAGGTGCCCTTCAGCGTGGCGGCGCCGAGCGCGCCCACCGCCTGGTTCATGTAGAGCAGGCCCTCCTTCACCACCGGCGCCTTGAGCAGCAGCAGGCAGATGACGAACTGCAGCACGACCGCGATGCCGACCAGCTTCCAGTTGATCCGCCGGCGGTTGCGGGACATGGGCAGCACGAGGGCGATGAAGACGGCGATGCCGAGCAGCGCCTGGAGGTAGAGGGTCATTTGAGCTTGATCTCCCGCAGGCGTTCCTGGAGGTATTCTTCGGCGAGGATGGGCGGCAGCGGCTCCGGCCGGCCGGGGCCGGTGCACGAGGGCAGGGCCGCGATCGGGAAGTCGGGGTTGAAGTGCAGGAAGAACGGCATCGACCAGCGTGCGTGCTGCGCGCGGTCGCTCGCCGGGTTGACCACGCGGTGGGTCGTCGATCGCAGCACGCCGTTGGTCAGCCGTTGCAGCATGTCGCCGACGTTCACCACCATCGAACCGGGCGCGGGGTCGGCGGCGAGCCATGTGCCCTGCCGCGTCAGCACCTGCAGGCCGGGCTCCTCGGCGCCGAGCAGCAGCGTGATGACGTTGATGTCCTCGTGCGCGCCGGCGCGCACGCTCTCGGTCGGCTGCGGCGGCATCGGCGGGTAGTGGATCACGCGCAGCACGCTGTTGCCGAGCTGCACCTTGTCCTCGAAGAAATCCGGCGCGAGGCCGAGCACGCGTGCGATCGCGGTCAGCAGGCGGCGGCCGGTGCGGTCGAAGGTCTCGAACATCTCGAGGCTGGTCTCGCGGAAGCCGGGCAGGCCGTCGATCCAGACGTTGTCGGCCATGTAGTGCTTGTAAGGGTGGCCGGCCGGCAGCTCGCGGCCGACGTGCCAGAACTCCTTGAGGTCGTGGTGGGCCGCGCCCTTGGCGGTCTCGATGCCGAACGGCGTGTAGCCGCGGGCACCGCCGCCGCCCACGACGCGGTAGCGGCGCTTCTCGGCCTCAGGCCAGGCGAAGAAGGTCTTGTAGAGGTCGAGGAAGCGGTCGATGAGCCCTTGCGGGATGCCGTGGTCGGCGATGATCACGAAGCCGTAGCGGGTGTAGGCCTCGCCCAGCGCCGCCACGAACGCCGGGCTGTCGGCGTCGTGCAGGCTCAGGGTCGGTATACGGTCGGTCATGGCCCGCATTCTGCACCCTCGGGCGCGCCGCGGCGAGACTCCGGCCCGTGGCGGCGGTAAGCTTGGCCGAGGCATGGAACATCTCGCCGCAACGCTGCTGCGCCTCCTCGGCGCCTACCTGCTCGGGTCCCTCAACGGCGCGCTGCTGCTCGGGCGGTTGCGCGGCGTCGACATCCGTACCCAAGGCAGCGGCAACGCCGGCGGCACCAATGCGCTGCGCACCCAAGGCCCGTTGTTCGCCCTCGGCGTCGTGGTCATCGACATCGCGAAGGCCTGGGTCGCGGTGCGCGTGCTCGGCGGCCCGGACACGACCTGGCTCGCGGTCGGCTGCGGCTTCGCCGCGGTGCTGGGGCATGTCTATCCGGTGTTCCACGGTTTCCGCGGCGGCAAGGGCGTCGCGACGCTGCTCGGCACGCTGCTCGCGGTCTCGCCGCTGCTGCTCGCGGGCGTGCTCGGCGTGTGGCTCGTCATGATGATGCTGTTCGGCATGGTCGGGCTGGGCTCGATCATCGCGAGCGCGGCGCTGCCGGTGCTGGCGCTGGTCGGCGTGCGCAACGGTTGGTTGGACACCGCCGCGCTCGGGCCGCTGCTCGGTTTCGGCATCGCCTGCGCGCTGCTCGTGCTCTGGACGCACCGTGCCAACCTCGCGCGCATGCGCGCCGGCACGGAGCCGCGGGCCAAGCGCCTGTGGCTGCTCGGCCGGCTGCGCGGTCGCGCGTGAGCGGCGGTCCCGCGCAGCGCCCGGATCCCGCAGCGCCTTTGACGCAGCGCGTGTTCGCCGCGCTCGCCGACGGCGCGGTGCACTCCGGCGAAGCGCTCGCCGCCAGCGCCGGGGTCACGCGCAGCGCCGTCTGGAAAGCGATCGAGACGCTGCGCGCCGATGGCCTCGCGATCGAGGCGGCGACGAACCGCGGCTACCGGCTCGCCGCGTCCTGCGAGGCCCTCGATGCCGCGGCGCTGCGCGCGGCCCTGTCGCCGCAGGCCGCGCCGCGGCTGCGGCGGCTCGAGGTCGTCTGGGAGACGGGGTCCACCAACGCCGACCTGCTCGCCGCAGCGGCGCCTCCGGTGGGCAGCTGGGACGCGCTGCTCGCCGAGAACCAGCGCGGCGGCCGCGGCCGCCGCGGCCGCAGCTGGCGCGCCGCGCTCGGCGACAGCCTCTGTCTCTCGCTCGTCACCGCCTTCGAGCCGCTGCCGCGCGACCTGTCCGCCGCGACGTTGGTGGTCGGTGTCTGCGTGCTGCGCGCGCTGCGTGCCCGGGGCGCGGCGGGGCTCGCCTTGAAGTGGCCCAACGACCTGGTCGCGGTGGCCGCGGACGGGGCCCTCGCGAAGCTCGGCGGCATCCTCGTCGAACTGCGCGCCGAGGCCGGCAGCCCCGCGCAGATCGTCGTCGGCATCGGCCTCAATCTGCGTGCGCCGGCGGCGCTCGCGTCGGCGCTGGCCGCGCAGACCGACGGCGGTGCGCTGCCGCCTGCGGGGCTCGACGGTCTCGGCGTCGCGGTCGGCGCGCGCAACGCCATCGCCGCCGCCGTCATCTCGTACTGCATCGAAGGGCTGGAACAGTTCGTGGGCGCGGGCTTCGCGCCGTTCCGGGAGCCGTGGCGCGCGGCCGATGCGCTGCGCGACCGCCCGGTGCGGGCGCAGGGCGGGGCGGCGCCGCGCGAGGGCGTCGCGCGCGGCATCGACGACAGCGGTGCCCTCGTCCTCGAGGACGCCGCGGGCATGCGTCACGCGCTGGTGGCCGGTGAGGTGAGCGTGCGATGACCCGCAGCCGCGCGATATCTTTGGTGTCGCTGCTGGTGCTCGCCAACCTCGGCTGGTGGGCGTGGCAGGCGTGGTATGCGCCGCCGGCGCCGGGTTCGGTGCCGTGGCGCGCGCCGGGCGCCGAGGACGCGAAGCCTGCCCCGGTGACGCCGGGTCTCGCCACCGTACGGCTCGCCGGTGAGGCGGCTGCGCCGGTGGACGGTGGCGCGTCGCCGTCTCCCGCCGCGGTGCCTGCCGCACCCGCTGCGCCGGCCCCCGCGGCGACCAGCGAGGTTCCCGCGCCCGCGGCCGCCGTACCCGTCTGCTACGAGATCGGCCCGTTCACCGCGCTCGCCGACAGCGCGGCGGCCGGGATCGACCTGCGCCAGCGCGGCTACGCACCGCGGCTCGTGTACGCCGTCGACGTCGCGCCGCAGCGGTTTCTGGTGCGCATCGACGGCTTGCCGACCGCATCGGACCAAGCGCGGGTCCTCGCCCGGTCGCGTGCCGCGGGGCTTGCTGATGTCGCCGGCCTGCCCGCCGAGCGCGCGGTGTCGCTCGGTCTCTTCAGCGAGGCCGCACGCGCGCAGGCGCGGCTCCGCCAAGCCGTCGCCGCAGGGCTCGCGCCGCGCATCGTGCCGCAGTACGCGCCGGACGCGGAGCACCGTCTCCAGGTCGACCTCGCGGCGCCGTCGCCGCCCGGCACCACGCCCACCCGTGCCCTCGGCGGTGCATGGCGCGTGCAGCCCTGCACGGCGGCGCCATGAACGCGCCCGCGCGTCGCCGACTCGGTCCGATCGCGGCGGTCGCGCTGGTGGTGGGCAACATCATCGGTGCCGGCATCTTCATGCTGCCCGCATCGCTCGCGCCGTACGGCTGGAACGCCGTGCTCGCTTGGCTCGTCACCCTGGCGGGCGCGCTGTGCCTCGCTTGGGTGTTCGCGCAGCTCGCGGCCCAGCGTGCGGACGGGAGCGGCACGCACGGCATCGTCGCCGGCGCCTTCGGCGACACCGCCGCGTTCTTCACCTCCTGGGGCTATCTCATCAGCGTGCTCGCGGCCAACGCCGCGCTCACCGTGGCGGGCATCAACTACCTGCAGCGGCTGGTTCCGGCGATCGGCGCGCAGCCCTGGGGGCCGCAGGCCGCGGCGCTCGCGCTGATCGCGCTCTTCGCCTGGGGCAACGCGCGTGCGCTCGCGGGCGGCATCCAGCTGGTGTCGACGCTCGTCAAGGTGTCGCCCTTCGTCATCGTGATCGGGCTCGCGCTCTGGCTGGTCGGCACCGAGGGCGCGGCGGCGGTGACGCCGGTCTCGGCCGTGCCGATCGAGACCTCGGCCGTGTTCGCGGCGGTGGGCATCACCGTGTACGCGCTGCTCGGGCTCGAGAGCGCCGCGGTGCCGGCCGACGCCATCGACGACGCGCCGCGCAACGTGCCGCGCGCCACGCTCATCGGCACCGCCGTCGCGGGCGTGGTGACGCTGCTGTCGAGCTCCGCGGTGGCCCTGATGATGCCGCAGGCGCAGCTCGCCGCCTCGACGGCGCCCATCGCCGACTTCGTCGGCCGCTTCGTCGGCGACGGCGCCGGCGCGTTCGTCGCGCTCTGCGCCGTGGTCAGCTGCTTCGGCGCGCTCAACGGCTGGCTGCTCGTCACCGGCGAGCTGCAGGCGGCGATGGCGCGCGCCGGCTCGCTGCCGCGCTGGTGCGCGCGCGCCAACGCGCGCGGCGTGCCGGTCAACGCGCTGTGGCTCGGTGCCGCCGTGACCGGCGTGTTCGTGCTGCTCGCGATGTCGCGCGGCGGCGTGAAGGCCTTCGAGTCGCTCGCGCTCGTCTCCACCGTGACGGCGCTGTTCCTGTACGTGGTGGTGACCTTCGCCGCCGCACGCTATGCCCGCAGCGGCCTGCTCGTCGCGCGGCCGTCGTTGTGGGCCGCGGCGGCGGGCGCGCTGGTGTTCGCCGCGGTCACCCTCTGGGGCTGCGGCCCCGAGGCGCTGGCCTGGAGCGTGGGCCTGCTCGCGCTCGGCTGGCCGCTGCGGTACTGGGCTGGGCTAGAATCGGGGCGCGGAACGCCGGGTTAGCACAGGGGTAGTGCAGCGGTTTTGTAAACCGTTGGTCGGGGGTTCAAATCCCTCACCCGGC
>JBBAPM010000027.1:0-22296 GCA_040400835.1 Steroidobacteraceae bacterium
CTGATGATGTCCTCGAACAACATCCTGTCGCCCGCCAACGGCGACCCGATCATCGTTCCCTCGCAGGACGTGGTGCTCGGCCTCTACTACATGACCCGTGAGCGCATCGGCGCCAAGGGCGAGGGCATGCTGTTCTCGGACATCGGCGAGGTGCACCGCGCCTACGAGACCCGCGAGGTCCACCTGCAGGCGCGCATCAAGGCGCGCATCGACGAAGTGGTGCTGGTGGACGGCGTGAAGACGCCGCGCCGCCGCACGGTCGACACCACGGTCGGCCGCGCGCTGCTCTCCGAGGTGCTGCCGGAAGGCCTCTCCTTCGACATCGTCAACCAGGACATGACCAAGAAGGCGATCTCGGCGACCATCAACGCCTGCTACCGCCAGCTCGGCCTGAAGGACACCGTCATCTTCGCCGACCGCCTGATGTACACGGGCTTCGCGTACGCGACCCGCGCCTCGGTCTCGTTCGGCATCGACGACATCGTCATCCCCGAGCAGAAGGTCAAGATCGTCGCCTCCGCCGACCGCGAAGTGAAGGAGATCCAGGACCAGTACGCCTCGGGTCTCGTCACCAACGGCGAGCGCTACAACAAGGTCGTCGACATCTGGTCGCGCGCCAACGACCAGGTCGCCAAGGCGATGATGGAGAAGCTCGGCTCCGAGGAGGCCACGGACTCCAAGGGCAAGAAGCAGCGCCAGAAGTCGTTCAACTCGATCTTCATGATGGCCGACTCGGGCGCGCGCGGCAGCGCGGCCCAGATCCGCCAGCTCGCCGGCATGCGCGGCCTGATGGCCAAGCCCGACGGCTCGATCATCGAGACGCCGATCACGGCGAACTTCCGCGAAGGTCTGAACGTCCTCCAGTACTTCATCTCGACGCACGGCGCGCGCAAGGGTCTCGCCGACACCGCGCTCAAGACCGCGAACTCGGGCTACCTCACGCGTCGCCTCGTCGACGTGGCGCAGGACCTGGTCGTCACCGAGGTCGACTGCGGCACCACCAACGGCCTCACCGTCACCCCGCTCGTCGAGGGCGGCGATGTGGTCGAGGGCCTCGGCGAGCGCGTGCTCGGCCGCGTGGTCGTCGAGGACGTCCTGAAGCCGGGCGGCAAGGGCGCGGTCCTGCTCCCCGCCGGCACCCTCATCGACGAGGGTCTGGTACGCCTGCTCGAGCAGCAGGGCGTCGACCAGGTGAAGGTGCGTTCGCCCATCACCTGCGAGACCCGCTACGGCGTCTGTGCGAGCTGCTACGGGCGCGACCTCGCGCGCGGCCGCATCATCAACATCGGTGAGGCGGTCGGCGTCATGGCCGCGCAGTCGATCGGCGAGCCCGGCACGCAGCTCACGATGCGCACCTTCCACATCGGCGGTGCGGCGTCGCGTGCGGCGGCGGCCTCGAGCGTCGAGGTGCGCAACAAGGGCACGCTGCGCTTCCACAACATCAAGACCGTGGCCCACGAGAAGGGGCATCTGGTCGCGGTGTCGCGGTCCGGCGAGATCGGCGTGGTCGACGAGTTCGGCCGCGAGCGCGAGCGCTACAAGGTCCCCTACGGCGCGCAGATCAACGTCCGCGAGGGCACGCAGGTCCCGGCCGGCCAGACGGTCGCCACCTGGGACCCGCACACCCACCCGGTCGTCACCGAGGTGGCGGGCTTCCTGAAGTTCCAGGACTTCGTGGACGGCCTCACCGTCACGCGCCAGGTCGACGAGGTCACCGGCCTCTCGTCCGTGGTCGTCATGGACGCCAGCAAGCAGCGCGGCGGCAAGGAGCTGCGCCCGACCATCAAGCTCGTGAACGCGAAGGGCAAGGAAGTGCCGTTCGCCAACACCGAGATCCCGGCGGTCTACACCCTGCCGGCGGGCGCGCTCATCAGCCTCGAGGACGGCGCCAAGGTGGCGGTCGGCGACGTCATCGCGCGCATCCCGCAGGAGTCCTCGAAGACCCGCGACATCACCGGCGGTCTGCCGCGTGTCGCCGACCTCTTCGAGGCCCGCAAGCCGAAGGACCAGGCGATCCTCGCCGAGAAGAGCGGCACCGTCAGCTTCGGCAAGGAGACCAAGGGCAAGCGCCGTCTGGTCATCACCGAGGAGAAGGGCGAGAAGTACGAGGAGCTGATCCCGAAGTGGCGCCAGCTCAACGTCTTCGAGGGCGAGCAGGTCACCCGCGGCGAGGTCATCGCCGACGGCGAGCCGAACCCGCACGACATCCTGCGCCTGCAGGGCGTCGAGTCGCTGGCCAACTACCTCGTGCGCGAGATCCAGGACGTCTACCGTCTGCAGGGCGTGAAGATCAACGACAAGCACATCGAGGTGATCATCCGCCAGATGCTGCGCAAGACCGAGGTCACCGTCGCGGGCGAGACCGCGCTGCTCAAGGGCGAGCAGCTCGACCGTTCGCGCGCGATGGACATCAACGACCGCGCCAAGCACGACAACAAGACCATGGCGAGCCTGCAGCCCGTGCTGCTCGGCATCACCAAGGCGTCGCTCGCCACCGAGTCGTTCATCTCCGCGGCCTCGTTCCAGGAGACCACCCGCGTGCTCACCGAAGCGGCCGTCCGCGGTCTGAAGGACGAGCTGCGCGGCCTCAAGGAGAACGTGATCGTCGGTCGGCTGATCCCGGCGGGCACGGGCTTCGCGGCCCACGAGCACCGTCGCCGTCAGCTGCAGGACCGCAGCACGGGCTTCATCGACGAGGGCTCGGGCGTCGGCGACGGCGACGAGTCCGCGTCCGGCGAGGCTTCGGCCGGTCAGGACGAGGCGGCTGCGCGCTGAGCCGCCACGCGTGACGAGGGTCGCCTGAGCGTCGATGTCGGACGAACCGCCCAACCACGCGGTGCATGACGAGACCTCCCCGGCGGACGACGCCGGGGAGGGCGTGCACCGCATGCCGCCGGGGCACCCCGCCCCGGTGCGCGTGCTGGTCCGCGGGCTCGAGGTCGTGGCCCTGCTCAACCGCCACGGGCCGATGACCACCGCGGCCATCAGCCAGAAGCTGCGCCTCGCGCGCACCACCGTGAACCGCTGCCTCGCCACGCTCGTGGCGATGGGCTACGCCGTGCGGCTGCCGTCCCGCTGCCACGCCCTGACGCTCAAGGCGCGCACGCTGAGCCACGGCTACGACGCCGTCGCCGAGCGTCTCGATCCGGTCCGTGCGGCGCTGCACGCCGCCTCCGCCGAGATGCGCTGGCCGATGAGCCTGATGCGCCTGCACTACCCCGAGATGCTCATCGAGGACTCCACGGACCGCGAGAGCGGCTTCGCCGTGGAATTCTTCGAGCGCGGCATGCGCGTGCCGGTGCTCACCACGGCCTCCGGCCGGGCGTTGCTGGCGTTCTCGTCGCCGCGCGCGCGGGAGACGCTGGTCGACCTGCTGTGGCCGACACGGGCGCCGGAGCTGCACACGCTGTGGCCCGACCGCGCCGCGCTCGAGCGCGAGCTCTCGGCCATCCGCGAGCGCGGCCACGCGCGCGCCGTCCGGCCGCTGCGCGTGACCGAGCAGGGCAGCATCGCCGTGCCGGTGCTGCTCGACGGCGAAGCGGTGGCGGCGGTGGCGGTGCGGTTCGCGCTGTCGGCGGTGCCGTTCGATGATGCGCGCAAGCGCATGCTGCCGATCCTGCTCGAGGTGGCGCTCGGCAAGACGCGCTGAGCGCGCGGCGTCAGCGTCGCGGTGCGCGCCTGCGCGCCGGGCGCGACGTGGACGCCGGGCGCGACGTGGACGCCGGGCGCGCCCGGGACGCCGCGACCGGCAGCGTATCGCCGAGCCACTTGCCGAGCGCGAGCGCCGGCGTCAGCGACAGGCCGCCGACGAAGGCGTTGCCCGAGGTCCGGCCGAAGCCGAGCACCTCACCCACGGCGTACAGGTTGCGGATCGGCCGACCATCGGCGCGCCGGACCCGCAGGCGCCCGTCGACGGCGAGACCCGCCGGACTCACCACCGTGATGCCCTGGGCCTTGATGCCGTAGAACGGCGCCTTCTCGATGCGACGCAGCAGCGCGTCGCGGCCGAACCGGCGGTCGACGCCCGTGTCCACGGCGGCGTTGAACTCGCGCACGCTGCGGCGCAGCGCGGCGGCCGGCACGCCGAGCAGCCGAGCGAGCCCGCCGATCGTCCGCGACTTCACGAACGCGGGGTGGCGGCCGAAGCGCGCGCGGTACGCGGCGTGGGTCTGCGGCGTCATCGGCGAGGCGTTCTGCAGGATGCCCTCGTCCATCACGATGTGCATGGCGGTGCCGGGTCGGCGCACCAGGCTGCGCTCGCGGTAGTCGATGCTCGGGTGGTCCTCGCGCATGAAGCGGCGACCGCGATGGTCGACGAACATCTCCCACACCTTGCGCGCGCCGGGCGACAGCAGCAGGAAGCTGCCGCTGCACGGATCGGCCGTATCCTCGCGGAACCCCGCGAAGGTGTTGAGGAACTTCTCGCCGCCGTCGACGCGCGCGCCCAGCGCCCGTGCCGCGACCAGACCGTCGCCGCGCGAGCAGGGGTTCACGTAGGAGCAGAGCGGGATGCGCGGCGTGATCTCCTGCCAGATCCGGGGGTCGGCGGCATAGCCACCGGAGGCCAGCACCACGCGCGGCGCGCGGAACTCGAACTCGCCGTTGGCGGTCGCGGCGCGTACGCCGACCACCGCGCCGCGTGCGTCGGTGACGAGCCGCGTCATGCGGTGCTGCAACCGCAGGTCGATGCGGCCGGCGCGCACCAGCCGCTCGTGCACCGGGCGCAGGACGGCGAGTATCGACAGCGCCTTGTCGCGGCCCCAGAGGTAGCGGCGCGTGTCGTAGGGTTCGTGGGCCTCGCCCACGACCGGCGTCCCGGGCGCGGGTTCGAAGCCGAGGTCCATCAGCCAATCGACGGCGGGCGCGGCCTCGTGCACGAAGCGGCGCAGCACCACCGGGTCGATGCTGCCGCGCGCGATGCGCTGCGCGTCGCGGTAGTGCGCCGCCGGGCTGTCCTCGATGCCGTGCTCGGCCTGCAGGCGGGTGCCGGCGGCGCTGATCTGGCCCGACGACCAGTGCAGCGTCCCGCCGATGCGCGAGTCGGTCTCCAACTGCAGCACGCGACCGCCGCGTTCGGCGGCGCGGATGGCGAGCGGCAGGCCGGCGGAACCGGCGCCGACGACGATGAGATCCCAGGGGCGGCGCGTCTTCCTTTCCATGCGCCGAGCCTACACCAGAGCCGTCCCGGCGCGGCTATACTTTGACGATGCCCAGCCACCAGCGGGTGACCAAGCTCCAATCGCTGCTCGACGGCGCGCGTGCGCCGTTGTCGACGGACAGCCTCTGCGGCTCGCTCGGCGTCTCGCGCGCCACCGTCAAGCGCCTCATCTCGTATCTGCGCGACGAGGCGCGGTTGCCGGTGCGTTTCGACCGCGAGGGCGGCGGGTACCTCCTCGACCGCAGCGCCGGCCTCACGGCGCAGCGCGAGGGCGTGTCCTACACGGCGCAGGAGCTCTCCGCGCTGCTCACCGCCAACGAGATCCTCGAGCAGATCCCGCCCGGCACCTTCCGCCGCGAGACCGCGCGCATGCGCGCCCACCTGCAGCGCCTGCTGTTCCAGAAGCCGACCGGTGCGCGGCAGCTGCGCGCGCGCATCCGGCTGTCGCTGCCGCAGAACCGGCGCGTCGACGAGGCGGTGTTCGCGGCCGTGCTCGGCGCGCTGCAGGCGCAGCGCCGTCTGCGCGTGACCTACCGCAGCCGCAGCCGCGAGGCCGACACCGAGCGCGAGCTGTCGCCGGCGCGGCTCACCTTCTACCGCAGCAACTGGTACCTCGCCGCGTGGTGCCACCGCAGCGACGACCTGCGGGTGTTCTCCATCGACCGCATCGCGCAGGCGCAGCGCACGCCGACCGCGGCGCTGCAGGTGCCGGATGTGCTGCTCGAGAAGCGCCTGTCGAGCGGGTACGGCATCTTCGAGGGCGAAGCGGACCAGGTCGCGGTGCTGCGTTTCAGCCCGGAGTCCGCCCGTTGGGTGGCGGACGAGCCCTGGCATCCGCGCCAGAAGCTGCAGCGGCAGCCCGACGGCGGCCTGATCCTCGAGGTGCCGTTCCGTCACGCCGTCGAGCTGCAGATGGACATCCTGCGCTACGGCGATGCGGTCGAGGTGCTCGGTCCGCCGATGCTGCGCGAGCAGGTCGCCAAGGAACTGCGCGCCGCCGCGCGCCGCTATCGGGGCGACGGCGGCGACGTCGCCAAGGTCGTCGCGCCGTCCGCGGCACGCCCGACCGGCGGGGTCAGCGCCGGTACACGGCGTCGAAAGCCAGGCTCACGCGCGCGCCGTCCGCGCTGAACGGTCGCGTCGCGTGCCAGAGGTGCGACGGGAAGAGCACCACGAGACCCGGCGCGGGCGCGACCACATGTCCCGGTCGGGCGGTGCCCGCGAGGCCGGGCGCCTGCGCGATGCGGGCCGGCGGGTGACCGAAGACGAGGGCACCGGCCTCCGGGTCGGTGGCCTGCATGTCCAAGGGCTGCCCGACGTACACCACGCCGCTCATCTCGCCGAGCGGGTGATGGTGCGGTGACTGCGCGCCGCCGGCCGTGAGGCGCGTGCCCCAGAGCCGCAGCGCGATGTCCCCCGCATCCGCATCCTGCGGGCCCTCGGTGCGCAGCAGGTCGAGCAGCAGCGATTCGAGCGCGAGCAGCGCCGGATGGCTCGCGGGATCGAGCTCGCCGGTCTGCCGCCCGCCCTGCGTCGACTTGCCGAAGGGGTCGTCGCGGCCCGACGGATCCTGCTCGACGATCGCAGCCAACTCCGCGCACAACGCCGGCGTGAGCACGCCGTCGGCGTGGTCGTGCAGCGTCACCATGCGCGGCGGATCGGCGATGTCGCGCGCCGCGGCCTGATGGCCTGCGGCCTCGAGCGCGAGCGCGGCGGTCGCCAACAGCTGCCGATCGCCGGGGTGGCGGTCGAGGAAACCGTCCGCGGCCTCGCAGGCCTCGTCGGCGCGTCCCAGCAGCAGCAACACCTCGACGCGTTCGGCGGCCGCGCGGGCATGGTCCGGGCCGATGTCGCAGGCCTCATCGAGCGCCGCGAGCGCCGCCGCATGCGCGCCGCGGGCGCGCTCGACGAGCGCGAGGTTGAGCCATGCGGTCTCGTCGACCTGGCCCGTGGCGGTCACGGCGCGCAGCACGGCGAGCGCTTCGGCGTCGCGGCCGAGCGCATGCAACAGCGCGCCCTCGACGGCGCGCAGCTGCGGATGGTCGCCGCGCCCCGGTGTCGCGCGCAGGCAGGTGAGGCCGGCCTCGCCGCGGCCGGCCTCGAGCAGCGCGTGGGCGAGATTGCAGCGCAGGTCGAGGTCCTGGGGCCGCCGTGCGAGCACGGTGTCGTACTCCGCGATGCCCGCGGTCGTGTGGCCGCGCATGTGCAGCACCGCGCCGAACAGCGCGCGCGCGTCGTCGTCGAGCGGCGCTGCGACGAGCCGCGCCCGCAGCGCGCGTTCTGCGGCGAGCACGCGCCCGGACGCGATGAGCCGCCCGACCTGTGCGAGCGGGTCCGGCGCGGACCCTGCGGTCATCGGGCCACGGCCGCCCGGGGCGTCGCTGCCCGGGGCGTCGCAGCCCGGGGCGCAGCTGTCCGGGGCGCGGCTGTCCGGGGCGCAGCGCGCGGTGCGGGCATCGCATCGAGCACCAGACCGACGCCGCGGCCGCGGGGATCGGCGCCGGTCCGCAGGCGTCCGTCCGCGTCCACCGCGATCGCCATCATGTCGCCGAACTCCCAGCTGCTGCGTTCGACCTTGTAGCCGAGCGCCTGCAGGCCCGCGAGCGTCTCCGGCGCGAGCGCGCAGCACTGGCTGTACACGATGCGGTCCGGCGGCAGCAGCTGGTGGTGCATGCGCGACGCGGCCACCGCCGTCTGCGGGTCCATGCCGAAGTCCGCCATGTTGAGCAGCGTCTGGAACACGCCGGTGAAGATGGTCGAGCCGCCCGGCGTGCCGAGCGAAGCCACCACGCGTCCGTCGCGCAGCAGCAGCGTCGGCGTCATCGACGACAGCATGCGCTTGCCGGGCGCGATCTCGTTGGCGCGGCCGCCGACCACGCCGTAGAGGTTGGGCTGCCCCGGACGGGTGCTGAAGTCGTCCATCTCGTTGTTGAGCAGGAAGCCCGCGCCGGTCACCACCACGCCGTTGCCGAAGCCGCCGTTCAGCGTGTAGGTGAGCGACACGGCGCCGCCCGCACCGTCGAGGATGGAGAAGTGCGTGGTCTGCGGGCTGTCCTCGAGGCCGGGCCGCACCGCCGCCAGCGCCGAGGGCAGGGCGCGCACCTCCGCCGCGCGTCGTGCGATGTAGGCCGGGTCGATGAGCTTGGCGACCGGCACCGGGACGAAGTCCGGGTCACCGAGGTACTCGGCACGGTCGGCGAACACGCGCTTCATCATCTCGGCCAAGAGGTGCACATACCCCGCCGAATTGTGCGCAAGACCGGTGAAGGCGGGCGCGAGCGCTTCGCGCATGCCGAGCAGCTGCGCCAGCGCGATGCCGCCCGAGCTCGGCGGCGGTGCCGTGACGACCTCCTGCCCGCGCCACATGAATCGCAGCGGTTCGCGCCACACGGCGCGGTAACCGGCGAGGTCGGCGGCGGTGACGAGCCCACCGCCGCGCCGCATCTCGGCGACCATGAGGTCGGCGGTCCGGCCACGGTAGAAGCCGTCCGTGCCCTGCGCCGCGACGCGCTCCAGGGTGCGCGCGAGCTCCGGCTGGCGCCAGCGCTGGCCGGCGACTACGCCGCCGAAGTACGCCGCGAAGTTCGTGCGCCCGGCGAGCTCGGCGGTCTGCCCGCGCACCCGCTCGGCGAGCTGCGCATCGACCATGAAGCCCTCGCGCGCGAGCCGGATGGCCGGCGCGAGCAGCGTCTTCCAGGGCAGCGTGCCGTATCTTTGATGGGCGGCCCACAGACCGGCGACCGTTCCCGGCACGCCGGCGGCGCGGACGCCGACCAGGCTGGCATCCGGCACCGCCCGGCCCGCGGCGTCGAGGTACATGTCGCGCGTGGCGGCGGCGGGTGCGGTCTCGCGGAAATCGAGGAAGGCCTGCTTGCCGTCGATGTGCAGCGTCAGGAAGCCGCCGCCGCCGAGGTTGCCGGCCTCGGGGTAGGTGACGGCGAGCGCGAACGCGGTGGCGATCGCGGCGTCGACGGCGTTGCCGCCGCGGCGCAGCACATCGCGCGCGACCTCGGCGCTCGGCCGGTCCGGGGCGGCGACCGCGGCGATGCCGGGACGCGGCGTCGAGGGCGCATCGGCCGCACCGAACGCAGCGGTGGAGCCGGCGGCGAGACCGAGACCGAGCGTGAGCGCGGCGACGAACGGGAGCGCCGCGCGGCGCAGCAGGGAAGTCATCGCGGCGGCCGGCGCAGGTCGTCGATGTGGGCGGCGACCGTGACGATGTCGCGCTCATGGTCGTCGTCGCGCCAGGGCTCGACGAGCGCCGCCTCATACCACTCCCGCATCGCGGGCAGCAGCAGCAGGCGCGCCGCGTAGGCATCGCTGGTCGGATCGAGCGTGATGCCGTAGGTCTGCAGGCGGAAGGCCACCGGCGCGAAGAACGCATCGACGGCGGTGAACGCGCCACCGGCGAGCCACGGACCGGCGAAGCGCCGCAGACCTTCCTGCCACAGCTCGCGCAGGCGCACGAAGTCGGCCTCGAGTGCGGCCGGCCGCTCGCGCAGCACGACGCGCTGGCCGCAGGTCATGCTGCAGATGTTGCGCAGCGTGCCGAAGCTCGAGTGCATCTCGGCAGCGGCCGAGCGGGCCCACGCACGCGCCACGCGGTCCACAGGCCATACCTCGGGGTGCCGCTCGGCGAGGTACTCCACGATCGACATCGAGTCCCAGACGCGGGTCGCACCGTCGTGCAGGCAGGGCACCCTGCCGGAGGGCGAGAAGCTGCGGAAACGCTCGGCGGTGGTCGCGCCCGTGAACGGCTCGAGCCGCTCCTCGAACGGGATCCCGAGCGTGCGCAGCAGCACCCAGGGACGCAGCGACCAGGACGAGTAGTTCTTGTTGGCGATGTAGAGCGTGTACATGACGGGATTCTGCACCGGCGCGGGCCGGCGCGGCGACTTTCCCGCCCGTCACGTGCTAGATTTTCCGTCGATGCGCCCCGACCCCGAACCGACCGCCGAGGACCTCGACCGCCGCCGCGTGCTGGCGGCGCTCGCGGCCGCCGGCGCTTGGTGCGTCGGGGCAGGCGCGTCGGTGACCGGTTGGGCGAGGGCGACCGCGGATGCCGCGGCCGGGGCGGCGCGCGGCGCGCTGGAGCGTCTGCCCGGCAAATGGCCGCTCATCCGCCTCACGCATCGCCCCCCGAACTACGAGACGCCGCTCCAGCACCTGCGTACCGCCATCACGCCCAACGAGGCGTTCTTCGTGCGCTACCACCACGCCGTCATCCCCGAGGTCGACGCCGCGGCGTTCCGGCTCGAGGTGGGCGGCGCGGGGGTCACGACGCCGCTCTCGCTCGGCCTCGAGCAGCTGCGCTCGGAGTTCAAGACCGTCGCGGTGACGGCGGTCTGCCAGTGCTCCGGCAACCGTCGCGGGCTGTTCCGACCGCGCGTCGCGGGGTTGCAGTGGGAGCACGGCGCGATGGGCTGCGCCGAATGGCGCGGTGTGCGCCTCGCGGAGGTCCTCGAGCGCGCCGGCCTCAAGGCCTCGGCGGTCGAGGTGCTGTTCGATGCCGCCGACGCCCCGCCGCTCGAGGGCACGCCGGATTTCATCAAGTCGCTGCCGCGCGCCAAAGCGCTGCACCCGGACACGCTGCTCGCCTTCGAGATGAACGGCCAGCCGCTGCCGCGGCTCAACGGCTTCCCCTTGCGGCTCGTCGTGCCGGGCTGGACGGCGACCTACTGGATCAAGCACCTGACGCGCATCGAGGCGCTCGAGACGCCCGACAAGGGTTTCTGGATGGCGAGCGCCTACCGCATGCCGCGCGCGGCCTTCCCGCTGGTCGAGCGCTTCCCTACGCAGGAAGCGGGGGAGCGCGCGCCGGTCACCGAGATCGCGGTCAATTCTTTGGTGACGGAGTCCGCGTCGGGCGGCGGCCGCGCCCCCTGCGCGCTGCGCGGCATCGCTTGGGATGCCGGCCACGGTCTCGACCGCGTCGAGGTCTCGCTCGACGGCGGGCGTCGTTGGGATGCGGCGCAGTTCGGGCCCGACCTTGGCCGCTACGCGTTCCGCACCTGGGAGTTCACCGGGCCGACGCTGCCGTCCGGTCGGCACGAGGCCTGGGTGCGCGCCGCCAACCGCATCGGGCAGGTGCAGGTGCCGGAAGCGATCCCCAACCCCTCGGGCTACCAGCACAACGCCTGGCAGCGCGTCGTTCTGGAGGTGTCCTCATGAGCCGGCTCGCGCGGGTCGCGTCGGTGGCGACGCTCATGGTGCTCTCGGTGTCGATGTCGCTGTCTGCCGCGACGCCGTCATCGCGGCAGACCGCGCAGCCGCCTGCGCGGCCGGTCCCCGAGGACCAGGCCGCGCCCGGTCCCGGCCGCGAGCTCTTCATCGCGCACTGTTCGTCCTGCCACAGCGTGGACTACATCCGCATGCATGCGCCGTTCGGCACGCGTGCGCTGTGGGAGTCGTCGGTGGCGAAGATGCGCAACGCCTTCAAGGCGCCGGTGGGTGACGAGGACGCGCGCGCGATCGTCGAGTATCTCAGCCTCGCCTACGGGCCGGAGTCGCCCGCGGCGAAGGGACCGTCCTCAGCGGACGATCGCCAGTAGCTCGATGTCGAACACCAGCGTCGCATGCGGCTTGATGGCCGGCGGCGCGCCGCGCTCACCGTAGGCGAGCTCCGGCGGGCAGACCACACGGCTGCGACCGCCGACGCGCATCGCCTGCAGCGCCTCGGTCCAGCAGGCGATGACGCCGCGCACCGGAAAGGTCGCCGGTTCGCCGCGCGCCCGTGAGCTGTCGAACACCGTACCGTCGGGCAGCGTGCCCTCGTAGTGCACGCGCACGTGGTCGGTGACGGTGGGTGCCGGGCCGTCGCCCGGTTGCAGCGGCTGCAGCAGCACGCCGGTCGGCAGGCGCACGGCGCCGGGTGCGGCGGCGGCGTGTGCGACCGCTGCGGCGCCCGCCTGCTTCTCGCGGTCGGCCAGGGCTTGGCTGCGCGCAGCCTGCAGGGCGTGCAACTTCGGTGCTTCGGCGGCGAGATCCACCTTGGGCGGTCGACCGAGCACACCGTCCTCCAGCCCTTGCTGCACGACCGCGAGTTCCTCCGGGGTGAGCGTGAAACGCTCCAGCGTGCGGGAGATCAACTGCCCTAGCGTGTAGAGCGTCGGGCCGTCGTCCTGCGGCGGGGCAGCGGGCGGCGCCGCTTGCGCCACCGAAGCGCAGCATAGGACCCAGGCGATCACGGACAGCGTTTTTGTTCTTTTCATGTCGTGCTCCGGATACGGTCTTTGGTATCTTGCGCCTCGTATACCCCCTGTCAACCACCCTCCGTCAACCGGCAGCTTCCATGCGCACCGCGACGACCTCCGCCGCCCTGGTCCGGGCGGTCCTCTTGCTGGTCCTCGGTCTGGGCAGCCTCCCGGCGTCGGCCGCGACGCCCTCGGCGGAGCACAACCCGGTGGCACGCGAACCCGCGGGCCGACCTGTGGTCACGGGCCGGGTGATCCTCGGTTGGCGCGGCGGTGCCGCCGATACCGACCGGGCATCGACCCTCGCTGCACGGACGCGGCTCGCCGTCGGCAAGGCGGTGCCCATCGCCCCGCAGATGGATGTCGTGGCCTTGGAGGGCGCCAAGGACGAAGCGTCGCTCGCGGCCGCGCTCGCGGTGCTGCGCGCCGATCCGCAGATCGCGTTCGCCGAGCCCGACCGCCGACGCTATCGGCATCTCACGCCCAACGACCCGCTGTTCAGCGCGCAGTGGTACCTGCAATCCGCGCAGCCCTCGGCGACCGGCGCTTCGACGGCGTGGGAGCCGGCCACCGGCAACAACCCCACGGGCAGCGATGGCGTCGTCGTCGCGGTGCTCGACACCGGCGTGCGCTTCGATCATCCGGACCTCAAGCGCGCCGCCGCCTCGGGCCGATTGCTGCCGGGATACGATTTCGTGAGCGGCGACGGCAACAACTCGTTCAAGACGGCGAACGATGGTGACGGCCGCGACGCCGATCCGACCGATCCGGGCGATTGGGTCACCTCGGCGGAGGCGACCGGCGATTGTCCGCAGGAGGACAGCTCCTGGCACGGCACGCGCGTGTCGGGGATCATCGGCGCGCTCGCCGACAACGCCACCGGTCTCGCCGGGCTGACCTGGCGGCCGTGGTTGCTGCCGGTGCGCGTGCTCGGCAAATGCGGCGGATACGACTCGGACATCATCGCGGGCATGCGCTGGGCGGCCGGGCTCAGCGTCGGTGGCGTCGCCGCCAACCCTTACCCGGCGCGCATCCTCAACCTGAGTCTCGGCGGCTCGGGCGCCTGCTCCGCCTCCTATCAGAGCGCGATCGACGAGCTCGTCGCCCGCGGCGTGGTGGTCATCGCCTCGGCGGGCAACGAATCCGGCCCGGTCTCCGAACCGGCCAATTGCCGCGGCGTGGTGTCGGTGGTGGCGTTGCGTCATGTCGGCACCAAGGTGGGGTTCAGCAACCTCGGCGCGACGTCCACCATCGGCGCACCCGGCGGCAACTGCGTCAACATCGGCGCGGGCGAACCCTGTCTGTTCTCCATCGACACCACCACCAACGCCGGACGCACCACACCGGGCGCGGACAGCTACACCGACCAGTTCAACTTCAACGTGGGCACGAGCTTCTCGGCCCCCATCGTCGCGGGCGTCGCCGCGCTGATGCTGTCGGTGAACGGCAACCTCTCGAGCGCCCAGGTGACCGCACGTCTGCGCGAGGGCGCGACGCCCTATCCGGCCGCGCCCGCCGGCATCCCGCTGTGCCGGGATCCGACCGGACCCGGCGACCTGCAGTCGAGCGAGTGCGCCTGTACGGCGGCGACCTGCGGCGCGGGCATGGCGAACGCGGTGGGTGCGGTGCGCGCCGCGCGTCGGCCGGTCGCCGCGCTGGCGTTGCCGGCGTCGGTGTCGGCGGGACAGAACTTCACGGTGCAGGGCGGCGTCTCGGCGGCGTCCTGCGGGCGCAGTGTCAGCACCTACGCCTGGAGCGTGGTCGAGGCCGGCACGGGCGGCGCGATCGTCTCGGGCGCCAACGCGGCCACCGTGCAGGCGGTGGCGCCGACCGCCGGGACGCTGCGTCTGCGGCTCACCGTGGCCGACAACACGGGCGCCACCGACACCGCCGAGGTCAGCGTCACCTCGAGCGCCGCGACCACCACGGCGCCCACCTCGACGGGGTCCAACGCCTGCCCGGTGGCCATCGATGCCGGCGGCGGGAGCGGCGGCGGTGGCGGCGGCACGACACCGACCCCGACCCCGACCCCGACACCCACGCCGACGCCCGCCAGCGGTGGCGGTGGCGGCGGCGCCATCGGAACACTTTGGCTGCTCGCGCTCGCGCTGTGGGGCGTGATGCGTGCGGTCGCCACGACCCGGATCCGGAGAACTGCATGACCCAGACCGTCCTCATCACCGGCGCCTCGAGCGGCATCGGCGCCGAGCTCGCCCGTTCCTATGCGCGCGAGGGCGCGCGGTTGGTGCTGCTGGCGCGGCGTCGCGACCGGCTCGAGGAACTGGCGGCCGAGGCACGCGCTGCGGGCGCGGTCGAGGTCGAGGTGCAGGAGGCCGATGTCACCCGCGAGGGCGACGTCGCGCGCGCGGTCGAGGGGCTGCAGGCGCGCGGTATCGGGCTCGACATCGTGTACGCGAACGCCGGCTTCGGCGTCGCGGGGATGATGCAGCGGCTCACCGTGGCCGATTACCAGCGCCAGCTCGACACCAACGTCATCGGCCTGCTGCGCACGGTCTACGAGACGCTGCCCGGACTGCGTGCGGCGCGCGGGCGCTTGGTGCTGGTCGGCAGCGTCGCGGGCCACATCGCTTCGCCCGGGTCCTCGGCCTACTGCATGAGCAAGTTCGCGGTGCGCGCGCTCGCCGAATCCTTCCGCGGCGACCTGCAGGGCGAGGGCATCGGCGTGACGCTGGTCTCGCCGGGCTTCGTCGACTCCGACATCCGCCGCACCGACAACAAGGGCGTGCTGCGCGCCGATGCGCCGGACCCGATCCCCGCGTGGCTGCGCGTACCCACCGACAAGGCGGTGCGCGAGATCGTGCGCGCGGTGCGGCGCGGTCGCCCCGAGGTGGTGGTGACGGGCCACGGCAAGGTGCTGGTGTACATCTCGCGGCATTTCCCGTGGCTGCTGCGCTTCCTGTCGACCCGTCTCTACCGCGGTCGGCCCGAACCGAAGTCGGCGACGCAGGGCGGCGCGTGAGCCGCGCAGCGCCACGCGCCGCAGGCGCCGCGGCCCGCGGAACCCGGAGCCTCTTCCCGACGTTGATCCACGTCGCGCCGCTGCAGCGCAGCGGGTCTGCCGCGCTCAACCGCCGGCTGCTGGCCGAGACCTTGCAGCTGCGCGCCGACGACATCGCGGGGCGGCGCTGGTCGGCGCGCAACTATCCGGGCGGCTACACCTCGTATGCCTCGCAGTCGCGCATGCAGCGCATCTCCCCGACCTTCGCGCGGCTCGAGCGTCTGTTGGACCGTCATGTGCGCGGTTTCGCGCGTGCGCTCGCGCTCGACCTCGACGGGCGCGGACTCGTCATGACCGACTGCTGGGTGAACATCATGCCGCGCGGCACCGCGCACAGCCTGCACCTGCATCCGCTGTCGACGATCAGCGGCACCTACTACGTGCGCACGCCGCGCGGCGCGCCGGGGCTCAAGTTCGAGGATCCGCGGCTCGAGCGGTTCATGGCGGCGCCGCCGCGGCGGCGCGACGCCGCGCCGGAGCTGCAGCCGTGGCACACGGTGCCGGCGCGCGCCGGGGAGGTGGTGCTGTTCGAGAGCTGGCTGCGGCACGAGGTCATGGCGAACCCGGTCGCGACCGAGCGCGTCAGCATCTCCTTCAACTACAACTGGTTCTGATCCGACCGTTCCCACCCGGAGCAGCGATTGTTCGGCATCACCCCTTCCGCACGCCTGCGCCCCTCGCCGTTCTTCGAGGCGACGCTCGCCGAGGGCGTCACCGCCTTCACCACCTACAACCACATGCTGATGCCGACGGCCTTCGGCGACCCGGAGGCCGAGTACTGGCGGCTGATCAACGGCGTGAGCCAGTGGGATGTGGCGGTCGAGCGGCAGGTGCAGCTCAAGGGGCCGGATGCCGGGCGCCTCGCGCAGATCCTCGCGCCGCGCGACCTCTCGAAGCAGCAGGTCGGGCAGGGCAAGTACGTGCCGCTCTGCGACCACCAGGGCGTGCTCATCAACGACCCCATCTGCCTCAAGCTCGCCGATGACCTCTATTGGCTGTCGATCGCCGACTCCAACATCTGGTTCTGGGCGGGATCCATCGCCGCCGAGCGGGGCCTCAAGGTGGAGGTCAGCGAGCCCGATGTCTCGCCGATGGCGATCCAGGGACCGAAGGCCGAGGACGTGGTCGCGAGCGTCTGCGGCGATTGGGTGCGCGGCATCAAGTATTTCTGGTTCCGCGAGACGCTCATCGACGGCATCCCGGTGGTGGTGCAGCGCTCGGGCTGGTCGAAGCAGGGCGGCTTCGAGATCTACCTGCGCGACGGCACGCAGGGCACGCGACTCTGGAACATCTTCAAGGAGGCCGGGCGGCCCTACGGCATCGGCCCCGGCGGTCCGAACTGGTGCGAGCGCGTGGAGTCGGGTTTGGTCTCCTACGGTGGCGACACCGACCGGACCACCAACCCCTACGAGGTGCGCATGGGCAAGTATGTGGACCTCGGCGTGCCTGACGATACGGTCGGCATCGCGGCGCTGCGTCGCATCGCGGCCGAGGGACCACGCCGGCATACGCTCGGCATCGTCCTCGACGCGGGCGACCCCGTGAAGCCGGGGTTCATGTGGAACCCGATCCTCAGCGGCGGCCGCAAGGTCGGCGACCTCACCAACTGCATCTTCTCCTACCGGCTCAAGAAGAACATCGGCTTCGCTTTGATCGACCGCGCCTGCACGGTGGGCGCGCGCGTCGAGGCGCGGGTCGGTGGCATGATGCAACCCGGCACGCTCGTCGAGCTGCCGTTCATCTGACCGATCGCGGAGCGCATGCGATGACCGACATCGATCGAGAGACCTACGACAACCTGCTCATCGACCGCCAGCCTGACGGTGTGTGGGTGGTCACCCTCAACCGCCCCGCCAAGCGCAACGCGCTCGACGCCGCGACCATCGAGGAGCTGGTGCGCCTCTTCTCCGGGGCGCAGCGGGCCGGCGCGCGCGCCATCGTGCTCGCGGCGGCGGGCGACCATTTCTGCGCCGGGCTCGATCTGGTGGAACACCATCGCGCCGACCGTACGCCCGCCGAGTTCTGGCAGATCTGCCTGCGCTGGCACGAGGCCTTCAACAAGATGGAGTACGGCGGCGTCCCGATCATCGCGGCGCTGAAGGGCGCGGTGGTGGGTGGCGGTCTCGAACTCGCGAGCGCGGCGCACATCCGCATCGCCGACGCCACGACCTATTTCGCGCTGCCTGAGGGCCAGCGGGGTCTCTTCACGGGCGGCGGCGCCACCATCCGCGTCGGCGACCTGATCGGCAAGTCGCGGCTCGTCGACATGATGCTGACGGGCCGCGTCTACAAGGGTCAAGAGGCCGTCGATGTCGGACTCGCGCAGTACCGCACGGACGGCTCCAGCCTCGAGCAGGCGCTCGCCATCGCGCGCCGCTGCGCCCAGAACCTCCCCCTCACCAACTTCGCCATCTGCTCGGGCGTGAGCCACATGCAGAACATGTCGGCGCTCGATGCCGCCTACGCCGAGGCCTGCATCGCGGGTGTGGTGAACACGCAGGCGGCGGCGCGTGAGCGGCTCGCCGCCTTCGCCGACAAGAGCGGCCCGCGGATCCGGCCGGGATGAGCGGGGCGGCGACGCAGCGCGTATTGGTGACCGCCGGCGCCGCCGGCATCGGTCGCGCGATCGCGCAGGCCTTCGCGACCACGGGCGCGCGCGTCTGGGTGACGGACATCGATGACGCGGCGCTCGCCGCTTGCCCGGAGGGATGGCGGCGCGACCGCGTGGATGTCGCCGACCCGGTCGCGATGCGCGCGCTGTTCGGGCGCATCGAGGCGGAGTGGGGCGGGCTCGATGTGCTCTGCGCCAACGCGGGCGTATCCGGTCGCACCGCGCTGCTCGAGGACCAGGACTACGCGGCGTTCAAAGAATGCCTGGATGTCGGGCTCGGCGGCGCCGTGCTCGCGGCGCAGGGCGCGCTGCCCATGATGAAGCGCGCGCGGCAGGGCTGCATCATCTTCACCGGTTCCACCTCTGGCCAGTTCGGCACGCCGCTGCGGGCGCCGTATGTCGCCGCGAAGTGGGCGGTGAACGGTCTCATGAAGACCGTGGCGATGGAGGCGGGCCCGTTCGGCATCCGCGCCAACGTCATCGCGCCGGCCTGCGTCGAAGGGCCGCGCATCGAGCGCGTCATCGAGCGCGAGGCCGCCGCCAAGGGCACGACGCCCGCTGCCGTGCGCGCCGCCTACGAGGCCGGCACCTCGCTGCGCACCTTCGTCACCGCCGAGGATGTCGCGGCGATGGCGCTGTTCCTCGCCTCGCCGGGCGGCGCACGCATCTCCGGGCAGGTGCTGACGCTCGACGGCCACACCGAGAACCCGGATCCCAAGGTCTGACACAGGACGCCAAGATGACGAGCGCGGCGACTTCGACGACCGATCGGTGGGACGCCGTCATCATCGGCGCCGGCATCACCAGCCCCGACCGCGGGTCGACCCGCGAATACCTGCACTCGCCCGGGTCCTGATCCTCGACCAGGGCGACGCCCCCCCGCCCGGGGGGTAGCGGCGGGGGGGCTTCGGAGTCTTCCTGCGTGGTGTGGCGCTCCGTAACCGGGAACCGGGGTGATCCGCCCTTCACGGGCCGTCCGGGCGATCGCCGAAGCAATTCCTGTGACGCAAGTCCGGACGGTGGGGGGTGTCGGGGGTAGGGTGGAACTGCGCAGCCGGGTCCCCTCGCAGCCACAGCGGCACCGAATACTGGGGTTTGGAAGGCCGGCGGGTACCCTGCGATGGGGGTCCGGCGTGCGATCACCCCACCCAGTCGGGGTCCCCCGGGCTGGCCGCCTCGTCCCCCGGCGATTGACAGTCCAGCAGGGTCTACCTAGAATCCGCGACCTTTCTCGGGAGTCCCTCGTTCGGACCTCCGAAAAACAGCGGCTTACGAACATCCGGGCCGCCTCCGCAAGGGGGTGGCCCGGGTCGTCTTCGGCGGCCGCCCGCCACAGCCGGTCGTGGGGCTGTCGGTCGTAGGCCCGGGTTCTCCCGCTCACGCGGGATGTTTTGGCGGGCCGACGAGCGACCTCTCCTGTCCGGCGGTTCTGTCCGACAACGCTGCAAGACTGGAGACTGCATGGCCACCACAGGTCAGCTGATTCGCGCCCCGCGCCGCACGCGCACCGAGAAGACGAAGGTGCCCGCCCTCGGCGCCGCCCCGCAGAAGCGTGGCGTGTGCACCCGCGTCTACACCACGACGCCCAAGAAGCCCAATTCCGCGCTGCGCAAGGTCTGCCGCGTGCGTCTCGTCAACGGTTACGAGGTCACCTCGTACATCGGCGGCGAAGGCCACAACCTGCAGGAGCACTCGGTGGTGCTGATCCGCGGCGGCCGCGTCAAGGACCTCCCGGGCGTGCGCTACCACACGGTGCGCGGCACCCTCGATTGCGCGGGCGTCAACGACCGCAAGCAGAGCCGTTCCAAGTACGGCGCCAAGCGTCCCAAGAAATAACGGAGCACAGCCATGTCCCGCCGCGCACAAGCCCCGGTCCGCGAGATCCTGCCGGACCCGAAGTTCAACAACGAGATGCTCGCCAAGTTCATGAACGTCGTCATGAAGAGCGGCAAGAAGTCGGCCGCCGAGCGCATCATCTACGGCGCCATCGACCGCATCACCGAGAAGACCGGCAAGCAGGGCGGCGACGCCATGATGCTGCTCTCGGCCGCGCTCGACAACGTGAAGCCGATGGTCGAGGTGAAGTCGCGCCGCGTCGGCGGTGCCACCTACCAGGTGCCGGTCGAGGTGCGTGCGCAGCGCCGCCAGACCCTCGCCATGCGCTGGGTCATCGAGGCCGCGCGCGCCCGCAGCGAGAAGTCGATGGCGTTCCGCCTCGCGCACGAGCTGATGGAGGCCGCCGAGAACCGCGGCGCCGCCGTCCGCAAGCGCGAGGACACGCACCGCATGGCCGAGGCCAACAAGGCCTTCGCGCACTACCGCTGGTAAGCGTCAGCGCGCCGGTCCGTCCGTCCGCCGCCGTCCGCCTCCACCCGTAAACCCGGCCCACGCCCATGCCTCGCGTCACCCCCATCGAGCGCTACCGGAACATCGGTATCTCCGCGCACATCGATGCGGGCAAGACCACGACCACCGAGCGCATCCTTTTCTACACGGGCGTCTCGCACAAGATCGGCGAGGTCCATGACGGCGCGGCCGTGATGGACTACATGGAGCAGGAGCAGGAGCGGGGCATCACCATCACCTCCGCGGCCACGACCTGCTTCTGGAAGGGGATGGACAAGACCCTCCCCGAGCACCGCATCAACATCATCGACACGCCGGGGCACGTCGACTTCACCATCGAGGTCGAGCGGTCGCTGCGCGTGCTCGATTCGGCGGTCGCGCTCTTCTGCGCGGTGTCGGGCGTGCAGCCGCAGTCGGAGACGGTGTGGCGGCAGATGAACCGCTACGGCGTGCCGCGCATCGCGTTCGTCAACAAGATGGACCGCGCCGGCGCGAACTTCCTGCGCTGCATCGAGCAGATCAAGACCCGGCTGCGCGGCAACCCGGTCCCCATCCAGCTGCCGATCGGCGCCGAGGACGATTTCGAGGGCGTGGTCGACCTGCTGCACATGAAGTCCATCTACTGGGACATGGGCACGCAGGGCATGAACTTCGAGTACCGCGACATCCCCGCGGACCTGCTCGAGGACGCGCAGCGCTTCCGCACGCAGATGGTCGAGGCCGCGGCCGAGGCCAACGAGACGCTGATGGACAAGTACCTCGGGGGCGAGGAGCTCTCGATGGACGAGATCAAGCGCGGCCTGCGCGAGCGCGCGCTGCGCAACGACATCGTGCTGTGCATGTGCGGCTCGGCCTTCAAGAACAAGGGCGTGCAGGCGCTGCTCGATGCGGTCATCGAGTACATGCCGTCGCCCATCGAGATGCCGCCCGTGAAGGGCATGGACGAGTCGGGCGAGCCCGCCACGCGCCCGAGCAGCGACGATGCGCCGTTCGCGGCGCTCGCGTTCAAGATCCTGAACGACCCCTTCGTCGGCAACCTCACCTTCTTCCGCGTCTACTCGGGCGTGCTCAACTCGGGCGACTCGGTGTACGTGCCGACCAAGTCGCGCAACGAGCGCATCGGCCGCCTGCTGCAGATGCACGCCTCGGACCGCACCGAGATCAAGGAGGTCCGCGCCGGCGACATCGCCGCGGCCGTGGGCCTCAAGGACGTCACCACCGGCGACACGCTGTGCGCCGAGTCGAAGATCATCACGCTCGAGAAGATGGTGTTCCCGAACCCCGTCATCTCGGTCGCGGTCGAGCCCAAGACCAAGGTCGACCAGGAGAAGATGGGCCTCGCGCTGCAGCGCCTCGCCAAGGAAGACCCGTCGTTCCGCGTCCACACGGACCAGGAGTCGGGCCAGACCATCATCTCCGGCATGGGCGAGCTGCACCTCGAGATCATCGTCGACCGCATGAAGCGCGAGTTCAAGGTCGAGGCCAACGTCGGCAAGCCGCAGGTCGCGTACCGCGAGACGCTGCGCGGCACGGTCGAGTCCGAGGGCAAGTTCGTGCGCCAGTCGGGCGGCCGCGGCCAGTACGGCCACATCTGGCTCAAGCTCGAGCCGAACGCGCCCGGCAAGGGCTATGAGTTCGTCAACGCGATCGTCGGCGGCGCGGTGCCGCGCGAGTTCATCCCGGCGGTCGACAAGGGCGTCAAGGAAGCGGTCGACACCGGCGTGGTCGCGGGCTACCCCGTGGTCGACGTCAAGGTCACGGCCTTCGACGGTTCCTACCACGACGTCGACTCCAACGAGATGGCCTTCAAGATCGCCGGTTCCCTGGGCTTCAAGGAAGGCTTCCGCAAGGCCAAGCCCGTCATCCTCGAGCCGATCATGAAGGTCGAGGTCGTGACCCCCGAGGACTACTCGGGCGACGTCATCGGCGACCTCAACCGCCGCCGCGGCCAGATCACCGGCATGGAGGA
>JBBAPM010000028.1:0-20028 GCA_040400835.1 Steroidobacteraceae bacterium
GCTCGGGGCGCGCTGCGCGCGTCCGATCCGGCAGTCCTGCCGGATCGTCGAACCCAGTGGGTTCGTCCACACACCCCGCTCCACCCGCTGAAACGAAAAACGGGGCGCAAGGCCCCGTTCTTTCGTTTCAGTGGCGGAGAGAGTGGGATTCGAACCCACGAACACCTTGCGATGTTACTTGACTTCCAATCAAGCGCCTTCGACCGCTCGGCCATCTCTCCGGCGCGCGGATGATATCAATTCGCAGCAGGCTTGGGCGCGGTCGGCCGGGGCGCCGCCGGGGTGAACTTGGGCGGGGTGTCGATGCAGGGCTGGTCGGCCGGGCGGGCGGCCTCGGTGCCCTCGAGCGCCGGGATCTTGAGCGCGCCGCGGGTGTCGGGTGCGTCCTTGCCCTCGGGGACCTTGAGCGGCGGGTTGTCCACGGCCGAGGCGAAGTCCTCGGGCTTGGCGCACTTGGTCGCGAACATCGTCCCGCAGCCCGCGAGGGGCAGGCAGGCGGCGAGCAGCACGAGGGGGCGCAGGGCGGACATGGTTCGGCTCCGGGTACGGGTCAGGCCGGGATGATACCCGCCCGGCGCATCGCCGACAGCACGGGTTCCTCCCCGGCCGGGGTCAGCGGGGTGAGCGGCAGGCGGATGCCGCCCGGCATCCGGCCCATGCGGGCCAAGGCCCACTTGCTGGGGATGGGGTTGGGTTCCACGAAGAGCGCCTGATGCAGCCCGGCGAGGCGCTCGTCGAGGGCAGCCGCTTGGGCGGCATCCCCCGCCATGGCCGCGGCCACCATCTCGGCCATGAGCCGCGGCGCGACATTGGCGGTGACGGAGATCACGCCGCGCGCCCCGGCCAGGATCGCCTCGCGGGCGGTCGGGTCGTCGCCCGAGAGCACGGTGATGCCGGGTGCCGCGGCGCGCAGTTCGCGCACCCGGGTGGCGCCCGCCACGGCTTCCTTGAGGGCGACGATGCCGGGCACGGCGGCGAGGCGGCCGACGGTGGCGGGCAGCATGTCGACGCCCGTGCGGCCGGGCACGTTGTAGAGGACGATGGGGACCGAGCTCGCCGCGGCCACCGCCGAGTAATGCTGGAACAGGCCTTCCTGGGTGGGCTTGATGTACGCCGGCGTCACGACGAGCAGTCCGTCGACGCCGAGCGCCGAGAGCCAGCGCGCACGCTCGACCGTCGCCGCCGTCGAAGGCACACCCGCGCCCGCGATGATGCGCACGCGACCGCCGACGCGCGCGATGGCGGCGCGCACGAGGGTCTGGAGTTCGTCGTCGGTGAGGGTGGCGGATTCGCCGGTGGTGCCGCCGACCACGATGCCGGCCGTGCCCTCGGCGGCGTGCCAATCGAGCAGCGAGTCCCAGGCCGGAAGATCGATGCCGCCGTCGTCCCGCATGGGCGTGACGATGGCGACGAGGCTTCCGGTGAACATCCGCCGGATGTTACGGGCCGCTCGTCGGCTTGCGCAACCCGGTCGCGCCTGTCGCGACGAGTCCGGTACACTCACGCCGACCCATGAAGCAGCATCTCGCCATCTCGGCCATCGGCCCCGACCGCACCGGACTTGTCCACGACCTCTCCAAGGTCATCAGCGACTGCGGCGGCAGCATCGGCGAGAGCCGCATGGCGAGTCTCGGCAGCGAGTTCGCGGTGGTGATGCTGGTCTCCGGCAACTGGCACTCGCTCGCCAAGCTCGAGACCGAGCTCGCGCGCTTCGCCGAGGAGAGCGGGCTCACCGTCCACCTGCGCCGCACCGAGCCGCGCGGGGTGCGTGTGGAGCTCCCCTACACCATCGATGTGCTCTGCCTCGAGCAGACGGGCGTGGTCGCCGCGCTCGCCGGCTTCTGCGCCAAGCGCGGCATCGACATCGCCGCGGTCACCACCAGCAACTACGCCGCCGCCCACACCGGCGCGCAGATGTTCAGCGTGCAACTCGACATCAGCATCCCCGAGCGGCTGCACCTCGGTCAGCTGCGCGAGGAGTTCCTCGACTTCTGCGATGCGCGCAACCTCGACGCGATCCTCGAGGCCGTGAAATAGGAGACCCCGCGTGCCCACCAAGGTGTCTGTAGGCAAGAAAGTGCCCGACTTCACGGCCACCACCACCGACGGCGGCCCGTGGCGCCTGAAGGACGCGGCGGGGTCCAAGGTCGCCCTCTTCTTCTACCCGAAGGACATGACCTCCGGATGCACGGTCGAGGCGCAGCAGTTCCAGGCGCTCCTCGGCGCCTTCAAGAAGGCGGGTACCCAGGTGATCGGTGTGTCGCGCGACTCCTGCACCTCGCACCAGAAGTTCAAGGACAAGGAAGGTCTGAAGTACGAGCTGCTGTCGGATGCTGACCAGGCGCTCTGCACGCTCTTCGATGTGATCCGCGAGAAGAACATGTACGGCAAGAAGGTGAAGGGCATCGAGCGCAGCACCTTCCTGATCGGGCCGGACGGCACGCTGCTCGCCGAATGGCGCAAGGTGAAGGCCGACGGCCATGCGGCGGAGGTCCTCACCGCGGCGAAGGCGTCTTGACGCGCCGCCGCAGCGCACGGCAGCGCCGGCTGTTCGTGCTCGACACCAATGTGCTGATGCACGATCCCGCGGCGATCTTCCGCTTCGAGGAGCACGACATCTACCTGCCGATGGCGGTGCTCGAGGAGCTCGACGCCAACAAGAAAGGCCTCTCGGAGGCCTCGCGCAATGTGCGCCAGGTGAGCCGCTTCCTCGATGAACTCATGCGCGATGCCACGCGCGAGCAGATCATGACGGGCCTCGCCCTGCCCTCGAACCCGATGGGCAACCGCGGCAAGGCGCCCTCCTCCGGCCGCCTCTTCTTCCAGACGCAGCGGCTCTCGGGCACGCTGCCCGACAGCCTGCCCGGCACCGGCAACGACAACGCCATCCTCGCGCAGACGCTCGCGCTGCAGGCGCTGCATGCGGATGCGCGCGTGGTGCTGGTGTCGAAGGACATCAACCTGCGCATCAAGGCCGCGGTCGTCGGCGTGCACGCCGAGGACTACTTCAGCGACCGCACCATCGAGGACGCGGATGTCCTCTACACCGGCCACGAGGCGCTGCCCGCGGACTTCTGGGACCGCCACGGCAAGGACATGCGCTCCTGGAAGGACGGCACGCGCACCTTCTACGAGGTCTCGGGGCCCGCGGTCGCGAAGTGGACCCCGAACCAGTTCGTGCACGAAGAGCGCGACGGCGGCATCGAGGCGATGGTGCGCAAGGTCGCGGGCAACACCGCGACGCTCGAGCTCGTGCGCGACTTCCGCGGCGAGCGCAACGGCGTGTGGGGCATCCATGCGCGCAACCGCGAGCAGAACTACGCGCTCAACCTCTTGATGGACCCGGAGGTCGACTTCGTCTCGATCCTGGGACCTGCGGGCACCGGCAAGACGCTGCTCACGCTCGCCGCCGGGCTCGTGCAGACGCTCGAGCACAACCGCTTCGCCGAGATCATCATGACCCGCGTGACGATCCCGCTCGGCGAGGACATCGGCTTCCTGCCCGGCACCGAGGAAGAGAAGATGGAGCCCTGGATGGGCGCCCTCATGGACAACCTCGAGGTGCTCACCCACAGCGCCGAGGGCGGCAGCTGGGGGCGGCAGGCGACGCAGGACCTCCTGCGCAACCGCATCAAGATCCGCTCGCTGAACTTCATGCGCGGCCGCACCTTCCTCAACCGCTTCGTGATCCTCGACGAGGCCCAGAACCTCACGCCGAAGCAGATGCGCGCGCTCGTCACCCGCGCCGGCCCCGGCACGAAGATCGTCTGCTTGGGCAACATCGCGCAGATCGACACGCCCTACCTCACCGAGACCACCTCCGGCCTCACCTTCGTGGTCAGCCGCTTCCAGGGCTGGGCGCATGCGGGGCATGTGACGCTGGTGCGCGGCGAACGCTCGCGGCTCGCGGACTACGCCTCCGAGGCGCTGTGAACTTCGGGCGGCGGCGGGGGTCAAGCCCAAGATGCGCCCCCTGAAGCGACCGCGCCGTCTGCTGCCGCTGCTCTGCGCAGGCCTGATGCTGCCCTGGGCGGCCTGGCAGCCTGCGCTCGCGCTCGCACAGACCGCCAACGAACTGCCCGCCATCGGCTCCGGCGCCGACTCGACGCTCACCCTCGACGACGAGTACCAGATCGGCCTCTCGGTGGTGCGCGGCCTGCGCGACCAGGGCCTCGTGCTCGAGGACCCGGAAGCCGACGACTACATCCAGGCGCTCGGCATCCGCCTCGCCTCGCAGATCCCGGACTCGCGGCAGCGCTTCAAGTTCTTCGTGGTGCGCGACGCCGCCATCAACGCCTTTGCGCTCCCGGGCGGCTTCATCGGCGTCAACCAGGGGCTCATCACCGCGGCCGCCAACGAGGCCCAACTCGCCGGCGTGCTCGCGCACGAGATCTCGCATGTCACGCAGCGCCACATCGCGCGCGCGCTGCAGGCGCAGGGCCGTCAGGGCATGGCCTCGGCGGCGGCGCTGCTCGCGGCCATCCTGATCGGCATGGCGACCGGCTCGAGCGATGCGGCGCAGGCCGGCATCGCCATCGCCCAGGGCACGGCCATGCAGCAGCAGATCAACTTCACCCGCGCCAACGAGTACGAGGCCGACCGCATCGGTATCGGTCTGCTGGCCTCGGCGGGCTTCGACCCGAACGCCATGCCGGATTTCTTCGAGACCCTCGGGCGCCGCACCGGGCTCGCGGGCATCGGCGTGCCGGAGCTGCTGCGCACCCACCCGGTGACGAGCAACCGCATCGCCGAGTCACGCGACCGCGCGGCGCAGCTACGGCCGGCCATCGCCGTGCAGACCCAGACCTGGTCGTTCTTCCGCGAGCGCGTCCGGGTGCTCGGCGGGCCGATGCAGGGCGACCTGCGCGGCTACTACGCGGCGCTCGCCGACACGCGCGCGCTGTCGCCCGCCCAGCGCTACGGCGAGGCCTTGGCCCAGCTCGTCAACGGCGAGCGGACGAAGGCGGTGGCCACGCTGCGCGAACTCGCCGCCGCGCAGCCCGACAGCCCCATGCTGCAGGCCGCGCTCGGCCAGGCGTTGGTCGCGGACGGGCAGCCCGCCGAGGCCATCGCGCTGCTGAGCCGCGCGCTCGCGATCTCGCCGCGCAACATCCCGCTGAGCGTGCGCTACGCCGAGGCCCTGCTGCGCGCGGGGGAGGCCAAGGAAGCACATACGGTGCTGCTCGACCTCTTCAACAACGTGCCGCCCACCCCGGAGCAGATCCGGCTCACCGCGCTCGCGGCGAGCAGCGCCGGCGACACCGCCGACGCCTACTACTACATGGGCGAGTACCACATCGCGAGCGGCGATCTCGCCATGGCCGTCAAGCAGCAGGAACTCGCGCTCGCCGACCCCGACATCACCCCCGTGCAGCGGGCGCGCTTCGAGGCGCGCAAGAAAGAGGTCGAGGACGCCCTCAAGGAAAGCGGCAAGCGCCGGCAGCGCGAACGACCGCAGCAGGACGGCCGATAGGTTGGTGGTAGAATCGGCGTATGCGCGCCTCGATCCCGCGGACACCGCTTGTGCGGCTCCTCACATCCGGCATCACACTCGCCCTCGCCCTGACCTTGGCGGGTTGCGCCACGGTGCCCGAGGCCTCGCGCGACAAGCGCGATCCGCTCGAACCCCTCAACCGCACGGTCTACGCCTTCAACGACGGGCTCGACAAGGCGTTGGTGCGCCCCGTCGCGCGCGGCTACAAGGCCGTGGTGCCGACGCCCATCCAGACCGGCGTCAGCAACGTCTTCGCCAACGCCAAGTATCCGGTCACGCTCGTCAACAACCTGCTGCAGGGCAAGTTCAAGGCGGCGCTCTCGGACACCGCGCGCTTCACGCTCAACACCACGCTCGGCCTCGGCGGGCTGTTCGACCCCGCGAGCGATGTCGGTCTCGACGTGAACGACGAGGACTTCGGGCAGACGCTCGGCAAGTGGGGCGTCCCGCCGGGGCCCTATCTCGTGCTGCCGTTCCTCGGTCCGTACACGCTGCGGGACGGCTTCGGTTCTTTGGCGGACGACTTCGCGGAGCCCCGCGCCTACCTCGAGGACGACAGCACGCGCTGGACGCTGTGGGCGGCGGACAAGTTCGAGCGCCGTGTGCGGCTGCTCGAGGCCGACGCCCTGCTCGACCGCGCCGGTGACCCCTACACCTTCGTGCGTTCGGCCTACCTGCAACGGCGCGAGTATCTGGTGCGTGACGGCGATGTGCCGGCCGAGGATCCGGAGCTCGAACTGGAACTGGACGAAGACGAAGAGACGGCTGTGCCGGAGGCCGCGCCTCCGACGGCGTCGGTCACGCCGCAGGACGCAGCAGCGTCTCCACTTCGCTGATCCGCGCGAGGCGCGCGAGCGTCTCGGGCAGCGCCTCGAAGCGCAGCGTCACGCCACGGCTGCGCGCGACGGCGCACCACTCCAGCAGCACCGCGAGCCCCGCGCTGTCCGTCTCGACGAGCCCGCTGCAATCCACCCGCAGCTCGCCCGCAGGCGCCGCCGAGAGCGCGCCCATGGCCGCGGCGTGCGCCGCGGCGGCGGTCGCGAAGCCGAGGTCGCCCGAGAGCCGCAGCGCGCCGTCGGCGCTGCGCTGCAGCGTGAACGGCGTGGTCGGGGCCGTCGTCTCCATGCGTGCTGCGACCGGGGGCGTCACTTCTTGGCGCCGGCGGCGGCGCCCGAGCGGTTCTGCGACTCGAGCCGCTGGATGACGGCATCGATGCCCTTCTGGTCGATCTCGGCGCCGAAGTCCTCGCGGAAGCTCTTCACGTAGCTGATGCCCTCGATGACGACATCCCAGGCCTTCCAGCCCTGCTCGGTCTTGCGCAGCGAATAGTTGACCGGGATCCTCTGGCCGTTGCTGCGCTTCACCTCGGTGCGCACCACGGCGCTGGTGGCGTCCGGCGCGACCGTCGAGGGCAGCACGCGGATGCGGTCACCCGTGAACTCGAGCATGGCGTCGCCGTAGTTGGTCATCAGCGAACCGTAGAACGCGTCGATGAAGCGCTGGCGCTGCGCGGGGGTCGCGGTGCGCCAATGCTTGCCGAGCACCAGCCGGGCCGAGTGGTCGACGTCGAAGTTGGGCAGCAGCACCCGCTCGACGAGCGCGCGCAGCTTGGCCGGGTCCTTACGGAACTCGGCGCGGCGCGCATCGAGCTCGCTCACCATGATGTTGGCCGAGGTCTCGATGAGCTTGGTCGGGTCGCTGTTGTCGACGGTCTTGGCCTGGGCCGAGACGGAGGCCGACAGCGTGAGCGCCGCCAGCGCGAGCGCGGCGAAGAGGCTACGGGCGACGGAGACGGTGGTCATTGCGGCGTTCACTCCTGGTCGGGCGCTGTGTCGGACGTCGGCGCGGTCCCGGCCGAGCCGCCCTTGTCGGCGAAGTTGGCGAAGAACTTGTTGACGAGGGACTCGAGCACGATGGCGGACTGCGTGAACTCGATACGACCGCCGTCCTTGAGGAAAGTTTCCGAGCCGCCGGCGCCGATGCCGACGTACTTGCCGCCGAGCAGGCCCTGGGTCTGGATGCTGGCGTCGCTGTCGTCCGGGATCCTGTCGAACTGCGGCTCGATGCGCAGCGTCACCTCGGCGCGGTAGTCGCCCGAGTCGAAGCGGATCGCCTCGACGCGGCCGACGCGCACGCCGGACATGCTGACCGGCGAGCCCGGCTTCAGGTCGCCGACGTTGTCGAACTTGGCGAGCACCTGGTAGCCCTGCGCGGCGCCGACGCGCATGCCGCTGCCCGGCAGCTGGGTGGTGAGGAAGATCAGCGCGGCGAAGCCGAGCGCGACGAAGAGCCCGGTGCCGATCTCGAGCGGACGGTTCGGTTTCATGGGTTCACCTGCCGAGGAAAGCGGCTGTCAGGATGTAGTCGATGAGGAGCGTGAGCACCGAGGAGATCACCACGGTGCGCGTGGTCGCGAGGCCGACGCCCTCCGCCGTGGGCTGCGCGTGGTAGCCCTCGTAGACGGCGACCAGGCTGCAGGCCACGCCGAAACAGAAGCTCTTGACGATGCCTTCGTTGACGTCGTCGAGCTCGACGGCGCCCTGCATCTGCGACCAGAAGGCGCCGCCGTCGACGCCCATCACCTGCACGCCGATGAGCTGTGCGCCGAAGAGGCCGATCACGTTGAACACCGCCACGAGGAGCGGCATGGCGATGATGCCGCCGAGCAGCCGCGGCGCGACCACCTTGCGCATCGGGTCGACCGCCATCATCTCCATCGCGGTCAGCTGGTCGGTGGCGCGCATCAGGCCGATCTCGGAGGCGAGCGAGGTGCCGGCGCGGCCCGCGAACAGCAGCGCGGTCACCACCGGACCGAGCTCCTTCAGCAGACCGAGCGCCGCGGCGATGCCGAGCGCGTCCTCGGAGCCGAAGCGCTGCAGCAGGTCGTAGCCCTGGAGCCCGAGCACCATGCCGACGAACAGGCCGGCGAGCATGATGATGACGAGCGAGCGGGCGCCCGCGTTGTAGATCTGGTGGACCACGGCGCGGGGCTCGGAGAACACGACGCCCGCGTGGCGCAGCGCACGCACCAGGAACAGGGCGACGCGGCCCACCCGCGAGAGCATGTCGCCGATCATGCGCGGGGCCGTCCGTCGCCCGCCGGGGCGTCGCCCAGCAGTTCCCCATGGTAGTCGGAGGCCGGATAGTGGAACGGCACGGGGCCGTCCGACTCGCCGCTCATGAACTGGCGCACCACCGGCAGCGGGCTCGCGTCGAGTTCGGCGGGCGTGCCGTGCGCGACCACCTTGCCGCCCGACAGCAGGTAGCTGTGGTGGGCGATGCTCGCGAGCTCGCGCACGTCGTGCGAGACGACGATGCTGGTGATGCCGAGCGCGTCGTTGAGCTCGCGGATGAGCCGCACGATCACGCCCATCGACACCGGGTCGAGGCCGACGAAGGGTTCGTCGTAGATCAGCAGGTCCGGATCCATGACGATGGCGCGGGCGAGCGCCACACGCCGCGCCATGCCGCCCGAGAGCTCGGCGGGCATGAGTTCCGCGGCGCCGCGCAGCCCCACGGCATGGAGCTTCGTCAGCACCAGCTGGCGCAGCACGCGCTCCGGCAGGCGCGCATGCGCGCGCACCGGGAAGGCGACGTTCTCGAACACCGAGAGGTCGGTGAGCAGCGCGCCGTTCTGGAACAGCATGCCCATGCGACGCCGCAGCGCGTAGACGCCCGCGGTGTCGAGCGTCGTGACCTCCCGGCCGAAGACCTCGACGCTGCCCGCCGCCGGCGCGACCTGCCCGGTGATGAGCCGCAGCAGCGTGGTCTTGCCGGTGCCGCTCGGCCCCATCACCGCGGTGACGCGGCCGCGCGCGGCCTCGAGGTCGACGCCGTCGAAGATCTTGCGCGCGCCGACGCCGTAATGCAGCCCGCGGACGCGGACGACGGCGTCTGAAGATGCTGCGACGGCGGCTCCCTCGGGCATCCTCAGGCCTTGGTTTCCATGTCGGGCGTGTAGGCGCCCTTCGCGGCGAGACCGTTGAGGCGCGCACGGCGCATGAACTCGCGCTGGCCGGCCTCGAACTGGTCGGGCTTGCCGCCCCAGGCCTTGAGGGCCGAGTCCTGCAGCGCGCGGCCGTAGCTGAACGTGAGCGCCCACGGCAGCGGCTTGCGGTTCATGAGCGACAGGTGCAGCGTCGCCTCGGTGGTGCTCTGGCCGCCGCTCAGGAAGGCGATGCCCGGCACCGCGCCCGGCACATGGCGCAGCAGACAACGCAAGGTCGCCTCGGCCACCTGCTCGGGGCCGGCGCGGTTCGCGTTCTTCTTGCCGGAGATGACCATGTTGGGCTTCAGCACGATGCCCTCGAGGTGCACGCGGTGGCCGGCGAGCTGGCGGAACACCTCGCAGAGCACCTCGTCCGTCACTTCCTCACAGCGCTCGATGGAGTGGTCGCCGTCCATCAGCACCTCGGGCTCGACGATCGGGACGATGCCCTGCTCCTGGCAGAGCGCCGCATAGCGCGCGAGCGCGTGCGCGTTGGCCTCGATGCAGAAACGGGTCGGGAAGCCGGCGCCGATGTCGATGACCGCGCGCCACTTGGCGAAGCGGGCGCCGAGGCCGTGGTATTCCTTGAGGCGCTCACGCAGGCCGTCGAGGCCCTCGGTGACGGTCTCGTTCGGGAAGTTGGTGAGGGCCTTCGCGCCCTGGTCGACCTTGATGCCCGGGATGATGCCGAGCGCGGCGAGGTGCTGCGGGAACGGCACGCCGGCGCGGGTCTTCTGGCGCAGCGTCTCGTCGTACATGATCACGCCGCTGATGGCGTCGGCGATGCCGGGCGCCGAGAACAGCATCTCGCGGTAGAGCTGGCGGTGCGGCTCGGTGGACTCGAACTGGATGGCGTCGAAGCGCTTCTTGATGGTGCCGGTGCTCTCGTCGGCGGCCAGGATGCCCTTGCCCGGGGCCACCATGCCGCGCGCGATCTTCTCGAGTTCCGCGTGATTCATGTCCGTTCTGCTCCTGATGGGGTTAGCCGCCCATTTTACCAAAGCGGTCCCCGGCCGGTTCCAAGATTGGCGTGGCAGCGCGCACGCGGGGCGCCCGAGGGGGTGCGCGGAGGGCGAATCTGGACTAAAATGGTGCTGTTTCAGTCACCCTTCCCCGCCGCCATGATCCGCATCAGCAAGATGACCGATTACGCGACCGTGATCCTCGCCGCCCTGGCGCGCGAGCCGGCCGGGTCGTTGCTGTCGACCGCGGAACTCGCCGCCCGCACCCACATCGCCGCCCCCACGGTCAGCAAGGCGCTCAAATCCCTGCACCGGGCGGGCCTCGTCCGCTCCACGCGGGGCCTGCGCGGCGGCTATGCCCTCGCCCGCCCCGCCGCCGGGATCTCGGCTGCGGCCATCCTGGACGCCCTCGAGGGCACGGTGGCCGTCACCGACTGTTCGGCCGGCCGCGGGCACTGCGACATCGAGACCTCCTGCGGCGTCGGCCGGGCTTGGCAGCGGGTGAACCTCGCGCTGCGCCACTCGCTGCACGGGGTGAGCCTCGCGCAGCTCGCCGGCATCGATGCCGCCGAAGTGCGTCTCGCCCCCCTCGAACTCGAGCTGCGCCCCGCCGCCGGCGGCCGCGCGGCCTCCGCCCTCGCCCGCTGATCCCCACCCCGGTCCCGCACCCGTCCAAGGCACCATGACCGAAAACGCCCAACTCCAGGAACTCGTCGGCCGCGGCTACCAGCACGGCTTCGTCACCGACATCGAGTCCGAGAGCCTGCCGCCCGGCCTCGACGAGGATGTGGTGCGCGCCATCTCGCGCATCAAGGGCGAGCCGGCCTTCCTCACCGAGTGGCGCCTGCGCGCGTTCCGGCACTGGCTCACGATGCGCGAGCCCGAGTGGGCGCGCGTGCGCGTGCAGCCCATCGACTACCAGGCGATCTCCTACTACTCGGCGCCGAAAAAGAAGACCGACGGCCCGAAGAGCCTCGATGAGGTCGACCCGAAGCTGCTCGAGACCTACGAGAAGCTCGGCGTGCCGCTGCACGAGCGCGCACGGCTCGCGGGCGTCGCGGTCGATGCCGTGTTCGACAGCGTGTCGGTCGCCACCACCTTCAAGGACCGGCTGCACGCCGCGGGCGTCGTGTTCTGCCCGTTCTCCGAAGCGGTGCACTCGCACCCGGAACTCCTCGAGCGCTATCTCGGGTCGGTCGTGCCGCACACCGACAACTTCTACGCCTGCCTGAACTCCGCGGTGTTCTCGGACGGCTCCTTCGTCTACATCCCGAAGGGCGTGCGCTGCCCGATGGAGCTCTCCACCTACTTCCGCATCAACGCCGCCAAGACCGGCCAGTTCGAGCGCACGCTGATCATCGCCGACGAGGGCAGCCATGTGAGCTACCTCGAGGGCTGCACCGCGCCGATGCGCGACGAGAACCAGCTGCACGCCGCGGTGGTCGAGCTCGTCGCCGAGCACGACGCGCAGATCAAGTACTCGACGGTGCAGAACTGGTACCCGGGCGACGAGAACGGCGTCGGCGGCATCTACAACTTCGTCACCAAGCGCGGCGAGTGCCGCGGCCGCAACTCGCGCATCTCCTGGACGCAGGTCGAGACCGGGTCCGCCATCACCTGGAAGTACCCGAGCTGCGTGCTGCGGGGCGAGAACTCGGTCGGCGAGTTCTACTCGGTGGCGCTCGCCAACCACTGCCAGCAGGCCGACACCGGCACCAAGATGATCCACATCGGGCCGAACACCCGCAGCACCATCGTCTCGAAGGGCATCTCGGCGGGCCGCGGCCAGAACACCTACCGCGGGCTCGTCAAGATCCTGCCGACGGCGCAGGGCGCGCGGAACTTCACGCAGTGCGACTCGCTGCTGATGGGCGACCGTTGCGGCGCGCACACCTTCCCGTACATCGAGGTGCGCAACCCGAGCGCCACCGTGGAGCACGAGGCCTCGACCTCGCGCATCAGCGAGGACCAGCTGTTCTACTGCCTGCAGCGCGGCATCTCCGAAGAGGACGCCGTCAACATGATCGTCAACGGCTTCTGCAAGAGCGTCTTCAAGGAATTGCCCATGGAGTTCGCCGTCGAGGCCCAGAACCTGCTCGCCGTCAGCCTCGAAGGCTCGGTGGGCTGACGCGCGCCGTGACCCCGGGACGCCAGGAGACATGACCATGCTCGAGATCAAGGACCTGCACGCGAGCGTCGGTGGACGCAAGGTGCTCGACGGCATCAGCCTCAGCGTGCCCGCGGGCGAGGTGCACGCCATCATGGGGCCGAACGGCTCCGGCAAGAGCACGCTCTCATACGTGCTCGCGGGACGCCCGGGCTATGAGGTCACGGGCGGCAGCGTGCGGTTCCGCGGCGTCGACCTGCTCGCCCTCGCGCCCGAGGAGCGCGCGCAGGCGGGCGTGTTCCTCGGCTTCCAGTACCCGGTCGAGATCCCGGGCGTGAACAATGTCTACCTGCTCAAGGCCGCGCTCAACGCGGCGCGCAAGCACCGCGGTCTGCCGGAGGTCGACGCCTTCGAGTTCCTGCAGCTGGTGCGGGCCAAGATGAAGCTGATGCAGATGGACGAGGCCTTCCTGTCGCGCGGCGTCAACGAGGGCTTCTCGGGCGGCGAGAAGAAGCGCAACGAGATCCTGCAGATGCTGGTGCTCGAGCCCGCGCTCGCGCTGCTCGACGAGACCGACTCCGGCCTCGACATCGACGCGCTGAAGGTGGTCGCGAACGGCGTCAACACGCTGCGTGCGCCCGACCGCTCGATCGTCCTCGTGACGCACTACCAGCGCCTGCTCGACCACATCCGTCCCGACCGCGTGCATGTGCTCGCGCGTGGCCGCATCCTGCGCAGCGGCGGTCCCGAGCTCGCGCTCGAGCTCGAAGCGCGCGGCTACGACTGGCTGCTCGCCGAAGCGGCGGCCTGAGCCACGCCGCCACGCCTACGACCATGACCGCCTCACCGACACCCGCGCCGGCTTCCGCCCTGCCCTCGACGCGCGACGAGAACTGGCGCTACGCACCGCTGCGCGGCCTCGAGCGCCTGCAGTGGACGCCGCCCGCCGCGCTCGCCGCGGAGGCGGTCGAGTCCGCGCGCGCTGTGCTCGGCGACCCGGCACCGGCGACCGGCCCCCGTTGGACCTTCATCGACGGGCACTTCGCCGCCGCGCTGTCGAGCGGCCCAGCGCCGCAGGCAGAACGAGCGCCGCAGGCAGAACGAGCGCCGCAGACGGACGCCGCGCCCACGGACACCGCGGTCGATGCCGTGGACGGCGGCGCCGACCTCGCCTTCGCGCGCCTCAACCGCCGTCACGCGCCCTCGCCGGTCACGCTGCGCATCCCCGCCGACACCACGCTCGACCTCGAAGTCGCCTGCGTGGCGCTGAGCGTGGGCCATCCCGCGTTCGTCATCGAGGTCGGCCGGGGTGCGAAGCTGCAGCTCGTGGAACGCCATCTCGGCGCGGCGAACGCGCTCGCCAACCTCTGGTTGCAGCTGCGCCTCGCGCCCGGCGCGCGCGTCGAGCATTCGCGGCTGCTGCAGCCCGCGGCCGGCGCGCGTCACTTCGAGACCTTGCAGCTGCGGCTCGACGCCGGCGCGGAACTGCATCTCGTGCAGCTGACCACGGGCGGCGCCGCCACGCGCAGCACCGCGCTCGTCGAGCTCGCCGGTGCCGACGCCACGCTGCGCTGGCATGCGGCGATGCTGGGCGCCGGACAGCAGGCGCACGACGCGTACGTGCGGGTCACCCACGATGCGCCGGGCGCCCGCACCGAGCAGGCCTACCGCGGCATCGCCGCCGACCGCTCGCGGCTCGCCTTCAACGGCCACATGCGCGTGACCGCGCGCGCGCGCGGTGCGAACAGCGACCAGACGCTGCGCAGCCTGCTCGCGGGCCCGGCCGCCGAGGCCAACGCCCGCCCGCAGCTCGAGATCGACACCGACGATGTACGCGCGAGCCACGGCGCGACCGTGGGCAAGCTCGACGCCGACATGCTGTTCTATCTGCTGTCGCGCGGCATCGCCCCCGACGCCGCCGAGTCCTTGCTCAAGTGGGCGTTCGTGAGCGATGTGCTCGCCAAGCTCCCGGACGCCGCGCTGCGCGCGCGCTTCGAGGCGGCGATCGCGCCCTTGCTGCCCGGCGCCGAAGCGGCGCGGAGCCTCGCATGAACGCCAGACCGCAGGACACCGCCGACACCCACACCGCCGATGCCGCGCCCTACGACGTCGAGCGCGTGCGCGCCGAGTTCCCGGTGCTCGCCACCACCGTGCGCGGCAAGCGCCTCGCCTTCCTCGACACCGCGGCGTCGTCGCAGCAGCCGCGCGCGGTCATCGAGGCGGTGGCCGACTACCACCGGACGAGCCACGCCAACGTGCACCGCGGCGTCTACCAGCTGAGCCAGAAGGCCACCGACGCCTTCGAGGGCGCGCGGGAGCGCGTGCGCCGCTTCATCGGCGCGGCGAGCCTGCGCGAGGTGATCTTCACGCGCGGCACCACCGAGTCCATCAACCTCGTGGCGCAGTCCTGGGGCCGCAGACTCGGCCCCGGCGACGAGATCCTCATCACCTGGATGGAGCACCACGCCAACATCGTGCCCTGGCAGATGCTCTGCGAGCGCAGCGGCGCGACGCTCAAGGTCGCCCCCATCGACCATCGCGGCGAGCTCGACCTCGACGCGTTCCGAGCCCTGCTCTCGCCGCGCACCCGGATCGCCGCCTTCACGCAGGTGTCGAACGCGCTCGGCACGGTGCTGCCGGTGCGCGAGATGGTCGCCGCCGCGAAGGCGGTCGGCGCGCTGACGCTCATCGACGGCGCCCAGGCCGTCGCCCACCAGCGCATCGATGTGCAGTCGCTCGGCTGCGACTTCTACGTGTTCTCGGCTCACAAGCTCTACGGCCCGACCGGCATCGGCGTGCTGTACGGCCGCGAGGCGGTGCTGCGCGACATGCCGCCCTGGCAGGGCGGCGGCGACATGATCCTCACCGTGTCCTTCAAGGGCACCACCTACAACGACCTGCCGTTCCGCTTCGAGGCGGGTACGCCCAACATCTCGGGCGCGGTCGGCCTCGGCGCCGCCATCGAGTGGCTGGACGCGCTCGGCATCGAGCGCGCGCACGCGCACGAGCAGGGGCTGCTGCGCCGCGCGACCGCGGCGCTCGCGCAGATCCCGGGTCTGCGCCTCATCGGCGAGGCGGCGCACAAGGGTGCGGTCATCTCCTTCACGCTCGAGGGCGTGCACCCGCACGACCTCGGCACCATCCTCGACGCCGAGGGCGTCGCGGTGCGCACCGGCCACCACTGCGCGCAGCCGGTGATGGAGTTCTTCGATGTGCCGGCGACGGCGCGCGCCTCGTTCGGTTGCTACAGCGACGACGCGGACATCGCGCAGCTCGTCGCGGCGCTCGGCCACGCGCGCGAGGTGTTCGGCTGATGGACCTCAAGGACCTCTACCGGGACGTGATCCTGGACCACAACAAGCGGCCGCGGAACTTCGGCCGCCTCGACCCCTGCGACTGCGCCGCCGACGGCAACAACCCGCTCTGCGGCGACCGCCTGACCGTGACGCTGCGGCTCGCGGGCGACCGCATCGACGACATCCGCTTCGAGGGCAAGGGCTGCGCGATCTCGACCGCCTCCGCCTCGCTCATGACCGAGGCCGTCAAGGGCCTCGACCGCGCGGCCGTCGAGCGCCTGCACGGCCTCGTGCACCAGACGCTCACCGCGCCCGTCGAAGCGGCGCTGCCCGAGGGCCTCGGCAAGATCGCGGCGCTCACCGGCGTGCGCGAGTTCCCGGCGCGCGTGAAGTGCGCGAGCCTCAGCTGGCATACCCTCGCCGCCGCCCTCGCCCAACAGGCCACCCCCGTCTCCACCGAGTGACCGCCCCCCATGCGCAGCCACGAGAACGAAGCCTTCATCCTGAGCCGTGATGTCGCCGCGGTGATGGTGCCCTCCGGGGACGCCATCGAGCTCAAGTCCGGCCTGTCGGGGTTCATCACCCAGGCGCTCGGCGGCAGCTTCACGCTCTACATCGAGGGCAACCTCTACCGCCTGTCGGGCGAGAACGCGGACGCCATCGGCAAGCAGGTCGTCACGCCGCCGGAGCTTCCGCCGGGCGCCGACGAAGAAGCGGTCCGCCAGCTCGCGTGGAAACAGATGCGCAGCTGCTACGACCCCGAGATCCCGATCGACATCGTCGAGCTCGGGCTCGTCTACGAATGCACGGTGACGCCCGCCGAGAACGGCGAGCGCAACCTCTCCGTCAAGATGACCCTCACCGCCCCGGGCTGCGGCATGGGCGAAGTGCTGGTGCAGGACGTCAAAGAGAAGCTCGAGGTCATCCCGACCGTCGCCAAGGCCGATGTCGAACTGGTGTTCGACCCGCCCTGGAACCAGTCGATGATGTCCGAGGCCGCGCGCCTGCAGACCGGGATGATGTGAGGCGATGGGCGGCACGGCGCCACAGGACTGGGTCGATGTCGGCGATGCCGCCGCGCTCGCGCAGGGCGGCCGCTTGGACGTCGAGGTCGACGGCTGCTTCGTCGCCGTGGTGCAGCTCGAGGACGGGCTGCACGCCTTCGAGGACCGCTGCACGCATGACGGCGAGCCGCTCGCCGGCGCCGAGATCGAATCCGATGCCACCACGCCCTGCGGCGTCGTGGTCTGCCCGCGGCACGGCGCGCGCTTCTGCCTCAGCACCGGCGAGGCGCTGACCCCGCCCGCCTACGAGCCGCTGCGGATCTTCGCCGCCCGGCAGCGCGACGGCCGCATCGAGGTGGCGCGGCCGTGAGCCGGCGGCTGACGCTGCTGCGCCACGGCGAGGCCACGCCGGTCGACAAGGACGGACCGGGCGGCGACTTCGCACGCACGCTGACCCGACGCGGCGAACGCGAGGCCTGGGAGAGTGCGACCCTCATCGCGTCGCTGCCGCAGCCGCCCGTCTGCGTGCTCGCGAGCGAGGCGCCGCGCGCACGGCAGACGGCGACCATCGCGCTCGACGCGCTCGGCCTGCCCTCGCGCGCGCTGACGGTCGAACCGCAGCTCTACCTCGCCGATGTCCGCATGCTGCTGGATGTCATCGCGACCGTGGACGACACCTGTCTGCATGTGCTCGTGGTCGCCCACAACCCGGGCCTCTCGGAGCTGGTGCATGTGCTCGCGCCCGGCAGCGCGTTCGGCTCGCTCGCGACCGGCGCATGGTGCACGCTCGAGAGCCCGGCCGGATCCTGGGCGCTGCTCGAGGTCGACCGCGCGCGACTCGAGCGTTAAGCGCGCGCGGCCAAGGCGCGCGGCTCGCTCATGCGCGCGCGGCGAGCGCCCGCGCGACGAAATCCTTCGGCACCGAGGTGCGCGGGATGCGCGCAGCGCGCGCGCCGCCCGGCAGCTGCCCCGCGAACCACTCCCGCACATCGCGGTCGAGCGCCACGCCGTGCATGTAGTTGTAGAGCGCGGTGGAGAGCGCTTGGCCGAGCGCGTCGTGGTCGACGCCCGTGGGGTCCTCGAAGCCGATGTCGTTGCGCGCGAAACGCCCCTCGGGCCGCGGCAGCAAGCGCACGCCGTAGGCCGCCGGATCACGGCCCACCGGCGAATGCACCGTGCAGGTGAAGCGGTGGAAGAACCCCGACTGGATGCAGCCCTCCTCGAAGAGCTGCCGCACGTACTCCAGCGAGTCGACCGTCTCGGCGACGGTCTGGGTCGGGAAGCCGTACATCAGGTAGGCGTGCACCAGCACGCCGGCGTCGCTGAAGGCCCGCGTCACGCGCGCCACCTGCGCGACCGTCACGCCTTTCTTCATGAGCGCGAGCAGCCGGTCGGAGGCGACCTCGAGGCCGCCCGTGACGGCGATGCAGCCGCTGTCGGCGAGCAGCGAGCAGAGCGCGGGCGTGAAGGTCTTCTCGAAGCGGATGTTGCCCCACCAGGAGATCTCGACCTTGCGCCGCAGCAGCTCCTGCGCCAGCGCCTTGAGGGCGGCGGGCGGCGCGGCCTCGTCGACGAAGTGGAAGCCGCGCTGGCCGGTCTCGGCGACGATGCGCTCGATGCGGTCGACGAGCACCTGTGCGTTCGCCGTCTCGTAGCGCGAGATGTAATCGAGGCTGACGTCGCAGAAGCTGCACTTCTTCCAGTAGCAGCCGTGCGCGACGGTGAGCTTGTTCCAGCGCCCGTCCGACCACAGCCGATGCATGGGGTTCAGCATGTCGAGCAGCGACAGATAGTCGTCCTGCGGCAGACCGTCCCAGGTCGCCGTGCCCACCTCGGCGAACGGGATGTCCGGTTCGCCGCAGTCGATGTAGCGGACCGCGCCCTCACCCTCGCCCTTGCCCTCGCGGACGAATGTGCGCACCAAGCGCTCGCGGGATCGCGTGCCGCCGACATGCTCGAGCAGCGCGAGCAGCGGCCGCTCACCCGAGTCGAGCGTCACGAAATCGAAGAGGTCGAACACGCGCGGGTCGGCGAGCTCGCGCAGTTCGGTGTTCACATACCCGCCGCCGAGCACCGTCACGATGCCGGGCCGCAGCGCCTTGGCGGACTGGGCGATGCGGAACGCGCCGTACACCGCGCCCGGGAACGGCACGGAGAGCAGCAGCACGTCGGGCTCGTGCGCCGCCAGCGCCTGCGCGGTCAAGCCGTGCAGGATGTCGTCCAGGAGGTTGTGCGGCGCGGCGAGCGCCTCGGCGAGCGGGTCGAAATGCGGTTGGCTGGCGGCGAGCTTCTCGCCGTAGCGCACGAACTCGAAGCGCGGGTCGACCGCGTCGCGCACCACGTCCGCGAGGTCGTTGAGGTAGAGCGTGGCGAGATGCCGCGCGCGGTCATGGCTGCCGAGCGCACCGAAGGCCCAGCCGAGCGGATCGTCGCCCTGCGGCGCGTAGGCCTCGAGCGCGGCGAACCGCGGACCTTCCGGCAACCAGCGGCGACCGACGATGCGGTGCGCGAGCGTCGGGTCCTTGCCCTGCAGGAAGGCGACCACCGGCCCGACCACCCGCTCGTGCTGGGGGTACGCCTTCAGGAAGCCGCGCACCGAGGGTGTGCGCCGCCGCGACGGCAAGGCCTCCGCCGCCGCACGGATGCGGGCGAGGCCCTCGGCCGACAGCAGCCGCAGCACGAGGGCGATGGCGAGGTCCTCCTGCGCGGCGTGGAAGCCGCGCGCGCGCAGGAAGCCCGTCAGGTAGGCCGTCGAGGGATACGGGGTGTTCAGCTGCGTCATCGGGGCGATGACGCCGAGCACGCGCGGACTTTTACGGCTGCCGGTCAAAACCCGTAGACGAGGTTGAGCGTGGTGAGCGTGTCGGTGGTCTTGAGACCGCCCGGCGGATCCGAGTTGTAGCGCACGCCGATGCCCGCCGAGAGCGAGAACCTGTCGCTCATCTTGACCTGCAGCGCGAGGTCGTTGGCGACGAAGGTGTTGCTCGAACCGGCCTCGACCACGAACTTGTCGATGATCCTGGTGGTCTCGGTGAGCGCATGCTCGAACTTGAGCTCGCCCGCGACGATGGCCTCGCTCTCGGTGCGGCCGAGCAGCGCCGGCTTCAGCTGCTTGTAGCCGACGCCGACCTGGCCGCTGAACTTGGTGGTGTCGGTGTCGATGAACTTGCGGCCGAC
>JBBAPM010000029.1:0-15507 GCA_040400835.1 Steroidobacteraceae bacterium
TATTCGGTAGCCTCCCTTTCCACCAATCCCCGCCGAGGACGCCATGTCCGCGACACCCAAGTGGTTCACCCCGGTCGCCATCTTCGCGCTGCTCTGGAATCTTCTGGGCGCGTCGGCCTACCTGATGGATGTCACGATGTCGCCCGAGGCGGTGGCGAAGTTGGGTGAAGCCGAGCGCGCGATGTACGCCTCGCGCCCCGCCTGGTTCGTGGTCGCCTACGCCAGCGCCGTTTGGTTCGGTGTCGCCGGTTCGCTCGTGCTGCTGCTGCGCAAGCGCTGGGCCACGCCGCTGTTCCTGCTGTCCCTGCTCGGGCTGATCGCTCAGGATCTCGCCTTGTTCTCGCGTCCCGAGGTGCGGGCTGACTTGGCGGTCATCCTGCTGCAGGGACTTGTGTTCACCGTCGCGGTGTCGCTCCTGCTGCTGTCCCGCAGGAGCGACCGCGAGGGTTGGATAGGCTGAGGTGACGCGGCAACGCGGTCAGAGACCGCGTGCCGAAAACGATCGGCATGCGCCGAACTTCGCGCGGCGGCGGCGTCTCAGCGCCGTTCGAACACCAGCTTCTCGCGCGCCACGCGCCCGCCGTCGCCGTAGTAGCGGGCGGTCACGATCATGGTGCGCTGGTCCTCGGAGAGCGACCGACGGAAGGTCGCGACCTTTTCGCCACCCGCCTTGATCACCGAGGTGACGGCGTCGCCGTCGCCCATGTCGATGGCGATGGTGTCGCCCACCGGCAGGCCGTGGATGGGGTAGTCGCGGCCGTCGAGCCGCGCCTTGAAGCGCACCTCGGACTCGAGCGACAACTCGTCACCGGACAGCACCAGCGAACGCTCGAGGCCGCGCGGCGCGACGCCCGTGGAGGCGAGCACGACTCCGGTGGGCAGCGCAGGCGCGCCCGCCGCGGTGCGGGCCGCGAGCTCGGACTTGTCATGGTTGAGCGCCCAGCCCGTGGGTTCCTGGGCGTGCGCGCCGGTGGCGGCGGCGAAGCAGAGCAGGGCGGAGAGCCCCATGCGATGCAGTTGTCCCTTCATGTCGATGCCCCTTCTGTGTCTGTGGATGAGGGTTTCGACCGAAACTACTCCCGCGGGGCGTCATGTCAACGATTTGTAACAATTCTGTGCTAGCCCCACTCGCCGGAAGCGATCACACGCCGGGGTGTTGACAATGCGCAAAGTACTTTGTAAATTAAAGCACATGGCCACCCGACATAGGAGAAAAGCCATGTCCGAGACTTCACGCACCTCTGTTGTCCCCCCCTCCGATCCCTCCGGGGACCTCGCGTTCCTGCGCGGTTTGGCCGAGGCCGGCCGCGACGCGCCGTTCGGCGGCGGCGACTACCTGATCGCCGGCGGCGGATGGTTCGCGCTCGCCAGCCTCATCGTCTGGGCCGGGGCGCAGGGCCTCTTCGGTCTCGGCTTACCGTCCGCGCACCTCGTATGGGTCATCGCGGCGGTGGGCTTCGCGGTCCACCTCGCGCTGCTCATCCGTCGTGACCATGCTCTGCCCGAGACGACCTTGAACCGTGCGCTCGGCGCCGTCTGGTCGGCCATCGGTTTCGGGATCTTCGCGTTCGGGCTCGGCGCGTTCCTGCTCAGCCTGCGTAGCGGTGCGGAGGCTGTGGGTCCGGTGATGAGCACCATCGCGCTGCATGTGCTGAGCGCCTACGGCGTGGCGTGGGCGACCTATCGCCTCATCTCGCGCCGCAGCTGGACCGGTTGGGTCGCCGCGGCGAGCTTCGTGGCGGTGCCGGTGATGGCCGCCGTGCAGGGCAGCGGTCACGAGTTCCTGGTCTACGCGCTCGTGCTCATGGCGACGGTTGTGGTCCCCGGCTTCCGCCTGCGCGCGGCGGCACGCGCGAAGACGGTCGCCGGAGCCTGATCATGACGGCGTTCGACATCAACGCCCTCGACGAGGTGATCCATGGGCGGGTGCGCCTCGGCATCATGGCCTACCTCGTCGGCGCCGGCAGCGCCGACTTCGGGACGCTGAAGGCCAAGCTCGACGCGACCGACGGCAACCTCTCGGTGCACCTGCGCAAGCTGGAGGAGGCGGGCTATGTGACCGTGACCAAGTCCTTCCGCGACCGCAAGCCGCTCACCGAGGTCGTGCTCACCGAGCCCGGCCGCAAGGCCTTCGCCGACTACCTCGATGCGCTCGGCAAACTGGTCTCGCCGGGCGGTTGAGGGAGCCGGGCCGCCCCCTCAGAAAGGCGACATGCGGTCGACCACGCGATGCGTGGCGGCCGCATCGTCGTCGCGGGCCTGCTCGCCGGGCGGCAGTTCGGCTGCCTTGGCCATCTGCAGCGTGATGATGCCGTTCGGGTAGAGCGTGACGCGGTTGTCGCCGGAGCCTTGCATCGAAGGCAGGCGGAACGCCTTGCCGCTCGAACTGCCGACATAGCGCGGGAACCAGTGCCCCATGCGATACATGTCGTCGCCGGACGACGCGTCCGCCGGGGTCGGGGAGGTCGTCGCGGCCGCGCCCCAGAGTTCGCCGGACAGGTCACGCGAACGGTCGCCCTTGATGTGCAGCGCGCCGCGGGCCGCGATCAGGTCGGTGGTCAGGCCGCGATGCAACAATTGCTGCCCTTTGTGCGCGCCGCCCGCCTGCAGCAGCAGCGCGATCTTCGCCTGATCGTCGAGGGTCGGGTACCAGCCGGCGTTCGCCCACACCGCGCCGCGCGCGCCGCCCGGCTCGAGGGTGCGTACCGCGGGCGCGTGATGGATACCGATCGGCTTGAACACCTCGTCCTGCAGCATCTGCCAAAGATCGGCCTGCGGTCCGCGGACGGACTTCAGGAAACCGTCGATCGCGAGGCCGAGCAGGAAGTAATCCTGGTCGCGATAGCGCATCACCGTACCCGGTTCCCAAGGGTAAGGCTTCAGGTTGCGGTTGATGAGCGCGAGCTTCTCGGCGGTGGATCCCGCCGTGTACCAAGCGTCGTAGTCGCCCTCGAGATAGCCTGCGAAGGCATCGTTCGGATTCGTCTTGAGGCTGCCGTGGCCGCCGAAGCCGGTGGCCATGTCGGCGGCGTCGATGAGCCGGATGCGGTTCCACTTCGGGTGGAGCCCCGGCACGAAATCGCCGATGCGCAGGTCGAGCACATAGGGGCCGTAGGTCTCGGCGAGACGCAGCAGCGCGAGCGGCGCCGCGACGCTCTTCATCACCGAGCGCACGCCGAAGCGCATCTCGAGCGGATACGGGTAGGGGCCGTACGGCGTCGCCGAATCCTGATGGTAGAGCGTGCCGCGATGCACGAGCGCGTTGAGCACCTGCCACTTCGGGCGCAGCGGTCCGCCGAAGCCCGCGAGCGTGCCCGGCGCGAACTGCTTCTCGAGCTCAGACCAGGGCTTCGCGGGCAAGCGGTCGGCGAGTTCACGCCGCGCGGCGGCACGCTGCGCTTCGAGGTCTGCGAGACCGCCCGCGGTGAAGGTCGCCGGGGCGCGGCCCCACAGCACGAAATGTTGATGCAGCAGGTAGGGCGCGGTCTGCTGCGTGAACTGCAGCCGCAGCGCCGTGATCTCGCCGCCGCGGTACAGGAAGGTCGCGATGCCTTGATGGGCGTGGTTCTCGGTGTCGTTGACCAGCATCAGCGGCAGCGCGGCGCGCGACCACTCGCCGTCGCCCGGCTCGCGCCACACGCGGCCGATCTGCGGGATGACGGTCCAGTAGCTGCGCGCACCGCGCGCGGCCGGTGCGGGGGTCTCGACGACCATCTCGCCGCGCTGCACCGGCACCAGCGTACCGCCGTCGCTGAAAAGCGTGAGCGACAGCGACGGGAGGAGGCGCGCGTCGCGGCCGCCGATCATGGGTCCCTTGAGTTCAGGTTGCGCCTGCATCGACGACTGCGCGATGCGCAGTGTGCCCACGAGCGGCGCGGCGGGCAGGGCGTCGGGTCCCGGTGCGAACGCGGCGTTGTCGACGGGTGACGTCGGCGCGCTCGCGGCGGTCATGGTGGCGACCGGCAGCTGCGTGGCGGCGGGCCCGGCCACGGTGACCGTCGCCGACCCGAAGGTCAGCCAGCAGATCGCGGTGCAGGTGATCGTTCTCGGCATGAGACGCATCGGCAGGTCCTCCTGGGCGGACATCCAGTCCTTTATGCCTGTCCGACGACAGGGTGTCTTGAGCGGACGCGCCACGGCATGTCGCCTTGCCGCATCGCGCCCGCGGTCACTACGGAGCCAGGCGCGGATCCCGAACTTCAGCACCCCCGCCAGAGCGGCTTGCGCTTCTCGGCGAAGGCGCGTGCGCCTTCCTTCTGGTCGTCGCTGCCGTAGAGCTTGTCGACCGTCGGCAAGCGGCGCTTCGTGACCCTATCGAACGCCTCCTGCACCGGCAGGTGCGCGGTCTCGCGGACGATCTCCTTGATGGCCGCGAACACCAGCGGCGGTCCTTCGGCGAGCTGCTGCGCGAGTTCGCGCGCACGCGGCATCAGACGGTCGGCCGGTACGATCTCGTTGACGAGGCCCCAACGCTGCGCCTCCTGCGCATCGATGCGTCGGCCGGTGAGCAGCAGTTCCATCGCCACATGGTAGGGGATGCGCCGCGGCAGCTTGATGGAGGCGGCATCGGCGACGGTGCCGGAGTTGATCTCGGGCAGCGCGAAGGTCGCATGCTCGGCGGCGATGAGGAGGTCGCAGGACAGCGCGATCTCGAAGCCGCCGCCGAAGGCGAGACCGTTGATGGCGCAGATCACGGGTTTGTTCAGCCCCGGCAGTTCCTGAAGTCCGCCGAAGCCTCCGACCCCGTAGTCGGAGTCCGGCGCTTCGCCCGCGGCCGCCGCTTTGAGGTCCCAGCCCGGACAGAAGAAGCGCTCGCCGGCCGCGGTGAGGATGGCGACCCGCAGCGCCGGATCGTCGCGGAACCCGGCGAACACCTCGCCCATGATGCGGCTGGTCGCGGCGTCGATGGCATTGGCCTTCGGCCGGTCGAGGGTCACCTCGAGCACGGCGCCGCGGCGTTCGGTACGGATAGGCTGGGTCATATCGGCCTCGTGTCGGTCTGCATCAGTCGGCAGGCTTGAGTTTGATGAGCGCATCCACCGCGACCGCGCGGTCGGGCAGGGCGAGCAGGGGGTTCACGTCGAGTTCGAGCAGGCGGTCGCGATGCGCTTCTGCGAACGCCGCGATCGCCTCGATGGCGCGCAGCACCGACGCAGGGTCGCCGCGACGGCCGCGATGGCCCTCGATGAGCGTCCAGACGCGCAAGCGCCGCACGGCGCGCTCGATGTCCTCGCGTGTCGCCGGCAGCAACAGCGTCACCGAATCGGTGATGAGCTCCGCGAGCACGCCACCCGCGCCGACGAGCAGCGCGAAACCGGACTGCGGATCGCGCACCACGCCGACGATGAGCTCCGCGACCGCGCCGCCGACCATCTGCTCGACGAGCACCCGGTCGCCGAGCGTGGCCATGCGCGCGGCGGCGGCGGCGACCTCGTCGGCCGAACGCAGCCCGAGCGCGACGCCGCCGACATCGCTCTTGTGCGCGATGCGGTCGTCCGCGATCTTGAGCACCACCGGGAATCCGATGCGGGTCGCGACCTCCGCCGATTCTTTGACGCTGCACTCGGCCGACGCGGGCACGGCGAGCCCGTGGGCCGCGAGCAGCGCTTTCGCCGCGGATTCGCGCAGCATCGTGCCCCCCGCATCACCGCCGCTGCCGGGCGCCCAGGGCAGCGGCGCGACCGGTCGTGCGTGACGCTCGCCGATCGCTGCGGCAGCGGCGATCGCGCTCAGCGCGTCTTCGATGCCGATCAGCGGCGCGACGCCCGCCGCGCCGAGGTCGGCCGCGAGCCCTTCGGGCATGCCCTCCGGCAGCGTCGCCACCACCACCGCCCGGGCGCCGACACGTCGCTGCGCGGCCATCCAGGCGCGCGCGGTGACGAGCCAGGAGTCCGGCTTCATCGCCGGGTGCGTCGGCGTATCGAGGATCAGCACCGAGACGTCGAAGTCGCCCGCCATCGCGGCGGCGAAGGTGTTCTCGAGCGCCTCGGCCTGGTTCCAGATGAACGTGTGGTAGTCGAGCGGGTTGTCGATGTGCACGAGGTCGTTGAGCGTCGCCGCCACACCGCGCGCGGCCGCCTCGCCGAAGGGCGGGAACGAGAGGCCATGGGCCGGTGCCAGATCGGCGATGAGCGCCGCCTCGCCGCCCGAGCAGCTCAGCGATATCAATCTGCGCCCGGCGGTCGGTCCGCCGAAGTGCAGCAGCTTGAGCGTCTCGACCAAGGCCGAGATCGTCGGCACCCGCACCACGCCGTAGCGCTCGAACAGCGCCTCGCAGATGCGGTCCTCACCGGCGAGCGAGGCGGTGTGGCTCATGGCGATGCGCGCGCCCTGCGGCGAGCGCCCGGTCTTGAGCGCGACCACGGGCTTGCGCGCCGCCTGCGCGCGCGCGGCCGCCGCCGCGAAGGCCTGCGGGTCGCGCAGTCCCTCGATGTGCAGGCCGATGGCGGAGATGCGCGGGTCCTCGGCGAAGGCGTCGACGGCCGCGGCGATGTCGACGTCGGCCTGGTTGCCGAGCGTCAGCAGCGCCGCGACCGGCAGGCCGCGCCGCATCATCGTCAGGTTGCAGCCGATGTTGCCGGACTGGGTGACGAGCGCCACGCCGCGCTCGACCGGCGCGAGCGCGTGCTCGTCGGGCCAGAGTGCGACACGCGCGGTGGCGTTGATGAAACCGTAGCAGTTGGGGCCGAGCAGCGGCATGCCCTCCGCCGCGGCGAGCAGTGCGTCCTGGCGGCTGCGGTCGCCGGTCTCGGCGAAGCCCGCGGCGTAGATCACCGCACCGCCGCAGCCGAGCGCGCGCAGCGCCGCGACCGCGTCCGGGGTCAGCGCTCTCGGCAGGGCGACGAAGGCGGCATCGGGCGAGCCGTCGATGTCGGCGACGGCGGCGACGGTCGGCACGCCACCCAACTGCGCTCGACGCGGGTTGACCGCCCAGATGCGGCCCTCGAAGCCGAGCGCGCGGCTGCGCTCGATGGCGATGGCGCATTCGCTGCCGCCGACGAAGGCGATCGAGCGCGGGTGGAGCAGCCGCTGCAGCCGCATTCAGGCGCCGAGCGGCCGCAGCAGCGCGCGCGAGATGATGTGGCGCTGGATCTCGGAGGTTCCCTCCCAGATGCGCTCGACACGCGCGTCGCGCCAGATGCGCTCGAGCGGCAGGTCCGACATCAGGCCCATGCCGCCGTGGATCTGGATGGCCTCGTCGGCGACGAAGGCCAGCATCTCGGTGGCCTTGAGCTTCGCCATCGCCATGTCGGAGTCCGTCACCGTGCCCTGGTCGACCTTCCAGGCGGCCTCCAAGGTCAGCAACTCCGCCGCCTTGAGTTCGGTCGCCATGTCGGCGAGCTTGAAGGCGACGCCCTGGAACTTGCCGATCTGCTGCCCGAACTGCTGGCGCTCGGCGGCCCACTTCGTGGCGAGGTCGAGCGCGCGCTCGGCGCGCCCGAGGCAGGTGGCGGCGACCTGCAGCCGCGTCGCGCCCAGCCACTGGTTGGCGATCTCGAAGCCGCGGCCGATCTCGCCCAGCACCTGCGACTTCGGCACGCGGCAGTCGTCGAACTGCAGGACGCAGTTGTTGTAGCCGCGGTGCGAGACGCTCTTGTAGCCGTCGAGGATCTGGAAGCCCGGTGTGCCGCGGTCGATGAGGAACGCGGTGATGAGCGCGCGGTTGCCGCGCGCGGAGGCTTCCTCGCCGGTGGCGGCGAAGAGGACCACGAAGTCCGCCTCGTCGGCATGGCTGATGAAATGCTTGGTGCCGTTGATGACGAAGTCGTCGCCGTCGCGCCGCGCGCGGGTCTTCATGCCGCGCAGGTCGGACCCGGCGCCGGGCTCGGTCATCGCGAGGCAATCGGAGCGCTCGCCCCGGATCGCGGGGAACAGGTACCGCTCGCGCTGCTCGCCTTCGCAGGCCATCAGGATGTTCGAGGGGCGGGCGACACAAGTCCAGTGCAGCGCGTAGTTGGCGCGGCCTAGCTCACGCTCGTAGAGGATCCAGGTGAGGGTGTCGAGACCCGCTCCGCCGACCTCGGCCGGCATGTTGGCGGCATAGAGCCCCGCCTCGATGGCCTTGCGTTTGATCGCGTCGCGCAGCTCGGGCCGCAGCCGCCCGGTCGCCTCGATCTCGGCCTCGTGGGGGTAGAGCTCGTTGACCACGAATCCGCGGGTGGTGTCGACGATCAGCCGCTGCTCTTCGGTGAGGGAAAAGTGCATGGTTCTCCGCCGCTGGCGCGCGCCCGCATCTATGGCATGATTGAAAGCACAAGCATAAACCCACGAGGGCGGGGCTGCATGCCGCTGCAGATCAGTCGCGAAGTCTTCATCACCTGCGCAGTCACCGGCTCGGGTTCCACCCAGGACCGCTCGCACCTGGTGCCGCGCTCGCCGCGCGACATCGCCGCCAGCGCCATCGCCGCCGCCAAGGCGGGTGCCGCCGTCGTCCACTGCCATGTCCGGGACCCCGTCACCGGCAAGGCGAGCCGCGATCCGGCGCTCTACCGCGAGGTGGTCGACCGCATCCGCGACTCGGACACGGACGTCGTCATCAACCTCACGGCCGGCATGGGCGGCGACCTCGTGCTCGGCCCCCCCGAGGCGCCGCTCCCCGTGAACCCGGTCGGCACCGACATGGGCAGCGCCGAGGACCGCATGCGGCCCATCGCCGACTGCCTCCCCGAGATCTGTACGCTCGACTGCGGCACCATGAACTTCGCCGAGGCCGACTACGTCATGACCAACACGCCCGGCATGCTGCGGGCGATGGGCGGCATGATGACCCGGCTCGGCGTCCGCCCCGAGATCGAGGCCTTCGACACCGGTCACCTCTGGTTCGCCAAGCGTCTGGTGGAGGAGGGCGTGCTCGAGGGCCCGGCGCTGGTGCAGCTCTGCATGGGCATCCCCTGGGGCGCGCCGAACGACCTCGACACCTTCATGGCGATGGTCCACAACGTGCCTGCCGATTGGACCTGGTCGGCCTTCAGCCTCGGTCGCGACCAGATGCCCTATGTCGCCGCGGCGGTGCTGGCGGGCGGCAATGTCCGTGTCGGTCTCGAGGACAATCTTTGGCTCGACAAGGGCGTGCTCGCGCGCAACGAGGACCTCGTCGAGCGCGCGGTCGGCATCATCGAGCGCATGGGCGCACGCGTCATCGGTCCGCAGGCCGTGCGCGACAAGCTCGGGCTCGTCAAGCGCGCGCCGGTCGCGCACGCATGAGACCCGTCGCCGCGGTCATCGGTGGCGGCGTCATCGGTGGCGGGTGGCTGGCGCGTTTCCTCCTCAACGGCTGGGATGTCGCGGTCTTCGACCCCGACCCTGAAGCCGAGCGCAAACTCTCCGAGGTCCTCGCCAACGCGCGCCGATCCCTCCCCGGTCTCTACGACGTCGCGCTGCCGCCCGAGGGCAAGTGGCGGCTCTGTGCCTCGGTCGAAGAGGCCGTCGCCGGCGCGCGCTGGATCCAGGAGTCCGTGCCCGAGCGGCTCGACATCAAGCACCGCGTCCTGACGCAGATCCAGACGGTGATCCCGGCCGATGTCGTGATCGGCTCGTCGACCTCCGGCTTCAAGCCCTCCGAGCTCGGCGCCGGCATCCCGCGACCCGAGCAGGTCATGGTGGTGCACCCCTTCAACCCGGTGTATCTGCTGCCCGTGGTCGAGGTGGTGCCGCATGTCACCGCGACCGACGCCTTCGTCACCGGCGCGATGCAGACGATGCGCGACATCGGCATGATGCCGCTGCGCATCCGGCGCGAGATCGACGCGCATGTCGCCGACCGTTTCCTCGAGGCCGTGTGGCGCGAGGCGCTGTGGCTCGTCAAGGACGACATCGCCACCACCACCGAGATCGACGATGTCATCCGCTTCGGCTTCGGCATCCGCTGGGCGCAGATGGGTCTCTTCGAGACCTACCGTGTCGCGGGCGGTGAGGCGGGCATGCGGCATTTCATCGCGCAGTTCGGGCCCTGTCTCACCTGGCCCTGGACGCGCCTCATGGACGTCCCCGAGCTCGACGACGCGCTCATCGACAAGATCGCCTCGCAGTCGGACGCGCAGTCGGGGATGCGCAGCATCCGCGAACTCGAGCGCATCCGCGACGACAACCTCGTGGCCATGATGCGTGCGCTAAAGGGGCGCGATTGGGCCTCGGGACATCTGCTGCGGGAGCACGACGCGCGCTTGCGTGCGACGCAGACCGAGCCTGACTGGTCGCAGCCGGTCGAGACCCTGGCGCGCACGGTGCCGGTCGACTGGACCGACTACAACGGTCACATGAACGAGGCGCGCTACCTCGAGTCCTCCAGCGCGGCCACCGACCGTTTCATGGAGATGATCGGCTGCGATGCGGCGTATCGTGCCGCGGGCAGCAGTTACTTCACCGTCGAGACGCACATCAAACATCTCGCCGAGGCGCATGCAGGCGCGCGCATCCGCGCGACCACGCAGCTGCTCGACGGCGGCGGCAAGCGCCTGCATCTGCTCAACAGGATCTACGACGGTTCGGGGCAGCTGCTGGCCACCGCCGAGCATCTGCTGTTGCATGTCTCGCTCGAGACCCGGCGTGCATCGCTGCCGGGTCCCGCGCTGCAGCAGAGGCTCGCCGGGATCCAGGCCAAGCACGCCGCCTTGCCGCGGCCGGAGAGGACGCACTGTGGCATCCGGGACTGACTCGCCTCCGTCGTCGACCCCTCCGCGGGTGTCCCGAGAACCGCCCGCCGACTGGCCGGTGTTCGCCATCACGGCGGCGACCGTGCTCGGCGTCTGCGCGCTGGTGTTCGTCGCGCCGCAGCAGGCGGGTGTGGTCATCATCCGGCTCTACGACCTGCTGACCCAGAACCTCGGGTTCCTGTACCAGTGGTACGTCATCGCGCTGCTCGGGTTCCTGGGCTTCATCGCGTTCAGCCGGCACGGCCGGATACGGCTCGGCGGCAAGGACGCGAAGCCCGACTACACCACCCTCAGCTGGATCGGCATGATCTTCTGCGCCGGCGTCGGCGCGACGCTCATCTACTGGGCCGTGGTCGAGTGGGCGTTCTACATCGACGCGCCGCCGCTCGGCGCTGCGCCGCGGTCCACCACCGCCATCGAGTGGGCCGCCACCTACGGCATCTTCCATTGGGGCCCCGTGGGTTGGGCGATCTTCTGCGTCCCGACCATCGCCATCGCCTACGCGTTCTATCAGCGCGGTGAGCCGCATCTGCGCCTCAGCGCCGGCTGTCTGCCCTTCTTGCCGGGCGGCGTCAGCAGCACGCGCGGCCGCATCATCGACTTCATCTACATGGTCAACCTGATCGGCGGCAGCGCCACGGCGCTGGCGCTGACCGCGCCGATGATCGCGGCGCTGTTCGCGAAGCTCACCGGCATCCCGCAGACCTTCACCATCGAGGCGATCATCATCTTCGTCTGCGTGCTGATCTTCGCCGCGAGCAGCTTCCTCGGCCTCGAGAAGGGCTTCAAGCGGCTCGCCGACACCAACACCTACCTCGCGCTCGGACTGCTCGGCTTCGTGCTGCTCGTCGGACCCACGCTCTTCATCCTGCAGATGGGCACCAACTCGCTCGGTCTGATGGTGCAGGAGTTCGTGCGCATGGTGACCTGGACGGATCCCATCGAACGCAAGGGGTTCATCGAGAGCTGGACGGTGTTCTATTGGGCCTGGTGGGTGGCCTATGCGCCGTTCGTCGCGCTGTTCGCGACCCGTATCTCGCGCGGTCGCACGCTGCGTGAACTGATCTTCGGCCTGATGGTGTTCGGCACGCTGGGCGCCGGCATCTTCTACATCGTGCTCGGCAACTACGCGCTCGACCTCGAACTCACCGGCGCCCTGAAGGTCACGGAACTGCTGAAGCAGAACTCCGGTCCTTACGCGCTCGCCGAGGTGCTCGGTACGCTGCCGTGGCCCTCGCTCACCATCCTCGGCTTCCTGGTCGTCGCCGCCATCCTGATGGCCACCACCTACGACTCGGCGTCCTACACGCTCGCGTCGGTGGCGAGCCGCGACATCCACGCCGGTCAGGATCCCGCGCGTTGGCAGCGCGTGTTCTGGGCCTTCGCCATCGGCGTGCCGCCGGTGGCGTTGTTGTTCGTCGAAGGCGGCCTGAAGGTCGTGCAGTCGGCGACCATCGTCGTCAGCCTGCCGTTGCTCGCGGTGGGCGTGCTGCTCGCGCTCTCCATCCTGCGCATGATCCGTGAGGACGAGGCCGCCGGTAAGCTCTGAGACGCCTTGCGTGGCCTGATGGACGCCGGTCGGCGTCGGTCGCTTTCGCTCAACATCATGTCGCATACAGGCGTGTGCGTTACCCCGGCCGCCCACCACAATCTCCCCGCGTCCTGCACCGTGTGCCACAGAGCCGGTCGGGCAGGGCGCGCCCGCGGCGCATGCCGGCCGGGCCACGAACGGGGGACGATGACTTGAAGACGAACATCGAGATCGCACAGGCCGCGAAGCTCCGGCCGATCACCGCGCTGGCCCAGGACCGTCTCGGCATCCCGGAGGAGGCCCTCGAGCCTTTCGGTCGCCACAAGGCGAAGCTGTCCCTCGGCTACATCGATTCGCTCCGCGACCGTCCGGACGGCAAGCTGGTGCTGGTAACGGCCATCTCGCCGACCCCGGCGGGCGAGGGCAAGACCACCACCACCGTGGGTCTCGGCGATGCGCTCAACCGCATCGGCAAGCGCGCCGTGGTCTGTCTGCGCGAGCCCGCGCTCGGTCCCGTCTTCGGCATGAAGGGCGGCGCCGCGGGCGGCGGCCATGCCCAGGTCGTGCCGATGGAGGACATCAACCTCCACTTCACCGGCGACTTCGCCGCCATCGCGCTCGCGAACAACCTGCTCGCCGCGATGATCGACAACCACATCTACCACGGCAACGAACTCGGCTTCGACGTGCGCCGCATCGCCTGGCGCCGGGTGGTCGATGTGAACGACCGCGCGCTGCGGCAGATCACCGCCGGCCTCGGCGGCAGCCCCAACGGCTTCCCGCGCGAGGACGGCTTCGACATCGTCGTCGCCTCCGAGGTCATGGCGATCTTCTGCCTCGCCACCAGCATCAGCGACCTCAAGGAGCGGCTCGGCAAGATCGTGGTCGGCTACACCCGCGAGCAGAAGCCCATCCTCGCCCGCGACCTGAAGGCCCACGGCGCGATGACGGTGCTGCTCAAGGACGCGCTCGCGCCGAACCTCGTGCAGACCCTCGAGAACAACCCGGCGATCATCCACGGCGGTCCGTTCGCCAACATCGCCCACGGCTGCAACTCGGTCATCGCCACCCGCACCGCCCTCAAGCTCGGTGATTTCGTGGTCACGGAGGCCGGTTTCGGCGCCGACCTCGGCGCCGAGAAGTTCATCGACATCAAGTGCCGCAAGGCGGGGCTCAAGCCCGATGCGGCGGTCATCGTCGCCACCGTGCGTGCGCTCAAGTTCCACGGCGGCGTCGAGGTCCCCGACCTGCCGAAGGAGAACGTCGAGGCCCTGCAGAAGGGCATGGCGAACCTCGAGCGGCACATCAAGAATGTCCGCGACCGCATGGGTCTGCCCTGCGTGGTGTCGATCAACCACCGCGCCGAGGACACCGCCGCCGAGATCCAGGCGCTGCACGAGCGCGCGAGCCATCTGGGCGTGAAGGTCGTCACGGCCAAGCACTTCGCCGAGGGCAGCGCGGGTGCCACCGAGCTTGCGCACGAGGTGGTACGGCTCACCGAGCAGCCGAACTACTTCACCAACATGTATCCGGACGAGCTGCCGCTCTGGGACAAGATGAAGAAGGTCGCGACCGAGCTCTACGGCGCCTCCGACATCACCGCGGACGCCAAGGTGCGCGCCGCCATCCGCAAGCTGCAGGACGACGGCTACGGCCATTACCCGGTCTGTGTCGCCAAGACGCAGTACTCGTTCTCGACCGACCCGAAGCTGCGCGGTGCGCCGAGCGGCCATGTGGTCAACATCCGTGAGGTCAGGCTCGCGGCGGGCGCCGAGTTCATCGTGATGATCTGCGGCGACATCATGACCATGCCGGGCCTGCCGAAGCTGCCCGCAGCCTGCAACATCGACATCGATGGGTCCGGCCGCGTCGTCGGCATGTTCTGACCGTCACGCCATGGCCTGGGATACGCAGCGCGCCGCCGGCATCATCGAGACCTACAAGCATCTCGACGGCCCGGCGTTGCCCGCGCTGCGCGCTCTGCAGCTCGAGTTCGGTCATCTGCCGGATGAAGCCGTGGCGCAGGTCGCCGAGGCGCTCAACCTCTCGCGCGCCGAGGTGCACGGCGTCGTCACCTTCTATCACGACTTCCGCCGCGAGCCGGGCGGCCGCACCGATCTCAAGATCTGCCGCGCCGAGGCCTGCCAGGCCATGGGCGGCGATGCGCTGGCCGACGAGGCCCGCAAGCGCCTCGGCGTCGATTGGCATGGCACGACCAAGGACGGCGAGGTGACGCTCGAGCCGATGTTCTGTCTCGGGCTCTGTTCCGTGGCGCCGGCGGCGCAGGTGGGCGACCGGTTGGTCGCGCGCGCCGATTGGCCGAAGATCGAGGAGGCGTTGCGCAAGTGCCGGCGCTGACCCGCATCTACGTCCCTGCGGATTCCGCCGCGCTCGCCTTGGGCGCGGACGATGTCGCCACCGCCATCGCCGCCGAGGCCAAGCGGCTCGGTGCCGTCGTCGAGATCGTCCGCAACGGTTCACGCGGCATGCATTGGCTCGAGCCCTTGGTCGAAGTGCAGACCGGAGCCGGCCGCATCGGTTACGGCCCGGTGACCGTCGCGGATATCGCGGGGCTCTTCAAGGCCGGTTGGCTCGAGGGCGGGGCGCACGCGCTGCGCATCGGCGACCCGACGCAGCATCCCTTCCTCGCACGCCAGACGCGCTGGACCTTCGCGCGCTGCGGCATCATCGACCCCGTCTCCTGGGCCGACTACATCGCCCATGGCGGCGGGCAGGGCCTTGCGCGCGCCCGCGCGCTCGGTGCGAAGGCGACGCTCGATGCGGTCACGGCCTCCGGCCTGCGCGGCCGCGGCGGTGCGGGTTTTCCTGCGGGCATCAAGTGGCGCACGGTCCATGACGCGCCCGGTGACGTGAGGTACGTCGTGTGCAACGCCGACGAGGGCGACTCCGGCACCTTCGCCGACCGTATGGTCATGGAGGGCGACCCCTTCGCGCTGCTCGAGGGCATGGTCATCTGCGGGCTCGCGGTGGGCGCGCGCAAGGGATTCATCTACATCCGTTCCGAGTATCCGCGCGCCATCGCCGTGCTCGAGCATGCACTGGTCGTGGCGCGGGCCAACGGCCTGTTCGAGGACTGCGCCATCGAGCTGCGCATCGGCGCCGGCTCCTATGTCTGCGGCGAGGAGACGGCGCTGCTCGAGAGCCTCGAGGGCAAGCGCGGTCAGGTACGGGCCAAGCCGCCGCTGCCCGCGCACCACGGCCTCTTCGGTAAGCCGACCGTGGTGAACAACGTCCTCACGCTCGCCACAGTCCCCGAGATCCTGGTGCGCGGCGCCGAGGCCTACGCCGCGCTCGGCACCGGCC
>JBBAPM010000030.1:0-15129 GCA_040400835.1 Steroidobacteraceae bacterium
TCTGGTCGAACAGGGCGACGTACACCGCCGCGCGCGGCCAACGGCCCTTCAGGCCGATCTCGTACACCGTCGACTCCTCGGGGCCGGCCTGCCGGGTACCGAAGCGCGGGTAGTACGGGTTCGCGAAGCCGCCGAGCGGCGAGCGCGGGTTGGCTGTGCCCTGCGGCTGCTTGCTGTCACGCGACAGGTTCCAGGAGGTCGCCTTGTAGCCGGTCGACACGCCCGCGTAGGCGTTGATGTTCTCCGTGACATCGAACGACAGGCGCACCGTGTAGGTGACCTTGCTGTCGTCCGACTTGTCGGTGAACGGCACCACCGGGTGCAGGAACTGCAGCGCGTACAGGCCGAGCGCCGAGTTGCAGGCCGGACCGGTGGCGGCGGAGCAGGGCGTGACGCTCAGGCGGTCGGCGGCCGTGGCGGCCGCTGCGTACGCCGGGTTGGCGAGGTTCGCCGGGGTCGCCGGCTGGCCGGTGAGCGACTGGAAGATCTGCGCGAAGCCGATCTGCACGAGGTCGAGCTGCGCGAAGCGGTCCGTGTTCGCCTGCTGGAAGTCGATGTCCTTCTGCGTGTTGGTGTACGCGAGGCCGGCGAGCAGCGTGGCCCGCTCGCCGAGGTCGAACTCCAGCTGGCCGAACAGCGTGTAGGCGTCGCTGTCCTGCTTGGTGAAGATGCTGCTGCCGGTGTTCGCCGCGAAGAAGGTGTTGGTCGGCAGGCCGAGCGCCGCCTCCAGCCCGGCCAGCGCGGCCGCGTTGCCGGCCGAGGCGAAGGTCAGGCCGTTGGCGTAGCCGCGCATGTTCGAGCCGAACTCGATGATGTTGTCGTACTTCACCTTCTCGGTGATGTAGTACGCGCCCGCGAGGCCGCGCACCGCGCCGCCCGCGTCGAACGACGCGCGCAGCTCCTGCGAGATCGACTCGATGTCGCCGATGTTGCGGTTGGTGCGGCCGAGGTCCGCGCCCGTGAAGTCGAAGTCGTAGTCGAAGTCGGTCTTCTGGTTGCGCAGCGCGGTGATCGAGGCGAGCGACACCGACTCGCCCTTCCAGTCGATGTGCAGCGACACGCCGTCGTTGTCGACGCCGTTGCGCGGGTTCTTGTTGAGGAAGGCCTTGCGGTCGAACGGCAGGCCGACGGTGTTCGCGGTGCCCGGGTAGATCCGGCCGTTGCCGAACGCCGGGCTCTGCACCAGCCCGCCGGTCGGGCCGTTGAGCAGGTTCGAGACGCCGCAGCACAGCTCGTCGATGCTGCTCTTGTCGGCGATCAGGCGTACCGAGGTGCTGTCGGAGGCGTTCCAGAGCAGCTGCGCGCGGACATCCCAACGGTCACGGTCGTTGAGCTTGGCGTTGTTCGTGAGGTTGATGAAGTAGCCGTCGCGGCTGTTGACCGACCCGGCGACGCTGAACGCCACGGTGTCGGAGATCGGGCCGGTGAGCTTGCCCTTGAAGCTGCGCTCGTCGTAGTTGCCGAGCGTGGCCTCGACCATGCCGCCCCACTCGAAGTCGGGCTTCTTGGTGACGACGCTGATGACACCGGCGGACGCGTTCTGGCCGAACAGCGTGCTCTGCGGGCCGCGCAGCACCTCGACGCGCTGCACATCGACGAGGTCGCCGATGGAGCCGGCCGAACGCGAGCGGTACACGCCGTCGACGAACACGCCGACCGAGGGCTCGATGCCGGGGTTGTTCGCGCCGTTGCCGAAGCCGCGGATGATGAAGTTGGTGTTGGTCGAGGTCTGCAGCTGCGACACGCGCAGCGAGGGCACGATCGACGCGAGGTCGGCGACGTCGCGGATCGACGCCTTCTCGAGCGTCTCGGCGGTCGTCACGGTGACGGCGACCGGCACGTCCTGCAGCGTCTGCTCGCGCTTGGTGGCGGTGACCACCACTTCCTCGAGCTGTCCGCTCTCCTGCGCGACCGCGTTACCGGTCAGCAGCGTGGCCGCGACGGCCAGTCCGACGATGGAATATGACTTCATTACGAAAGCCCCTGTGTTGAGACCCTGGGATCGGCGAACCGACCGCGGGTCGTGTTGTCGTTCGACCCCGATTCTAACCACAAACGACGTGGAGATGGCGCAACAGGGTCGCGGGGCGGTCGCTCAGGGCATCCGCGGCGGCGTGGACGGTGAGTTCGCGGGTGGGCCGCCACCCGGCATATGCTGGGCGAGGGCGCGCACCGCGCTCTGTACGCGGTTCGCACCCTCGCCGGTGAGTTCGACGTATTTGCGGCGCCGGTCCTTCGGATCGAGCGTATGAGTGATGAGACCCTCGGCGAGCAGCCGGTCGATGCGGCGAAGGGCGGAGGTGACGGGCGCGCGCGAGGCGAGGCAGAGCGAGGTCACGGAGACGCGGCGTTTCGTGATGCGCGCGCGCAACAGTTCGGCGAGCATGTTCCAGGTGGCATCGGGCTCGAGCACGTTGCTGAGGCTGCGTTGGCGCTGCTCATCCACGTCGCGCAGCCATTGCAGCAGCCTCAGCTCGGCGGGCGGCTCGCGGCGCGCCACCGGCGCGCGGCGGTCCGGCTCCGCGACGCCCGATGCGGGGCGGGTGTTCGCCGCATCGTAGCGGCGTTTCGCCTCCTGCACAGCGAGCAGCAGCGTGTGTCGCTCGATGGGTTTCGGCAGTACATCGGTGATGTCGGGCAGCTGCCGCGGCAGCACGCGACCGAGGTCCACCGCCTCGCCGCACAGCAGGAATTGCAGGGCGTTACGCCGCGGCGAGCGGCGGCGCAGCTCGCCGAGCTCCGGCGCGCCGCCGAGCGGGTCGAGTGCGCGCGCGTCGATCAGCGCGATGGCGATCGGCGGCTCGGCACCGAGCCGCGCCAATGCGCCGCTGCCCGCGTCGAGGTCCGTGTAGGGCTGCGGGTCGTAGCCGGTTTGCGCCAAGGTGCGGATGGCGAAATCCAGCGCGGCCGAGTCACCATCGACCACCAGCACGGGTACGAGGGGGAGTTCTGCCGCCTCCTGGTCCCTGTCCTCGCCCATCGCCCCTCCCGTTGACCGCAGAGCGGATGTTAAATCCGGAATGGACGGAACCGGTACGACCAAACAGATCGAACTAATACCTTCTGGAGGTGAGAACCCCCCTCGAGCGCCGGAAATCCGTCACGGAATTAAATCTGTAACATCCTGTGACACAAGTCAATTTTTTTCAGACCCTCCCGAAATACAGGGGTGGCATGATTTTTCCAAGCTCGGTCCGGGCCGCGTCCCAGCGGCGTATAAATGGTATGAATATTCCGTTACGGATTAATTACCACTGTGTCGGTTACCCGGTGGCAGTATCGTGCGCGCTCGGGGTCTTGGGAAACCGAGATGCGGCCATGCATAAACCGAATCCAAACATGGGCTTGACGCAATCTCAGAAGTAAATCCTTGAACATGTCAGAGAAGCCGAAACAAATGATGCCGCGCGCAATTGCTGCCGCAGCAGGTGAGGGTGTCCCTCGCCGGCTGCGTATCCTTTTGGCGTTGGCGCTCGCTTGCGCGCTGACATTCCTCGCCGGCTGCCAGCCCTGGTCGCGGACCACGCGCGACGCGAACCTGCCGACCAGCGCCGAGCGCCTGCGCACCACCACCGACACCTTCGATGACGCCGAGATCGAACTCCCCGTCGAGTCCACCACCGATGTCGAGTTCCTGTTGCGCCGCGCCGACGACAGCGAAGCCCTGCCCGATGTCCGCCTGCGCAATGTCAGCGTCACCGAGAGCGGCCTCTACGATGCGATGAACCTCATCGCCGCCAGCGCGAACCTCTCGCTCTCCATCGAGGGCGGCGCGCGCGGCCTCGAGCGCTACGGCTCCGCGGCGGTGTTCCGCCTCTCCGGCACGCTCACCGAGGTGATGGAGCAGCTGTCGGACGGCATGGGCTTCTTCTACACCGTCCGCAACCGCATGCTCATCATCACGCCGGAGCAGCAGTTCATCCTGCAGACGCCGCCGGCGCTCACCGAGGACAACCTCGCGGGCTTCGCCAACAACCTCCAGGTGCTCGGCGCTCGCGACACGTATCTCGACCGCCTCAACAGCACCGTCGCTTTCCGCGCCAACCGCACCGCGCTGCGCAGCATCGAGACCTATGTCCGACAGCTGCGCGCCGCGCGCGCGATGCTCATCTACGAGGTCCATGTCTACCAGGTCGACCTCACCGACGACACCAAGGCCGGCATCAACTGGAACCGCCTCGGCTGGACACAGGACTCCTTGATCCGCGATGCCACGAGCGGTTCGGGCGGCAGCGGCGTCGGCGGCGGCAGCAACACCGGCAACACCGGCAACCAGGGTGCGCCGCCCACCGGCGATGTGTTCTCGCCCTTCGGAGCCGCGAACCGCGCCGCCACGCTCAGCAGCGACGCCGACTACGGCATCGGCGCCGTGTTCTCCGGTCCGAACTTCAACGCCTCCATCCTCCTGAACTTCCTCCGTTCGCAGGGCACCGTGCGCGTGGTCTCGCAGCCGCGCATCGGCATCATGTCGGGGTCGCGCGGCTCGTTGCAGGTCGGGCAGAACACGTCCTATGTGGCGAAGGTCGGCACCAACATCGGCAACAACCTCAACCAGGTGACCGTCGAGACCGAGCGCCTGCAGACCGGCTTCGAGCTCACGCTGTTCGGCACCGAGCGCGACGGCACCATCTTCACCGACATCAACCTCTCGGTGAGCGAGCTGCTGCGTTTCAACAGCTTCACCGCGCTCGGCACCGACCTCACGCTGCCGCAGACCGCTGACCGCAAGGTGCAGACCATCGTCGCGGCGCGCCCCGGCGATGTCATCCTGCTGGGCGGCATCTCCGTGTCGCGCGACAATTCGGATGTCACCAACGCCATCGGCGGCAACAACAAAGAGACCAACGCCCAGCGCGGCGAGCTCGTCATCGCCATGCGGCCGAAGGTGGTGCGCTTCGTGAAGCGACCGCCCGGCTCGCCGGCCGTGGCCGCCAGCGCCGCGGCGCGCGCGGCGGCTGAGTCCGTCGCCACGCCGGCGCCGATGCAGCCGGCGACCTGGGTCGACCCGGCCGACGCCGTCCGCCCGCCCGCCGAGCCGGTGGCGATGCAGCCGATCGCCGTCCAGGCGCTGCCCGTGGAGCGCGTCGTACAGGCCCCGGCGATGCCGGAAGCGGCGCCGCCCGTGGTGCCGCCGCCCGTGGTGCCGCCGCCCGTGGTGCCCATCACCCGCACGGCCAGCGCGGGTGAGACCTACCGCGCCCAGTTCGGCGCCTACCGGAGCGGCGAGGACGCCGCCCGCGCTGCTTGGGCCATCCTCCAGACCACGCACCCGGGCCTGCGGTCCATGCAGCCCGAGGTCGCCCGCGAGAAGTTCGGGGACCAGTTGCTTTGGCTGCTGCGTTCGCCTCCCATGGGCCGTGAAACCGTGCAGCGACTCTGTTCCGATGTCCGCCGCGCCGGCGACCCCTGTGCGGTGGTACGCGTATTGCATGCCGGAGACGGCGGATGAACATATCGTCAAATTCCCGGCTGATCGTCTCGGCAGCGCTGCTTACGGTGCTGCCCGTCGCTGCGGCATGGTCGCAGGCCATCCCGAACCCCTTGATGCGCCCGCAGCGTACGGCGCCCCCGGCCGGGCAGCAGCAGCCCGCCGCCGATCCGCAGGCCCGCGGCGCCGCCGCGTCGCCCGCCCGCACCGGTCGACCGGGCAGCGCCATCGACGGCGAGGGTCTGCCGTCCGAGCGCGAGGACGAGAAGCCGCTGTCCGAGCAGCTCTCCAACCTGTATGTCTCCGCGGTCATCGGTGACCGCGCCGTGCTGCGCAGCGCCGAATTCCGGCAGGTCCAGCCGCTGCCGTCCTCCGCGAGCGGATCGGTCGCGGGCGGCGGTGCGTCCGCGGGTGGTGGCGGCGGTTCCAGCGGTGGCGGCGGCGTCAGCGGCGGTAGCAGCTCATCGTCCAGCTTCTCCGGCGGTGGCGCCGGCGGTCTGCGCTCGCAGATGTTCGTGGTGCGCAACGGCGAGGTGCTGCCTTACCTCGACCGCACCCGTCTGCTCGTGCGGGTCCGCGACACCACCGTGACGCTGTTCGATGTCACCGACATCCCGCCCGGCAACTACGACCCGCTCGACCTCATGGACCGCGGCTTCCCCGTGGCCTTCCGCGGCAGCGTCGACTCGGTGCAGTCCTCGCCGCCGACCCCGCCCGTGCTGATCGCGCCGAACGGTGGCATCGACGGCAGCGCCTTCCGCGACGCACGCGACACCCAGCGCGGGATCGGCTCGCGCTCCGAAGGCGCTTCCGGCACCAACGGCAGCCCGTCATCGAACAACAACAACCCATGAGCGCCACCGCCGAGACCCTGACCGCCGTCGCCGCGAAGTCCATCGCGGGCGGCGAGTCGCGCGCCACGGAATTGTTGAACGCCGGTCTCGACTCCCTCATCGCCGAGGGCTTCCTCACGCGCGCGCAGGTCGATGTCGCGCGCCGCAAGCAGCAGGCCATCCTCGAGATGGGCGGCCGTGCCACGCTGCTCGACATCCTCGTCCGCGACCGCTTCCTGAGCCGCGAGCTCGCCGAGTCCGTCCGCCTGCACGAGGTCGACCCGAACGAGCCCGTCGGCGACCGCAACGCCACGCCGGTCACGGCCATGCAGCTGCTGCCGCTCAAGACCTGCGAAAAACTGCTCGTCGCGCCGGTCACCGTCGAGCGCGACATCCTCGTCGTCAAGGCGGCGCGTCCTCTCAACGCCGCGCAGAAGGCCACCATCATCGACGCCTGCGCCATACGCGTGCGCGGCCTGCGCATCATCCCCGTCGATGTCAGCGAGGCGCGCCAGTCGCTGCGCCGCGTCGCCGCCGAGGGGGCGGTGCTGGAGCCCGTGCTCGCGCGCCTGCGCATGGACGACATGTCCGGCTCCCAGCTCAAGGCCGCCATCAGCGCCATGCTCACCGAGGCGCTGCGCCTGCGCGCCTCCGATATCCACCTCGACGCGCGGCCGGACCCGGACAGCTGGATCAGCTACCGCATCGACTCCGACCTGCAACAGAGACACCAGCTGTCCGAGCGCCTGATGCGCGCGCTCTTCATGCGCATCAAGACCGACGCCGGCATGGACGCCTCGGACAGCCGCCGTTCCCAGGACGGCCGTCTCTCCTTCGAGTTCCAGGGCCGCGGCATCGATGTGCGCGTCGCCAGCCAGCCGCTCGCGCTCGGCGAGACCATCGCCATGCGCATCCTCGACCCGGACGGCATGCCCGGCATGGAGTCGCTGTTCCCCGCCGACCCCGCGATGATCAAGCTGCTGCGCGGCCACTCCGAGGTCTTCGGCAAGGCCGGCGGTCTCGTGCTGCTCTCCGGCCCGACCGGCTCCGGCAAGACCACGACGCTCTACACCATGGCGCAGCGCTTCCCGCGCGACCGCGTGAACGTGGTCACCGTCGAGGACCCCGTCGAGTACGTGCTGCCCTTCGCCCGCCAGATCCAGCTCAACCAGATGCTCGACCAGCGCGCCGCCGATGTCGAGCGCTCCATCCTGCGTCAGGACCCCGACATCATCATCTTCGGCGAGATCCGCGACGGCGACTCCGCGCGCGCCGCCCTGAAGTTCACCGAGTCCGGCCACCTGGTGCTCGCCACCATCCACGCCGTCACCGCGCTGCAGACCTTCGAGCGCTTCGTCAGCTTCTTCGACGAAGGCACCAAGCCCGAGGCGCTGTTCGTCCTCGCCCATTCCTTGAAGACCCTGCTCAACCAGCGCCTCTGCAAGCGCCTCTGCGGCTGCGCGCGCCACGCCAACGCCGGCGACGGCGAGGCCATCCGCCAAGCGCTCGACGGTACCGGCCTCGAATACCGTCCGGGAGCGAACCTGCGGATGGCCGTCGGTTGCCCGAGCTGCGAGGGCCTCGGCTACCGCGGCCGCGTGCTCGCCTACGAGGTGCTGAGCCTCCCCAACGACGAGGAGCTCCGCATCGAGCTCGCGCACCTGCTCGAGCAGTCGAACAACGCCTTCTTCAAGGCGCGCGACATGAAGGGCGTGCACTTCCAGAGCCGCGCGAAGTCCCTGCAGCTGCTGCTCGACGCGGGCGTGGTGGATGCCATCTCCGCGCGCCGCGTGCTCGGGGTCTGAAGGGCGCCGCCATGCACAACTTCCGCGTCGTCTACCTCATGCCCCGCCCCGAGAACCTCATGGCGCAGCCCGACAAGGATGTGCCCGGGTTCTACCGCCACGCCACGCTGCTGGCCTCTCCCGATGCGCGCAGCATCATCAGCGAGATCCGCCAGCGCGGCGGGCTGCCGCTCGAGGTCAAGCAGATGCGCCCGAGGCCGCCCTGGCTCTCCAGCGTGAACCGCGGCTACAAGCTCCAACTGCTGCAGGCCATCAACTACAACGTCAAGGGCGGCATGAGCGCCGCGCGCGCGCTCGAGATGGTGATCGACGGCGAGAGCGGCGCGGACCGCGCCCAGCTGAACCCCGCGCTGACGGTGCTGCGCACCGGCGGTACCTTCCCGGAGGCGATGCGCGCGCTCGGGTTCTTCGACGCCAGCACCATCTCCATCATCGAGGCGGGCGAGCGCACCGGCCGCATGAAGGACTCGCTGAACGCCGCCGCCAGCCACTACGAGAAGACCAGCAACGGCATCAAGGCGATGTTCGGCGCCGTGTCCTGGACGCTGCTCGACATCGGCTTCGCCGTCACCGCCATCATCGGCCTGCGCTTCAGCCTGCTGCCGACCCTCATCGGCTCCGGCAACGACGTGGGCGAGACGGAGGCCGAGCGCGAGGCCTTCCGGAAGCTCGTCGACCAGGCCTATCTCGTCAACGACCTGCTCATCGGCGGCACGGTCGTCATGCTCGCTTTGGTGATGGTCGGCCTGTACGGCTACGCCGCCAATGTCCGCTCCATCCGCGACAAGGCCGATGCCGTCATGTCCCGCATCCCCTCGCTCGGTACGGCGCTGCTCAACGCCGCCATCTCCACCAGCTTCACCGTCGCCTCGTCCATGCTGCGCGGCGGCGTGCCCCTCCTGCCGGCCGCCGGCACCGCCGCGGCGGGCACCGGGCACCGCGAGGTGCGCGAGTTCTGGTTGAACGCCGTGCGGCGCGTCGAGACCGGCGAGACCATCCCGCGCGCCCTGAACTCTCCCATGCTGAACTCCTCGGAGTCCATGCTCATCGCCTCGCACAACACCCAGCGCGAGCTCGGCGAGGTGCTCGAGCGCATCGCCGAGCGCCGCGACGGCATCGCGCTCGCCGCCTCCAAGAAATTCGCCCTCTGGATGTTCGTCGCCTCGATGCTCTACTCGGGCATCGCGGTGATGTTCACGCTGTATGCGGTGTATGTGCAGAACAAGATGATGATGTCGAAGTCCGGGGGCTGACGAGATGACCACCGTGTTCGCACAGGACAGCTTCGACGAGGTCTTCGGCCACATGATCGCCGGGGCGCTGCCGCTCGCCGGCGTGAACGCCGAGGCCGCGGTGGCGCTGGTGGCGCGCGACATCCTGGGCACCGAGGATGTCCACACCGTGAGCGTGCGCGAGCCCGTCATGAAGCGCATCCTCTACTTCGCCGCGCCCTCCAGGATATTGGCGTCGGTGCTCGATCCGAAGCTGCCGCTCACCGCCGCGCTGCCCGGCCATCCCGCGCACCGCGGTCCCGGCGCCTATGTGCTCTCGCTCGGCGAGCGCTCGGCGGCGGCGCTCTTCAGCGGTACGCAGCTGCGGCTGCTCTACAACGACCGCGACATCATCTCCGAGACCATCGCCGAGCAAGGTCTCGCCGAGTTCGATGTCGGCGGCGTCGAGGACGGCTATCCGCTCACCTCGGCCTACGCCGCGCTGCAGCAGCGCGTCGACACCACCTCCGAGCGCGTGACCCGCATCGCCGGTGTCATCACCGCGGTGATGGGCGCGGCCTACCTCGGTGCCGGGGCGCTCGCCGCCCACTACGAGACCAAGGCCGCCGGCACCAGCGGCCAGAAAGAGCTCGCGCTGCAGCAGTTCACCGCCGACCTCAACCTCACCTCGCCGCTCGCCGAGCAGGTGAACATGCTGCAGAAGGTCGCCTCGAACACCGTCAGGACCGGCGGCTGGATCGAGCGCTACCGCATGAACGGCCGCAAGGAAGCCTTCGAGGTGATGGTGCCCGAGTGGGTCACCCGCGACATCGTCACCAACTACGGCCGCGACGCCCGCGCCGAACTCGCCGGGGACGGCATGGTGCGCATCCGCCGCGGCAGGATCGTGGGCGAGGGCGACAAGTCCAAGGTCGCCGACGCGAGCCCCGCGCCCGCCTCCGCGGATGCCGCGACTGCAGGGGAGGCGCGCTGATGGCGGGCTCCTTCCAGAACCAGGTCACGATCGCGCTGAATGTCCTCGGGCGGCTGCGGCCGCTCGCCATCGTGCTCGTCGGCACCGCGCTCATCGGCACCATCTTCGCCGGCGACGCGGTCAGCCGCGCGGTCGCCGCCTACTCGAAGGCCAAGGCGGTCTCCGGCGACAAGGCCGTGAAGGTCAAACTCGGCCGCACGCCGCTCACCGCCGAGGACTACACCCGCTACGGCGGCATCATCGCCGGTCTCGTGCCGGGCGTGCGCGTCATCGTCGCGGAGGACGGCCAGAAGATGCGCGTCGTCATCAACAACCCGGGCGCCTACGAGATCTGGATCTACGCTCTCAACAACCTCCAGTCCTACAGCAAGAATGTGGTCTGGGAGGCCGATTCCATCTGCCTACAGGATTGCGGTGGCGAACTTGTCGCCTCAGCCGACATCCAAGGCTACATCCAAACCGCGGAGTTCGAACAATGACCGACCAGAACGACACCCCCAACACCGACACCACCGACACCACCGAGTCGACCCCGTCGCGCAACCCCGCCAAGCTGGGTCTCGTCGCGCTGGCGGTCGCCGCCCTCGCGGGCGGCGGTTGGTATCTGTACTCGCAGGGCAATCTGCCGGGCCTCGGCGCCAAGCCTGCCGCGACCGACGCGTCGGCGCAGCAGTCCCGGCCCTCGGTACGACCGGAGGACGGTCTGCGCGTGCTCGCCGAGGTGAACGGCAAGGCCATCACGGCGGAGGAGGTCGCCCCGGCGACCGTCAACGGCCTCGACCGCGCCGTGGCCGTCGACCGCTATGTGACCCGCCTGCTCGCCGCCGAGGCCGCCAACGAGCTCTACCCCGAAGCCGCCAAGGCCGCCAAGGCCGCGGCCGAGCGTGAGGTCCTCGCCAACCTCTATCTGCAGCGCCGCCGTGCGGAGCTGCTGCAGGCGGTCACCGACAAGGACATCGACCAGTTCTACAAGGAGCAGGTCAAGGATGCCGACTACGCCTCCTACAAGCTCAACTACTACCTCACGCAGGACGACATCGACGCGGCCACGATGGAGCGCAACATCGCCGCCAACGATGCCGAGGCCAAGGCCAAGTTCAAGCCGGTCCCGGCCGAGGGCGACGGCTTCATCCCGCTCGCCAACACCCCTTACGGCCTCGGCCAGCTGGTCGCGAGCGCCAAGGCCGGGGACTATCTGCGCGCGGTGCGGGTCCGTGATGGATTCCTCATCCTCCACATCGAGCAGGTGCGGGCCGGCAAGAAGCCGGAGCAGACTAAAGAGATCAAAGAAGAGATCCGTGGCCTGATCGCCCAGCGCCGGTTCAACGACGAGTTGCTGGAGCGGCGCGAGAAGGCGCAGATCAAGTTGAAGCTGTGATCGGACGATAACTAGGGGAAGGTCCGGGCTGCGCGGACCGGATATTGAACCCCCGGCGGCGCAGGCAGTCATAAACGCCGGGGAATAAACAACGCCCTGCGGGGCGGGAGGGAGAAGATGTACCTACGCAACAGTGGCTTCGCGCCGCGCCGCCGTCAGGGCGGTTTCATCCAGGGTGCGATCCTGTTCGCACTGGTCATCATCGCGGTCGTGGTGGCGGCGTTCTCGCTCGCCAACCAGGACAACCAGACCTCGGCCGATGCCGAGGAAGCCAAGATCAACGCGACCTATGTCCTGAAGGTCGGCAACGACCTCCAGAACGGCGTCAACCGCGCCATCGCCGATGGCGTCGACCCGGCGCAGGCGAACACCCAGATCCTGTTCAGCGCCACCAGCACCTCGACCGCTGTGGCGCTTTGGGATCCCGCGCTGCGCTACCTCGCTTCGGAGCCGCGCTTCCCGGTTTCCGTCCGGGAGGCCCCTGCCACTCCGCCGGGTTTTGAGTGGCCCGCCCCCACGGCGGTCAGCGGAGCCGGCAGTGGTGGCAGTGAGCAGATCGTTGAGATCCGCGGCATCGCTGAATCCGTTTGCCGGCGCATCAACAACGTCGTCAACGCCGAGGTCGTCACCGCCACCATCCCGGCCACCTTGACCGCTGCGGCTGGGCTCGGCTGGCGCGAGGGATGCCATGCGGATAACGACAACACGTACTTCCGTGTGGTCGTGGTCGACGCGGTCTGATGACCTGATCGACAGTCTGGAAGTCTGAACCGCGGGAACCCCGCGTCCCGGTTTTCCGGGGCGCGGGGTCGTCCGCCAAGAGAGAGAGACACGAGAGGCCGATGACCGCCCACCGCTCCCAGCAGCTTCCGGCTCCCCGGCGCCTCCGGCGCAGCGGGCAGGGCATGGCTGCGCGTCGGTCGCGCGGTTTCATCATGGGCTACCTCATGACGGCCCTGATCATCCTCGGCATCATCACCGCGGCGCTGAGTCGCATGAACGAACAGCAGGCCGAGGCCAAGTATGTCGAGGACTCCCTCACCCGCCTGAAGGACAATGTCCAGAGCATCCGCGTCCAGGTCATGACCTGCTCGGCGCTCATCAGCGCGGACGATCTCTCCTCCGGCATCCTGTTCCCGCCGCAGCCCACCGGCGCGGGGAACAACACCCTCGACAATGTCGCCTGCCCGATGGGCACGGATCCGGCTATGCCGCTCTTCGACGGCTCGAGCGGCATCTTCCTGCCGCGGCCGCCGAGCGGCTTCTCGCCGTACGAGTACTTCAACGACTTCGCCGGCACCGACCCGGCCGTCGACGACGCCGTCTATGTCGAGACCCAGGTCGACTCGTCCCTCGGCAGGTCGACCATCAACCGGCTCGCCCGGACCTACTCCACGGACGAGATGACGGTCACCGAGACCGGCGCGACAACCACATTGCGCTACTACCTGGCCAAGCGGTCCGCGGGTTAGCAGCGATGGTACCGCGCAGCCTCCGGCCGATCCTCTTCACGCTGAGCGCCGCCGCGCTCGGCGTGCTGCTGTTCGGTGCCGGCGAGGCCCGCGCCCAGACCGCCAGCGCGATCTCCATCCTCGAAGCCCGCGTCCAGAAGATCCGCCAAGGCCAGATGAACGCGCGCACCGCCGCGACGGTCATCGCCGCTCGCGCGGCGGGTTCGCAGCTCAACCTGCCCAACCCCAACCTCAGTTTCTCGGCCGTGCAGGGCAGGTCTTCGGTCACGGCGCCCAATGCCGGCGGCTTCGTGCCGGCCAACCTCGGTGCGCCGCGCACCGATGACTTCGGTACGCCGCTCGGCTACTGCGCGGCGGGTAAGCCCGGTCGCGGCCGCAACGCGAAGGCGAACACCCCGGTCATGGTCGGCGTCATCTTCGCGGGTCTCGACGGCCGGTTCCAGACCGAGTGCGACGATGTCCTCGACAGCGCGAACCGTCGCACCGGCACGCGCGAAAACGGCGCTTCGGGCGACGACTACGTCGCGACCTTCTCCGCCGCGACCATCGAAGCGGCCACTACCGACACCGTGATCCAGCAGGTCGCCACCGTGGGCGAGCTGCCGTCGGGCCTGCCCGTCGGCACCATGCGTTGGGTGACCGGCCAACAGCGGCTTTACCGCCTCGGCGACGCGGGTTGGGAGAACGCCTCGGGCGACACCGGCGACGCCGACAACGACGGTCGGGTAGACCTCGGTAAATTCAACCGCGTCGAGACCGGCTCGCTGAAGGTCGGCGGCGACACGGGCTACCTTCGCGCCGACGGGGGCGAGGTCTCCGCCGTGTCCGGCATCCCCTGGGCCGATATCAACAACCGCCCGGCGCTGATCGACCGCGTCGGGGTGTCCAACGCCGCCTCCACCGGTCTGATGGTCAACGACGGCGTCGCCATCCGCGGCGTCGCGCTGCAGGCCGATGGCACCAACACCCTGTCGGTCACCAACGGCGACGGCATCAATGGCAACCCCACCATCGGCCTGCGCAGCGTGTTCGACGGGGCGCCCTTGTTCGGACGCGTCGTCAGCGGTGACAACGCCGGTCAGTACCGCTTCCCGGTGGTCGACATCTTCGGCCGCGTGGTCAACTACAACGATGTCGATATCCTCAACGATGTCGGCGACGTCGCGTGGCGGCTCGCCGGCAACGCGGGCACCACCGACGCGAATTTCCTCGGGACCACCGATCCGCGACCGCTGGCCTTCCGCACCGACAACATCGAGCGCTTCCGCATCGCTGCCGACGGCGCCGGCAACTTCGCCGGTGCGCTGACCGCCGGCAGCTTCATCACCGCGAACGCGCGGATCACCGGCGGCGCGATCGACGGCACGCCGATCGGTGCGGGCACGCCGAGCACCGGCGCGTTCACCACGCTGTCGAGCTCGGGTCTTGCGACGCTCGACTCGCTCGGCGTCACGACCAACGCCACCATCGGCGGCGCGCTCGGCGTCACGGGTGCGACGACGCTCAGCAGCACCCTGAGCGTCACGGGTCTCGCCTCGCTCAACGGCGGCGCAGCGATAACGGGTGCGACGACGATCAACACCACGGGCACGGCGCCGACCACGATCGGCAACGCCAACTCGACCACCACCGTGGGCGGCCCGTTGGCGGTGACCGGTGCGACGACGATGACCGGTGCGCTCACGGCCAACGGCGGCATCGCGACGACGACGCTGTCGACCTCGGGTCTGGCGACGCTCGCGTCGATGACCACCGGCAACGCGACCATCACCGGCGGCAGCATCAACGGCACGCCGATCGGTGCGGGCACGCCGAGCACCGGCGCGTTCACCACGCTGTCGAGCTCGGGCCTTGCGACGCTCGACTCGCTCGCCGTCACCAACAACGCCACCATCGGCGGCACGCTCGGTGTAACGGGCGCGACGACCTTCTCGGCGCCGGTGTCGCTGAGCAACACGACGCCGCTGCGCTTCTACGAGCTTGCGGCGAACGGCACGAACTTCGTGGC
>JBBAPM010000031.1:0-15026 GCA_040400835.1 Steroidobacteraceae bacterium
GAAGTCCACGGTCGGGAACTTCGCGAGCACGCCTTCCTCGAGCTGCATCTTGAGGCCCTTCTCGACCGAGGGCACGTACTCGCGGGGCACGGAGCCGCCGACGGTCGCATCCTCGAACACGAAGCCCTGGCCGCGCTCGAGCGGCTCGAACTTGATCCACACCTCGGCGAACTGGCCGGAACCGCCGGTCTGCTTCTTGTGGACGTACTGCTGCTCGATGGGCTTGGTGAAGGCCTCGCGGTAGGCGACCTGGGGCTCGCCCATGACGCCTTCGACGTTGAACTCCGTGCGCATGCGGTCGAGCGTCACGTCGAGGTGCAGCTCACCCATGCCGCGCAGGATGGTCTGGCCCGTCTCACGGTCGGTCTCGAGCCGCAGCGAGGGGTCGGCACGCACCATCTTGCCGAGCGCCGCGCCGAACTTCTCGAGCTCGCCCTTGACCTTGGGCTGCACGGAGACGCTGATGACGGGCTCGGGGAAACGCATGCGCTCGAGCACGACCGGGTGGTCGGTGTCGCAGAGCGTGTCGCCGGTGTCGGTCTCGGCGAGCGAGACCAGCGCGATGATGTCGCCGGCGCGGGCCTCTTCGATGGGGTTCGCTTCCTTGGCGAACATCTCGACCATGCGGCCGATCTTCTCGCGCTTGCCGCGGGTGGTGTTCGTGACCGACATGCCCTTGGTCAGCACGCCCGAGTACACGCGCACGAAGGTCAGCGCGCCGTAGGCGTCGTTGATGACCTTGAACGCGAGCGCCGAGAACGGCTCGTCATCCGAGCAGAGGCGCTCACCGATCGGGTTGCCGTCGGCGTCGACGGTCTTGATGGCGGCGACGTCGGTCGGCGCCGGCAGGTAGTCGACGACGGCATCGAGCACCTGCTGCACGCCCTTGTTCTTGTAGGACGAGCCGCAGAGCACCGGGTTGAACGCGGAGGTGATGGTGCCCTTGCGCAGGCAGGCGCGCAGCGTCTCGACGGAGGGCGCCTTCTCCTCGAGGAGATAGGCCTCCATCGCGGCGTCGTCCATCTCGAGGCAGGTGTCGATGAGCTCCTTGCGGTAGTCCTCGACCTTGGCGAGCAGCTGACGGTCGGTCGGCACCGTGATGTTGAGCTTGTCGGCGAGGTCCGGCGTGACGTCGAGGATCTGCCACTGGGCGTCCTTGTCGTCGGAGTCCCACACCAGGGCCTTCATCTCGACGAGGTCGATCATGCCCTTGAAGTTGTCCTCGGAGCCGATCGGGATCTGCACCGGCAGCGGACGGGCGCCGAGGCGCTTCTTGATCATGTCGACGCAGCGCGTGAACGAGGCGCCGCTGCGGTCCATCTTGTTGACATAGCAGAGGCGCGGCACGTCGTAGTTGTCGGCGAGGCGCCAGTTGGTCTCGGACTGCGGCTCCACGCCCGCCACGCCGTCGAACACCACGACCGCGCCGTCGAGCACGCGCAGCGAGCGGTTCACTTCGATGGTGAAGTCGACGTGCCCCGGGGTGTCGATGACGTTGATCTTCTTCTTGCGCCAGAAGGTCGAGACCGCGGCGGACTGGATGGTGATGCCGCGCTTCTGCTCCTGCTCGAGGTAATCCGTCGTCGTCGAGGTCTTGAGGTCCTTCGTGTCGTGGATGTCGATGATGGTGTGCTTGCGGCCCGTGTAGTACAGGATGCGCTCGGTCGTCGTCGTCTTGCCGGCGTCGACGTGGGCGATGATGCCGATGTTGCGGATGTCGGCGAGGGGCGTTGTGCGGGGCATGGCAGGTTCCGTTTCGCGTGGCAGCCAGCGCTGCTTGGGGGGGATGTGGACGGGGCCCTTCCAAACGGTCGGGCCCCGGGTCAATTTCCCATGATAATACGAAATGGGGGGTCGCTTCGACTGGAGGGGTGTCAATGACGGGTGACAGCGGGGCAGGCGGCAGCGGGGCGGGCGGCAGGGATCGGGCGCTCGACGCGTTCCGGGGGGCGACCGTCGCCGGGATGATCCTCGTCAACAACCCCGGCAGTTGGCAGCACCTCTACGGGCCGCTCGCCCACGCCCCGTGGCATGGCTGCACCCCCACCGATCTCGTGTTCCCGTTCTTCCTGTTCGCCGTGGGCGCCTCGTTGGCGCTGGTGATGCCGGCGCTGCAGCGGCTCTCCGCCGGGGCGTTCACACGGCGTGTCGCGCAGCGCTCGCTGCTGATCTTCGGCATCGGTCTGCTGCTGAACGCCGCGCCCTTCGTGCGTTGGGACGAGGCGGGCGCGCTGGTGGCGCGGGACCCGGACACGCTGCGCATCATGGGCGTGCTGCAGCGCATCGCGCTGTGCTTCGGCGTGGCCGCGGTCATCGCGTGGTGGGGCGGAGTGCGCGCTGCCCTATGGGCGGCGGCAGCGCTGCTGCTCGGCTACTGGGCGGCGCTGTGGGCGTTCGCGCAGGGGCCGGACCCGTACTCGCTCGAGGGGTTCTTCGGCACCGCGCTCGACCGTGCGCTGCTCGGGCCGTCGCATCTCTACCAGGGCGAGGGCGTGCCGTTCGACCCCGAGGGCCTCGCGAGCACGCTGCCCGCCGTCGCGCAGGTGCTGCTCGGCTTCGTGGTGGGTGTGCGGCTCGCGCGTCGCACTGCCAATCCGGGTTGGTGGCGGCCGCTGCTCGTGACCGCTGCGGTGCTGGTCGCGGCCGGACTCGTGTGGAGCCTCGCGCTGCCGCTCAACAAAAAGATCTGGACGCCGAGCTACGTGCTCTACACGACCGGCCTCGCCGTGCTGACGATGGCCGCGCTCGCGGCGCTGCTCGACGGCCGGCCGGGCGTGCGGCGCGACTTCCGCGGGCCTGCCGGCGTGCTGGTCCGCGGTTGCGAGGCCTTCGGTCGCAACGCGCTGCTGGTGTTCGCGCTGAGCGGTCTCGTGCCGCGCCTGCTGTCGCTGTGGCGCCTGCCGGCGGAGGCGACGCTGCCGGGCGCGGATGCCGCGGCGGCAGCGACGCTGACACCGCTGCAGTGGTTGTACCGGCACGGCTTCGAGCCCTGGTCCGCCGACCCGCGCCTTGCGTCGTTCCTCTATGCGGTGGCGATGGTGCTCGCCTACGGCCTGCTCGCGCGCGCCCTCGATCGTCGCGGGATCTACTTCCGGGCCTGATCGGTGGCGCGGCGCACGCCGTGCCGCGCGAAGGGGTCGAGCCCGGCCCGGCTGAAACTGCGCGTCATCGTCTCGACGAGGTCCTGCGCGAGGCTTTCCGCGCGCTGCGCCCCGGCTGCGGTCAGCGCCACGCGCCCGTCCTCATGGCGGGCCAGCACCTCGGGCTCGCATTCCACGAGCCCCGCCACCGCGAGGCGTTCGATGCAGTCGACCGTGGTGGAGAACGGTTGGTCGGACGCGACCCAAAGCTCGGAGAGGCTCAGCTCCCGCCCGACGAGGTTGGCGCGATGCAAGGCCTGGATGATGGGCCAGCTCTCGCGCGTGAAGGAACGGCCGAGCTTGCGGCGGATCAAGGATTCGATGTCCGCCATCATCTCGAAGACGACGAGCTCACCGTTGGTGCCGTGTCGCTTCGGCGGCCGCGCGGTCAGCGCGGTTGGATCGTTCATGCTCTACCCCCGTAGTGGCGAGTCCGGCAGACCCCCGTGCCGCGTATCTCAACGAGGAGCGCTCGCGCCGTCTGTGCGATTCACCGCACACCTGTCGACGCAGGCGGATCGACGCAGGCGCATCAACGCAGGCGGACGAGCTGCCCGGGGCGCGCGTCGGTCACCTCGCCACCGCGCGCGACCGCCGCGCCGGCGACCCAGGTCCCGATGTAGCCCTCGCCCTTCTGCAGCAGGCGGCGGCTGCCGCCCGGCAGGTCGTCGACGAGCTGGGGCGTGCCGCAGCCGAGGCGCGCGGGGTCGATGAGGTTCAGGTCGGCGCGCAGCCCCGGGGCGACGATGCCGCGGTCGGCGAGACCGAGATGGCGCGCGTTCCGGCGCGTCAGCATCTCGACCGCACGCTCGGGCGCGAGCCGGCCCTCGGCGCGGTCACGGCACCAATGCGCGAGCAGGAAGGTGGTGGTGCTCGCGTCGCTGATGGTGCCGACGTGGGCGCCGGCGTCCGACAGGCCGTAGAGCGCGCGCGGATGCGCCAGCATCTGCGCCACCGCAGCGAGCGAGCCGTCGTTGTAGTTGAAGATGGGGAAGTGGATGAGCGCGCTGCCGTCGTCCGCGGCGAGGTGGTCGTAGATCGCCTCGAGCGGGCTGCAGCCGCGGGCACGGCTGCGCGCGAGGAAGCTCTGCGCGAGCGTGGGCTCGTAGCCCGCATCGAGCGGGAACATGCGTGCGCTGATGAGGTCGATGCGCGCCAGCATCAGGTCGACGATCGGAGGCACCGGCGTGCCGTCGCCCGACAGCTTGCCCGGGCGCTCGGCGAGGATGCGCGCCTTGCGCGCGGGGTCGCGCAGCGCTGCCGCGCGCACGGCCCGCGGCAAGGCCGCGATCTCGACGTAGCCCGGGTGGCCCATGAGCGGATGGAAGCGGGTGTCGAGACCGAGCAGCACGCCGATGCCGCGCGGCGCGGCCTGCAGCCACAGCGGCAGCCCGGCGGCGACGGCGGCCTCGGTGCGCGCGCGGATGGCCTGCCACTGCGCGCCGCCGGGGTCGCGCTGCATCCAGGTCATCGAGAGCGGACGGCCGGCTTCGCGCGCCAGCAGTTCGACGAGGTCGAACTCGGCGTCGAAGCGCTCGGGTCCGTGCAGCAGGTCGAAGTCGCTCACCATCTGCAGCACGCCGCGGTCGCGGCCGCGGAACACCTGCGCGAGCCCCGCGAGCTCGGCAGCGGTGGCGTCGGCCGCCGGCGTGGCGAGTCCCGCCGTGGTGCGGTGGTTGTCGGTGCGTCCCGTCGAGAAGCCGGCCGCGCCGGCGTCGAGCGCCTCGGCGAGCAGCCGCTGCATCGCGGCGATGTCCTCGGCGGTGGCGGCCTCGTGGGCGAGGGCGCGCTCGCCCATCACCGCCATGCGCAGCGGGTCGTGCGGCACCTGCACCAGGAAGTCGAGGGTGTGCGGCAGGCGTTCGAGCGCGTCGAGGTACTCGGGGAAGGAGCGCCAGTCGAAGCGCACGCCTTCGGCGAGCGCGACGCCCGGGATGTCCTCGACGCCCTCCATCAAAGATATCAGGCCGTCGACGGCGCGCCGCTTGTCGCCGGGCGCGAGCGGCGCGAAACCGACGCCGCAGTTGCCGAACAGCACCGTGGTGACGCCGTGGTGCACGCTCGGGCTGAAGGTCTCGTCCCAGCTCGCCTGCCCGTCGTAGTGGGTGTGCAGGTCGACGAAGCCCGGTGTGAGCCAGGCGCCGCGCGCGTCGATGCGCTCGCGGGCGGCGCCGGAGATGCGCCCGACCTCGCGGATGAGGCCGCCCTCGACGCCGACATCGGCGGTGCGCGGCGGCGACCCCGTGCCGTCGATGAGCGTCGCGCCTTCGAAGACGAGGTCGAGCATGGCGGGTCCCCCGGGGTCGTACGGCGCGCCGGCGATCAGGTCGTCGGGCGCAGGTCGACGCCGACCGGGCAGTGGTCCGGCAGCTTGCGCTGCAGCGCGTCGCGCGGCTCGTAGGTGAGGCGCACGAACGAGCCGGGCACGCGCCAGACGGCGAGCTTCTCGCCGAGCACCACGTGGTCGATGTAGGCGCGGTGGTTCTGGCCGGGGTGGCAGTTCTGGAAGCGCTGGCCGAAGGCCACGTTGACGAGGCGCGCGCCCGGCGGGTCGCCGTCGTCGATCTCCGCCCAAAGATTGCGGACCCCGCCCGCCTCGTTGCGCGCCGGGCCGCTGCCGCCGAGCAGGTCGTGGTTGAAGTCGCCGAGCACCGCGAAGCGCCGGCCGGCCGCGGCCTGCTGGTCGATCCAGCGCTCGAGCATCGGCACCTGGCGGGCGAGGACCGTGCAGGCCTCGCGCGGACCGTCGACCGGCGGCCGGGCGCAGCCGGACTTCAGGTGCACCGAGAGCAGCCGGATCTCGCGCGGCTCGCCCGGGTACACGATGAGCTCGGCACCGCGCCGCACGCGGCCATCGAGCGAGAGCTCCACGAAGTCAGCACCGCAGCGGTGCGGCACGCCTTTGCGGACGGCGAAGCCGGTGTTCTGCACGGCCTCGCGGCGCGTGAAGCAGAAATCGTGGTCCTCGAACACGCGGCGCGCGGCATCGACGCCGTCGACCTCCTGGAGCGCGATCACATCTGCGCGCAGGTCGCGCACGTAACGGGTGATGGCCCGGTAGTCGTCGGTGCTGCGCTCCTTCTGCTCGGCCACGTTGCAGGGGATGAAGCGGCGGCGCGGGCCGGGCGAGGCGCCCTCGGGCACGCACTCGGCGGCGAGCTTGCGGAAGGCGTTCGGTGCGATCAGCCATTCCATGTTCCACGTGGCGATGCGCAGCGTGTCCGGGACGCCGGGGGGCGTCGACGGCATCGGCGCAGCGGCGGCGACGGCGGGGCCGGGCGTGTCGGGGACGGTGCCTTCACCGCAGCCGGTGAGGAGCGAGAGCGCGAGGACGGTCGCGAAGGTCGAGCGTTGCATGCCGGCATTGTCTCCCCCGATCCGCGCCCCGCGCAACGCATGTCCAGGGTGTCCGGCAGGGCGGCATCGGAGGCCGCCGTCCGGCGTGGTAACGTCCGTCGCATGGCTACGGATGTGCTCGGCTGGCGCCGCGTGTACGGGGTGATCGCCCCCTCCACCAACACGGTGGTGCAGCCCGACTACGACGCGATGCGGCCGCGGGGCGTCACCAACCACCACTCGCGCATCTTCACCCCCGACGCCACCGCCATCAGCGATGCGACCTTCATGGCGGCCACGGAGCTGATCTCGGGCAACGTGATCGCCGCCGTGCGCAGCGTCATGACCTGCAAGCCCCAGCGGCTGGTGATGGGCATGTCGGCCATCACCTTCTACGGCGGCGCGGCCGGGGCCGACGCCTTCGCGCGCCGGCTCGAGGACGAGGCGGGCGTGCCCGTGACCGTCGGCGCGCACGCCTGCACCGCGGCGCTCGCCGCGCTCGGCGGGATCCGCCGCATCGCGCTGCTCACGCCCTACTACCCGGTCGCCAACGCCGAGGTGCGCCGCTACTTCGCCGACCACGGCATCGAGACGGTGAGGGATGTCGCGCTGCGCTGCCCTTCCTGGACCGCCATCGCGCAGGTCACCGAAGACCGTTGCCGCGAGGTCCTGCGGGGGCTGGACGGCCCGGACGTGGACGCGCTCGTGCAGGTCGGCACCAATCTTTCCATGCTGCGGCTCGCCGACGAGGCCGAGCGCTGGCTCGGCAGACCCGTGGTCGCCATCAACGCCGCGACCTATTGGCACGCGCTGCGCGCGGACGGCATCACCGACCGGATGGAAGGCTTCGGCCGTCTTCTCGCCGCGCACTGAGGCCTGTGCCATCATCGGCGGGTCGGCCCGGAGGAGACCCATGCTCGAACTCAAGCACGAACTGAAGCTCGTCAAGAACCGCGACGAGAAGGCCCGGATGAACTTCGTCTCGGGCTTGCGCGCCCACGTCCTCAACGACATGGCGGACGGCATGCGCGCGGTGTGGGACGCCGACGTCGAACCGGCGTTCCGCCGCTCGCTCGGCCGCGGTCCGAAGGACGGTCCCGAGGTCCACAAGGCGATCAAGCCGAACGAGTACTTCAAGTTCTACTCGAGCCTGCGCGTCACGGCGCAGGACATGGTGTGGCAGTCGGTGTTCCCGCCGCTCGAGCGCAACCGTCCGGCGCTCAAGGACAAGGCCGCGGAGCTCGGCGGCGCGCACAAGGCCCGCGGCTCGCTGACGCTCGACCCGGCGCTCGCGGTGCCGCGCAGCGTCTCCGCCATCGACGTGCACCTGATGGCCGGCAACTACGACGGCGAATACGAGGACGGCGACCTCGCCGCCGGCGCGCTCTACGACAACGGGCTCGCGGTGTTCTCGTTCGGCCTGATGGGCCAGAACCTCGACGACATCGGCCAGTCGATCGCGGGGTTCATCAAGCTCAAGTACCCCGGCCTCAAGCCGCGCCGCATCCTCGACCTCGGCTGCACCATCGGCCACAACACCGGCTCCTGGAAGGACCACTTCCCGGAGGCCGAGGTCCACGGCATCGACGTCGCCGCGCCCTGCCTGCGCTACGCGCATGCGCGCGCCGAGGCGCAGGGCCGCGCCGTCCACTTCAAGCAGATGGACGCGCAGTCGCTCGACTTCCCGGACGGCAGCTTCGACGTGGTGTTCTCGTCGATGTTCCTGCACGAGGTGCCGCGCAAGGGCATCGAGAAGGTGATGGCGGAGGCCTACCGCGTGCTGAAGCCGGGCGGTCTGATGCTGCACATGGAGCTGCCGCCGAACTCGCAGCTCTCGCCCTACGACGCGTTCTATCTCGATTGGGACGGCGCCTACAACAACGAGCCGTTCTACAAGCCGTTCCGCGACTGCAAGCCGGAGGAGCTCTGCCGCCGTGCGGGCTTCGACCCGAAGAGGTACCTGCAGTTCGTGATCCCCTCGATCGGCTGGTACGGCGAGCAGGTCTGGCGCGAGGCGGCGACGCGGCCGCTCGGCGTCGACAACGACAAGACCGGACGGCTGACCGACGGCATCCTCTGGTACTGCTTCGGGGCCTTCAAGTGAGCGGCGGGACGCGCGGCGAGCGTCGGCCGATGCGGCGCACCATCCGCGGCGGTCGGCCGTATTTCTTCGCCGACCCCGCGATCGACAAGATCCTGAACATGGTGGTGGTGCTGGCGAGCGAGGTCTGGACGCTGCGCGAACGGCTCGCGGCCATGGAGGCGCTGCAGGTGCGCCAAGGCAGCCTCGGCGCGGGCGAGATCGATGCCTTCGATTTCAGCCCCGAGGACGAGGCGCGGCTCGCCGGCGACCGCAAGGAGTTCATCGACGGCCTGTTCCGCGTGCTGCAGGAGCAGGTGGAGGAGGCGAAGGCGAGGGTCGCACGGCGCGTATCCGCGGCCACGGCGGAGCCGAAGGCCAAAGCCAAGTCCAAGGTCAAGACCAAGACCAAGACCAAAGTCCGCCCCCGCCGCCGCTGAAGCCTGACGGCGGACGCGGACCGCTGAGGCGTCAGCCCGCGGCGCGCAGCGCCTGGTCGATGTCCTCCTTGAGGTCGTCGATGTGCTCGAGCCCGATGGAGAGCCGCACCATGTCCTCGCTGACGCCCGCCTTGGCGAGCTCCGCCGGCGAGAGCTGGCGGTGCGTGGTCGAGGCGGGGTGCGTCGCGAGCGAGCGTGCATCGCCGATGTTCACGAGCCGGATCACGAGCTGCAGCGCGTCGAGGAACTTCTCGCCCGCCGCGCGTCCGCCCTTCACGCCGAACGTCAGGATGCCGGAGGCGCGGCCGCGCATGTACTTCTGCGCGAGTGCGTGCTGCGGATGGGACGGCAGCCCGGCGTAGTTCACCCAGCCCACGGACGGATGCGATCGCAGGAACTGCGCGAGCGCGAGCGTGTTGTCGCAGATGCGGTCCATGCGGACCGGCAGCGTCTCGATGCCCTGCAGGATCAGGAAGGAGTTGAACGGCGACAGCGCCGCGCCCATGTTGCGCAGCGGCACGACGCGCGCGCGGCCGATGTAGGCGGCCGGCCCGAGCGCCTCGGTGTAGACCACGCCGTGGTAGGAGACGTCGGGCTCGTTGAGGCGCGGGAAGCGCTCCTTGTGCTCGGCCCAGGGGAACTTGCCGGAATCGACGATCGCGCCGCCGATGCTGTTGCCGTGGCCGCCGAGGTACTTGGTGAGCGACTGCACGACGATGTCGGCGCCGTGGTCGAAGGGACGGCAGAGATACGGTGAGGGCACGGTGTTGTCGACGATCAGCGGCACGCCGTGGCGGTGCGCGATCTCGGCGAGCGCGGCGAAGTCGGTGACGTTGCCGAGCGGGTTGCCGATCGACTCGCAGTAGACCGCCTTGGTGTTCGCGTCGATGAGCCGCTCGAAGTCCGCGGGCTTCGAGTAATCGGCGAAGCGCACCTCGATGCCGAACTGCGGCAGGGTGTGCGCGAACAGGTTGTAGGTGCCGCCGTAGAGCGCGCCCGAGCTCACGATGTTGTCGCCCTGGCCCGCGATGGTGAGGATCGAGTAGGTGACCGCGGCGCTGCCGGAGGCGAGCGCCAACCCGCCGATGCCGCCCTCGAGCTGCGCGAGGCGCTGCTCGAGCACGTCCGTGGTCGGGTTCATGATGCGGGTATAGATGTTCCCCGGCACCTTGAGGTCGAAGAGGTCGGCGCCGTGCTGCGCGCTGTCGAACGCGTACGAGGTGGTCTGGTAGATCGGCACCGCGACGGCCTTGGTGGTGGGGTCGGGCTTGTAGCCGCCGTGCACGGCGATGGTCTCGGGACGCATGGGTCGGGTCTCCTGTCGTGATCGCTTGTCGAAGGTCCGCGTCGGCAGGATAGGGGTTCGCGCCGCCCGACGTCGGGCAGGTTGGCGATGGGCTGATAACCGACGGTTATGACCGGCGGTCCGTCAGCGCAGGAACGGTATCTCCACCCCGGCCATGGCCTTGTCCACCGCCTCCTGCGACCCCGCCTGCTCGATGGCCTGGATCTGGCGTTTCGGCAGATGGCTGCCGAGCAGCTGCATGAACTCGTACATGTAGGAGCGCAGCAGCGCGCCGCGCTGGAAACCGACCCAGGTGGTGTGCGCCGGGAAGAGGTGGGCGGCGTCGATGACGCGCAGGTCATCGTCCTCGGGCCTGACCGCGATGTCGGCGAGGATGCCGACGCCGAAGCCGGCGCGGATGTATTCCTTGATGACGTCGGCGTCGCCGGCCGTCAGCGCGACGTCGGGCGTGACGCCGGCCTTGGCGAAGAGCTCGAGCAGCGATGACGGTCCCGAGAAGCTGAACGCGTAGGTGATGATCGGGTGCTGACCGAGCTGCGCGAAGGTCGGCTTCGCGACGCGCGCGAGCGGATGGGCCGCGGGCACCACGATGGCGCGCCGCCAGCGGTAGACCGGGATCCTCACCAGCTCCTCGAACAGCGGGTCGGTGCCGGTCGCCACCACGAAGTCGATGCGCTCGCGCGCCACCATGTCGGCGATCTGCTCGGAGGTGCCCTGGTGCAGGTGCACGCGCACGCCGGGGAACTTCCGGCGGAAGCGCCGCAGGATCGGCGGCAGCACGTAGCGCGCCTGGGTGTGGGTGGTGGCGATGGACAGCGCGCCTTCCTCGTCGCGGCGCATCTCGGCGGCGAGCCCGCGGATGTTGGCGACCTCGCGCAGGATGACGCGGGCGCGCGCGATCACCTTGTCGCCGGCCGGGGTGGTGCGCACCAGCGCGCGCGACTGGCGGATGAATAGCCGCAGCCCGAGCTCGTCCTCGAGCAGGCGCAGCTGCTTGCTGATGCCCGGCTGTGAGGTGTGCAGCGACTGCGCGGCGGCGGTGACGGTGAGCCCCGCGTCCGCGACGGCGACGAGATAGCGAAGTTGCTGCAGTTTCATGCGACGGAACCCCCGTGACCAGACTAGCAGCGGTCCCGCCACCCCACAAACGTACGGCGGTTATGATTCGTGACGTCATGTCCGCACCGCCCGCCGCCGAACGCTTGCAGAAGGTCCTCGCCGGGCTCGGTCTCGGCTCGCGGCGCGCGGTCGAAGATTGGATCCGCGAGGGTCGCGTGCAGGTGAACGGCGCACGCGCGGAGCTCGGCCAAAGGGTCGCGGTCGGCGACCGCGTCACCGTCGACGGCCGCGAGGTCGACCTCGGAGCCGTGCCGGGACCGGCGGGCGCGGGCGGCGCAGCGGGCGCAGCGGGGGCGACGTCCGCGGCCCGCGCCGTGCTCGGCTACCACAAGCCCGTCGGCGAGGTGACCACGCGCAGCGATCCGCAGGGCCGTCCCACGGTGTTCGACCGTCTGCCGCCGCCGCCCGCCGGGCGTTGGATCGTGGTCGGGCGGCTCGACTTCAACACGAGCGGCCTGCTGCTCTTCACCAACGACGGCGACCTCGCGCATCGGCTGATGCATCCCTCGTCGGAGGTGCCGCGCGAATACCTCGCGCGCGTCGCCGGCCGGCCGTCGGGGGCGACGCTCGCGCGGCTGTTGCGCGGCGTGGAGTTGGACGACGGTCCGGCGCGCTTCGATCGGCTCGAGCCCGCCGCGGCCGGCGGTACGGGTTCCGGCCTGTCGGCGTCCGGCGACACGACGGAGTACCGCGTCACGCTGCACGAGGGCCGCAACCGCGAGGTGCGGCGCATGTGGAGCGCGGTCGGCCACGAGGTGCTGCGGCTCGCACGGCTCCGGTTCGGCCCGGTGAGCCTGCCCGAGGACCTCCGTCCGGGTCAGGGACGGCTGTTGCCGCCTGCGTTGGTGGCGGAGCTCGCGCGCACCGCCGGGCTCAGCGCCTCGCCCTCGGACACCGCTTCGGATCCCGCTTCAGGCCCATCCGCGCTTTGATCTCAGCCGCTCGACGAGCAGCACCGCGCCGAGCACGACTGCGCCCGCCGCTGCGCCCACCGCGAGGTCGGTCAGCAGCGCGAGCGCGAGGTTCGACGGTACGAGGTGCAGCGCATGGGTGAGGATGCCGCCGCCGACCAGGAACATCGCCACCGTACCGGCGACGCCGAGGAACTTCATCAAACGCGGCGCCGCGCCCAGCAGTCCGCGACCGAGCGCGCGCAGCGCGCGGTCGAGCGCGCCGTCGCCGCGGCGCGACGCCAGGTGCAGCCCGGCGTCGTCGAGCTTGACGATGCCGGCGACGAGGCCGTAGACGCCGACCGTCATCAACAACGAGATCGCCGTCAGCGTGCCGAGCCGCGTGGCGAAGGGTGCCGCACCCACCACGCCCAGCGTGATGACGACGATCTCCGCCGACAGGATGAAATCGGTGCGGATCGCGCCCTTGATCTTGTCGCGCTCCCAGGCGACGAGGTCCACCGCCGGATCCGCCGCGGCGGCCGTCACCGCGGCGCGCGCCGCGGCGTCGTCCTCCGCGGAGTGGAGGGATCGGTGCGCGACCTTCTCGAAGCCTTCATAACAAAGAAAAAGCCCGCCGAGCACCATCAGCGGCGTCACCGCCCAGGGCGCGAACTGGCTGACGAGCAACGCCGCGGGCACGAGGATGACCTTGTTGACGAGCGACCCTTTGGCGACCGCCCAGACCACCGGCAGTTCGCGTTTGGCCTGCACGCCCGAGACCTGTTCGGCGTTGACCGCGAGGTCGTCGCCGAGCACGCCCGCGCTCTTCTTCGCGGCCACCTTCGAGAGCACGGCGACGTCGTCCAGCACCGTGGCGATGTCGTCGAGGAGTGCGAGCAGGCTGGCTCCGGCCATGGCGCGGCGCTCAGCGGAACTTGTCGGGGCGCAGCACTTCGACGTCCTGCACCCACATGACGATGGCGTAGTTCGCGTAGTACTTCTCGCGCAGCCGCGTGAGCACGCGCTCGGCGAGCGGCGTGTCGCAGACCACCTCGACGCGGATGTTCGCGCTGTGGCCCCAGTGCGAGGCGCGCACGCCCTTGTCGCCGCGGCCGCGCGCGTCGCTGATGGTCCACCCGCCGACGCCGAGCGCCTCGAGCTCGCGCTCGAGGTCGCGCTCCAGCGTCGACTCGGTGATGACGGTGACGAGTTTGCGGTGCGATTCGGCGACGCCGGTCATGGGAACCTCAAGCGGGCAGCAGCCAGCCGACCAGCCGCTGATAGAGCGGCAGGCCGACCAGGATGTTGAAGGGGAAGGTGAGGGCGAGCGATGCGGTGAGCGACAGCGCCGGGTTGGCTTCGGGCACGGCCTGGCGCATGGCGGCCGGGGCGGCGATGTACGAGGCGCTGGCCGCCAGGGTGGCGAGCAGGATGGCGCCGCCCGGCGACAGGCCCATCAGGGCCGCGAAGCCGATGCCGATCACGGCGAACACCGGCGGTATCAGCAACGCAAAGGCCACCATGAACGGCCCGTGTCGGCGGAAGCCACCGAAGTGATCTGCGGCGATCAGGCCCATTTCGAGCAGGAAAATCGCCAAAATACCCTTGAAAAGGTCGAAAAAGAGCGGCTTGATCGGTTCCAGGCCCTCGCCGCCGGCCACCGCGCCGATCAGCAGGCCGCCGAGCAGCAGCAGCACGCTGCGTCCGAGCACGACCTCGTGAGCGATCTCGCCCCAGGGCGTGTCCGAGCGCAGACCCTTGGCGAGCAGGATGCCGATCACGATGGCGGGGATCTCGAGCAGCACCAACAGCAAGGGCATGGTCGGCTCGTAGGGGATGGCGGCCCGTCCAAGGAAGGCGACCCCCACGGCGAAGGTCGCGACGCTCACCGAGCCGTAGTGCGCCGCCACCGCGGCCGCGTTCATCCGATCCAGCCCGCCGAGGCCTCGCAGGATGAAAAATGCGAGGAAAGTCAGCAAGATACCTAGGACCAGCGTGAGCGCGATCTGCAGCGGCAGCCCTTCGCCGCCGCCCGCCGCAAGCTCGATGCCGCCCTTCATGCCGATCGAAAGCAGCAACAAGGTGCTGACGAACTCGTAGATCGCGGGCGGCAGCCGCAGGTCGGCCTTCAGCGCACCGGCCAGCAGGCCGAGGCCGAAGAACATCACGATCGGATCAAGACCACCGGGCATCCTTCCCCCTCGGCGCCGCTCCGGCGCCCTGTTCGACGGCCCACCTGCCGTTGACACCCCTAGACCGCGCACGCACAATAGGCGGCTCGTTTCACGCGGAGGGGTACCCAAGCGGCCAACGGGAGCAGACTGTAAATCTGCCGGCTTACGCCTTCGTAGGTTCGAATCCTACCCCCTCCACCAAACGGGCGGGAATCCTCCTCGCGAGGCGGGTGTAGTTCAATGGCAGAACCTCAGCCTTCCAAGCTGATGACGTGGGTTCGATTCCCACTACCCGCTCCACTGGTCGTCGGTCAGAAGGTTTTTCGGCTCACGTAGCTCAGTCGGTAGAGCACGTCCTTGGTAAGGACGAGGTCACCGGTTCGATTCCGGTCGTGAGCTCCAGTCGATGCAGGATGACGGTTTTTTTTGAAGCATCTTTGAATCACGGGTTCCGAGAACACACAAGCACTCAGGAGATCAGGTCGTGTCCAAGGAAAAATTCGAACGCAGCAAGCCGCACGTGAACGTCGGGACCATC
>JBBAPM010000032.1:0-13133 GCA_040400835.1 Steroidobacteraceae bacterium
ATGCGTTGGCCCGGCTGCGGGCTCGGCGCCGCGCCGGCGGCGTGCGCGGCGCGACGCGGCGCGACGCCGCAGGAGGGGCCGCTTGAAGGCGCGTCTGCGCGCCGTGGCGCTGGCGCTCGCGGCGCTGCTGCTGCTCTACGGCGTCACCATCGGCAGCTCGCCGGGAGAGACCGAGGCGACGCGACCGACCTCGGTGGAGCCCGGCGCAGGCGGCTATTCGGCGCTGCGCGAATGGTTGGCGTCGGCTCGCATCCGCACCGCATCGCTGCGCGGGGACTACGACCGGCTCGATTGGCTGACGCGCGACTATCCGACCGGCAACGTGCTGCTGGTCACCTTGCCGGGCACGACCTCGTTGGTGGACCGCGACATCGTGCCGCTGCATCTCTGGGTGCGCGCCGGCAACACCTTGATCGTCTCGGCGGCGCTGTGCGATGCGCCGGATTGGGCGCGCGGCCCGCAACTGCGCGCGCTGGCCGATGACATCGGCATGTTGACCGGCCTGCAGGCGGTGGGGTCCAGCCCGTCGCTCGGCGCGTTCCTCGTGACGCCGGCGGTGTCACGCTGGGTGCCTGCGTTGCGGCATCCGCTCACCGACGGCGTGCGCGCCGTCGAAGCGGTGTCCGACCGGGTCGCGCCGTCCTGCGCGGTCGGGCTGCCGGGCGGCCGCGGGGCTCTCGCGCTGCTCGGTTCCACGGACGGCAGGGGCGGCGACCGCGACGACGGCGCGTGGCTGCTGCCGCGCGGCGCCGGTTGGGTGGTCCTGTCGGCGCAGGCGACGCCGTTCGCCAACCGCGCGCTCGGCCGCGCGGACAACGCGCGGTGGGCCTCGAACCTGCTGCGCGGATCGCTGGGTCCGGGCGGGATGGTGATCTTCGACGACGGGCTGCAGGGCGCAGCGGAGCCCTGGGACCTGCGCCGCCTGCTCGCCGACCCGCGGCTGCACGCCTCGCTCGGCGCGGTGATGCTGCTGTGGTTGGTGTGGGTCGCGGGCGGGACGCGTCTGCGCGCGCCGCCCGCGCCGCCGCGGATCCCCGGCGCCGCCGCGCTGGTGGCCGCCGAGGGCCGCCTGCTCGCGCGCGCCGTGGAGCCGCGCGATGCGGCTTCGGCGCTGTTGGACGCCTTCGTGTCGCGCCTGCCCGAGGCGGCCCGGGCGGCCCCCGAGGACTGGCTCGCGTCCCACTCCGGCGCCTCGTCGGCCGATCTGCAGCAGCTGCGCAGCTGGCGCCGCCGGCTACAGTCCGGCGACGCCGTGCCGCTCGATCCCCTGCACGACCTTCTGACCCGCCTGAGGAGCACGTCCGCATGAACGATACGCAAGTCCCGCCGCCGGCTGCGCGCTCGGCCGTCCAGTCCTTCGAGCGCGCGCTGCAGCAGGAGCTCGGCAAGGCCGTGGTGGGCGACGGCCGCCATGTCGAGGCGCTCGCCATCGCGCTGCTGGTGCGCGGTCATGTGCTGCTGCAGGGCGTGCCGGGCCTCGGGAAGACGCTGCTCGCCCGCTCGCTCGCGGCCTCGCTCGGCGGGGCCTTCAAGCGGATCCAGGGCACGGCCGACCTCATGCCTGGCGATGTCATCGGCGTGCACGTGTACGACGCCTCGCAAGCGCGCTTCGTGTTCCGGCGCGGTCCGCTGTTCGCCGACGTGGTGCTGGTCGACGAGATCAACCGTGCGGGCCCGAAGACGCAGTCGGCGCTGCTCGAGGCCATGGAGGAGCGTCAGGTGAGCTCCGAGGGCGAGATGTTCCGCCTGCCCGCCGACTTCATGGTGATCGCGACCCAGAACCCGCACGAGTTCGAGGGCACCTATCCGCTGCCCGAGTCGCAGCTCGACCGCTTCCTGATGCGCATCGACCTGACCTATCCGGTGCCCGAGCTCGAGGCGCAGGTGCTGCGCGAGCACGGCCTGCGCGGCGACGGCGCTGTGGTGCAGCCGGCGGTGCTCGATCCGGCGCTGCTGCAGGCGGCGCGCGCCGCGCTCGACGGGGTGCATGTCTCGCCGGCGATGATCGCCTACGTGCTCGCGCTCGCCGCCGCGACCCGCGTCCATCCGCAGGTGCAGGTGGGGCTGTCGACCCGCGGGGCGATGTGGCTGCTGCGCGCGGCGCGCGCGCACGCGGGGATCCACGGCGGCGACCATGTCGCGCCGGACGACGTCAAGGCGGTCGCCGCGCGCGTGATCGCGCACCGCCTGTCGCCGACGCCCGAGGCCGCGCTCGAGGGGGTCGCCGACACGGCGCTCGTCGAGGAGCTGCTCGCCTCGACGCCGGTGCCGCGCTGACATGCATCTGACCGGCCGCGCGCTGCTGCTCGCGCTCGTCGCCACCGTCGCCTTCGTCGCGGCGGTCTGGTCGGGTGACCCGGACATCGCGGGTCTCTGGCGGTTGCCGTTGTCGCTGCTGTGCGGCGGTCTGGTGTTCGAATCGTGGCGGCAATCGCAGGTGCAGGTCGGGGTGCGGCTGTCGCTGCCTTCCATGCTGCGGCTCGGCCGCGAGGCGCAGGTCGTGCTGGAGCTCGACCACGGTTCGGCCCGCCCGCAGCGGTTGCGTTGGGTGGTGCCGACGCCCGCCGCGCTGCGGCTGCGCGACGCGGCGCCGCAGGAGCGTCTGCTCGCGCCCGGCGTCGTCGAGTGCGTGCCGCTGACCCTCGATGCGCAGCGGCTCGGCCGCGAGCGTTGGCCGGCCCTGTCAGCGCGGTTGCTCGGCGCGCTCGGGCTCGCGTGGTGGGACCGCGAGCTCGACCCCGCCGTCACGGTGCGCGTGATGCCGGACCTGCTGCCCCGCGGTGCGGGCCGGGTCGATACGCCCGCTGCCGGTGCGCGTCGCACGCCGCAGCCCCAAGCCGAACGCGAGGTGCATCGTTGGCGGCGTTGGGAGACGGGCGATCCGCTGTCGCGCATCGATTGGAAAGTCACGGCGCGCTCGGGCGTGCTCACCACGCGCGAGCTCCGCGACGACCAGCATCTCGATGTGCTGCTGTGCATCGATGCCGGTTGCGGTTCGGCGGCGGAGGACGGCGGGCTCGACGAGCTCGGCGCGCGCGTCAACCTCGCCGCCCGGCTCGCCGAGTCGGCCTTGGCGCGCGGCGATCGGGTGGGGTTGCTGGCCTTCGCCGACCGCGTGCTCGTCTCGTCGCCACCGGTCGGCGGACCCGCGGCGCTGCCGCGGCTGCGTTCGCGGCTCGCCGTGCTCGCGCCCGACGCTCTGCCCGCCGATCCATCGGTCGCCGCCCGTGCCGCGACGCGGCTGTTGCGCGGGCGCGGGACGGTGCTGTGGTTCGGCGATCCGCTCTGCGATGCACCTCGGGCCACGACGGTGCAGGCGCCGCTGCGCGCGCTCGCGCTGCGCCATGCGGTGGTGGTGGCCATGCCGCGCGAAGCGGCCGTGGAGGCGCTCGCCGTCGCGGCGTCCGAGCTGCCGCGGCGCGGTCACATCGCGCTCGCCGCCGAGCGCCGGATGGCGGCCGCGCGCGCGCGCGCAGCGCTGCTGCGCGACGCCGGTTTCGAGGTGGTCAGCGGGACGCCGGCGCGGCTGGAGTCCGCGGTCTGGGCCGCGACGCGGAGAACAGCTCACGCCAGTCGACGAGCGCGCTGACCGCCACCGCGAGGGCGCCGAAGCCGACCGCCGCCTTGGCGGTGAACGGCCAATCGCGGGTCGAGACGTAGCCCTCGATGAGGGCGCACATCACCAGCAGTCCGCCGATCACCGGCAGCAGCGCAGCGGTGCGGCGCACCGCCGCCGAGAACGCCTCGGCACGCGTCGCCTCGCCGGGCCGCGCGAGGGCCTCGCCGACCACGGCGCCCGCAGCGCCCGCGGCGCAGAGGCAGAAGATCTCTGCGGGTCCGTGCGCCACCACGAAGTCGAGGAACGCACCGCCGAGTCCGTTCGCGGCGCTGAGCGCGAACAGCGCGCCGACCATCACGCCGTTGACCCCGATCGCGTAGACGGTGCCGATCGCGAACAGGAAACCGAGCAGCCAAGCGACCAGCGCGACCAACAGGTTGTTGGCGAACACCATGCCCGATAGCACCGACGAAGGCGCGACCCCGAGCAGGCCCTGGGTCCACAGGCGGCCTTCGCTCACCTGCTGCATCATCTCCGGCGAGGCGAACAAGCGGATGGAATCGGGCTCCACCGTCACCAGGCCGTAGCCCGCCAGTGCGGCGAGCACGAAGCCGAGCAAGGTCGCGCCGAGGAAAGGCCGCAGTTCGCGGGTCGCGCGCGGCACGGTCTGCTCGAAGAGGCGGTCCAGCCACTGACGCGGCGTCTGCGGATCATGGCGCAGCGCGAGGTGCAGCGCCGCGTGGCGCGCCTCGATCGCTTCGGTGTCGGGGTGCGTGGGCGCGCGGGCGCGCGCGAGCGCGAGGCGACGCGAGACCTCCTGATGCTCGGCGAGCAGGGCATCGACCGCGACGAATCCGCCGCGCCGCGGCGCACCGGCCTGCTGCCTGCCGTCGTCGTAGACGAGGAGGGTGCCGGCGGCGAGGTCACCGAGCCGTTGGCCGCGCCGGTTCACGACGCTCATCAGCAGACCGACACCATAGAACACCGGGGCGCTGTCGATCAGGCGGAACACGTTGCGCAGCAACAGCGGACCCGCGCCGGGCGTGCCGCCGTCCAGCGTCGCGATGCGCAGTCCGGCGAAGCGCTTGCCGGGCGTGAGGCCGCGCAGCAGCACCTCGATGACCGGGTGGTAGAGCAGGTAGATGACGATCACCGGCATCACCACCGTCGAGGTCCACCAGGCGTCCGGGTCGGATGGCGGCCGCAGCGTCGCTTCGCCGCCGGTCGCGGTCGAATGCAGCACGGCGCCGGCGGCGTACCACGCGAAGGCGAGCGCGACGCGGATGTAGAAGTCCACCATGAAGGCGTGCGCCCGGGCGCCCGCGCCGGCCACGCGCAGCCGCGCCTCGACGCCGGTGGCGCTCGGCTCGCGCAGTTCGGGCTGCAGCAGGTCCTGGCCACCGGCGGGGGTCGGCACCATCAGACCTCCTCCGCGAGCAGCACGGCCTGATGCTCCTGCAGCAGCGGCTCGATGAGCTCGTCGAGCCTGCCGTCCATGACCTGCTCGAGCTGGTACAGCGTGAGCTCGATGCGGTGGTCGGTCACGCGGCCCTGCGGGAAGTTGTAGGTGCGGATCCGCTCCGAGCGGTCGCCGCTGCCGACCTGGAGCTTGCGCGAGCGTGCCTGCTCGGCGTCGCGTTTCTCCTGCTCGGCGGCGCGCAGCCGCGCCTTCAGCAGCGACATCGCGCGGCTGCGGTTCTTGTGCTGCGAGCGCTCGTCCTGGCACTCGACCACGATGCCGGTGGGCAGGTGCGTGATGCGCACCGCAGAGTCGGTCTTGTTGACGTGCTGACCGCCCGCGCCCGAGGCGCGGAAGGTGTCGACGCGCAGCTCGGACGGGTCCAAGGCGATCTCTTCGAGCTCGTCGAGCTCGGGGAGGATCGCGACCGTCACCGCGGAGGTGTGGATGCGCCCCTGCGATTCGGTGGCCGGGACGCGCTGCACGCGGTGTGTGCCCGACTCGAACTTGAGGCGCGCGAACACGCCTGACCCGACCACCCGGCAGATCACCTCGCGGTAGCCGCCGTGTTCGCCCGGGCTCTCGCTCAAGGTCTCGAGGCGCCAGCCCTGACGCTCGGCGTAGCGCGCGTACATGCGCAGCAGGTCGCCGGCGAAGATGGCGGCTTCGTCGCCGCCCGTGCCGGCGCGGATCTCGAGGTAGACGTTGCGGGCGTCGCGCGGATCGACCGGCACCAGCATGCGCCGCAGCGACCGCTCCTCTTCCGTCAGCGCATGCGCGATGCGGTGGGCCTCCTCCTCTCCGAGCGCGCGCATGGCCGGGTCGCTGTCGCCCGCGAGCACGCGTGCCGCCGCCTGCTCGGCCTCGAGCGCGAGATAGCCGTGCCAACGCTCGGCGAGCGGCGCGAGGCGCGCGTACTCCACCGACGATTCACGGTAGAGCGTGGAGCCCCCGTCCATCGACGGGTCGGCGAGCGCGCGCCCGAGCTCCTCCCAGCGCTCGGCCTGCCGTTCGAGACGGCGCCGGATGCTGTCCTTCATCGGGTGTACTGCGGCATGGTGCGCGGATTCTGTGTGGCGGGACCCACGCTGACAAGCCGCCCCGTCACGGTTCCGTTATAGTGGGTCCACGATGCGTTCCTTGGCCCGCCCGTCGATCGCCGGATTCGCCAGCGCAGCCGTCCTGCTGCTCGGCGCGGCCGTCGCCGAGGCCCAGACGGTCGGCGCGGGCCCGCCGGCCGCTGCGCCGCGCGCCGAGTCCCAGAGCGCAGGCGAGCGCGGTCTCGCCGCCGGCGATTGCCGCATGGCCTCCGAAGGCTTCGCCGAGGACGCCCGCGGTTCGCGCGACCCCGCCGTCGCCTACCGCGCCGTCGAGATCGCCAAAGCCTGCGCGCACCTGCCGGCCGCATGGCGCTCCGCGCAGCGCCTGCTCGAGCTCGACCCGGAGAACGTCGAGGCCTTGCGGCTCGCCGGCACCGTCGCGCTCGAGATGGCGCGTCACGACGACGCGCGCCGCATCTTCGGCGGCCTGCTCACCAAGCCGGACGTCGAACCCGAGCGCGCGCTGCGCGACATCCTGCCGCCGCTCGCCGAGGGCGAGCTCGCGCCCGCCGCGTGGCCCGTGTTCAAGGACATCCTCGACCGTCCGACGCTCTCGCCGCAGGTGGTGTCGGTGCTCGCCCGCATGGCCTGCAACGCCGACGACCTCAAGAGCTGTCTCGCGCTCATCGACGAAGCTCGGGCGCGTGACGGCGGCCGCGATGCGGCCACCATCCGGCTCGCCGCCACCGCCGCCGCGGCGCTCGGCGACGCCGACCGCGCGCTCGCCGAAGCGCAGCTCGTGGCGCAGGGCGATCCTGCGCAGCACCGTTTCGCCGTCGTCGAGACGCTGGTCGCGCTCGACCGGCGTGACGAAGCGCGCGCCGAGATCGAGCGCATCGCCGCCGAACCCGACCATGCGGTCGAGGCCGACCGCCGTCTCGCGCTGCTCGCTTTGGCCGACGGCGACAGCGCCGAGGCGCAGCGGCGCTTCGCCGGACGCATGCAGCGCGACCAGGGCGCGGGCGAGGCGTTGTTCTATCTCTCGCTGCTCGCCGAGCGCGAGGGGCGCACCGATGCCGCGCTGCAGGGCTACCAGCAGCTGATCAACGCCGGCGCCGGGCTCGCGCCGCGCAGCCGCGCAGCGCGCCTCCTGGTGAAGCGCGGCGAGGCGCCTGCTGCGATGCGCATCTTCGACGCTTTCCTGCGCAGCGGCCGCGCCGATTTCATCGACACCGAGGTCGCGCGCGCCCGTGCGCTCGCCGACGGCGGGATGCATGCCGAGGCGGTGCAGGGCATCGATCTCGCGCTGCAGCGGCATCCCGACCATCCCGAACTGCTCTACCAGCGGGCGGTCGAGCTCGACGCGGGCGGCAAGACCCGCGAGGCGATCCAGGGTTTCGGGACGCTGCTCGCGACGCGCCCGCAGGACGCCGCGGTGCAGAACGCGCTCGGCTACACGTTGGCCGACCGCGACCGCGAACTGCGCCGCGCCGAGACGCTGATCCGCAGCGCGCTCGCACAGCGCCCCGACAACGCCGCGTTCATCGACAGCCTGGGCTGGGTGCTCTATCGCCGGGGCAAGCTGCGCGAGGCGGCGCCGATCCTCGAGCGGTCGTGGCGTCTGACGCAGGAAGGGGAGATCGCCGCGCATTACGGCGAGGTGCTGTGGAAGCTCGGTCGACAGGCCGAGGCGCGTGCGGTCTGGGCACGCGGTCTCGTGTCCTCGCCCGATTCCAAGCCGCTGCGCGCCACGGTCGAGCGCCTGACCGGGAAGCCGCCTTCGCCCGCCGTGCCCCCGCCGTCGACCCCCGCCGCTTCGCCCGGCACCGCACAGCCCTGAGGCCGGGCATGCCGCGATCCCGCGCCGCGCTCCTCTCCGCGCTGCTGCTCGGCCTGCCGGCGCTCACGGGTTGCGCCGCACTGCGTGCCGTCGCGCTGCCCGACCTCGAACTCCCTCGGTCCTGGGAATCGCGCCGCAGCGCGCTGCAGGCCTGGCCGGGCTACGACCTGCGCGGTCGCGTGGCGGTGGCGCGCGGTGACGACGGTTTCAGCGCCGCGTTGCGCTGGGTGCAGGAGGGCGCCAAGGCCCGCCTCGAGCTCGACGGCCCGCTGGGCGTCGGCGGTGCGCGGTACGACCTCGATCCCACGTCGGTAGACGGCGCGGCGCTCGAGCAGGCCCTCGGCGTGCCGGTGCCGGTGGCGAGCCTGCGCTATTGGCTGCTCGGCGTCCCCGACCCCACGCTCGCCGCGGAGGAATCTTTGGAGGCGGGCGCCGCCCGGCTCGCCGCGCTGCGGCAGGCGGGTTGGTCCGTGGTCTTCGCGCGCTATGCCCCCGTCCCGGGCACGCGCCTCGAGCTGCCGCAGCGCATCGAGGTCACCCGCGAGGGCGTGCGCCTGCGGCTGCTGGTCGAGGGCTGGCAGGGCGTGCGGCCATGAGCGCCGGGGACTCCGCAGCCGCGCTGCGCTGGTGGCGGGCGCCCGCCAAGCTCAACCTCTGTCTGCATGTGGTCGGACGCCGCGCCGACGGGTACCACGAGCTGCAGACCGTGTTCCAGCTGATCGACCTCTGCGACATGCTCGCGTTCGAGGTCGACCCGACGGGCGGCGTCACCCGGGTCGATGACGGTGCGGCCGCGCCGGGTGTGCTCGCCGCCGTGGCCCCGGACGCCGACCTCACCGTGCGCGCCGCCCGCGCCCTGCAGGCCGCCTCCGGCACATCGCTCGGCGCGCGTATCCGCGTGCGCAAGCGCATCCCGATGGGCGGCGGCCTCGGCGGCGGCAGCTCCGATGCTGCGACCACGCTGCGCGTGCTCGACCGCATGTGGGGCACCGCGCTCGGGACCGATGCTCTGGCCGCGATCGGTCTCGGCCTCGGCGCCGACGTGCCGGTGTTCGTCCGGGGCCGCTCGGCGGTCGGGGAGGGCGTCGGGGAGCGGCTGACCCCGGTGGACCTGCCGCCGCGCTGGTTCCTCGTCATCCATCCAGGTGTGGCCGTACCGACCCGCGAGGTCTTCCAGGCGCCGGAGCTGCGCCGCGATTCGCCGCGGCTGCCGGTCCCGCAGCTCTTGGCCGGGCCGGGCCACAACGACTGCGAGCCGGTGGTGCGGGCGAGGGTCCCCGAGGTCGCCGAAGCCCTGGATTGGCTGGGTCGCCACGCCCCGGCCCGCCTCACCGGCACCGGCTCCTGCATCTTCGCGGCGTTCGACAGCGCCGCCGCCGCCGAACGGGTCGCCGGACGGGTCCCGGACCGTTGGCGGGCGTGGGTGGCCGAGGGGCTGGCGACGAGTCCAGACCCCTGAATTGACAGGCAATTCACCCCTCCGCACAATACCGCCCCTTTTGGCGTCCGGGGTGCCGCCAAATCGGCTGGGGTGTCGCCAAGTGGTAAGGCAGCGGGTTTTGATCCCGCCATTCGGAGGTTCGAATCCTTCCACCCCAACCATCCGGTCGTCGTAGACGTCCGGCGCGTGATCTTTGGAGGCCCGCTTGGACAGCCAGACTCTGGCGCTCTTCACCGGCAACGCGAACCCCGCGTTGGCGCAGGACATCGCGCGGCACCTGATGGTGCCGCTCGGCCGCGCCGTCGTCGGCCGCTTCAGCGACGGCGAGGTGAACGCCGAGCTGATGGAGAACGTCCGCGGCCGCGACGTGTTCCTCGTGCAGCCGACCTGCCCGCCGGTGAACGACCATCTGATGGAGCTGCTGATCATGGCGGACGCCTGCCGTCGCGCATCCGCGCGCAGCGTCACCGCCGTGGTGCCCTACATGGGCTACTCGCGCCAGGACCGCCGGCCGCGCGCCACGCGCTCGGCGATCTCCGCGAAGCTCGTCGCCAACATGATGTCCGGCGCGGGCATCTCGCGCATGCTCACCGTCGACCTGCACGCCGAGCAGATCCAGGGCTTCTTCGACATCCCGGTCGACAACGTCTACGCCTCGCCGGTGCTGCTCGGCGACGCCTGGAAGCAGGGCTACAAGGACATGATCGTGGTGTCGCCCGACGTCGGCGGCGTGGTGCGCGCCCGTGCGCTCGCCAAGCGTCTCGACGACGTGGAGCTCGCGATCATCGACAAGCGCCGTCCGCGCCCCAACGAATCCAAGGTGATGAACATCATCGGCGAGGTCGCCGGCAAGTCCTGCGTGCTGATCGACGACATGGTCGACACCGCCGGCACGCTGTGCATCGCCGCACAGGCGCTGAAGGACGAGGGCGCGGTGCGCGTCGTCGCCTACATCACCCATCCGATCCTCTCCGGCGGCGCCGTAGAGAAGATATCCAAGTCCGCGCTCGACGAGCTGGTGGTCACCGACACCATCCCGCTCTCGGCCGCGGCCCGTGCATGCCCGCGGATCCGCCAGCTTTCCGTGGCGGGTCTGCTCGGCGAGACGATACGGCGCATCAGGGACGAGGAGTCCGTGAGTTCGCTGTACGTCGATTGAGCCCGTCCTGGTCGCGGGACGGGTCCCCTTGATCCAACTGGAGCCATATCGATGAAGATGTCATTCGAACTCGCCGCCGAGTTCCGCAACGACGAAGGCAAGGGTGCGAGCCGCCGCCTGCGTCGTTCGGGGCGCGTGCCGGCCATCCTGTACGGCGGCAAGCGCGATCCGCGCGCGCTGTCGCTCGACCACGAGAAGCTGCTCACGCTGGTGGAGAACGAGAAGTTCTATTCCACCATCATCGGCGTCAAGGTCGAGGGCGAGGTGCAGCCCGCCGTCGTCAAGGACCTGCAGATGCACCCGGCCGAGCCGCGCGTGCTGCACCTCGACCTGCAGCGCGTGCTGCCGGACGAGAAGATCCGCCTGCGCCTGCCGATCCACTTCAAGGGCGAGTCCGTGTCGCCGGGCGTCAAGCTGCAGGGCGGCGTGGTGTCGCACCGCATCGCCGACATGGAGGTGCAGTGCCTGCCGAAGGACCTGCCGGAAGAGATCGTGCTCGACCTCTCGCAGATGAAGATCAACGAGAGCAGGTCCATCTCCGACATCGCGCTGCCGGCGGGCGTGGTGGCGACCGCCGTGCTGCAGGGCAAGGACCAGGTCGTGGTCTCGATCCACAGCCCGCGCGCCGAGGAGCCCGAGGCGCCGGCGGCCGAAGCGGCTGCGGCGACGGCCGAGGCCAAGCCGGCCGAAGCCAAGAAGGAAGAGCCGGCCAAGAAGGACGCGGGCAAGAAGTAAGCCCGAGTCCCTGCGAGCGACGGCGCAGCGCGCCGATGCGGAGGCCGCCCTCGTGGCGGCCTCCGTGTTTCGCGGGGCTGCGCGGCGGTCCCGCAGGCCTGCGGACCGCGGGCGGTGGACGAGGAGTCATCGAAGATGTCGGCGACGACGATCAGGCTGGTGGTGGGGCTCGGCAATCCGGGCGACAAGTACGCCCGCACCCGCCACAACGCCGGTTGGTGGTTCGTGGAGGCGCTCGCGCGCCGCCATGGCGGCGTGTTCCGCGCCGAACCGAAGCTGCAGTCGGAGATGGCGCGGGTGCGCATCCCGGCCGCGCGCGGCGACGCCGTCGAGGTCTGGATGCAGAAGCCGACCACCTTCATGAACCGGAGCGGTGCGGCCGTCGCCGCAGCCAGCAATTTCTACAGGATCGCGCCGGCGGAGATCCTGGTCGTCCATGACGAGCTCGACCTGCCGGCGGGCGTCGCACGCCTCAAGCAGGGCGGCGGCCACGGCGGCCACAACGGGCTGCGCGACACCAGCGCCGCCATCGGCGCCGATTATTGGCGCTTGCGCCTCGGCATCGGGCACCCGGGCCACAAGGACCAGGTGCTCGACTACGTGCTGCAGCGTGCAGGCGCCGAGGACGAGCGCGCCATCGAGCGCGCCATCGACGAAGCGCTCGATGCCTTGCCGGTGCTGCTCGGCGAGGGCGCGGGCAAGGCGATGAACCGGTTGCACACGCGCACCGCCCCCGCGGGCGGCGGCACCGTACAGGGGGACTGAACCATGGGCATCAAGTGCGGCATCGTCGGATTGCCGAACGTCGGCAAGTCGACGCTCTTCAACGCGCTGACCCGCGCGGCCATCGCGGCGGAGAACTATCCGTTCTGCACCATCGAGCCGAACGTCGGCATCGTGCCGGTGCCCGACCCGCGCCTCGATGCGCTGGCGGCCATCGTCAAGCCGGAGCGGATCCTGCCGACCACGGTCGAGTTCGTCGACATCGCCGGCATCGTCAAGGGCGCCTCCACCGGCGAGGGCCTCGGCAACAAGTTCCTCGCCAACATCCGCGAGGTCGACGCCATCGCGCACGTCGTGCGCTGCTTCGTCGACGATGACGTGGTGCACGTCAGCGGCCGCATCGACCCGCTGTCCGACATCGAGATCATCAACACCGAACTCGCGCTCGCCGACCTCGAGACCGCGGAGAAGGCCCTGCAGCGCGCCGAGAAGGCCGCCAAGGCGCAGGACAAGGACGCCATGAAGGCCCGCGAGGTGATCCGCCGGGTGCGCGAGGCGCTCGATGCCGGCACGCCGGTGCGCGCCCTGACGTTCGACGAGACCGAGCGGCCGATCGTGCGCGGGCTGCAGCTGATGACCTACAAGCCGGTGCTCTACGTCGCCAACGTCGCCGAGGGCGGCTTCAAGGACAACCCCATGCTCGAGGCCGTGAAGGCGCTGGCCGCGAAGGAGGGCGCCCAAGTGGTCGCCGTCTGCGCGGCCATCGAGGCCGAGATCTCGCAGCTCGAGGACGCGGACCGCGCGGAGTTCCTCAAGGACCTCGGTCTCGAGGAGCCCGGTCTCAACCGCGTCATCCGTGCGGGCTACGCGCTGCTCGGCCTGCAGACCTATTTCACGGCGGGCCCCAAGGAGGTCCGCGCGTGGACGGTGCGCGCGGGGGCCACCGCGCCGCAGGCGGCCGGGGTCATCCATACCGATTTCGAGCGCGGCTTCATCCGCGCCGAGGTCATCGCCTACGACGACTACATCGCGCTCAAGGGCGAACACGGCGCCAAGGAGGCGGGCAAGCTGCGCCTCGAGGGCAAGGAGTACATCGTGCGCGAAGGCGACGTCATGCACTTCCGCTTCAACGTCTGAGGCCGAACGGTGACCGACGCCCTTCAGGCGCTCGCCGTGT
>JBBAPM010000033.1:0-11902 GCA_040400835.1 Steroidobacteraceae bacterium
GGCAGCGGTTCGGAGCGGTTCAGGAGCTCGATGTGCCGCGCCAACATCTCCACCTTGCCCGAGGAGAGGTTGGCGTTGGCGGTGCCGGCGGGCCGCGCGCGCACGAGCCCGGTGATGCTCACCACGAACTCGTTGCGCAGGCTCTCGGCCACCGCGAAGAGCTCCGGCGCATCGGGGTCGCAGACCACCTGCACCAGCCCGTCGCGGTCGCGCAGGTCGATGAAGATCACCCCGCCGTGGTCGCGACGGCGATGCACCCAGCCCGCGACCGTGACCGTCTGGCCGAGCAGGGATTCGTTGACTTGACCGCAATAATGGCTGCGCATAAGGGCGCGGATGTTACCTCAGGCCGTGTGCAGGTACCACGACCGGTCGAGTTCCGTGACCTCGGCGGAGAACCGCGCGCATTCCTGACGCTTGATGGCGAGGAACACCTTCAGGAACTCGGGCCCGAGCGCCTCGGCGAGGAAGGCCGACCCGGCGGCCCGGTCGATCGCCTCCTGCCAGGTACGCGGCAGGGCGAGCTGTGGGTCGATGGGCGTCCCGGATGCCGCAGACGCGGCCGCGGCCGCGTAACCGTTGCCGGTGACGGGCGGCCCGGGGTCGAGGCCCATCGCGATGCCGTGCTCCACGCCCGCCAGCACGACCGCCGCCGCCACATAGGGGTTGGCATCGGCGCCCGCGATGCGGTGCTCGATATGGCGGCTCGAGGCGGGCCCCGCCGGCACGCGGAGGGACACCGAGCGGTTGTTGACGCCCCAGCTGACCGCCGTCGGCGCGTAGCTCTCGCTCTGGAAGCGGCGGTAGGAGTTCCCGTTGGGCGCGAACGCGAGCAGGCTTTCCGCCATCGTCGCCTTGAGGCCGCCCAAGGCCTGACGCAGCAGCGGGGTCCCCGCCGGCTCCTCCGCAGCGAACAGGTTGCGCCCGGCCGCGTCGGCGAGGCTCACGTGCAGGTGCATGCCGCTGCCCGCCAGATGCGCGTAGGGCTTGGCCATGAAGGTCACGGCGAGACCGTGCTTCGCCGCGACGCCGCGCAGCAGGCGCTTGAGCATCACCGCCTCGTCGACCGCGCGCAGCGCGTCGTCGCGGTGCGCGAGCGTCAGCTCGAACTGGCCGGGTGCGTACTCGGACATCAGCGTCTCGACCGGCAGCCCCTGCGCGTGCGCCGCCGAGTACACCTCGTCGAACAGCGGCGCGGTCCGCTCGAGGCGCGCCAAAGAATACGCATCGATGTGCGCCGACCCGGGCGGGACGGCCGCCGCGACGGCCTCGCCCCGCGGCGCGAGCAGGTAGAACTCGAGCTCGACGGCGAGCACCGCGCGATGGCCTCGCGCCGCCAGCCGCGCCGCGGCGCGCGCCAAGGCGTGGCGCGGATCGGCGGGCGCCGGCTCGCCGGTGAGCGCGTACATCGACATCATGACCTGCGCGGTCGGCCGCGCGAGCCAAGGCGCCGGTCGCAGCGTGCCCGGCACCGGACGGCAGAGCAGGTCCGCATCGCCGGTCTCCCACACGAGCCCCGTCGCCTCCACATCGCGGCCGGTCACATCGAGTCCGAGGATGGAGCCTGCGACCGGGCGGCCCGAGGTGTACAGCCGCTCGAGCTCGTGCAGCGCAGCGAGCTTGCCGCGCGGCACGCCGGAGGGATCCGTGATGTACAGCTGCACCGCCTCGATGCCGGGATGCGCGGCGCGGAACGCGGTGAACTCTTCGGCCGTGGTGACGGCCGTCGCGCCCGTGGCGATCGTCATGCGGAGACCTCGTCGAGGAACCCAGCGACCGCCGCGCCGAGCGCGTCGGCGGCCGACGGCGCCAGCGTCGGCGCCGCGAGCAGCATCTGGTGGAAGGGCGTCATCAAGAGCCCGCGGTTGAGGAGCCACAGCCGCAACGCCTCGCCGAGCCGCGGCCTGTCCTGCGCCTCGGCCTCGCTGCCGTTGCGCGGCGCCGGGCCGAAACCGAACTCGACCCGCGCGCCCACCCGCGACACATGCCAGTCGAGACCGCGCGCTGAGAAGACCGCGCGCAGCGCCTGCTCGATGCGCAGCGCACCCGCGCGCATCGCGGCGTGCGTGGCATCGGTGTGCAGGTGTCCGAGCGCCGCCTCGAGCGCGGCGATGGTGAGCGCGTTGCCGGCGAGCGTCGTGCCCATGCCGGAGTGGCCGTGCAGGGGCGCAGCGTCCGGTGCCGCCGGGTCGGCGGGGGCCGACGCGGCGTCACGCCGTGCGAGCCAGGCCGCGCGCCGCGCCGCGACCTCGGCGCTCATCCCCCACGCCGCGCAGGGCAGACCCCCCGCGATGGCCTTGCCGCAGACCCAAAGATCGGGCTCGAGGCCGTGCTCGCCCGTGTAGCCGCCCGGCCCCGAGGAGATCGTGTGCGTCTCGTCGATGACCAGCAGCGCGCCGTGGCGTCGCGTCAGCGCGCGCAGCGCGGCATCGAAGCCCGGCGCAGGCAGCACCATGCCGCAGTTGGTCATCACCGGCTCCGCGATCACGGCGGCGATCCCGCCGGCCGCGAGCGCGGCCTCCAGGGCGTCCACATCGTTGAACTCGACGGCGACCGCCGCCGAAGCATGGTCGAAGGCCGACCCCACCGCGCCCTCGCGCGGCACGGTGCGCCCGCCGCGCAGCCGCACCATCGTCTCCTCGACGAGCCCGTGGTAGCAGCCGTGGAACACCAGGACCGTCGGGCGACCGGTCAGCGCGCGCGCCCAGCGCAGCGCAGCGCGGTTGGCGTCGCTCGCCGTCTGCGCGAGCTGCCAGAACGGCAGCCCGAAGCGCCGCGCGAGCCCCTCGCCCACCGCCGCGACGCGCGCATCGGGCAGCATGCAGGTGAGACCGCGCGAGGCCTGCGCGGCGATGGCCGCCGCCACGGCGGGCGGCGAATGACCGAACATCGCGCCGGTGTCGCCGAGACAGAGGTCGGTGATGCGGTGGCCGTCGACGTCGACGAGCGTCGCGCCCGACGCCTCGGACACCACCAGCGGGAAAGGCGTCCCCCAATCGGCCATCCAGTGCAGCGGCACGCCGCCCGGCCAATGACGGCCCGCCTCGGTGGCCAGCGCGGCCGAGCGCGGATGACGCGCGATGTAGTCCCGCTGCTCGCGCGCGAGGAGCGCGTCGACGGCAGCGGGCCGGATCATCTGCGCTTCGCGGCGGGCTTGGCGGGGGTCTTGCGCGCGGCCTTGGCCGCGGGCTTGCGCTTCGCCTTCGCCGCCTGCTTTTCTTTGGGCTTGTCGGCCTTGGACTGGTCGGCAGACGGCTCCGCGGACTTCGCGGCCGGCTTCTCCGGGGACTTCTCCGCCGGCTTGTCGTCCTTCGCGGGCGGCGGCTCGTCGCCGGCGAGGTTGCGCTTGCGGTCCTGATCGCCCTTGAAGTCGGTCTCGTACCACCCGCCGCCCTTGAGGCGGAAGATCGGCGCCGAGATGAGCTTGGTCAGCCCGTTGCGCCCGCAGGCGGGGCACTTGCGCAGCGGCGCATCCGAGACCTTCTGCAGGACCTCGGTCTGGTGTCCGCAATGGCGGCACTGGTATTCGTAGAACGGCATGCGACGGCGCCTCCTTCGCCGGCGATTATAGCGGCCGCCCGCGGCGGCGGGCCGCAGACGACCTGTCTCAGGCCACCTGTTTCGCGAACGACAACCGCCCGCCCTCGTCCACGCCGACGCGGATGCGGTCGCCGGGGCCGTACCGGCCCTGCAGCAGCTGCTGCGCGAGCGGGTTCTCGATCTGCTGCTGGATGGCCCGCTTGAGCGGCCGCGCGCCGTACACCGGGTCGAAGCCCGCCTCGCCGAGCAGGTCCCGCGCCGCGTCGTCGAGCTCGAGGTCCATGCCCCGGTCGATGAGCCGCTTGCGCAGCTGGCCGAGCTGGATGTCGACGATGGCGCGGATCTGGGCCGTGCCGAGCGGATGGAACACCACGATGTCGTCGATGCGGTTGATGAACTCCGGGCGGAAGTTCTGGGTGACGATCTCCATCACCGCGGACTTCATGCGCGTGTAGTTCTTCTCGCCGGCGTGCTCCTGGATGACCTGCGAGCCGAGGTTCGAGGTCATGATCACGACCGCGTTGCGGAAGTCGACCGTGCGGCCCTGGCCGTCCGTGAGACGCCCGTCGTCGAGCACCTGCAGCAGGACGTTGAAGACGTCCGGGTGCGCCTTCTCGACCTCGTCGAGCAGGATCACGGCGTAGGGCCGGCGGCGTACCGCCTCGGTGAGATAGCCGCCCTCTTCGTAGCCGACATACCCCGGCGGCGCGCCGATGAGCCGCGCCACGGAGTGCTTCTCCATGAACTCCGACATGTCGATGCGCACCATCGACTCCTCGGTGTCGAACAGGAACTCGGCGAGCGCCTTGCAGAGCTCGGTCTTGCCGACGCCCGTCGGCCCGAGGAACAGGAACGAACCGTTCGGCCGGCGCGGATCGGCGAGACCGGCGCGCGAGCGGCGGATGGCGTTCGAGACGATGCGCACGGCCTCCTCCTGGCCGACGACGCGCCGCGACAGCGCGTCCTCCATGCGCAGGAGCTTCTCCTTCTCGCCCTCGAGCATCTTGGAGACCGGGATGCCGGTCCACTTCGAGACGACCTCGGCGATCTCCTCGTCGGTGACGCGGTTGCGCACGAGCTGCGTGGGCGCACCCTCGGCGGCCTGCGCCGCGGCGATGCGCTTCTCGAGCTCCGGGATGCGGCCGTACTGCAGCTCGGCCATCTTCGAAAGATCGCCCCGGCGGCGCGCGGCATCGAGCTCGAGCTTCACCTTCTCGAGCTCGTCCTTCACGGCGGCCGCGCCCTGCAGCGAGGCCTTCTCGGCCTTCCAGACCTCCTCGAGGTCGGCGTATTCCTTCTCGAGGCCCGCGAGCGTCTCCTCGAGCGCGGCGAGCCGCTTGCGCGTCGCCTCGTCCTTCTCCTTCTGCAGCGCGACCTGCTCGATCTTGAGCTGGATGATGCGCCGCTCGAGCTTGTCGAGCGCCTCGGGCTTGGAGTCGATCTCCATGCGGATGCGCGCGGCCGCCTCGTCGATGAGGTCGATGGCCTTGTCGGGCAGCTGGCGGTCGGTGATGTAGCGGTGCGAGAGCGTCGCCGCGGCGACGATCGCCGGGTCGGTGATGTCTACGCCGTGGTGCACCTCGTAGCGCTCCTGCAGGCCGCGCAGGATCGCGATGGTGTCCTCGACCGACGGCTCGTCGACCAGGACCTTCTGGAAGCGCCGCTCGAGCGCCGCGTCCTTCTCGATGTACTTGCGGTATTCGTCGAGCGTGGTGGCGCCGACGCAATGCAGCTCGCCGCGCGCGAGCGCGGGCTTCAGCATGTTGCCGGCATCCATCGCGCCCTCGGCCTTGCCGGCGCCGACCATGGTGTGCAGTTCGTCGATGAACAGGATCACCTGCCCTTCCTGCTTCGAGAGGTCGTTGAGCACCGCCTTGAGGCGCTCCTCGAACTCGCCGCGGAACTTGGCACCGGCGATCAGCGCGCCCATGTCGAGCGCGAGGATGCGCTTGCCGCGCAGCGACTCCGGCACCTCACCGTTGACGATGCGCAGCGCGAGACCCTCGACGATCGCCGTCTTGCCGACGCCGGGTTCGCCGATCAGCACCGGGTTGTTCTTGGTGCGACGCTGCAGCACCTGGATGGTGCGGCGGATCTCGTCGTCGCGGCCGATGACGGGGTCGAGCTTGCCGTCGGTGGCGCGCTTCGTGAGGTCGACGGTGTACTTCTCGAGCGCCTGCCGGCTCTCCTCGGCGTTCGGGTCCTGCACGGTCTCGCCGCCGCGCAGCTCGTCGACCGCCTTCTCGACCGCGGCGCGCGCGCAACCGGCATCTTTGAGCAGCCGCGCGAGCAGCCCGCGGTCCTCGAAGGCCGCGAGCAGGAAGTTCTCGCTCGAGATGTACTGGTCACCGCGCTGCTGCGCGAGCTTGTCGGTGACGTTGAGCAGGCGCTGCAGGTCGTTCGAGACATGCACCTCGCCGGCGCGGCCCTCGACCTTCGGCAGCTTGTCGAGCGCGGCGACGAGGTCGGCGCGCAGCCGTGCGACGTTGCCGCCCGCCTTCTGCAGCACCGGGCGCGTCCCGCCGCCCTGCTGGTCGAGCATGGCGAGCAGCACGTGGGCCGGCTCGATGATCTGGTGGTCGCGCCCGAGCGCGAGCGACTGGGCCTCGGCGAGGGCCTGCTGGAAGCGGGTGGTCAGCTTGTCCTGTCTCATGCCCCGGAGGATGGGGCCGACAGGCGGCGATTCAAGGGCGTTGGCGCGCCCAAGGGCGCGACGGGCGACGCCCCGGATCGGCTATGCCCCGGATCGGCTAGTGGACGTGCGACTCCGCGAACATCACCACGCCCACGCCGATCGCGATCCAGGCGACCTGGGCGAGGCTCGCCCGCAGGTCGGTGCGACGGTGCAGTCCGGGGATGAGGTCGGCCACCGCGACGTAGAGCAGGCTCGCCGCCGCCACCGCGAGGACGTAGGGCAGCACGGCCAGCGACTCGCGCAATGCGAACCACCCCACGAGGCCGCCGACGACCGCCGTGAGGCTCGACAGCACGTTCCAGGCGAGCGCCTGGCGACGGCTGAAGCCCGAATGCAGCAGCACCGCGACGTTGCCCACCTCCTGCGGGATCTCGTGCGCGAGGATGGCGAAGGTGGTGACGATGCCGAGGTGGACATCCGTGAGGAAAGCCGCGGCGATCAGCACGCCGTCGACGAAGTTGTGCAGGCCGTCGCCCACCAGCACCAGCCAACCGGAACTGGCGTGGTGATGGTCCGCGTGGGTGTGCGCGGACTCGACGGCCTCGGTGTGGCAATGCCGCCAGAGCAGGAATTTTTCGAGCACGAAGAAGATCGCGATGCCGGCGAGCAGCGCCAGACCGACGCCGTGCACGTGGTCGGTGCCCGCGCCCTCGATGGCATGCGGGACCAGCGCGACCAACGCGGTGGCGAGCAGCGCCCCGGTCGCGAAGCTCACCGCATGCGGCAGCACCCGATCGCGCGTCGCGACCGGCAACCAGAGCAAGATGCCGGCGAGCAGCGCGCTGGCGATGCCACCGAGCGCAGTGGCGAGGAGGATGAGGCTCAGGGTATCCATTTGTTATAGTGTAACAGGGATGTCAAGCCCGGCCCGGATCACGCCAGAGCAAGGCCGCCATGCGGCCGGTCTGACGGTCTCGCCGGTGCGAGAAGAACCGTACCGGGTCGGCCACCGTGCACCAACGCCCGCCGGCCACATGGGTGATGCCGAGACGCGTCAGGCGCCCTGCCGCGAGCGTAGGCAGGTCGCAGAGCCAACGCCCACCCGGCGTGGCCTCGAAGGCGGAGGCGGCGTCTCCGGCGGCCAGGAAGGCCTCACGCACCTCCTCCCCCACCTCGAACTGACGTGGCCCGATGCAGGGTCCGAGCCACGCGCGGAGCCGCACCGGCGCGTGGTCCATGGTCTCGACGGTGCGCTCGATGACCCCCGCCACGAGACCGCGCCAACCGGCGTGGGCCGCCCCGAGCACGGAGCCGTCGTCGGCGGCGAGCAGCACCGGCAGGCAGTCCGCCACCATGACCGCGAGCACGACACCCGCGTCGCGCGTCACCGCCGCATCGGCGACGGGCACGGCACCGGCAGGCGCCAACGGGAGGTCCGACCGCGCGTCCCGCGGCGACGCGCTCGCCTCGTGCACCGCGGTGCCGTGCACCTGCGACAGCCACCGCGGCTCCGCGGGCAATGCCAACGCCTGCGCGACCCGGCGCCGGTTGTGCGCGACGGCGAGCGGGTCGTCCCCGACATGCGTGCCGAGGTTGAGCGAATCCCAGGGCGGCGCGCTCGCGCCGCCGCTGCGCAGCGTGAACGCCGCGCGCACGCCGGCGGGCGGCGCCCACTCCGTGTCGAGCATGGGCACCGTCATCGGGCGTCGTCCTCCAGCACCGCGAGCAGCGCCGCGAGATCCTCGGGCAGCGGCGCCTCGAAGGCGAGCTCGCGGCCCGTCGTCGGATGCGCGAGCACGAGCCGCGTCGCGTGCAGCGCCTGACGCCGGAACGCGCCGAGCGCGGCGATCACCGTCGGGCTCGCGGCACGCGGCAGATGCCTGCGCCCACCGTACACGGGATCGCCGACCACCGGATGCCCGACATGAGCGAGATGCACACGGATCTGGTGCGTGCGGCCGGTCTCGAGCGTGGCGCGCACCAGCGTGTGCTCGCGCAGCCTGCGCTCGATGCGGTAGTGCGTGACGGCCTCACGGCCGTCGGGCCGCACCGCCATGCGCGTGCGCTGGGTGCGATGCCGACCGATCGGCTCATCGACCGTGCCGCCGCCGGTGAGGCGTCCCTGACAGAGGGCGAGGTACTCGCGACCCACCTCGCGCGCCGCGAGCGCGCGCACCAGCGCCGCGTGCGCCAGCGGCGTGCGCGCGACGACCATCAACCCGGAGGTGTCCTTGTCGAGCCGGTGCACGATGCCGGCGCGCGGCACGCGCGCGAGCGCGGGGTCCATCGCGAGCAGCGCGTTCTGCAGCGTGCCTTCGCGGTTGCCCGCGCCGGGGTGCACGACGAGCCCCGGCGGCTTGTCGACCACGAGGATCGCCGCGTCCCGGTGCACGATGCGGAACGGCACGCGGGCCTCGCCCGCCGCCACGCGATCGTCGGCGATGAACTCCGCCTGCACGCGCAGCACCTCGCCCGCCGCCACGCGCCGGCGACGCTGCGCCGCGCCCTCCCCGCCGGCCTGCACCCGACCGTCGTCGATCCAGCGCTGCAGACGCGCGCGGGAGTACTGCGGCAGCAGCCGCGCCAAAGCCACGTCGAGCCGCTCGCCGGCGAGTTCGTCGGGCACGGTGAGTTCGTGAAGTTCGGGCGTCTCCGTGGGCACGGGGCTATAATGACCGGATGACTTCACGCACGCCATCGGCCCGCGCGGTCGTCCTGCTGCTGCTGATGCTGCCCCTCGCGGGCTGCACCCTGTTCGGCGGCAAGAAAGAGGATCCGGTCACCCAGGGCGCGCCGGCCGCGCTGTACGAGCGCGCCCGCAAGAGCTTGGACAACCAGGACTTCGAGAACGCCATCCGCGTCTACGAAGCGCTGGTCGCGCGCTACCCGTTCACGGCCGAGGCGCGGCAGTCCCGCCTCGACCTCATCTACGCCTACTACAAGGGCCGCGAGGCCGAGTCGGCGCTCGATCAGGCGGACACCTTCATCCGCGAGAACCCGACCCACCCGCAGCTCGCCTACGCCTGGTACATCAAGGGGCTCGTCGACTTCGAGCGCGAGGCGAACTTCATCGAGCGCTGGTTCGACGTCGACCTCGACGCCCGCCCGCCGCAGACCGCGCGCCGCGCCTTCGACTCGCTGCGCCGCGTCGTGCAGGACTACCCGCAGAGCGAGTACGCGCCGGATGCGCGCCGCCGGATGATCCACCTGCGCAACCGCCTCGCCGACTACGAGGTCCACGTCGCGCGCTACTACGTGAAGCGCGAAGCCTGGGTCGCCGCGGCCCGCCGCGCGCGCGGCGTCATCGAAGGGTACGACGGCGCACCGGCCGTGAAGGACGCCCTCGAGATCATGATCCTCAGCTACGAGCGCATGCAGATGCAGGAGCTCGCGGCGAGCACACGCGAGGTCTATGCGCTCAACTACGGCGGTGCCCCGGAGAACGTCGTCCCGGTGCGCAAGCGCTGGTACGTGCCCTGGGACTGACGCGTCCGCGCGGCGCGCTCAGCGCCGGTGACCGCTCGTGATCGGATAACGCCAGTCGCGGCCGAAGGCGCGGCGGCTCACGCGCACGCCGGGCGGCGCCTGCCGCCGCTTGTATTCGTTGCGCTGCACGAGGTCGAGCACCCGCGCCACCGTCGGCCGCTCGAAACCCCGCGCCACGATCTCGTCCACCGAGAGATCCTCCTCGATGAAGGCCTCGAGGATGGGGTCCAGCACCTCGTAGGGCGGCAGCGAATCGCTGTCCTTCTGGTCGGGGCGCAGCTCCGCCGAGGGCGGCCGGTCGATGACGCGCTGCGGGATCACCGGCCCGCGCGCGCCGACCCCGGACGCAGCGCCCTGTGCGTTGCGCCAGGCGGCGAGCCGGTACACGAGCAGCTTGCTGCAATCTTTGATGGGCGCGAAACCGCCGGCCATGTCGCCGTAGAGCGTTGCGTAGCCGACCGCCATCTCGCTCTTGTTGCCCGTGGTGAGCACCATCTTGCCGGTCTTGTTGGAGATGCCCATCAGGATCAGCATGCGGCAGCGCGACTGCAGGTTCTCCTCCGTGGCGTCCGGCGCGCGGCCCGCGAACTCGGCGGCGAGCGAGGCGAGCGCCGCCTCGAACATGCCTTCGATGGGGATGGAGGAATACTTCACGCCGAGCGCGCGCGCCTGCGCGGCGGCGTCGTCGAGGCTCATCTGCGAGGTGTAGCGTGAGGGCATCATCACCGCCTGCACCTTGTCGGCGCCGAGCGCATCGACCGCGATGGCGAGCGTCAGCGCGGAATCGATGCCGCCCGAGAGCCCGAGCACCACGCCCGGGAAGCCGGTCTTGCCGACGTACCCGCGCACGCCCGACACGAGCGCGCGGTAGACGCTCTCCTCGTCGGCGAGTTCAGGTGCGATGCGCCCCGCCACCGGCAGGAGCGCTGCGCCGGGCGCCGCCCGTCGGAACTCGACCTGCTCCAAGGAGGCCTCGAACGCCGTCGCGCGCTGCGTGACGCGCCCTTCGGCATCCATCACGAAGGACTGCCCGTCGAACACCAGCTCGTCCTGCCCGCCGACGAGGTTGCAGTAGACGATGGGCAGGCCGACATCGAGCGCGCGGCGGCGCGCGACGTCTTCGCGCGCGCGCTGCTTGTGAATCTCGTAGGGCGAGGCGTTGAGCACCAGCAGCACCTCGGCGCCCTGCGACCTCGCGAGCTGCGCGGGCTCCGGCTCCCAAAGGTCCTCGCAGACCAGCACGCCGAGCCGGAAGCCCCGGAACTCGGCGACCGTCGGCTGCGTGCCCGGCGTGAACCAGCGCTTCTCGTCGAACACGCGGTAGTTGGGCAGGCAGGCCTTGCGGTGGCGCACCTGCTCGCGGCCGCCCGTGTAGAGCGTCGCCGCGTTGAAGATGCGCTCGCCCGCGTATTCAGGGTGACCGACGAGCAGCGCGATGCCCAGCCCGCCGCCGCCGCCCTCGCCGCCGTCGCCGCTCGCCGCGGCGAAGCGCGCGAGCGCCGCGTCGACCTGACGGCGGAACCCGCGGTGGAACAGCAGATCCTCGGGTGGATAGCCCGCGACCGCGAGCTCCGGCGTCAGCAGCAGCTGGGCGCCGGCCGCACGCGCCTCACCGGCGAGGGCGAGCAGCCGTGTGGTGTTGCCGGCGATGTCGCCGACGAGGAGGTCCGATTGGGCGAGCGCAAGGCGCAGCGTGTCCATGCCTGCCTCGCGCGCTGTCCGCGGCGGCCGGCGTCAGCGCCGGCCGCGCAGCTTCTCGCTCATGGCGGCGCCGAGCTCCGCCGGGGACTTGACCGTGCGCACGCCCGCAGCCTCGAGCGCGCTGTACTTGTCGGCCGCCGTGCCCTTGCCGCCGGCGATGACGGCGCCCGCGTGGCCCATGCGCTTGCCCGGCGGCGCCGTGACGCCCGCGATGTAGGCGACCACCGGCTTCGTCACATGCTGCTTGATGAACTCGGCGCCCGCCTCTTCGTCGCTGCCGCCGATCTCGCCGACCATGATGATGCCTTCGGTCTTCGGGTCGTCCTGGAAGAGCTGCAGCACCTCGACGAAGTTGAGACCGCGCACCGGATCGCCGCCGATGCCGACGCAGGTGCTCTGGCCGAGTCCGTTGTTGGTGGTCTGGAACACGGTCTCGTAGGTGAGCGTGCCCGAGCGCGAGACGATGCCGATGCAGCCCGGCTTGTGGATGAAGCCCGGCATGATGCCGATCTTGCACTCGCCCGGCGTGATGACGCCCGG
>JBBAPM010000034.1:0-10893 GCA_040400835.1 Steroidobacteraceae bacterium
GTGCGCGAACAGCAGCGCAACCCGCTGCTCGACGACCCGTTCTTCCGCCGCTTCTTCAACGTGCCGCCCGATACGGGCGCGCGCGAGCGTCCGTTCCAGTCGGCCGGATCGGGCGTGATCGTCGACGCGCGCCGCGGCTACATCATCACCAACGCGCACGTGGTCGAGAACGCGCGCGAGATCACCATCACGCTGCTGGATGAGCGCGAATTCCCGGCCAAGCTGGTCGGCAGCGACCCGCGCACCGACATCGCGGTGGTGCAGGTCGAAGCGCCCGGCCTCACGCAGATCTCGCTCGGCGACTCGGACCGGCTCGAACCGGGCGACTACGTCGCCGCCATCGGCAACCCCTTCGGCCTGCAGCACTCGGTGTCCTACGGCATCGTCAGCGCGCTCGGCCGCTCCGGCATGAACCCCGACGGCTTCGAGAGCCTCATCCAGACCGATGCCTCCATCAATCCGGGCAACTCGGGCGGCGCGTTGGTGAACCTGCGCGGCGAGCTCGTCGGCATCAACAACATGATCCTCTCCGGCAGCGGCGGCAACATCGGCATCGGCTTCGCGATCCCGGTGAACATGGCGCAGTCGGTGATGGACCAGCTGATCCGCTTCGGCTCGGTGAAGCGCGGCCAGATCGGCGTGACGCTCGCGCCGGTCACCGCCGACATCGCGCAGGCGCTCGGGCTCGCCGCGCCGAACGGCGCCTTGGTGACGCAGGTCGCGCGCGAGTCGGCGGCGGCGCGCGCCGGCCTGCGCGCGGGCGATGTGCTCACCGCGGTGAACGGCAAGGCGGTGAAGTCGGTCGCCGAGTTCCGCAACGCCATCGGCCTGATGCGGGTCGGCGACCGCGCCGATATCGCGCTGCTGCGCGAGGGCAAGCCGGTGAAGGTCTCGGCCGTGGTCACCGACCCGGCGGCGAACGGCGGCGCCACGCAGGGCGCGCAGGGCGGCCCCGCCGGCGCCTCGGACCCTGGCGCGCTGCATCGTGGTCTGCAAGGGGCACAGCTCGAGGACCAGCCCGACGGCGGCGTCGCCGTGCGCGGCATCACGGCGGGCACGCCGGCCGCGGGCGCGGGCCTGCGCGCGGGCGATGTCATCATCGCCGCCAACGGCGCGCGCATCGCGCGGCGCGCCGACCTCGTCACGGCCTCGGCGGCCGCGGCCACGCGCGGCGGCACCTTGGTGCTGCAGGTGCGCCGCAACGGCGAGACCACCATCGTGCTGCTGCGATGAGCGCCGCCGGGATGAAGGGCCTCGACGCCACGCCCGCGCCGCGCCGCATCGCCCTGCTCGGCGGCACGGGTTTCGTCGGCACCGCGCTCGCCGCGCGGCTCGCCGCCGACGGCCATGAACTGCGGCTGCTCACCCGCGATCCGCGCCGCGCCGACCACCTGCGCGTGCTGCCCGGCGCGCGCGTGCTGCGCGCCGATGTGCACGACGAGGCCGCGCTGCGCCGCGCGCTCGAGGGCTGCGACACGGTCGTCAACCTCGTGGGCATCCTCAACGAGCGCGGCTTCTCGGGCCGCGGGTTCACGCAGGCCCACGCCGAGCTCGCGCGCAAGACGGTCGCCGCCGCGGTCGCGGCGGGTGCGACGCGGCTGCTGCACATGAGCGCCTTGGGCGCGGCCGAGGACGGCCCGAGCCTCTACCTGCAGTCGAAGGGCGTGGCCGAGCGCCATGTGCGCGCCGCGCCGCCCACGCTCGCCTGGACCATCCTTCGTCCGTCGGTGATCTTCGGCGCGGGCGATTCCTTCTTGAACCGCTTCGCGGGTCTCCTGCGGCTGTCGCACGGGTTCATCCCGTTGGCGCGCGCCGACGCGCGCTTCGCGCCGGTGTGGGTCGGTGATGTCGCGGAGGCCTTCGCGCGTGCGCTCGGCGACCGCCGGACCATCGGCGGGTCCTACGACCTCTGCGGCCCCGAGGTGTTCACGCTCGGTGCGCTCGTGCGGCTCGCGGGCGAGCACTCCGGCACGCGCGCGCATGTGCTGCCGCTGCCCGACTGGGCGGCGCGTCTGCAGGCGCGGGTGATGGACTTCGTCCCCGGCAAGCCGTTCTCGACCGACAACTACCGCTCCCTCACCGTCGACAACGTCAGCGACGACGACGGCTGCGCCCGTCTCGGCATCACACCCGCCTCGCTGCGCACCATCGGCCCGACCTACCTGCGCCGCTGAGCCCGCATGCGGCGCGGCGCCGCCGCGCGCCGCCTCGGTTACCATGCGACGCATGGAGACCTATCTGGTCGGCGGTGCGGTGCGCGACGAGCTGCTCGGTCGTCCGGTGGGCGAGCGGGACTGGGTGGTGGTGGGCGCCACGCCCGCCGATCTCGAGGCGCAGGGCTACCGCGCCGTCGGCCGCGACTTCCCGGTGTTCCTGCACCCGCAGACCCACGAGGAGTACGCCCTCGCGCGCCTCGAGCGGAAGGTCGCGCCAGGCTACCGCGGCTTCACCACCGACTTCGCGCCGACCGTCACGCTCGAGCAGGACCTCGCGCGGCGCGACCTGACCGTCAACGCCATGGCGCGCGCCGCCGACGGCCGGCTCATCGACCCCTACGGCGGGCGTGCCGACCTCGAGCGCCGCGTGCTGCGCCATGTCTCACCGGCGTTCACCGAGGACCCGGTGCGCATCCTGCGCGTAGCGCGCTTCGCCGCGCGCTTCGCGCCGCTCGGGTTCACCATCGCGCCGGAGACGATGACGCTGATGCAGCGCATGGTGGCCGACGGCGAGGTCGACGCGCTGGTGCCCGAGCGCGTGTGGCGCGAGATCGAGCGCGCCCTCGGCGAACCGCAGCCGCGCGCCGCCATCGAGGCGCTGCGCGCCTGCGGCGCCCTGCGCGTGCTGCTGCCGGAGCTCGATGCGCTGTTCGGCGTGCCGCAGCCGCCGCAGCACCACCCGGAGGTCGACAGCGGCGAGCATGTGCTGCTCGCGCTGCAGGCCGCCGCCGCGCGCGGCGCGGGCGTGCCGGTGCGCTTCGCGGTGCTGCTGCACGACCTCGGCAAGGCGCTGACGCCGCGCGAGGAGCTGCCGCGCCACATCGCCCATGAGACCCGCGGCCTCGCCGCCATCGAGGCCGCCTGCGCACGGCTGCGCGCGCCGCAGGAGCACCGGGAGCTCGCGCTGCTCGCGAGCCGCTTCCACACCCATGTGCACCGCGGGCTCGAACTGCGGCCCGCGACGCTGCTCGAGATGTACGAGGCCTGCGACGCGTTCCGGCGGCCGGCACGGTTCGCCGACCTGCTCGAGGTCTGCGAGTGCGACGCCCGCGGACGGCTCGGCCGCGAGGGCGAGCCCTATCCGCAGCGCGCCCGGGTCGAGGCGGGGTTCGCGGCCGCAGCGGCCGTGCAGCTGGATGGGACGGAGCGCGCGGGCCTCGCGGGGCCGGCCTACGGCGAACGGCTGCGGCGCAAACGGCTCGCCGCCGTCGAGGCCGCCTGCCCGAAGTGACTGCCGCGGCACGGCGGCGCGCGCCCCACGGACCGGTTGCTACAGCCCGCGCCTGAGGTCCTGCAGCGCGAACGCCGGCGGCGCCTCGCAATCTTTGACGAGCGCCATCACCTTCACCGCCTCGCCCATCTCGCCGGGCAGCAGCAGGCGGCGCACGCCCTGCGAGAGCTGCGCGCGCGCGACCTCGCCGGGCGCGCCCGGCGGCTGCGCCGCGAGCCGCGCGGCGAGCCGCTGCTCGATGCCGCCGCCGAGCAGGAAGCCCGCCTGGGTGGTGAAGCCCGTCACTTCGAGCCCGGCCGCCACGCCCGCCTCGGCGAGCGCGGTGAAGTCGACCCAGGCCGTGATGTCCTGCAGCCCCGGCCGAAGGAAAGGATCGCCGTGCGCGTGGTGCCGGTGGTGGCAGCGCAAGCTGCCCATCGCACGGTCGGGGTGCAGCAGCTGCGCGCGCGGCAGACCGTAGTCCACGAACAGCAGCAGGCCGGCCTCGAGCGCATCGGCGAGCGAGGCGACCCAGGCGGCGAGCTGCGGGTGGAACTCGCCGCAGCAGCCCTCGGGCAGCGCTACCCCCGCGGCGGCCAGCTCGTCGAGGCGCAGCGCCATCGCCGCCGCGAAGGCCGCATCGCCCGCGCAGGCGCCGTCGGCCGGCCGTGCGCGCCATTCGAAGGCGGGGATGTCCACATCACGCGCCGGATCGCTCGCTGCGTCGCGCGCTGCATCGCGCGCTGCATCGCGCGCGGCATCGCGCACGCGGCCGACGCCGAGCCGCCATGCCGCACCGCCCCGCATCAAGAAACGCTCGCAGGGCAGCGCGTCGATCACCTCGTTGGCGAAGACCACGCCGCGGAACGGCGCGGGCAAAGAATCCAGCCAGCGCGGCGCGACGCCCTGCCCGGCGGTCGCCGTCGCTCCGGCGTCGGCGAGCAGCGCCTGTTGGCGCGCCCGCAGGTCGGGGCTGACCTCGAGCAGCGAGTAACGGTCGATGGGCGTGCCCCGTGCCCTGAACTCGGCGAGCGCATCCGCCGCGAAGCGGCCCGTGCCGGGGCCGAGCTCCAGCACCTCGCCGCCGCCGAGCGCGCGCAGCACGCCGTCGATCTGCGCCGCGCAGGTCTCGGCGAACAGCGGCGAGATCTCGGGCGCGGTGACGAAATCCCCGGACCTGCCGAACTTGCCCGCGCCGGCGGCGTAGTAGCCGAGCCCGGGCGCGTAGAGCGCGAGCTGCATGTAGTCCGCGAACGAGAGCCACCCGCCCGCGGCGTCGAGCGCGGCGTCGATGACGCCCGAGAGCCGCCGCGAGTGGGCGGCGGCCTCCGCGCCGGGCGGCGGCCATGCGCCGCGTTCGGGGACGGACGGCCGGCGCGGCGGCGCGTCGGACATGCGCCTCAGCCGCCCGCGGCGGCGAGGTCGTCCCGCGTGCGCTCGAGGGCGATGCCCACCGCACGCGCGCCGCGCACCGCGCCCGGCTTGTCGATGTGGATGCGCACCCACGCGACGTCGAACCCGCGCAGCAGCAGCAGCGCTGTGCGCTCGGCCATGGTCTCGACCAGCATGAAGGAGGACGCGCCGACGAAACCCTTCACCGTCTCCGCCACGCGCCCGTAGTCGACCGTATCGGCGATGTCGTCGCGCGCTGCGGCGCGCGCGCAGTCGACCGGCAGCTCGAGATCGATGACCACGCGCTGCTTCACGCGCCGCTCCCACTCGTTGACGCCGATGATGCACTCGACCTCGAGGCCGCGCAGGAAGATGGTGTCGCCGTGGCGCCGGGTCATGTCGTGGTGCTTCCTGTCGTGGGGCGTCATGGGGTGCGGACCGTCGCGCTCGCAGGCGGCCGCAGCGAGTCGAGCGGCCAACGCGCGCGGGCGCGGATGCCCGGGTCGTCGCGCTCGCCGGCGGCGAGCCGCGCGAGGCCCGCCACCGCGATCATCGCCGCGTTGTCGGTGCAGAACTCCAGCCGCGGATGGTACACGCGCACGCCGCGACGCTGCGCCGCGGCGTGCAGCTTGCCGCGCAGGCGCAGGTTGGCGCCGACGCCGCCCGACACGACGAGCGCATCGAGACCGGTCTCCTCGAGCGCGCGCATCGCCTTCGCGACCAGCGTGTCGACGACGGCCTCCTCGAGCGCGCGCGCGATGTCGGCACGGTCGGCCTCGCCCGCGTCGGCGGGCAGCGCGCGCACCGCGTGCAGCACCGCGGTCTTGAGACCGGAGAAGCTGAACTCGAGACCCGGCCGGTCGAGCATGGGGCGCGGGAACTCGTGGACGCCGGCGCGGCCGCGCTCGGCGAGCCGCGCGAGGTGAGGCCCGCCGGGGTACGGCAGACCGAGGAGCTTGGCGCTCTTGTCGAAGGCCTCGCCGGCCGCGTCGTCGCGGGTCTCGCCGAGCAGCCGGTAGTCGCCGATGGCGCGCGCCTCGATGAGCATGGTGTGCCCACCCGACACCAGCAGCGCGAGGTGCGGGAACGGCGGCGGCTCGGGCTCCAGCAGCGGCGCGAGCAGGTGACCCTCCAGATGATGCACCCCGACGGTCGGCAGCCCCCAGGCCGTCGCCAGCGACCGGGCGAGCGCCGCCCCGGTCAGCAGGGCACCGATCAGACCCGGGCCTGCGGTGTAGGCGATGCCGTCGAGGTCCGCCGGGGTGGTGCCGGCCTCCGCCAGGGCGGTCTCCACGAGGGGCAGCAGCCGCTGGACATGGTCCCGGGAGGCGAGTTCGGGGACCACCCCGCCGTACGCGCGGTGCAGGTCCACCTGGGAGAAGAGCGCGTGCGCCAGCAACCCCCTCCGGTCGTCGAGGACGGCGGCGGCGGACTCGTCGCAGGAGGATTCGAGGGCTAGGACGCGCATGGGGTTTTGCCTTTCCCGGCGGGGGACATTAGAATCCCCGCCCCTGCCCGTGCGGGGCAGTGCGGGAATCCTGGCGTTTTCCCTTTCCGATCAAGGCTTTGAGGTTTCAGATGCCGAGCGTTCGTGTCCGCGAGAATGAATACTTCGACGCTGCCCTGCGGCGTTTCAAGCGCGCCTGCGAGAAGGCCGGCGTGCTGACCGAGCTGCGCCGCCGCGAATTCTACGAGAAGCCGACGCAGGAGCGTAAGCGCAAGAAGGCCGCCGCCGTGAAGCGCGCCATCAAGCGCTCCAGCCCGCGCGTCGCGCGCGCGCGCTGATCCCGCACCTCGCGGGTCCGCCGAAGATGTCGCTCAAGGAGCGCATCACCGAAGACATGAAGGCCGCGATGCGCTCCGGAGAGAAGGAGCGTCTCGGCCACATCCGCATGCTGCAGGCCGCCATCAAGCAGCGTGAGGTCGACGAGCGCATCACGCTCGACGACACGCAGGTGATGGCGGTGCTCGAGAAGATGATCAAGCAGCGTCGCGAGGCCATCGCGCAGTTCGAGGCGGGCGGTCGCCCTGACCTCGCCGCCAAAGAGGCCGTCGAGATCACGCTGCTGCAGACCTACCTGCCCGAACAGCTCTCCGCCGCCGAACTCGAGGCGCTCGTCGCCGCGGCGATCGCCGAGACCGGCGCCGCCACCGTCAAGGACATGGGCAAGGTGATGGGCCTCGTGAAGGCCCGCGCCGCGGGCCGTGCCGACATGGGCGCCGTGGGCGCCCTCATCAAGTCGAAGCTCGCCACGGCCTGACGGCCGCCGGGTATCCTCGTCGCCCATGAGCGGGCGCATCCCCCAGGCTTTCATCGACGACCTGTTGGCGCGCACCGACATCGTCGAGCTCATCGGCAGCCGCGTCACGCTCAAGAAATCCGGCCGCGAATACAAGGCCTGCTGCCCCTTCCACGGCGAGAAGACGCCCTCGTTCTGGGTCAGCCCCGACAAGCAGTTCTACCATTGCTTCGGCTGCGGCGCGCATGGCAGCGCGCTCGGCTTCCTGATGAACCACGACCGTCTGACCTTCCCCGAGGCGGTCGAGGAACTGGCCTCGCGCGCCGGCGTCGAGATCCCGCGCGAGGCGCGCCCCGACGACGGCCGCAGCCGCGACGTCGCCGACCTCAGCGCGCTGATGGGCCAGGTGGCGGCGCACTGGCAGGGGCTGCTGCGCGCCGAGGCGCGCGCCTCGCGCTATGCGCTCGAGCAGCGCGGTCTCACGCCGGAGACGCTCGCGCGCTTCATGGTGGGCTACGCGGCGAACTCCTGGAACGACGTGCTGCGTCGGTTCGGCGGCGGCAACGCACGCGGCGCCGAACAGCTCGCGGCCTGCGGCCTCGTCATCGAGCGCGAGGGCGGCGGCTCGCAGGGCGGGGAGCGCCACTACGACCGCTTCCGCGACCGTCTCATGTTCCCGATCCGCGATGCGCGCGGCCGCGTGATCGCCTTCGGCGGCCGCGTCATCGACCAGGGCGAGCCGAAGTACCTCAACTCCCCCGAGACCACCCTCTTCCACAAAGGCCGCGAGCTCTACGGCCTCTACGAAGTGCGCCAATCGCGCGCGCCGCTCAAGCGTCTGCTGGTGGTCGAGGGCTACATGGATGTCGTGCGGCTGCATCAGGCCGGCATCACGTACGCCGTCGCCACGCTCGGCACCGCGACCACGCCTGAGCACCTGAAGCGCGCATTCCGGCTCGTCCCGGAGGTGGTGTTCGCCTTCGACGGCGACCGCGCCGGTCGCGCCGCCGCCTGGCGCGCGCTCAACAACGCGCTGCCCGAGGCGCGCGAGGGACGGCAGCTGCGCTTCCTGTTCCTGCCCGACGGGCAGGATCCGGATTCTTTGGTCGGTGCCGAGGGCCGCGAAGCCTTCGAGGCGCGGCTCGAGGGTGCGCTGCCGCTCTCGGAATATCTGGTGCAGGAGCTCGGCTCGCAGGTCGACCTCGCGCACGCGGACGGCCGCGCGCGCTTCGCCGAAAGCGCGCGGCCCCTGGTCGCGAAGGTCCCCGAGGGCGTGTTCCGCGAACTGCTCGTGGAACGCCTCGCCGAGGCGATCCGCCTGCCCGCGGCGCGGCTGCGGGAGCTGTGGGGTGCGGGCGAGGGCCGGACCGACGGCCGTGCCGGGGGCGGTGCGGGACCGACATCCGGCCTCGGCGCGCTCAACGGCGCCCGCATCGGCGGCGCCCGCTCCGGTCGCGCCGGGCAGAGCGCGGGTCGCGGCGGCCTGATGCGGCAAGCGGTCATGATGCTGGTCCACTACCCGCCCATCGCCGGCCAGCTTGAGGCCGCCGAACTCGCCGGCCTCGAGGGCCTCGACGAACCGGGGGCCGACATCCTGCGGGCCTTGGTCGCGGACCTGCGCGCCGACCCCTGCGCCAGCACCGGCCAACTGCTCGAGCGTTGGCGGGAGCGGCCGGAGGTCGAGCGCTTCGGCCGGCTGGCCGCCGCCGAGGTGCTGGTCCCCGACAAGGCCGCGGCGCTGCGCGAGCTGCAGACGGCCCTCGATCGCATGCAGGCGGAGCGACGGCGCCGACGCTTCGACGAGCTGCTTGAACGCGAGCGGGACGGCGCGATCACCTCCGCGGAACGTGCGGAACTGCAGGGCCTGTTGGCAGGTCCGACCAGCAACTGATCGACGACCCGAGACGGGCCCGGCTGGGACCGCCCCACGGCCGTGATCGAGACACCCCCTGTAGGTGGGGCGGCACCCTCCGCTGTGGTATAATTCCCGGTTCACCTCCCCTTCCGCGACCGCCCGGATTTCCTGCCGCCCGGGCCCCCGAGACATGGCCAAGCAACCCAAGAACCGCAAGCCCTCGACGCCCAAGCACAAGCCCGCTGCCACCGCCAAGGCGCCGGTGAAGGCCGCCGCTGCCAAGGCTGCCACCAAACCCGTTGCCAAGCCCACGGCGAAGGCTGCCGCCAAGCCCGCGGCGAAGGCTGCCGCCAAGCCCGCGACCAAGGTCGTCGCCAAGCCGGCCGCTGCCGCGAAGCCTGCGGCCCCCGCCAAGCCTGTCGCTGTCGCGAAGCCGGCGGCCCCCGCCAAGCCTGCCCCTGCCGCGAAGCCGACGCCCGCCGCCAAGCCGGCCGCTCCCGCCAAGCCGACCACGGCGCCCAAGGGCGGCGCCCAGCCCAAGACCGCCGCTCCGGCGAAGCCCGGTGCACCGGTCGCAGCGGAGACCGCCGCACCGGCCGCCAAGGGCGCGGTCGTCGCGAAGGGCAAGAAGGGCAAGGCCGGCAGCACCGGCGATGGCAACAAGCCGATCGCCCTGCCGGAGCGTCGCCCGCTCGCGCTGCCCGAGGAGCGCCAGTCGCAGCTCAAGCAGCTGATCGCGCTCGGCAAGGAGCGCGGCTACCTGACCTACGCCCAGGTCAACGACTACCTGCCCTCCGAGATCGTCGATCCCGAACAGATCGAGGAGATCGTCAGCACCATCAACGACATGGGCATCACGGTCTACGAGAAGGCGCCCGAGAACGAATCGCTGCTCGCGCCCGAGACCAACGCCGCCTCCGACGAAGCCATCGAAGAGGCCGCCGCCGCGCTCGCAGCGCTCGACGCCGAGCTCGGCCGCACCACCGACCCGGTGCGCATGTACATGCGCGAGATGGGCACCGTCGAGCTGCTGACGCGCGAAGGCGAGATCAGCATCGCCAAGCGCATCGAGGAAGGCCTCGAGGCCGTCCGCAACCAGATCTCGCTCTATCTGCCCACCTACGAGTACATCTTCAAGGCCTACGAGCCGCTGAAGTCCGGGCAGGGCCGCCTCGCCGACATCATCGTCGGTTTCATCGATCCGAACGCGCCCGATGTCATCGCGCAGCCGCAGAACCCGGCCAAGGCCGAGGCCGCCGCGCCCGCCGCCGCCGAGGCCGAGGAAGCCGCCGATGACGGCGACAGCGAGGAGGAGGCCGCGGACACGGGCCCCGATCCGGCCGAGGCCGCGAAGCGCTTCGCCTCCCTCGCCAAGATCCACAACCAGCTCCTGAACGCGATCGCCAAGACCGGTCTCGCCGACCCGAAGGCGCAGAAGCTGCGCAAGAAGCTCGCCGCCGAGTTCATGGAGCTCAAGCTCGCGCCGAAGATGTTCGAGGCGCTGATCGACAACCTGCGCGTGCAGGTCAACGAGATCCGGCAGCTAGAGAAGGAGGTCATGCTGCTCGCGGTGCGCGACGCCGGCATGCCCCGCAAGGAGTTCATCGCGAGCTTCCCGCGCAACGAGACCAACGAGCGCTGGGCCGCCAAGCATGCCAAGGCCGGCAAGAAGTGGTCGGCCGGCATCGGCCGCGTGGCCGACGGCATCCGCGCGCGCCAGGTGCAGCTCGCCGCCATCGAGCTGCGCTGTCGCCTCAGCATCGGCGACATCAAGGACATCAACCGCGAGGTCTCGATCGGCGAGGCCAAGGCGCGCCGCGCCAAGAAGGAGATGGTCGAGGCCAACCTGCGCCTCGTGATCTCCATCGCCAAGAAGTACACGAACCGCGGCCTGCAGTTCCTCGACCTCATCCAGGAGGGCAACATCGGCCTGATGAAGGCGGTCGACAAGTTCGAGTACCGCCGCGGCTACAAGTTCTC
>JBBAPM010000035.1:0-10439 GCA_040400835.1 Steroidobacteraceae bacterium
GGCGTCGCCGGCGCGGCGTCGGCCGGTGCGTCGCTCGGCGGGGCGGCGGGCGCGATGCCCGGTCTCGGCGGGCTCGGCGACGACACCGCGGCGGCCGGCCCCGATGCGCCGTTCGTGCGCGGCGACCGCAAGGTCGGCCGCAACGAGGCCTGCCCCTGCGGCTCGGGCAAGAAGTACAAGCAGTGCCACGGGCAGCTCGAATGACGAGCGCTGCGGCATCGCCGTCGCCCGTCGCGTCGGCGCTGCCGGTCGTGCCCGTGGTGGCCGCCGCGTTGATCGACGCCATGGGCGCTGTGCTGATCGCCGAACGTCCCGCCGGCAAGCCGCTCGCCGGGCGCTGGGAGTTCCCCGGCGGCAAGATCGCCGCCGGCGAGTCCGATCTCGAGGCGCTGGCGCGCGAGCTGCGCGAAGAGCTCGGCGTCGACCTCGCGCGCGACGCGCGGCCACCGCGGCATCTCATCACGCTGCGTCACGACTATCCCGACCGCTGCATCGAGCTGCGCTGCTACGAGGTGCAGGGCTTCACCGGTGCGGTGCAGCCGCTCGACGGACAGCGATTGAAGTGGGTCGCGCCCGCCGCGCTCGACGCCGAGGACATCCTCGAAGCCGACCGGCCGTTCATCGAAGCGTTGCAGCGGGAGACCTCCCCGCGGCGCGCGGCCGCCGCAGGCTAGGCCCATGGACCGCGCCGCGCAGGGCCCCGTCCGCTACGACGTCGTCGACCCGCGCACCGGCGCGGTCGACCACCGTTTCGATGCGCCCTCGGCCGACGGACTCGCCGCGACGCTCGCGCGGCTGCGCGCCGCACAGCCGGCCTGGGCCGCGGCGCCGCTCGCGCACCGCATCGAGGTGCTCGCGCGCTGGCGCGCGGAGTGGATCCGACGCCAGCCGGACATCGTCGACGCGCTCACGCGGGACACCGGGCGGCATCTCATCTCGCGCATCGAGGTGATGGGCCTGCCACCGACCATCGACCGATGGAGCCGGCTCGCGCCGACGCTGGCGCAGGAGGAGGACGTCCGCTCCGCTGCGCTGCCGCACATCACCTACCGCTCGCAGTACGTGCCGTACCCGCTCGTCGGCGTCATCAGCCCGTGGAACTTCCCGGTGTCGCTGTGCTTCATCGACGCCATCCCGGCGCTGCTCGCCGGCTGCGCGGTGTTCGTCAAGCCGAGCGAGGTGACGCCGCGCTTCGCCGTCCCCGCGATGCAGAGCATCGCCGCGGTGCCGGAGCTCGCCGCCGTGCTCCATGTGCAGCCGGGCGGGCGCGAGACCGGCGAACGCCTCGTGCAGTCGGTCGACGCCGTGTGCTTCACCGGCAGCGTCGCCACCGGACGCAAGGTCGCGGAGGCCGCGGCGCGGCAGTTCGTGCCGGCGTTCCTCGAGCTGGGCGGCAAGGACCCGCTCATCATCACCGCGAGCGCCGACCTCGAGCGCGCCACCGATGTCGCGCTGCGCGCCACCTGCCTCGCCACCGGCCAGGCCTGCCAGAGCCTCGAGCGCGTGTACGTGGACCGGCGCATCTTCACGCCGTTCGTCGAGCGCCTCGTCGAGAAGGCGCGCGCCGTCGGGATCAACTGGCCGGACATCCATGCCGGCACCATCGGACCCTTCATCTTCGGCAAGCAGGCCGACATCGTCGCCGCGCAGCTCGCCGACGCGCGTGCCAAGGGCGCGCGGGTGCTCTGCGGCGGCGAGATCCTCGACCACGGCGGCAAGTGGCTGCGTCCGACCGTGCTGGTCGACGTCGACCACAGCATGACGGTGATGACCGAGGAGACCTTCGGCCCCGTGATCCCGGTGATGCCCTACGACACCGTCGATGAGGCGGTGGCGCTCGCCAACGACGGCGTGTACGGGTTGTCGGCGGGCGTGATCGCCGGCACGCTCGAGGAGGCGGAGGCCATCGGCCGGCGGCTCGATGCGGGCGGCATCAGCCTCAACGACGGCTCGCTGACCGCCATGTGCCATGAGGCCGAGAAGCATTCATTCAAGCTGTCGGGCCTCGGCGGTTCGCGCATGGGGCCCGCGGGCTACACGCGTTTCTTCCGCCGCAAGGCCCTCATCCGCCAACACGGCGCGCCGGCCACGATCGGCAGCGTCGACGAATCACTCGCACGGAGCTGAAGCATGAGTACGCAGGACCTGGGGCTGCCCGACATCAAGATCGACACCACCTCCCTCTGCCGCGAGGAGGTCTACACCGACCGTCGCGCGGGCACGCTGCGCCGCATGGTGCCGGTGCTCGCCGACGGTTCGCCCGACGCGTCGCGCCCCATCCTCTGGCTCGGCCAGACGCAGCTCATGACCCCGGGCGGCGTGCTGCCGCTCGGCTTCGAGATCGACGCCAAGGACCTCGCCGAGGCGGTCGAGAAGTTCCCCGGCGCGGTGAAGCAGGCGCTCGAGGATGCGATCAACGAGGCGCAGGAGATGCGCCGCGAGGCCGCCTCGCGCATCGTGGTACCGGATGCCGGCGGCATGCCGAGCCCCGGCAAGATCAAGTTCCCCTGACGGTTGACCGTCGGCGGGGCCTTCGATACGGTCGGCACATGCTGCGCCGTCTCCGCCACCGGGTCGTACGCTGCCCGCGCGTCATCGCCGCGCTGGCGGTCATGGCGTTCGCCGCGCCCGCGGTCGCGGGGCCTCTCGCGTATTGCCTGAACAGCGGCGATTCGCCACGCGTCGTCCCGGCCGCCGACCATTGCGAGTCGATGGCCGAGGCTGCGGTGGACGCCGGGTCTGCCGCGGAGACGCCGGCGAAGACGGCGGTCCCGGCACACCTGCCTGCGGTCGATGAGGCGGTAGGCACCGGAGCAGGGGCCGTCGTGGTGCCGCCGGTCGTCCAGACCGCCTTGATCTTCATGCATGTCGGCGGCTTGCTGCCGCCGCTGCCCGATCTGCCGCCGTCACGCGACGATGCGTACGGGGGCGCTGCGCCCGAGCGGTCCTCGATGCGCAGTCTCGCCGGCGCCGTCGTCGGCCGTTCCGTCCGTCTGCGGGTCTAGCCGTCCTCGCTGTCGATGTCGAATGCCGGTCCCGAAGAGGGGCCGCGTCCGAGTTGTCATGTCCGAGGTCCGCCATGTCCCGTCCGTTCCGCTCCGCCCCGACGTCCGCCGTGCCGACGCTGCGCGTCGTCATCGCATGCCTGTCGCTCCTCCTGTCCGCAGCGCTCATCGCGCACGAGGGGCATGACCACGATGCCGAGGCGGGAGCGGCGGCACCCGCCGCGGCGACGATGCCGGATGGCGGGGTCCCGGGACGCACGGTGGTGGAACTCACCTCCGAACTCTACGAGGCCGTCGTGGAGTCCCACGGCGACCATATCGATATCTGGCTCGACCGCTACGACAGCAACGAGCCCGTGACCGGCGCCCGTGTGGGCGTGACGCTGGGCGATGCGGCGGAGGTCGTCGCCGCAGAGGAGTCGCCCGGTCAGTACATGGCATCCATCAAACCTTTGGCGCCGGGCGCCGCGGCGGCCTTGACGCTCTCGATCAAGGCCCCGGCCGGCGAGGATCTCCTCGGCGGTACGCTGGCGGATGCGACGCCGCCCCCCGAGCCGCTCACCGCGCGTCTGGTGAGCCTGTTCGCGGACGGGTGGCGCTGGCTGCTCGCGGCGCTGGTCACGGTCGGCGCAGCGGTCGTGCTGCTGCGCCGCCGGATGCGCGGTCGCGACCGTCTCCTGGCGTCGTTCGTCGTCGTCACGATGTGCGGCGCGACGCTCGCCGCATGGCCCGTGCCCGCCGGCGCGCATGAGGGCCACGACCACGCCGACGAGCCCGCGGCGCCATCGCCTGCAGCCGCCGCCGGCGGCCGTCCCGCGCGTCTCGCCGACGGCAGCGTGTTCGTGCCCAAACCGACGCAACGGCTGCTCGAACTGCGCACCGTCAGGGTCGAGGAGAGCGATGCGCCGCGGTCGCTGCGGCTCGCCGGTGAACTGGTCGGCGATCCGCGTGCGAGCGCGGTCCTCCAGACCCTGCAGGGCGGCCGGGTCGCAGGCGAGGGCGGCTCCTGGCCGGTGCTCGGCGCCCGGGTGCGTCGCGGTCAGGTGTTGCTGCGTCTCACGCCGAGCGGCTCGGGCAGCGAGCGTGCGTCCAGCGCCGCCGAGGCCGCGCGCGTCGAGGCCGAGCTCACGCAGGCACGGGCGGACCTCGCGCGGCTCGAGGGCCTCGCGGGTGTGGTGTCGCGCGCGGAGGTCGAGACGCAGCGGAGCCGGGTCGCCAGCCTCGTCGCGCAGCGCACGGCCTTGGGGACATCGCTGTCGACGGGCGCCGAGCGCCTCGTCGCGCCCATCGACGGCGTGATCGCCTCGATCGATGCGCGTCCCGGCATGGTGGTGTCGCCGGGCGAGACCCTGCTGACGGTCATCGATCCGGCGCGCATGTCCGTGGAGGCGCTCGCGTTCGAGCCGGTCGCCGCGGGCGGCATCCTGCGCGCGAGCGTCGCCCTGCGCGACGGCCCCGTGCTCGAGGCGCGTCTCGCGGGGGTCGGTGCGCAGACCCGCGGCGGTGCCGTGTCGGTGCGGCTCGATCTTCTGTCCGTCGCCCCCGGGCTGGTCGCGGGCCAGCCGGTGACGGTGTTCCTCGAGCGCGCGTCGTCGGTGCGCGGTCTCCTGCTGCCGAGCGCCGCCGTCATCCGTGCGCCCAACGGCGAGCGCATCGTGTTCGAGAAGATCGCCGCCGAGCGCTTCGTGCCGCGACCGGTGCGCATCGAGCAGGTGTCGGCCGATCGCGTGGTGGTGCTCGCGGGCATCGCGCCGCGGGCGCGTATCGTGGTGCGCGGCGCGCACCTCGTCGGCCAGATCCGCTGACGGCCGGCCATGTTCAACCAGATCATCCACGGCAGCCTGCGCCACCGCGTGGCCGTGCTCGCGGCCTCGCTGCTCCTCATCGGTCTCGGCACCTGGGTGGTGCCGCAGCTGGATGTGGACGTGCTGCCCGACCTCAACCGCCCGACCGTCAGCGTCCAGATCGAATCGCACGGGCTGGCGGCCGAGGAGGTCGAGCAGCTCGTCACCGTGCCCATCGAGGCGGCGATGCAGGGCCTGCCCGGCGTCACGCGCGTCCGGTCGACCTCGAGCCTCGGCCTGTCGTTCCTCTACGTGGAGTTCGGGTGGGACGCCGATATCCACCGCGCGCGGCAGCTGGTCGCCGAACGCCTCGCGACCGCCGAGGCGGCGCTGCCCGAGGGCATCCGGCCGAGCATCGGCCCGATCTCCTCGATCATGGGCGAGATCATGCTGGTCGCGCTCGCCGGCGAGGCGGCCGACCCGATGGTGCTGCGCGAGACCGCGGATTTCGTCGTCCGGCCGCGCCTGCTCGCCGTGCCCGGTGTCTCGCAGGTGATCCCGATCGGCGGTCTGGTGCGTGAATACCGCGTCACGCCGTCGCCCGCCCGCATGCGCCAGCTCGGCGTCACCCTCGATGACGTCGAGCGGGCGGTGCGCGGGTTCTCGGCGAACGCGGGCGGCGGCTTCATCGACGACCGCGCCCAGGAGTTCGTGATCCGTACGCTCGGCCGCGAGCGCGATCCCGCTATGCTCGGCGGACTCGTCGTGGCGGTCCGCGACGGGGCGCCGGTGCTGCTGTCGGCGGTGGCGGATGTCGGCTTCGGCGCGCGGCCGCGGCGCGGCAGCGCCGGCTACGGCGGTGAACCGGCCGTCATCCTCGGCATCCAGAAGCAGCCCGGTGTCGACACGCTCAGGCTCACCCGCGACCTCGAGCGGACGTTGGCGTCGGTCCGCGCCACGCTGTCGGCCGGCATCACCCGGCTCGAGGTGCAGTTCCGTCAGGCGACGTTCATCGAGAACTCGATCGGCAATGTGCGCACCGTGCTGCTCGAGGCGCTGGTGATCGTCGGCATCGTGCTGTTCCTGTTCCTGATGGATGTGCGCACCACGATGATCTCGCTGGTGGCGATCCCGATGTCGGTGTTCGTGACCGCCATCGTGTTCTGGATGGCGGGGCTCTCCATCAACACCATGACCTTGGGCGGCCTCGCGATCGCGATCGGCGAGCTGGTCGACGACGCCGTGGTGGGCGTCGAGAACATCCTGCGGCGGATGCGCGAGAACCGCGCCGCGGAGCGGCCGCGACCGACGCTGCAGGTGGTGGCCGACGCGAGCATCGAGGTGCGCTCGGGCATCTTCTACGCGACGCTCATCATCGTGCTCGTGTTCGTGCCGCTGTTCGCGCTCAGCGGCATCGAGGGGCAGCTGTTCGCGCCGCTCGGCGTCGCGTACATCGTCTCCATCCTCGCGAGCCTGCTGGTCTCGGTGACCCTGACGCCGGTGCTCTGCCACTACCTGCTGCCGTCGCTCCACACCCTGGAGCGCCCCGAGCCGCGGTTGGTGCGTGCGCTCAAGGAAAGCTATTCGCGGCTGCTCGATGCCGCGCTGCCGCGCGGACGGCTGGTCCTCGCCGTGGCGGCGGTCGCGGTGCTGCTCGGCGCGATCGGCGTCTGGCGGCTGCCGAAGGCCTTCCTGCCGCCGTTCAACGAAGGGTCCTTGGTGGTGTCGCTCGCCTTCAACCCCGGCATCGCGCTGTCCGAGTCGGAGCGGCTGGGGGCGGTCGCCGAGCGGCTGCTGAAGGACATCCCGGAGGTGGTCTCGGTGAGCCGTCGCACCGGCCGTGCGGAGCTCGATGAGCACGCCGAGGGCGTGCACATGAGCGAGCTCGACGTGAACCTGCGCGCGGGCGAGCGCGAGCGCGAGGCGGTCGTCGACGAGGTGCGCGGCCGTCTCGCCCAGCTGCCGGGATCCGTGTCGATCGGCCAGCCGATCAGCCACCGCCTCGACCACCTGCTGTCGGGCGTTCAGGCGGCGCTCGTGGTCAAGATCTCGGGCGACGACCTCGACACCTTGCGCACGCTCGGCGCGCAGGTCGAGCAGTCGCTCATCGGCGTGCCGGGTCTGGTCGATCTCCGGCTCGAGAAGCAGGTGCGCGTGCCGGAGATCCACGTGCGCGTCGACGAGGACGCCGCGCGCTTCCACGGCGTGACGCCGGCGGAGATATCGCGTCAGGTGGAGATGCTCGCGGGCGGCGAGCGGGTCGCGGAGGTGATCGACGGGCCGCGGCGGTATGCGGTGTCGCTGCAGTTGGCGGACAGCGCGCGCACGCGAGCGGGGCTCGCGGAGGTGCTGGTGGACACGCCGCGCGGCGCGGTGCCGCTCGCGTCGCTCGCGGACGTCGAGGAGTCGGACGGCCCGAACCAGATCCAGCGCGAGGACGGCCGCCGCCGCATCGTCGTCTCGGGGAACATCGAGGGCGCAGGCGCCGACCGGGTCGTCGCCGAGATGCAGCGCCGGCTCGCCGCGCTGCCGCTGCCGACCGGCTATTCGCTCGAGATCGAGGGGCAGTTCCGCGCCCAGCAGCAGGCCTCGCGCACCATCGCGCTGCTGTCGGTGGTGTCCCTCGCGCTCATCTTCCTGGTGCTGTGGTCGCGGTACCGGTCGGGCGCGCTCGCCCTCATCATCATGGGCAATGTGCCGCTCGCCCTCGTCGGCTCGGTGGCGGCGCTCGGCCTCGCGGGTCTCGACCTCTCGATCGCGGCGATGGTCGGCTTCATCACGCTCGCGGGCATCACGGCCCGCAACGGCATCCTCAAGGTGAGCCATGCGCTCAACCTCGTGCTGCGCGAGGGCCAGCCCTTCGACCGCGCGACGATCCGCCGCGCCTGTCTCGAGCGCATGACGCCGGTGCTGATGACCGCCGTGTCGGCGGCGATCGCGCTGCTGCCGCTCATGATCGGCGGCGACCAACCGGGCAAGGAGATCCTCCATCCGGTGGCGGTGACCATCTTCGGCGGCCTCATCACCGCGACGCTGCTCGACGCGGTGGTGACGCCGGTCCTGATCGAGCGATATGGTGCGGCCGCGCTCGCGCGGCTGCGTGATGATCCACGACATGCGGGTGCTCCCGCGGAGGCTTACTGATGCGTACTTTCTCACTCAAGGCTCTCGCCACGGTCGCGCTGGCCGTGCTCCTGCTCTCGTCGGCTCCGGCATCGGCCAAGCAATGGGACATGACGGCCGGCAGCTACCACACCCATCTCATCTTCCACGGTGACCGCTTCGAGCTGCACCTGCACGACAAGGCGACCCACGGCATCGTCGACACCTCGAGCGGCCGCTACACGGCGACGTTGCTCGCAGGCGGCAGGACGACGACGGTGCCGCTGACGGCCTCCAAGTCCGGGATCCTGACCGGACGCCCGGTGCCGAGCGGCGACTGGGTGTTGCTGTTCCGTGTCGAGGCGCCGGGACGCGCGCCGGTGCAGGTGCGTTACTCGTCGAAGATGAAGCCCGGTACGCAGCCGTCTGAGGCCAAGCCTGCGGACAAGGCGAAGGCGACGGGCCACGACGGCCATGCGCACCACGATGGGCATTGAGGTCATCGGCGGTCGGCGGGCGCTGATCGTCGCAGCCGCAGCGCTGTGGCCGGCGTGGATGCCGTCGGCTGCCCGTGCCGCGGAGGCCCCGACCGCGCTCACCCTCGAGCAGGCGCTCGCACGCGCTTCGGCGAGCGGTCCCGCAGCGCAGCTCGCGCAGAGCGGGCGCGAAGTCGCCGCTGCAAGGGCGCAGCAGGCGCGCGCATGGGAGAACCCCACGCTGTCGGCGGAGGTGGAGAACGTGCTCGGCCGCGGACCGTACCGTGACTTCGATGCCGCCGAGACCACCGTGTCCCTATCGCAGCCCTTGCCCCTCGGCGGCGGCCGCAGCGCGCGGCTGCGCGCTGCGCGTTCGGACGAGACGGCCGCCGAGGCCGGCGTCGCGCTCGCGGCGCTCGAGATGCGCCGCGATCTCACGGTCGCCTACGCCGAGGCGGTGGCGGCCGACCGGCTGGCCGGGATCGCCCGCGAGCGCGCCGCACTCGGCGCCGGCACGCGTGACGCGGTCGCGAAGCGGCACGCGGCGGGCCTCGAGTCCGACCTGCAGCGCGCCCGCGTCGAGGTCGAGACCGCGGGGATGCAGGCCGAGGCGCGGCGGGCCGCGGCGGCCGCGCTGGCGCAGCGTCGCGCGCTCGCCGCGCACTGGCGCGAGGAGACCGTCACCGCGCCGCTCGACGAGTCCTGGTTCGATGCGGCCCCCGCGCCGACCGGTCCGGTCGATGCGTCCGTCACCGACGCGGTGTCCGTGGACGCGCACCCGCTGCTCCGCGTCGCGCGCGCCCGCATGGAGCAGGCGAAGGCCTTGCTGGAGTCGGCGCGCGGCGCGCGCTACGGCGGCCTCGAGGCGACAGCCGGGACGCGGCGCTACAAGGACTCGCCCGACGGGGACCGTGCGTGGGTGCTCGGGCTCGCGATGCCGCTGCCGCTGTGGGACCGCAACGAGGTCGGCATCGCCGAGGCGCGGGCCGCGCTGCAGGCTGCCGAGCTCGACGCGGAGCGCGCGACGCGCGACATCGCGTCGGGGCGCGAGTCGGCCCGCGCCGACCTCGACGCGGCGCGTCTCGAGGTGGAGGCGCTGGAAGCGAGCGGTCTGCCGTCGGCGACCGCGGCGGCCCAGCTCGCGGCGAGGGGGTACGAGGCGGGGCGGCTGTCGCTGCTCGAGCGCCTCGACGCCGAGCGGGCCTGGGTGCAGGCGCGCGAGCAGCTGGTGTCGGCGCGGCTGCGGTTGCGCACCGCCGAGGCGCGGCTCGCGGCCTATCAGGCGTCGAGCACCGAGCGGTAGACCTCGGCGAACTCCGCCGGGCTCTTCACGCAGACGCTGAGGTCCTTCAACAGTCCGTCGTGCAGGTCGTAGATCCAGCCATGGATCTCGAGCGCCTTGCCGCGGTCCCAGGCGCTCTGCACCACGGTGGTCTCGCCGACGCTCAGCACCTGCTCCATCACGTTGAGCTCGCAGAGCCGCCGCAGCCGCGCCGCCTCGTCGGGCAGCGCGTCGAGCCGCGCGCGGTGCTTCTTCATCACGTCCTGCACATGGCGCAGCCAGTTGTCGATGAGCCCCAGCCGGCTGTTGCGCAGCGCCGCCTGTACGCCGCCGCAGCCGTAGTGGCCGCAGACGATGACATGCTCGACGTCGAGCACGTCCACGGCGTACTGCAGCACCGAGAGGCAGTTGAGGTCGGTGTGCACGACGACGTTCGCCACGTTGCGGTGCACGAAGAGCTCGCCCGGCAGCAGCCCCACGATCTCGTTGGCGGGTACGCGGCTGTCGGCGCAGCCGATCCACAGGTAGTCCGGCGACTGCTGACCGACCAGGGTCTCGAAGAAATGCGGGTCGCGGCTCTTGACCTCGTCGGCCCAGGCGCGGTTGCGGTCGAAGAGCGGGCGCAGGCTCCTCATCGGGCGGCCTCCGCGGAACCGGCGACCGGGGCGGGCGGCTCCGGCCGCAGCGTACGCACGAAGAAATCGCTGATCGTGCGGTAGCCGTGCAGCCCGGTGGTCGGGAAACGCAGCAGCGCGTGCTTGCTGCCGGGGTAGGGCATCACCTCGAAGGG
>JBBAPM010000036.1:0-9812 GCA_040400835.1 Steroidobacteraceae bacterium
TGTGAGCTCGAGGCGCGCCATCCATGGCGCGCCACGCCCCGCGCCGGGACATCTGAAGGAAGCCCCGCACCGCCAACCGTCGTGCGCGCCCGCAGCGGCGTGTGCCAGAGTTCAGAGGGCGCGCCACGGCACGCGCCGCGGACGTCTGGGGTCACGAAATCGGGCGATCGCGGATCTGCGGAACATCCTGCAGGAAAACTTGTGATGTTTCTTTGTACAGGCTTGCGGCGAAGGCGCGGTTGGCCGCCCCACTCCGCGATCACGCCTCGGGCGGACGTGCTGTGGCGGCGGGCGGTGACGCGGACGACAGTGCGCTCCGGGTCTTCTTTCCATGCCCCATAGCGGGGCGCGGCGCGACCTCTGAACTCCGGTGCATGCCACTACGGGTGCGCACGGTGGACGGTGGTACTGGGCGTCCTACCGATGTTCCGGCGCGGGGCGTGGCGCGCCATGGATGGCGCGCCTCGAGCCCACAGGGATGTGCTCTTCAGCGTCCCCGCGGAGGGGCATGGAAAGAAGGCTCGGAGCGCGTGGTCAGGCGATCTTCACGCCCGCAGCCACAGCGCCCCGTCCGAGGCTAGCGCACCCGCACGTTCCTGAACTGCCACGCGTCCTCGCGGTCGATGTCCTCCGGGAACAGCCGCTCGCGGTCGGTGAGCGGGTTCCAGTCGGTGTACTCGCCGACCACGGGCCCGAGGTAGGGCATGCAGACCTCGAGGTTGCGGCGGAAGTCCATCTCGTCGGGCTCGACCACACCCGCGCGCGGGTTCTCGATGGCCCACACGACGCCCGACAGCACGGCCACGGTGACCTGCAGGCTCGTGGCGTTGTTGAACGGGCAGAGTTCGCGCGCCTCGTCGATGCTGAGCTGCGAGCCGTACCAGTAGGCGTTGCGCGAGTGCCCGGCGAGCAGCACGCCGAGCTCGTCGATGCCGCCCGAGGTGATCTCGTCCATCAGGATGCGCTGGCGGTCCTGCATGATGAAGTTGCGTCCCAGCAGTTCGTGCACGGAGAGCACGGCGTCATCGCAAGGGTGGTAGGCGTAGTGCACGGTCGGGCGGTAGACGACCTTGTCGCCGTCGCGCACGGTGAGGAAGTCGGAGATCGAGATCGACTCGCCGTGGGTGATCAGGAAACCGTGGAAATGCCCGGCCCGCGGGGTCCAGGTGCGCACCCGGGTCGCAGCGCCCGGCTGCGACAGGTAGATGGACGATCCGCGGCCGAAGTCGTAGCGGTTGCCGTCGGGCGGCAGCGCCTTCTCGTGGGCGCCCCAGCCGAGCTCGGCGGGCTGCGAGCCTTCGCTCACGAAACCGTCCACCGACCAGGTGTTGACGAACTCGCCCGGCTGCTTGCGCACCGGCGAGACCTGGGTGTCGCGCTCGGCGATGTGGATGACCTTGATGCCGAGGGTGTGCGCGAGCCGCGCCCAGTCCTCGCGTGTGCGCGGATCGCCCGCGGCGACGCCGGTATCCGCCGCGATGTTGAGCATCGCCTGCTTCACGAAGTGCGACACGAGCCCGGGGTTGGCGCCGTGGGTCAGCACGGCGGTCGGCGCGTCCTTGGTGCCGTCGCGCAGCGCGAGCGCGGTCTCGCGCAGCGCGTAGTTGGTGCGGCGGGCCGCCGGGATCGAGGTGTCGGTGTAGCCGCCCGGCCAGGGCTCGATGCAGGTGTCGAGGTAGAGCGCGCCGCGCTCGCGGCAGAACTTGATGAGGTCCACCGAGGACACGTCGACGGACACGTTGACCACGAAATCGCCCTGGGACACCAGCGGCTCGAGGGTCTCGCGCAGGTTGAGCTGCGTGATCGCCTTCTGGATGAAGCGCACGCCGTAGTGGCGCATGACGTGGATGCCCCGCTCATCGGGCGCGACCACGGTGATGCGCTCGGCGCTGGTGCCGATGTGCCGCATGATCAGCGGCAGCACGCCCTGGCCGATGCTGCCGAAGCCGATGAAGACGAATCGGCCGGGGAAATCCACGTGGACGGTGTGCTTGGTCATGATGCTCCTTCGGGCGTGATGTCGTCAGCCGCTGCGCCAATGCGGCGGATAGGTGCGTTCGTAGCCGGGCAACGCCTCGATGCGCGCCAGCCAGCGTCCGAGCGCCGGGTAGTTGGACTCGATGGGCAGGAAGCGGCTCGCGAGGTCGCCGGCGCCCGGGCGCGCGAGCGCGCGGCGCAGCAGCTGGATGGCGGGGAAGATCACCATGTCGATGGCGCTGTAGTCCTCGCCGACGATCCAGTCGAAGCGCGACACGCGCTGCTCGATGGTGCGCGCCTCGCGCGCGACCACATGCATGGCGTCGGTGAGGCCGTCGGCACCCAACGGCGGCTCGTCGGCCGGGCCGCGGCCGCCGCCGAGCAGCGTCCGGCAGATGCCCATGATGTGCGGCTCGGTGTAGGCCTGGAACTCCTCGATGACGCGCAGGATCACCGCCGCCTCCTCGGGCGAGCGACCGAAGATCGGCGGCTCGGGGTACTTGAGGTCGAGGTAGTAGAGGACCGCCACCGACTCGAACACGACGTAGTCGTCGTGCTTGAGCACCGGCAAGCGCCCGCGCGGGTTCATGGCGAGCATCTGCGGTGCCTTGTGCTCCTGCAGCGCGAGCTGCAGCGGATGGCTGCGGTAGTCCAGCCGCTTGTGCTCCAAAGCCAGCATCACCCGCCACGAGTACGGGCTGCCGCTCCCCCACCAAAGGTCGATCGCCATGGGAAAGATTGTAACGGCAACACGCAGGACGGAGAATTGCGCCATGGACCATCGCACCTTCGTCGACGTCGGCACGCTGGCGGCGCATCTCGAGGACCCGGATTGGGTGCTGCTCGACTGTCGTTTCGAGCTTTCGAAGCCCGCCTGGGGCGAGGAGGCCTTCGCGGCCGGACACATCCCGGGTGCGCAGTACGCGCACCTCGACCGGGATCTCTCGGGCACCGTCACGCCCTCCTCCGGCCGGCATCCGCTGCCGGACGCGGCGGCGTTCGCCGGTCGCGCAGGGCTCTGGGGCATCGGCGACCGCACGCAGGTGGTGGTCTACGACCAGGACATCGGGGTGTTCGCGGCGCGGGTCTGGTGGCTGCTGCGCTGGCTGGGCCACACGCGCGTCGCCATCCTCGACGGCGGCTATGCGGCCTGGACGACCGCCGGTCGCCCGGTCGCGACGGCGCCCGGCGTGCGTCCCGCGCGCGCCTTCACCGGGTCGCCCGACGCCTCGTCGGTGGCGGACGCGGCAGCTGTGCAGGCCGGCCTCGCGGCCGACACCATCCGGCTCGTCGATGCACGCGGCGCCGAGCGCTTCGCCGGCCGCAACGAGACGGTCGATCCGGTCGCCGGCCATGTGCCGGGCGCCGTGAACCATCCCTACGGCGGCGGCTTCGCCGACGGTCGTCTCCTCGATGTCGCGGTGCTGCGCAAGGCGTGGCGCGCGACGCTCGACGGCCGTCGACCGACGGATCTGGTCGCGATGTGCGGCTCCGGCGTCAGCGCCTGCCTGAACCTCGCGACCCTCGAGCACGCCGGGCTCGGCGGCGGCAAGCTCTACCCCGGATCCTGGAGCGAGTGGATCCGCGATCCGGCGCGGCCGGTCGCGACGGGTCCCGCCGCGGCGGCGGGCGACGGCGGGGCGACCGCCGATCCACGCCGTGGGACGTCCTGGAGCGTCGCGCGATCGCTCGACCTCTACCATGTCAAAGCCTGGGGTCTCGGCTACTTCGACATCAACGACCAGGGCCATGTCGTGGTGCGTCCCGAGCAGCAGCCGGGCAAGGGCATCGATCTGCACGACGTGGTGCAGGGGCTGAAGGAGCGCGACCTCACCGCGCCCGTGGTGCTGCGCTTCTCCGGCATCCTCGCGCACCGCCTGCGGCAGCTGAACGACGCCTTCGCGCGCGCCATCGCCGAGAACGACTACCGGAACCGCTACGCAGCGGTGTTCCCCATCAAGGTCAACCAGCAGCGTCTCGTCGTCGAGGAGGTGTTCCGCTACGGCTCGGAGTTCGGCTTCGGCCTCGAGGCGGGCAGCAAGCCCGAGCTGCTCGCGGTCATGGCGATGACCGAGAACTCGCCCGACCGCCTGATCGTCTGCAACGGCTTCAAGGACGACGCCTACATCGAGACCGCGATGCTCGCGACCAAGCTCGGCCGCACCATCGTGCCGGTGGTCGAGAACTTCTCGGAGCTCGGGCTCATCATCAAGCACGCGCAGCGGCTCGGCGTGCGGCCGCGCATCGGCGTGCGGGTCAAGCTGGCGAGCGAAGGCTCGGGGCGCTGGAGCGGCTCGGCGGGCGAGAAGTCCAAGTTCGGCCTGTTCATCACCGAGATCCTCGAGGCGGTCGAGGTGCTGCGCCGCCACGACATGCTCGATTGCCTGAAGCTCGTGCACTGCCATCCGGGAAGCCAGCTGCAGGACATCCGCCGCGTCAAGGACGCGATCAACGAGCTCGCGCACGTGTACGCGGAGCTGAAGCTGCTCGGCGCGGGCCTCGAGTACATCGACGTCGGCGGCGGCCTCGGCGTCGACTACGACGGCTCGGGCAGCAACGACGCCTCGTCGATGAACTACAGCGTCGAGGAGTACGCCAACGACGTGGTCCACCGCGTCGGCAGCGTCTGCGACGCGCGCGGCATCCCGCACCCGATGATCGTCAGCGAGTCGGGCCGCGCCATCGCCGCGCACCACAGCGTGCTGGTGTTCAACGTGCTCGGCCGCTCGGCGCTGGACCAGTTCCGCGTCACGGGCCGCGAGGACGTGGAGCGCGGCGGCGGCAGGCTGCCGCAGCCGGTGCAGGACCTGCTCGACGCCTACCGCGAGGTGAGCGAGCGGCGCCTCGTCGAGTGCTGGCACGACGCGCTGACCGCGCGCGAGCAGTGCCTGCAGATGTTCAACCTCGGGCTGCTGTCGCTCGAGCTGCGCGGCCTCGCCGAGCGGCTCTACTGGGCGACCTGCGCGCGCGTCCGCGACCTCTGCCGCAAGCTCGAGGAGGTGCCCGAGGAGCTCGAGGGCATCGAACAGGTGCTGTCCGACATCTACTTCTGCAACATGTCGGTCTTCCAGTCGCTGCCCGACTCCTGGGCCATCGACCAGCTGTTCCCCATCATGCCGCTGCACCGGCTCGAGGAATGCCCGACGCGCCACGCGGTGCTCGCCGACATCACCTGCGACTCGGACGGCAAGATCGACCGCTTCGTGAGCCATCGCGAGGTCAAGCGCACGCTCGAGGTCCACGACATCGCCGAGGGCGAGGAGTACTACCTCGCGGCGTTCCTGGTGGGCGCCTATCAGGAGACCCTCGGCGACCTGCACAACCTCTTCGGCGACACCCATGTGGTGCACATCAGCCTCGACGGGCAGGGCGAGTGGTCCATCGAGGAGGTGGTCGTCGGCGACACGGCGAACCGCGTGCTGGAATACATGGAGTACGACGTGGCGGAGCTCGCCCCGGCGCTCGCCCGGGACTGCGAGCGCGCCATCCGTGAGGGCCGCATGACCGTGGCGGAGAGCCAATCGCTGAAGCGCTTCTACGAAGGGGAGCTCAACGGCTACGCGTATCTGGAGTGAGGGGGCCGCGATGCCGCGGCCCGCAGGCGCGGGTGTATCATCCGGGGCTCCTGCCATCCGCAACCGGAGCCGCCGATGATCCGTCGTCCCGCCCTGCTCGCCGCCTGCGCGCTGCTGTTCGCCGCGGCCGCCCACGCCAAGACGCCCAAAGGCGCCATCGACCTCGCGACGCCCGAGGGCGCGACCCTCGCCGGCCGCAAGACGCAGTGCTCGGCCGTCGACAACGTCCCCGTGATCTACACCTTCCACGGCGAAGCCTTCGCGCGCGTGCCCGGCGAGCGCGACCGCAAGCTCTTCGAGGTCGAGGGCATGAACGTCCGCCAGTGCGTGACGGTCGTGGACCCGGTGCGCGGGACGGGCTGGCGCCTCGTGTCGCGCGAACTGCTGCTGTACATCGACCCCGCGACCGGCGAGCTGCTGCGCGAGTGGAAGAACCCCTGGACCGGCCAGACGGTCAAGGTGCTGCAGACCGCCAACGACCCGGTGAACCAGCGCCCGGTGTTCCCGATCGGCGCCGACGGCAAGCCGAACAAGTGGCCGGGCACGATCAGCGGTGACACCTGGTGGCACACGATCACCGTGCCGCTCTTCTACCAGAACCCCCTCGGCGGCGATTATCAGAAGTACGTCGGCGGCTTCTACCACGCCACCGAGATGTTCAACTTCTTCGGCAAGGTCGCCGACCTGACCGACCCGCGCAACACGAACCCGGCGATCCAGGTCGGCTGGGTGCGCATGGCCGACTGGCTGCCCTGGATGGAGATGAGCGGCCGCGCCGGGATGATCTACATGCACGCCGCCGGACGGAAGGTGGACAGCTACGACCAGCTCCCGGCCGTCATGCGCAAGGCCATCGAGACGGAGTACCCGGAGTACCGCACCCCGCCGCCGGGCGACGACCGTCGCGAAAATGAGACGAGCTGGACCTATTTCAAGAAGAATTTCCCGGCCGGGAAAGCGCCGGCACCGGCACCGGCACCGGCACCGAAGTGACGCGCCACGGACGGGCGGGGGGACTCCCCGCCCGTCCGTTTACTTCGGCGGGCGGCCGGGAGTAGCATCGGTCGCCAACAGCCTCATCTTTGAGGCACCGAAAGAGACGCGCGAATGACTACGATCTACGTGGGCAACCTGCCCTTCTCCGCCAACGAGGCCGACATCCGGGTGCTCTTCGAGCGCTACGGCAAGGTCGACTCCGTCAAGCTCATCAACGACCGCGAGACCGGCCGTCCGCGCGGCTTCGGCTTCGTCGACATGCCGCAGGCCGAGGCGCAGGCCGCCATCGCCGGCCTCAACGGCTACGAGATGAACGGCCGCGCCCTGCGCATCAACGAAGCGCAGGAACGCGCGCCACGCCCGCCGGGCGGCGGCTACGGCCGCCGTTGAGCGCCCTTTGAAGCCCCGCACCCGCCGGCCGGCGACCCGCAAGTCGCCGGCCCGTTCCGCCGCGCGCCGCTACAAGGCGCAGCCCGGCGCGACGGTCGCGCTCACGCTGCCCATCCCGCCGCGCCGCCGCCTCGCGCCGGACCTGCAGAAGTACTTCGGCGCCTGCGAACAGGCGCTCGGCTTCCTGCCGAACGTGCTCGAGGTCTACAGCTTCGACGAGAAGAAGCTGCGCGCCTTCATCGACATGTACAACGACCTGATGCTCGGCGGTTCGCGCCTCAGCAAGCTCGAGCGCGAGATGATCGCGGTGGTCGTGTCGTCGGCGAACCGCTGCTACTACTGCCTGACGGCGCATGGCCACGCGCTGCGCGAGATGTCGGGCGACCCCTCGCTCGGCGAGACGCTGGCGATGAACTGGCGCGTGGCGCGCGTCACGCGCCGCCAGCGGGCGATGCTCGCGTTCGCGCATCGCCTCACCACCGACCCGGCGGCCGACGCCGCCGAGGGCCGCGCCGCGCTGCGCCGCGCGGGGTTCTCCGACCGCGACATCTGGGACATCATCGCCGTTACGGCGTTCTTCAACATGACCAACCGCGTGGCCGCCGCCGCGGACATGATGCCGAACGAGCAGTATCTTGCCGCCGCGCGCTGAGGACCCCGACGCACCGCACGCCGAGCTGCTCGCCACCCGCGAGGTCCACGCCGGACGGGTGACGCGGCTCAGCGTCGACCGCGTCCGGCTGCCGAACGGGCACGAGGCGGAGCTCGAGATCCTCCATCACCCCGGCGGTGCGGCGGCCGTCGCCGTCGACGTCGATGGCCGCGTGTGCCTGCTGCGCCAGTATCGGCACGCCGCCGGCGGCTTCGTCTGGGAGCTGCCTGCCGGCCGCCTCGAGCCGGGCGAACCGCCGCAGGAGACCGCACGGCGCGAACTCGTCGAGGAAGCGGGCATCGCGGCGCGTGATTGGCGCAGCCTCGGCGTGTCGCTGAGCTCGCCCGGCGTGTTCACGGAGCGCATCCACCTCTTCCTCGCCACCGGCCTCGATCCGGCGCCCACAGCGCGCGAGGCGGCCGAGGTGATGGAGGTACACTGGCTGCCGCTCGAGGAGGCCGTGGCACGCTGCGTGGACGGCCGCATCGAGGATTCGAAGACCTGCATCGGACTGCTGCGCGCCGCCGCGCTGCTCGGAGAGACCGCATGAAAGCGTTGATGAGCGTCGCCCCCGGCGGGCCGGACACCCTGCAGCTGCTCGAGGTCCCGGTGCCGGAGCCCGGCCCGGGCGAGGTGCGGCTCGCGGTGCGCGCCTGCGCCATCAACTACCCCGACACGTTGGTGATCGAGGACAAGTACCAGTTCCGGCCGCCGCGGCCGTTCGCGCCGGGCCACGAGGTCGCGGGCATCGTCGAAGCGCTCGGACCCGGCGTGACCGCACCCCCGGTCGGCACGCGGGTGATCGCGAGCGTGCAGCACGGCGGTCTCGCGGAGCGGCTCATCGCGCGCGCGGCGCATTGCACGCCGATGCCGGACGCGATGCCGTTCGACGTGGGCGCCTCGCTGCTCGTCACCTACGGCACCTCGTACCACGCGCTCGCGGACCGGGCGCGGCTGCGCGCCGGCGAGACGCTGCTCGTGCTCGGCGCGGCGGGTGGGGTCGGCATCGCCGCCGTCGAGCTCGGCAAGGCGATGGGCGCGCGCGTCATCGCCGCCGCCTCCACCGAGGCCAAGGCCGCGGTCGCCCGCGCGCATGGCGCCGATGCGGCGATCGTGTACCCGCCGACGGCGGCCGACGGCAAGGCGCTCGCGGCGCTGTTCAAGGAGGCCTGCGGCAAAGGCGGCGCCGATGTCATCTACGATCCGGTGGGCGGCGATTACGCGGAGCCCGCGCTGCGCGCCATCGCCTGGGGCGGCCGCTACCTCGTGATCGGCTTCCCGGCCGGCATCCCGCGCATCCCGCTCAACCTCACGCTGCTCAAGGGCTGCGACATCTGCGGCGTGTTCTGGGGCAGCTTCGTCGAGCGCGAACCGGACAAGCACCGCGCACAGGTGCAGGAGCTGCTGCGCATGTGCCTCGATGGACGCATCCGCCCCGAGGTGTCCGCGCGTTTCCCGTTGGCACAGGGCGGCGAGGCCTTGAAGACGCTCAGCGGTCGGGCCGCCGTCGGCAAAGTCATCGTGACGATGGGATAGCCGCATGTACGCGGTGATGTTCGCGGTGTTCGCGCTCGCCCAGACGGCCCTCTTCGTCTGGCTGCTGCGTCTGTGGCGCGGCACGCGCGCGCCGGCGGCGGCGGTGCTGCTCGTGCCGCAGTTCTTCCTCATCTGGGACAACCTGCGCGTCGCCTCCGGCACGCTGTTCGGCCATGGTCCGCTGCTCTACTGGCTGTCGTGGCCGGCGTTCTGGTCGCACTGGCTCACCGGTTGCTGGCTGATCATCGCCAGCGGCTCGATCCTGCGGCTCGCGAGCGGGCGGGTCGCCGGTCTCGATCCCGCGCGGCGGCGATGGGTCATGGGCGCGTTCTGCCTCGTCGCCGCGGCGCTGATGCTCTACGACCTGCCCTACTTCTGGACGCGCGACATCTACCCGGCCTGCGAGCTCGGCCTCATCCGCTACAGCGGTTCGGTGAGCGAGGCGACACGCTGCTTCGCCGACCAACCGCTGGTCGCGAGCGACTTCCCGCTCGCGCCCGTCGTGACCTGCTTCGTGGTGATCGCGAGCGGTGCGCTGCTGTGGGCGCGCGACCGCTTCCCGTGGATGGCGCTCGGTGCGGTGGCCATGCTGTTGACGGCGGCGCTGCCCGCGCTGCGCGCGCACAGGCTCGACAACTTCGGCGAGGTGCTGATCGTGCTCGGCGCGACGCTCGCCATCGCACGCT
>JBBAPM010000037.1:0-9582 GCA_040400835.1 Steroidobacteraceae bacterium
GACGCCGGCTTCGTGGACATCGAGACGCCGATGCTCACCAAGGCGACGCCCGAGGGCGCGCGCGACTACCTCGTCCCCTCGCGCACGCACGCCGGCAAGTTCTTCGCGCTGCCGCAGTCGCCGCAGATCTTCAAGCAATTGCTGATGGTGTCCGGCTTCGACCGCTACTACCAGATCGTGCGCTGCTTCCGCGACGAGGACCTGCGCGCCGACCGGCAGCCCGACTTCACGCAGCTCGACATCGAGACCTCGTTCCTCGGGCAGGACGAGATCATGGCGATCATGGAAGGCCTCATCCGCCATATCTTCAAGACCGTGGCGGAGGTGTCGCTGCCGGAGCCGTTCCCGCGCATGACCTACGCCGAGGCGATGCGTCGCTACGCGAGCGACAAGCCGGACCTGCGCATCCCGCTCGAGCTGGTGGACGTCGCCGACCTCGTGGCCGACTGTGACTTCAAGGTCTTCGCGGGCCCGGCGCGCGACCCGGCCGGCCGCGTCGCGGCGCTGCGCGTCCCGGGCGGCGGCAAGCTCACCCGCAAGGAGATCGACGACTACACCGCGTTCGTCGCGCGCTACGGCGCGCGCGGTCTCGCCTACATCAAGGTCAACGACCCCACCAAGGGTCGCGACGGGCTGCAGTCGCCGATCACCAAGTTCCTCTCCGACGCGGCGGTGGCGGGCATCCTGTCGCGCACCGGCGCGGCGGCCGAGGACCTCATCTTCTTCGGCGCGGACTCGGCGAAGATCGTGAACGACGCGCTCGGCGCACTGCGCCTGAAGGTGGGCCAGGACCAGGGGCTCGTACAGGGCGAGTGGGCGCCGCTGTGGGTCGTCGACTTCCCGATGTTCGAATACGACGCCGACGACAAGCGGTGGACGGCGATGCACCACCCCTTCACCTCGCCCAAGAACCTGGATGCCGACGCGCTGCGCGCCGATCCGGGCGGGGCGATCGCCAAGGCCTACGACATGGTGCTCAACGGCTCCGAGATCGGCGGCGGTTCGGTGCGCATCTTCCGTCAGGACCTGCAGTCGACGGTGTTCGACCTGCTCGGCATCGACGCCGAGGAGGCGCGGCGCAAGTTCGGCTTCCTCCTCGATGCGCTCAAGTACGGCGCACCGCCGCACGGCGGCATCGCTTTCGGACTCGACCGCCTCGCGATGCTGATGTCGGGCGCGGACTCGATCCGCGATGTCATCGCCTTCCCGAAGACCCAGACGGCCGCCTGTCCGCTGACAGACGCCCCGACCGAGGTCACCGAGAAGCAGCTGCGCGAGCTGCACATCCGCGTGCGTACGCCGCCCACCGCGGGCGGCTGATCCTTCGTCGTCAGTCGCAGTCGAGCCGCCAGCGCTCCGGCAGCTTGCCGTCGAACGGCGGCCGTTCGAGCTGCTGAGGGTCGCTCAGGAAGAACGGCAGCTCGGCGAGATAACGGCGCAGATGCGCGGCCACGAGGTCGAGGTCGCGGGTCGGGAAGTTGCGCAGCAGCCGGGCCCACCAATCGTCGTCGTCCGCCACGGCCTGTTTGGCGATCGCCCGACCGAGCATCGTGAGTTTGGGCAGCAGGTCGCGCCTGCCCCGCCGTTCGAGCCGCAGCAGGCGCACGCGTTCCATCTCGTGGACCACGCGGTGCACCGATTGGCGGGTGAGGTCCAGCCGCCACGCGAGTTCGCTGATGTTGTATCCCTCCGCTTCGAGCAGCGCGTCCAGGATCCGGGCGCGGGCGTGGGTCAGGGCGTGCTCGGCGTTGGCGCGGGTGTGCAGGCGTACGTAGCGGGCGTGGCAGCTGTCGAAGCAGCGGAAGAGCCCCTTGCGGATCCGGGGGCGGGCTTTGTCGAGATAGTGACGGCGCAGTCGCGCGAGGCGGGGCGGGAGCGTGTCGGCGGGCGGGGCGGGGCGCATGCGAAGACGATACCCTTGCCGCGGTCTGTCAGCATGCTGACAATCTGGTCGAAGTGACATGATTCAGCGCGCCCCCTCCGTCCGCCCGACGCTGCTCTTCATCCACGGCCTCTGGATGACGGGTGCGGAGGCCTTCGCCTTCAGGCGGCGCATGGAGCGCGACCACGGCTTCGACACGACGGTCTTCGCCTACCGCACGACCCAAGAGCCGCTGGATGCCGTCATCGACACGCTGCGCGAGCACATCGACCGGCAGCGGCCGGCGACGCTGCACATCGCGGCGCACAGTCTCGGCGGGTTGGTAGCGCTCAATTTCCTCGCACGGCACCACGCGACGACGCCGCCCGGCCGGCTGGTGCTGCTCGGCTCGCCGGTGAACGGCAGCGCGGCCGCGCGCAGGCTCGGGGGTTTCGCGCTCGGTCGTCGGCTGATCGGCCCCGTGGCGACCGAAGTGCTGCTCGCCGCCTGGCGACGCGACGGTCGGGCGAGCGACGGCGGGCCCCGTGGGGAACAGCCCTACAGCGAACTGCCGCGCGACACGGGTGTGGTCGCCGGCACGCGCCCGATGGGCCTAGGTCGCTGGGTCGCCGGGTTCGAGGAGCCGAACGACGGCACGGTCGCGGTCGCCGAGACGGAGCTCGACGGGGCGCGCGATCGTCTCGTGCTGCCGGTGAGCCATCTCGGCATGTTGATGTCGCCCCGCGTCGCCGCCGCCTGCGGACATTTCTTCCGCGAAGGGCGCTTCCCGCTCGGCGCCTGAGACGGCGCGCTTGAGACAGCGGCCGGCGCGGCCGCCTACTGCTTCAGCTCGAGCTTCAGGCGCACCGAATTGGCGGTGGGCGCGATGCCCGCCGGCGCGCGCAGGAACACGCGCAACGGGTCGATCTCGCCGCTGCCGAGCAGCGCCTCCTGCACGGCCTTGGCGCGCGCGCGCGCGAGGTCCTCGAGGTCCTTGTCGGTCACTTCGATGGTGCTGCGCAGCTTGCCTTCGAGCGCGGCGATGGAGGCCTCGCGCAGCGTCTCGCGCGAGGGCTTCTCGCCGGTCTTGGGGTCCGGTGCCTCGAGCGGATCGAGGAGCTCATCCGGCTTCTGGCCCGTCTGCGCGCGGTACAAGCCGTCCAGCAGTTCGAGGTACTCGCCTCGGTCGCCGGTGTCGACCGGGCCTTTGGCGAAATCCGCGAGCCGCGCGTCCCAGCGCGTGGCGAGCAGCGCCGGGGCGTCGAGTTCGCGGCTGTAGGCGGTCGGGATCTCCATCTCGATCCCCGGTCGCTCGACCAACGCCTTGCGGACGTTGGCGAGCCGTTCGGCCACCGCCGGCTCCAGCGTCGCGCGTCCGGGCGCGAAATCGGCGAACTGCACGTCGGGACCGCCGCCGAACAGCGAGGAGAGCAGCGTGAACGGCGAGGTGACGATCTTGATGAGCAGGTTGACGAACATCTTCCAGATGATCGGTCCGATCTTGAACTTGGGGTCGTCGATGGTGCCGCTCACGGGAAGGTCGAGCCGGATGTTGCCGTCGCGGTCCTTGAGCAGCGCCACGGCGAGCTTCACGGGCAGCTTGGTCGCGTCGGGGCTCTTCACCTTCTCGCCGAGCTTGAGCTGCGAGACGAGGATCTTGTGCTGCGCGCGCAGCTTGCGGTCCTCGACGAGGTAGGTCGTGTCGATCGAGAGCTTGCCCTTCTCGATGCGGTAGCCCATGAACTTGCCCGAGTACGGGTTGAAGGTCGTGAGCTCGATGTTGCGGAAGTTGGCGGCGAGGTTCGTGTACGCCTCGGCCGCGAGGTAGTTGACGTCGCCGGTGATCTTCACCGGCGAGTACTTGTCGACCGCGGCGTCGATGTCGACCTTGGCGCGCGAGGACTGCACGGAGGAGAGGCCCGTGACCGTGCCGTTCAGGGTCTGCAGGCCGATGGCGAAGTTCGGCCGAACGCTGAAATCGGCGAAGTTCGCCGAGCCGCCCTTGAGGTTGACGCGACCGATGTCGACGCGCAGCGGTACCTCTTCCGTCTCCGGCCGGGCGGTGTGCTTCGCGCGCTCGGCCGCCTTCGCCCGACGCTCGGCTTCAGGGCTCAGGCCGTCGGACTTCAGCACGTCGCTGATGTTGGTCGTGCCGTCGGTGTTGACGACGAGGTCGATGAAGGGTGCGTCGGCGTCGATGCTGCGCACGGTCAGCCGCGCGCCCGCACCCGAATAGTCGATGTCGTTCAAGCGCAGCGCGCGCCAGCGCAGGAAGGTGCGTTTGACCAACCGGTCGCGTGCGATGAGGTTGCGGACCGCACCGTCGCCCTTGAAGGAGAGCGCCGGTTCTGCGCCCTTGCCGGCGCTCGCGGCCGGCACGGCATAGACCACCTCGCCCTCGGCATCGATGCCGCCGCCGCGCAGGTTCAGGCGCACGAGGTCGGCGTAATAGGGCTCGAAGTCGGTCATCGGCAGGTCGCGCAGCGCGATCCTGGCGCGGGTCTCGAGGTCGTCCGGGCGCACCGTGCCCGTGGACTCGAAGCGGCCCTTGGCGTTGATGCCGAACGCCGCATCGAACGCGACCTGCGCGCCGGGCAGCGTCGTGAAGCCGCGTGCGTCGAGCGCGACCCCGGTGAGCGCGAAGCGCGCCGGCAGCGGCAGCGTGCGGTCCTCGAAGTCGACACGCGAGCCGCTGAGCGCGAACTCGGGCAACGCGACGGTCCACGGTGGGCCGGCATCGGCGGCGGGCTCCGGCGGCGTCTCCGGCCCCGCCAGCGCCGCGAGCGAGACGCCTTGGGCGTCCATCCAGGCGCGCACCTGCGCGCCAGTCACCGCGACCTTGCCGAGGTCGGCGCGGCGCGTGCCGAGATCGATCGACGCGCCGCGCACCGTCGCATCGGCGATCACCACATCCGGCTGCTGGCGCCCCAGCGCCGCGAGCGCGACCTGCTTCGCGTCGACGGTGTCGACGAGCACGCGGCCGGAGACCGGCGTCGTCGCGGCGGTCACCTCGTAGCGCGCACCCAACCCGAAGGTGCCCGCCTGCAGCTGCAACGGCAGCGAATCCTGCAGCACGTCGTCGAGGGTCGCGGCGCGCAGCCCGGCGAGGGAGAGGCGACCCTGCGCCGTGAACGGCTTGAGCTTGAAGCTGCCGTTCCACTCCAGCCGTTCGCCGGCCTGCGAGACCGCGCTCAGCGTGTGCGCGTTGCCCGACCCGACGCGCGTGCTGAAATCGCGCAGTTGGAAGTCGACCGGCTGCAGCTTCGCCTGCACCGGACGGCGCAGCGACAGGTCGCGGTACTGCGCCTCACCCCCGCGCATCGTGAAGAGCTCGATGTAGACCGGCAGCCCGTCGTCCTCGGCGGCCGGCTTCGGCGGCGCGGGCTCCGCGTCCGGCTTGTCGGGCGGCACGAGCTCGGCGAGGTTCAGCGTGCGGTCCTTGCGCACCACCGCCGACACGAACGGCCGCTCGACCGTGATGTCGTCGAACACCGGGCCGCGCTTCCAGACCGAACGGATCGAGAGGTCGAGGTCGAGGCGCGAGAAGCCGACGATGCGTTCGCCCGCAGGTTCGTGGATGCCGAGGTCGGCGATGCTCGCGCGCAGCGTGAAGGGGTTGACCTTGACCTCGCCGAGGCGCGGCTGTTTCTTGAGGTCCTGCGCCACGAAGCGGGTGAACTCGGCGCGGATATAGCGCGGCGCCCACCAGAAACCGGCGATCGCGTAGGCGCCGACCAGCGCCGCGACGACCACGACCGGTATCCAGACCTTCTTCGGGATCCGCATCCGCCCCTCTCAATGCTGCCCTGTGCTGCCCTCAGCGGAGCAGTTTTTTCAGATCGTATACCTTTCCGAGCGCATCGCGGGGACTGAGCGTATCGGGGTCCAGATCGCGCAAGGCCGCGAGCACCGCCGCGGTCTGCGGATCGGGCGCGCTCGACGCCGCGTCGGTCGTCGGCGCGACCGGCGCGGCGAGATCGAGCGTACCCTGCGGCCCGCCGCCGCGGCCGTTGGCCTGCGCGGCCTCGAGGCCGGTGAGCACCTTGCGCGCTTCGGCCAACACCTCGCGCGGCAGACCTGCGAGCTTGGCGACCGCGAGACCGTAGCTGCGGTTGGCGGGACCGGGCTTGAGCGCGTGCAGGAACACGATGCCGTCGCGGTGCTCGGTGGCGTCGAGGTGCACGTTGGCGACGCCCGGCAGCTCCGACGCCAGCGCGGTGAGCTCGAAGTAATGCGTCGCGAACAGCGTGAACGCACCGACCCGCGCCGCGAGATGGCGCGCGGTGGCGCTGGCGAGCGCGAGCCCGTCGAAGGTGCTGGTGCCGCGGCCGATCTCGTCCATCAGCACGAGGCTGCGCGGCGTGGCGTTGTGCAATATGTTGGCGGTCTCGGTCATCTCGACCATGAAGGTCGAGCGCCCCCCGGCGAGATCGTCGCCCGCACCGATGCGCGTGAACACGCGGTCGAGCGGTCCGATGAGCGCGGCCTCGGCCGGTACGAAGCTGCCGATGTGCGCGAGCACCACGATCAGCGCGCACTGGCGCATGAAGGTGCTCTTGCCGCCCATGTTGGGGCCCGTGATGACCAGCATGCGGGTTGCGGCGTCGAGCGCGAGGTCGTTCGGCACGAAGGGCGCATCGAGGAAGCGCTCCACGACCGGATGGCGGCCGCCGCTGATGCGCAGCACCGGGCGGTCGGTGAGCTCCGGCGCCGCCCAGCGCAGCGTCGCGGCGCGCTCGGCGAGCGCGGCCTGCACGTCGAGCTCGGCGATGGCCGCGGCGCTCGCCTGCAACGCCGGCAACCGGGTCGCGAGCTCGCGCAGCAGCGCGTCCCAGAGCTCGCGCTCGCGGGCGAGGGAGCGTTCGCGCGCGCCGAGCACCTTGTCCTCGAAGCCCTTGAGCTCCGGCGTGATGAAGCGCTCGGCGTTCTTGACGGTCTGGCGCCGCAGGTAATCCGGCGGGACCTGCGCGGCCTGGCTGCGCGGCAGCTCGATGAAGAAGCCCTGCACGCGGTTGAAGCCGAGCTTGAGCTGCGCGAGGCCCGTCCGCTCGCGCTCGCGCGCCTCCAGCTCGAGCAGGAAGGCGTCGGTGTCGGTGGCGATGTGCCGCAGTTCGTCGAGCTCCGCGTCGTAGCCCGGGGCGATCACGCCGCCGTCGCGCACCATCGCGGCGGGCTCGGCGGCGACCGCGCGCTGCAGCAGCGCGAGCTCCTCGGCGTGTCCGCCGACCGCGGCGGCGAGCCGCACGATGAGCGGCGCGTCGTGCGCGGCCAGCGCGCGGCGCAGGTCGGGCAGGGCGCCGAGCGCGAGCCTGAGCCCCGTGAGGTCGCGGGGGCGCGCGTTGCCGAGAGCGACCCGCGCCAGGATGCGTTCCATGTCGCCGATCGGCTCGAGCGCGGCCCGCAGCGCCTCGAAGCGCCGGCCGTCGACGAGCGCGGCCACGGCCGCGTGCCGATCGTGCAGCTGCGCGCGATCGGTGACCGGTCGGCCCACCGCACGCCGCAGCGCGCGGGCGCCCATCGCCGTGACCGTGGTGTCGAGCAGCGCCACCAGCGTCGCGTCCTCGCGGCCCGAGGTGCTGGTGTCTATCTCGAGGTTGCGCCGGGTGACGGCGTCGATCTGCAGCGCGGTCTCGCGCGCCTCGACCCGCAGCGCCCCGAGGTGCGGCAGCGCGGTGCGCTGCGTGTCGCGCACGAACTCGAGCAGGGCGCCCGCCGCGCCGATGGCGAGCGGCAGGTCGACGGCGCCGTAGCCCGCGAGGTCCAGCGTGCCGAGCTGCGCGGTCAGCAGCCGCGTCGCGGCCTCGGTCTCGAAGTGCCAGGGCGGCCGGGCCCGGCAGCGCAGACCGGGCAGCGCCGCGGACCACCAGCCCGTCTCGGCGAGGCTGTCGGGCAGCAGCAGCTCCGCCGGGCGCAGACGCTCGAGTTCGGCGGCGAGGGCAGCGGGGCCGTGGCCCTCGAGGACCGTGAACCGCCCCGCGCCGAGATCGAGCCAGGCGAGGCCGAAGCGCTCGTCGCCGGTGCCTTGGGCGCTGCCTTGGGCGCCGCCCGGCAGGAGGGCGGCGAGCAGCACCTCGCGCCGGTCGTCGAGCAGTGCCGCATCCGTGACCGTGCCCGGGGTGACGATGCGCACCACGGCACGCTCCACCGGTCCCTTGGACTTGGCGGGGTCACCGATCTGCTCGCAGATCGCGACCGACTCGCCCTTGCGGACGAGGCGGGCGAGGTAGTTGTCGACGCTCTGCACCGGGACCCCGGCCATGGGGATGGGCGCGCCGGCCGATTGGCCGCGGGCGGTGAGCGTGATATCGAGCAACCGCGAGGCCTTACGCGCGTCCTCGTAGAAAAGCTCGTAGAAGTCGCCCATGCGATAGAAGAGCAGCGCATCCGGGTGCTGCGCCTTGAGGCGCAGGTACTGCTGCATCACCGGGGTGTGGTCCGACATGCGCGTATCGTAACGCGGCCGTGGGATACTCGGCCGACCATGTCCCCCGTACCGGCCGACGCCGACGACCGCCTTGCCGACCTCGCCCGACGCCTCGGCCGACGGCTGCGCGCGCACGACCTGACGCTCGCCACCGCCGAGTCCTGCACCGGCGGTTGGCTCGCCAAGACGCTGACCGATCCGCCCGGCGCCTCGCACTGGTTGCTGGCGGGCTGGGTGGTCTATTCGAACGCCTCCAAGACGCGCGAACTCGGCGTGCGTGCGACGACCCTCGCGCGATACGGTGCGGTGAGCGAGGCGACGGTGCGTGAGCTCGCCGCGCAGGCGCGCCGGCGCGCTGGCACGGATCTCGCGGTCGCGATCAGCGGCATCGCCGGGCCGGGCGGAGCGACCCCCGGCAAGCCCGTGGGCACGGTCTGGTTCGCCTTCGCGCGGCGCGCCGGGCGCGGCGCCGCGGTCGACGCGGTGCGCAAACGCTTCCGGGGCGATCGGGATACGGTGCGCCGCAAGGCCGTCGCCTTCGCGCTGCGTCGTTTATACAGTATGGCCTGATCGGCCGACCTGTATACCGAGTGAACGCTGCGAGAAATAAAGCGTTTCGCAGCGATTTGCGGCGTTCCCACGCGCGCCGCGTGTGGGATAATTCGCCCATCCCGTAAACGCCTCGCCACTCACTTTTTGGGGGATTCATGGACGACAATCGCAAGAAGGCACTGAGCGCCGCACTCGGCCAGATCGAGAAGCAGTTCGGCAAAGGTTCGGTGATGCGTCTCGGCGACGCCTCGGCCGCCATGTACGAAGTCGAGGCCGTCTCGACCGGCTCGCTCGGCCTCGACATCGCGCTCGGCATCGGTGGCCTGCCGCGGGGCCGCGTCGTCGAGATCTACGGGCCGGAGTCCTCGGGCAAGACCACGCTCACCCTCGAGGTCATCGCCGAGATCCAGCGCAACGGCGGCACCGCCGCCTTCGTCGACGCCGAGCACGCGCTCGACCCGGCCTACGCCGAGAAGCTCGGCGTCAACGTCAACGACCTGCTCGTCTCGCAGCCGGATACCGGCGAGCAGGCCCTCGAGATCACCGACATGCTGGTGCGCTCGGGTGCGGTCGATGTCGTCGTCGTCGACTCGGTGGCGGCGCTCACGCCCAAGGCCGAGATCGAGGGCGAGATGGGCGAGCTGCAGGTCGGCCTGCACGCCCGTCTGATGTCGCAGGCGCTGCGCAAGCTCACCGGCAACATCAAGCGCTCGAACACCATCGTCATCTTCATCAACCAGATCCG
>JBBAPM010000038.1:0-7135 GCA_040400835.1 Steroidobacteraceae bacterium
CGCTTCAACGTCTGAGGCCGAACGGTGACCGACGCCCTTCAGGCGCTCGCCGTGTCCACGGGTGTCGTCGCGCTCGCCGAGATCGGCGACAAGACCCAGCTGCTGGCGTTGGTGCTGGCCGCCCGATGGCGCAAGCCCGTACCCATCATCCTCGGCATCCTGGTCGCGACGATCCTCAACCATGCCTTGGCCGGTGCGGTCGGGGCCTGGCTCGCCGCCGCGATCGGTCCGCAGGCGATGCGCTGGATCCTCGGTCTGTCCTTCCTCGCCATGGCGGCCTGGATCCTGGTGCCGGACAAGGCCGATGACGAGGCGGCCGCCCGTGAGCCGCGTCACGGGGTGTTCCTCGCGACCGTGGTGACCTTCTTCCTGGTCGAGATGGGCGACAAGACACAGATCGCGACGGTGGCCTTGGCCGCCCGATACGATGCCCTGTGGGCGGTGGTCGCCGGCACCACCCTGGGCATGATGCTGGCCAACGTGCCTGCGGTGCTGGTCGGCGAGGCGGCCGCAAGATCCCTGCCTTTGGGCATCGTCCGCGGGGTGGCGGCAACCATCTTCGCCGTGCTTGGTGCGCTGGTGCTCTTTGGTATGGGTGGCTAGCACCCGACGATGTGGTATTATTTGACGTGTATTCCGGCATCTTTTGAGGTATCCGACATGTCCATGAACCGTCCCGCGGTCGCAGCGGCCCTGCTGCTCGGCGCCGCGCTCTCGGCGTCCGCCTTCGGCCAAGACGATTGGCAGAGCACCGACTGGATCGTCCGCGGCGGTATCAGCCAGGTCGATCCGAAGTCGGGTGACCTCGCCCTCTCGCCCACCACGCGTCTCGGTGTGGACGACGACACCGGCTTCTCGTTCGACATCACCAAGATGCTCAGCGAGAAGTGGGGCCTCGAGCTCTTCGCGGCGCCGTCGCTCAAGCACAGCACCACCTCGGACAGCGCCACGACCTCGACGCCGTTCGGCAAGGTCGAGCCGGTGATCCAGACGCTCACGGGCCAGTACCACTTCAACCCCGCCGGTCGCGCGCGTCCCTATGTCGGCGCCGGCGTCGGCTACGCGCAGTTCGGCGGCGAGACGCCGGCCGGGCTGTCGCTCGGTCGCTCCTGGGGTCCGACCGCCGTCGCCGGCATCGACCTCGGCATCACCAAGCGCTTCTTCGTGAACGCCTCGGCCCGTTGGGTCGACATGAGCTCGAAGGTCCGCTTGAACGGCACCAACGTCGGCACGGTCAACCTCGATCCGATGATCTACTCGGTCAACCTCGGCTACCGCTTCGGCTCGGCCGCACCGGTGGCCGTGGCGGGTGCGGCGGCCATCGCCGCGATCGCGCCGGCCGTCGTCGCCAAGCCGCCCGTGGTCGAGGCGCCGAAGGACAGCGATGGCGACGGCGTCATCGACCCGAACGACATGTGCCCCGACACGCCGCGCGGCACGCGCGTCGGGCCGCAGGGCTGCCCCTGCGACCTCACGCTCAAGCTGAACTTCGCCTTCGACTCGGCCACGCTCACCGACGCCGACAAGGCGCAGCTCGACGCGGCCGCCACGGAGTTGAAGCGCCTCAACTGGACGAGCGGCGTCATCGAAGGCCACACCGACTCGATCGGCAAGGACGCCTACAACCAGAAGCTCTCCGAGCGTCGTGCGCTCGCGGTGCGCGATTATCTGGCCGCCCAGGGCATCGCGGAGTCGCGGATGATCCCGACGGGCTTCGGTGAGAGCCAGCCGGTCGCAGACAACAAGACCGCCGAGGGCCGCGCCGAGAACCGTCGCGTCGTCCTGCGCCGTACGGACTGCGATAAGCCGCAGTAAGTCCGGTCGGCTCGAAGGTCCGGCCCCACAGCCGGATCCGCTCGATCAGGCACCGCCGGTGTCCGCGAAAGCGGCACCGGCGGTATCGTTTCGGGCGGTCCTTTTCGGCTACCCTACGCGCCCATGAGCACCCCGCATCTGCATGTCCCGGCTGTCCCGGCGCGTCCCGGGGAGCAGCCCGACTTCAGCTACGTCCGGCTGGCGCCCGCCGGCGCGGAGCCGCGCCCGCCCGTCGATGTCGCCGTCCACGAGACCGCGGCCCTCGCGGAGGGCTTGGTCCGCGTGCTCGACGACGAGGGCCGCGCGGTAGGGCCGTGGGACCCCGGTCTGACATCCGAGGCGTTGCAGCGCGGGCTGCGCGAGATGCTGCTGACCCGGGTCTTCGACGACCGCATGCAGCGTACCCAACGCCAGGGCCGCATCAGCTTCTATGTGCGCTCCTACGGCGAGGAGGCGGTGTCGGTGGCGGCCGCGCATGCGCTGCGCCCGCGGGACATGCTGTTCCCGTCCTACCGCAACCAGGGCCTGCACATCGCGCGCGGCATGCCGCTCATCGACATGATGTGCCAGCTGCTCTCGAACACCCGCGACATGTGCAAGGGCCGTCAGCTGCCCGTGATGTACCACTCGGCGCCGCTCAGGCTGTTCTCCATCTCGGGCAACCTCGCGACGCAGTACCCGCAGGCGGTCGGTTGGGCGATGGCGGCGGCCATCAAGGGCGAGGACGACGTCGCCGCAGGGTGGATCGGCGAGGGCAGCACGGCGGCGGCGGACTTCCACCACGCGCTGCTGTTCGCCAAGGTCTACCGCGCGCCTGTGATCCTCAACGTGGTCAACAACCAGTGGGCGATCTCGACCTTCCAGGGCTACGCGGGCGGCGAGCAGCGCTCGTTCGCCGCGCGCGGACCGGGCGTCGGTGTCGCCGGTCTGCGCGTCGACGGCAATGATTATCTCGCCGTGTACGCCGCGACCGCCTGGGCCGCCGAGCGCGCCCGCGCCGGACACGGCGCGACGCTCATCGAGCTCGTCACCTACCGCGCCGGCGCGCACTCGACCAGCGACGATCCTTCGCGTTATCGGCCGAAGGACGAGTACCACGCCTGGCCGCTCGGCGACCCCATCGAACGACTGAAGCGGCACCTGATCGCCCGCGGCGAGTGGTCCGAGGCGCGCCACGCGGCGCTCGCCGCGGAGCTCGAGGGGATGGTGGGCGAGGACTGGAAGCAGGCCCTCGCCTTCGGTGCGCTCGCCGAGGGCCCGCGGCTCGACCCGGCGCTGATGTTCGGCGATGTCTTCAAAGAGATGCCGCCGCATCTCGAGGCGCAGCGCGCCGAGATGGAGGCGGAGCTCGCGGCCCGCCGCGGCTCCGGCGGCGCAGGCGACGGGAGCGGCGCATGACCGCCATGAACATGGTCCAGGCGCTCAACTCCGCCATGGATGTCATGCTCGCGCGCGACCCGTCGGTGGTGCTCATCGGCGAGGACATCGGCTACTTCGGCGGCGTGTTCCGCGCCACCGAGGGCCTGCAGCGCAAGTACGGCGCGCACCGCGTCATCGACTCGCCGATCGCCGAGGGCGGCATCGTCGGCGCGGCCATCGGCATGGGCGTCAACGGCCTGCGGCCGGTGGCCGAGATCCAGTTCGCGGACTACATCTACCCGGCCTACGACCAGATCGTCAGCGAGCTCGCGCGGCTGCGCTACCGCAGCGCCACCGAGTTCACCGCGCCCGTCACCATCCGCACGCCCTGCGGCGGCGGCATCCGCGGCGGGCAGACCCACTCGCAGAGTCCGGAGGGTGTGTTCGCGCATGTGAGCGGCATCAAGGTCGTCATGCCCTCGAACCCCTACGACGCGAAGGGGCTGCTGATCGCGGCCATCGAGGACGACGATCCGGTCGTGTTCTTCGAGCCGAAGCGCGTCTACAACGGTCCCTTCGACGGCGATCCCGACAAGCCTTCCGAGTCCTGGGCGGGACACCCGATGGGCGAGGTGCCGGAGGGCTACTACAGCGTGCCCATCGGCCAGGCGGCGATCGCGCGTCCGGGCGAGGCGGTCACCATCGTCACCTACGGCACCATGGTGCATGTCTGCATCGCCGCCGCCGCCGACCTCGGCCTCGATGCCGAGGTGGTCGATGTGCGCAGCATGGTGCCGCTCGACATCGACACGCTCGCCGCCTCGGTCGAGAAGACCGGCCGTTGTCTCGTGGTGCATGAGGCGACGCGCTTCGGCGGCTACGGTGCGGAGCTCAGCGCGTCCATCCAGGAGCGTTGCTTCTGGTGTCTCGAGGCGCCGATCCGTCGCGTCGCCGGCTGGGACACGCCGTATCCGCACGCGTTCGAATGGGAGTATTTCCCCGGGCGTCTGCGCGTGCGTCGCGCGCTGCAGGCGCTGATGCAGGAGGCGCCGTGAGCGGCGGTGCGTCGAGCCGCTTCGTGATGCGCTTGCCGGACCTCGGCGAGGGCACCGTCTCCGCCGAGGTCATCGCGTGGAAGGTCGCGCCGGGCGACACCGTCCGCGAGGACGCGCCGCTCGTCGAGATGGCGACCGACAAGGCCGTGGTCGAGGTGCCGTCACCGGTGAGCGGCATCGTCGTGTCGGTGAGCGGCAAGCCCGGCGATACGCTCGCTGTCGGCTCGGAGCTCGCCGTGTTCGAGGTGGCGACAGGGCAGGGCGTTGCCGCGGCGTCGCCGGTCGCCGCTGCGCCGCCGTCGGCGCTACCTACCGCGCCGGCGTCCGCGCCGCGCGCACCGTCAGCGGTCGCCGCCCCCAAAGGCAGCGCTGCGCCGACCGGCGCTGCAGCGGTCGCCGCCGCGCCGCCGCTCGCGCCGCGGCGCGTCATGGCCTCGCCGGCGACGCGCCGCCGCGCCGCTGAGGCGGGGGTGGACCTCGGCAGCGTCGCAGGCAGCGGTCCCGGCGGTCGCATCCTCGCGCTCGATCTCGAGCGCGCGCAGCAGGGCGCGCCCGGCGTCACCGAGATCCCGGTCATCGGCGTGCGCCGTCTCATCGCGCAGCGCATGAGCGAGTCCAAGCGCAACGCGCCGCATTTCGCGTATGTCGAAGAGATCGATGTCACCGACCTCGAGGCGCTGCGCGTCCGTCTCAACGCTGCCCGTAAAGCCGCAGGCGCCGAGTCCCTCACCTATCTGCCGTTCATCGCCCGCGCGCTGGCCGATGCGCTCGCCGGGTTCCCGCAGTGCAACGCGCTCTACGACGCGGCGCGCAATGTGCTCCTGCGGCATGCCACGGTGCACATCGGCATCGCTACCCAGACGCCCGACGGCCTCAAGGTCCCGGTGGTGCGCGATGTCGCGCGTCGCGGCCTCGACGACCTCACCGCCGAGATCCGCCGCGTCACCGAGGCCGCCCGCAGCGGCAAGGCGAAGCGTGAGGAACTCAGCGGCTCGACCATCACCCTCACCAGCCTTGGCAAACTGGGCGGCATCGTCTCGACGCCGATATTGAACGCCCCCGAGGTGGCCATCATCGGCGTCAACAAAGCCGTCGAGCGCGTGGTGGTGCATCATGGCGCCATCGCCATCCGCCGCATCATGAACCTGTCGTCGTCGTTCGATCATCGCTTCGTCGACGGCTACGATGCGGCAGCGCTGGTGCAGGCCGTGAAGGCCCGCCTCGAGGCGCCGCAAGACATCTTCGGAGACCTGACGACATGACGACCCCCGGAACCGCGTCCGCTGCTGCCAACGCCGCCGCCACCATCGAGCGCGCCAAGTCCGCGCCCTTCGGCAGCGTGCTCGCCGACACCATGAACCTCGCGTTCTACCGCGACGGCGCATGGACGCCCGCCGAACTCGTGCCCACCGGGCCGCTGCCCATCCACCCGGCGGCGCATGCGCTGCACTACGGCAGCGAGTGCTTCGAGGGCTTCAAGGCCTACCGCCATCCGGACGGCTCGGTGCAGATCTTCCGCCTCGACCGCCATGTCGCGCGCCTGCAGCAGAGCGCGCGGGCGCTGATGCTCCCGGAGCCGGATGCGGCGCAGCTCTCCTCGATGGTCGTCTCGCTCGTCGACCGGGTGCGCGACATCGTCCCCGAGGCGCCGGGGTCGCTGTACCTGCGGCCGCTGCTGTTCGGCACCATGCCCAACATCGGCGCGGCTGCGCAGCCCTCCAACGAAGCCTGCTTGGTGGTGCTCGCGAGCCCGGTGTGGGATTACTTCGCGGGCGGCATGAAGCCGCTCAAGATATTGGTCGAGGAACAGGCCCAGCGCTGCGCGCCGCACCTCGGTCGCGTGAAGACCGGCGGCAACTACGCCGCCGCCATGGGTCCCACGCTCGCCGCGCGCCGCGAGCACGGCGTCGACCAGGTGCTCTTCTGTCCGGGTGGCGAGGTGCAGGAGACGGGTGCCGCCAACTTCATCCTGCTGCGCCCCGGTCGTCTGCTCACCCGCAGCCTCGACAGCAGCTTCCTGCACGGCGTGACCCGCGATTCGCTGCTCACGATCGCGCGCGAGCTCGGCTATACGGTCGAGGAACGCGTGTTCACCGTGGACGAGATGCTGGAATGGGTGCGCGACGGCGAGGCGGCGCTCTCCGGCACGGCCGCCGTGCTGGCCGGTGTCGGCACGCTGGTGCGCGGCGGCAAGGCGATCCAGGTCGCCAACGGTGAAGTGGGCCCCGAGACCCGCCGCCTGCGCGAGGCGCTGGTCGCCGTGCAGCAGGGCAGGGCGCCCGACCGCCACGGTTGGCTGACCCGGGTCTGAGGCATCCGGGGGCGTGAGGGGGCGCCGCGGGCCGCCGAAACTTGACAGCCCCGCGCCCCGCGAACACACTCCCGGCCCGCCATTCGGGCCGTAAAAGACCGCTTGGAAAGGTAGCTCAGCTGGTTAGAGCACGGCACTCATAATGCCGGGGTCGAGGGTTCGAGTCCCTCCCTTTCCACCACCACCCCCTCCGGCAACATCCGAAGAAGTCCAGAAACCCCATGAAAAACGGGGCTTTCCGATGAAACTGCGTCCGTCGGAGTCCGTTGACATCCGGGGGTATCCGGGACAATCTGGGGGTAGATGCGGGGGTATCCGTCCACCCCCGCCGGGAGATACCCCCAATGCTCACCGACAAGGCGATACGCGCTCTACAGCCCACGGAGAAGCCCCGTAAGGTCGCCGACAGCCTCGGCCTTTACCTGCTCATCCAGCCCAACGGGAGCCGCCTGTGGCGTTGGAAGTACCGCTACGAGGGGAGGGAGAACCTCGCCGCTATCGGCGCGTACCCCGAGATCGGGCTGGCAGAGGCCCGGGAGCGCCGCGACGAACTGCGGCGGATGCTCTCCAACGGCATCGACCCTGCCGCGCACCG
>JBBAPM010000039.1:0-6741 GCA_040400835.1 Steroidobacteraceae bacterium
TGCCTGCTGCCTTATGCCTTGCCCGGGGGCGCGTTGAGCTTGACCGCCTGCTTGCGCGGGCCCTTGCGCGTGCGCGCATTGGTGCGCGTGCGCTGCCCGCGGACCGGCAGGCCCTTGCGGTGGCGCATGCCACGGTAGGTGCCGAGGTCCATCAGGCGCTTGATGTTCATGGAGACCTCGCGGCGCAGGTCGCCCTCGACCAGGCCCTTGGAGATCTGCGCGCGCAGCGCGGTGACCTCGGACTCGGTCAGGTCCTTCACCTTGGTCGTCGGGTCGACGCCCGCGGCGGCGCAGACGCTGCGCGCGCGGGTGCGTCCCACGCCGAAGATGTGCGTGAGGCCGATGACCACATGCTTGTTCATCGGGATGTTGATGCCGGCGATACGTGCCATGTTCCTTTGCCCCGAAGCCGCCGAAAGGGGCGGCATTCTAATGGAAAAACCCTGATCCTCAACCCTGCCGCTGCTTGTGCCGCGGATCCTTGCAGATCACGTAGACGACGCCGCGGCGCCGCACGATCTTGCAGTCCTTACAGATCTTCTTGACGGACGGACGAACTTTCATGTCGGTTACCTTTCGCTCACTGCGGGGCGCCGCCGCGGCCATACCCCATGAGGTTGGCCTGCTTCAGCAGCCCCGGATATTGGTGGGACATCAGGTGGGCCTGCAGCTGCGCCATGAAGTCCATGGCGACCACCACCACGATCAGCAGCGAGGTGCCGCCGAACACCAGCAACAGACCGCTGCCGCCGAGCCGACTCTGCGAGATGAGCAGCTCGGGCAGCAGGCAGACGCCGGCCACGTAGATCGCGCCCCACAGCGTCAGCCGCGTGAGCACCTTGTCGATGTACTCGCCGGTCTGCTGGCCGGGGCGGATGCCCGGGATGAAAGCGCCCGACTTCTTGAGGTTGTCGGAGGTCTCGCGCGCGTTGAACACCAGCGCCGTGTAGAAGAAGCAGAAGAAGATGATCAGCGCCGCGTACAGCACGAGGTGCAGCGGCTGGCCGTAGCCGAGCGTGGCGGCGAAGGTCTGCAGGCCCTCCGCGAACCTGCCCTCGCCCGTACCGAAGAACTGCGCGATGGTGGTCGGCACCAGCAGCAGGCTCGAGGCGAAGATCGGCGGGATGACGCCGGCCATGTTGATCTTGAACGGCAGGTGGCTGGTCTGGCCCGCCATGACGCGGCGTCCGACCTGACGCTTGGCGTAGTGCACGGCGATGCGGCGCTGCGCGCGCTCGACGTAGACGCAGATGGCGGTGACGCCGAGCACCAGCACCAGCAGCACGATGGCCTGCACGCCCGACATCTCTCCGGTGTTGACCGCCTCGATGGTGCGGCCGACCGCGCCCGGGAGCGTCGCGAGGATGCCGGCGAGGATGATCATGGAGATGCCGTTGCCGATGCCGCGCTCGGTGACCTGCTCGCCGAGCCACATCAGGAACATCGTGCCCGTGGTCATGGTGATGGTGGCGATGAAGAGGAACGACCAGCCGGGGGCCGTGACCATGCCGCCGTTCTGCAGCGCCGTCGCGGCGCCGAGCGACTGGAACACCGCCAGCACCAACGTGCCGTAGCGCGTGATCTGGGTGAGCTTGCGCCGGCCGGACTCGCCTTCCTTGCGGTACTCCTCCCAGGGCGGGTACACCATCGAGACCATCTGCACGATGATCGAGGCGGAGATGTAGGGCATCACGCCCATCGCGAAGATCGACAGGCGCTCGAGCGCGCCGCCCGAGAACACGTTGGCGAGACCGAGCAGCGTGCCCGCGGTGTCCTGGAAGAACCGGGCGACCTCGGCGGGGTCGATGCCCGGCACCGGGATGAAGGTGCCGATGCGGTAGACGATCAGCGCGCCGAGCAGGAACAGCACGCGCGAGCGCACCTCGCCGAAGCGGGTGGCGTCCGCGAGGGTCGCTGCCGGATTGCCTACGCCTGTGGCCAAGATGCGCTCCGTATCCTCAGGCTTCGAGGCGGCCGCCGGCCGCTTCGATGGCGGCCTTCGCGCCCTTGGTGGCGCCCACGCCCTTCAGCGTGACGGCGCGGGTGATGCTGCCCGACAGCACGACCTTGGCGACCTCGGCGTGCGCCGGGACCACGTTGGCGGCCTTGAGCGCGGCGAGGTCGACCACGTCGCCCTGCACCTTCGCGAGCTCGTCGAGGCGGACCTCGGCGCGCGTCGCCTTGATCGCCGAGCGGAAGCCGACCTTCGGCATGCGGCGCTGCAGCGGCATCTGGCCGCCTTCGAAACCGACCTTGTGGTAGCCGCCCTTGCGGGCGCGCTGGCCCTTCACGCCGCGGCCGCAGGTCTTGCCCTGGCCGGCCGAGGCGCCGCGACCGACGCGCAGCCGCGGGCGCTTGGAACCCGGGGCCGGCTTGATGGTGTTGATGCGCATGTCCATTGACTCCTTGATGCTGCCGTCGCGCCGCCGCCGTCAGGCTTCCACGACCGCGAGCAGGTGGCGCGCGGTGCGGATCATGCCGCGGTTCTCCGGCGTATCGGCGACCGTGACCGACTGGTGCCGGCGGCGCAGGCCGAGACCGCGCACCGACTGCGCGATGTTGTCGAGCTGCCCGTGCACGCTCTTCTTGAGGGTGATCTTGATCTGCTTGCTGGCCATGACGCTCAACCCGTGATCTCTTCGACGGTCTTGCCGCGCTTGGCGGCGATGTCCTCGGGCGAGCGCACCGAAGCGAGGGCCTTGACGGTGGCGCGCACGACGTTGATCGCGTTGCGCGAGCCGTAGCTCTTGGCGAGCACGTTGCGCACGCCGGCGCACTCGAGCACCGCGCGCATGCCGCCGCCCGCGATGACGCCGGTACCGCCGGAGGCCGGCTGCATCAGCACGCGGGTCGCACCGTGGGTGCCCTTCACCGAGTAGTGCAGGGTGTCGTTGCGCAGCGCGACGTTCACCATGTTCTTGCGGGCCGCGGCCATGGCCTTCGAGATGGCCACCGGCACCTCGCGGGCCTTGCCGAAGCCGAAGCCGACGCGGCCGGCGCCGTCGCCCACCACGGTCAACGCGGTGAAGCCGAACTGCCGACCGCCCTTGACGGTCTTCGAGGTGCGGTTGACGGCGACAAGCTTCTCGAGGAAGTCGTCGGTCGCCTGCGATCTTTCGGGTCGTGCCATGTGCGATGCCCTGCCTTAGAACTCGAGACCGGCTTCACGCGCGGCTTCCGCCAGCGCCTTGATGCGGCCGTGGTACATGAATCCAGCGCGGTCGAACGCCACCTTGGCGATCCCCGCGGCCTTCGCGCGCTCGGCGATGGCGCGGCCGACGGCCTTGGCGGCCTCGACGTTGCCCGTGCCCGAGAGCCCCTGCGCCACGCCGTCCTGCACCGTCGAGGCGGCGGCGATGACCTTCGCGCCGCTGGCGTCGAACACCTGCGCGTAGATGTGGCGGGGCGTGCGGTGCACCGTGAGGCGCGGCGTGCCCAGCTCCCGGATCTTGGCCCGGGTGCGCACCGCGCGCCGCTGACGGCGCTCTTTCTTCGTGATCTGCATCTGTCGGTCCTCGTCTGTGGCGCGCGGTTACTTCTTCTTGCCTTCCTTGAGCGAGATCTTCTCGCCGGAATAGCGGACGCCCTTGCCCTTGTAGGGCTCGGGCGGACGCAGTCCGCGGATCTCGGCGGCCACCTGGCCGATGCGCTGCTTGTCGGTGCCCTTCAGCAGGATCTCGGTCTGGCTCGGCGCCTCGACCGTGATGCCCTCGGGCATGTCCATGGCGATGGGGTGCGAGAAGCCGAGCGTCAGGTTCAGCGTCTTGCCCTGCACCGCGGCGCGGTAGCCGACGCCCACCAGCTCGAGCTTGCGCTCGTAGCCCTTCGTCACGCCCTGCACCATGTTGGCGAGGTGCGCGCGCACGGCGCCCGCCTGCGTGCGGTTCGAGGCGTCGTACTTCACCTCGAGCTGCTTGTCGGCCTGCACGACCTTGACGCCCGAGTTGAGCGGCACGGACAGCGTGCCCTTGGCGCCCTTCAGCGTCACGGCGTCGTCGGTGATGGTCGCCGTCACGCCCTGGGGCAGCGCGACGGGTTGCTTGGCTACACGGCTCATTTACGGTTCCTCGAAATCAGCGCGTCAGGCCACGATGCACAGGACTTCGCCGCCCTGGCCGATGGCGCGCGCCTGCTTGTCGGTCATCACGCCCTTCGGCGTGGAGACGATGACGGTGCCCATGCCGCCCTGCACCTTCGGCAGCTCGTCCTTGCCGCGGTAGATGCGCAGGCCGGGACGCGACACGCGCTCCAGACGGTCGATGACGGGGCGCCCCTCGTAGTACTTGAGGGCGATGGTCATGGTGCTCTTGCCGCCGTCGGCGGCGACGCGGAAGTCGGCGACGTAGCCTTCGTCCTTCAGCACCTTGACGACGGCCTGCTTGAGACGCGACGCGCCGACGCTCACCTCGCTCTTGCGGGCGAGCTGGGCGTTGCGGATGCGGGTCAGCAGGTCAGCGATGGGATCGGTCATGCTCATGGCGCGGACTCCTACCAGCTCGCCTTGGACACGCCGGGCAGTTCGCCCCGGTTCACGGCCTCGCGGATCTTCACGCGAGAGAGGCCGAACTTGCGGTACACGCCGCGCGGCCGGCCGGTGATGGCGCAGCGGCGACGGCCGCGGCTCGGGCTGGCGTCGCGCGGCAGCTTCTGCAGCGCGGCGACCGCGGCGGCGCGCTCGTCGGCCGAGGACTTCGGGCTGCGGATCGCCTGCTTCAGCGCGGCGCGCTTGGCGGCGTACTTCTTGGCGGTGTCGGCGCGGCGCTTCTCGCGCTCGACCATGCTGGTCTTGGCCATGTTCTCGTGTGCCCTTCTTACTTGCGGAACGGGAAGTTGAAGGCTTCGAGCAGAGCCCGCCCCGCCTTGTCGTCCTTCGCCGTGGTGGTGATGGTGATGTCCATGCCCCGGAGCTGGTCGATCTGGTCGTACTGGATCTCGGGGAAGATGATCTGTTCCTTGACGCCCATGTTGTAGTTGCCCTGGCCGTCGAACGAGCGCGGCGAGACGCCGCGGAAGTCGCGGATGCGGGGCATGGCGACCGAGATGAGGCGGTCGAGGAACTCGTACATGCGCGGACCGCGCAGCGTGACCTTGCAGCCGATCGGCAGGTTCTCGCGCAGCTTGAACGACGCGATGGACTTGCGCGAACGGCACATCACGGGCTTCTGGCCGGTGATCTTCGCGAGGTCGCCGGCGGCGGCCTCGACGATCTTCTTGTCGGCGACCGCCTCGCCCACGCCCATGTTGACCGTGATCTTGGTGATCTTCGGGATCTGCATCGCGTTGGTGATGCCGAGCTCCGTGCGGAGCTTCGGGACGACCGTATCGCGGTAGAACTGCTGGAGCCTTGCCATGGTGTTGCCCGTTGGATCGACGCTCAAGCGTCGATCACCTCTCCGTTGGACTTGAAGTAGCGCACGCGCTTGCCGTCCGCCAGGAGCTTCACGCCGACACGGTCGGCCTTCTGCGTGGCGGGGTTGAACAGCGCGACCTTGGACGCGTGCAGGGGGGCCTCCTTCTCGAGGATGCCGCCCGGCTTGTTCTGCTGCGGGTTGCCGCGCGTGTGGCGCTTCACCCGGTTGACGTTCTCGACGAGCACCTTGCCGTCGTCGAGCACCGCGACCACGGCGCCCTTGCGGCCCTTGTCGCGTCCCGAGATGACGATGACGTTGTCGCCTTTGCGGATCTTGTTCATGACGCAGTACCTCAGAGCACTTCCGGCGCCAGCGAGATGATCTTCATGAACTGCGCGGTGCGCAGTTCACGGGTCACCGGCCCGAAGATGCGCGTGCCGATCGGCTCGAGCTTGTTGCTGAGCAGCACGGCCGCGTTGCCGTCGAACTTGATGAGCGAACCGTCCGGACGGCGCACGCCGCGACGGGTGCGCACGACGACCGCGTCGTACACCTCGCCCTTCTTGACCTTGCCGCGCGGGATGGCGTCCTTGATGCTGACCTTGATGACGTCGCCGACGGCGGCGTAACGGCGGCGCGTGCCGCCCATCACCTTGATGCACATCAGGGACTTGGCGCCGCTGTTGTCGGCGGCGGCGAGGATGGTCTGCAGCTGGATCATGACGCGCGCTCCAGGACCGACACCAGGCGCCAGCTCTTGCGTCGCGACAGCGGACGGCATTCGGCGATGGTCACCGTGTCGCCGATGCGCGACTCGTTCGACTCGTCATGCGCCAGCAGCTTGGTGGTGCGGCGGATGAACTTGCCGTAGCGCGGATGCTTGACGAGACGCTCCACCTCGACGGCGATCGTCTTCTGCATCTTGTTGCTGACCACGCGCCCCGTGAGGGTGCGCTGGGCCTTCTGGTTCTCGTTGTTCTCGGTCATCTGTTACTTCCCCGCATCCTTCGCGGCCTTCTCGGCGAGCACCGTCTTCAGGCGCGCGATGTCCTTGCGGACGCGCCCGAAGTCGTGCGGCTTGACGGCCTGGCCGGTGGCCCGCTGCATGCGCAGCGAGAACTGCTCGCGGCGCAGCTTCAGGAGGTCTTCGTTGAGATCGCGCGCGGCCTTGCCGCGCAGTTCCTTGGCGTCCATGTCAGCGTACCTGCCGCTTCACGAAGGAGGTGGTGACCGAGAGCTTGGCGCCGGCCAGCCGGAACGCCTCACGCGCGGTCTTCTCGTCGACCCCCTCCATCTCGAAGAGGACCTTGCCCGGCTTCACCTTGGCGACCCAGTACTCCACGTTGCCCTTGCCCGCGCCCATGCGGACCTCGAGGGGCTTCTTGGAGAC
>JBBAPM010000040.1:0-5601 GCA_040400835.1 Steroidobacteraceae bacterium
CAGCTCGAGCGCGGCACCAGCATCGCCGTCGTGGCCACCGTGCCGCTGTCGGAGATGTTCGGCTACATCGGCCAGCTGCGTGCGATGTCGAGCGGCCGCGCCTCGTACACCATGGAGTTCTCGCACTACGACCTCGTGCCGCGCAACGTCGCGGAGAAGGTCATCGAGGAAGCGCGCAAGCCGAAGGCCTGACCGCCTCCGCGGCGCACCGGGCCGCGGCGCGGTACCGACGGCCGGGATCCGCGAGGGTCCCGGCCGTTTTTTATGGCCGGTCCTGGTCGTGCGCGAGCACGGCCCAGACGTCCATGTAGACATCGTGGCGCCGTCGGTCGCCCACCGTCGCCTTGAAGTTGCCGTAGTCGATGCCGCGCAACGCTTCGGCGATGCGGCCGGCGACGCGCTCGCGCGGCAGCCGCGCGCGGTAGGCGTAGTCGCTGCCGCCCCGGGTCGAGACCACGGCCTCGGGGAAGACGCGCTCGATGTCACCGGCGCGGCGCGCGCGCACCAGCAGGGTCGCGTGCGACGGGTCGCCCTTGTCGACGATGCTCAGGAAGGCGTCCGCAAGGCAGATCCACATATCCCGTCCCTCCTCGATGCTAGAGCGCGACCGGGGCGGCGCCCTTGATCGCGGCCAGCGCCGCGAGCAGCGGCCGGTCGTTGGCGTGGCCCGCGATGCCCGGGAGCCGCGGCTGCGGCACGAGCCACACGGCCTGCGACTCCCAGCCCATGTCGGCCGGGGTGCCGCCGATGCGCCGCGCAAGGTAGTAACGCGTCCAGCTGGTCGAGCGCGGTACGTCGACGAGGAACCCGGTCAGCGCGACCCGCAGCCCCGACTCCTCCCACGCCTCCTTGAGCGCACCGGCACGGCGGTCGCGGCCCGCATCCAGCTTGCCTTTCGGGAAGGTGAGCTTGTAGCCGCCATAGCCGTTGGTCGGCGCCACCAACCAGACGCGCCCATCGGGCTCTAGGGTCACGACGCCGGCGGCGGGCGCGAGCCCGGCGGGCGGCTCGAAGGGCGGCTCGTCGAAGCAGCAGGCCTCTTCCCGCCAGACGTCTCCCGGCCAGGGCGCCGATGAGGGCTGCCGCGAGAGCGGGATGCCGTTGAGGGTCTCCACGAGCGGACCGTCGGGCACGGCGACCGCGATCGCCGACGGGTCCAGCCATTGCTCGAGCGGCGAGGCGATCGACGGGTTCTCGATGAGCACCGCGCGGCCCTGATCGTCGCGGCGCGGGTGCGTGTGCGGGGAAAGGATCGGCATGGTCGCCGCAGCGTACCCGGCCGCGGGCTCAAAAAATGCGCTCGGCCGGATGCGCTAGCGCCGTTGCTCCACCCCGCCCTTCATGACGAACGACACGCGCTCGAGTGCGCGGACATCGGCGAGCGGGTCGTCCGTCACCGCGATGAGGTCGGCGTAGGCGCCCGACGAGAGCTCCCCGACCTGGCCGGCGAGCCCCAGCGCATCGGCGGCGTTCACGGTCGCGGACTGGATCGCCTGCATCGGCGTCATGCCGTAGCGCACCATCACCGCCAACTGCCGCGCGTTGTCGCCGTGCGGGAAGATGCCGGCATCGGTGCCGTAGATCATGCGGATGCCGGCCTTCAGCGCCCGCTCGAAGTTGCGGCGCTGGATCTCGGCGATCATCTGGTCCTTGCGGATGAACTCCTCGAGCTCGCCGCGGCGCTTCGATTCCGACTGCGTGTACTCGGTGTTGTAGATGTCCATCGAGAAGTAGACCTTGTACTTCTTGGCGAGCTCCAGGCCCTCGTCGTCGATGAGGCTCACGTGCTCGACGGTATCGACGCCCGCGCGCAGGGCCACCTTGATGCCGGCCGCGCCATGCGCGTGCACCGCGACCTTGCGGCCGTGCATGCGCGCCTCGTCGATCAGCGCCGCGACCTCCTCCGGCGTGAACTGCTGCATGCCGGGCTGCGTGCCCTTCGAGAACACGCCGCCGGTGCCGCAATACTTGATGACATCGGCGCCGTAGCGGATGTTCTGGCGCACCACCTTGCGCACCTCGTCGGGACCGTCGGCGGTGCCGAGCGAGGTCTGGCGGAACTCGGGCGCGAGCAGGTTGCTCCCGCAGTGGCCGCCGGTGATGCCGATGCCGGGGCCCGAGACCACGAGCCGCGGCCCCGGCACGTCGCCCGCGTTGATGGCGTCGCGCAGCGCGACGTCGGCGTAGCCGTCCGAGCCGAGGTTGCGCGCGGTGGTGAAGCCCGCGAGCAGCGTGCGCTGCGCATTGGCCGCGCCGATCAGCGCGAGCCGCGGGATCGAGAGCCCGAGCCGCTCATAGCGACGGATCGTGGGGTCGGAGGTCAGGTGCACGTGGGAGTCGATGAGTCCGGGGAGCACCGTGGCACCTGAGAGGTCGACGACGCGCGCGCAGCCGGCGAGCGCGGCGGGTCCGTCCGGGAGCACCGCCAGGACGCGCTCGCCGCCGATGCGGATGGCCTGCGCGCTGCGCACCTTGCCCGCGACCGGGTCCACGAGGCGTCCAGCGCGCACGCCGACCGTGCAGGCGGGCGGCGCCTCGCTCGGGGCCGCCGCGGTCTGCGGTGCGGCAGCGGCCTGCGCGGACGCGGTCTGCACGGACGCGGTGGTGGCGAAAGCCTGCAGCAGCAGCGCAGCGGATACGGCAATCGTGGCGCGTGGCATGGATCGGACCTCTCCGGTTTTCATCCCGTCGCAGTTTACGCCACCCGGGGGCCGCCGACCTCGCCGGCACGGCCCATGCCGGGTCGGAACGTCGACCGACGTCAGCGCTGCGAGGGCGGTACGCGGAAGGCGGCCTCGCGCTCGAAGCGCGCGGCGATGTCGAGCAGCGCATCCTCGGCGTATCGCGGCGCGACCACGGTCATGCCGACCGGCATGCCCTTCGCGAGGCCCATCGGCAGCGTGATGCTCGGGTAGCCGGCGATCGCCGCGGCGGAACCGAGCGGCGGGCCGCCGGATTCCCGGCGGTCGCCGAGCAGCGGATCGATGAGCGCCGCCGGTCCGGCACCGGGCGCGACGAGGGCGTCGAGCCGCAGGTCGCGGAACAACGGCTCGAGACCCTCGGTCTCGACGAGGCGGCGCAGCGCCGCGACGGCATCGAGGTAGGCCTGGTCGGTGAGCGGACCTTTGGCCGCCGCCAGCTCGAAGATCTCCTGCCCGAAGAGCGGCAGTTCACGGTCGGCGTTGCGGCGGTTGAAGTCGATCAGCGCCGCCAGCGACGACGCTTCCGTCATCCCCGGCGTCAACGCGCCGAGATAGGCGTCGAGCGCCGCCTTGAACTCGTACAGCAGCGCGGTGAACTCCGGATCGCCCGCCTGCCCGAGGGTCGGCGGCAACGGCGCATCGACCACCTCGGCGCCGAGATCGCGCCATGCATCGCGCGCCGCGCGGTAACGCGCCGCCACCTCGACGCGCAGGTTGCCGGGTGCGGGCAAGAGGCCGATGCGCAGCGTACGCGGCGCCGTGCCGGCGGCGGTCGCCGCGGCGGCCGTCGCGGCGGGTCCGCGCCGCGGGCGCTCGTACAGCGCCTCGGCGAGCAGACGGGCATCGGCGACGCTGCGCGCCATCGGCCCGGCGACATCCTGCCGCGGCGAGATGGGCACCACGCCGACGCCGCTCACCACGCCGAGCGAAGGCTTGAAGCCGACCAGCCCGTTCACGGCCGCAGGCGAGAGGATCGAGCCATCGGTCTCGGTGCCCACCGCCGCAGCGCAGAGGCTCAAGGCGGCGGCGGTGCCCGACCCCGAACTCGAACCGGAAGGGTTGCGGCGCACATCGTAGGCGTTGCCCGTCTGCCCGCCGACGGCGCTCCAGCCGCTGCTCGAGCGCGTCGAACGGAAGTTCGCCCACTCGCTGAGGTTGGTCTTGCCGAGGATCACCGCGCCCGCGGCGCGCAGCCGCGCGACCAACGGCGCATCCGCGCGGTGGAACGCCCGCGCCAGCGCGAGCGAACCCGCGGTCGTCGGCAGCGGATCCCGCGTCTCGATGTTGTCCTTGATGAGCACGGGGATGCCGTGCAACGGACCGCGCAGCTTCCCGGCGCGACGCTCGGCGTCGAGCGCGCGCGCCGCCGCCAAGGCCTCGGGGTTGAGCGCGATGACGGAGCGGAACGCAGGCCCCGCGGCGTCGAGCCGCGCGATGCGCTCGAGATACGCGCCGACCAGCGCCGCGGAGGTGAGCGGACCGCCGAGCAGGGTCTGCAGATCGGCGATGCTGCGTTCGGTCGGATCGAAGTCGCCCGCGCGTGCACGGTCGTCCGCACCGGCGAGCGCCTGCTGCCAAGCGATCGCCGCACCGACGGCACCCGTACCCGCCAGCGCGAGGAACCCGCGACGTCTCAAGACCACGTGCGCGCCTCAGGCAGGGTCGCCGCGACCTTGCGCACCGGACCGCCCGCCTTGAACGCGCGCAGCGCGGCGATGAGCGCCGTGTTGTCCTCGGGCCTGCCGAGCGAGATGCGGCTCCAGTCCGTCAAGGGCGGGAACGGCCGGCCGACCTCGATGCCTAACCCGCGCATGCGGTCGCGGAAGTCGGTGGCCGACAGGCCGGTGCGGACGAACACGAAGTTGCCGTGGGAATCGCTGCAGGCCATGCCGAGCTCGCGGCAGACCGCGGTGACGCGCCGCCGATCGGCCATCACGCTGTCGCGCGTGCGGGCGACGAACTCCCGGTCACCGAGGCTCGCGGTCGCGGCCACGACGCCCGGCATGTTGGGGCTGACGAGCTCGAGCGAGCGCATGCGCTCGATGGTGTCGGGACGGCCGATGGCGTAGCCGACACGGAGCCCGGCGAGGCCGTGCACCTTCGAGAAGGTGCGCAGCACGACGATATCGGCCCCGCCGCGGGCGAGGTCGACCATGCTCTCGGTCGCACCGGGCTCGACGAAGTCCATGTAGGCCTCGTCGACCACCACCAGCGTACGCGCGGCGAGCGTGAGGCAGAGTTCGCGCAGCTCCGCCGCCGGGAGCACGGTGCCGGTCGGGTTGTTCGGGTTGCAGAGATAGACGAGCGAGGTGCCGGTCGGCGCCGCGGCGTCGATCGCGGCGGCGTCATGGCGCAGCTGCGCATCGAGCGGCACGCGCCGCACGGTCGCGCCCAGCTTCTCGGCGAACCCCATCAGCTGCCCGAACGTCGGCCACGCACAGGTGACGCTGCCGCGGGTAGCCCAGCCGAGCGCGAGGATGTGCAGCAGCTCGCCCGATCCCGACCCGATCGCGATCCGCTCCGGGGCCACCCGCTCGTGCGCGGCGATGGCGGCGATCAGCCGTTGCGCGTGCTCGCCATCGGCGTAGCGCCAACCGTCGCCGAGCGATGCGAGGATCGCCTCGCGCGCCTTGGGCCCGGGACCGAGCGGGTTCTCGTTGTAGTGGAGCGGGAGCAGCGGCGCACCGGCGGCGGTCGCCGCCACCGCCGCGCCGAGCGGCGCACCGGCGGCGACCGCGGTGCGCGCCTGCAGGAGTCCCGCGCCGAGCGCGAGCGCCAGGGCCTGTCGACGGTTGATCCGGCTCATGATCCGGCTCCTTGTGATCGAGGACCGATGGAGAAGGCGGTGCCGGGTGAGGGATTTGAACCCCCGACCAACGGTTTACAAAACCGCTGCACT
>JBBAPM010000041.1:0-5460 GCA_040400835.1 Steroidobacteraceae bacterium
AGAGCGTGAACTACGAGAAGAACCGCCTGCAGGTGGCGGTGCAGATCCTCGGGCGTTCGACGCCCGTCGAGCTCGACTTCTCGCAGGTCGAGAAGGCCTGACCGCAAATGCCCGGGCGGTGACGCCGGGCGATGATCGTATCGTCGCGCGAAGGATCGCGCGGCGTGGTGGCAAGGAAGCGCATGGGGAGCCCGCACGAGAGGTGGGCGTTCGGACCCAGGAGAGAAGACGATGGCAAAGAAAGTACAGGGGTACGTCAAGCTGCAGGTCCCTGCAGGCTCGGCGAACCCGTCCCCGCCCATCGGACCGGCACTCGGTCAGCAGGGCGTGAACATCATGGAGTTCTGCAAGCAGTTCAACGCTGCCACGCAGAAGCTCGAGAAGGGGCTGCCGATCCCGGTGATCATCACCGTGTACGCCGATCGCAGCTTCACCTTCATCATGAAGACGCCGCCCGCGGCGGTGCTGATCCGCAAGGCGATCGGCATCGAGAAGGGCAGCGGCACACCGAACACCGCCAAGGTCGGCAAGGTCACCCGGGCCCAGCTCGAGGAGATCGCGAAGACCAAGACCCCGGATCTCACCGCTGCCGATCTCGACGCCGCGGTGCGCACCATCGCGGGCACCGCCCGTTCGATGGGCGTCGACGTGGAGGGACTCTGACATGCCCGCCGTAGCCAAGCGCATGAAGCCCTGGAAGGACGCCCTGCCGCCCGGCAAGTCGTACCCGATCGACGAAGCCCTGCGCCTCGTCAAGGAGTTCGCCAAGGCCAAGTTCAACGAATCGGTCGACGCCGCGGTGAACCTCGGCATCGACGCCACCAAGTCCGACCAGCAGGTGCGCGGTTCCACCGTGATGCCGCACGGCATCGGCAAGACGGTGCGCGTCGCCGTGTTCACCTCGGGCCGCAACCAGGAGGCCGCCAAGGCCGCCGGCGCCGACATCGTCGGTCTCGAGGACCTCGCCGAGAAGGTGAAGGCCGGCGAGATGGACTTCGACGTCGTCATCGCGAGCCCGGACGCCATGCGCGTCGTCGGTCAGCTCGGCCAGATCCTCGGCCCCCGCGGCCTCATGCCGAACCCCAAGGTCGGCACGGTGAGCCCGGACGTCGCCGGTGCGGTGAAGAACGCCAAGAGCGGCCAGGTGCGCTACCGCGTGGACAAGGCGGGCATCGTGCACTGCACCATCGGCAAGGCGGGTTTCGAGCCCGTCCAGCTGAAGGAGAACCTCCTGGCGCTGATCGCCGACCTGCAGAAGGCGAAGCCGGCCAACGCCAAGGGCATCTATCTCAAGCGCCTCACGCTGTCCTCGACCATGGGGCCGGGCGTGCAGGTGGAGCAGTCCTCGCTCGGCCTCTGAGGCCGCGCGCGGGCAGGTTTTTTCGGATCGTTGCGGGTCCGGCGGCATGAGCCGCCGGGTTCCATCGAAGACCGCAGGCGGGCAGGGGAACGGCTGATGCGTTCCGCCAGCCCTTAATGATCGCCTGCGCAGGTGGTGCGCCGCTCATACGAGGATCGTCCTCGCATGAAGGTCACCGTCGAAAGGTCCGGCAGGCGGCGCAAGCCGTCGGCCGGTGTGTGATCTTCAGGAGAGGAGAGTTTTACAAGTGCCTCTAAACCTCGAAGACAAGAAAGCGCTGGTGAAGGAAGTGGCGGAGGTTGCGGCCGATGCGCAATCCGTGGTCGCTGCCGAGTACCGTGGTATCACGGTCTCGCAGATGACCGAGCTGCGTGCCAAGGCCCGTGCGCAAGGCGTGTACATGCGTGTCGTCAAGAACACGCTGGCGCGCAAGGCCATGGCCGGTACGGCGTTCGAGCCGGTCGGTGCCCATCTCAAGGGACCGCTCGTGCTCGCTTTCTCGAAGGACGACCCGGGCGCGGCTGCGCGCGTGGTGAAGGACTTCGCGAAGACCAACGACAAGCTCGTCGCTACGCTCGTGTCCCTCGGTGGCCAGGTGCTGCCGGGTTCGGACCTCGAGAAGGTCGCCTCGCTGCCGACGCGCGAACAGGCTCTCTCGATCCTGCTGGGGACCATGAAGGCCCCGATCGAGAAGCTCGTCCGCACGCTGGTCGCGCCCCACACCAAGCTGGTCCGCACCGTCGCGGCTGTCCGCGACGCCAAGCAGGCCACCAGCGGCTGAACTTGTTGCCATCCCTAAACTTTTGGAGTCAAGACAATGGCTGTTAGCAAGGACGAAATCCTCGAAGCGATCTCTAACATGAGCATCATGCAGGTCGTCGAGCTCATCTCCGACATGGAGAAGAAGTTCGGCGTGACCGCCGCGGCCCCGGTGGCCGTCGCCGCCGTGGCGGGCCCCGCCGCCGCCGCCGCCCCGGCCGAGGAGAAGACGGAGTTCACCGTCATCCTCAAGGAATACCCGGCGGACAAGAAGGTCGGCGTCATCAAGGTCGTGCGCGAACTGACGGGCCTCGGCCTGAAGGAAGCGAAGGACCTGGTCGAGGCCGTGCCGGGCACGGTCAAGGACGGCGTGAACAAGGCCGATTCCGAGACCATGAAGAAGAAGCTGGAAGAGGCCGGCGCGAAGGTCGAGATCAAGTAACCCGCCGTACCAGACGGTGGGCATCGACTTCGTATCGTGGATCCACGGGCGACCGGAGCCGCAAGGCTCCGGTCGCGCCGTCGTCCGCGCCGCAGATTGAAGACAGAGGTGGTCCAGATGGCGTACTCCTTCACCGAGAAGAAGCGCATCCGCAAGAACTTCGGCAAGCAGGGCAGCGTCCTCGAGACGCCCGACCTGCTCGCCATCCAGCTCGAGTCCTACCGCAAGTTCCTGCAGGCCGACAAGGCCGAGGAAGCGCGCGAGGACAAGGGCCTGCATGCGGCCTTCAAGACCGTGTTCCCGATCTCCAGCTATTCGGGCAACGCGGAACTGCAGTACGTCGGCTATCGCCTCGGCGAGCCGCCGTTCGACGTGAAGGAATGCCAGCTGCGCGGGCTGACCTACGCCGCGCCGCTGCGCGTCAAGGTCCGCCTCGTCGTGTACGACAAGGAGGCCTCGGGCACCCCGAAGCCCATCAAGGACATCCGCGAGCAGGAGGTCTATCTCGGCGAGCTGCCGCTGATGACCGAGAGCGGCACGTTCGTGGTCAACGGCACCGAGAAGGTCATCGTCTCGCAGCTGCACCGCAGCCCGGGCGTGTTCTTCGACCATGACCGCGGCAAGTCGCACTCCTCGGGCAAGCTGCTGTTCAACGCCCGCATCATCCCCTACCGCGGTTCGTGGCTCGACTTCGAGTTCGACGCCAAGGACTACGTCTACGCCCGCATCGACCGCCGCCGCAAGCTGCCGGTGACGGTGCTGCTGCGCGCCCTCGAGATGGGCGACGGCGAGATCCTCGACATCTTCTTCGACCAGAACACCTTCCTGCTGTCGCGCGACGAGGTCGCGCTCGAGCTCGTGCCGGCCCGCCTGAAGGGCGAGACCGCCGCGTTCGAGATCCGCATCGGCGACCAGGTCATCGTCGAGGAAGGCCGCCGCATCACGGCGCGCCACGTGCGCCAGCTCGAGGACGCCGGCGTGCGCAAGCTCGCCGTGCCCCGCGACTACATCTACGGCAAGATCCTCGCCCACGACGTGGTCGACACCAACACCGGCGAGATCATCGCCAAGGCCAACGAGGTCATCACCGCCGTGTCGGCGGAGAAGATGATCGAGGCCGGCATCGACAAGGTCCGCACGCTGTACGTCAACGACCTCGACCGCGGCCCCTACGTCTCCGACACCCTGCGCGTCGACCCGACCAAGAACCGCCTCGAGGCGCTGGTCGAGATCTACCGCATGATGCGCCCCGGTGAGCCGCCCACCCGCGACGCCGCCGAGAACCTGTTCCAGAACCTGTTCTTCAACCCCGAGCGCTACGACCTGTCGCCCGTGGGCCGCATGAAGTTCAACCGCCGCGTGGGCCGCAAGGAGATCGTCGGCTCGAACGTCCTCTCGAAGGACGACATCCTCGACGTGCTCAAGGTCCTGATCGCCATCCGCAACGGCGACGGCAACGTGGACGACATCGACCACCTCGGCAACCGCCGCGTGCGTTCGGTCGGCGAGATGGCGGAGAACGCCTTCCGCGTCGGTCTGGTGCGCGTCGAGCGCGCGGTCAAGGAGCGGCTGAACATCGCCGAGAGCGAGCCGCTCATGCCGCAGGACATGATCAACGCCAAGCCCGTGGCGGCGGCCGTGAAGGAGTTCTTCGGCTCCTCGCAGCTCAGCCAGTTCATGGACCAGAACAACCCGCTGTCCGAGGTCACCCACAAGCGCCGCGTCTCGGCGCTCGGCCCGGGCGGCCTGACGCGCGAGCGCGCGGGCTTCGAGGTGCGCGACGTGCACCCGACCCACTACGGCCGCGTCTGCCCGATCGAGACCCCGGAAGGCCCGAACATCGGCCTCATCAACTCGCTGTCGGTCTACGCCCGCACCAACGAGTACGGCTTCCTCGAGACGCCGTACCGCCGCGTCGTCGACGGCAAGGTCACCGACAAGATCGACTTCCTGTCGGCGATCGAGGAGGGCGAGTTCGCCATCGCGCAGGCCAACGCCCGCGCCGACGGCACCGGCCAGCTGTCCGACGACCTCGTGTCGTGCCGCTTCCAGAACGAGTTCACGCTGATGCCGCGCGAGCGCATCAACTACATGGACGTGTCGCCGAAGCAGATCGTCTCGGTGGCCGCCTCGCTGATCCCGTTCCTCGAGCACGACGACGCCAACCGCGCGCTCATGGGCTCGAACATGCAGCGCCAGGCGGTGCCGACGCTGCGCACCGAGGCCCCGCTGGTGGGCACCGGCATGGAGCGTCCGGTCGCCATCGACTCCGGCGTGACCGTGGTCGCGCGCCGCGGCGGCGTGGTCGACTCGGTCGACGCGTCGCGCATCGTGGTGCGCGTCGACGACGCCGAGACCTCGGCCAACGAGCCGGGCGTCGACATCTACAACCTCACGAAGTACACCCGTTCCAACCAGAACACCTGCATCAACCAGCGCCCGCTGGTGACGGCCGGCGACCGGATCGCGCGCGGCGACGTGCTCGCGGACGGTCCCTCGACCGACCTCGGCGAGCTCGCGCTCGGCCAGAACATGCTGGTCGCGTTCATGCCCTGGAACGGCTACAACTTCGAGGACTCCATCCTCATCTCCGAGCGCGTGGTCCAGGAGGACCGCTTCACCACGATCCACATCGAGGAGCTGAGCTGCGTCGCCCGCGACACCAAGCTCGGGTCCGAGGAGATCACCGCCGACATCCCGAACGTCGGCGAGCAGGCGCTCAACAAGCTCGACGAGGCCGGCATCGCCTTCATCGGCGCCGAGGTCCGCGCGGGCGACATCCTGGTCGGCAAGGTCACGCCGAAGGGCGAGACCCAGCTGACGCCGGAAGAGAAGCTGCTGCGCGCGATCTTCGGCGAGAAGGCGAGCGACGTGAAGGACACCTCGCTGCGCGTGCCGC
>JBBAPM010000042.1:0-4896 GCA_040400835.1 Steroidobacteraceae bacterium
GCAGCTGCGCCGCGGCCTCGGTGGCGCGGAACGGGTCCATGCGCTCGTCGACCGCACCGTCGACGCGCATGTAGAGCCGCGCCGTGCCCGGCATGAACTGCCACATCCCCGCCGCGCCGACCTTGGAGTACGCGGTCGGATCGAACGACGACTCGACATGGGGCAGCGCGATGAGCTCCGGCGGCAGCTGCGCCGCGCCGAGCACGGCGGCGATGTGCTCGCGCCAAGCACCCGAGCGCTCGACCCCGGCACGGAAGCGGTCGGCCTGCCCGAGCTGGAAGCGGACATCGGCGAGCGCCGCGGTGAACGTGCCGGCGTCAGGGTCCCGGCCGAGCGCATCGCGCCAGACTTTGAAGACCCACGCGGCATCGCCCTGCAGCGGCTGCCCGGCGGTGAGCGCGTCGGCGGCCGCACGTAGCGCCGCGGACCAACGGTCGCGCGCGGCGGTGATGGCGTCACGGCGCGGGTCGGACCCCGGCGGCGCATCGGGCAGCGCGGCCACGCCGTACACCACGCCGAGGTTGCGCGCGTCGTGCACAAAGCCCTGGCGCGTGGAGATCTCGGTGTAGACGCGGATCCAGAAGTCGACGTCGCGCTGCAGCTCGGTGTAGCGCGGCATGGCGGATTGCGCGGACGCGACGCCCGATAGCCCCGCGCCTGCAAACAGGAGCGCGAGGATGAGCAGCAGGGGACGGAGGGTCGAGGCCAGCGGCCTCAGCCGCACTTCGAGTCCCCGCAGTTCAGGCAGGTCATGCAGCCGTCCATCATCACGACGGCGGCGGTGCTGCACTTGCTGCAGAGCTGCGCGCCCTCGGGGAAGTGCGACTTGGAGAAGGCGTCGGTCTGCTTGCCGCGGGCCTCGAACTCGGCGCGCTTCTCGTCGATGAGCTTCTTCTGGTGCTCGTCGAGCTCGGGGCGCGCCATCAGGCCGATGGTCTGCAGGTGCTTCTCGATGACATGGCCGAGCTCGGCGATGATCGAGGGCATGAACTTGCCGCCCGGCTGCCAGTAGCCGCCGCGCGGGTCGAACACGGCCTTCAGCTCCTCGACGAGGAACGCGACGTCACCGCCCTTGCGGAACACGGCGGAGATGATGCGCGTCAGCGCCACGATCCACTGGTAGTGGTCGAGGTTCTTGCTGTTGATGAAGACCTCGAAGGGCCGGCGCTGCTCGTGCTCGGTGCCCTCGTTGAGGATGATGTCGTTGATCGTGACGTACATCGCGTGGTCGGAGACCGGCGTCTTGATCTTGTAGGTCGAGCCGATCAGCACTTCGGGGCGCTGGACCTCCTCGGTCAGGCGCACGACCTTGCCGCCGTGGCTGGTGGGCAGCTCGGCGACGTTGGTGGCGGTCGCAGCGGGCGCAGGCTCTCCGCCCGGCTTCTGGACGCGGTATTTGGCGATCTTCTTGTCGATCTTGATGGCTGCCATCGGGAGCGGTCCTCAGAACTTGCCGTAATACCCTTCTTTGAGGGCATCGAAAAGGTTGGCGGCGGTGTGCTTCTCACCGTCGTACTCGATCTCCTCGTCGCCCTTGAGCGACACCTCGGTGCCGTCCTCGAGCGTGAACACATAGGTGGTGTTCTTGAGGTCCTCCTCCTTCACGAGCACGCCCTGGAAGGCCTCGGGGTTGAAGCGGAAGGTGGTGCAGCCCTTGAGCCCCTTCTCGTGCGCGTAGAGGTAGATGTCCTTGAAGGACTCGTACTTGAAGTCGGTCGGGACGTTCGCGGTCTTGGAGATCGAGGAGTCGATCCACTTCTGCGAGGCGGCCTGGATGTCGACGTGCGCCGTCGGCGTGATGTCGTCCGCCGTCGTGAAGTAGTCGGGGAGCTTCTCCGCGGCGCTGGTGCCGTTCGGCATCGCCTGACGGTTGATGAGCTCGCGGTAGGCGAGCAGCTCGTAGGAGAAGACGTCGACCTTCTCCTTCGACTTCTTGCCTTCGCGGATCACGTTGCGGAAGTAGTGGTGCGCGAACGAGGGCTCGATGCCGTTGCTCGCGTTGTTGGCGAGCGAGAGGCTGATGGTGCCGGTGGGCGCGATGGAGGTGTGGTGCGTGAAGCGCGCGCCGACCAGCGCGAGCTGCTCGACGAGGTTCGGCGCGACGCCCGCGATGCGCTGCATGTAGCGGCTGTAGCGCGCATGCAGCACGCGGCCCGGGATCTTGCTGCCGACCTTCCAGCCGTCGCGCGCCATCTCCGGACGCTTGCGCAGCATCTCCGCGGTGACGGTGAACTCCTCGTTCATGATGGGCGCCGGGCCCTTCTCGCGGGCCAGGTCGAGCGCGGCCTCCCAGCCGGCGACCGCCATCTCGCGCGAGACGTCCTCGGTGAACTGCACGGACTCGGGCGAACCGTACTTCATGCGCAGCAGCGTCATGGTGCTGCCGAGCCCGAGGAAGCCCATGCCGTGACGGCGCTTGCGCAGGATCTCGTTGCGCTGGCCCTCGAGCGGCAGACCGTTCACCTCGACCACGTTGTCGAGCATGCGCGTGAAGACCTTGACGACCTCGCGGTACTCGGCCCAGTCGAACTCGGCCTCGGCCGTGAACGGCTTGCGCACGAAGCGCGTGAGGTTGACCGAGCCGAGCAGGCAGGAACCGTAAGGCGGCAGCGGCTGCTCGCCGCAGGGGTTGGTGGCGCGGATGTTCTCGCACCACCAGTTGTTGTTCATCTCGTTGACGCGGTCGATGAGGATGAAGCCCGGCTCCGCGAAATCGTAGGTGGAGGACATGATGCTGTCCCACATGCGGCGCGCCGGCATGGTCTTGTAGACCTTGCAGGCGACGAGGCCGGTCTCGTTGACGACGAAGCGGCCGTCGTAGGGCCACTCGCGCCACACGAACTTGGTGTCGTCGGTGAGGTCGGGCTTGTCGGCCTCGTACTCCTTGCGCGAGATCGGGAACGCGAGCTTCCACTCGCGGTCCTCGCGCACGGCCTGCATGAACTCGTCGGTGATGAGCAGCGACAGGTTGAACTGGCGCAGCCGACCGTTCTCGCGCTTGGCGCGGATGAACTCCATCGCGTCCGGATGGCCGACGTCGAAGGTGCCCATCTGGGCGCCGCGACGGCCGCCGGCCGACGACACCGTGAAACACATCTTGTCGTAGATATCCATGAAGGACAGCGGACCCGAGGTATAGGCGCCGGCGCCCGAGACGTAGGCGCCGCGCGGACGCAGCGTCGAGAACTCGTAGCCGATGCCGCAGCCCGCCTTCAGCGTGAGACCGGCCTCGTGCACCTTGTCGAGGATGTCGTCCATCGAGTCCTGGATGGTGCCCGACACGGTGCAGTTGATGGTGGAGGTGGCGGGCTTGTGCTCGAGCGCGCCGGCGTTCGAGGTGATGCGGCCCGCGGGGATCGCGCCGCGGCGCAACGCCCAAAGAAAACGCTCGTACCAGTGCTCACGCTCGGCCGGCGCTTCGACGTCGGCGAGCGCGCGCGCGACGCGCTTGTAGGTGTCGTCCATCGCGAGGTCGATCGGCTCGCCGGACTTGGACACCAGACGGTATTTCTTGTCCCAGATGTCGAGCGACGCCTCCTGGAAAGGGATGGCATCGAGGTCGTGGTCGGCGAACTTGACGACGCTGTTCATGCGCGGCGGAACTCCCGTCGAAATCCTTGAGGCCGGCGGTCAGGCCGGCGGAAAAACCCCCGGAAAACCCGGAAGAAACCCTGATGAAGACCCTTGGACTGAAAAAGGTTGCGGACCCGGGATCGTCCGGCTGCCGAAGGCGCCGAATTTTTTTTGCCCGTGATCCGGTCGGCCGTCGTCCAAAGGCCGCACTCCCCTGTGCCGACCCCCCCACCCTGCTGCACGAGGCACACAAGATGTTGTGTCGACGTCGGGAAGGTTAAGCATGGCCCGGAACAGCGTCAAGGTGTTGCAATGATTATGTGTTTGTCGGCTAAAAACCAATAGAATCAGAGTCTTACATAAACACAGGCCGAGAAACGATTCGTCAAGTTGTCGTCCAATCCTGACACAAGTCGGTTGTACCCTGGCCGCAACATGTTGTGTCGGATCTACTCCACACGTCGTCCACAAGTTATCCCCTGCGACCCTACCCCTTGAAAGGCCGTTCGGCATCCGCATATCCCGAGTCATCCGGGCCGTTGCCCACCACAGACACGCCCCTCCCGTCTGGGGCTGAAGGAGATGACCATGAGCCTCGTACGCTACGAATGGAGCCTGCACAACCCCGCCGACGCCCGGCCGCTCGCCCTGCTGCCGCGGGTCGAGGCGCAGGAGGAAGCCGACCGCTACGTGCTGCGCGCGGACCTGCCGGGCGTCGCCCCGCAGGACACCCGGATCACCGTCGAGCAGGGCGTGCTGACCCTGGAGGCGCAGCGTCCGGCGAGCCAGCCCCAGGGCACGGTGACCCGTTTCCAGCGCCGCTTCGCCCTGCCCGAGGATGCGGACGCCGAGCAGATCTCGGCCCGTTCGTCCCATGGCGTGCTCGAGGTCTCGATCGCGAAGCTCGCCAAGGTCCAGCCGCGTCGGATCACGGTGGAGGCCGCCTGACCGCACCGGACAGGACCGACGGACCATCGCACTGACGATTTCGACGACCCACGCCTACAATCCCCCAGGTGGCTCCCGCCCCTGGGGGTCTTTTTCACCTTGGTGACCGCCGCATGCAGCGACCGTCTGCGCTCCTCGCCCTGTTGCTGACCTCCTTCGCCGGCCTGCTCGGCCTCGCACCGGGCGCCGTCGCCCAGAACCGGCCGGCGGACCGGCCCGCGGACCGGCCCGCAGACCGGGAAGTCGCGCCGATGCCTTCGCTCGCGCCGATGATCAAGCGGGTCTCGCCCGCGGTGGTCAGCATCGGCATCCGCGGCGCGGTGCGCGAACAGCAGCGCAACCCGCTGCTCGACGACCCGTTCTTCCGCCGCTTCT
>JBBAPM010000043.1:0-4609 GCA_040400835.1 Steroidobacteraceae bacterium
CGCTTGAAGAGCGCGGTGCTGTGCGTGAAGAGCACGTTGTCGTCGGCCATGCCGTGCATCACCAGCAGCGGACCCTTCAGCGCGGCGGCGTGGGTCATGACGTTGCCGTCGCGGTAGCCCTCGGGGTTGCTCTCGGGCGATCCCGGCTCGGGCACGCCCATGTAGCGCTCGGTGTAGTGCGTGTCGTAGAGCCGCCAGTCGGTGACCGGCGCACCCGATACGCCGGCCGCGAAGAAGTCGGGCGCGCGCACCATGGCCATCAGCGCCATGTAGCCGCCGTAGCTCCAGCCCCACACGCCGATGCGGGCGGGGTCGACGTAGGGCAAGCTGCGCAGGTACTCGACGCCCTTCACCTGGTCCTCGATCTCGATGCTGCCCATGCGGTGGTAGAGCGCCGTCTCGAAGGCGCGGCCGCGGTTACCGGAGCCGCGGTTGTCGAGCATGAACACCACGAAGCCCTGCTGCGCGAGGTATTGGCGGTAGTAGCCACCCCAGGCGCGCTGCACCCGCTGCACGCCGGGACCGCCGTAGACCTCGACGATGACCGGGTAGCGCTTCGCAGGATCGAAGCCGAGCGGCTTCAGCATCGTCCAATGCATCACCTGTCCGTCGGCGGCGCGCAGCGTGCCGAACTCGGGGGTGCGATGCGCCGCGCGATAGGGCGCATACGGGTGACCGGCATCGAGCGTGTTGGCCACCAACACGCTCGGCGCTCTGCCCGTCGTGTGGCGCAGGGTCAGCGAGGGCGGCGAGTCGGGCATCGAGAAGGTGTCGAGCCAACGCTGCGCATCGCCGGCCATCGACACCGAGTGCCAGCCCGCGCCGTCGGTGAGGCGGCGGATGCCGGCCTCGATGCCCGCATCGCCGGTCTTGCCGCCGGCGGTGCCGGCGAGCGGCGCCGAGTACAGGTGCCGCTCGATGGGTGTATCGCGGTTGGCGGTGAAATAGACGAGCCCGCGCGCCTCGTCGACGCCCTCGATGGCGCGCTCGCGCGAATCGCCGACCACCATCCATGCGCCCGCGGTGATCGGCCGTAGCAGCTTGCCGTCGAGGTCGTACAGGTAGAGGTGCTTGTAGCCGCTGCGGTAGGACGCCCAGATGAAGGCGGGCTGGCTCCTGAGGAAGGTGAGCTCATCGTGCAACTCCACCCAGGTGTCGCTGCGCTCCTCGAGCAGCGGCCGCGCCGCGCCGGTGGCCGCGTCGACCTTCAGCAGCTCGAGGCGCTTCTGGTCGCGGGTCTGGCGCTGCACGGCGAGCGCGCGCGCATCCGGGAACCACGCCACGCGCGCGAGATATCCTTCACCCGCCGCGGCGGCCGGCAGCTCGCGCAGCGTCGGCGTCGCGGACGGCGTCCCGCCGGCGTCGGCGAGCGTGGCGAGCCACAGGTCGACGCGCGCGTTCGGCCGTCCTGCGGCCGGATAGCGCTGGCGGATCACGCGCACGCTCTCGGCGAGGATCTCGAAGCGCTCGACCTCGTCCACGGTGGATTCGTCGACGCGCGCGAGCGCGATCATGCGCTCGTCGGGCGACCACCAGTAGCCCGTGTCGCGGTCCATCTCCTCCTGGGCGATGAACTCCGCCATGCCGAAGGACACGAGGCCACCGCCGCCCTGCGTCACCGCGGTCTCGCGGCCGGTGGCGACCTCGATGACGTAGAGGTTCTGTTCGCGCACGAAGCTCACGTAGCGGCCGCGGGGCGAGAAGCGCGCGTCGGTCTCGGCGGCGGCGGTGCTCGTCAGGCGGCGCACCGCCGCAGCGCCGCGCGCCGCCTTGAGGTCGTAGACGAAGAGGTCACCGGCGATCGGGATCAGCAGCAGCCGCGAGTCCGGCGAGAACTGGTAGTCGACGATGCCGGCGAGCGCGACGGTGCGCTGCCGTTCGCGGCGGGCCTCTTCCTCGGGCGAGAGTTGGCCCTCGTCGGCGACCAGGCTGCGCGAATCGACCAGCAGCGCGTTGCGGCCGGTCGCGATATCGTGCGCCCATAGGTCGAGCCGGTCCTTGGACTCGGCGCTGCCCTGCAGGTAGGTGACGAGCTTGCCGTCCGGCGAGAAGCGGGCGCCGCGCAGCGAGGCGCCGGCGAGATCCGGTCCGCTGAAGAGCCGTTCCAGCGTCAGCCGCTGCGGTGGCGCCGCCGCCGGTGCTGCGGCGACCGCGACCGCAGGTCCGACGAGGAAGGCGACGGACGTGGCGAGGGCGGCGAGGGTGGCGAGGGCGGCGAGCGGGCGGCGCGAGCGGTTCGTCATGGGCGTGTCCCGTCCAGTAATATGGGCGTCCTGATCGGCTCGCCCGGCATCGCCGGAGTGTAGAGAGGAACATGCTGCATCGCCACATCCTGCCCACCTGCCTGGGATATGCCCTCATCGCCATGACGCTGACCATATCGACCGCTTCCGCCGCGCCGGCCGCCACCGCCGCCAGCGCGCCCGTCTATCCGGCCGCCGAACGCGGTACGGTGGTGGACGACTACCACGGCACCCCGGTCGCCGACCCGTACCGCTGGATGGAGGATCCGGCCGCGCCCGCGACCCGCGAGTTCGTGCGCGCGCAGAACGCACTCGCCCAGCCCTGGCTCGAGGCGCTGCCGCAGCGCGAGCGCATCAAGCAGCGCCTGACGCAGCTCTGGAACTACGAGCGCGTGGGGCTGCCGCGCGTCAAGGGCGGCAAGTATTTCTTCACCCGCAACGACGGCACCCAGAACCAGAGCGTGCTTTACGTGGCCGATGCGCTCGACGCCCAGCCGCGCGCGCTGTTCGACCCGAACGCGGCGAGCCGCGATGCGACCGTGGCGCTCGCGCGCTTCGAGCCTTCGCCCGACGGCAAGCTGATCGCCTATTCTTTGTCCGACGGCGGCACCGACTGGGAGATCTGGAAGTTCCGCCGCGTCGCCGACGGCGTCGACCTGCCGGACGAGCTGCGCCAGACCAAGTTCTGGAACGTCTCCTGGGCACCGGACGGCTCGGGCGTCTACTACAGCCGTTACCCGGCGCGCGCCGACGACGCCGGTCGCGGCGATGACCAGGCGCAGCCCGTGGTGCACTTCCACAGGATGGGCACGCCGCAGTCGGCCGACCGCGTGGTCTACCAGGTCACCGACCACCCGCGCCGCGCGCCGGGCGCGTCGGTGTCCGACGACGGGCGCTGGCTCTTCGTGTCGTTGTTCGACGGCTATCGCGCGAACGGCGTCGATGTCATCGACCTGCGCGACCCGGCCGCTGCGCCGCGCCGCATCTTCGGCGACTGGGACGCGCGCTACGACATCATTGGCAGCGAAGGCGATACCGCCTATGTACAGACGACCAACGCCGCGCCGCGCGGCCGCATCATCGCGGTCGACCTCAAGGACCCGGCGCCCGCGCGTTGGCGCGAGATCGTGCCGCAGGCCGACAACGCGCTCGACAACGCGAACTTCGTCGGCGGCCGCATCATCGCGACCTACGTGCGCGACGCGCAGGGTGTGGCGCGCGTGTTCGACCGCGACGGCAAGGCGCTGGGCGAGGTGGGCGGTCCCGGCATGGGCACCATCGGCGGCTTCGGCGGCAACGGCAAGGACACCGAGACCTTCTTCGCGTACACGGACTTCCTCACGCCCGGCCGTGTGATGCGGCTCGACACCGCGACGCTCGCGGTGACGACCTGGCGGGAGCCGAAGATCGCGGCCGACATCTCGCCCTACGTCACGAAGCAGGTGTTCTACACCAGCGAGGACGGCACGCGCGTGCCGATGTACATCACGCACCGCAAGGACCTCGTGAAGGACGGCGACGCGCCGACCCTGCTCTACGGCTACGGCGGCTTCAACGTGTCGCTCACGCCCGGGTTCCGGCCGACGGTGCTGGCGTGGCTCGAGATGGGCGGCATCTACGCCGAAGCCAACCTGCGCGGCGGCGGCGAGTACGGCGACGCGTGGCACGAGGCCGGTACGAAACTCAAAAAACAGAACGTGTTCGACGACTTCATCGCCGCGGCCGAGTTCCTGGTGCGCGACGGTTGGACCAAGCCCGCGCGGCTCGCCATCTCCGGGCGCAGCAACGGCGGCCTGCTGGTCGGCGCGACGCTGCTGCAGCGGCCGGATCTCTTCGCCGCGGCGCTGCCGGGCGTCGGCGTGCTCGACATGCTGCGCTACCACACGGCGAGCGCCAACGCCCGCCAGTGGTCCTCCGACTACGGCCTCTCCGAGAACGCAGACGAGTTCCGCGCGCTGCGCGCCTACTCGCCGGTGCACAACGTCAAGCCGGGCGCCTGCTATCCCGCGACGCTCGTGACCACGGCCGACCGCGACGACCGCGTCGTGCCCTGGCACAGCTACAAGTTCGCCGCCGAGCTGCAGCGCGCGCAAGGTTGCCCGAAGCCCGTGCTGCTGCGCGTCGAGACGCGCGCCGGCCACGGCGCCGGCAAGCCCACCTGGATGCAGATCGAGGACTTCGCCGACCAGTGGGCGTTCGCGGCGAAGTTCATCGGGTTGGGGGCGCGGTAGCCCTCAACCGCAGCAGATCATCTCGAAGGGGATGTCCTGCTGCGCCTGCCGCGGGCGCTCGTCGGGGCCCTGCCACACGACGAAGCGCACGCTCGAGCGGTAGTGGCTGCCGCTGATCTCGGGGTAGATGCCGAG
>JBBAPM010000044.1:0-4245 GCA_040400835.1 Steroidobacteraceae bacterium
CCGTTGACGTTGACGAGCGCGGCGGTGTGGCGGCGCTTGCCGTTCACGAGCACCAGCGTCTGGTCGGGCGCGAGGCCGCGCAGCGAAGCGGGACGCACGGTGTCGGTACCGTCGGCGAGACCCGGACGCGGGAAGGTGAACGAGGGCAGCGCCACGGAGAGCGCCTGGTTGATCTCGGCGACGCCGAGGTTCTGAAGCGCCGAAGCGGGCACCACATCGACGGGCACGGCGGTGTCGAGCGCCGAGCGGTTGGCGACGCGCGTACCGGTGATGACGACCTGCTCGAGCTCTTCGGCTCCGGCGGCCTGCTGACCCTGCTGGGCGAGAGCGGCCTGAGAGAGCGTGGCAGCGACGAAAACGGCAACCAGTTTGTTGCGCATTTACAACTCCTTGGGGAGGGACGGGGGTGACGGGCAACGGAGAATAGCCGCAAAACCCAAGGTTCTCAATCATTACACCCCTGCCATTGCGGTATATCCCCATAACCAAAAAACAACAACGCAATCGAGGGGAACAGCCCCCCAAAAAACCTGTCCAAAGGTGACTTTCGGCACCTTTCGGACCGCGATCCGCCCGGCGCATCCTCACCCCATGAACCGCAAGTTCACCGCCTTCCCGACCGCCCCCTGCGACGACTGTCTGGGCGACTCGCGCAAGCATCTGGAGACGGATGCCGGGCTGGCGCTGTACTGCGAGCACGAGAGCGCCCTCGCCCTCTGCGAACACAACCGCTGGCGCGTCATCTCGCCGCTCACCTTCGACGAGGCGGCCGCCGTCCTCGAGGCCTGCGTCACCGCGCGCCGCATCCCGGAAGTCGACCTCGAAGAAGAGGAACTGCCCGGCGAGCGCTCCTTCCAGCCGCTGCAGCCGCAGCGCGTGTGGACCGCGGCGGCGCACCGCCGCCCGAAGGTCCCGGCGCGCTGAGTGCGCGCGGGTCATGCGTGCGGCCACGCGCTGGCCGCCCGCCCCTCCCCGCCCCCTATAATCCCGTGACCGCCCCGTCGGGCGGTGCGTGATCCATGCTCTTCGACCTCGAGACACAGAACGTCCCGGCCGCGACGCGCAAGCAGCTCAACCTGCAGTCGCTCGGCCTCATCCTCACCATCCTCGCCGTGGCGGCGCTGCAGCTGCCCTGGCGGCTCGAGGACTGGACCGCGCTCGAATGGGGCGGCGTCGGCGCGCTGCTCGCCTTCACCGTCGCCTTCGGCGCCACGGTGCTGATGATCGAGTACGGCGCGAACTCCCTCGAGCGCGTGCTGCTGATCCTGCTGCAGATCACCATCGTGGTGATCGCCTTCGACCGCTTCCGCAACTACCCGGGCCTGATGTACACGGTGCCCGCGCTGCTGATCGTGGTGGCGACGCAGGTCGCGACCCTCTTCCGCGACTGGGTGGCGACGCTGCTGATCGTCATCTCGAGCGTGGCGTTCTGGGCGGTGAGCCTCATCAACATGCCCTGGCCGGGCGCGATCCTGCCGACCCTCGTGCTGATCGCGTTCCAGGGCTATGCGGTGAGCATCATCGCCTCGCGCATCGAGGTCGACCGCGCGCGCGGCGATATCGCGCGCAGCAACGCGGAGCTGGTGTCGATGCAGTCTTTCGTGGCCGAGACCGTGCGCGACCGCGAGCGGCTGCGCATCGCGCGCGACCTGCACGACGTCACCGGACACAAGCTCACCGCGCTCAAGATCAACCTGCAGATCATGCAGCAGCGCGTCAAGGAGAACCCCGAGCTCAAGGATTTCATAGACCGATCCGCGCAGATCGCCGACGACCTGCTCTCGGATACGCGCGTCATCGTGCGCCAGATCAGCGACGCCGAGGGCCTCGCGCTCAACGAGTCGCTGCAGAAGCTCGCGACGCTGCTGCCCGACGGCATGATCATCGTCGACCTCGAGGAGGGGCTGCGCGTGCAGAGCGGCGAGGTGGCGCGGCTGCTGCTGCGCGCCTCGCAGGAGGGCGTCTCGAACGCCCTGCGCCACGGCGGCGCGAGCCGCATCAGCCTGACGCTGCGCGCCATCGGCGACCGCTTCGTGCTGCGCGTCGTCGACAACGGCCGCGGCCTGCGCGGCAAGCCCGCGGGCTTCGGGCGCAGCCAGCTCGCCGCGCGCGTCAAGGACATGGGCGGCGAGTACCGGCTGACCGACCACGCGGCCGCGGGCGGCAGCGGCTGCGAACTCGAGATCGCGCTGTCCGACGGCGCGGCGCCGAACGCCTAGCCGAAACCCCCTCCTCTGCCCGGAAAGGGGTGCTACAACAACCCCGCCGCGATCGCGCGGATGACGGCCTGGGTGCGATCGCGCGAGTCGAGCTTGACCATGAGGTCGCTCATGTAGTTCTTGACGGTGCCCTCGGAGAGACCGAGCGCCTCGGCGATCTCGCGGTTCGAGAGGCCGGCGGCGGCGAGGCGCAGCACGGTCTTCTCGCGCTCGGAGATGTGCAGGTCGAAGGGCACGGCATCGCCCATGCCGGTGCTGGCGCGGCGCGCGCCGTTGCGGACATTGCCGGTGACCACGGGGTTCAGGGCCTTGCCGCCAGCGGCCACCGTCTCGATGGCGGCGAGCAGGTCGTCGGGCGAGGCGCCCTTGAGCAGGAAGCCGCGGGCGCCCGCGGCGATGGCCTGGTCGAGCAGGTTCGGCTCATCGAAGGTGGTGAGCAGGATCACCGGGATCGGCCGCGCCCAGCCGCCCAAGCGCTTGACCACATCGAAGCCGTTGAAGCCCGGCATGCGGATGTCGGACACGACGACATCCACGGCGTCCCGGCGCAGGCGCTCGATGAGCTCCTGCGGCTGGGTGGCGGCGTAGGCGACCTCGACCTGCGGCATGCTCTCGAGCAGCGTGCGCAGCCCCTCCAGCACGAGGGACTGGTCGTCGACGAGGGCGATGCGGACCGGTCCGCTCAACCCGTACGGGTCCAGCTGGCCTTGACCTTCTTCGAGGGCGCGACGAGGCCGACGGAGTTGCCGTTGGCGACGACATCGATGCCCTGCCCGGCGGTCGGCACGACGCGCACCACGCCGCCGGCGTTGACCACCTGGGCGGTGGCGAAGCTGCCGTCCTCGGCGGTCACGGACACCATGTAGTGGCCGTCCTCGGCCACCTCGAAGAGCGGCGCCACCGAGCCGTAGGACACGAACAGCTCCTTGCCGCCGGTGTTGACCACGCGGCCGCGCAGGCGGGCGGCCTCGACGTTGTCGATGACGGCGCCGTCGGCGTCGAGCTGCTTGAAGCGCGCCCTCTCGGCCTCGATGCGCTCGGCGCGCAGCTCCGCGATGTAGGCGCGCTCGGCGGTGAAGTTCTGCACCTTGAAGGTCGGGGTCAGCACGACCATGGTGTCGGGTTCGGCGGCGAGCTCGAAACGCGCGACGAAGGACTCGGCCTTGCCGAGGCGCTCATCGAGCTTGACGACCTGCTCCTCGTTCTTGAAGAGCCGCTCCTCGACGAGGCCGAGCTGCTTCTCGGCCTTGGTCAGGCGCTCGTCCTGCGCCTCGAGCTGCGTCGCCTGCTGCTTCATGCCCTCGATGAGCACCGGCACGAGACCGAGGTAGTTGACCGACTTGTAGCCCTGCGCATCGGTCGAGACGAGCTCCGGCAGCACCGCCTCCATCTCCTGCGCGAGCACGCCGATCTGCGGGCGGGCGGGGAAGTTGCGCTCCGGGAACGCCGCGCGGTTCCAGTCGTAGGACACGCCCTGCAGCTTGCGCACGATGGCGAGCGCCTCGGTGATCGCCTGGACATTGGTCTTGAAGCGCGCATCCGAGGGCAGCGTGAACGACGCCGCGGTCACCGAGCCGCCGAAGAAGGCGTCGCCGCCGCGCACATCGAGCCGGTAGCCCGGCGTGCTCGTGCCGATGCCCACATCCCCCGACGCCGAGAACACCACGCTCGCGCGCGCCGGATCGGTGAGGTCCGAGGCATCGCCCGTGAAGAAGAGCATCGAGCCGCGGCCGCCCGCGCCCTGCACCGCAAGACCCGCCAACGACCCGCCCGAGCCGTCCGCGAAGCTGAGCAGCCCCTGCAGCCCGTCCTCGCCCGCGGCGCGCGAGGAGCGCAGCCGGATCGTCGCCGGCGCCGCCGCCGCGCCCGCGGCCTGCACCGCCACATCGCCCACCACGTGCAGCCGCGCCTGCGGCGCGCTCGTCCCGAGGCCCACGAAGCCGCCCTCGCCGAGCTGCACCGCCGCGCCGAAGAGCGAGAGCTTGTCGCGCTGCGCGACGATGATCTGCTGCTGCTCCTGCACGGC
>JBBAPM010000045.1:0-4179 GCA_040400835.1 Steroidobacteraceae bacterium
CCCACGCCGCGCTTGTTCTTCGAGTCGACCTCTTCGCGTTCGCGGCCGAAGTCCCGTGAGGTCTGCTGCTCCACGGCGATGGTGTCCGGAGACAGCGCCTCGTAGGCGTCGATGAGCTCGAACCGCTCCACGAAGCCGCGCGGGATGGGCAGCACCGCGGCGATGAGATCGCCGACCTTGATCTCCACCGGGAAGTGCGGACGTGTGATCTTGAGGTTGAAGGTGAAATCCCGCCGAAGGTTGTCGGCCTCGACCACGCCCGTCATGTTCTGCAGGCCGTCGATGAAAGAGTTGGGTGGCTGCAGCGTCATGAGATTGATCTCGGGCGGCGTGCGCAGCGCGAAGGCCGTCTGCACGGTCACGATGCCGAGCCCGAACTGCGAGGCGAGCAGCTGCAGGTTGCCGTGTTCACGCGCCTCGTCCTCGTTGTGCACCGTGATGGTGGTGTCCGCCGGCTCCGGACCGCCGTTCCACAGGAAGGTCGCGTGGAAGAGCGACTTGACCGCGAAGCCGTACTGGTTGCCGATGACGAGCGGCAGGCAAAGATACGCATGCTTCGAGAACCAGGCCCGTTTGTGCTTACCGCGCAGCGGCACGAACACCTCGTCCTGACGCCCTGCGTAGAAGTCGTCGTAAGGCAGCGCGAGGATATGGTTTTCGGGGACCTTGATCATGTGGCGCCTGCGTCATGCGCGGCATCGAAGGTCAGGAACGAGGCGAGGGTGTGCCGCATTCCGTGCGTCACCGCACGGACGCCGTGCAGGTAATCGAGCGTGCCCGGGAACACCAGCAGCGTACGCACCGGCGGCCGGAGTTCGATGCCGAGTTCCGGGAAGTGGATCGCGCCGCCACCGTAGTCGTCGTTGAGGTAGATCACCGACGCGAAATGCCGCCAGGGGTACGGATGCGGCTCGCCGCCCGGATTCTCGGCATCGGCGTGCGGCAGCAGTTCATAGCCGGGAGGCCAGCGCGCGAAGTTGATGACATCGGCGTAGAGCGGCGGCTGCGGGCCGAGGCGTTCCTCGAGCAGCCCGTGCACTTTGCGGATGATGCGGCGCTGCAGGTCGCGCATCAGCGATTGCATCCCGGCGTCCCGTACCTGCGGCAGGGTGAGCGTGCGGCCCGCCCAATAGTCGTCAGGGTCGGTGCCCCCGAAGTCGGCTTCGTGGGAGGCTAGGAACCGCAGTGCCGTCTGGCGCTCGTCCTCCGTGATGAACTCCGGCTCCAGCAGCGGGAAGCAGGCGAGCCCGGACCAGGGGTGGTCGGTCACGGCTTGCGGGTGCTGGTGGGGGGCTTGGGCGCGGGTGCGCGCGACTCGATCTCGGCGACCTTGAGGCGCAGCGTGGACTCGAGCGCGTCGAGCGCGGCCTCTTCGGTCCACCCTGCGGCGACCAGGGCCTTGAGCAGGGCCTCGGCCGGTTGGCCAGCCTCGGCTTGCGCGATGATCCAGCGCCGGGTGTCGGGGGTCAGACGCCCTGTGGGTTTCATGGGGGTGGAGTATACTTCGCGCCGGTTTTGAGGGCTTATCCTGCCGCCCTGGGGTCCCTTGATGCGATTCATTCGTGTTTGGATGCTGGTCCTTGGCCTGATGGCGGGCATGGCGTCGGCACAGGTGCCGACGCCGGCGCAGCTCGAGATGCTGAAGTCCCTGAGCCCCGCCGACCGCGCGGCGCTCATGGAGCAGTTGGGGATCTCCGACGGAGATGTCGGGGCGGCGGCTCCGCCTGCTCGTTCTGCGATGCCGGAGATCAAGTCAGCCGACACTCCGGGCAGTGCCGCGGCCGTCGATCGAGCGGAGAAGGCGCTCACCTTCCAGCCTCAGGATACCGTCCTTGTCGAGGCTGCGGGCGGCGCGGATCCCGTGTTCGTGGACACTTTGCGTGGCGGCAACCCCTATCAACTCGATCGCGGTGGTGCCTTGCAGTTGCCCGGCCTGCCGTCGATCCCCTTGGGTGGACTCAGCGAACCGCAGGCCAATCGCAGGTTGGCGGTGGAGCCTGCATTGCGCGGCTACAGCGTCTCGGTCACGCGGCTGCCGGTCGCGCAGGTCGGGACGGCCGGGCTCAAGCCCTTCGGCTATGACCTGTTCAAAGACTCCGCGAGGGCGATGTCGCGCACCGACGATCTGCCGGTGTCCGCCGACTACACGCTCGGTGCCGGCGACCAGTTGACGGTGCAGCTCTTCGGCGCGCAGAACCGTACACTGCGGCTCGTCGTGGGCCGCGACGGTCGCGTGAACTTCCCGGAACTCGGGCCGATCCCCGTCGCGGGCAAGAAGTTCGATGCCGTGCGCGAGGACATCGAGACGCGGGTCGCAAGGCAGATGATCGGCACGCAGGCGAGCGTCGGCATGGGCGATACGCGCGCCATCAGCGTCTTCGTGATGGGCGAGGCCGAGCGGCCGGGTTCGTACACGGTGAGCGGTCTGTCGACCATCACCAGCGCGCTTTATGCGTCGGGCGGCATCAAGACCACGGGGTCGCTGCGCGATGTGCAGCTGAAACGCCGCGGCACCGTGGTGCGGCGGATCGACCTCTACGACCTGCTGCTGCGCGGCGATACGAGTCAGGACATCAAGCTGCAGCCGGGCGATGTCGTCTTCATCCCGCCCGTGGGGCCGACGGCGGCCATCGACGGCGAGGTGCGCCGTCCCGCGATCTACGAGCTGCGCGGCAACACCCCGTTGTCGGCGCTGATCACTTTGGCCGGCGGCCTCACGCCCGAGGCCGACGAGCGTCGCGTCACGGTGGTGCGGCGCGGCGACGACCAGCGTCTCGTCGCGGTGGATGTCCCGCAGACGACCGCGCAGGGGCGCGCCGAACGGCTGCGCAACGGCGACAGTATCCGCGTCGCGCGCGTGCGTCCGACCTTGGATGCGGGCGTGGTGCTCGAGGGTCACGTGTTCCGGCCGGGCGCCGTCGCCTGGCGAGAGGGTCTGCGTCTCACGCAGTTGATCCCGTCCGTGGATGAGCTCCGCCCCAACGCGGATCTCGGTTACGTGCTGATCCGTCGCGAGATGCCGCAGGATCGGCGTCTCGTCGTGCTGTCCGCGGACCTCGGGGCGGCGCTGCGTGCGCCGGGCGGCGACGCCGATGTCCGGCTCGCGGCGCGCGACCGGGTCATCGTCTTCGACGCCTCGGCGAGCCGACGTCCGGTGCTCGAGCCTTTGCTCGCAGAGCTCCGCCGGCAGTCGGTGCTCGATGCGCCCACGGAGATCGTGAGCGTCGGGGGTCGTGTGAAGGCGCCGGGCGAGTATCCGCTCGAGCCCGGCATGCGCATCAGCGACCTGCTGCGCGCCGGTGGGCAACTGGATGACGCGGCCTACGGGTCTAAGGCGGAACTCACCCGCCTCAAGAGCACCGGCACCGAGCGCGCGAGCGAGCTTCTCGAAGTGGACCTCGCCGCGGTGCGCCGCGGCGACCCGGCGGCGGATGTCACGCTGCAGGCCTTCGATACGCTCACCATCAAGGAACTGCCGGAGTGGGGCAAGCAGGAGGTCGTCGTGCTGCGCGGCGAAGTGCGCTTCCCGGGCAGTTACCCGATCCGTCGCGGCGAGACGATGCGTTCGGTGCTGGAGCGGGCGGGCGGTCTCACCGCGCTCGCCTTCGCGGACGGGGCGATCTTCACCCGGCGTGAACTGCAGGAGCGTGAGCAGCAGCAGATCAACCAGCTCACGGAGCGTCTGCAGAGCGATCTGGCGACCACAGCCATCCAGCTCTCGCAGGGCGCCCAGTCCGCCCAAAACGCCCAGTCTGTGTCCTCGGCGCAGGGTTTGCTCGGGCAGCTGAAGAGTTCCAGGGCGCTCGGGCGTCTCGTCATCGACCTTGATGGTGTACTGCAAGGCAGCATCGGATCGCGGTCCGACATCCTGTTGCGGGACGGCGACCAGTTGGTCATCCCTCGTCTGCGTCAGGAAGTCACGGTGCTGGGCGAGGTGCAGAACGGCACCTCGCATCTCTACCGCTCGGGTCTCACCCGTGAGGACTACATCAACCTGAGCGGCGGTCTCTCGCGCAAAGCGGATAAGGACCGCATCTATGTGGTGCGCGCCAATGGCAGCGTGGTGGCGCGTGAGAGCGGCTGGTTCGGTAGCGGTGGTCAGGTCGCCATCCAGCCGGGCGACACCATCGTCGCGCCGCTCGACACCGAGCGTCTGCCGCCGCTGCCGATGTGGCAGGC
>JBBAPM010000046.1:0-4145 GCA_040400835.1 Steroidobacteraceae bacterium
CGAAGCGCACGCTCGAGCGGTAGTGGCTGCCGCTGATCTCGGGGTAGATGCCGAGCTCGGCGGGGACGACCACGCGCAGGAGCTGCACAGGGTTCTCGCGCTCGAAGGTGATATGGAACACGCCCTGCACGGCGACCTCGCGGCGGGACTTGCCGCCCTGGCGCGTGAGCCACAGGAGCTCCGCGATGGCGTCGCAGAGCGGGCGCAGCATGGCGAGCCATTTGTTGAGCGCGCCCTCTCGCACCTCGGGCGGCTGGCTCAGCCAGAAATAGAAATCCGGCAGGTCGAACTCGCAGCTGCCGCCCGGGATGGTGCTGCGGTGGCGCACCGCCGCGAGGAACGCCGAGTCGCGCAGCGGGGCGAGGTAGGCGGAGCCGGCGCCGAGCAGGTCGGTGCGCAGGCGCTGCAGGTTGGTGACGAGGCCCTGCACGCGGTCGGCGTCGACGCCCGGTCGGCGCAACCACTCGTTCATCACGATGGACTGGCGCTCCAATTCCTTGAGGACGTCGGCGCGCGCGTCGGTGCGGGTGATGATGGCGAGGATGTCGAGGATGGAGGTCACCGCCGCCCGGCTGCCCCACTGGCTGCGCGAGTTGGCGTGGAACACGGCCTGGTTGTACAGGAAGTCGATGCGCAGGAAGGCGCGCATCCGCTCGTTGAGCGGCTGCTCGAACACGAGCGGCTCCCCTCCCGCCGCGGACACCGCGATGTCCGCGGGCGCGGGGAGGTCCGCCGCCGGTCCTGCGGTGTCCCCGTTCATCGGGCTATTCTGCGGCAGTCCTGTCGGCGGCCGCTAGTGCCGGTCCCGATGCCGACGGGACCGTGGCCACCGTCGCCAACGTCAGGTACCGCGTGTGCAGCGCCCGCACGGCTGCTTCGAGGGCCTCCGGGCCACGGTCGTTGAGGATGACGTCGTCGGCGAGGGCCAGGCGTTCGGCGCGGCTGGCCTGGGCGGCGAGCACGGCCCGGGCGCCGGCCTCGTCCACGCGGTCGCGGGCCATCACCCGCGCCACCTGCGTCCCCTCCGGGCAGTCGATGACCAGGATCCGGTCGAGGCCGCGGGGGCGGCCGGTCGGCGCTGCGGCGCCCGCCGCCGTCGCCGCATCGGCCGCCTTGCGCACGCCCTCGGCGAGCAAGGGGATCACATGCACCTGGTAGGGGCCGCCTGCGCGCGCCGAGTCCTCGGCCATCTTCTGCCGTATCGCCGGGTGGGTGATCGCCTCGAGGTCGCGCCGCGCCGCGGGGTCGGCGAACACGCGCCCGCGCAGGGCCCGTCGGTCGAGGCTGCCGTCCGGCAGCAGCACGCCGTCGCCGAAGCGCGCCACGAGGGCGGCCAATCCGGCGCTGCCCGGCGCCACGACCTCGCGGGCGATGACGTCGCTGTCGATGACCGGCACGCCGAGCTGTGCGAAGACTTCGGCGGCGCGCGACTTGCCGCTCGCGATGCCGCCGGTGAGGCCGACGCGGAACGGGGGCGGGGCGGTCATGGCGTCGAGGCGGGGGAGGGCGGCGGCCGCTCAGCCGCCGGAACCGCGCAGTGCGGCGGGCAGCAGCGCATCGCCCCCCATCAGGACGATCCAGCCGGCGATCGCGAGGAAAGGGCCGAAGGGGATGGGATGTTCGCGGCTGCGGCCGCGGCCGACGATCAGCGCGACGCCGACCGCTGCGCCCGCCACCGAAGCGATGAGCACGATGGGCAGCAGCGCCGGCCAACCGAGCCAGGCGCCGAGCGCCGCGAGGAGCTTGAAGTCGCCGTAGCCCATGCCTTCCTTGCCCGTGGCGATGCGGAACGCCTGGTGCACGGTCCAGAGCACGAGGTAGCCTGCGATGGCGCCGAGCACGGCGTCGGCGAGCGCGGGGGGCGGGCCGCCGGTGCCCGCGTCCGCGCCGCCGCCCGGTCCAAAGAAAAGGCTCATCGCGAGCCCCGCCCACAGCAGCGGCAACGTCAGCTGGTCGGGCAGGAACTGGGTGTCGAGGTCGATGAAGGCGAGCGCGACCAGGAAGGCGATGAGCAGCAGGACGCCGGCGAGCGGCCAGCCGGCGCCGAACTTGACCGCGGCGAGCGCGAACGTCACGGCCGTGAGCGCTTCGACGACGGGATAGCGCGGCGACACCGCTGCACCGCAGGCCGCGCAGCGGCCGCGCGCCAGCAGCCAGCCGAGGACGGGGATGAGGTGCAGCAGGCGTACCGGGGTCTTGCAGGCCGGGCAGTGCGAGCGCGGCACGAGCAGGTTGTAGGCGGGCTCCGCCGCCGGCTCGCGGCCGGCGAGCTCCTCGCATTGCGCGCGCCACTCGCGCTCGAGCATGCGCGGCAGGCGATGGATGACCACATTGAGGAAGCTGCCCACCAGCAGGCCGAGCAGCGCCGCACCCGCCGCGAACAGCGTCGGGTCGACCGTCTGGACGGTGGTGTCGATCGGCATCACGTTTCAGCCCTGTCGAGGTTCCCTCGGACCCCGGTTTCCGCGAGAATGGAGAGTGTAGTCCACAGACCACGGGCGCTCCGAATGAATCTGCACGAGTATCAAGCGAAAGAAGTCTTCTCCGCCTACGGCATCCCGGTCCCGACGGGCCGCGTGGCGGCCACCCCCGACGAGGCTGTCGCCGCCGCCGAGGCTTTGGGCGGCAGCATCTGGGTCGTGAAGGCCCAGGTCCATGCGGGCGGCCGCGGCAAGGCGGGCGGCGTCAAGCTCGCCCGCGACAAGGACGCGGTGCGCGCCGCTGCGGCGGCGATGCTCGGTACGCGCCTCGCCACCAAGCAGACCGGTCCCGAGGGGCTGCCGGTCGAGAAGGTGTATGTGGAGTCCGGGTCCGCCATCGACCGCGAGATCTACCTGTCGCTGACGCTCAACCGCGAGAAGGGCCGCATCGCCATGGTGGGTTCCGCCGCGGGCGGCATGGACATCGAGGAGGTCGCCGAGCACTCGCCCGAGAAGATCACCAAGGTCGACATCCACCCGGCCGCGGGCCTGCAGCCCTACCAGTGCCGCCGCATGGCCTTCGCGCTCGGCTTCAAGGGCGCGCAGATCGCGGAGTTCCAGAAGATCGCGATGGCGCTCTACGACCTCGTGATGCAGAAGGACGCCGGCCTCGTCGAGGTCAACCCGCTCATCGTCACGAAGGACGGCAAGCTGGTCGCGCTCGACGCCAAGATCAACATCGACGCCAACGCGGTGTTCCGCCAGCCCGAGCTCGCGAAGATGCGCGACACCTCGCAGGAGGACCCGATGGAGCTCAAGGCGAGCGAGCACGACCTCAACTACGTCTCGCTCGACGGCGACATCGCCTGCATGGTCAACGGCGCCGGTCTCGCGATGGCGACCATGGACCTCATCAAGCTGCACGGCGGGACGCCCGCGAACTTCCTCGACGTGGGCGGCGGCGCGACCGCCGAGCGCGTCACGGCGGCGTTCAACCTCATCCTCTCGAACCCGAAGGTGCGCGCGATCCTGGTCAACATCTTCGGCGGCATCGTGCGCTGCGACCTGATCGCCGAGGGCGTCATCACCGCGGTGAAGAACGTCGGCGTCAAGGTACCGGTGGTGGTGCGCCTCGAGGGCACCAACGCCGAGAAGGCGCGCGAGATGCTGGCGGCGAGCGGCCTCAAGGTCACCGCCGCGGCCGACCTCACCGACGCCGCGCAGAAGGCCGTCGCCGCCGCGCGCTGAGCGCCGCGACCGCCGCGCCCCACGACACACAAAGAACAACGGATCCGAACATGAGCATCCTCGTCGACAAGAACACCCGCGTCATCTGCCAGGGCTTCACCGGCAAGCAGGGCACCTTCCACTCCGAGCAGTGCATCGCCTACGGCACGCAGGTGGTGGGCGGCGTCACGCCGGGCCGCGGCGGTGACCAGCACCTCGGCCGGCCGGTGTTCGACACCGTGCACGACGCGGTGCGCGCCACCGGCGCGAACGCCAGCATGATCTACGTCCCGGCGGGCTACGCCGCCGACGCCATCCTCGAGGCGGCGGACGCCGGCATCGAGCTCGTCGTGTGCATCACCGAGGGCATCCCGGTGAACGACATGGTGCGCGTCAAGGCCACGCTCGCCGGCACCGGCGTCAAGCTCGTCGGCCCCAACTGTCCGGGCGTCATCACGCCGGGCGAGTGCAAGATCGGCATCATGCCGGGCTTCATCC
>JBBAPM010000047.1:0-4094 GCA_040400835.1 Steroidobacteraceae bacterium
GACAGGCCTCGCGCGCGACGATGTCGGCGGGATAGGCGGCCGCCGGCGACGCGTCCGGGGCCGCGGCGGACGCAGCATCCCCTGCGCCGGGCGGCGCGGCCCGGGGCGTCGGCGCCACGCAACCGACGAGCGCGACCAGCGTCGCCGCCAGCACCGCCGCTGCGGGCACCGTCTTCGGCATCCCGCTCTGTCCATGCACGCTCTGCGAGGTCATGTCGTCTCTCCGTCGGTCAGGTAAACGCCCGCTCACCGCTTGCGCACGCCGCGCACCGGCTCGGCCTGCAGGGGATCCTCCGGCCAATGGTGCCGAGGATAGCGGCCGCGCATGTCTTTGCGCACCTCGGCGTAAGCGTTGCGCCAGAAGCTCGCGAGGTCGGCCGTCACCTGCAGCGGCCGCTGCGCGGGTGACAGCAGCTTGAAGGTGACGGGCAGCCGCCCCTCCGCGAGCCGAGGCGTGGTCGCGAGGCCGAAGACCTCCTGCATGCGCATCGCCGCGCAGGGTGCGAGGTCGTCCAGATAGTCGATGCGGATGCGCGACCCGGTCGGCACCGTGAGATGCGTCGGCAACCACTCGTCGAGCCGACGGATGCGATCTGCGCCGAGCCGCAGCCGCAGCGCGTCGGCGAGCGGCAGCCTGGCGAGATGCGCACGCCTCGTGACGCCCTCGAGCCAGGGCGCGAGCCACTGGTCGAGATCGGCGAGCAGCGCGGCGTCCGAGAAGTCCGGCCAATCCCCGGTGCCCGGCAGCTGCAGCCGTTCGGCGATGCCGATGCGCGCGCGCAAGGCACGGGTGTCGTCGGTCCACGGTAGCGCATCGAGCCCCATCTGGCGCAGTCCGTCGAGCATCGCCGCGAGCGCGGCATCCGATGGCACCCGCGGCAGCGGCTTCTCGTCGATGATCAGCGCGTCGAGGCGCTCGACCTCGCGCGCGATCACCGCTTCGTCACGCGCCGACCACTCCACCTCGACGGCCCGTCGCAGGCGGCCGCCCGCGACCTCCTCGAGCGTCCCGCGGTCGAGCGCGGCGGCGAGCAGGATGCGCGCCTCGCGGTCGCGGTCGTCGAGGTCGAGCGCGACGATGAACTCGCTGCGCGCGAGCCGGTCGGCGTGCGCGAAAACCGCACCGCGGCCGTTGGCGAGCAGATAACGCGGCGCGGCACCGTCGCGGCGTCGACCGATGCGGTCGGGATAGGCGCAGGCGAGCAGGCCTGCAGCGCCGACCGGCGTCGCGTCCGGGCGCGCGTCATCCGGCGCTTGCCGTGCGAAGAGATCCGCGGAGCGCCGCAACCGCGCCAGCGCACCGCGGTCGAGACCGCCATCGCGCCCTGCATCGCGCCCGCCGTCACCGGCACGGCCGAACACGACGTCGAGCCGCGTCGTGACGTCGGCATCGCCCTCCTCGCCGGCGCGGCCGCTGCGGCCACGCAGCAGATCGCGCTCACCGAGCAGGGCGGCGAGCCGTGCGCCCGTGCCGCTCTCACCGCGCCGCGCCGCCTCGCGCAGCAGGTGCGCGAGGCGCGGATGCGCCGGCAGCCGTGCGAGATCGCGACCATGTGCGGTGATCCGTCGCGCATCGTCGAGCGCCCCGAGACGCTGCAGCAGGTCGCGGGCGCTGTCGAGCATCGGCGCGGGCGGCGCATCCAGCCACGGCAGCGCCGAAGCGTCGGTGGTGCCCCACTCCGCGAGGTCCAGCGCGAGCGGGGCGAGATCGGCTTCGAGGATCTCGGGCGGTGTCTGCGCGGCGAGGCTGCGCTGCGCGCCCTCGCTCCACAACCGGTAACACACGCCTTCGGCCACGCGACCGGCGCGACCGGCGCGCTGTTCGGCGGCCGCGCGCGAGATGCGGCGCGTCTCGAGCCGGCTCATGCCCGTGACCGGGTCGAACACGGCGCGCCGCACCAGACCCGAGTCCACCACCGCGCGCACGCGCGGCAGCGTGAGGCTGGTCTCGGCGATGTTGGTGGCGAGGATCACGCGGCGCGGACCCGCGGGATCCGGATCCAGCGCCCGCGCCTGCTCCGCGGGCGACAATTCACCGTAGAGCGGCAGCACGGTGACGCGTGACCGGTCGCGCTGCCCGTCGCGGCGCCCGTCGCGCTGCCCGTCGATCATGGCCTCCAGCATCCCGAGCGCCCGACGGATCTCGCCTGCGCCGGGCAGGAAAGCGAGCACATCGCCCTCGCACTCCTGCAACGCGCGATGCACCGTGAGCGCAAGCAGCCGCTCGGGCGGCTCGTCGTCGCTCCGCGCGCCGGGGCCGGCCGGCAGCGGCGGCATCGCACGACCGACATACCGCACCGCGACCGGATACATGCGGCCCGCGGCGGTCACCACCGGCGCCTCCACCCCGGTCGCGCGCGTCAACAGCGCCGCCACCGCCGCGCCGTCGAGCGTCGCCGACATGACCACCACGCGCAGATCGGTGCCGAGCGCCGCGCGCGCATCGAGGCACAGCGCGAGCCCCGTGTCGGCCTGCAGGCTGCGCTCGTGGAACTCGTCGAACAGCACCGCCGCCACGCCCTCGAGCGCCGGATCGGACTGCAGCATGCGCGTCAGCACGCCCTCGGTGACGACCTCGATGCGGGTGCGCGGCCCGACCCGCGTGTCGAGCCGCATGCGGTGGCCGACCGTCGCGCCGACCGGCTCGCCGAGCGTGGCGGCCATGCGTTCGGCCACCGCACGCGCCGCGAGCCGGCGCGGCTCGAGCATCAGGATCCTGCGTCCGCGTACCCACGGTTCATCGAGCAGCGCGAGCGGCACCACGGTGCTCTTGCCGGCGCCGGGCGGCGCCTCGAGCACGGCCGCGGGCGCAGCACGCAGCGTCGACCGCAGCGTGGGCAAGGCGACGCTGATCGGCAGGTCCGGCAGCACTATCGGGGGGTGGGACATCGGGATGCGGTGGCTCTCGGCGCGCGCGCCATTGCGCGGCGCCCGCGGATTGTATGCAATCGGCCGGGTGAGGACCTTGAAGCGCATCCTGCTGGGGCTGCTTGCGACGCTCGCGCTGCTGTGGGGTGCGGCGATGGTCTGGGCCTACTGGCCGCCTGCGCAACCCGGCGTGCCCGCCGCCACGCTCGCCACCCCGGCCGACCAGTGGGTGTCGGTCGACGGCCTGCGGCTGCGTTACCGCGAGTGGGGCGAAGCCGCTGCGGACCGCCCCGACATCCTGCTGATCCACGGCTTCGGCAATTCGCTGCAGAGCTTCCGCGACCTCGCACCGGCGCTCGCCGGCTGCTGCCATGTGGTCGCGATCGACATGCCGGGCTACGGGCTCTCCGACAAGCCGGTCGACCACGACTACCACAACGGTCCGCAAGCGCAGGTGCTGGTCGCCGCCGCGAAGCAGCTCGGCCTGCGCCGCGTGGTCTACGCCGGACATTCTTTGGGCGGCGCGGTGGCGCTGCAGGCCGCGGTGCGCGATCCGGAGGCCGGCGGCCTCGTGCTCATGAACCCCGGCATCATCCGCACCGGCGTGCCGAAGATCGTGCAGCTGACGCTGCCGCCGCTGCCGCGCATGTCCGCGAAGATGTTCGGCGACCGCGGCTTCCGGGGCGCCTTCCTGCGCAAGTCCTATGTCCGCCCGGAGATCGTCACCGAGCAGGTGATCGACGAGGTCATGCTCGGCGCGCGCACCGACGACTACATGGCCGGGATGACACGCCTCATGACGCAGTACCGCGAGGGCGAGGAGATCGCGCTCGCGCCGCAGGTGAAGGTGCCGACGCTGATCCCCTGGGGCGACCGCGACCGCAACAAGCCGCTGTCGGAGGCGGACGAACTGCAGCGCATGATCCCCGGCTCGAGACTGGTGCACTTCGCCGATGCCGGGCACTATGTGCACGAGGAGGCGACCCTCGGGGTCGCCCGCGCCATCCAAGATTGGCTGCGGGATGTGAGGCCCGCGCCGCAGACGACCACTCCAGTGGACACGAAGGGAGCCTGAACATGCGTCTCGACCGTATGCGCCGCAGCAGCAACGTGGAGGATGCCCGTGGCCAGAAGGCCGGCGGTGGCGGCCTCGGTGGTCTGGGCGGCCTGGGCGGCGGCGGTCGCGGCGGACTGAAGCTCGGCCTCGGCGGCATCGTGCTGGCGCT
>JBBAPM010000048.1:0-3715 GCA_040400835.1 Steroidobacteraceae bacterium
ATCGCGGTAGCCTCGGGCCTTACGGCCCTGCGCCGGCCCGAAGAGGCCGCGGTGATCCTCCTCACGGGCAGGGAGCTGGGCCTCGCACCGATGCAGTCGCTGCGCGGGATCCACGTCGTGCAGGGGCGCCCGGTGCTCTCCGCGGACTTGATGGTCGCCATCGTACGCCGCAGCGGCCTCTGCGCGTCGTGGCGCACCGTCGAGTCCACGCCCGAGACGTGCACGATCGAGACGCGCCGCGAGGGGGAGCCCGAGGCTGCGCGCAAGACGTGGACGATGGCCGACGCGGCCAGGGCGGGCTTGACCGCGAAGGGCGGCAACTGGAAGTCCTACCCCGCCCAAATGCTCCGCCACCGCTGCGCCGCCGACTTGGCCCGCGAAGTTTACCCCGACGTGGTGCTCGGCTTGTACGACCCCGACGAGATGCAGGCCGCCGCTCCCGCGCAGCCCGTGGCGGTGGCGGAGCCTGTCGAGGACGCGCCCGAGGAGTCGTCGCGTGCGCTGGCGCGCTTCGTCGCCGCCGTCGAGGACGCCGACACCCTTGTCGCCGTGCGCCTCGCATGGTGCGCCCTGCCCGGCGACCTGCGCGCAGAGGGCCACGACCCTGCGGACTGGCTGCGCGGCGCTGTAGGGTACGCGGCGACGCACGTCGAGCGCCTCGGGTGGCAGGCTACGACCGCAGAGCGCGATCAGGTGCTCGGCGCGCACGGCTCCGAGTTGTGCGCCCTGCTCGACTCCGCGGCGCACGTCTCCGCCGAGGCCCTGCCGGTCTGGTACGTGGGCCACAAGGCAGCCGTCGAGGCGCTGCACGACGCGCACGGGCGAGTCGGCAAGGCCCTTGTCGCGCGCCGCGCTGCGGGGCTCACCGGCCCGGTCAAGGCGGACACCACCAAGGCTGCCAACGCCGCCTTCGCGGCTGCCGTTGCTGCGATCGCCGACGCGCCCTTTCCACGCGAGCCCGGCCTCGACGACGCCGACGAGCCCTGGTACGCCTCGCCACGGCTTGTGCGTGAGTACCTCGACGGCAAGGGGACGCGCCGCGAGATCGAGAATGCCATCCGCAAGCACGCGCCGAGGATGCGCGACGCAGCCCGCGCTTGCCTTGTGACGTCGGCTGTCGAGCGCGTGTGCGCCATCGACCCGAGCGCCACCGACCGCGACGCGGTGCGGGTGGCCGTCGAAGCCTGGTCGGCTGAGGGGCCGCGGGCGAAAGCTTGACCGACAGGGCGGGGCGTCAGGCCCACGCGGGGTGCGAGGCCCCGACCGCCCACCGCGCCGCACAGGACACGCGGCGACGACGGAGGAGACGAGACGATGATGGACGAGATCGATATCGCAGAGCTGGTGAGGGAGCGTGACGAAGCGCAGCGCGAGGCCGAGGCCCTGCGCGTTGAGCTCGACGCCCTGTCCGAGCGCCTTGGCGCGGTGACGCTTGAGCGCGACGCCCTGCGGCGTCAGTGCGGGGTGACGCCGTGATGCGCGCCTACGACGACTGCGCCCGCCTCGACCGCGAGGCCGAGGCCGACGACGCCAGGTGGGCCGCGAGGATGCGCGCCGCGCTCGCTCCACAGCCCGCGTGGGGCGCGTGCTCTGCGTGCGACGGCAGGGCCCTCGGGCTCGACGCCGGGCCGTGCTCCGCGTGCGCCGGGACGGGGGTGCGCCGTGGCTGACGGAGGCATGCCCGATGTGCCCGTCGAGGCGCTCACGCGCTCGCTCGCCCGAGGCAAGCGGACCACGATCAATCCCCGCCGGGTGAGCCGCGAGTCGCTCGAAGCCGGGCGCCTGCAGTATCCTGACGTCGGACAGCACGCCGACCGCCCGCGCACCCGCGGCGAGTGCGAGCACGACGTGCTGCCGTGCCCGTGGGTGTCGTGCAAGCACCACCTGTACCTCGACGTCGACGAGCGCACGGGCTCTATCAAACTCAACTTCCCGGGCCGCGAGGTCTGGGAGTTACGCGAGACGTGCGCGCTGCGCGTCGCAGACCGCGACGGCGAGACGCTCGAAGAGATCGCCGAGTTGATGCACTTGACGCGCGAGCGCGTGCGCCAGCTTGAGCTGCGCGCCCTGGCCGCAGCACACACCGAGGCCGTGCGCCTCGGCGTTGACGGCCGAGAGCCGGAGCCCGTGGCGGAGCCCGAGCCCGAGCCTGACGTTGTGAGGCTGGAGCAGGCCCTCGGGCTTGCCGGATGGCGCCGCGCATCAGGCCGTCCGCGGTCGCCGTGGCGCTCGCCGCAAGGCGTGCTCGTGTCGTGGACGGAGGCCCGGCTCGAAGCCCTCGCGCTGCTCGGAGAGGAGCCCGAGCGACAGCTCACTGGTCGCGGGTACCGCAAGGCCCTTGGGCTCCCTCCCGCGAGCGCTGCGCGCGCTGCGGTGCTCGCCGAGATACGCGCCGCGGACACCCCGTCTGTGGGCGAGATCGCGCGTCGCCACGGCATCACGGCGTCCCTGGCCACCAAATGGGCCGCCGCCGAGGGCATTGACCTCGTCGCCCGTCTGCAGCGCCGCAAGGCCGCGGCGCGTGGGGGTGCGCTGTGAGCGCGCTCCGCGTGGTGGCGTCTGTCTCTGACGACCTCGCGGCCGCGGGCGCACCGGCGCACCTTGTCGCCCGCGTGCGGGCGCTGGAGGCGCAGGTGCGGCACCTCTCAGCGATCGAGCGCGCGGCGCGCGAGCTGGTCGACGCCCGGCGCGAGATGATCAACGCCGACTGCCGCGAGGCAGCCGACGCGGCCATCGACCGCGAGTCTGAGGCCGACGAGGCGCTTTACGCGCTCTTCGGTGGCCTGTGATGACCCTCGCGCAGGCCCTTGCCCTCGCCCTGTCCGCGGGCTGGACGCACCCCGCTGTCGTACCGCACAGCGTCGGCGAGCGGCTCGCCCGCGCGGCGTACGACGTGGGCGCGCCGCCACAGCTCGTGGCCGCGATCTGCGCCGTCGAGTCCGGGGCAGACCCTCGGCGCACGGTCGCGTGGTGCGGGGCCCTCGTGCATGACGGCGGTGTCGAGGCCCAGCCGCGCGCGGCGGCCCGGTCCCTCGTGCACGGCCTGGCACGCTGCGGCGGGCGCACGACGGCCGCACGGTGGGCCAGGGCCGCGGGGTACTACCACACGGGCCGGTGCGTCGTGGACGCGTACGCCCGCACCGTCCTACGCGTCGCCCTTGCCGTGGGCGGCGCGTCCTGAAACGCCTAGAAAACAAGCCCCTCGCAAGAAAGTGTCAAGAAAAGCTTGACACGGTGGCAAGCGAGACCTATAGTCTACCCATCGGAGGCACGGAGCGCCCCGATAGGAGAGACACCATGCTGACCACCGACACGCTGCACATCGACCCCGCCACCTTGCGCCCGCCCCACGCGGTGCGGGACGCGGCGCACTACGATGCCCTTGCCGCGTCGATGCGCGCGGGCGGGTGGCAGGGGCGCCCCGTCCTCGCCTTCTGCGCCGAGGGCGACGTGCCTCGGCCTCTCACGGGCTCGCACCGCATTGCGGCGGCTTGCGCGGCTGGGCTCGACACCATCCCCGTGGTGGTGCTCTCGGGCTTCGACGGCTCCGACGCCGACGAGCTGGCATTGTACGAGGCCCTTGACGAGGCCTTGCGCGGGCGTGGCGACCTCGCAGCCCTTGACACAATCTTGCACGACAGCGGGTGCCCTGAGGCGGAGGCGCTCGCCGAGATCGCCGCAGAGGATTGTGTCTGACCCGCTGCCAGCCTCGACG
>JBBAPM010000049.1:0-3198 GCA_040400835.1 Steroidobacteraceae bacterium
CCGGCTCGGTCGCCAACCCCGGGGAGTTCGTGCGGCGGCTCAACCGCCTGCTCGGCCAGTTGATGACCCCGGGCAACGGATGACGCGGGGGCGCTGACCCTGCGGGGCCGGGGCGACCGCCGGTCGGCGTGCCATAATCGGCGCATGTCGACCGGCACCCCGACGACCCCGCCCGCGACCTGCGGCTCGACCGATGACCTGCGCGGTCGGCTCTCGCCGCTCGCCTTCGAGGTCACCCAAAAGAAAGGCACCGAGCGCGCCTTCACCGGCGCCTACACCTACCACAAGGAGCGCGGCACCTACGGCTGCGTGTGCTGCGGTGCGGAGCTCTTCTCGTCCGAGACCAAGTACGACTCCGGGTCGGGTTGGCCGAGTTTCTGGACGCCGCTCGCCGGCGACCGCGTGCGCGAGATCCGCGACGCGAGCCACGGCATGGTGCGCACCGAGGTGGTCTGTGCGGCCTGCGGCGCGCATCTCGGCCATGTGTTCGACGACGGGCCGCGGCCCACCGGGCTGCGCTATTGCATCAACTCCGTGTCGCTCGCCTTCGCGCCGACCTCCGGAGGTGCTTCGGGGGCCGCGCCGTGACGCTGCGCGCCGCCGCCACCATCCTGCTCGTGCTGATGGTGCTCACCGTGCTCGCGATGCGCTTCCTCCCGGAGCTGTTCTGGGAGCCGCCGCCCGCGACGCCGTCGACCGCGCCGGTCGCGGCTGCGGCGGCTGCACCCGCTGAGGGTGAGGGCGAGGCTGAAACCGCCGCCGCCCCTGAAGCCGCCGCCCCTGAAGCCGCGCCCACGCCTGTTGCGCCCGCTGCTTCCCCGACCGCAGATCCCACCGTCACACCGCAAGGACCCGCCATGCCTCCCACCGAACTGCAAGCCCAAGACCTCGAGCCCGGGAGCGGCGCCGCCGTGGCCGCCGGCCAGACCGCCGTCGTCCACTACACCGGTTGGCTCTGGGACGCAGCGGCGCCCGAGAACAAGGGCCGCAAGTTCGACAGCTCTCGCGACCACGGCGACACCTTCTCCTTCCGCGTCGGCGGCGGTCAGGTCATCCGCGGCTGGGACCAGGGCGTCGAGGGCATGAAGGTCGGCGGCAAGCGCCGGCTAATGATCCCGCCGGAGCTCGGCTACGGTGAGCGCGGTGCGGGCGGCGTGATCCCGGGCGGCGCCACGCTGGTGTTCGACGTCGAACTGATGGGGATCCGCTGATGGCCGCGCTGCGGGTCGCGCGCCGCATCGTCGCCGGTTCGGCTCTCATCCTTGTCGTAGCGGTCGCCGCCGCGCCGCCCGTCGCTGCCGCGACGCTCATCCACGCCGGTCGGGTCGTCGACGGCGTCACCGACAAGGTGCAGCGCGAGCGCACGGTCGTGGTCGACGGCGGTCGCATCGTCGCCATCGAGGCGGGCTACCGCGCACCCGGTGCGGGCGACACGGTCATCGACCTGCGCGGCTCGACCTTGATGCCGGGCCTGATGGACATGCATGTCCACCTCACGAGCGAATACAGCCGCAGCAGCGCGGGCGACGGCTTCCGCAAGAACGGCACGGATGTCGCGCTCGATGGCGCGATGTTCGCCGAGCGTACGCTGCAGGCGGGTTTCACCACGGTGCGCGACCTCGGCGACTCCTTCCTGGCCTCGATCGCGCTGCGCAACGCCATCAACGCGGGCAAGGTCCCCGGGCCGCGTATCTTCGCGGCGGGCAAGTCGATCGCCACCACTGGCGGCCATGCCGACCCGACCAACGGCTGGGCCCAGCATCTCGGCGGCCGCGATGTGGGTCCCGCGGAGGGCGTGGTCAACGGGCCGGAGCAGGCCGCGCAGGCCGTACGGCAGCGCTACAAGGACGGCTCCGACGTCATCAAGATCACCGCCACCGGCGGCGTGCTGTCGATCGCCAAGAACGGCCTCAACCCGCAGTTCACCGAGGACGAGATCCGCGCCGTCGTCGCCACCGCGCGCGACTACGGGTTCACGGTGGCCGCGCACGCGCACGGCGCCGAGGGCCTCAAGCGCGCGGTGCGCGCCGGGGTCGACACCATCGAGCACGGCACCTTCATGGACGACGAAGGCATCAAGCTCATGAAGGAGCGCGGCACCTGGTACGTCCCGACCATCACCGCCGGACGCTGGGTGTTCGACCGTTCGCAGGAGCCGGGGTTCTTCCCCGAGATCGTGCGGCCGAAGGCGGCCACCATCGGCCCGTTGATCCAGTCGACCTTCGCGAAGGCGTACAAGGGCGGCGTGAGGATCCTGTTCGGCACCGACACGGGCGTCTCGGCCCACGGCGACAACGCGCGCGAGTTCATGCTGATGGTCGAGGCGGGGATGCCCGCCATGGCGGCGATCCAGTCGGCGACCTCGCTGCCCGCGAAGTTCCTCGGCATCGACGACACGCTCGGCAGCGTGCAGGTCGGCAAGACCGCCGACCTCGTCGCGGTGCCCGGCGATCCGCTCGCCGACATCACGGCGATGCAGCGCCTGCACTTCGTCATGAAGGATGGCGTCGTCCACCGTCGGCCCTGAGGCCACCGGCTCCGACGCCCTTGGTCCCGAGGCCGCGGGGCCGGGGGTCATCGCCGGTGCCGCGGGCGACATCGAGCTGCGGATCGACCTGCCTGCGGGCGCGCCGCGGGCGGTGGCGGTCTGCTGCCATCCGCATCCGCTCTTCGGCGGCACGCTCACCAACAAGGTCATCCACACCGTGGCGCGCAGCTTCGCGGCGCAGGGCGCGGTGGCGGTGCGCTTCAACTTCCGCGGGGTGGGCGCCTCACAGGGGGTGCATGACGGCGGCGACGGCGAGACCGACGACCTCGTCACGGTGGCGACATGGGCGCGGTCGCGTTGGCCGGGTTTGCCGCTGTGGCTCGGCGGTTTCTCCTTCGGTTCGTACGTCGCGCTGCGCGGTGCGGCGCGGCTCTCGCCGGCGCTGCTCGTCGCGGTCGCGCCGCCGGTCGGACGTTGGGACTTCTCGGCGATCGCCGCGCCGCCTTGCCCCTGGCTCGTCGTGCAGGGCAGCGAGGACGAGCTCGTCCCCGCGGCGGGCGTCGTCGCGTGGGCCCGGGCCGCACAGCCCGCGGTGCGCATCGTGATGCTCGACGGGGCGACGCATTTCTTCCATGGCCGGCTGCACGAGCTGCAGGATGCGGTCGCGGCGTTCGCCGCCGACGCGGCGCCCGCCGCCGGAGCGGCGTCCG
>JBBAPM010000050.1:0-2820 GCA_040400835.1 Steroidobacteraceae bacterium
AGCGGCGCCGGCGCCGGCGGCGGCGCAGGGAGCGGCGGTGCGGCGGTCTGCGACGGCAGCTGCGCGACCGCGGCGACGGCGCTCAGCGTCGCGCAGGTCGAAGGGGTGATCGCGCGCGCGGTGGCCGAGGCGCAGGCGCGCAACGCGCGCGCGACGATCGCGGTGGTCGACCGCGTCGGCAACGTGCTCGCCGTGTACGCCATGGCGGGCGCGGCATCGACGGTGACGGTGCGCAGCACGAGCGGCGCCGCCCGCGTGCAGGGCGGGCTCGAGGGCGTGAGCATCGTGCCCTCGACGATGGCCGCGATCGCCAAAGCGGTCACCGGCGCCTATCTCTCGAGCGAGGGGAACGCGTTCAGCACCCGCACCGCGGGCCAGATCGTGCAGTCGCATTTCAACCCGGGCGAGGTGCTCGCGCCCGGGGGACCGTTGTTCGGCGTGCAGTTCAGCCAGCTGCCCTGCTCGGACCTCGCGGCGCGTTCCGTCGGCGGTGCGCCCGATGCCGGACCGAAGCGCTCACCGCTCGGCCTCGCGGCCGATCCGGGCGGCTTCCCGTTGTACATCGCCGGTACCCCGGTGGGCGGTGTCGGCGTCGTCGCCGACGGTCTCTACAGCCTCGATGCGGATGCGATGGACCGCGACGACGACCTCGACGAGGCGATCGCGCTCGCCGGCACGGTCGGTCTGGCGGCGCCGGAGGACCGGCGCGCCGACCGCATCACCGCCGACGGCAAGACGCTGCGGTTCAGCGACATCGAGGCCGCGGGCCTGCGCGCCGATGCCGCATCGGCGCCGGCGTTCGGTTCTTCGGGCACCGCGGGTGCGCTGCGCGCCGTGCCGGGATATGCGGCGGCGGTGGTCCGGGCCGGCACGGCCTTCGGGCAGGCGGCCTCCGGGATCCGTGCCGATGCGCTCGATTACCCGGGCCTCGACGCCTTCGTGCTGGTGGACGCGGGCGGTGCGGAACGCTACCGGCCGCGCGCCGGGACCGAGGCCGTGGGCGCGCTCAGCGCGGCCGAGGCGCAGGCCATCCTGCGCGCCGCGCTCGGGGTGGCGAACCGCAGCCGCGCACAGATCCGCCGACCGCTCGGCACGCCGGCGCGCGTCAGCATCTCGCTGGTGGATTCCAACGGCACCGTCCTCGGCGTCGTGCGCAGCCGCGATGCGCCGGTGTTCGGCCTCGATGTCTCGCTGCAGAAAGCGCGCGCCGCCGCGTTCTTCTCCTCGCCGCGCGCCGCTGCGACGCTGCAGGCCTTGCCGCCCGCGGTGTACCTCGACGGCGGACTGACGGTGCTGCGCGCCGATGCGCCCGGCGACTACGTGCCGGCCCTGCGCGCGCTGCTCGGCCTGCCGAACGCGCTCGCCGACGGGCAGATCGCCTTCAGCGCGCGCGCGGTGGGCAACCTCGCGCGGCCGAACTTCCCCGACGGCGTGGACGGCAACCCGCACGGTCCGCTCTCCAAACCGGCCGGTCGCTGGAGCCCGTTCAGCACAGGGCTGCAGCTCGATGTGGTGCACAACGCGATCATCCAGCATGTGGCCTTCGTCGCGGGGCTCGCGCCCGACGTGCCGCGCAACTGCAGCGGCATCAGCGGGTTCGACAGCGGCTTCCAGCAGCGCGCGCCTTCGACGCTGCTCGCCAACGGCGTGCAGATCTTCCCGGGCGGCGTGCCGGTGTACCGCGGCGAGACGCTGATCGGTGCGATCGGCGTCTCGGGCGACGGCATCGACCAGGACGACATGGTCGCTTTCCTCGGCATCACGCGGGCCGGCTTCGGCGCGGGCGGACCGCAGCATCCCGCGCCGGCGCGCCGCTCCGACCAGCTGGCGCCGAACGGCGCAAGGCTGCGCTATGTGGCCTGCCCGCAGGCGCCGTTCCTCGACTCCACCGAGCAGGAGCCTTGCGGTGGTCTTTGAGGCGCGCAAGGCCGCGGCACGGGCCGCCGCGCTGGCGCTGCTCGCCGGCGCCATGCCGCTGCGCGCGCAGGAGGCCGCGACCGCAGCCGCGCCGGCCGCGCAGGATCCCTGTCCGCGCGCCGAACCGGCCGATCCGCGCCGCCGCAGCCCGACCGTGCCGGTGCTCGAGTACCGGCCCGACCCTTGCGACCCGACCCGGCTGCGCACGCCGGCGCTGTCGGAGATCGGCCAGATGCAGGGGCTGCCCGACCGCTGGCGCATCGTCGAGGCGATCGGGCTCAAGGAGGACCTGCTCGATCCCTACCACGGCCAGAACCGTCTCAAGGGCGACATCCCGGTGTTCGGCGAGGACTGGTTCGTGGCGTTGATCGGGATCTCCGACACGGTCGTCGAGCCGCGCGAGTTCCCGCTGCCGGTGGGCGGTCCGGTCACCGACCGCGCCGGTTCGCTCGACACCTACGGCGACGGGCGGCAGCAGGTGTATTCGCAGACCTTCGCGCTCGAGGCCGTGCTCTACCAGGGCGACACCGTGTTCAAGCCCCCCGACTGGGAGTTCCGCTTCACGCCGGCGCTCAACATCAGCCATGTGGTGGTGGAGGAGCGCGGGCTGCTCAAGGCCGACGCCGACGCACGCCGGACGCGCACCGAGGCGGCGGTCGGCATCCAGGCCGCGTTCGTCGACAAGCACCTGCGCAACGTCTCCTCGCGCTACGATTTCGACAGCCTGCGCATCGGCGTGCAGCCCTTCACCGCGGACTTCCGCGGTTTCCTGCTCAACGACAGCCTGTTCGGCGCGCGCCTGTTCGGCATCCGCGACGACAACCGCATCCAGTACAACCTCGCCTGGTTCCGCCGCATCGACAAGGACACCAACAGCGGCCTCAACAACCTCGTCGAGCGCGG
>JBBAPM010000051.1:0-2794 GCA_040400835.1 Steroidobacteraceae bacterium
CGGCGACGCCCGCCGCCGTGCCCGCGCCTTCCGCCGGCGCCGCGGCGGCGAGCGCCGACTGCGCCTCCGCGTGCTGCGCCTGCAGCGCCGCGAGCAGGCGCCGCTGGCGCTCCTCCTCCTCGCGTTGCAGGTCGGCCTCGCTGCGCACCTCGATGCGCGCGAGCACCGAGGCGGTGTCGAACTTCACGCGCTCGAGCATCGCGCCGAACAGCTCGTAGGCCTCGCGCTTGTACTCGTAGCGGTAGTCCTTCTGCGCGTAGCTGCGCAGGTGGATGCCCTGCCGCAGGTAGTCCATCGCCGCGAGGTGCTCGCGCCAGTGCTGGTCGAGCGTGCGCAGCATGATGTCCTTCTCGAGGTGCTGCGCGAGCTCGGGCCCGAAGCGCGACGTCTTCGCGTCGTAGGCCTGCGCCACGGCGCCCTGCACCCGTTCCCGCAGCGTCTGCTCGGCGAGCTCCGGTTCGGCGGCGAGCCACGCGCGCGGGTCGAGGTCGACGAAGAAATCCTTGCGCAGCGCTTCGCTGAGGCCCTCGAGGTCCCAGTCCTCGTGCGGCACGTTGCGCGGCAGGTGCTCGTCGAGCATCCGGCCGACGACATCGGCCTGGATGCCGCGCACCGCGGTGCCGAGGTCGGTGGCGCCCATGATCTCGGTGCGCTGCTGGTAGATGACCTTGCGCTGGTCGTTGGCGACGTCGTCGAACAGCAGCAGCTGCTTGCGGATGTCGAAGTTGTGGGCCTCGACCTTGCGCTGCGCGGTCTCGATGCGGCGCGTGAGCATGCGGCTCTCGATGACCTCGCCTTCGCGCATGCCGGCGGCCGACAGCAGCCGCTTGGTGAAGTTCGGGTCGCCGAAGATGCGCATCAGGTTGTCTTCCATCGACAGATGGAAGCGCGTGGAGCCCGGGTCGCCCTGACGGCCGGAGCGGCCGCGCAGCTGGTTGTCGATGCGGCGGGACTCGTGGCGCTCGGTGCCGACGATGTGCAGGCCGCCGGCGGCGACCACGGCGTCATGGCGCTCGCGCCAGGCGGCGCGCGCGGCCTCGCGCGCCGCGGCGTCGGTCTCGGGGGGCAGCGCGGCGAGCTCCGCCTCGAGGTTGCCGCCGAGCACGATGTCGGTGCCGCGGCCGGCCATGTTGGTGGCGATGGTGACCGCGCCGGGGCGGCCGGCCTGCGCGATGACATGCGCCTCGCGCTCGTGCTGCTTCGCATTCAGCACCTCGTGGGCGACGCCTTCCTTCTGCAGCAGCCCCGAGATGAGCTCGGAGCTCTCGATCGACGCGGTGCCGACCAGCACCGGCTGCTTGCGCTCGACGCAGTCGCGGATGTCCTCGATGACCGCCTTGAACTTGTCCTCCTGCGTCAGGTAGACGAGGTCCGGCAGGTCCTTGCGCACCATCGGCTTGTGGGTCGGGATGACCATCACCTCGAGGCCGTAGATCTGCATGAACTCCGGCGCCTCGGTGTCGGCGGTGCCGGTCATGCCGGAGAGCTTCTTGTAGAGGCGGAAGTAGTTCTGGAAGGTGATGGACGCGATGGTCTGGTTCTCTTCGCGGACCCGCACACCTTCCTTGGCCTCGACGGCCTGGTGCAGGCCCTCGGACCAGCGACGGCCCGGCATGGTGCGTCCGGTGAACTCGTCGACGATCACCACCTCGCCGTTGCGCACGATGTACTCGACGTCGCGCCGGTACAGCGAGTGCGCGCGCAGCGCGGCGTTGAGGTGGTGCATCAGGCGTATGTTCGACGGGTCGTAGAGGCTCTCGCCCTCGCGCAGCAGCCCGCCCTTGATCATCAGCTCCTCGACGCGCTCGTGGCCGGCCTCGGTGAGATGCACCTGGCGCTGCTTCTCGTCGACCATGAAGTCGCCGTCCGGCTCGGGCTCGTCGGCCTTCGGCGCCGGACCCTCGGCACGGCTGAGGCGCGGCACGAGCCGGTTGATCGCGACGTAGGTGTCGGTGCTCTCCTCGGCGGGACCCGAGATGATGAGCGGCGTGCGCGCCTCGTCGATCAGGATGGAGTCGACCTCGTCGACGATCGCGAACGACAGCGCGCGCTGCACGCGGTCCTCGAGCCGGAAAGCGAGGTTGTCGCGCAGGTAGTCGAAGCCGAACTCGTTGTTGGTGCCGTAGGTGATGTCGCAGGCGTAGGCGGCGCGCTTCTCGTCGGACGACTGGCCGTTGCGGATCACGCCGACGGTCAGACCGAGGAAACGGTAGACCGGGCCCATCCAGTCGGCGTCACGCTGCGCGAGGTATTCGTTGACGGTGACGACGTGCACGCCCTCGCCGGCGAGGGCGTTGAGGTAGGCGGGCAGCGTCGCCATGAGGGTCTTGCCCTCGCCGGTGCGCATCTCGGCGATGCGCCCACGGTGCAGCGCGGCGCCGCCGATGAGCTGGACGTCGAAATGGCGCATGCCGAGGGTGCGGCGTGCGGCCTCGCGCACCACCGCGAACGCCTCGGGCATGAGCGCCTCGAGCGTCTCGCCGGCGGCGAGCCGGGCGCGGAACTCGGCGGTCTTGGCGCCCAGCGCCTCGTCGGAGAGGGCCTGCAGCCCGGACTCGAAGGCGGCTGCCGACTTGACTTCGCGGAACGAGGCCTTGACCAGTCGATCGTTGCGGCTGCCGAACAGCCTGGTGAGAAGGTTGAGCACGCGGGGGGAGACCTTGCGGAAAGGGCCGATATTCTACGGGGAGATGGGGGTGCCGCGCAGGATTGCAAGGCGGCGGCCGTCAGGGCCGGGCCGGACCGGACCGATGCCGACACCGCGGCGCGGGTGGGGACGGCCTCAGCCGTCGAT
>JBBAPM010000052.1:0-2398 GCA_040400835.1 Steroidobacteraceae bacterium
CCCGGGGCCGCGCCGCGCGCCGCGGGGGCTGCTGCGCCCACCGCGGCCCCGGACGCGGCGCCGGCGGCCGCCTATCCCGCCGACGTCGTCGCGCGCGAGGCCTGTCCGGCGCGTGACCCCGATTACGCGGATTACCGCTCGCGGCAGATGGCCAACTACCGTCAGGAGGCCGCCGCGGCGCAGGCCCAGGGTCTCGTCATGCGCACGCCCGCCGAGGCCGAGGCCGCGATCATCGGCGCCGAGGAGTACGCGGCCCGCGGCGCACCGGGCGTCAGCTGCGAGCGCATCACCTATCTCAGCGACGGGCTGCGCGTCGTCGGATATCTTTGGCGACCGACGGCCGCGCGCCCGGGCGACCGGCTGCCGCTGCTGGTGTTCCACCGCGGCGGCACCGGCGACGATTCCAAGCTGCGCCCCAACACGCAGTTCGCCTTCGACCGCTTCGTGCGCGCGGGCTATGTGGTCATCGGCACCCAGTACCGCGGCAACGACGGCAGCGAGGGCCGCGACGAGCTCGGCGGCGCCGACCTGCGCGATGTGCTGCGGATCGTCCGCATCGGTCAGCAGCTGCCGTGGGTCGACCCGCAGCGCGTATCGGCGCTCGGCTATTCGCGCGGCGGCATGATGGCGCTGATGGCGGCGCGCGCGGGCGCACCGTACCGCGCCATCGCCACCGTGGGCGCGCCCACCGACCTGCTCGCTGCGCGCGCGGCGGGCGGTCGCAGCAGCCTCGCGGCGCTCGCCCGCGCCGTCCCTGCGGGGCAGGACCCCGATGCGGCGCTGCGCGCACGCTCGGCGATCCATTGGGCGGAGGAGCTCGGTGCGCCGGTGCTGGTGCTGCACGGGGGCGCCGATCCCATCGTCAGCGCGGCGCAGCATGCACGACCGTTCGCCGCACGCCTGCAGACGCTCGGCAAGACGCACGAGCTCGTGGTCTTCGAGGGCGATACGCACGGGTTGCAGATGAGCGGCGCCGAGCGCGATACGCGCATCCTGGCGTGGTTCCGGCGCTTCGATGCGCCGGCTGAGCGTCCCGCCGCGCCCGGTCGCTGAGCGCGCCCCGTCGGTCCGGGGTCAGCCGGAGAACGGTCCGCCGCGGCGGCCGTGCAGCGCCGCTTGGATCTCGGCCACGATCGACAGCGCGATGTCCTCGGGCGTGCGGCCGCCGAGGTCGAGGCCCACCGGTGCGCGCAACCGCGGCTGCAGCGTCCCGGCCGCGGGCCCGAGCTCCGCGATCAGGCGCTCGCGCCGAGCCGCCGGGCCCAACAGACCGACGTACGGCACGCGGCTCCGCGCCAGCGCGGCGAGATGCCGTCCGTCGGCGATCAGGTGGTGGCTCATGACCACCGCGGCGTCGAACCCGTCGAGGGCGATCGCGGCGCCCGGGTCGTCGAGTTCGACCTGCATCACACGTGCGGCGCCGGGGAAGCGCGCGGCGTCGATGTAGGCCGGTCTGTGGTCGACGACCGTGACCTGCCAGCCGAGCAATGTCGCGATGCGCTGCACGGGTTCGGCGTCCGGGCCCGCGCCGCAGAGCAGCAACGTGGGCACGCGCGTCGCGGTGAGGGTGAAGACGCCGTCGTGCAGCGATGCGCTGCGGCGCGCCAGCGCGTCCATCGCGGCCGCGCGCAGGCGCGCGTCGTCGACGGCGCCGGACAGCACGGGCGATCGTTCAGGGCTATCCGCGCCCGTCGCGAGCACGCTGCGTCCATCGTTGATGTCGAGCGCGAGCGCGGCGGGTTCCCGTCGATGCTCCGCGGCGAGCAGACCGGCCAATGTACCGCGGCCACCCTCGGCATCGAGACGCCACAAGAGGACGCGCATCAGACCCTCGCAGCCGAGACCGAGGCCCCACACCGGATCGTCGGAGCCGCGGCTGTCGTAGCTGCGGTCGATCACGGCGGGACCACCGGCGAAGATCCTGCCGGCGTGTTCCTGCAGGTCGCCTTCGAGGCAGCCGCCGCTCAGCAGTCCCGCGCGCGCGCCGTCCGATGCGAACAGCATCAGCGCGCCCGGCTTGCGATAGGTCGAGCCGCGCGTCTCGATGACGAGCGCGGCGACGAGCGGGACGCCTGCGTGCGAGGCGCGCTCGAAGAATGCGTGCAGCACGTCGGGATCGCGCCGCCGGTCAGAGCGGCGCGCCGTCCTCGCGGCTGACCGCGATGACCGCCGAGCGCGCGGGCAGACCGCCGCCATCCGGCCAATGGCTGACCGGGACGTCGACGTTACCGCCTTCGCCCGGGTGCTGGATGCTGAGGAAGAGGGTCTTTCCGTCCGGCGTGAACTCGCAACCGCAGACCTCGGCGCCCACGGGCGCGCTCAGCACCTGCGTGAGCAGGCCGCGTTCGGGTCCGGTCGTGGGCACCACGAAGCAGCCGTTGTTGCCGATGAGCCCGGT
>JBBAPM010000053.1:0-2359 GCA_040400835.1 Steroidobacteraceae bacterium
CCTGCTTGCCCTTGATCATGTCGGCGAGCGACTTGAGCGGGCGCTTGTTGGTGCCGGTGATGGCGCGGCCGCGGCGGCCGTTGTCGAGCAGCGCGTCGACGGCCTCCTGCAGCATGCGCTTCTCGTTGCGCACGATGATGTCGGGCGCGTTGAGCTCGAGCAGCCGTCGCAGGCGGTTGTTGCGGTTGATGACGCGGCGGTAGAGGTCGTTCAGGTCGGAGGTCGCGAAGCGGCCGCCGTCGAGCGGCACCAGCGGACGCAGGTCGGGCGGCAGCACCGGCAGGATGGTCATGACCATCCACTCGGGGCGGTTGCCCGACTCGATGAACGACTCGATGAGCTTGAGGCGCTTGGAGAGGCGCTTGAGCTTGGTCTCGGAGGCGGTGGAGGCCATCTCCTCGCGCGCCTTGACCACCTCGGCCTCGAGCTCGAGCGAGGTCAGCAGCTTGTGGATCGCCTCGGCGCCCATGCGCGCGTCGAACTCGTCGCCGTGCTGCTCGATGGCCTCGAGGTACATCTCGTCGGTGAGCAGCTGGCCGCGCTGCATCGGCGTCATGCCCGGATCGATGACCACGAAGGCCTCGAAGTAGAGCACGCGCTCGATCTCGCGCAGCGTCATGTCGAGCATCAGGCCGATGCGCGACGGCAGCGACTTGAGGAACCAGATGTGCGCCACGGGCGAGGCGAGCTCGATGTGGCCCATGCGGTCGCGGCGCACCTTGGCCTGCGTGACCTCGACGCCGCACTTCTCGCAGACGACGCCGCGGTGCTTGAGGCGCTTGTACTTGCCGCAGAGGCACTCGTAGTCCTTCACGGGCCCGAAGATCTTCGCGCAGAAGAGCCCGTCGCGCTCCGGCTTGAAGGTGCGGTAGTTGATGGTCTCCGGCTTCTTGACCTCGCCGAAGGACCAGGAGCGGATCATCTCAGGCGACGCGAGGCCGATCTTGATCGAGTCGAAGTGTTCGACCGGCGCGTTGTGCTTGTAGACGTTGAGGAATTCCTTCATGGGCTGCACCTCAGTCCTGTTCCAGTTCGACGTTGATGGCGAGGGAGCGGATCTCCTTCACGAGCACGTTGAACGATTCCGGCATGCCGGCATCCATCTGGTGATGGCCGTCGACGATGTTCTTGTACATCTTCGTGCGGCCGTTCACGTCGTCGGACTTCACCGTCAGCATCTCCTGCAGGGTGTAGGCCGCGCCGTACGCCTCGAGCGCCCAGACCTCCATCTCGCCGAAGCGCTGGCCGCCGAACTGGGCCTTGCCGCCGAGCGGCTGCTGGGTGACCAGCGAATAGGGCCCGGTCGAACGCGCGTGCATCTTGTCGTCGACGAGGTGGTTGAGCTTGAGCATGTACATGTAGCCGACCGTGACCGGGCGCTCGAAACGCTCGCCCGTGCGGCCGTCCGTGAGATGCGTCTGTCCGGAGAGCGGCAGGTCCGCGAGCTCCAGCAGGCGCTTGATCTCGGCCTCCGCGGCGCCGTCGAACACCGGCGTCGCGATCGGCACGCCGCGCGACAGGTTCTTCGCGAGCGCGACGATCTCGGCGTCCGAGAGGGTGTCGATGGCCTCCGGCTGGCCGCCGGTGTCGTTGTAGATTCGCTTGACGAAGCCGCGCACGTCGGCGACGGCCTGCTGCGCCTCGAGCATGCGGCCGATCTTGAGGCCGAGGCCCTTGGCGGCCCAGCCGAGGTGCGTCTCGAGCACCTGACCGACGTTCATGCGCGAGGGCACGCCGAGCGGGTTCAGCACCACGTCGACCGGGGTGCCGTCCTCGAGGTAGGGCATGTCCTCGACCGGAACGATGGTCGAGATGACGCCCTTGTTGCCGTGGCGGCCGGCCATCTTGTCGCCGGGCTGCACGCGGCGCTTCACCGCGAGGTAGACCTTCACCATCTTGAGCATGCCGGGCGACAGGTCGTCGCCCTGCGTGATCTTGCGGCGCTTGTCCTCGAGGCGGGCCTCGAACATCTTGCGCTGCTCGCGGACGCGGGTGGCCGCGTTCTCGAGCTGGGCGTTGGCGTCCTCGTCGTCGAGGCGGATCTCGAACCACTCGTCGCGCTGCAGGCCGTCGAGGTACTCGGCGGTCAGCTTGGTGCCCGACTTGAGCTTGCGCGGACCGCCCGCGGCGACCTTGCCGAGCAGCGTGGCGCGCACGCGCTGGAAGACGTCGTCCTCGAGGATGCGCTGCTGGTCGCCGAGGTCCTTCTTGACGCGCTCGATCTCGGCGCGCTCGATGGACAGGGCGCGCGAGTCCTTCTCGACGCCGTCGCGCGTGAACACGCGGACGTCGATCACCGTGCCGTCCATGCCCGGCGGCACGCGCAGCGAGGTGTCCTTCACGTCGCTCGCCTTCTCGC
>JBBAPM010000054.1:0-2336 GCA_040400835.1 Steroidobacteraceae bacterium
GACCGGCAGCAGCGCGAGCTCCATCGGCATGCCGCGCTTGTCGATCTCCTCGACGATGTAGTGCATGTAGAGCGCGGCGCGCCCGAACACGCGGTCGAGATAGGCGGGGTTGCGCTGGTAGAAGAGCGCCTGGTTGTCGATGGCGCTGCGCTCGTCGTGCTCGATCTGGAAGCCCGCACGGATGCGGTCCATCAGGTCGGTGTACGGGTTGCCGCCGGCGGCCGGTCGCGGCGTGGGCGCCTTCGTGGTGGCGGCGGGCTGCGCCTGTCGCGCGGGCGGCTGACTGGTGCTGCCAGGATAGGTCGGCGGGGCGCGCAGCGTGTCGGTGACTTCCTTCGGCGGGCCGGGCGGGGCGGGGCGCGCGGGCTCGAGGTCGCGCGAGGCCGTCGAGGGTCCGCCCACCGAGGCGCAAGCACCGAGGAACAGCGAGACGACGGCGAGGATCAGGGGGTTCCGCATGGCGCGGTATTTAACCGACAAGTGCCGAAAATTGCTATTGTTTTCTGCATCGTGATCGGACCGGTTTCACAGTCTCTTCCGCAGTGGCTCGCGACCCCCCGCGGCCGCGCCCTGCTCACCGGCGAAGCGGCGCTCGTCGCCGAGTCCCTCGAGGACTGTTTCGGTTGGGAGATGCTGCAGGTGGGTGCCTGGGGCGAGGGCCGCGCGCTGCTTTCCGGAGCGCGCACGCGCTCGCAGGCGCTGGTCGGCGCGGCGCCGAGTCCGGGCGTCGACATGGTGAGCCGCTTGGGCAGTCTGCCCGTGCTGAGCGACGCCATCGACTGCGTGCTGCTGCCGCACACGCTCGAGTTCGAGACGGATCCATATGGCCTCTTGCGCGAGGTCGACCGCGTGCTCGCCGGCGACGGCAAACTGCTGGTGCTCGGCTTCGCGCCCTGGAGCCCCTGGGGCATGCGCGCGGCGGCGCAGCGGTCGGGCTATCCGCCCGGGTTGCGGCGCTTGCTCTCGGAGCGCCGTCTGCGCGACTGGCTGCGCCTCTTGGGCTACGACCTCGGCGACACGCGGCACTACCTCTACGAACTGCCCTGGGGCGCGCCGCCCGCCGCCGGATGCCGGATGCGGCGCGGTTGGGTCTACCCTTGGCCCGCGGGGGCGTATCTGCTCAAGGCCCGCAAACGCTCGCATGCGCTGACGCCGTTGCGGCCGCGGCTGCGGGAGCGCAGGGCCACGGTGCTCGGCGGTATCGCTGAGCCGTCCTCGGCCAACCGCAGCAAACCCTGACCGTGTCCTTGCGCGTCGAGATCTACGCCGATGGCGCTTGCCGCGGCAACCCGGGTCCCGGTGGCTGGGCCGCGACGCTGGAATACGGCGAGCATCTGCGCGAGCTCTCGGGCGCCGAGGCGCAGACCACCAACAACCGCATGGAGCTCACCGCCGTCATCCGTGCGCTCGAGGCCTTGAAGCGCGGCGTGTCGGCGCGGGTGCACACCGATTCGGAGTATGTGGTCCGCGGCATCAACGAGTGGCTGCCCAACTGGAAAGCCCGCGGCTGGCGCACCGCCGACCGCAAGCCCGTCAAGAACCAGGATCTCTGGGAGCAGCTCGATGCGGCCGCCGCCCGCCACGACATCGAGTGGAAGTGGGTCAAGGGGCACTCGGGGGTCCCGGGCAACGAGCGCGTGGACGCGCTCGCCAACGCCGCCATCGACACGCTGTTAAAATAACGCGATGCGTCAGATCATCCTCGACACTGAGACCTCCGGCCTCGAAGTCTCCGAAGGCCACCGCGTCATCGAGATCGGCTGCGTCGAGATCGTCAACCGCAAGGTCACCGGACGGCATTTCCACCGCTACCTGAACCCCGACCGTGACATCGACCCGGGCGCGTTCGGGGTGCATGGCCTCAGCCGTGAGCGGCTGTCGCGCGAGCCGCGCTTCCCCGAGATCGCCGCGGAGTTCATGGACTTCGTCGCGGGGTCCGAGCTCGTGATCCACAACGCGGCCTTCGATGTGCGGTTCCTCGACGCCGAGATCGCGCGTCTGCCGGGCGAGCATCCGCCCCTCGGCAATCTGTGCCGGGTGCTCGACACCCTCGCGCTCGCCCGCGAAATGCACCCCGGTCAGCGCAACAACCTCGACGCGCTCTGCAAGCGCTACGGCGTCGACAACTCCAACCGCGACCTGCACGGCGCGCTGCTCGATGCGCGCATCCTCGCCGAGGTCTACCTCGCCATGACGGGCGGCCAGAGCGCCTTGGAGCTCGTCGAAACCCGCGCCCGCGTCGCCGCGATCGCGCCCACCGCGGCGCGGCCGGCGGGGCAACTGCCGGTCATCGAGCCCACGGCCGCCGAGCTCGCCGCCCACGAGGCGCTGCTCGA
>JBBAPM010000055.1:0-2331 GCA_040400835.1 Steroidobacteraceae bacterium
CGCACGCGGAAGGCGTACTGGTTGGCGTTCTGCATGGCGAGCGCGGTCTTCTCGGTGACGTGCGGCGCGAGCAGCACGCCCATCAGGCGCTCGGGGCTGAGGGTGGAGACGACGGCGCTCATTGCAGGCGCTCCTCGATGAGTTTCACGGCGCCGACGGTCATCAGCACCTTGTCGTAGCTGACGAGCGCGAGCGGGTTGAGAGCGGTGACCGGCAGCACGCCGACATGCGGCAGGTTGCGGGCGGCGAGGAACAGCTTCTCGTCGATGGCCTCGACCACGATCAGCACCTTGTCGAGCGACATGGACTTGAGGCGGGCCGCGAGCAGACGGGTCTTCGGGGCCTCGAGCTCGAGGCCGTCGGTGACGACCAGGCGGTCCTGGCGCACGAGCTCGGAGAGCATCGAGCGCAGCGCGCCGCGGTACATCTTGCGGTTGACCTTCTGCTCGAAGCTGCGCGGCTTGGCGGCGAACGCACGGCCGCCGCCGACCCAGATCGGGCTGCGGCTGGAACCGGCGCGGGCCTGGCCCGTGCCCTTCTGGCTGTGCGGCTTCTTGCCGCCGCCGCGGACCTCGGCCTTGGTCAGCTGGGCCTTGGTGCCCGAACGACCGGCGTTGCGGTACGCGGTGACGACCTGGTGCACCAGCGCTTCGTTGTACTCGTGTCCGAAGGTGGCTTCGGAGACCTGCAGCTCGTTCGAGCCGCCTGCGATCTTGATCTTCATGACCTGTGCGCTCCCGGTCACTTCTTGGGCTTCGCCGTGGCGGCGGCCTTGGTCGGGACGATCTTCTTGCGCTGCGCGAGACGCGCGGCCTTCACCGACGGACGGACGACGACCTGGCCGCCCTCGGCGCCCGGCACCGCGCCGCGGATCAGCAGCAGGTTGCGCTCGGCATCGACCTCGACGACCTTGAGGTTCTCGGTGGTGCGGCGCGCGACGCCCATGTGGCCCGACATGCGCTTGCCCTGGAACACGCGGCCCGGCGTCTGGCGCTGGCCGATCGAGCCCGGGGTGCGGTGCGAGACCGACACACCGTGCGAGGCGTTGTGGCCGCCGAAGTTGTGGCGCTTCATGGTGCCGGCGAAGCCCTTACCGATGGTGGTGCCGGTGACATCGACCACCTGGCCCGCCTTGAAGTGGTCCGCCTTGATCTCGGCGCCGACGGCGATGTCCTCGCCCTCCTTGCCGACCAGACGGAACTCGAGCAGCGCCTTGCCCGGCGCGGAGCCGGCCTTGGCGTAATGGCCCGCAAGGGCCTTGCCGACCAACTGGGGACGACGGGCGCCGTAGGTGACCTGCACCGCGCGGTAACCGTCCTTGTCGGCGGTCTTGACCTGCGTGACGCGGTTCGGAAGGACCTCGATGACGGTCACAGGGACGGATTCGCCCGCCTCGGTGAACACCCGGGTCATGCCGCACTTGCGGCCGACGAGACCGATTGCCATGTTCCTCTCACTCCTGCGCGTGCTGCGATTGGCGCGCGCAACAAAATCCTGCCCCGGCGGACCGGAGACCTTGAGGGACGACGACTGAAGAAGCCGCGGCGGGACCCGCCACGGACTGCTTCGAGTGGTCTTGGTGGCTGGCCGAAACGGCCGACCGCCAACCTCGCCCGAAAACCGCCGAATCCGGCGGCCCTCCCCAGAAAATGCCCGGGGTCAAAAAGGGCGCGCAGTGTAATCGCCACCCGCGCCCGATGCAAGCGGCATCGGCCGGGCGACCCTCGCCGCCCGGCCGCCGCCCGGTCAGTTCAGCTTGATCTGGACGTCCACGCCCGCCGGCAGCTCGAGGCGCATGAGGGCGTCCACGGTCTTGTCGGTGGGGTTCAGGATGTCCATCAGCCGCTTGTGCGTGCGCAGCTCGAACTGGTCCCGCGCGTCCTTGTCGCCGTGCGGGCTGACGAGCAGCGTGTAGCGCTCCATCTTGGTCGGCAGCGGCACCGGCCCCTTGACCGTGGCGCCGGTGCGCTTCGCCGTCTCGACGATCTCGCGCGCCGAGTTGTCGATCAGGCGATGGTCGAACGCCTTCAGCCTGATGCGGATGTTCTGGTTGGCCATTTTCTTTGTGCCTTTGGGTACGGATTACTTGAGGATCTTCGCGACCACGCCGGCGCCGACGGTGCGGCCGCCTTCGCGGATGGCGAAGCGCAGACCGTCCTCCATCGCGATCGGCGCGATCAGCTCGACCGTCATCTTGATGTTGTCGCCCGGCATCACCATCTCGGTGTCGCCCGGCAGCTCGATCGTCCCGGTGACGTCGGTCGTGCGGAAGTAGAACTGCGGACGATAGCCCTTGAAGAACGGCGTGTGACGACCGCCCTCCTCCTTCGT
>JBBAPM010000056.1:0-1973 GCA_040400835.1 Steroidobacteraceae bacterium
CGCCGACCTGGCCGCTGAACTTGGTGGTGTCGGTGTCGATGAACTTGCGGCCGACGCCGGTGGTGGCGCTCGCCTGGTAGTCGAAGCCGCTGAAGCGGTCGTCCTCGTAGCGCAGTCCGCCGAACCAGTAGCTGCGGTCGCTGAACTTGTGGTCGCTCTGCCAGTAGGCGCCGTAGCGCTCGGCGGTCTTGTCGCCGTCGTTGGTGGCGCGCAGCGCGAGGACGCCGAAGTTGTGCTTCCAGCGGTCGAGCTCGCGCGACATGTCGAGCTTGATGTTGACGGTATCGGCGTCGGAGTTGCCGCGGGCCATCACGGCGCCGACCTCGCCCTTGCCCTTCCACTCGGCGGCGGCCTCGGACGGCAGCAGGCCGAGCGCGAGCGCGACGGCGGCGGAGACGACGGAGAGGCGTGCAAGGGTCATGAAGGGCTCCTGGGTCGGTTCTGGTGAGCGGAGGACGGTGCGGAGGGCTTGAAATGCCGGGAAACCGCCCCATCCTCCCGAAGCGGGCGCATTGTGCCCGTTTTGCAGGGCCGATTGAACATGTCCAGCGTCATGGCCGTGACCACAGACCGATTCGCGCAAGAGGTGCTCGCGGCCTCGGCCGAGGTGCCCGTGCTGGTGGATTTTTGGGCGGCATGGTGCGGCCCCTGCCGCACGCTCGCCCCGGTGCTCGAGAGACTCGCCGCGGAGGCGGGCGCGAAGCTCAAGGTCGTCAAGGTCGACACCGACGCCGAACCCGCGCTCGCCGCCCGGTACGCGATCCGCAGCATCCCGGCGGTGAAGCTCTTCCGCCACGGCCGCGTCGTCGCCGAGACGACGGGCGCCCAGCCGCTGCAGGCGATGCGCGCGTTCGTCGCCCCGTACGTGCCGAAGGACGGCGCCGACCTGATCGCCGAGGCGCGCGCCCTGCGTTGTCGCGGGCAGCACGCCGCCGCGCTCGCGCTGCTCGCGCCGCTGCGCGGCACGCAGGACGCGGAGTCCGCGGCGGAGCTCGCCGCCTGCCTCGCCCTCACCGGTTCGCCCGCCGAGGCCAACTCCGCGCTCGACGCACTGCCGCCCGTCGCACAGTCGGACCCGGCGGTGCATGCCGGGCGCGCGCTCGTGCGCTTCGCGGGCATCGCCGCCTCGCCGGACGAGACGGACGCGATCCAGAGCGCGCGGATCACCGCGGCGCGCGCGCTGCTGCGCGACGATCTGGACGCGGGGCTCGAGGCGCTGCTCGGCGCGGCCCAGCGCAACCGGCGCTACGCCACGGGCGAAGGACGGACGGACGTGCTCGCGGCCTTCTCGCTCTTCGCGCCGGATGACCCCCGGTTGGCGGTGGCGCGACGCCGCTTCGCGGCGCTGCTGCACTGACGGCGGCGGCGTCAGTCGGCCGCGGCCTCGTTCTCGAGCCGCTCGGCCTCGGCCTTGCCGAGGTAGGACTTGATGAGCCGCCGGACGAGGTAGATCAGCGGGATCAGCGCGATCGCGGCGAGCAGCTTGTAGATGTAGTTGATGGTGCCGACGGCGAGGAACTGCGATATCGGCCACTTCTGGGGGCCGAGCACGAAGGCGATGTAGAGCACCACGAAGCTGTCGATGAGCTGCGAGACGGCGGTCGACCCGGTGGCGCGCAGCCAGACATGGTTCTCGCCCGTGGCGCGGCGGATGCGGTGGAACACCTTCACGTCGATGAGCTGACCGATCAGGAACGCGGTCACCGAACCGATGATGATCCACAGGCCCTGACCGAAGATCTGCGCGAAGGCCTGCTGGATGTCCGGCACGCCGAGGCTGCGGTTGGCGTCGACCCAGAACCCGGCGGGCGCGAGCGCGATCGTCGCGTAGGCGGCGACGAAGGCGTAGCAGATGAACGCCACCGCCACCCACGAGATGAACCGTACGCCGCGACGGCCGAAGTACTCGTTGATGATATCGGTCATCACGAACACGAACGGCCACAGCAGCACGCCCGCGGTGAAGCTGAGGT
>JBBAPM010000057.1:0-1802 GCA_040400835.1 Steroidobacteraceae bacterium
CGAAGCGGTGGATGCCGAGCGTGCCGATCGAGTAGCCGATGTTGTCGCGGAAGAACGTGTTCTCGTGCTCCGAGCCCTTGACCACCTCGCCCTTCGGCGGGTTGAGCGCCGACAGCACCAGCGAGCCGTGCAGCGCCAGCGCCAGCACGGTGGTGAAGAAGAACGTCACCGCGACCATGTGCGCCGGGTTGTAGTGGAAGTGCAGGTACTGGTAGGCGATGTTCGACACCCAGTCGAGGTGGCTGTAGATGCCGTAGGGGAACGCGTGCCCCCAGGCGCCGAGCAGCACCGGCCGCACCACCTGCAGCGTGGCGTACGCGAGGATCGCGCTGCCGAACGCCACCGGGACGTGCAGGCCCATGCCGAGCTTGCGGCAGATCTCCACCTCGCGCAGCGCCCATGACGTGAAGGCGCCGAGCGCGCAGATCGTCACCAGCTGCCACAACCCGCCCTCGTGCAACGGCGCGGGGCCGAGGCCGTACTTGAGGTCGGGCGGCGCGATGTTGATCTGCCAGAGGTTCCAGGTCGGCCCGATCGCGGCGCCGTACACCAGCAGCAGCGTGCCGGCGACCGCGAAGAACGCGGCCAGCAGACCGAAGAAACCGACGTAGAAGGGACCGATCCAGTAGTCGAAGAGGTCGCCGCCGATCAGCGTGCCTCCGCGGACCCGGTACTTCCGTTCGAAATTTAGCATTGCCATGACTGTTCCCCGTCGATGGGCTGTCTTGTGTCCCGTGGGCAGGTCAGCCGCCGCAGGCAGCGGACCGGATCTCCCGGCCCGCCGCCTGAAGCGGCCCAGCTCAGTTCGGCAGCGGAGCGTTGTGCTGCACGTTGCGCGCAGCAGCAGGCGCCGGAGCCAGACAGGTGCCGCTACCCGTGCCGTCGAGCCAGCACGAGTACTTCGTGCTCAGCTGGACGAAGTGGTTCGTCGCGACGATCGTCGCAACGAGGGCACCGCCGATGATGATCACCTTGCGGGGATCCATAACCATCCATATACGCCACATGTTCGTTTCTCCTTGGATTGCGTATCGATCAGAACCAGGGGACCCAGTTCCAGATCAGGAAGTGCGCGAGCACGGAAGTGGCGAACCACAACCAGGTGCTCATCCAGAAGAACCGGTTGATGGCTCGCGCCTCATCCGGTGTGGCTCCCGAGATGCTCTTTCCTTCAGCCATTGGACATTCCTCCTAACTAAACAACGTTGCTTGTCCCGCGCACTCCCGCGCGGCAGGGATTGTCGGCATCGGCCGCGAGGCCTCCGCCTGCGACGGCAACCGCGGAAGCCGTCGCGCGACAATTCATCCCCCCATCAACTGCGGCCTGCGCCGCCGGCATGACCATCCTCTTCATGCCGCACGCCCTCCGGCGAGCTCCGCCCGCGCGCGTGACACGCGGGCCGCCGTGACGCGCTCCTCGCCGGCGAGCCTCGCGTCGCGCTCGGCGCGGTCGCGTAGGCTCTTGGCGGCGGAGATGCGCACCAGATACGGTTCGTGCTCGACGTACTCGTCGAGCAGCTTCAAGGCCTCCTCGTCCCAGGCGCTCGCCTCGCGGGCGGCGCGGGCGGGCGTCGCCTCCACCTTGTCCATGTCGGTGGCGAGCGGCAGGATGTGGAACAGCGCATCGAACAGCGCGTTGCACACCTCCTGCACGAGGTAGGTCGCGCCCGAGTAGCCCATGAAGGGCGTACCGGTGTGGCGACGGATGATGGCTCCCGGGAACGACGCCGGGATGAACATGGCACGGGGTCCGAGCTCGGCCAGGTACATGCGCTCGTTGTAGCTGCCGAATAGCACGAGGG
>JBBAPM010000058.1:0-1754 GCA_040400835.1 Steroidobacteraceae bacterium
ACTCCACGTTGCCCTTGCCCGCGCCCATGCGGACCTCGAGGGGCTTCTTGGAGACGGGCACGTCCGGGAAGACGCGGATCCAGATCTGGCCGCCGCGCTTCACGGCGCGGGCCATGGCACGGCGCGCGGCCTCGATCTCGCGGGCGGTCATGCGCGCGCGCTCGGTGGCCTTCAGGCCGAAGTCGCCGAACGCGACCGTGTTGCCGCGCTGCGCGAGCCCGGCGTTGTCGCCCTTGAACTGCTTGCGGTACTTGGTGCGCTTGGGTTGCATCATGACGGTGTCCCTCCTGCGCTCAAGCCGCCGGGGCCGCGGCCGGAGCCGCGCCGTCGGTCGCCGGGGCGGCCGGGGCCTCGGCCTCCGGCTTGCTGAGGTCTTCCTTCTCGAAGACCTCGCCCTTGAAGATCCACACCTTGACGCCGATCACGCCGTAGGTGGTGCGCGCCTCGCCGAAGCCGTAGTCGATGTCGGCGCGGAAGGTGTGCAGCGGGATGCGGCCCTCGCGCGACCACTCGGTGCGCGCGATCTCCGCGCCGTTCAGGCGGCCCGACAGGCGCACCTTGATGCCGAGCGCGCCGCTGCGCATGGTGCTCATCACGGCGCGCTTCATGGCGCGGCGGAACATCACGCGCTTCTCGATCTGCTGCGCGATGCCGTCGGCGACGAGCTGCGCGTCGAGCTCCGGCTTGCGGATCTCGGCGATGTTGAGGCGGATGTCGGCGACCGGGCGGCCGAGCATCTTCGCCGTGTCCAGGCGGAGCTTCTCGATGTCCTCGCCCTTCTTGCCGATGACGATGCCGGGGCGCGCCGTCTGGATGGTGATGTTCACCTTGTTGGCGGCGCGCTCGATGTGGATGCGCGAGACGCTGGCCTCGGCGAGCTTCTTGCGCAGGAACTCACGCACGCGGAAATCGGTGTGCACGAGCGCCGGGAACTGCTTCTTGCCGGCGTACCACTTCGAGGACCACTCGCGGGTGATGCCGAGGCGGATGCCGATCGGATTGACTTTCTGGCCCATGGATCAGTCCTTCCTGCCGTCGCTGACCACGACGGTGATGTGGCTGTTGCGCTTGACGATGCGGGCACCGCGGCCCTTGGCGCGGGAGGAGGCACGCTTCAGCACCGGGGCGGTGTCGACCATGATGCGGTGCACCTTGAGCTCGTCCACGTCGGCGCCCTGGTTGTTCTCGGCGTTGGCGACGGCGGACTCGAGGACCTTGAGGACGATCTCGGCGCCCTTCTTCGGCATGAAGCGCAGCGTCGCGAGGGCGTTGCCCACGGGCTTGCCGCGCACCACGTCGGCGACGAGGCGGCACTTCTGCGGCGAGATGCGCGCGTGCTTGAGTTTTGCGATGGCTTCCATCTTTTACCCCGGGCTCAGGACGAGACTTTCTTGTCGCCGGAGTGCGACTTGAAGGTGCGGGTGGGCGCGAACTCGCCGAGCTTGTGGCCGACCATGTTCTCGGTCACGAGCACGGGGATGTGCTGCTTGCCGTTGTGGACGGCGATGGTGAGGCCGACCATCTCCGGCAGCACCATCGAACGGCGCGACCAGGTCTTGATCGGCTTGCGATCGTTCTTCGCGGTCGCGACCTGCACCTTCTTGACGAGGTGGAGGTCGACGAACGGACCTTTCTTGAGTGAGCGAGGCACTGTTGGCTCCTGCGTTCCGAGGCCGCTCAGCGGACCTTGTTCTGGCGACGCTGCACGATCATGTGGGTCGTGCGCTTGTTGGTGCGGGTCTTCTTGCCCTTGG
>JBBAPM010000059.1:0-1732 GCA_040400835.1 Steroidobacteraceae bacterium
CCCGCGCTCACCGAGCCGCCCGGCGAGTTGATGTAGAGCGAGATGTCCTTGTCCGGGTTCTCGGACTCGAGGAACAGCAGCTGCGCGACGATGAGGTTCGCCATGTGGTCCTCGACGGGACCCACGACGAAGATCACGCGTTCCTTGAGCAGGCGCGAGTAGATGTCGTAGGCGCGCTCGCCGCGGGCCGTCTGCTCGACGACCATCGGCACCAGGTTGAGGGCTTGCTCGTTCATGCGGGTGTCGCTCACTCGTTGGGCTGGGTCTTGCCGAAGCCGGTCAGCTCGCTGAAGGTCGTGGGCTTGTCGGTCACGCGCGCCTGCGAGAGCACCCAGTCGATGAGCTGGTCCTCGAGGGTGGCGGACTCGATCTGGCGCATCGCATCGGCGTTCTGCAGGTACTGACGGCGCATCTCGTCGGCCTGCGGGTGGTCGCCCACGAGCTCGGCGAGGCGGGCCTGCACGCGCGCGCGGTCGACCTTCATGTCCTGCGCGCGCATGAGCTCGCCGACCACGAGGCCGAGCGCCACGCGGCGACGCGCAGGCTCGATCATGCCCTCGGGTGCGGGCAGCTGCTTCGGGTCGCGGATGCCGACGCGGCGCGCGAAGTCCATCTGCATGCTCTGCACGGTCTCGGCGACCATGCCCTTCGGGACCTCGAGGGGGTTGGCGTCGTGCAGCGCATCGAGCACCTGCGTGCGCACGCGGCCGCGGACGGCGCCCGCGAGCTCGCGCTGCATGCTCTCGCGCACGTCGCGGCGCAGCGCCTCGACGCCGCCCTCGGCGACGCCGAAGGCCTCGCAGAACGCATCGTCGATGGCGGGGAGCTTCTCTTCCTCGACGGCCGTGACCGTGACCGCGAACTCGGCGGTCTTGCCGGCGACGGTCGCGCTGCCGTAGTCGGCCGGGAAGTTCACGGTCAGCGTGCGGGCCTCGCCCGCCTTCGCGCCGCGCACGCCCTGCTCGAACTCGGCGAGCATCTGGCCCTTGCCGAGCACGAACTTGATGCCGGTGGCGCTGCCGCCCTGGAAGGTCTCGCCGTCGATGCGGCCTTCGAAGTCGACGGTGACGCGGTCGCCATCGGCGGCGGCGCGCTCGACGGCGACGTAGTCCGGCCGCTGGCGGCGCATGGACTCGAGCATCGCGTCGATGTCGGCGTCGGTGATGTCGGCGGTCGGGCGCTCGATGGCGAGCTCCGAGACGGGCTTGACCTTGACCTCGGGCATGACCTCGAGCAGCGCGGTGAAGCGCAGGTCCGCGCCCGGCTCGGCCGAGAGGTTCTCGATGCGCGGGTCGGTGGCGGGCTTCAGGTTCTCGCGGCTGACGGCCTCCGAGTACGACTCGCGCAGCAGGTCGCCCACGACCTCGGTCTGCACCTGCGAGGCGAACTGCTGGCGCACCACCGCGAGCGGCGCCTTGCCCGGGCGGAAGCCCTTGAGGCGCGCGGTCTTCGCGAGTTGCTTGAGGCGCGACTCGATCTCGCCCGAGACGCGCTCGGCGGGAACCGCCACTTCGATGCGGCGCTCGAGGCCCGCCACCGTGCTCACTGATACCTGCATGCTGATTCCTGGCTGATCCGTCTAGAAGATGGTGCGAAAGGAGAGACTCGAACTCTCAAGGGTTGCCCCGCTGGAACCTAAATCCAGTGCGTTTACCAGTTCCGCCACTTTCGCCTCGGAGGCGGGGATGGTGGGCCGTGTAGGGATCGAACCTACGACCAATTGATTAAGAGT
>JBBAPM010000060.1:0-1668 GCA_040400835.1 Steroidobacteraceae bacterium
GCTGCTTCGCGTGGCCGATGGTCGCGCCCTTCATCGGGCCCTTCATGGCGCCCGGACCGCAGCCGGTGCAGACGTCGAGGCCGCGCAGACCGAGCTCGTAGCCGACCTTCTTGGTGTACTCGTACTCGACCCGGTTGATGGAGTGGCCGCCCCAGCAGACGACGAGATTCGGCCGCAGCTTGTGGCCCATCAGCCGCGCGTTGCGCAGGATGTGGAACACGGCGTTGGTGATGGACTGGGGCTTCGAGAGGTCGAAGCGGCCGCTCTCGACGATCTCGTTGGCGGTGTAGACGACGTCGCGCAGCACCGCGAACAGCAGCTCCTTGGTGCCGCGGATCATCTGGCCGTCGACGAAGGCCATCGCGGGCGCGTTCTTGATCTCGAGCTTGACGCCGAAGGAGTGGCGCACGAGCTTGATGTCGAAGTCGCGGTAGCGCTCGAAGATGGCGCGCGCGTCGTCGGTATCGCTGCCGGCGTTGAGCACGGCGAGCGCGCAGCGGCGGAAGAGCGGATACAGGCCGCCCTGCCCGCTCGACAGCAACTGCTCCATCTCCTCCTGCGAGAGCGTCTCGAGCGCGCCGCGCGGCGCGACGCGCGCGTCGACGGACTCGGGGATGACGATGCTGGTTTCCATGGGGTCTCTCGGACGGCGCGGGATCAGGGCCGGATGTCGATCGGGGTGTTGGAGGGCACCAGCAGCCAGAACTCCATCATGTCGGCGTTGGTGAGCGCGATACAGCCGTCGGTCCAGTCCTCGCTCTCGTAATAGCGTGCGGAGCGCTTCGGCTCGTTCGGCTGACCGTGGACCATGATGAGGCCACCCGGGCGCCGGCCCATCTTGCGGGCGCGCGCCGTGTCGGCGGCGTTCGGGTAGGAGACATGCATCGAGAGGAAGAACTCGCTGCGTGCGTTGCGTACGCCGAGCATGTAGCGGCCTTCCGGCGTGCGCGAATCGCCCTCGAACATCTTGTGGCCGGTGGGGTCGCCGCCGAGCGCGATGCGGAACTCGCGCAGCTGCTCATCGCCCTGGAAGATCTCGAGGCGGCGCTCGGCCTTGTGCACCACCACATGGGTCGCGATAGGGAGGTCGGAGTCGCGCAGCCGCGCGGTGCGCGAGTCGAAGTTGGGCGTCGAGGAGGCGCTGGCGGCGGTCGCGATGGTCGCGATGGTCACGACGGGCGCGGCGTTCGCGGCAGGCGCGACGGCCGAGAGGACGACCGACAGGACGACCCACAGCATCGCGATGCACCAGCGTGACGGCAGACTCATCCGCTGATTATAGGCGTTGATTGTTGGCGCGGCTCAGGGCGCGGCGGTGTCGCTCGCGGTGGCTCCTGCGGCGCCGAGCGCCGGAGGTGTGACGCGCAGCACGGCCGCGAGCCGCTCGGGCGTCCAGGGACTCCCGGTCGGCAGCCGCAGCCGATACCCCGCCGGCACCGGTCGCTCGCCGTTCCAGACCGCGGGACGCAGCGCGGGGTTGAGCTCGCGCAGCACGGGCTGCGGCAGATCGAGCAGACGGCCGAGCTCCGCCGCCGCCACCGCCGTCGGCAGCGCGATCTCGACGGGGCGCAGCGGCGCGGCGCGCTGCACGCCCGGGAAATAGCGCTGCGGATCCTGGTCGATGGTGAGCGCGGCGAGGAACGAGGGATAGAAGTTGCGCGAGGCGAA
>JBBAPM010000061.1:0-1665 GCA_040400835.1 Steroidobacteraceae bacterium
CCGGGCGCCATGAAGGGCCCGATGAAGGGCGCGACCATCGGCCACGCGAAGCAGCGCATCGTCGGCGGCCGCTACATCGGCCTCACCGAGCCCGGCATCATCGCCGCAGAGCCGCCGAACCCCATCGTCAACAACCTCGTGATCCTGCCCGACATCGAGAAGCGGCTCGAGGCCTTCGTGCGGGTGGCGCACGGCCTCGTCGTGTTCCCGGGCGGCGTCGGCACCGCCGAGGAGATCTTCTACCTGCTCGGCATCCTGCTCGACCCGGCGAACGCCGCGCAGCCGTTCCCGCTGGTGCTCACCGGTCCGCGCGCGAGCGCGGAATACTTCGAGCGCATCCGCACCTTCCTCGCCGGCACGCTCGGCCCCGCCGCGCTCGAGCGCATCCGCATCGTCATCGACGACCCCGCCGAGGTCGCCCGCATCATGGACCGCGGCGTCGAGACCGTGCGCGAGTCCCGTCGCCGCGAGTCCGACTCCTACAACTACAACTGGCTGCTGCGCATCGACCCCGAGTTCCAGCGGCCCTTCGAGGTGACCCACGCCTCGATGCGCACCCTGCGCCTGCACCGCGACCAGCCCGTGCACGAGCTCGCCGCCGACCTGCGCCGCGCGTTCTCCGGCATCGTCACCGGCAACGTGAAGGAGAACGGCATCCGCGCCATCGAGCGCCACGGTCCCTTCGAGATCGTCGGCGACCCGGCCATCACCCACATGCTCGACGAGCTCCTCGCCTCGTTCGTGGCCCAGCAGCGCATGAAGCTGCCCGGCTCGGCCTATGTGCCCTGCTACCGGGTGGTGAAGGGCTGAACCGCAGGCGGCGGGCGTCCGACGCGCCATGCTCATCGCCTTCAACAAGCCCTACGGAGTGCTCTGCAAGTTCACGCCGGAGCCCGGTAGGTCGACGCTCGCGGATCACATCCGCATCCCGCGCGTCCATCCCGCAGGCCGTCTCGACCACGACAGCGAGGGTCTGCTGCTGTTGACCGATGACGGGCCGTTGCAGGCGCGCATCACCGAACCGCGGCACAAACTGCCCAAGGTCTACTGGGCGCAGGTGGAGGGCCTCGTGACCGAGGAGGCCCTCGCGAGGCTGCGGCAGGGCGTGGATCTCGGCGACTTCACGACCCGTTCCGCCGAGGCGCAGCGCATCGACGAACCCCCGGACCTCTGGTCGCGCGATCCACCCATCCGTTACCGGGCCCGCATCCCGACCTCCTGGGTCGAGCTCACCCTGCGCGAAGGGCGCAACCGTCAGGTGCGTCGCATGACGGCCCGGGTCGGCTTCCCGACGCTGCGGTTGGTACGTGTGCGGATCGGCCGCATCGGTCTCGAGGGGCTCGCGCCCGGATCCTGGCGTGAGGTGACGACACCCCCTTGAAACCACGCGCCTCGGCCCCATGCTGCAAAGGCCCTTGTGTGCGGGCCTCGTGTGGAGCTCTGACATGACCGAACCGACGACCGCGTCGACCGACCCTTCCAGCGCCGGGAACGGCGCCCCCACCCCCCCGAACAGCGCAGAGAAGCACGGCTTCCAGGCCGAGGTGCGTGAGCTCCTGAAGCTCATGATCCACTCGCTCTACAGCCACCGCGAGATCTTCCTGCGCGAACTCATCTCGAACGCCTCGGACGCCAACGACAAGCTGCGTTTCCTGGCGCTCGCCC
>JBBAPM010000062.1:0-1107 GCA_040400835.1 Steroidobacteraceae bacterium
CGATCGGCGACGAGCGATCGACGTGGGCGCCCGTCGCGCCCTTGCGCGGCCGGGGCGGGGACACGATCGGCTGGATGCCGCACGCCGTCAGCGCCGCGATGTCCTCGTGGCTCGCGTGGTTGGTGTCGGCCACCACCGCCCCCGGCAGCGCGCCCGTCCGACGCTCCACCTGCGCCACCATCGGCACCAGGCTCCCGAGGTCGCTCCCGACGTTCGTCACGCGCACGCCCACGATCGTGCGGGGGCCGCCCATCTTGTCCCCCACCACCCCGTACTGGACGTTGTAGGCGGGGCGGAAGCCACCGTCGGCCATCTTCATCACCCGCGCCTCCGCGTCGGTGGTCGAGCCGCGCGCCACCGACTCGGGCCGCTGCTCGCGCTGCTCCTTGCACGCCGCGATCGCCTCCTCGACCCTGCGCTGGTAGTCCTTCGCCGCCGACACGCGGCGCGCCTTCTGCGCCTTGCTCAGCTCCGGGTCGTCGCCCTGCGCGAGCACCGCCTTGAGGTGCAGCTCGGCCTGGGTGCGGCACTCCAGCAGCGAGCCCCAGGAGCGGAAGGAGGGCGCGCTGGCCGCGGCGCGGACGCGGGTGCCGTCCTGCCCCATGACAGCCATGTCGATCAGGCCGCGGTGCGTCAGTTGCGCGAGGACGTCGGTGAAGAGCGCGTCGAAGGCGTCGCCGTGGGCGGCGCGGAACTCCGAGAGGGCGTGGTGGCCGATGGCGAGGTCGCCGACGATCCAGCGGTAGGCGGCGTGGGTGGTGGTGAGCTCGGCGATGCGGCGCGCGCTGCCGACGCCGTCGGCGATGGCGAAGAGCCAGAGGGTGAGCTTCATGCGAGGGCTGAGGACGCTGCGCCCGGTGGCGCCCTCCGCGGAGCGCGTCTGCGCGAAGAAGGGCTTCAGGTCGAACTCGCCCAGCACATCCCACAGCAGCCTCGCGGGGTGGTCCTCGCCGATCAGCTCATCGATGACCTCGACGCGGAACGACGACTGCGAGCGCTGCGGCTCGCGGACCTTCGGATAGGCAACGCCCGGCTTCGTCATGCTCCCAAGACGTCCGGGAAATGCCTTCTATTTCCGCGCGCCCCGAATAATCGACGGCCTTTCAG
>JBBAPM010000063.1:0-1068 GCA_040400835.1 Steroidobacteraceae bacterium
CCGAGAAGACCGCGCTCGCCATGCAGAACGCCAACCAGTACGCCTTCCGCGTGCGCCGCGACGCCAGCAAGCCTGACATCAAGGCGGCCGTCGAGCTCATGTTCGAGGTGAAGGTCGCGGCCGTGAACGTCGTGAACGAGAGCGGCAAGACGCGCCGCTTCGGCAAGACGCCGGGACGCACGCAGGATTGGAAGAAGGCCTATGTGCGCCTCGCGCCGGGCCAGACCATCGACTACGAATCGAGGAAGGGCTGATGGCACTCGTCAAGATGAAGCCGACGTCGCCGGGCACCCGGTTCGTCGTCAAGATCGACAAGTCGCACCTCTGGAAGGGCGGCCCGCATGAGCCGTTGACCGCGCGCCAGTCGAAGACCGGCGGCCGCAACGCCTACGGCCGCATCACGACGCGCCACAAGGGCGGCGGCTCGCGCCAGAAGTACCGCATCATCGACCTGAAGCGCGACAAGGACGGCGTGAAGGGCGTGGTCGAGCGCATCGAGCACGACCCGAACCGCACCGGCCACATCGCGCTCATCAAGTACGCCGACGGCGAGCGCCGCTACATCCTCGCGCCGAAGGGCGTGGTGCCGGGCGACGAGATCCGCTCGGGCGCGGACGCCCCGATCAAGGCCGGCAACGCCATGCAGCTGCGCCACATCCCGGTCGGTAGCACGGTGCACAACGTGGAGCTCAAGCCCGGCAAGGGCGGTCAGCTCGCGCGCAGCGCCGGCGGCTCGGTGCAGTTCACCGCGCGCGAGGGCATCTACGCCTACATCCGCCTCAAGTCGGGCGAGACGCGCAAGGTGCACATCGACTGCCGCGCCACCATCGGCGAGATGAGCAACGACGAGCACAACCTGCGCAGCTACGGCAAGGCCGGTGCGAAGCGTTGGCTCGGCATCCGTCCGACGGTCCGCGGCCTCGCGATGAACCCGGTCGACCACCCGCACGGCGGCGGTGAGGGCAAGTCCGGCCAGGGCAACCCGCACCCCGTGTCGCCCTGGGGCTGGAACACCAAGGGCAAGAAGACCCGCACCAACAAGCGCACGACCCACATGATCGTGCAGCG
>JBBAPM010000064.1:0-1027 GCA_040400835.1 Steroidobacteraceae bacterium
TCGATCGCGTCGCGCAGCTCCAGTGTCGCACGGCGCGCGGCCGCCGCGAAATCTTCGCCCGACCCGGCGTAGAGGATGCCGCGCGACGAGTTGATGACGAGCCCGCCGCCGCCCGGCGTCATGCCGGCCTGCACCGCGCGGCGTACGTCGCCGCCCTGCGCGCCGACGCCCGGCACCAGGAAGGTCATGCCGCCGGTGCGCGCGCGGATGTCGGCGAGCTCCTCCGGATAGGTCGCCCCGACCACGAGCAGGCAGTTGCCGCGCGTGTTCCATTCCTCGGCGACCTTCTCCGCCACGACCTGGTAGAGCTTGCGGTCGCCGACCATGAGGTCCTGGAACTCGCGCGCGCCCGCGTTCGAGGTGCGGCAGAGGATGACGATGCCCTTGTCGGCGTGCTCGAGGAACGGCTCCACCGAGTCGCGCCCGAGGTAGGGGTTCACGGTGACGGCGTCCGCGCCGTAGCGCTTGAAGGCCTCGTCGGCGTACTTGGCGGCGGTGCTGCCGATGTCGCCGCGCTTCGAGTCGAGGATCACCGGCACGCCGGGCGCACGTTCGCGGATGTAGCGGATCGTGTCCTGCAGCTGGTCCTCGGCGCCCACCGCGGCGTAGTGCGCGATCTGCGGCTTGTAGGCGCAGACGAGGTCGGCGGTGGCGTCGACGATGGCGCGGTTGAAGGCGAGGATGGCGTCCGACCGGCCGCGCAGCGGGACGGGGAAGCGCTCGATCTCGGGGTCGAGCCCGACGCAGACCAGGGAGCCGTGGGCGGTCGCCGCGGCCTCGAGCCGCGCGTGGAAGGCGTTCAGGGTCATGGGCGGCAAGTGTAGCCGACCTGTAGCGGCCTCAGGCCGCCGTCAGGCTGGCTTCAGACGGGCGTGAGGTTGGCGTACTGCAGCATCAGCCACTTCGCGCCTTCGCCCTCGAAGTTGACCTGGATGCGGGCCTGCGGCCCCTGGCCCTCGATGCTGAGCACGACGCCGGCGCCGAAGCGCGCGTGGCGCACCCGCGCGCCGAGCTTCACGCCGGGCGC